>NZ_CP187875.1:0-46920 GCF_050556405.1 Enterococcus sp. AZ197 | reverse complement strand
TATGTTAACTAGACGGTTAAATAACATAAAAACAGAAGTTATCACTCACAATTTGTATTTTTCATCAATAGACTTTTGATTGATCGTTCCACCTAGAAGCAATAAAAGTATGCCTAAAACACAACTAATCAAAAAACGAAATTTACTTTTCTTCTTCATAATAATTTCTCCAAAAAATTATTTTACAACTTTTCAATAATCATAACAAATACTTTCATGTTCCATTTTTTACTAACTAAATAAATCCAATAAGATATACAAACTTTGTGTAACAAAAAATAATAAAAACATTCCTTGGTTTGTTTTTGTGAAATCGGATTTCTTTTTTAAAATTACATATAAACAAATAATAGCAATTATACTTAATAAGCCCAATAAATTAGTTAACCATGTTAAATTCATCGGCACTATTATTGTACAAATCATCAGAATAAATACACTAAAAAAGAAAATATACACATTTTTAGCATGTTTATAATTAATATCTACTCCTATTAAAATATACAAAAAAGTTACAAAATTAAAAAAAATTAGCATGTTCATCAACATATTCATAGCTTATCTCCTTAAAATAATAAAAGTGTATTGCGGTAATACACTTTTATTCATTGATGAAACCTTATATAATAAGACTAGTCTTGATTTTGTATTAAATAATGTTTGTTAAAACTTTTTTTAGAAACTAATTTGTGATTAGTAACGTCTAAATAATCACCTATATCACCTACAGAATACATTGCATATCCAGCAAACCCTCCACCAACGGAACCAACCATTCCAAACTTTATATTAGTGGTTACCGAAGGCTCTAACGCACTCATTAAAATGATTAATTTGTTATCAGAAGACCATCTTAAATAATTTTTAGCAAAAGCTTGTTTAACCCATTCTGGCTGTTTGTTCGTCTTACTAATTTCCCAAACTTCAGCTATTTTTTTCTTATATAAAGTTTTCATACAATAACCATCTACTTTCTATCAATTACATGAATTAGGGGTCCCGCCTTGACCATAAGGTCCACAGTTACGAGCTTTAAATCTTGCATAATCTGAACCATTCAATTGCTCAGCAGTACGTGTTGGAGCTAATCCGCCTAAAAGACCTCCTAAAAAATCAGCCCAACCCCCACCAACAGTTTGTTTCATTTCTTTTTCAGTTAACACTTTATATTTTTTCATAAAAAGTCCCTCCTAGCTATTCAAACTTTTTAAGAAAACGTTTTCTTTCCGCTTTTATTAAACCAAAGTCTAAATATTCTGTCAATATTTTTTTATGAAAAAAGTTATCAAAATTATCTCAATATAGTAAAATAATAAGTAAAATAAATGAGAGGAAAATATGAAAAAAATTATCTACCAACAAGACGAAAAAGATTGTGGTGTTGCTTGTGTTGCTATGATTCTAAAACACTACAAAACTGAAATTCCGGTTCTGTTGCAAAGTTTTAAATCTACTATCAGATAAGGTAGAATAATAGAAAAAGATAGCAGGAGGAATGACGATGAGTCATTTTAAAGGAAAGCAATTTCAGCAGGATGTGATTATTGTAGCCGTGGGCTACTATCTTCGTTATAACCTTAGCTATCGTGAAGTTCAAGAAATCTTATATGATCGTGGCATTAACGTTTCTCATACGACGATTTATCGTTGGGTGCAAGAATATGGCAAACTACTCTATCAAATTTGGAAAAAGAAAAATAAAAAATCCTTTTATTCATGGAAAATGGATGAAACGTACATCAAAATTAAAGGAAAATGGCATTATTTGTATCGAGCCATCGATGCAGATGGTTTAACCTTGGATATTTGGTTACGTAAAAAACGGGACACACAAGCAGCCTATGCTTTTCTTAAGCGGTTAGTGAAGCAGTTTGATGAACCGAAGGTTGTAGTCACAGATAAAGCCCCCTCTATTACAAGTGCCTTTAAGAAACTAAAAGAATACGGCTTTTATCAAGGGACAGAACATCGTACCATTAAATACCTGAATAATTTGATTGAACAAGACCATCGTTCAGTAAAGAGACGCAATAAATTCTATCAAAGTTTACGCACTGCCTCTACCACGATTAAAGGCATGGAAGCCATTCGAGGATTATATAAGAAAACCCGAAAAGAAGGCACTCTCTTCGGGTTTTCGGTCTGTACTGAAATCAAGGTATTATTGGGAATCCCAGCTTAAATCATAGATACCGTAAGGGATTTTATTCTTTATTTAAAACTTTGCAACAGAACCGATTATCCTAAGTTTGCAATGAAAACATTAGATTAATAAAAAAACTCAGTAAAATTATCTCTGATAGCTGCACACGTTAGGGAATTTGCTGAGTTTTTTATTGTTTTTCAACCCAATTGTGTGTAGCTATTTGTGGTCTATTTTCAATTTTATTTTGATTTAACAGGTTCTTTTTCTCAATTGTACATTCAACGAATAAATTGTAAAAAGACTTATAAAATAGCCCTTTAGGACTTGTAACAGTAGAATCGGTTTTAATTTTATGCATCACTCTTCGTAAACATTTGTCAATTTCTTCTTGATAATCTTCTCCAATCAAAACAACGTTATAGTCTTTTTCAGCTTTAGTTTTAGCTCGAATAATTGTGCCAACTTTTTCATGAGCTTCTTGAATAGTATTAGAGAACGCAGCAATAATTTTTAAGCTATCTTTGTTAAGAAAGGTGTTCTCTTGAACTTCTGGAAACTGATCGAGCAATAATTGTTGTTGCAGTTCTTCTTTTTTAGTATCTAATGTATCTAATGTATCTAAATAAGAAGTATAGAATAGATTGTCTGCGATTTTCGCAATTACAGAATTATCCTTGATATTATTGACTTTTTCTGTATTTGCGATTTTCGCAATTACAGGATTTTCGTTGATATCATTGACTTTTTCTGTATTTGCGATTTTCGCAATTACAGGATTAACATTGTTTTGTTCTTCATTAATTTTGAAAACATCTTCGGAAGTAACGATAGGTTTTCCTAGATATAGAAGGTTAGGTGTAGTTTCTATTTTTCCATTAATTTTCTTTACTCTCCCTTTTTTTTGTTTAAGAAGATTAACTGCTTCCAGTTCTTTTTTTATTTTTGAAACTTTTCCTTCTCTGCAATTTAGCAGTGTCATTAATTCGGCAACTGTATAGATAAAATAAATATTGTCTTCATTATCTACCCAATTGTTTTTAACGGAACTATCAAACCGATCTTTTAAAAGCATGTATGCAATTTTTGCATCATTGGATAAAGATTTATAGAGTTCATTTGTGAAAAAGACTTTTGGCATCTGATAGTATTTTTCTCTATAAATTTCTTTAGATTTATAAAATTGAAAATCGTTCATAACTTTACCTCTTTGTTTTTATTAATTTATAGTTTAACCTACTTTTATTTCCCTTGCAAATGCTGATATATCAGTATTTTACAACACATCTAATATATCGTAATATCACAATATAGTAAGATTGTGATATTACGATATATTAATATTGCAATCTTACTATATTGATTGTTGATATAACAACGTTTGTAAACAAAAAACATCAACAATATTATAATATTGTTGATGTTTAATACTGTAATATCGTAGAATCACAATATTATCAAATTTTATTTTGTTTTTTTGCCATTGTATATCCTTGTATTAGATATTCTTCAGGAATAGCTTTCAAAAGTGTTTCTTCAATAACGTCAGGTTTACTTTTTTCTGGTTCAGCAATTGAAGTCCAGTATTTTAATGCATTTGCAAGTATTGGATTAATTCGAATACTATCAGCACTTCTTTTACTGTTACCTTGTTGTTTAATTAATTTTTCAATATTTTTTTTATTTAGGACAATGTTTTCTTGTGTAGTTTTTAGTTCTTTATTATTAGAAGTAGTTGAGGTAGATAAATTTGAATCTTCTTTTCCTGCACCAAGAAGACGTTCAGCAGCTGATTTCCCTCTATTATTACTCATTTAAATCTCCAACTTTCTCTAAAAATTCTTTTGTAAACTGGATATAATCGTCTTCAGCAGTTGAAGTCTTATTAAAGCTGATTAAGTCAGAACCTGCTGCTTGAGCTTCATCAACAGTGATAGTACGTCTAATGTAAGTATCAAAAATGTTTACGTGAAGCGCGTCGGAAATTTGATTTGCTGTTTTATTCATTTCTTTTGAAATATTAAATCTTTCATTATATTTTGTGAAAAGAACTCCTCGTATGATTAAGTTCTCATTGGTGTATTCTTTAACAGTCTCGATTGTTTCATTCAATTTAACTAATCCTTTTAGTGAAAAATATGCCGCTTCTACAGGAATAATAATTTCATCAGAGACAGTAAACGCATTTACTGTTAATATACCCAAGCTAGGAGGGCAATCAATAATAATATAATCATAGTTTTCTTCAATTGGTTGAAGAACTCTTTTAAGTCTATGTTCACTACCAACTTGAGTAAATTCACGCTCTGCTGAAGAAAGAGCAATATCAGCAGGTATTACCTCGATTCCTTTGTAATTTAAAATAGATTCAGTAATCGAAGCTTCATCTTTTAATACTTCATAAATTGTTGGAATATTCGTACCATCAATATCAAATCCAAAATTATCAGTAGCATTTCCTTGTGGGTCCATGTCAATTACAAGAACTCTTTTGTTAAAAGTAAAATGTAATGCCGCTCCAAGGTTAATGCTAGTCGTTGTCTTTGAAACACCGCCTTTTTGGTTTGCGACTGAAATTATTCGTGCCATAATAATGTCCTCCTTGTAATGTTATGCTATTATTATATCACGATATTGTGATATTTCAATATTATAATAGCATAAATTTTTAATATTACAATATTGTGTGGGCGTGTATTCATGATTTTACAATATTGTAGTATCGTTATATTGTAATGACACAATATTATTTTAATGTACGGATGTTCCAGTGACCCCTAAAATAGTAAAAAATAATTTATTGTAAAGGAGTGTTATTCAATAATTTTTTTAGTACGTCTGTGACGTTCTAAGTGTAGCAAATAATCGTCTTGCAGTTTTAGAAGGTCTGAATAGACCTGATCCATAGTCTTGCTGGCTGATAAAGAAAGAGAATAAATAAATGAGATAGGAAGAGTTTCAATTTTTTTGTTGCGAGTAATCCAAGAAGAAACAGTTCCTTGAGAGAAAGCGTGTAATTCACAAAATTCTTCAACAGTAATCCCTAGTTGCTTGATAATGTATGTGTTGATAGGGTGTGGATACACAAAGGTTTTTCTAGGCATGGTGGGTAATTTTCCTTTCTCATTTTATTAATGCGTTTGCAGTAATATTTTATCAAACTCTAAGCAATAAGGTAAGGACATTCCAGCTTCTTTTTGGTTTGACCTCCTTAAATAATATGTTATACTATAGGTGCGAAGCGAAATTAATCGAACATGAAACACCAAAAATCCCTCCTAGTGCAATAGGAGGGATTTTTTTGCGCTGTTGCGACTCAGCGTTGGGATTAGAAGCAACTGCTTTGGTTATCTACTAATCGTCTAACCATCGATCAACAAGTAAGAGTACAAGACCCACTAAAAGTGGGGCGATAACCAGCGAAATTAATTTCTCGAACATGAAAACACCCCCTCACGGGGCAGTTGCCTCAATAAGTATAGCATAACTTTTAACTCCACCTGCACAGTAGTTAAATCTTCAGTAATTTATTTAACTGACCTAAGAGTGTACGTCCGCTTACACCAGGAACATTTATACTTATCAGAATTACTCGACACTCTGCTTGCCAAACAGCCACACACACATTGGACATAAGCAATACTAGCTATTTTGTTATCTTCTTTGATCACTGATCCTTGATAATCATACGTCTTCATAAAAATCTCCGTCACTGTAGTATTCATCAATAAAAGCATCGATGGCGCTGTTTTCTTCTTCTGTTAATCCAGTAAACTCTACTTCTGAAAAAGGATTGTCTATCGGTTTTTCGGGTTCGTTTTCCGACCATTTATAAAAATCATGTATTTGTATATGCCTAATGTCGTAAAAATCGATTTGCTGATCTCCAATGAGAACGACATCGAATTCAGCCATGCCACGAAATACACCACGTATAGAAGGTTTTACACGCTCATATTCATCTAAGGAATTAAGCTGAATTTCTAGAACCTTATTCTGTTTGATTGAACGACTTAGCAAGTGTTCTATTTGACCCTGTGACTGCTGGGGTAAACGTTCAATTTCTCTTGAATGATAATCATTCGTCTCTTTGATTGCTGCTTGTAATTCCCCTAAAGGAAAGGCTGTTGGCCACTTCAATTCAAAGGGTCTATCGACGTAATCATTGTATGGTTTGAATTCTTTTTTCGTTATTCTTACCATTTTGAACACTCTCCTTACTTGAACATTATACGAACAAACGTTCTTATAATCAAGTGCTAGATTTATTGTATACCTGAAAACTTTTAGTTTGGTTGGACTGAACGAAGAGAGGGGTACCAAACTAAAACGTCGAAGGCCAGTTGAGCAAATTGAAACTAATTATTCGCTTTTTCTGATTTGGCCATGTTCCTGGTATAAAAAATCATTCGTATTTAAATAGAAATTTTTTTATTATTTCCACCTGTAGATCACCATTTAATCATGTAAAAGCGAACGTTAAAACATCTTCATTGCATAACTACCAATCAATATTTGTGAAAATGGCTTAGAATTGCTCTCTCAAATTAACCGTATAGTTAAATTCAACCTATATTTTAAGATTCTAGT
This sequence comes from Enterococcus sp. AZ197, assembly GCF_050556405.1. Taxonomy (NCBI): domain Bacteria; kingdom Bacillati; phylum Bacillota; class Bacilli; order Lactobacillales; family Enterococcaceae; genus Enterococcus; species Enterococcus sp. AZ197. Next base: position 40,187 of record NZ_CP187875.1, on the reverse strand, counting down.
CAAAAAACAACTAAAAAACTCACTGCTCTAATCAACAGTGAGTTTTTGTGTAATACATGCTAGCTTATAATTAATTAAAATCCTGACCATCCTTTAGGTGTTTGTATCAAAGTTAATAATTCTAACAGTTCACTAGGCGTTTGGAAATTATTTCTTAACGTAAATCCACTAATTGTTGGTTGTAATTCTTTTTTAAATCATAGAATACTTCTCCTGATAGAGCTTCTTTTCTTATTCTTAATAAAAGATTATTTAAGTTTTTATCTGAATAAATCTGTGGATTCGCTAATGCATTATTTGTTAATTGAATAATCTTTTCCAACGCTTCTTTTTTCTTGATGTCCATAAACTCTCCTAAAAAAACGATTGTTTAACTCCAAATACCGATAGACGCCCAGCCTCTATATTTTTGGCCCTCTTTAGTCACAAATTTTTGCAATTCAATAATTGATTTAGGCATTTCATAATGATATCTTGCTAAATACTCACTATTAATTGTACTTAATTTATAACAGACTTCACCGATATTTGTTTCATTAGTTGTCAATCTTTTGGCACATTCAAATAACTTATCTTTTAACCCCTCATATTCATTTATTTTAGGATCATTATACGCTTTACTAAGTAAATCTAGTAATTCTTGTTGTTTATCCATTTTAAACTAATCCTTCCTATCTAGGAGCCTAGGGCTCATGCTACACCCAACCATTTTTTCAATTTCCCTTGAAGCTTTCAGCTTTTCCTATCTTTTATACAACTTTGTCCTTTTTAAAACAAATAATTCAAATTCTTATTATCTTTATTTAATTGAATTAAGCAAATAATAGACACAATCGCAATTGGTATAAATACTAAAAATATTTGTTCCCAAGACGATGCCGCAGTTCCTTTGTCAATTATTGTTGGCTGAAAATCGATTAAAAAATGCAAGAAAATAACATATTTTAATCCATTAAATCGAATTCGGATTACAGAGAAGCATAAGCCTAAAACTGTTGCATAAAAAATTTGCTGCATGGTTGCTTCAAAAGATTGCGTTGTTAAATTAGAAATGTGCAATACTCCAAATAAAAAGGAAGACGCTATTGAAGCAAAAACTAAAGAATACTTATTTTTTTTAAATATTTCTAAAAATGATGAAAATGCTAATAATCTAACTAAAAATTCTTCAAATACAGCTGCTGCAATAGCTACAAAAAAAGAATTTACTAATAAATTTAGTCCTCCACTGAAGATATCTTCAGTATTTTTTGGAATATTTATTACTATCAATAAAAACAGCACTAGAATTATTCCTAATATCGCTAGCCAGATATTTGTAATTTTACTAGTTAACAATCTATCATTAGTTAACTTAAACGTTCTTACTAATAAATATGAAATCCACGCTAAAATACAGTTAAAACCAAATTGTAAAACGGATTTTAAAATAGACGGATCTTCTATAGGTATATATTCTATACCTATATTACTAATTAAAAAAACTACATATATAACTACTACCATAATAATTTTAAAAAATATCGATTTCTTCATCTCTTTATTATCATACCTTTGTAAAAAAATTTGCATACCTATAAATTTTCATCCACAACTAAATTCCAATATCAGAGTAAATAACTACAAAGTTGTCTAGGACAACAAGATTTTGTAATTATTTGGTTGAACGCAGAACCATTACTACCTAATAGGTACTTTTTCAGAATAACTATAGAATTGAGACTTGTCTGTGAAATTAGCTTTATATTTACTATTAATTCCAGCCTTTTTAGATATATCTCCCAATTCAATTAATAACTTTTCATCATTTCCTAAAAAATGAATTTTATTGTCAAATCCAACAATATAGATATAATTCACCATTTTATTTATTAATATTTCTGGATATTTTTCACTATCTATTTTTTTATAGACTTGCAGTAAAACATCTGTAATATCTAATATAGCTTTGGTCTTATCACGCTTCATTAAACTATTATATAGTTCATGAATTATTTTTTTTGTTTCCTCAATATCAATCATTTAAATCCTTCCTCCACTAAAACTACCAAACAAATTATCTCCCCAACGTTTAACTCCTTCTGACCAAGCTTGTCCCCAATTTACCCAACATTTTTGCTTATTACAATACACACCATTTCCGTAATACGTAGCAGCTTCTACATTTGTTCCTGATTCTGTAAAACCAATCCCAATCATCCCACAAATAACTAAGCCTTTAACTAATTTCTTTTTCATGAATGTTCACCTCGAAAAATAAAAATTAGAAAACGTCTTCTATATAGAAATTATAGAACTATTGGTATAGTTTTGTAAATGTTAAAACAAAGGAATTTCCCTAACATTTTTGCAAGTTGGTATCCATCAATTTCAATTGTTTTTACCTGATTATTGTACCATTTCATTCGAAACAAATATTGCCATCAATACTTTCTTTTTATAAAATAACCTTGATGTCTATATATAAATTTTTCAAATTAACAAGGAGAAATGAAACCGATGCTTATCATGCTGCTAGTTATTGTTGCTATGTATTTTTATCTGTTTCGTACACAAAAAAAGCAACAAAAAGAACGACAAGATTTTTTAAACAATTTACAACCAGGAGACGCTGTTGTGACTATTGGAGGGTTACATGGAGTAATTTCTGAAATATCTTCAGATAAAAAGAAGGTAACTCTCGACTGTGAAGGAGCGTTTTTCGACTTTGATCAACAATCTATACGAGCGAAAAAATAAGCAGAAAGGAATCCCTCTCTGCTTATTTTTTTCTTTTATTTGGCAAAGAATAGCCTAATTCTTTCAACTGTTTTTTCGTGACCACATGACGAAATTCTCCATCAAAAACAATCACTGTATATTGATTTATCACTTCAATTTTTCCTTTGAGCGTTTGTCCCATGACAGATTGACAATGCACAAAGGATCCGATATCTATTAAATCTTTACTTTTTTTGGCCAAAACATAACCTCCGAAAATAATGATTAAAACCACCTAGCTAGTAGGTGGTATGGAAGAAATAGTTTCTGAAGAACAATTTCAACGTAACAGTCTATAAAAATTTTATCGTATTTACTTTCCCATTTCAATCTTAACTTCTCTAAAAAATCTTGGTACACTCATTCATGACTTTTATTTAACTAAGAGGAAATCATGAATATACTCTTTTTAAGTATTTGCCTTTTTTATGTAGCCTCTATCTTGGTAGGAATTTATCAATGGCTAAAAAAATAAAGAAGTTATAAAAAATTTCACTCTATAAGAATAAAGGCAATAACCACTTAAAATCGAGGGTTAAATTCATGACACTACTACTATTGGCAAAGTGGTTATTACCAAAATTTATTTTATCAGAAATTCAATAAATTTAAATACTTTTCATATCCTTAGAATGCCTATATTAATTCTCTTCTATAAAAAAACAACAGTTATATTTATTGATAAGATCAATATTTATTATATCTAATCAATTTTAGTCAGTTACTTTAAGTTATAAAATAACAATATTGTAAGTTTTTTTCCTCTCTTTCATATGCTATATTTATAATATAAAATTTTGAAAGAGGTTTTTTAATATGCTCATAACAACTTCAGAAAAATTATATGGTGTAGAATACGAAACACTTGATGTAGTATTTGGTGTAACAACACATTCTAAAAATATTGTAAAAAATATTGGCGCAGGATTAAAAAATTTAGTGGGCGGAGAAATCAAAGCGTATACAGAAATGCAACAAGAAGCACGAAAAATAGCAATGGACCGTTTAAAAGAAGAAGAAAAAAATATTGGGGCCGACGCTATTATTGCTATGCGTTTCGACTCTGGATCTATTAGTAATGACATGCAGTCAGTTGTAGCATATGGTACAGCTGTTAAATTTAAGAATCAATAGAAAAAACGAACATTGGTTTTAATAGGAGTGATTATATGAACTATGCAAAAAGAATATTTTCAATTTTCATATTATTTATAATTAGTCAAATTGGAATCACTGCTTTTGGAGTAATAAAACAATCATCTTTAGATGCAGGAGAAAAAAACTTAAATATTTCCTCGACACTTGTTACAGTCATACTTGTTGTTATTAATATTCTTTTTTTAATCTACTTAGCTAAAAGAATGAACATTATAAAAACAAATCATCCATTTCTTACTAAAAAAAATATTTTGATTATTTTAGTAGCAACATTAATAGATCGAGGCATAGCTATTGGTGGAACATTGTTATTAAATATGCAAGGACACACAACTACAGCAAATGATTCGACTCTTATTAAATTATTTAGTGGAGTATCTCCTGTTTTAGTGGTTTTATTGTTAGGAATTGCTGCACCAATTATGGAAGAAATTGTATTTAGAGGAGGTATCATAGGGTATCTTGTAGAAAATAATGCCCTATTAGCAATATTAATCAGTTCTTTTTTATTTGGGATTATTCATGGCCCTACAAATTTTATCAGCTTTGGAATGTATTTCTTCATGGGGATTATCCTCTCAGTTTCTTACTACAAAACAAAAGAATTAAGAGTAAGCATATCCATACACTTTTTAAACAACTTATTCCCTGCACTTGCTATAGCTTATGGTCTTATAAAATAAGATAACAGAAGATTAACAAGTTTTGAAAATATGTAATACTTACTAATAAATAGCTATAATAAAATAGGCCACCATTCTTGTATAAATAGGAATGGTGGCCTATTTAGCTAAACATTTAATAATATATTTACGAAACTTTAGAATATACACTGAATTCTCCAACGAATCATTAAAAATTACTTATCGCTTCTTTTTCGATACAACTATAAGAATAATCAACAGTAAGAAAATAATTCCTACTAAACCAAGTACTAACCACTGAACGTTTCTGCTTTCCTCTTTCTCTGAAACATCTGTTTTATTCAATGCAGTAGCTTTTTCTTCTGTAATTGTAAATGATTCTTTTAATTGCCATTCTTGCTTTTCTGACCTTACGGTCATTTTTAACGTATACTTTCCTGCCTTCATTGCTTGTTTTTCATAATAAATGGGAAACTGAAACAGACTACTAGGCGCTATTTGCATGTCTTCTTTCTTTTCACTTAACACTTCTTTTTCACTGGCATCTGTTACACTTGCTTCAATCGATACTTTATTAATATAGTTTGCAGTTTTATTTTCAATTGCTGCACTAACTACATTCCGACTATTTACCTGTGTAGGGGTTACTTCTTTTAACGTAACGGCATTTTCTACAGGTGTTTTATCTCCATGGACAAGTAACGCAATAGCATAGGCAAATTTATTTTTAAACATCCCTTTTGTTTCATCTGAAGTCTTTTCTTCTGTAACATCCCGAAGAGTAATTCCTCCCGCCACAATGCCTGCATAATCTTTAGTCGGAACAGAAACATTTACTACAAAATCTACCGTCTGTTTAGGGGCAATTGTCTGCTTTTCTTTTTCAAAAGAAGCAACTTTCGTAATATCAAAAGGGACACTCGAAGTAAGTTGATTTTGAGTCTTGCCATATTCCACTACACCATTAATATTGGTGGTTGCTGGACTCAATTCCCCTGCCACTTCAATTGCTTCCTCCGAATTGTTTGTTACATGTATAACCAAAGGGACAGATTCATTCACAGGTAACGACAAATCAAAATATGTTTTGCTTTTATCCACTTGATACGCAGATTGTTCTGCATTCACTGAAAAATCTGCTTGATTTTCTGTCGCTACTCCCGTAAGGGAAAAACCTATTAAACTGAGTAGCGAAATGATTCCTACTCCTATGTATACTGCTATTTGTTTCATACTCTTTCATCCTTTCTAATCATTTTAATTAGTCCAACTACTAAAATCATGGGTAATGTATAAACAATTGTTTGCCACCAAGTATCTGTAAAACCACTAAATATAGGCAGTTGTTGGTCCAAAGAATAGATTACAGGTAATCCTATAATTGTTGCAAGATAGGAAAGAATAATTGATTGTACTTGTTGCCATCTTTTTTTCACAGTTCATCCCTTCTTTCATTAGTTATACGATTATCCCTTTGTTTTGACGCCATTTATTTAAATAAGATACAGAGACACCATAATAATCCGCAATCTCATGGAGTGTATACTCCAATGCTCGTAAACGCATATATTCTTCTTGGCTCATTCTACGAATTTTTCGCTTATCAGAAGTTAATCGTCGTAATTCTTCACTACACGCCATAATTTTCTTATATAATTCACTGGTTTCATCTCTATGCCATTCATCATCTAATGCCATCAAACGTAATAATTCTATTCGTGTCGCTTTAATTTTGTTCTTATCCTGAAGAACTTTTTCATCACCTATGTTTCGTGTTTCATACATATTCTTTACTCCGTTTACTTGCTTTTCTCTGCTAAATACACCCATTTTCCTTTGAAAAAAGGGAAGCAAATCGCTTCCCACTTTTTTTTATTATTTATGGTGCTGGCGCATCCGTTAATGTCCAAGTTAAATCGGCAGTATATTGTTCTGCTGATTTTGCAGATGTCCCAGGAACTTCTAACGTTACTCCTGTGTTTGCTGCCCATGTTCCAGTTGATACACCGTTTCCTTGACCATTGGCTGCATCTAATACTTTAACTGCCGAATCTGGTGTTAAAATACCATCTGTTACAGTCACTGTCTCACCGTTATCATTATTAGCTTGCCCTGAATGTAATGTTACTTGTGCACCTACTAATTCTTTCATACTAGCTGTTTTTAATTTCCCTGCTGTTACTGTTAAATTCCATCCAGCTGAAGAACCTCGTAAATCAGTTACTTGTACTTTACTTTCGTCTTGCGCACCATAAGTTTCCGTTGTAGCTTTTATTTCTTGTGCCCCAAAATTAAAATCAGGCACTTGATCCAAAGTTAAGTCTCCTGCAGTAAAAGTTACTTTCCCTGTAGAATTTTGGTTTTGTGGTGCTGCATCTGCAGAAATTGAAGAGAATCCAATCCCTCCTGCAATCATAGCCACTGTTAATGCACTAGTCAATTTCATTGATTTCATAAATTTTCTCCTTCTTTCTAAAAAATATTTATATAAACAAAATCTAAGATTTGTTCATTCCACTTGTTTAGCTACTTTGTTATATATTTCCGATACATCCCATAAATAGTACTTGCCAAAATAAGGATACCTAGAATCATCCAAACGGATGACATTTTGACACCTGTTTTTGGTAGGTTTCCTTTTGCTTTCTTAGCGACTTCTTGTTTTTGAGCTACAGGCTTTTTACTGCTTGTACTTTGATTTTTGTTCGTACTCTCTACAGGTGTTGTTGATTGCGTTGTGCCACCTGTTTTTTTACTTTTTTCATTATAAGCTGTAACCTTTACAGAAGTTTGATCAAATCCCACTTCAAATGAGATTGGGGTTTGATCTAGTTGATACCCCTTTGGACTTTTTGTTTCCACAAACATATATTTTCCTGGAAACAATCGGGTAAGGTGTATTTCTCCTTTTCCATCTGTCGTCATCGATTGAGCTACTTCTACTACTGTTCCTTTTTCATCTCGTAGTTCAAACGTCGCATCTGATAATACTTCTTTTGTTTCTTTATCCTTTTTTTGCAAAGTTACAGAGACTTCAATCGAACCATCACCAGTAAAGGTAATTCCAGCATGACTCGTTTTAGACTCTGCATAAGTAGTAATGCCTAAACAAAAAGTCAAAACCATTAAGCCACCCATTAACAACCATTGATAGATTTTTTTCATCGCTTCTATTCCTTTCTATGGTGTGTCATTTAATGTCCATTCAATCGTTGTTGTATATTCACCTAAACTTGCTTTACCAGAGTCTACTTTTAATAACAACCCTGAATTTTCTGTCCAAGTTTTAGAAATATTCCATGTGAAATTATCTTCAGTTGTATTTTCAGTTTCTACTATTTGAGTATCTGAATCAGTTAATAGTTGTTCACCAGTCTTATTTTTGTATACCAAAGAGTTAAGTAATTGTTTTCCGTTATCAACATTCGTTAAAGGTTGTAATAATTTTACTCCTAGTTTCCAAGTATTATTCGAACCTCTATTATCAGTAACCGTTAATTCTTTACCTAAAACTTCTTCCACACCATAAATCTTATCTTCTTTAGATAGTTTTTTTGAGCCAAATCCTATCGAATCTGGAACTGATAATTGTAAGCCTTCAAGCCATACTGCATACAATCTGATTTCTCCATTTGCATTACTAACTAAATTTTTTACCACTTCTTTATCTTTATACTTAACATTACCATTTGGCTCTGTGGACCAACCTTTAAATATATATCCTTCTTTTATATATGCATTTTGTGTAAGATTTTCTGCTTGATCATATTTCATAACTTGGTCTGGCATTGTTCCCTTTCCACCATTTGCATCAAACTTAATCGTATAATCATTAGCTTCCCATACAGCATAAACTACTTTTGTATCCACAAAATCAATTTTACTATTTTCAAGGAAATCTGGTACAGTAGCTACTTTAGATTCACTCCAACCTTTAAAAGTATATCCTTCTCTTATTGGTATAGTCACATCAGATAATTGAACTGTATCTCCAAACCTATACTCTTTTGTTACTTCTCTTGGGGTATCCCCAAAATTATCGTTATATATCACATTAACTTTTTTAGCTTGCCAAATTGCTTTTAAGTTAATTTTCTTTTTAGAACTATTTTTAGTGAATTGTATCTTATCATTAGGACTATACCTATTTCCTTCTTCATCTTCCCAAGAAACGAAATTATATCCTGGTAATATTGGAATTATAGAAGGTATAGTAATTTCACCAGAGCCATCCGGTTTTAATAATATATTTTGAGTTTCTGGTATATTTGTAGCATCCGAGATACCTGGAACTAACACACTTGGTAAATTACTATCATAATAAACACTAGCTATTTCTGTAGAGAATACGACTTTTTCACTTACACCATTTAATAAAGTACCTGTTCCTACTTCTTGTGCAGAGTATTGAAATTGATTTACAGCTTTCTGATTTTCTGCTTTTGGAACAAAAAATTCTAAAATTGATTCAAATATAGAATTTGGCAATATTTGAGATTCTTCAAAATCTATAAATATTGCTGTTACAGTACTTAAATTTTTTGGTTTTTCAAGAGTAAAACCTAAACTTTCAAGTTTTTCGCTTGTCCAAGCATTAATATCTGTTCCGTATTCGGGCAACTCATCAACTGGTTTATTTGTATAGTATACTTTAGCACTAGTATTCGACTGTAATATTTCTTTAAATTCTATATTTCCTGTAGACCCTCTTTTATCTCCATCATAAGGCAGTACATTGTATATTTTAGCTTTATTAAAAGTTGTATTTCCTTCATTGGAAACAGCTACTTTCATTTGTGGTTTTTCTTCTTGATTTACACTTAAAATCGAAGTATTGCTCCAATTTGCTGAATTATTTTCCCGTACAAACGTTCTGCCAAATAATCTAGAACTTCTAACAATAGTTAGTGACGTGTTTTTTTCAACTGTTGCTGTATATGAGTGTGGAACATCATTCGACAAACCTAAAAGTTCTGCTAATTCTGATGAAAGATTATTAGTATATGAATCTATCTGTAAAAAATCTTTTCCAGTAATAGCAACTGCTGGTATCTTATAATTACCTTCCATAGCTCCATTTTTCACAGTAAATTCCAACGGAATTTCGAAGGCAACTTTTTCTCCATTCTTATCTACTGTCACGGAGCTTTCTATACTGTAATAATTATATTCATCATCTGTGTTTATTAATTTTACAACTACATTTTCTTTATATATTTTATTATTGACTTTATCTTCAAAAGTTTTTAATTCATTAGGATTTTTCAATTCTAAAACTTTAGGAATCGCTATTGCTATTTTAGGATTTTTCAATACACCTGTTGCTGAACTACCATTATATCCCTGAATAGTATAGTTAACCGTATCTCCTGGGGATTTTCCAAAAGAATTACTACTAACAATCTGGGCTTTTGCTTGCGTTGCCGCTGCAGTATAAAATACTTTTCCCATAGGTTGATCTTTCTCAATTGCTATTACATTCTGTGGATTACTTTCGTCCTCATAATACATTTTAGCAGCAAAATCTATTTCATAAACTTTCTCTCGTTCAATTGTACTTCCATTTGGCCATTTACCACTTGTCCAATTTTTACATGTATATCCTATTGCAAAACCATTAGATGGAAGAAAAACACCTTCAGAAGTACCTGTTTCTCCCATTGGAATTACAGTAATTTTATTAATATATTCACCAGAAATTAAATCAGGGATAGGTACATTATGTGTCCCTTTATATAGATTTGAAGTAACTTCCCTAGTATTACCTTCTGTATTTTTAATTTCAAAAACTGTTTTATAGTAAGTATCAGCAACATCTTTATTCGCTTTGGTTCCATAAATGGTTATAGAATTAAAATTGGCTAATGCTGAACTATCACTTTGTTGTAAAATTTCAAATTTCATTCCTTTAATAGGCTTCTTGCCTGTATTTTTTGTAGTCCACACATGTTCGTATGTTTTCCACCCAAATGCAATATTTTCATTACTAACACTATTTGGTTCATTAATTACAACAGTAGCATTTGTAGAAGTTCCTGTACTATGATCTCCTCCCGTTCCACTAATTTGCCATTCAGGAGTATCAATTTTTTGATATTTAACTTGACTACTAATCACCTTTTTTTCAGAATTATATTTAAAATATTTCATACCAAAATTTACATAAAAATACTCTCCTGTTTTAATAGTTGATGGTGGAGTAAACTGAAAATCATACAGTATAGAATTTTTATTTGGATTTCCACCAGAATGCCAGTTAGTAAAACTACTAGAATCGTCTGTTAATTTTCTATAATACCTCGTATACCCCACAGGAATACTATTATCTTCAATATTAGTTTGTCCTGAACTAAAATCAAAATAATTTTTCGTAGCTTGATTATTTATTATTGATCCAGTAGGTAATTCTATATACATTTGATTATCTTTAGATACATCCAGTTTTGAATATTGATTAAAATCATTAACATATTTTAATCTAGTTGAAATCCTTCCATCAGAATAATACTGATCAGAAGGATTCATATAATTATAAGCTAGCCCCATACCATCTCTTGTTGATGATGTAATATTGACTGAATCTGTTTGATCTATTTTGTTATTTAGTATATATATTTCAGCATACAAATTACTCCAGATTATTTGATTAACAGGAATTTTCCCCATGTATTCATCATTAAATTTAAATTTCAGATTAATTGTTTCAACAGAAGTCACAGTTTCTTTAAGCCTTACAATAATTCTTTTGTTAACAACATCATTTTCATATGAAGATACTATAGAATTAGAAGGTATATCAGTATTCTGTACGTATTCAAAAATAGAACTATTCATAGAAAAATTCGAAAAAACAGGATTATCTATTGATGGAATACAACCACCATAAGGAATGACTATATAAGCATCAGATATACCTTCTTCACTTACAGTTACAGGTACAGAAACTGTTAACTCTCCTGGTTTAACACCAGTTATTGGATCAATATATGTCTGATATTGATCTACTACTTGTATTTTCCCCAGAGAAATTCCCTGAGTAGATTTTAACTCTTCATTATTACTAAAAGAATTGTCGACTTTACTGTCTTCATCTTCATTTTTCACAATTTTATCTGTTGTATCATTAGAAATACTTGTATTTTCTTCAAGAGATATAGAATGATCTGTTTTATTATTTTCACTAGGAGTTACTACTGAATTATGTTTAGAACTTTCCTCTGAAATATTATTATCTTTTTCACTTGAAACAGTATTTTCATCTTCTACTTGAGAAGAATCGGTAGGTATCATTACTTGATTTTGATTATTACTATCAGTCGTATTTTGCTGATTAGTTTCTGCTATAGCTACAGTTGGCAAAAGTATCTGGCTAGAAAATAATACTATTGTACTTAAAACAATACTTTTTTTCATAAAATCATCCCCTTCTTTATAAATCAATTCTCTATCTGAAGATTAGATATATAATTCATACCCTTTTAGTTTTCCATTTGAGAATGTTAATTTTGCATAATGATCTGTATCCTCTTGGTACGTTAAAATTGCAAAACCACTATCTCCAGTGTATTCATCTTTGGGCTCTCCATACATCTCCTTTACCTTCTCGATAGTAGTCCCCCATGTTAAACCACCCGGAAAGAAAACTGTTAAATCTTTATTTGTAGTATCCGTTATATTAATAGATGTCATACTTGACTCTTTAATATCAATTGTTTTATCAGTTAAATTTGAATACGTCCCAGAAATAGTATTACCTTTTTTATTTGTTAAATGTGTTCCTGCAACTGAATCTTTTGGGTTTAATACGTAAGGATCTGAATATTTCAATTCAAAACCTAACTTATTCAAATCTTTTAATTCTATAGGCATAGTCAATACTTGGTTATCTATTTGTATTTGATTATCATACCAATTTTTAGATAAATCTTTAGAAATTGCACCATTACTTTGTTTTTCTTCAATAGATGTAGACGTTTTATTCGTACTTAAACTTTCACTAATTTTAGTTGAACTTGTTTTGATAGTTTCTTGCGTTGATTGTGCTTGTTTTATTTCTTTGGTTCCGCACCCTACTAGCACGCTTAGCAAACTAATTCCTACTGCTAACTGATAAAATTTCTTCAAACATATCTCCTCCTGATTAAAGTTTTCCTATAAAAAAAGACACAAGAATTTTTTGTCTTTTTTATGAACTAAAAAAGTTGTTATTTTATTGTTATTTTCACTTGATATGTAAGAGTTTGATTTATAAAAAGAGATTTTTTTCAGTTTTTTATTTAATTCTATTGAAAAAAATATTATTTTTTAGTAATTATATATATAGAGAGAAATATACCTTACAAAAGAGAGAAGTTTCGCTTCTAATTGAAAACTATGAACAATAAAAAAAAGAGACAAAAAATTCTTGTGTCTCTTTCATTGTTTTTTACCTAATAAATAGCTTATACAACAATATCAATTTATAGTCCTTTGACTTATTTGCAATCACTAAAAAAATAAATACACATTTATTCTATTGACTTTGATTTAAATTTTACATCTGTTGTTATAAACAACCTCCATATAGTGACAAACAACCATATTTTCTATTATCCTTTTCAAGTATACTCAGTGATATAGTATACTTTATTAAAAATATCACAACATTTAACTATGAAAAGTGAAAATAAAATTTTACGTTTCTTTTTCTGTTTGACTGAATAAAAAGCTTTAAACATGTTATACTTTATTTTTTCAAAAATAAGATCCATTCTCTTCAACAAAAAACTATTGATTTTTGTTGAAAACCCTTTTATAATTTTTTTTAGGTTGAACACATTGGTCATTTTGGCTGTAATCATTTCTTTCATAGTGAATTAGTCATTCGAGAACTAATTCACTCTTTTGTTTTTTTCATTCAAAATAAAATTTAACACTATTTTGAAGGTAATAAATGTCCGATTTCATATACATTTTTTCAAGTTTTATAAGCTTTTTCAGTAGCATCTTATTACTCTTTAGTTTTAAAAACGAGCGAAAAAAATTAACAACGCTTCAAAAAGTAAGCATTATTATACTGGTTTTCTCAATTTGGCTCCCTTTTTTCACTGGTTTTTTTTCAAACATGAAGTAAAAAATATGTTTTATTTTTATTTTTATTCATAACATTTCATTTGTTTAGTTCAAAGTCCTGTAAACTGTTACTATTTTTTTAAGACTCTATTATTCATAAAAAACAAAAAAATGTGATATACATTCATAGAACCACAAAGCAGAAGAATAAAAATTGTAAATATGATTTTTATTCTTCTGTTTTGTACTTTTATAAGTTTAAACTCATAACAGCTATATCTTTATCTTCTTGTGTAATCCCTATATACCTTAATGTATCTCTTTGGGAAGAATGGTTTAATAAATCCTGAATAATTTCTATAGGTACTTTGTTTTTATATAAAAAATAACCAAATGTCTTTCTCATAGAGTGACTACCTATATTTGAGATTCCATTTTCACTTGCTGCACGGTTTAAAATGGCCCATAATGTTTGACGATTCATTGGTCTATCTTTCCCTTTTCCACTAGGAAAAAGATAGTGCTCTAACTCATCATTATTTACATATCCTGTAAAATTTTTATTGATATAAATCTCAAGTTCTTCTCGTAATTGGTCTGATAATATAACAGAATTGTACTTCCCTGTTTTTTGTTCTTTTAAAGACAATCTATTCTTAATCACTATTTTATTTTCTTCTATCATTGCTACATCTGATAATTTTAGATTTCTCAAATCCGAAATACGATAGGCTGTATTAATTCCCATAGAAAATATAAGCACATTTCGCTCACCATATCTCCCTTTACACAAACTTTTTTTCATTTTATTTATTGACCGTTTATCTTTTAGAGGAACTACTGTATTCACTGTTCACACTTCTTTCATGTTTTTATATTTATCATAAAAAGAATTCAAATGTACCTCTTCTTTTTATTTCCAATAAAAACCATCATGAATTATCTACTTTAATCTAATTCATGATGGTTTTTAAAAGTGTTTTTAATTTTTTCCTGCACCTATTTCTATATAAGAACCATTGCTTAATTTATATTCTTTTTTACAGCTACTACACTTAAAATGATTATATTTTCCCAGCTCTCTTCTAGCCAATTGGCCACAATCACAATCAACATAAGCAACTACATTTGTCTTATTCCACGTAGTAATTTCTATTCCCCAATGATCATATTTTTTTCGAACAACCATCTTAATTCTCTCCGTTTCTAAAACTATATCTTGCAACCATTTCTCTATATTCTTGTTTTGTTTTAGGCTGAACTCGCAATACTTCTTCGGCCAACTCTAATAATAGTTTTTCCACTTTTACTGACATTGTATCAAAAATAACCATTGGCTTTTTTTCTTTTGCTACACGCTTTTTATATCTTTGAAAATTTGCTGAATAGAGTCGACCATTTGACATTTTTTCTATTCCATACCCTGAAACCAAAGGATTTTCCAACAACTGAATAATTTTCTCTCTATTTTCCATAATAACTTCTCCTTATCTATTTTTCACTAAGTAATTGTTCTTCTTTAGCTTGTTTTTTAATTCGTTTAAGAGTAGACAAAGAAATGCCTGTTTTCCTTTCCACTTCTCGCATGCTGTTTGTTTCCATTAACTCTAGTGCATGTTTATATTTATCATTCAGAACTCTTTTCGGACGTCCTTCTCGATAGTTTTTATTATTTGCTCTGTGCCACTGTTTTCCCTCTTGAGTTCGCGTCACGATTAAATCTCTTTCAAATTGCGCAAAGCTCCCCAACATGTTCATCATTAACGTTTGCATAGAATCACTTTTATTTGGCTCAAAGGTTAGGGAATTATCTAAGAAGGTGATAGTCACTCCTGAATTGTTTAAAGAAGAGATAATCGAATTTAAATCAACAATACTTCTAGCCAACCGATCAATTTTCGTCACTAAAACTTTATCGCCAGTTTTTACAATAGAAAGTAGTTCTTCTAATTCTTTCCTTCCTTCTTTTTTTGTTCCAGTATATTTTTCACTGAAGATTTTTTCTGCTCCAGCTTTTTCTAGTTTTTGAATCTGGGTTTTGTAATCTTGATTACTAGTACTAACTCTTGAATAACCATAAATAGACAAAATTTCTTCACCTTTTCTGAACATAAGTTTTTGACACCTGACGATTCCAAGTATAGCACGAAAAACCAAAGAGGTCAAAAACTTTTAAGTTTTTGACCTCTTCAATTGAGATAACTATATCTAAAAATTTATTAACTTAATCTGAATCTAACTATTGAAGAAAACTTCCACAGATATTAACTTATTAACTATATCAACATCAAAAGAATTAAATACCGGAGGAAAACTTTTCAATTTAACAGAATCATTATCAAGCTTAATTAACAGAGTTTGAATATCACCAAATTGATGACTACCATAAGTTAATGCAACATAACCTGATTCATTTGAAGATACAATGATATTAGAATCATTAACAGCTTTAAGTTTCCAACCAAAAATTAGATTTATCTCTTCTTTAAACTCCAATCATTAACCCTCCTACTTTTTTTCACCCTAAGTTGTTGTATATTGAATATTTAGAAACAACAGGGTATACCTTGTTGTCTCTTTTTTAACTTCCTGTTACTTATTTCTGAGAAAGCATTATATTTTTTTGAATTAATAATTCAATTCTAACCATGTTAACTATTATCAAGTTACTTAATTATCATAATAGTTGTATTTTTCTTTCAGTTTTTCTTCTGCATACGGCTGTAATACATACGGAAACTGAGGATTAGATAGCTCCTCAAAACCATATATAGGCATCTGATCCATAACTCTAACAATCAGGTGATACTGTTCCAGTAGTTTTACCTTTTGATTAGTTATAGGCAATTGGACTGGATTAGGATGTGATTGATAGAGCTTTGCTAGATAAACTAATGCCAGTTCATCTTCAAGCAGCTTATTTTGTTCTTTTCTTAAAGCTGCTTGAAAAATTTTTTCTTGATTTTCTTGCACTTTCTTACTAAAAAAACCTACAATTAGAAATACCACAGAGACTAAGAAAATAATTGGAAGAGTCCAACCATATTTATTCAAAAAACTATCAATATAGAGCAATTGTAATTGCTCCTTTGGTAAAACAACATTCAATCCTAAAACAATAAAAGAAACAATTCCTAAACACCAAAATATTCCCTTATTTAAGGGATTATTCAAAAAATCAATTATCTTATCAATAACTTTCAAATTTAGCACCTCTTCTTTACTTATTATTCTGGATTTTAATTACATATATGTCTTTACACTAGAATAATAGCATAAAAGAAGAAACAATAATCGCTAAAAATAAATAAAAAAAACATAATTTTTCATTATTTTAACTGCTTAAAAAATACACTGTTCCTACCAAAATTAAATAATCCAATCCTTCAAACAATTCTTTATTATAGTATTTTTTTATAAGATATGCTATAATATACATGAAAAGAGAGTCGTGCGTTAACACAACTCTCTGATTGTAGAACCGTTTAAGACGGTGACTTTGTTTAGTTAATTATAAAAAATAACCGAACTCGCCAAAGTTGACGGTTATTTTTTTTTGTCGTTTTTTAGCACTGCTACAACCAATCCAATCAATGCAATGGTAAAAGTACCAAAAGCAAAAATTGTCTGGATTGTTTCATATGCAGACAAAAAGGCATTTCCTTTCTAAAGATTTTAGCACTTACATTCATAAGCACCACCACCTCTCAAAGATAGCCACCGTCATAACTTTTCTACTTTTTCATTATAGCATAATAAGCATAGAAAACCTAGCTAAGATAAGCTTTCAAGAATATTCTTATTCTTCTTTATTGAACCATTTTTCAGTTATATAACTTGGTATGTCCTTCATAAAAAAAGCATTTCTTTTTAAAGTCGGTGTTGTGCTCCGACTATCTCTAACTAGAGAATGCCTCACAATAAAAAAGCTCTCTATCAAATAGAGAGCATCGTCAAAATTGAGAAATATAATGACCTTCTTAATGAAAATCTCTTATTATTTTATACTATGTTTTTCCAAAATTCAATCTCTCATAATTACTTTTTCTTTGTAGGAAAGAAAAAATAATTGATTTGTTTTTTCAATATATTGATAGATTGCTACCTTCAATGTATCTGTTAGTCCTGGTATATGATCAATTATTTCTTTCACTTCTTTTTCATTGTATTCAAAAAAATCCCCCTTCCATATCAACGTTACTGTTAATTCTACGTTCCGAATTTGCAAAAAATACGTACAACCAAACGTATTGCCACACTCACGGCCGTAAATAAACATGTTACTCTCACTCTTTCCTTATACTAATCTTTTTTCTCTTTGACTAATTTGTTTCCCTTTTTTGCACAATCTCCTGAAATACTTTTAATTAATTATTTCAAAAATACAATTCATCTTCTTTTATCTCAAGTTTCCGTTCTTTTCTTTTAACAACTACTACAGCTACTACAAATAGAAAAGTAACAAATAATACATAGAACCCACATACAATGATTACTAGCCAAAGAAACTTCCAATGATAAAGTAACTGCAATGTCAATGAAATGATTAAACCAAAAACTGCATATAAAAATGATGGCACAATTTTTATAAACGCTTCAGCCATTTTTTGTTTTTCTTTGATTAGTTTTTGTTTTTCCATTCTTTTCCCTTCCTCTTGTTCCAAACGCCTTCATTATTTGATAATCTGCTCGAATCATTAATTATTTTTGAACATTTTGTAACCTATTTTCTCTTACAGTCCTTCTTACTGAACATTGATATTTATACTCATCCCAAGTAGTAAACAAATAGATAAATAACAAAAAGAAAATAACTAATTTAATCAACAACGGTAAAAATTGCATTAACATACCACATAAAATCATTACATGCTGTAGTTGCTTTTTCACTTTCTAAAGTCGTTTGAATTTCTTGATTTAATTGAGCTTGCAACGCTAGTTTTTCCTCCAGTTCTTTTTCTTGAGGAAATCCTCCTTGTTGTCGCTCTTTCGCTTTAGAAAATTGATCTTCTACGATTTCTAGTTTATTCACGGTGTCTGCATAGTAGCTTGGTATTCTTTGTAACTCATTTTCCATTTTTCTGATACCACCTAATCCATTTCCAAGAGCATTACTCACAATATAATTGGATTGTCCAACCATACGGATATCTACATTTCCATATTCGTGGAAATTTTTTCTTACTTCTACTGTAAACCCATGATACTCACCAATCTCAGTAAAGTTCTCCGTGTTTTTATACAAAGTACAAAGTTCATCCAATTTTTCTGCTGCTTTTGCACGTTCAGTAAACGTTTGATTATCGATGGTTATTGAAAATTCTTGGTTTGCAGGTAATTCTACTAACTGTTTGTCCTCTTCTAGTTTAGCTACCGTCTCTTTTAAAGAATTGACTCTCGCAGGTAATTCATGTTTAACTTGCCATTTTAAGCCTTCTTTTTCATTAATGAATGTTCGTTGCATCATTTTCAAACGAGCGATTTCATTATCTAATTTCATTTTTTCAGCAATCTTTGGATTTCCTGAAGCAATGGCCTTCATATCTCCCGCTTCCAAAACAGTATCTGACAATTCATCACAGCTACGTGTTACGGCTTTTCCTGTCATAACTTGGTTGATAAACGTTAATTTCTGCTCCTGAATTTGCCATAAGAAACTATCCAGAGAGCCTTTTGTGACGTACCGATAAATCTCAACCTCTTCATTTTCGTTACCTTGACGGATAATTCGACCATCACGTTGTTCGATATCAGAAGGACGCCATGGACAGTCGACATGGTGACAGGCTATTAATTTTCTCTGCACGTTTGTTCCTGTACCAAGTTTACTAGTACTTCCTAATAAGACACGAATTTCACCTTCACGCATAGCATCAAATATTTCTTCCCGTTGTTTTTCGTTTTTAGCATCATGAATAAAGGCAATTTCTTCTGCTGGAATCCCTTTTTCAATCAGTTGTAATTTTAATTCATCGTAGATATTAAACCGTTGCGGATTAGGTGTTCCTGAATCTGAAAAAATCATTTGAGTAGATTTTCTTTCTTTAGAATTTTCCCAGATTTCAAATACCTTATTAGCACATGCAGCAACTTTGATTTCTTTCAATTCTTCAACTGGATAACATTTAGAATCATAATCGTCCATTAAGCGTGGATCAAGCGCCATAAGCTTTCCTTCATTCGTAATTTTTAACATGTTATCAACGTCGGACGTTACTTCTTTTGCACGAATACGTTCTGCACGTTCCGCTAATTGAGCGACTTTTTCTTTTTGATATGTTGTCAGCTCTGTCACAATTACTTGTGCCTTTCCTGTTTTCATTTTTGGTACAGGTAAATTTAGCATATCTTTAGTTTGAATATCAGCAATCAAATTATACATTTGCATAAGTTCTGGTAAATTATGAAACTTCGCAAATCGATTTTTTATCTGATAACCTGTGCCTTCAGGAGTAATTTCCAAAGAAGAAATAATCTCACCAAATGTAGACGCCCACGCATCGAAATGATACACCCCATATTGTTTTAACACATCTGGTTGTAAATATTTTTGCATCGTATACAACTCCGACATCGAATTTGATACAGGAGTTCCTGTTGCAAATACTACCCCTCTGTTATTATGTTTTTCTAGCAAATAGCGGCATTTCATTTCTTGATCGCTAGCTCTTAAACTGTTTGAAGAATTCACACCTGCAACATTTGATAATTTACATTATGAGAAGTTCACGGATGGGACTGTGAAAGAGATTGAAATTCCTTACGAACTGCCAGTTGGTTGGGAATGGGCGAGAATTGCATCAGCAACAAAAAATATTACTGCTGGTGGCGATAAACCTAAAGAGGTTTCATCTGAAAAAACGAACGATTTTCAAATTCCAATTTATTCCAATGGTATTAAGGATAATGGTCTATATGGATGGGCAAAAGAAGCGAAAGTATTTGAGCCAAGTGTTACTGTATCTGCTCGAGGTACTATCGGGTTCACTGCAATTCGGAATCACCCATTTGTCCCAATCGTACGTTTGATTTCAGTTACACCTTTAGAAAAAACGGTCGATGTAAGCTTTTTGAAGTACATGTTGAGCCATCTAATCCCTACTGGTGAGGGGACGAGTATCCCTCAACTAACAGTTCCTGGATTAAAACCATTTTTAATCGCTCTGCCACCTTATCATGAGCAACTCAAAATCGTTCAGTCGATTAAGTCATATCTTAAACTTATTGATGAAATTGATAACAATCAGTTGGAACTTAATAATATAACGGTTCAACTCAAACAAAAGGTTCTTGATGTTGCAATGCAAGGAAAACTTGTGCCACAAGATCCGAATGACGAACCCGCATCAGTTTTATTAGAGAAAATTAGAGCGGAAAAGCTAAAATTATTTGAGGAAGGTAAACTCAAGAAGAAGGATTTAGTTGAAACTGAGATTGTAAAAGGTGATGATAACGCCTATTATGAGAAGTTTCCTGATTCATGGATTTTCCAATCACTTTCTCAGGTCACATTGAATCTAGACTCCAAGAGGAAAGCAATTAATTCTACTGAAAGAGCACGGAGAATTGAAAAAGCATCAAATTCACACCTTTATCCGTATTACGGAGCAACCGGTGAGACAGGAAAAATAGATGATTATCTATTAGACGAAACGACCATTCTTGTGGGGGAAGATGGTGCTCCATTCTTAGATAAATATGCCATAAAAGCATATAAGGTATCTGGAAAATATTGGGTCAATAACCATGCCCACATACTCAGAGCTTTGATCGAAGAAGACTTTTTATTGAACTATCTGAATTATTTTGATTACACAGGTTACGTGAACGGAACGACGCGACTTAAGCTAACACAAACCTCCCTACAATCAATACCGATTATAGTTCCACCAGTGGAAGAACAACGTAGAATAGTTAGCGAGCTTAAAAGGATTTATCAATCAATTGAAGATATTTTTCAATCTGGGGGACGATTCGTTCCTGTTCCTCAATTGGGGGCAAAACAATCGGAATTTTGATTAAGTTACCTTTACTGATGCGCAAACGTGTTGAGCCAGTCCCTAATTGAATAGCCTGTTTTTGAAAACGTTGTCCCATCATTTGAAACATCATGAAGCGGAGGCTGAAGTATTTTGTTGGTGCAATCCAACAAACATCAACAGTGGTTATCTTCTTACCTTCAATGCGAGGAAGCGTGGTTACGTACATTTGTTCAGCGATTAATCGATTTACCATCAAGTATCCTGAATGGATTTCAGTACAGTTTAGCTGATTGAAGGTTTCTTCTGTAATGTACTTAAATCCCTTATCAATATATTTCCCGAAACCTATACTACCTAGCTGGATTAATTTGATTTCTGGAGCTACAGTCATATCTTTTGATACAATCCAATCTCCGTCATTAAGTGTTATCGGAGTAGTGAGTCGCTGAAGGTTTGTTATCGACCATCCTTTCGGTAACTTCTTATAATAGGCGAAACTTGAATAATCCGCATACCAGCAGAGGTTGCGGATTATTCAAGTTTGCACGAAAAAAGGGAATCAGAAACATCCGATTCCCTTAGGTGCATACCGAAGTAATACACCCCAATTAGGTATTATTATCTTAACACTTTTACTCAAAGACTTCAAGACTCCGCTATGAAAGAATAGATGCCGTTAACCTTTTTGTTAGAATCCATTCCAAGCAGCAAGCCATAAGTTGAGCGAGGAACACTCTCAAACAGTTTTTCCTTTGCAATTTCAAATTGCCGAACATAGGATTTGATTTCAGTTTTAGAGTATCCATGCTTTTTCAAGATGAATACCAATAAAATCAAATAGTCGATAATCTTATCAAAAGTTATATCTTCAATCCCTGTCTCCGTGATCAAGAAATTCTTCAGCCCTTTCGCAATGCCATCATGGTTAAAGTTGGCATCAAAAACGGCAGAATTGTGCATTGTTGCATTTCTCAAATCCGTCAATGTGAAAATGATATTCTGCAACATGCGTCCATTCTGATTAAATGAAGCACTTTGTAGCCCATTCGCTTTTGACACTTTTAGTCGCCAATCTTTGCTTAGCCGGCTTACAAAGTGACCAAACTGGCCAAAGGTAATTATTTCAAAGAAAACCCATAAAGGTATCGGTTTACTGTTGTGTACAAAGTGGCTTAGTGCATCATTTTTACCGTAATTATACCCAATAGTTTGGTCCATTACAGATCTGAAATCTAATCGCCCCTTGAGACCATCTTTAAATTTCTTAAGTTCCTTCTTATCAGAGCTATTCCTATTATAATCCAGATAATCAGTTAGTTTTGTCTTATAGATGGACTCTATATCTGGATTTTGACGAGTGACCACGGCATCAATGGTTCTATTTTTCATCCCAGTTTCAACCAGCGTAATCATTGGATAGAAAATACGCTTAAGTTCAAAATCAAATGCATGAATCGCTTTAATCTGTGAAAAATCATCGAAACTTTGGATATTAGAGGTAGATTTTACAAAACGATATCGCTTGTATCCATGGTAGTAACCCATATTCATCAGCGATTTTTTGTTCCCGCCTCCATTAATTGAAGTATTGTGGTCATCTCGAATATGCCTCATCAGAGCATCAATCGATTTTCCTTTTTCCAAGTATCATTCTCCGTTCAAGTTCAGTATTAACGTTATTTTAACACACTCATAGCTGCTTGTAATATAGTAAATCGCATGAAGTCATAATTTACCAAGTGACAATTTTATCAACAATTGATTGTTGCTCGCTTGAGGTTCGTCTCAAATAAATCCTTGTCGTTTCGATTGATTCATGACCCAACAGATCCGCAAGTAAGGAAATATCATTGAATTTCTCCAAGAAACGCTTCGCGTACATGTGGCGAAAAGAATGAGGGTATACTACTGATTTATCCAGTCCGTACTTATCGGCATAAAATTTCAATTGCTGAGAAATGCCTCGTGCTGTAATCTGCTCATTAAAACGATTTAGAAACAGATACCCTGTAGTTCTATTTTCTTCCTCCAGCCATTTGAGGGATTCAGTCTTTAACTTTTTCGGGATATATATCCTTCGAATTTTGCCACCTTTTGAATAGATGTCAAAATATCCTAAATGAACGTGTTCAACTTTGATTTTGATAATTTCACTGACACGTGCACCTGTTGCACCGAGATACCAAACAAGGAAATGCCATTTTAGATTTCCGTCCTGCTTTAGTTTTCGCTTCAGAAACAGATAATCAGCGTAACTGATAACATCTTCCAAGAAATTCTTCTGCTGAATTTTTAGTGCCTTCAAGCAGAGGTCGGATTCTCCAACAAATTTCAAGTAACTATTTAAGGCTTGAATGCGAAGATTCACTGTCTTGGGTTTAAACTTTTCCATTAGGTAGCCTTTGTATTCCAATAACGATTCGAGACTCAAGTCGTAATGTTCATCAAAGTACCGAACTGCAAAAAGGTAAGAGTGAATTGTGTTTTTAGATAAACCAAGTTTTTTCATGTGCAACTCAAATTCATCAATTTGTTCCATGAGTTTTTCTCCTTCAAAATGAATTCGAAATTCCACCGCACAATTCTTTATTTTACTTGATTTCGACTATGGCTGTTGTACGAAAACAAGACCATAGTTCGATTTTGCTATGGTCAATATATTCATGTACCGCCTATTATGAGAAGTTGCCAGATTCGTGGAATTGTGTGACACTCAGTAGCATTGTTGACTACAGAATGGGTAAAACTCCAGATACAAAAAATGAGGCATACTGGATAGGACCAGGATTTCCTTGGGTTTCAATTGCTGATATGGGTAAAAATAGGTATGTGACGAGCACCTCTAGAACCGTGACGGAAAAAGCTCTGAGTGAAGTTTTTAACCATATTGTTTCTCCAAAAGGAACGTTAATAATGAGCTTTAAACTGAGTATAGGGAAGGTTGGTCTGCTGAATCAGGATTCTGTGCATAACGAGGCAATCATATCCATTTTTCCATATCTAAATGATGATTATTCGCTCAGAGATTACTTATTTTGCATCTTGCCAGTTGTGAGCAACTCTGGTGAAACAGTGTCTGCAATAAAGGGGAAAACTTTGAACTCGAAAAAAATCGATGCTTTACCAATCCCCCTCCCACCTGTGCGAGAACAAAGGGAAATCAGTCAAACTATCAACAAATTGTATCGAATTCTTGAAGTGTTTTCCTAATTTGGGAAGTAATCCTGTGCTGTTCATTTTTAGGCGGTAAATCAACAGGCATTTTCAGCAAGACATCTCGTGAAATTCCGGGTATCATGCTTTGAGCTTGTGATTTCATATTATCAATCCTAGATTCTAGGTAGACCATCAAAAATTCTTTATCAAGCTGATAAGGTCGCGCTGCCATAATTTGACGTGCAATATGAGCCTCATTAAACGGATTGAAAGCAAGTTCCCCTACGGTTCCTTTTACAGTTATTAGCAAATCATCTTTTTCAGATATAACTTGTGGTACTTCTGTAAATCTTGAGGTCTGAATAATTCCATTATTAAAGTTACTAGCACCAGTGATATAAGGGATTCCTGTCGTCAAAGAATCCGAATAATCAGCGGTTGCCAAATCTCGTCCAGAAAGCAAGTAAACAATATTGCCAAGAGATGTCTTGACCCAACCAACAGGCAACTTCTCATAATAGGCGTTATCATCACCTTTTACAATCTCGGTTTCAACTAAATCTTTCTTCTTAATCTTACCTTCTTCGAATAATCTTTGTTTCTCTGCTCTGATTTTTTCCAGTAAAACTGATGCTGGCTCATCATTTGGATCTTGTGGGACAAGTTTCCCTTGCATAGCTACATCAAGAACTTTTTGTTTGAGCTGATTGGCAAGAAACTGTATGTCGCTCTGTTCTTTGTCAATAGAGTCTAATTTTTGATTAGAATCACTTAATAAGTCATTGATTTTAAGCTGTTCCTCTATTGGTGGTACTGGAATTAAAATGTTGTTAATTGTTACGGTGCTTATATTGGATTGATTCGCTGTTCCGGTTGCTGAATTGAATACATATTTTTTTATCTCACCTTCCTTCAAAGCGTGATTAAGGAAATCAGGTGAAACTCCACTTGAAATAGGACGAATTATCCCAACACGTTGATTCAAGAATAATTCGTTATCTTCTAAATCAAAACTGTTAATTTTGGTAGTATAAAAAAAATCCGTTTTACCCTTTGTTCCCGTCATTGTTACTAGAATATCGTCTTCAAAGATTTTGTAATCTAGTGATTCTTTTGCATCTTGTTCACTAATAAAAATTGGACTTGCACCCAAGACCATTTTATTATTTTTGACATTTCCCAATCGGATAACTTGGAAACCATGTTGCTTTACATATGATGAGCTTTTAAAGGCTTTTCCATTCTGATAAGTAATTAACGTCCTTAAGCGGACCCACTCCCACCCTTGAGGGAGGTCATATGGAGTTTCAACCATATTTACCGTCCCATCAGCGAACTTCTCATAATGTAAACCATCATCACCTCGGAAAATCTCGGTTTCATTCTTATCTCGCTTGATTTTCTTCTGTTTGATGAGTTCTTCTTTTTCAGCTTTGATGCGTTTTAGCAGTTCGCTTGCTGGCTCATCGTTCGGATCTTGCGGGACGAGCTTGCCACGCATCGCCAGATCTAATATTTTTTCTCGTAAGGCTTTGGTATCAATCATTCTTCCACCTCACCTAGTAGCTCTTGGAGTCGTGCCACTGCGTTTGCAATATTATCGGACTTCTCTTGCATTAAATCTAGCATTTCCGCAATGGTGTAATCAGGCGTATCACTTTCAGCTTCCATCCAAGAAATATCCAAACTCAAGTTGTCACGAGATTTGATTTGGTCAATTGAATATTTCCGCCAACGTCCGTTTGGATTTTCATTGCTCCAAGTTTCTTCACGATTTCCAATGTCGTCACGTTTATATACTTCGATAAATTCCTCAAAATCTTTGTGGTTTAATGGATTTCGTTTACCGAATGAACGCATGTTATTTCGCATATCATAAATCCAGACGTCCTTCGTATTGTCTTTTTCAGTTGTGCCTCGAGTGAAGAATAAAACATTCGTCTGAACACCTTGAGCATAGAAAATACCAGTGGGGAGTCTCAAAATGGTATGAAGGTTCGTCTTATCCATCAAATCGCGGCGAATAGATTCCCCGACACCACTATCAAACAAGACATTATCAGGAACAACTACAGCGGCACGGGCATGGCCGTCCGTCTTTAGAGAGTTATAAATGGTTTGAAGGAAGTTCAATTGCTTATTGCTCGTTTCATAAGTCAGGTCGTCTCGTGTTGCTCGTTCTCCACCCTTCTTAGTACCAAATGGAGGATTTGTCAGAACAAGGTCAAAACCTTTCATCCATTTCCCATTCGCTGAAAGTGAATCTCCCTGTTCAAGTCTTGGATTGATATCGTGCAATAAGGCATTCATCAAGGCAAACTTATGGGTATTTGGAACAAGTTCCATACCACTTAAAGCTTCATCTTTTTGGAACTTCACTTCTTCTTGTGATAATTCAAAGAAGTCATCATACTTTTCTTTTAGGTAATGGTCGGCAGCAATCATAAACCCAAATGTGCCTGCCGCAGGGTCGTTTAAACGCTCCCCTTTTTCGGGGGACATCAATTCAACCATCACGTCAATTAAGACACGAGGTGTGAAATATTGCCCTGCCCCAGATTTTGTCTCATTCGCATTCTTTTCAAGCAAGCCCTCATACAAATCCCCGAGTCCTTCATGCTTAGCAGAATACCAATCCAATGCATCGATATCCTTGATGATTTTCTCAAGATTTTTGGGCTCGTCAATACTTGTTGAAGCATCTGCATAAATCATATTCAATCGCTTATCCGTAGCAATCTCAGGATTTCCTAAATCCAACAAGAGCTTCTTATAGAAGGTCTTAAGTTCAATTCCTTCTTTTGTAACCAAATCATCCCAGCGATATCCATCTGGAATTGTTGACTCTGTTCCTTGCTCTTTCATCATTTTTAAGAATAAGATGTAGGTCAATTCTGTTACATAGTTTTGATAACTAATCCCATCATCACGAAGGACATCAGCCATCTTCCATAATTTTTGTACAATTTCATTATTTGTCACGTTCTAAATTCTCCTCTGTTCTGACTAACATCAACTGATAGTCGTTTTCTTATACAACGTATAGCTCTTCATTCAATACTTGGACAACATTATCTACGTTAGCACCAATTTTCTTCAAAACAAACTTGTAGCCACCATGTTGTTTCCATACCTCAGTTTCATCAAAGTATTGCTTAGCGGTTGGCGCAAGTACGGGGGTTTCAAATAATTGTTTTTCAATTCTTTGGAGCCATTTCAACTGCTTAGGGTTCCATGATTCCATACCATACACCTTTTGCATCGCCCGCTTGATACGAGTCTCATGGTCTACGAGTGTTGTTCCAAGAGCAGCTTGCCGAATGAAACTGATGATATCTGCTGCAATATATTCTTTCTTCTCGTGTCTCCAAGCTTCTCGAAGTGACGTTTCATCAAATTTCTTTTCCTTAAGTCGTAATTGTACTTCCCGCAAGTCTTGATAAGTTAGATCTTTTGGACGTGTAACCACGACTTGAAGCGCTGGAATAAGATTCATGTTTTCACGAATGAATTGATTAAACTCATTCAGATAATCCGCAGGCTTCACATTTCCCTCACCATATCCTCTTGAAGTATCAAGCAAGGTATCTTCGTGAACTGAAATCACCGTTGGATCCTTGAAAGTATACCACGAAGCAACACGATGAATGTTTTCAGTTTGAGCCTCCAACTCACTTCGACTCATGGTCTTAATGCTCTGAATCCAAGAATCTAAATCTGCGGTGCTATTCAATGTAGCAATCTCTTCTTCATCTTTCTTACTGATTCTTTGTTTCTTACGTTGCAACTTGGCAATCAACTCCGCTTTGAAGAAACCAAATTCCTCATCATCTTCCGCCTGTAGCGTTTTCTCTAACACTTCTTGAATAGATTGTTTTGGATTCGAGACAACAGGTTTCATATCCGTGATGTTTTGCAAATAATCATACAGATGAACGGCATCAAAAATTCTAAACGCCTCTTTTCCGATTTCAGGACATAGACGTGTTGCACGCCCTAACATTTGGTCGTATAGAATCCGAGAGCGAACACGGCGCATGAAGACAAGATTTTCTATTTCCGGTACATCAATACCCGTTGTGAGCAAGTCAACAGTCACAACAATATTCGGATACTTTTCATTCTTGAATCGTTTTATTTCTTTATCTGGATGTCGGATATAACCAGTAATCTTTTCAATCGCATCATCGTCAACAACAGTGCCATCTTCGGAATAAGCCTCTTTCAGGAGTCTCACAATCAAATCGGCATGTTGGTCATTCGCAGCAAATATCAAAGTCTTTCCGGGTTCATTGGGATCGATGTATCCAGTTAATCCTTCAAGAATAGCTTTATTGAAATTCTCAGTAATGACTTTTTTATTGAACTGTTCAACATCAAAGTCCAATTCATCATCTAAGTGTGCTTTATCAATCGTTTTAGTCTCATCATTCCAGACGTAAACGTCTGTATCGGCTTCAAATTTAATGCCATATTTTGAAAGCTGAGTTTCAAACTTAATTGGTGGTTCATGGTCTACAAGATAACCATCCACTACGGCATCGGTGTATGAATACGTGTAAATTGGTGCTCCAAAAATTTCAGTCGTATGGAGTGCTGGGGTAGCAGTCAGTCCTACTATTGTCGCATCAAAATAATCAATTACCCGACGGTACTGACTTACATAATCTTTTTCATTTTGATAAAACAGCTCATCATCAGTCATTTCACGGTCTTCAGTATACCCCCGGTGTGCTTCATCAACAATGATGAAGTCATATGTTCCAACCGATGGACTCTCAGCAACATCATCTTTGAAGAATAGCCGTCTTACCATCCCTTGTACAGTCGCAATCTGAATTTTAGTATCCTGCTCGGGAAGGATGTCTCCAACTTCCTTGACATCATAAATGTCTGAGAATGAGAGATTGTCAATTTTTGTATCCTTTAAGGCATCTGAGGCTTGAATGCCCAAGCTTCTTCTGTCAACTAAGAATAAGACCCGGCGAACCCGCTTAGTTTTAATTAGTCGATACATCAAAGAAAGAGCAAGTCTAGTCTTCCCCGTACCAGTTGCCATCGCCAATAACATACGGCGCTTGTTTTCTTCTAGTCCTTTTTCAACTGCTTTTACAGCCTCAATTTGATAATAACGGTTTGCGAATTCAGGATAAGGTTCTTCTTTTAGTTCCTCCTCTGCTTTTGACTCATTTACAACCAGCTTTTGTAACAGATCTTCAGGACTATGCCACCTCTCCAATGCGTATGATGACTTTTCAGGGGTACGTGCATCCCAAAACCAAATCCCTGATTGTTCAGCCAATTGTTTCAAATATGGTCTTCCATTTGAAGAATATAGGAATGGTGCTTTATAACCGTTCTCTGTTTCCTCATACATATACTCTTGTGATTCTGGCGTCTCTTTAGAATACTCTTTAGCTTGAGCTAAATCTCCTGCTGCTGTTTTCCCATACTTTTTAGCTTCAATGATGCCGATAAGTTTCAAACCAATGAACATGGCGTAATCCGCACGGCCTTCGGAAGTTGGAAATTCTGCTATGGCTTTATTCTTATTCTTTTCTGGACGTGCCCCTTTTCGCCAATCCAAATTTTCTGTGTCAGCTTCCCAGCCAGCGTTTCTAAGTTGTTCATCAATAAACATGATGCGCGTTTGCTTTTCATCCAGTTTGGCATTATGAAGGAACTTCTTAGACCTCGCCCGTCTATCAGACTTAATTTCTTGTTCAGATTGTTTGGACGGTTGAGTCGCCATCTTTTCTAGTTGTTCTTGAAAAGCTTGTTTCTCTGATTCAGCCAACTCAATCTGAGCCCTTAATTTCGCTAATTCGTCAGCAGTGGCTTTATCAACATCTTTAGGTTCTTCAAAAGTAGTCGCGATAAAATCGAGTGATCCATACACTTCCATAAACCAATTTGACAAGTAATGGGCATACCGAAGCATTGACATCGCTTCAGTGGTATTCCCATAGTTATCATGGGCTGCTTTGTTACCAATCTTTCTGATGGTATGCAAGACGTTAGCAATCTCGGTATCTAAAACCCCTTTACGTTCAAGTTCTCGTAATTTATCAAATTGGTTGTCAAGATTCCATGGAGTCAATCTTTCAAGGGAGAATAGCGCCTCAGTCATTTGTTCAGCTAACAGGCGGATTTTAATAAGTGAAACATTTGGGTCGCGGTATACGTTCTGTTCGGCTTGCTTCCCTAGTTTTGAAAACAAAGGCCATTGTGCCGATAACATGTCAAAGTTACTCATTTAGCCTGCTCTCCTTCCCTCGTAATCAATCGATATCACATCACCAATATCAACGTTTAAGGTGACACAAATCTTAACCAATGAATCAATTGAGATGGGTTCATTCTTCCCCATCTTGGCTATGACGTTGCTACTAACCTTTGCAGCATCCTTTAACTCTGTTTTTGTCATATTCAAATCAATGAGCAATTTCCATAATTTGTTGTAAGTAATAGGCATCCAATCACCTCTCGTAACTTCTGATAGTTCGTATTATCTGGAAGATAATCAGTTGTATTTATTATATCACGTTTTACCAAGATAATCTCACAAGTGTATAAGTTAACGGCAATGTCCTAAAAAGAGTACAATTTCCGCTTTTCATAGGGGGGTAAAATCTCAGAGTAGGGGGTAAATTTTTCTACCCCCAGGGGGAATTTCTCAAATATAATTTCTCAAAACTCCGAATAAAATCCTCCCAAAAACAAAAAAGCCTAGCCATTGCTAGTCCAACAATTCCCTTTATTTCGGGCTTTACACCCATAATTTCATTGTATCAATCTGGTAGTTCAAATATCTAAAATTTTTCCTCCTGTGAACCCAAATGCTTGTACCTTTTGATACATTGTTTTAATAATCATTGGGTCTGTATAGTAAGCAGTCAGTACACTTTCTCGCATCTGTTTATATTGCTTTTCAGTTACTAAAGAACGTAATTCTTCTCGTTCTTTTTCGTAGTTGTCAGAACGTGTATCAAATAGGAATCTCTTCTGTCTGAGAATAATCATAAACCTTCTTTTTTCAAAACAAAAACTCTCTTCTCCTTCCTTTTTTAGGCCAATTAATAAAATGGGCTTGTCTTTTTCTGACTCTTTTATTCGACGATTCTTCAGTTGCCAACGCTCTTCTCCTAACACATACGTTGCTTCTGGTTTTTGGTTTAAAATTGACCGTTGGTTTGTACTTGAATAATTTTCTAAGTTGCTTTTTATCTTCTTAGAAGGCCCTTCATGCATTGACACATATTCCGCACGATTGTTGCTAGGTAAGATAATCTTTTTCTTTAATTTTCCATGTTCAAATATACTCACGGGTTCTGCCAAATCCTCATCATTTACTTTATGGAAATAAACCCCTCGCTTTTCTTTAATAGCGGTTTCTTTTTCTAATTCCATTTGAAGTATAATATTCTGATTTCGCTCTTCTCTTGTAGCTTCACGGTTTTCAAAAAAACGATTCAACGTGCCTAATGCTTGAGTTAATGGTGCTTCTTCTTTTTTTGCCTCTGTTTGTTGATCTGTTATCTGTTCTTCTTCGTTATCTATTGGCTGCTCTGCCTCTAAGAAAAGACGCCATTCTCGTAGTGGAGTGGCTAATTTAGTAGTGATTCTGCTTTTTTTATCTCGTTATCTCCAGAAGAAATTCACCGATTTTTCCAAACAGCGCTAGAATTTTTTCAAAAACGATACGGCATAAGCAACGTTGCTTATGCGCAAGTCCATTTAGACGAACCTATCCCCCATATGCATTTAGGCGTTGTCCCATTGCGTGAGGGACGATTAACAGCAAAAACGGTTTTTACCCGAGAAGAATTGAGAAACATTCAAGCCGAATTGCCCGACTATTTAACACATGCTGGATTTGATATTTCACGTGGCCAAAAGAAAAAAGCGCGCAACCCACTCAAACTGGAGGAAGAATGGGAACAACTTGCGCAAGAAAAAGAAGCTTTAGCGTTAGAACGACAAACGTTTCAAGACTATCTTCAAGCCATTGATTCTGAGACAAAACAGTTTCAAGAAAAACTAAACAGCTGGGTAACCTTTCCCCGATTTTCTAAAACAGCCAAGTTATCTCACGAACACTATCAAGAGCTATGTGACCTGTTGGAACAAGCAAAGAAAGCCATGAATATTTCAAAAATAACAAAAGAAGTTAATAAAGACTTGTTGCTAGAAAACAAAAATTTAAAGTACAAAAATCAAGAATTAATCAATATTTCCAAACGGGTAGCCTCGGAAAATAAACAATTAAGAGAGAGGCTTGCCAAATTTAAAAAAACTTCGCCGGAAAATAACTAAAATTAATTTAAACGGCTCTAATTTCAATTCTAAGAGGTTTTAAATTTAATTAGGTATAAAAATCAATTTAATTACAAAATCGCTTAAATCGAAAAATAAAGGTGTTTGGTGAAAATTAAGGAAAATTGTATGTTTTGCTTTTTTTAGTCTAATTTGTTATATTGAACTTGCGAAACGTAAAAATTTGTTACAAGACAGCACAAAAGCCAGTCCTACTGCGAATAGGACTGGCTTTTTTTTCGCTAGTTGCGACGTCTAGCGTTGTGGGTTAGGGACAACTTGTTTCAGTTATCGTCTTTCTCGTCTAACCAATGAGAAACTAGTTCAATGACTAGGCCGGTTCTGTTGCAAAGTTTTAAATCTACTATCAGATAAGGTAGAATAATAGAAAAAGATAGCAGGAGGAATGACGATGAGTCATTTTAAAGGAAAGCAATTTCAGCAGGATGTGATTATTGTAGCCGTGGGCTACTATCTTCGTTATAACCTTAGCTATCGTGAAGTTCAAGAAATCTTATATGATCGTGGCATTAACGTTTCTCATACGACGATTTATCGTTGGGTGCAAGAATATGGCAAACTACTCTATCAAATTTGGAAAAAGAAAAATAAAAAATCCTTTTATTCATGGAAAATGGATGAAACGTACATCAAAATTAAAGGAAAATGGCATTATTTGTATCGAGCCATCGATGCAGATGGTTTAACCTTGGATATTTGGTTACGTAAAAAACGGGACACACAAGCAGCCTATGCTTTTCTTAAGCGGTTAGTGAAGCAGTTTGATGAACCGAAGGTTGTAGTCACAGATAAAGCCCCCTCTATTACAAGTGCCTTTAAGAAACTAAAAGAATACGGCTTTTATCAAGGGACAGAACATCGTACCATTAAATACCTGAATAATTTGATTGAACAAGACCATCGTTCAGTAAAGAGACGCAATAAATTCTATCAAAGTTTACGCACTGCCTCTACCACGATTAAAGGCATGGAAGCCATTCGAGGATTATATAAGAAAACCCGAAAAGAAGGCACTCTCTTCGGGTTTTCGGTCTGTACTGAAATCAAGGTATTATTGGGAATCCCAGCTTAAATCATAGATACCGTAAGGGATTTTATTCTTTATTTAAAACTTTGCAACAGAACCATTTCAACCAACATTCTTTCTTATAGTTTATTATCTAATAAATTTATTTCATCTATAATCAAATCTAAAGCTAAATCATCTGTTATTTTTTTTTTAATACTTCTTTGCTTCACTATATCTGCCTAACTTTACTAGATATTTAACACCCAAAGCTTCCAAAATTTGTTCATCTTTTTGTGACGAAACTTTCACTTGATCAACATCCAACGCATTTACATCAAAAATAAATGATCTAAAAATATCTTCAATACAAGCATTTATTCTATTTAGTTGATTAGAATATTCATATGCAATTAAATTAACATTATTAGGCATTTTTATTCTACAAAATGATATTAAATTTTTCGCCTCAATAAATCTATTCTGGTTTATATAATAAACTATCAACTTCTCCATAATTTGATAAACATATTCATGTTTTTGCAAATTAGAATCATTAAGGTGAATTAATTATTACTAACAAAAAATCAATTAGACAAATACCATATCAAAATAGTTATTATTAAACACAATAATACTATAAGGATAGACAATATTTTCCTTTTTGAACTATCTTCAAAACTTTTCTTTTCTGGTCTGTAAGTAGGATTTACTACTTTTGCGTTGTAATCCATTGTACTTCCCAAATATACTTCTGAAGGAATTAAAAAAAATAACAAAATTCCATAAAAAATAATTATCAATATGGGCAAATCAATATTAACTAAAAAAGAAGTTATATAGCTTAAAACCAAAGGAATAGTAACATAAAATATATTTTTTATTAGATATTTTTTCATAGCATAACCTCAAATTCAGCAACTACTTTGTCCATCTTGTATGCATTGGGATACAAAATCCACCAGCTTTATGATAGCCTCCTGCAGTCCACCCACCTTTTTTCCAATAAAATCCTGGTTGACACTCTATAGAATCCCACTCTCTAGCACTGGCTTCTGTAGTTGAACTTAAAGCTACTGAGATAAAAGAAACTCCTAAAATTAGAACTAATAACTTTTTCATAACTATTACCTCACCTTTTTTTAATTTTTTATTCATTTTAATCCAACTATTTTTATATGTCAATAATTTGTCAATTAAATTTTTTTCTATTACTTGTTCTTCAAACAGTTGCAAATCCACCAATATAAAAATCAAAAATATTGACCTTTTTTACTTTTATGCTATACTAAAAGTGCGAAATGTGATGATTTCGAACAGCATTACAACACGAACGCCCAACCTATTCCAGTAGGTTGGGCGTTTTTTTGCTTGTTGCGACTGCAAGCACGTGGATTAGTCAGCAACTGCTTTTTTAGTTGTCGTCTCGATTATCTAACCAATGTTCGACTAGAATGGTTACTAGCGCCACAAAAAGTGGGGCGACAACCAATGTGATGATTTCTTTAAACATTACAACACCCCCTTTCGGGGCAGTTGCCTTAATTATTGTACTTCATTTGGTTCTGTTGCAAAGTTTTTCAATAAAGTTAATTTAGTGTAAAATCTAAATAAAATGACTTTGGAGGAACGAAGGGATGAACCATTTTAAAGGCAAACAATTTCAAAAAGATGTGATCATTGTAGCCGTTGGCTATTATCTTCGTTACAATCTCAGCTATCGAGAAGTGCAAGAAATTTTGTATGATCGTGGGATTGAAGTCTGCCATACGACCATTTATCGTTGGGTTCAAGAATATGGAAGAGTCCTCTATCAGATTTGGAAAAAGAAAAATAGACAGTCCTTTTATTCGTGGAAAATGGATGAAACCTACATTAAAATCAAAGGGAAGTGGCATTATTTGTATCGAGCAATCGATGCAGATGGCTTAACTTTGGATATCTGGCTACGGAAAAAGCGCAATGCACAAGCAGCGTATGCGTTTCTAAAAAGATTGTTCAAACAGTTTAGAGAACCAAAGGTTCTAGTGACAGATAAAGCACCGTCGATTGCATGTGCTTTCAAAAAGCTACAAAATCATGGCTTTTATCAGCAGACAGAGCATCGAACAGTGAAATACTTGAATAATCTGATTGAACAAGACCATCGTCCAATAAAGCGTCGCAACAAATTTTATCAGAGCTTACGTACTGCCTCAACCACGATTAAAGGCATGGAAGCGATTCGAGGTTTATATAAGAAAAGCCGAAAAGAAGGAACTCTTTTTGGCTTTTCAGTCTGCATAGAAATTAAAGTGCTTTTGGGAATTCCTGCATAAATTATAGAATTATTAGGAAAGATTATTTTTATTTTAAACTTTGCAACAGAACCTATTCCATTACCTGGTGTTTTTTGTGTAGTACATTTAGTCGTTTGTGAGTGGTTGTTTCATTTTTTTAGTTAGAAAGAACTAGGTCTAAAGGAGTTAAAAACATTCGTTTTATTCTATTCGTGATTCGCGCATGGCAATTCCCTAGTTCTTTCCGCTAAAAATGAACGAGTTTATACCAAAATTTTAACATAACTTTTTTTGCTTTTTCAATTATTTTTTTTAGAAACCAACGGTTGATTTTTCCTAAAAAAATTTTTATACTCAATTTAGGTTGGTAAACATAGAATTTCCTAACAATGTTATTCTTTTCACAGCGAATTCGCTTCCCCGATAGCGAATTCGTCTTTTGTTTTTTACGATAAAATAACAACGAACCTTTCCTTTGGTTGGTTTGTTTTCACAAAATCGATTCACAAGAAACGGCTTGTTTTCGCTGTTTTAAAAACGGCGTTGTTGAGGTAGACCAATCCAAAATCACAAAGTAGCCTCTGTAATCGTTGATACAGAGGCTACTTTGTGTAGTGGTCATTATGTTAACTAGACGATTGAATAACAAAAAAATTATTGACAAATTAGAATTTTCTGATTATTCTAAAAGTACAAAGAAAGCATTTTCTTTTTTAACAAAAAGTATTGGAGGGGTTTTTATGTTAAAACTATATAGCAATTATTGGAGAAATACTTTTAACTATAAAGATAGCTCTAATTTCAAAGAATTTATGTATACTATCTTATGCAATTCATTCGTACTTATGAGCATTTATCTTATTGGAGTATTTGGTCCTGTTTCTCTAGAAAATGTTATTGTTAATTTATTTTATTTCATTCTTTTGATCATGATTTTTCCGACAGTATCACTTTTAATTAGAGTTCTTAAAAGTTAAAAAATAATTTTATAAATATATCCTATCCATAAAACAACAGAAAGCTTATAAAGTTATGTTATGAGCTTTCTGTTGTTTCGTTTTTTTATGCAATAAATTCGCTTTATTTATCATAATTTTATTGACAAATTTAAATTATCTAATTATTCTAAATATACAAAGAAAGCGCTTTCTTATATCTCGGTTTAGGAGGATTAGATAATGAAAAAAATTGTTTATTCATGTTTTGCGGTTGCTTTAGTTTTTTTAAGTATGAATTGTTTTTCAACAAATGGTCAAGCAAGTGAAATTGAAAAGTACGACAATTCTGATATCCTAAATATTATTCAAACTAAAAACGATACTCAAATTTTTATGCCTGATAATACTATAATTGTTTTAAAAGATTTTACTGAAAAAATTTCAAAAGAAGATATTCAACTCACAGTTGAAGCAGAGCCTATTTTAGCAAGAGCTGCTTTTGGTTTTCCAGATAAAATTCATGCAACTGCTTCTGTAGCAAAACGAAATGGTCCAAGTTCTATCTATGTTGAACGTTCCAAATCTAAAGCTTGGATTTCAGGAGGTTATAAAGTGGCACATTACAGAGGTAACATTCCTAAAAAACGAACACAAATGGTAGGTAATAAATGGTATTCCATTTATGAAGGAAATATTGGTATTCACTATATTGGATCTAAGTAACAAAAAATAAGGCAGACCAATCTGCCTTATTTTTGTGGAAATACTTTTAATTTAGAACTATTTTGGAAGTCACTTATTTCTGTAACTTCCTCATTAACAATATAAATATTTTTCACTTTCGCTAATTCTTGATTAGAAAAATCATCAAACTTTACTGTGTACTCTTTTTCTGAAGAAAAAGGAACACCTTCTGCATATAAAGTGATATACAAATTATTATTATTTATCACTTTGCTTGGCGTTGAATTCTTTTTATAAAACGCTTTCTCAACTTCAAGAATCAATTCACTGTTCCTAGTCAATTGCTTACTAGGTACAAATTTATAATTTGTAATATCTGACGTTTCTAAAATATACGTTTTAGATTTCAAATAGATTGAACCACCAATTATTAAGAAAAGAAATACTAAAAACATCGTTATTTTCTTTTTATTCATTGCCTCTTTCCTCTCCATTCCCTATTTTTTAAATACATTATACCTTCTGTTACACATATTTGAAAACAAAATAAAGGACTGATTTATATGAAAAAAAATCAAAGCTTTTTATTGGTAATTGGCTCTATCATTCTTGGTATCATTGGTTTTCTCCCTTCTTTGCTGACTATTTTAGGTGTTGATTCTAAAGTTAAATTAAACCCTAAATATTATAATTCTAAAGACGAACCGTTATTTGTAGAAGATAAAAAAAGCATTGAGTAAATACTCAATGCTTTTTTATTCTACCTGTACAAACTACTCCTAAAACTAGAAAAAGTCACCGTATCCCTTGATCCAGTGACTTTTTCTAGTTAATTAAATTGTTTTATAACATACAATCATAGTCATTAACAGGTAGAATGTGGTTTTTTCCGTTGTTCAAAAATTCTTATTCCATTCACTATTAAAATAGCAGGTATTCCAAAGTAAAGGAAGAATTGATTAGCAGGCAACACAAAATACAAAATAATACCTGCAATAACAGCTAAAACCAGAGCAATTTTGGTTAATTTCATAGAATATTCCTCCTAACTTAAAGTTTTATTTTATAACA
This sequence comes from Enterococcus sp. AZ197, assembly GCF_050556405.1. Classification (NCBI taxonomy): domain Bacteria; kingdom Bacillati; phylum Bacillota; class Bacilli; order Lactobacillales; family Enterococcaceae; genus Enterococcus; species Enterococcus sp. AZ197. The sequence goes on along the minus strand of NZ_CP187875.1, from coordinate 1,121 downwards.
TAATTTTGATTAGAACTATAGTTTTAGGTTGTTGTATTGCTAAAATGAGCAATATAATTTAATTGAACCCTTTTTTATATCATCAAAAGATTAATTCATAATAATTGGTATACGTGTTTCTGAAGGTTGCTTTATTCTTTATATTTTCACTTACTTAATTCGTCTAAAAGCTTTCTATTACAAATTATTCAAATTGTTATTTTATAAATTTCTTTCACTTGTTTAATAAATGTTCTGAAGAGCATAAGGGGAAATGGGGGGCACACAAGGTGTCCCGCCTTGCAGTGCAAGGCTTTCTGGTGGGGTACAAATTTGCCCACTCATAGCACATTCATAGTAGGTATATAGCAGGTTTCTAACATGTGTTTTAAGCTTGATTTAATGCGATTTTATACATTGTCATAATACATTTATAGCAGGTATGTCGTATGAACCTAGCACATTTATAGCACCTAAAAATTTAGGTGTTTTTGTTATTTTATAAAAAACGGTTTTCTCAACAATTAAGTGAGGTATTTCTTAAAAATTTAATGGGTATTTTCCTAGAAAATTGGCTAAAATTTCCGTTTTTACTCGAAAAAACAATTGGTTTGTTTACAAGATAAAGTCTACTAATTATACTTTATACAAATTAGTTTTTCAGTCGGTAAAAAGACGGTTTTTACCGTTAAAAATTCAAAAACCGCATAATATCAAGGTTTTCGCCAGCCGGCAGAAACCGCTTTTTAGCCGATTTTCACAAAAAAAGTGATATCATGCTAGAACCAAACCGCACTGCGGTTTATATCAATTTTGATATCAGGTTCCCCTTATGCTCTTACAAAAAACTTGTGAAAAAATTTCCCTCAAAAAAACAAAGGAGGTTGTCCGCATGTCTATGCTTATTGCGCGTATGCAAAAAATTAACCGAGGAACGTTAACCATTATCGAAAATCACAACAAAAGAAAGTTCAAATCTCCCCTGCCCAAAGAAATCGATACCACACTTACCTGCTTAAATTATGACCTCGTGTTAGATTCAAGTATCAGCTATAGAAAAGCAATTATCGGATATATCACTCAAAACAAAGCAAATGATCGTGCGCTAAGAAAAGACGCCATTCTTGTAGTGGAATGGTTGA
>NZ_CP187874.1:0-108017 GCF_050556405.1 Enterococcus sp. AZ197 | reverse complement strand
TATACAAAAAGACGAGTATTCTAATTTTTCATTAAATAACTCAAGTGATTTAATAAAAAAATGTAAAGTATTTAAAGTAATAGTTGAAAAATATTTTTCGATATAAATAATTATTTGTAGTTTAAAAAATTTAAGACAAAAAAATTGTAATTTGTAACATAAGCTAGCAATTGTTCTAGCTTTTTTTATATAATTTTATCGATAAAAAGTAGATGAAAGGAGAAGAGTAATGAAAAAATCTATATCTGTAGTAACCATAGTTTCTCTTTTTAGTTCAATACTTCTACCTACGGTAGTTATAGCAGAAGATAGTGAATTAAAAGTATCAAATGGAAAAGAAAGTACAATTATATCGGAAGAAACAAAAGATGTAGCTGGAGAAAGTTCAGAGAATAATGAAAAAACAGAGTTTGTGGATAATGTAGAAACCGATTTGTCAAAAAGTAACCAAGACAATGTAGCTATTAATAGTGATCAAAATATTGTAGAAAACGAATCTTTATCTAAAGAAGAAAAAGAAACCACACCCGCTCCAATTTCTTTAAACGATAATGATACGAATGCTGAATCAACAGTAGCTGATAAAACTGTGACAAAGAGTACACCGGAGAATGCTTTTACAGTTTCTGGAGGAGTTATTACTGGATATGATGCTACGCTCGGAGGAACGGATGTAGTTATTCCAGATTCAATAAATGGTATTCCTATTACAACTATTGCGGACAGTGCTTTTTCAAATAAAGGGCTTACCTCAGTAACATTTCCTAACACAGTAACTAGAATTAATCGATTAGCCTTTGATAATAATCCTGCTTTATCCAATGTTCAACTTCCGTCAAATTTAACAACTATTGGTATGGGAGCTTTTCGAGAATGTGGCTTAACAAATGTGGTTATTCCAGATAGTGTAACAACGCTAGATTCTTATGCTTTTTATTGGAATAAATTAACGGATGTAACTATTGGATCAGGAGTAAGCTATATTAGTAAATGTTAATCTTGGAAATGTTACAAGGATAGGCGCTCAAGCATTTACTGGAACAACAATTAATGAATTAGTAGTTCCTGCCACAGTTCAGAGGATTGAACGCCAAGCGTTTGAAAATGCCAATATTAATAAATTAGTATTAACAGAAGGTTTAAGTTATATAGGAGAAGCCGCGTTTAGAAATTCGATGTTCCAAACATTGGAACTACCTAATAGTGTAACAACAATTGAAAAGCGAGCGTTTGTAGATGGAAAACTAACTACGGTGAAAATAGGAACAAGCTTGAAAACTATTAATTCTAGTACGTTTGCAAGTAATCAAATATCTACTATAGATTTTTCTAATGTAGAAACAATAGGAGAACAAGCGTTTATAGGGAATAATTTGGGAGAGTTAACGTTGCCAAACGCTCTTACTACTATAGGAAACTCAGCTTTTTCAAATAGTAATATTCATACGATTCATTGGGGAAATAGCATTAAGAGTATTGGATCAGGTGCCTTTAGTTCTAACCAAATAAAAAAATTGACAGTAACAGCAGAAAAAATTGGGTATGCTGCGTTTGGATGTAATCCATTAGAAGAAGTTACATTAGCAGACTCTGTCAAAGCAGTAGAGGCGAATGCTTTTATGGGAGATAATAATAATCCTACCTTAAAAAAGATTGATTTAGGACAAGGTGTAGAAAGTATCGGGAATACGGCATTTTCAAATGGTTTGGTTGAAAGTTTACAACTTCCAGCTTCTTTAAAAACGGTAGGGTCAGGTGCCTTTGGCTATCAATAATTACCATTTATTGAATTGAATGCAACTAATCCACGAGTAAGTTATGGATATCAACGCTTACAACCCAAATTGTTGAGAAAAGATATAGATGCTGAGAAAGTCACGGTCAACTTATCAGAGCTATATCCTGGGATTGACCCTGCAAAGGTGAAAGTGACCCAAGTGAAATATGGGGTATCAACTTCAGGATCAGCATTTGAGTATGAACCAACAACGGGTCTTTTAACATTTGATGGTGGTGGAAGTACGTATTCTACGATTTACTATGATTATGTTATTGATAATAAAACTGTGTTATCTGTAGAACAAAGGCTTCAGTACAGTAATCGATATACTGCTACATGGAAAGATTGGGATGGAAGCTTGATTCAAGAAGATACCTATGAAGAACCGTATGGAGTAGACATTATTGCTACACCTCCGGCAAACCCAAAAAGAAATGGGTATACATTTAGTTCTTGGAATAGAAATCCTTCTACTGGTCAAGGTAATCCATTTTTAATGACAACAAATACAGAATTTATTGCTACCTATGTAGAAAATTGGTATAAACTTATTTTTGATTTGAATTACGAAGGAGCAACTAATCCACAATTTCCAACGAGTATTAGATGGGAACAAGCAAATATAGCAAATTATATACCAAAAAGAACAGGTTATGATTTTGTTGGATGGGAGTACGATGGGCAGTTAGTTACTTCAACAGATACAGTTGCAACACTCCTTAATAATGTAGATCCAGGTGATGGTGCCGAAATTACTTTTACTGCTCGATGGGCGAAGAAAAAAGTGTATATGACTGTACCAGATACCATTGATTTTGGCAGCCAAAAGTTAATAAAAGGAACACAGTATTATAAAGCAACGGTTCAAGGGGATCCTTTAGCTGTTTATGATGAGCGTGGTCGTGGAAGTAAGTGGCAAGTGACAGCCAAATTGACGGATGAATTAACGAATACGTCAACTAATAAAAAACTGGAGAATGCATTGATTTACAAAGAGTCTAGTAATGAAAAGATTCTTTCTTCAAATGCAGCACAAATAATTAAAAGCTGTACAACATCGAAAGATTCAGAGGTTACAAAAATTTCTGATTCTTGGACAGGACAACAAGGATTATTGTTAAAAGTAGAACAAGGAAAAGCAAGTGTAGGAGAGTATACAGGAACAATTGAATGGACGTTAAACGATACGCCATAGAAAGGAATAGAAGCGATGAAAAAAGTCTATCAATGGTTGTTAATGGGTAGCTTGATGATTTTGACTTTCTGTTTAGGCATTACTACTTATGCAGAGTCTAAAACGAGTCAAGCTGGAATCACCTTTACAGGGGATGGTTCGATTGAAGTATCTGTAATCTTGCAAAAAAAGGATAAAGAAACAAAAGAAGTATTATCAGATGCGACGTTTGAACTACGAGATGAAAAAGGGTCAGTAGTAGAAGTAGCTCAATCGATGACGACAGATGAAAAAGGAAAAATACACCTTACTCGATTGTTTCCAGGAAAATATACGTTTGTGGAAACAAAAAGCCCTAAGGGATATCGATTAGATAAAACACCAATACCATTTGAAGTGGGATTTGATCAAACTTCTGTAAAGGTTACAGCTTATAATGAAAAAAGTAAAAAAACAGGTGGTATAACACCTACAGAAAGCACGAACAAAAATGAAAGTACAAGCAATAAAAAGCCGGTAACTCAAAAACAAGAAGTAGCTAAGAAAGCAAAAGGAAACCTTCCAAAAACAGGTGTCAAAATGTCATCCGTTTGGATGATTATAGGTATCCTTATTTTGGCAAGTGCTATTTATGGGATGTATCGAAAATATATAACAAAGTAATAGAATAAAATGAGGAAGAAAGGAAAGTTTATGAAATCAGTGAAATTAACTAATGTATTAACAGTGGCAGTAGTTGTAGGAGGAATTGGCTTTTCATCAACTTCTGTATATGCAGTTGATCCACAAGTAACAACAGGAAAAGTAACTTTTACACCAGGAGATTTAACATTGGATAAAGTACCAAATTTTGATTTTGGTCAGCAGCCGATTTCTACACAAGACAAGTTATATGGAACAACCACAAAAAGTGAAGTTCAGATAACAGATTTACGAGGAACATCAACCGGATGGGGATTAACTGTAAAATCTACAAAACTCGCAGCAAGTGGGAAAGAGTTAAAAGGAGCGCAAATTAGTTTTAAAGGAGGAAAAGCTTCAAATAGCAATACAGAAGCAATAAATGTAGTGGATGAGAGTACATTAATTCCTGAAACAGCAACTAAAATAGTATTTGCAGAAGCGGGCTCTGGAAATGGGATTTCAAAAATTACTTGGAATGAAAGTGGTGTGAGATTATTTGTGCCAGGATCTTCAACAAAATCAGCAGAACAATATACTGCCGATTTAACTTGGACATTAACGGATGCGCCAGGAGCGTAAAAAAAGAGGGAAGCAAATCGCTTCCCTTTTTTCAAATGAGAACAGGTATATTTACAGTGGGAAGAAAGTAAAGGGAGTAAAGAGATATGTATGAAACACGATGTATAAATGATGAAAAAATTCTTCAGGATAAGAACAGAATCAAAGCGATACGAATAGAATTATTATGTTTGATGGCATAGAGATGAAACCAGTGAATTATATAAGAAGATTATGGAGTGTAGTGAAGAATTACGACGATTAACTTCTGATAAGCGAAAAATTCGTAGAATGAGCCAAGAAGAATATATGCGTTTATGAGTGTTAGGATATACGACCCATGAGAATGCTGATTATTATGGTGTCTCTTTGCTGTATTTAAATAAATGGCGTCAGAGAAGTAGAACAATCAACGTATCAAGTGGATAAAAGCAAAACATATTTTGATTTGTCATTACCTGTGAATGAATCTGTGCCTCTAGTTATATATGTAACAAACAATTCGGAGGAAGCAATTGAAGTGGCAGGAGAATTGAGTCCAGCAACCACCAATATTAATGGTGTAGTGGAATATGGCAAGACTCAAAATCAACTTACTTCGGGTATTCCTTTTGATATTACGAAAGTTGCTTCTTTTGAAAAAGAAAAGCAGACAATTGCCCCTAAACAGACGGTAGATTTTGTAGTAAATGTTTCTGTTCCGACTAAAGATTATGCAGGCATTGTGGCGGGAGGAATTACTCTTCGGGATGTTACAGAAGAAAAGACTTTAGATGAAACAAAAGGGATGTTTAAAAATAAATTTGCCTATGCTATTGCGTTACTTGTCCATGGAGATAAAACACCTGTAGAAAATGCCGTTACGTTAAAAGAAACCATAGATTAAGTAATTATATAAAACTATTTTGGTGTTTGGATTAACGAGATAACTATCATAACTACTAAAAAAATGAAAAAGAAAATTTTGCTAATTTAGTTCTATCGTCATATTATATAGAAGTAAGGTAACTAATATAAATTATTTTAGGAGGTTTTTTTATGTGTACCGCAATTACTTATGCTACTAAGGATCATTATTTTGGCCGAAACTTTGACTATGAAATATCTTATGAGGAAGTAGTTACAATTGTTCCAAGGAATTATTGTTTAGAGTTTCGAAAAGTTCCTAAATTAGATACGCATTATGCTATGATTGGAATAGCTGCTGGAATAGCAGATTATCCACTTTATTATGATGCAACAAACGAAAAAGGGCTAAGTATGGCAGGATTAAATTTTTCTGGTTATGCGGATTATAAAACATTCAAAGAAGGAAAAGCAAATGTGTCTCCTTTTGAATTTATTCCATGGATTTTGGGTCAATGCGCAACTGTAGACGAAGCGAAAAAATTATTAGAAACGATGAATTTAGTTTCTATCAATTTTAGTGAAACTCTTCCTTTGTCTCCCTTACATTGGCTATTAGCAGATAAAGAAAAATCAATTGTTATTGAGAGTGTGAAAGAAGGGCTTCATATTTATGATAATCCTGTAGGTGTGTTGACGAATAATCCTCCATTTAACTATCAATTATTTAATTTAAACAATTATCGTAGTTTATCAAGTCAAACACCCCAAAATAATTTTTCAAATAAAATTGATTTGAATGTATACAGTCGAGGAATGGGTGGAATAGGATTACCTGGGGATTTATCTTCTACCTCACGATTTGTAAAAGCAACGTTTACCAAATTGAATTCAAAAACTGGGAATTCAGAATCTGAAAGTATTAGTCAGTTTTTCCATATATTAGGTTCAGTGGAACAACAAAAAGGCTTATGTGATGTTGGTGATGGAAAATATGAATATACCATTTACTCTTCATGTTGCAACATAGATAAAGGAATTTATTATTATCGCACATATGAAGATAGTCAAATTAATGCAGTAAATATGAATAATGAAAATCTAGAAAGTGATCGATTAATTAGTTATCCAATAGTAGAGAATCAACAGATTAATTATGTGAATTAATTTGTTAGCTGAACAGGTATTAAAATGAGCATACAATTCTACCATGTTTAACAGTTCAACTTGTGAATGATTTATTTTCTAGTCCTATTAGTTTAGTGGATGAAAACAAATGAAATCATAATCACGCGATTACATCATGAGTCCCTACTCCTCTATTATGTCAAACTATGAAGAAAAAGAAGCAAAAGCATTGATAAAAATTGCAGATGTTTTGAACAAACTGGATTCAAATTTAGAAGAATTAGATTCTCTAAATGAAGATGCAAAAAAACATAGTATGAGAAAATGGCTTGTTGAGAAAAAAGCCATACATGAAATTAAAAAGATTGCACACGAAGCTGGTAAGTATGAAAAGTACGATAAAAAAGAACTACAAAAAGAAATTGAACATGTAGAACAATATATGTAAAAGAAAATATTAAAAAGAAGAGTGCGCAGCACCTTTTTTGTACACTCTTCTTTTTGTATATTTGTTATTTTCTGTTTATTAGTAGAAGAAAAGAATAAAACAGATGTTTCAAAGAAAGAAGAAATAAAGAGGTATTTAAAATTAGCAAAAAAATTGGTAAAATGAACTAAGGTAATGATCGCACCCTCAATATAATAGTGTCATGAATTTAAACCTCGATTTTTTTGCGGTTGTTACCTTTTTATTTTGGGATAGAAAATTTCTAAATGTTTTCTTTATTTCTTTTTGTTATTTCGCCAGTGATAAACTCCTGTTAAGATAGTGGCTATATAAAAAAGGCAGATACTTAAGAAGAGTATATTCATGATTTTCTCCTAGTTAAATAAAAGTCATGAATAATTGTACCAAGATTTTTTAGGGAAGTTAAGATTGAAATAGGAAAGTAAATACGATAAAATTTTTATAGACTGTTACGTTGAAATTGTTCTTCAGAGACTATTTCTTCCAAACCACCTACTAGATAGGTGGTTTTAATTATTATTTTCGGAGGTTGTGTTTTGGCCAAAAAAAGTAAGGATTTAATAGATATCGGATCATTTGTGCATTGTCAATCTGTTATGGGACAAACGCTCAAAGGAAAAGTTGAAGTGATAAATCAATATACAGTGATCGTTTTTGATGGAGAATTTCGTCATGTGGTCACGAAAAAACAGTTGAAAGAATTAGGCTATTCTTTGCCAAATAAAAGAAAAAAATAAGCAGAGAGGGATTCCTTTCTGCTTATTTTTTCGTTCGTATAGATTGTTGATCGAAGTCGAAAAGTGCGCCTTCACAGTCAAGAGTTATCTTCTTTTTATCTGAGGATATTTCAGATATTACTCCATGTAATCCTCCAATAGTCACAACAGTGTCTCCTGGTTGTAAATTGTTTAAAAAATCTTGTCGTTCTTTTTGTTGCTTTTTTTGTGTACGAAACAGATAAAAATACATAGCAACAATAACTAATAGCATGATAAGCATCGGTTTCATTTCTCCTTGTTAATTTGAAAATTTTTATATAGACATCAAGGCTATTTTATAAAAAGAAAGTATTGATGGCAATATTTGTTTCGAATGAAATGGTACAATAATCAGGTAAAAACAATTGGAATTGATGGATACCAACTTACAAAAATGTTAGGAAAATTCTTTTGTTTTAACATTTACAAAACTATACCAATGCTTCTATAATTTCTATATAGAAGACGTTTTCTAATTTTTATTTTCGAGATGAACATTCATGAAAAAGAAATTAGTTAAAGGTTTAGTTATTTGTGGTATGATTGGGAGTTGTTTTACAGCATTAGGAACAAATATAGAAGCTGCTACGTATTATGGAAATGATGTGTATTGCAATAGTAAATTAGGGACAAGCTTGGTCAGAAGGAGTTAAACGTTGGGGAGATAATTTGTTTGGTAGTTTTAGTGGAGTAAGGATTTAAATGATTGATATTGAGGAAACAAAAAAATAATTCATGAACTATATAATAGTTTAATGAAGCGTGATAAGACCAAAGCTATATTAGATATTACACATGTTTTGTTGCAAGTCTATAAAAAAATAGATAGCGAAAAATATCCAGAAGTATTAATAAATAAAATGGTGAATTATATCTATATTGTTGGATTTGACAATAAAATTCATTTTTTAGGAAATGATGAAAAGTTATTAATTGAATTAGGAGATATATCTAAAAAGGCTGGAATTAACAGTAAATATAAAGCTAATTTTACAGATAAGTCTCAATTCTATAGTTATTCTGAAAAAGTACCTATTAGATAATTATAAACTAGCGTCCATTACACAAAAACTCACTGCCGATTATAGAGCAGTGAGTTTTTTTACTGTAAATTTGAGAGAGCAATTCTAAGCCATTTTCAAAAATATTGCTAGGTAATTATAATTATGCAATAAAGACATTTAAATGCTCGTTCTTTCAATTTTGATTTATAAATTTATATTTATAACAATTTAAGAAGTTTAGTTTCACCACACTTGTATTTGAAAAATAATCACCAATATGTTGTTTTTTGGGAGTAAAAATCGTTATTAGATATCCAATAGAGAAGAAAATATTTTTTAAGATAAAACGACAGAATAATTCTCGAATAAGAACTGTTTGCCAACTAAGTGCATCTTCTTGAAAACTAACTACCTTTAGTCCAAAAATCATTTTTCCTATCGTCTGCCCGTCATTTAATTTGGTTAAAAGAACAAAGTAACCTAAATAAATGACCAATGAAAAAAAACCATAAATAGTTATAATTGAAGAATCCGCTTTTAGGCCAATAAGCTTATATACTAAACCTATAGTTGCACTTGTGAGAATATTAATACACAAATAGTCTATAAAAAAAGCGAAGAAGCGTGACCAAAAGCCAGCATAAAAATAATTTGGAAACTGTTTTCTTTGTTCTTCATTTGTAAAATTTGAATTTTCTACTTTCATACTAACTACCTCCGTAATAATACATTAGTTTAGGAGCCTCAGAGGTTCCTAGTTTTTCCAATATTGAAAATAACTGAGCAGAAGTGTTTGCTTTAAGTCCTTGCCACTCTGCTAGTTTCACTCCAAGCAAAGAAGAAGCAAAATCAGTAGTACTATTTTTATATGCAATAACTTTGGCATCTTCTAATTTTTTCTCTTTTTTTAAGTCCTTCAAAGCGTCTTCAGGGAATCCTATTTTATCAATCAAACCATTTTCTAGGGCCTGAGTTCCATCATAGATACGACCGTCTGCAATTTTTTTCACATCGTCAATGTTCATGTGACGGCCTTTTGCAACAATATTTAAAAAACGTTTGTAAGAGCTCATAACAAAATTTTGTATGACTTCTTTTTCCTCTGGAGTTGGGGTTCGTTCGGAAGACAACATATCTTTTAAAGCTCCACTTTTATATGTTGAGTCTGTGATACCTAGTTTTTTTAACAGCCCAGCATAATTTAATTTTGATATAATAACCCCAATAGAACCTGTCGTGGTTTCTTCGGTTGCAAAGATTTTATCTGTATTGGCGGCAATATAGTATCCTCCACTGGTAGCAGTGTCTTTAAAAGTTGTATAAATTGGAATTTTTAACTGCTTAATTTTTTCTAATTCCTTGGCGATTTCTGCACTTTCATAAACTCCACCACCAGGAGAATTTACTTCAAGTAAAACACCTTTAACGGTGTTATCTTCTTGTATTTTTTTTATTTGGGATAAAAAATTTTGATGGTTGTAAGTTTTTTTACTGAATAGATTATTTTCCCCAGTGTCGGCGATAGTTCCTTCAACTGATAATTTAACTATTTTTTTATTATCTTTCCCTTCTTCTAAAGTCTCTTCTATTAACTCATTTGATCCATAAAAAATTCTATTAATTCCTGTCAAAGTATTTTCTTTGGTTTCTTTTTCCGGTATAAAAGCAATAATGATTGATATAATAAACAATGCTGCTGCGATACCAATAGCTGTCCATCTTCTTTTATTCATAGTTTCCTCCTAAAAGTAAGTAGTTATTTTCTTCTTAGCTAAATTTTATTGTCAAAGAAATCATTTTTGTTAGTATTTTTCTTTCGGATAAATAATTGTTAACGCATATAAGTTTAAGCCATACTACAATATTGACTCTACTATCCCATCACTGTTAGCTTCTTTTTTAATGCTTCTTGTTTGAATAATAATTGTACCTATTCCAGTAAATTCATTAACCAAACCTTCACCTGTTGTAAAACCAAATTTTCCAGAAGCAATTTTGATATTGTAATCTAACGATTCTGACCATGCAACAACGTGGTGATTATCTACAACAAATGGTGTAGTTCCATCTAAGTGGATTTCCGTGATATCTCCATAGCTATTGATCAATAATGATCCAGAACCAGTTGTCTCCATTACAAACAATCCTCCAGTCCCCCCAAAAATGGCTCCACTTAGCTTTTGACGTTTCATATTATAAGAAACACTTGCATCACAAGCTAAAAATGTTCCCGTATTTAATCGCCAATGCTCACTGTCTACCTTAAGTTCTTTGATGGTTCCTAATGTAGCTGGTGCCAAAGCAATTCTTGCTGTATTTGTTAGACCAGATGCTTTTGTAATAAAAAAATTTTCACCACTAGACACTGAACGACCGATAGCACTAAGGACTCCACCAAATCCAGATCTTCCATTACTATTCATTTTTCCTTCTAAATTAATTTCACTATTGTGATAGACTAGTGCCCCACTTTCTAATAGAATACTTTCACCTATGTGTAAGGCCACTTCTACCAATGGAAAAGTTTTTCCGATTGTCTTGTATTGCATAGTATTAAACTCCTTTTTACTTATTATCAGTAGTATAACTTATCAATTATTTTTTTTATAATAAAAAAATAATTTTTTCTAACATTTTTGTAAGTTAATATAACAAAACTCAACGACTGTTAGAATTCTGGCAGTATCTTAAAGAATTTTTTTCATTTTCTACATATCTCTTTATCTCGTTTACTTTTTTAGAAATTGTATCTACGTATTCCATATCCAGGAAAATTATTTCAGCTTACGGTTAAGTCTTTAGTAATTTTAAAGTTATTTTTAAAACAAATAGAAGAGTTACAATGGATAGGATAGGAGGTAATAATTTAATACCTTTGAAACTGAACTCATTCATTGGTGAATTCCATAAAAAATGCAAAATAATAGGAGCTACCACAAATGAATAAATATCTTTCTTTGAAAAAATTTGAATTTTTTTCAAAATAGAAGCTATACCCGTTGAAAAAATACTTGTGTATGCCCAGTGAGAAGAAATTGCATTTGAAATTCTAGCAAAAACTTGTTCGAAAAATAATTGAGAAGAATTTGTTTCTCCAATAATATAAGAAATATCTTCTACAATTTGGAAGCCCAAGCCTACAGAAATCCCTATAAGAAAAATTGGTTTAATATCGGTTATTTGAAACAGCGAAACAATCATTAGAACACAAATAACTTTGAAACCTTCTTCAACAAAAGGAGCTGTTACAGCTGCTGACCATTTATCAATTATCTCTGACGAATCAAAGAAATTTAACAAACGGTTTTCTAAATTAAAATTACACTCTCCGCTTATCCAACCAGATGAGAATAAACCGCTAAAAATTCCTATAGATATGAAGTAAGCTCGTATTTTTAATGTTGTACTAAGCATTTTTAATAATAAAATACTAGGAATAATATATATCCCAAGCAATATTTTTAAATAGTTTGAATTACTAATTTCTGTACCTAGAGTGGAAAGTTCATACCCCATTCCTATTGTAATGCTTAATAAATAAAATTATTTTTTTCAAAAAGTCATCTCTTTCATTCTTAAAATCTATTTATTATTAGGTGTACATTTAAAAGTAAGATTATCGTCTATAAAAGTTACAGAGATTCCAGAAACATTTAAAGTGGATACTATAGAACTTAAATCAACTATATTTTTTGTAAATAAATTAATTTTAGGTACTAAAATTTCATCTTTGGGTTGTACTAAGGAAAGTAGTTTTTTTAGTTCGTTTTCAGAATCTATAGATTTTTCAATGAAAATCTTTTTTACTCCAATATTTTTTAATTTTTTAACATATTTTTTATTATTAACCCTTGAATAACCATAAAGTGACAAATAATTACCTCCATTCTTAAATTATAAATTTAGAATAATTTTACTATTTCATGGATCAACAACTCATTAACATATGTTAATGAGTTGTTGATCCATTTTTAGTTAAAATATTTTTTTGTAAATTTTATTTAGTAAATATAGGGGAGGAAGTTGAAAATGAACAAATCTATTTTGAACAAAAAAAAAGAGGTAACAAAAAAGAAAAGAATGTTAGGATTAGCAACAGCTGTGACTTGTGTAGGTATTGCAAGTAGTCAAGTTGGAGATACTTTTTTTCCTCACTCTACACAGCTTGGAGAGGATTTTGATAACCAGGAAATAGAGGCGTATCAACCTACACAGCTTGGAGAGGATTCTGGTAGCCAGGAAATAGAGGCGTATCAACCTACACAGCTTGGAGAGGATTCTGGTAGCCAGGAAATAGAGGCGTATCAACCTACACAGCTTGGAGAGGATTTTGATAACCAGGAAATAGAGGCGTATCAACCTACACAGCTTGGAGAGGATTCTGGTAGCCAGGAAATAGAGGTGTATCAACCTACACAGCTTGGAGAGGATTCTGGTAGCCAGGAAATAGAGGCGTATCAACCTACACAGCTTGGAGAGGATTCTGGTAGCCAGGAAATAGAGGCGTATCAACCTACACAGCTTGGAGAGGATTCTGGTAGCCAGGAAATAGAGGTGTATCAACCTACACAGCTTGGAGAGGATTCTGGTAGCCAGGAAATAGAGGTGTATCAACCTACACAGCTTGGAGAGGATTCTGGTAGCCAGGAAATAGAGGCGTATCAACCTACACAGCTTGGAGAGGATTCTGGTAGCCAGGAAATAGAGGCGTATCAACCTACACAGCTTGGAGAGGATTCTGGTAGCCAGGAAATAGAGGTGTATCAACCTACACAGCTTGGAGAGGATTCTGGTAGCCAGGAAATAGAGGCGTATCAACCTACACAGCTTGGAGAGGATTCTGGTAGCCAGGAAATAGAGGCGTATCAACCTACACAGCTTGGAGAGGATTCTGGTAGCCAGGAAATAGAGGCGTATCAACCTACACAGCTTGGAGAGGATTCTGGTAGCCAGGAAATAGAGGCGTATCAACCTACACAGCTTGGAGAGGATTCTGGTAGCCAGGAAATAGAGGCGTATCAACCTACACAGCTTGGAGAGGATTCTGGTAGCCAGGAAATAGAGGCGTATCAACCTACACAGCTTGGAGAGGATTCTGGTAGCCAGGAAATAGAGGCGTATCAACCTACACAGCTTGGAGAGGATTCTGGTAGCCAGGAAATAGAGGCGTATCAACCTACACAGCTTGGAGAGGATTCTGGTAGCCAGGAAATAGAGGTGTATCAACCTACACAGCTTGGAGAGGATTCTGGTAGCCAGGAAATAGAGGCGTATCAACCTACACAGCTTGGAGAGGATTCTGGTAGCCAGGAAATAGAGGTGTATCAACCTACACAGCTTGGAGAGGATTCTGGTAGCCAGGAAATAGAGGCGTATCAACCTACACAGCTTGGAGAGGATTCTGGTAGCCAGGAAATAGAGGCGTATCAACCTACACAGCTTGGAGAGGATTTTGATAACCAGGAAATAGAGGCGTATCAACCTACACAGCTTGGAGAGGATTCTGGTAGCCAGGAAATAGAGGCGTATCAACCTACACAGTTCAATGAATTGTTAATACAGCAAGTAGTTAATAATATACAGTTTATTGAAGATCTTGAGTCTGCAACAACTGATAATATACAAGATAAAAAAGATACAAATCAGTGTATTCTTCAAGAACTAAAAATGCTTGAACGGATAAATGGCATAGCCTGTGATATGTATTTTCCATACAATATAAAAAGTTTGAACCAATTATTTGAGATGTTAGAACAGTTAGAAAGAAAGAAAATTGAACAAATATCAACAAAACAAATATATAGTAATATACCAGTAATACAAAAATCACTAAGTAACATGAAATCTGACAATGAAGAAAATAATATGATTCTTTTGAACTATTTGCCTACTCTGGAACGGGCCAGGGGGATTTTGAATACTGTAGTATCAACATTACCGTATTCTGAAGAAAATTTAAAAAGGCTATCCGAAATTTTTACACACAAGCAGTTACTTCTACAGCCTGAAGAAAATATTATGGAAGTAAAAAAAATATTAGAAGATTTAGATTTAGATTTAGAAAAAGCAATTCAAGAATGCAAATTGGACTTGAATGAGGTTAATCAAGAACTTTATACAGAGTCATTTTATATAGTTGAGGATATAGCGATAAATTCTTTAGTTTCAATATGCGAAAAAGTTTTAGTAACTTTAAATGTAGATGAAGAATTTAAAAAAAGCTTGGAAAAGATGAAGAAAATAATAATAAGCGAGAAAATTGAAGTGGGAGAATATAGAGAACAACTTAAAAACCAATTTATTGATTTATCTCAATGGCTTGAAAAGTTTGCTAGAGAAAGACAATCATTACAAGAGGCATTACAAGATGCACTAAATAGATGGTTTGGAGGACATGAAATAAATTAATTGAAAAATTTCAATACAAAAAATTAATATTTACAAAGTTCTTCTAATTTTTTTATAATAGATAGATGAAAGGAGGTAGTTAATGAAAAAGAAAATAGAAAAAATATATTTAACTAACGAGGTACATTTTAACATATGTCAATGCTTTTTTTTACTATTGCTTATAAAATATATATAGAGTAAATAGAAAGGGTTGATGAAAAATGAATAAAAAATTTTCAACTTGTTTGTTAATAGGAGTAATTTTTCTAATTTTCTTTTCAGTAAAGTCAATAAAAGCTTTTGGAAGTAACATAGAAAATAGTGCTATTAATGATTTTATTTACTCGCTTAGTTATGATCCGTTAAAGATATTAAGATTTCAAGGAGACAGCATAAGTAATTTACCTAGTACTGAATCAGATTGGAGAAATGGAGTATTTTATGTAGTAGAAAAGAAAAAGAAAAGCTTAAGTAATGGTTCTTCGGATATATCCTATTTATCTGCAGGAGAAGGAAATCTTTATCCAGGAGCTATATATTTAGCGAATCGAGGCTTGACAGAGGGTAGACCTACGCCAATTTCAGCTGAAAAAAAAGGATTGACTCTTACAATTGATTTGCCAGGACTAACTGGTACCGATAATCAGAGATTTGTCGAACATCCCGACGGTGGAAACATTAAAAGTGCTATCAATGATATGATTGATATATGGATTAAAAAGTACCCTCAATATGAACAAGTACCAGCAAAAGTAGAATGTGAGCAAGCACAAACATATAGTATGTCACAATTAGAAACACAATTAGGTTTAGGAATTGAAACAGTTGCACAAAAACTTAATGTTGATTTTTCGTCAATCAATAAGGGAGAAAAGCAATGTATTTTCCTGAAATTTAAACAAATTTATTATACTGTAAGCACAGAAGCTAAAGCTAAACCGTCAGAATATTTTTCGGAAAAAGTAACTCCGTATGAACTACAAAGACAAGGTGTAAACAATGATGCGCCTCCAGTATTTGTTTCAAGTGTATCGTACGGAAGAACGGTATATGCTGCAATTGAAACAAGTAACACTAGCAATAAATTTAAACTAGCGGTAGATGCAGCTATTAACGGTAAAGATGTTTCTTCAGATGCTGAGTTAAGTAGCTTAATTCAGGAATCTACATTTAACGCAATAGTTTATGGTGGAGGCTCAAAATCAGGTGTTAAAGTTATTAATGGTACGTTGAGTAGTATTCATGAACTGATTGATGAGGGGAAAAATTTTGATAGAAATAGTCCAGCAGTACCAATATCTTTTAATACAATGTTTATAAAGGACAATGAGCAAGCGCTAATTAGTAAAGCTACTGATTACGTAGAGACTATAGTTCATGAATATCATAGTGGCGAAATAAATTTGAATCATAGTGGAGCATATATAGCACGTTATTATATTGATTGGGATGAAATTAGTTACGATGATAAAGGAAATGAGATAAAAAAGAATGTAAGTTGGCCTGAAAATGATATGAACAAGACAGCTGGCTTTTCATCACAAATATTTATTCCAGCTAATGCTAGAAATATAAATGTTAAAATTATTGAAGCTACGGGTCTAGCCTGGGATTCTTGGCACACTATATGTGATAAAAAAAACTTGCCAAATGTAAATTGTCGTGAGTTTTCAATATGGGGAACAACGTTAGCACCTTATTACGTTAATAAGATCATTCCTTAATATTAATAGTAGAGAAGGTGTACAGTAATGAAAGATGATATATTTTTAAAGCAAATTCAAGCAAATGGATTATGTTCAAAAGTCTATAAAAAAGGAGAATTTATAATAAGTAATTGGAAAAATAATTACTCAAATATTTTTGTTGAAGAAGGTATTTTAAAAATGACAATAAGTAATGCAGAAGGTCTTACTTTCACTTTGCAGCATATTCAAGGAAGAATACTTATTCTTTCAACATCAATATTTAATGATAAAGCAATGTGTAAATATAATCTAGAAGTTGTTTCAGATACAGCTAAGTTATATTTTTTAACTATTGATAATTTAACTACATTTATGGCTAAATCCACAAACATAATGAGATATGTTATTGACTGCTTAGAAAAACAATTAACTTTTGTGTGGTCGAAATTGTGTGATTTTTCTGTTCATGGTAAATGTGGTGCATTGTGTGGACAATTATTAGTTTGGACATATTTATTTGGAGAGAAACAAATGAATGGAACGATAACGATAGAGTTAATTGCCACTTTACAAGACTTAGGTGATTCTTGTGGGATATCACATGTAGCATCTGTTTCTAGAATGTTATCTAATTTAAAAAAAGAGAAAGTTATAGTTATAGAAAATGGAAAGATAAAAATATTAAAGTTAGATATTTTGAAGATTAATGCACCAAAGATAGAAGAATGGTTTGCTCTTAATGAAAGACAAAAGTGGGAAAAAATAAATTATTAAAATTATTAGTAATATATACTGGAAGGGCGTACTACTTGTTGCTTCCTGAAAGGTTGCAAGGTGGTCATTAGAGTGTAGTGAGACCCGAAAGTTAGACCGAATACCGACTGGAGAAATCTGGTCGGTATTTTTATGCGATGAACCGTTCACCTAATTGGACGTGACTGCACCCTGTTTTTTTCTTTATTCGTTGATGATTATAATAATCAATCCATTCCTAAATTGCTTGTTCTAGTTCTTCAAAATTAGAATAAATAATACCATGGTAGGTTTCTTGTTTTAAGACATGTCTTGAAAGATCTGGTGACTAGTTGATTGCTTTTTGTAATGCTTCATTTGGTCCCCCCCCCCGACCTTGGTCAGAATGAAAAGTGCGGCGATGTTGACAATCTTGCGTTTTATCAATGGCTTCTTTTTGTTCCTCAAGAATTGCTTTGGCATTCGGCTATTTAGAAATACGGTAAGACAAGATTTCACCATTAAATAAACCAAGAAAAGGATCTAAATAGAGTTTTTTTTATTTGAATATTCCCGTTTTGCTCACGTTCATAATCAGGACTTCTAATTTTTGATTGGAATTTTTTTCGGAGTTCGTGGGTGATTCAGGCATTTCGTTCTTGAGTCGTTCCGGGATATTCATTTCTAAAGCGCGGAGCTTTTTTATGAGGGCTAGTTCCGCCCGCTTTTTTTCACCTGAACGGGTTTCTTTTTCTTTGACATAGAAGATCTTCCTTTCTGTTTTGGTGAAATCCCTTCTATGCCTATTTCTAGAAATTTCTGATGAAAAGCCAATACTAAGGTGTCATTTGACAGACCATATTTTAATGCGACAGTCAGATAAGATTCACCATTCGTTTAATAATAGTGTATGACATCCCGCTTGGATTTGGAAGAGCAATGTTGATAATTTACTTTTCGATGAAGTTCGTTAAATCCAAATTTTTCGACTGTTTTACCCCGTTTACGAACAGTTGAAAGTGAAGCAATATTAAATTAATTCGCTAGTGTTCGATAACCTCCTGATCCATTTTGATAAGCTACGACTACGTTTTTCTTGAATGCATAATCGTATTTTGCCAATTTAAATACGCCCCCAATGTTAGACCAAAAAATCTAAACTTTGGGGGCGCACTACATAGTGCCCTTTTTAACGGCTCTTTTTTATTTTTGAAAAAATATGGTGGCTTTTTAGCCACCATTAGAAACTATAAAGCCATAAAATAGCATAATCAATTGTCAGGAATATTTTCATTGATAAACAATGATAATTTTGTTTGATAGCGTGATAAAATCGAATTTACTAAAGGTGATTCTAGACATTTTTTAATCAATTTTTCTCCCGAAAAACCTATTGATTGTAATAATTTTTCTAGAGATAATTTTTCATTATACGTTTGACCAAGCTTTTTAATCAAAGCACTTTTTATAAACCATTCAAAGAAACCTAAACTAGATTGGTTGGAATCATAATCAATAACTTGATCTAAGTTTCTTTTTATATTAATTTTACTTGTAAAAAAAGTAATTAAATTTGCTAGTTCTTTACTTGCAGCATTTAAGTGTTCTTTAAGGACATGATTATTAGGGGCATTAAGTTTTTTTGATATTTTTTTTATTATCTTAAAATGCGAATTATTTTCGCTTAATGAGTTTGTGTGGACATTATCTATAATTTCTCCAACAGTAATATTATCATCTTTTAAAACAGGTTGATTTCTTATTTTTTTTATAATTTTTTCTATATATTTTAATATCTCGATGTTATTTTTTTGAGTAATATTATTGATTTGCTCAAGTGATTCATCTATTAATTGTCGTAAAACTTTTTCCTCTATCATAAAATGATACGGGGGATTATCATCTAAAGAAATATCTAATGCAATCTTATTACCTTTACCCAATCTTCTTTCTCCATAAGTTATTTTATCCCAATAAACATTAACTGAAACTTTATCAAAAAATAATGATTTTTTGGTTATTCGAAGCTGAATAGGCTTTTTTTTGTTTATTAACATGGGTATTTTTTTTATTAACTTATCTGTAATGCTTTTTTTTGTCAAATGAAATATAGAAAATATATCTGTTGCATTCGAAGAATCAAAATATTTCTTAATTAATGTAATTATAGGTTCTTCAGAAGACTTTTCTATTTGATTTGGCAATACAGTCTTTTCGTCGGTAGCACCGTTATGTTCTGAAGGTGCTAAATCTTTTGAATTTAAAGATGTATCGGTCGCTTGCTTATCTGGTAATACAGTTTTTTCATCGGTAGCACCGTTATGTTCTGAAGGTGCTGAATCTTTTGAATTTAAAGATGTATCGGCCACTTGCTTATCTGGCAATACGGTCTTTTCGTCGGTAGCACCGTTATGTTCTGAAGGTGCTAAATCTTTTGAATTTAAAGATGTATCGGTCGCTTGCTTATCTGGTAATACAGTTTTTTCATCGGTAGCACCGTTATGTTCTGAAGGTGCTGAATCTTTTGAATTTAAAGATGTATCGGCCACTTGCTTATCTGGCAATACGGTCTTTTCGTCGGTAGCACCGTTATGTTCTGAAGGTGCTGAATCTTTTGAATTTAAAGATGTATCGGTCGCTTGCTTATCTGGTAATACAGTTTTTTCATCGGTAGCACCGTTATGTTCTAAAGGTGCTGAATCTTTTGAATTTAAAGATGTATCGGCCACTTTCTGAGATGAATTTGACAAATATTTAACGGGAGCAGCTGATTCTATAATTTGCACTTGGTTAGCATGGACAGAAGTAGATTGACACGCATAAAAAAATATGATAGTACAGAAAAAAATTAGAATATTATATTTGTTTTGTTTATTCATATGTAAACCTCCCTTTCGTTGATAAAATTATTATACTAACTGTGTCATTCTGAAATCATTAACATGTGTTAATTCGATACTATTGATATCTGGGCATAGATATATAAGCAACATATAATACTATCCATGAATTAACTAAAAAATTATAGAAAAGAAATATTTTTTTTGATAATATATTCTTAAAAATTATATATATGGAGGAATTTATATGAAAAAAATGAAAATTATAATGATAATTTTTCTTTTGATTTCAAATTTTTGTTCAATATTTCAAACAATGGCACATGCAGAAGAAGGTAGAGATGTTACTAGTAATGTGACTTCTTTAAGTGTCTCGCCAACTAGTGTAAGAGATGGCGAAAAATTTACAGTAAATCTTGAATTTAATGAGAAAACAATTGATATTCAACCAGGAGATTATATCAAAGTTAGTTGGCCTAGCGGTGGTGACATTTATGGTTCTGGATTTAATAAAAGTATCGATTTGATGATTCAAGGAAAAAATGTAGGTAAGTTAAATGTAACAACAGACGAAGCAATCATAGTTTTTAATGATAATATTCGCAATTTAGATGATGTAGAAGGTTGGGCGCAATTCGAGGTTCAAGCGCGCAATTTAACCAATACCTCTGAAGAAAATACGGGGAATCTTACAGTAAGTAGTGGTGATAAAACAGCAGTAATTACTGTAACTAAACCAGCATCTTCTACAGGGCCAAGTGATTTTTATTATAAAGTTGGTGATATGTTACCTCAAGATACAGATCATGTCAGATGGTTTTTATGTATTAACGACAATAAAGCTTATGTTTCACAAGATGTACGTATTTTAGACGAAATACAGCCAGGTCAAAAACTTGATCCAGCAAGTTTTGAAATAGTCACTGACTCTCAGTATGCTGGAGAAAAGGTGTTTAGAGGTGAAGAAGGTGTTACAAATTTTTTACAAGCATATCCTGGAGCAAGTTTTAATTATTCTGTTGACGAAAATAGAATTACAATTAATTTACCAAAAAACATCGCAAATCTAACTTCTTTTAGAATTAATTATAAAACGATTATTTCGAATCCAAATCAAGCATCTTTTGATAATCATTCCAGAGCTTGGTTCAAAGAATATAATCAACCAGCTGTTGAAGGAGAAGAATTTAATTATTCAGTAAAAAATATTGATGTATCTGGTGGAGTGAATGGGACAGTTAAAGGTGAATTAAAGATTGTGAAAAAAGTTCATGGGACAGAGGTGGGGATTCCACATGTTCAATTTGAACTTAAGCGAGCAGATGGAGGAACAATTCAAGGACAAGAAAGTGTACTTCTTGAAACAAATGAACAAGGGGTTACAGGGATTAAGAAGTTAGTAGTTGGTGATTATATTGTGAAAGAAGTTCATGCTCCAGACTGGATTGATTTTGATCCGCTAACGGTAAAAGAACTGAAGTTTACTATGACAGATCAAGATACAAGTGGTGTCATCTTAAATGTTAGCAACGAGAAAAAGAAAATTTCTGTTACTGCAAATAAAGTTTGGGAAGGTGGAGAATCACCACGACCAACAATTTATCTTAAATTGTACCGATTAACTAATAATGGAAACCAACTTGAAGAAGTCCCTAGCATAGGATTAGGTGAATTAAAAGATGGTGAGTCTTCATTTACTTGGAATGGGTTAGAGCAATATGATAATTATGGAAATGAGTATCAATATAGCGTAAAAGAAGTCGATGAAAATGGTATTGATTTTGTTCCAAAAGGTTATACAAAAATTGAAACAGGTCTTACTGTAACTAACAAAAGTGTAGAAAAAGTAAACATTCAGGGAACGAAAATATGGAATGACAATGATGATCAAGATGGTAAACGTCCAAAGAGCATTAAGGTAAATTTATTGGCCAACGGCCATATGGTTGCGAATAAAGAAGTAAGAGAAAGCGATGGTTGGAAATATCAATTTGAGAACTTACCAAAATATGAGAATGGCCAATTGATTAACTATACAGTGACAGAAGATCAAGTAGCTGATTACAGTACTGAGGTTAAAGGCTTTGATATTATAAATAGCTATACGCCGGGTAAAACTAGTGTGAGCGTAACTAAAGCTTGGAATGACAGTAATAATCAAGATGGATTACGACCAAATAGTGTGAAAGTTCAATTATATGCCAATGGTAAAGCAGAAGGAGAAGCGATTGAATTAAGTGATGGAAATCAATGGAGTTACACATGGGTAGATTTGGCAGAAAAAGCTAAAGGAGAAACTATCCAGTATACAGTGAAAGAAGTAAGTGATGTACTAGGCTATACAAGCGAAGTAGAGGATAGTAATTTAGGAAATGTGACAATTACAAATACACATACACCTGAAATTATTCAAGTTAGTGGAACGAAAACATGGAATGACAATGATGATCAAGATGGTAAACGTCCAAAGAGCATTAAGGTAAATTTATTGGCCAACGGCCATATGGTTGCGAATAAAGAAGTAAGAGAAAGCGATGGTTGGAAATATCAATTTGAGAACTTACCAAAATATGAGAATGGCCAATTGATTAACTATACAGTGACAGAAGATCAAGTAGCTGATTACAGTACTGAGGTTAAAGGCTTTGATATTATAAATAGCTATACGCCGGGTAAAACTAGTGTGAGCGTAACTAAAGCTTGGAATGACAGTAATAATCAAGATGGATTACGACCAAATAGTGTGAAAGTTCAATTATATGCCAATGGTAAAGCAGAAGGAGAAGCGATTGAATTAAGTGATGGAAATCAATGGAGTTACACATGGGTAGATTTGGCAGAAAAAGCTAAAGGAGAAACTATCCAGTATACAGTGAAAGAAGTAAGTGATGTACTAGGCTATACAAGCGAAGTAGAGGATAGTAATTTAGGAAATGTGACAATTACAAATACACATACACCTGAAATTATTCAAGTTAGTGGAACGAAAACATGGAATGACAATGATGATCAAGACGGTAAACGTCCAGAGAGTATTAAGGTAAATTTATTGGCCAACGGCCATATGGTTGCGAATAAAGAAGTAAGAGAAAGCGATGGTTGGAAATATCAATTTGAGAACTTACCAAAATATGAGAATGGCCAATTGATTAACTATACAGTAACAGAAGATCAAGTAGCTGATTACAGTACTGAGGTTAAAGGCTTTGATATTATAAATAGCTATACGCCGGGTAAAACTAGTGTGAGCGTAACTAAAGCTTGGAATGACAGTAATAATCAAGATGGATTACGGCCAAATAGTGTGAAAGTTCAATTATATGCCAATGGTAAAGCAGAAGGAGAAGCGATTGAATTAAGTGATGGAAATCAATGGAGTTACACATGGGTAGATTTGGCAGAAAAAGCTAAAGGAGAAACTATCCAGTATACAGTGAAAGAAGTAAGTGATGTACTAGGCTATACAAGCGAAGTAGAGGATAGTAATTTAGGAAATGTGACAATTACAAATACACATACACCTGAAATTATTCAAGTTAGTGGAACGAAAACATGGAATGACAATGATGATCAAGACGGTAAACGTCCAAAGAGCATTAAGGTAAATTTATTGGCCAACGGCCATATGGTTGCGAATAAAGAAGTAAGAGAAAGCGATGGTTGGAAATATCAATTTGAGAACTTACCAAAATATGAGAATGGCCAATTGATTAACTATACAGTGACAGAAGATCAAGTAGCTGATTACAGTACTGAGGTTAAAGGCTTTGATATTATAAATAGCTATACGCCGGGTAAAACTAGTGTGAGCGTAACTAAAGCTTGGAATGACAGTAATAATCAAGATGGATTACGGCCAAATAGTGTGAAAGTTCAATTATATGCCAATGGTAAAGCAGAAGGAGAAGCGATTGAATTAAGTGATGGAAATCAATGGAGTTACACATGGGTAGATTTGGCAGAAAAAGCTAAAGGAGAAACTATCCAGTATACAGTGAAAGAAGTAAGTGATGTACTAGGCTATACAAGCGAAGTAGAGGATAGTAATTTAGGAAATGTGACAATTACAAATACACATACACCTGAAATTATTCAAGTTAGTGGAACGAAAACATGGAATGACAATGATGATCAAGACGGTAAACGTCCAGAGAGTATTAAGGTAAATTTATTGGCCAACGGCCATATGGTTGCGAATAAAGAAGTAAGAGAAAGCGATGGTTGGAAATATCAATTTGAGAACTTACCAAAATATGAGAATGGCCAATTGATTAACTATACAGTGACAGAAGATCAAGTAGCTGATTACAGTACTGAGGTTAAAGGCTTTGATATTATAAATAGCTATACGCCGGGTAAAACTAGTGTGAGCGTAACTAAAGCTTGGAATGACAGTAATAATCAAGATGGATTACGGCCAAATAGTGTGAAAGTTCAATTATATGCCAATGGTAAAGCAGAAGGAGAAGCGATTGAATTAAGTGATGGAAATCAATGGAGTTACACATGGGTAGATTTGGCAGAAAAAGCTAAAGGAGAAACTATCCAGTATACAGTGAAAGAAGTAAGTGATGTACCAGGCTATACAAGCGAAGTAGAGGATAGTAATTTAGGAAATGTGACAATTACAAATACACATACACCTATAGCCCCCAAAAATACACATTTAAATAAATCAATAACTTCTGAATTATCTAATATAAAAAGCAAAAAAAATATTCTTCTAAAAACTGGAGAGAAAATAGATTTTTGGCTGATTATATTAGGAATTTGTTTAATTTTTGGTAGTAGTTATTTTTATTTTAGAAAAAAATAAAAAAGTGTAAATACTCAAAAAGTCATAATTTTAGGTTCTTTGTCAAATAATGTTTAATATTGATAAAGATAGATTGCAGAATCTCGTCAAATCCAGAGGATTTTTTCCTCTGGATTTTTTTATTTTGTTTGCATTACTTGTCTTTGTAGAGTGAGAATATGCAATTAGATATTCCAGATGGATCTTTTCTTAGTATTTTCTTAAGGTTGTTTGATAAGCAGCAGGACATTAAATTATGTTTGATTTCGTTGATGAATAGGATACAAAAAGTTCTTGTTACAACGTGTAGACTTGTGTTAATTCATTATTATAGAAAAGTAGTCTGTCCATAAGCTCTATTCCGATTAAATAAGTTTTAAACGAAGGACGTCAATGACAGTTTAAACTATCAAAATTTTCTTGTAATAATTTTAAGTATTTTTTGAGTCATTTTTCAGTTAAACTTTAACTTTTTAATAAGTAGATTATCCAAGTGATTTGATGGTTTCGGAAGGTTCAATCGACGTGAAAGCAATTAATAATACTGAGAATCATTTTTTCACTAGAGAAACATGAGGTGCAATACATATCACTGGCAATAAATTGGACTTTTTTTGTACAAACAGTGAGAAACGGCTAAAATAACGTTTTAACTAATAAAGTTGTCGGTTTTCAGCAATATCAAATAACTTTCATGTTTGTTCATTTACTTATATGAGTAGATAAATTATTTTTATGTTTATATCATGCACACTCTATTATTTAAGTGATAGAAATAATTTGAAATTTAACTAATGTTAAAGCGTGTTGATTGATATTAAATATAAAATGAAAATACAAAAAATAAAAGGAAGGATTGATTGAAGTGGAGTATAAAAAGAAAGTAATTAGTAAAAAAAATGTAATAATGAAGTTGTTTAGTGGAATCATTTTTTTTATTATTTTAAGTATATTTAAGCCTACTTGTGTAAATGCAAGCCCAAGTCTCAATAAACAATTAAATAATGGTGATTCAAATATATCTATATCATTTCATCAAGAAAATGAATATGTTAATCTAAAAGAATCAGTATCAAAAGAAGAGTTGGATAAAAAAGAAAAGAATTTGATGGAAGAATCAAAGGAGAATATTTTGGAAGATAGTAGTTCTCCAAATTCAAAAGAATCAGTATTAAAAGAAGAGTTGGATAAAAAAGAAAAGAATTTGATGGAAGAATCAAAGGAGAATATTTTGGAAGATAGTAGTTCTCCAAATTCAAAAGAATCAGTATCAAAAGAAGAGTTGGATAGAAAAGAAAAGAATTTGATGGAAGAATCAAAGGAGAATATTTTAGAGGATAGTAGCTTAAAAAAATCAACTTTAATTGATGATTTTTCACTAAATAATAAAGGCGGCATTAATAAAATTATGCTAAATCATAGAGGAGCATATATAGTACGTTACTATATTGATTGGGATGAAATTAGTTCCAGTAATAATAGTAATGAAATAATAAGGAATATAGAATGGCCTGAAAACAACATGAATAAAATGGTTGGTTTTTTATCACAAATATTAATTCCAGCTAATGCTAGAAACATCAATATTAAAATTATTGGAGCTACAGGGTTAGTTTGGAATCCTTGGTGCGTTATATATCAAAAGAAAAATTTGCCAAATATAGAATTACGTACTATATTAACAAGTGGTACAACTATTTTCCCTCATTATATAGAAGAAACATTGCCGAGAGAAAATACAGATTACCATCAAGAGTATGTGTATGATAAAGTTATTCAATACGATACATTCGATGATTTTGAAATAAAAAAATTACAAAATGGTGAAGAAAAAAAAATCATTTGGTCAGAATCAGAATTTATGGGACGAAAAATATATGTTTCGGAGTTTCCAAGAGTTTTAACTGGTGTACTGTATCCATTTTTAGCTTTTCCTAGTTTTTATAGAGTTGTTCCCCCAGAAAACGGATATATAGAAATTGCAGATTCAAAGCCAACTTTTACTGTATCTTCGGCTAAAAGTTCTCCATTTCAATTTAGGATTATAGGAAAGGTAGATTCTTTGATAAAGGGAAGAAGTTATGAAGCTAAATTGATATCTAAAAATAGTGATTGTGAAGATAAATATATGAGCTATGATGGTATTGATAAAAAAGCTACTGTAGAAATTTTATTTATTTCAGGTGGTACATTATTTACATCTAATGGGCCTCAAATACTTAAGCCTAACTTTTATGCAAAAGCAAGTATGAAAGCTAATGATGATAGTGCTGAATTTAATATAAACCTAAATCCAGCTATTTCTCCATATATAAAGAAGAGAGAAACGAGATGGCGGCATCCACTTTTTCCTCCATATAATGAAAAAAACCAAACAAGTTTTACTCCTAGAATAATTATAGAATTAAAATATAGTAAAATATGGCATAGTATTGACAAGTTATTTACTTCAGATAAATATACAGAATTATTGCATGATGTTACAAATAAAAAAATTCAAGAGGTTAAGCAACAAGTTTTGAGTATGCCGAATAATCAAGATGCTTTAGAAATGATTAAATTAATTACTAAAGCTGAACAATTATGGGAGAAAAAGAGACAGCTGTTACAAAAGTAAGTGTAATAACAATCTTTTGTTATTTGATAAATCTAAGCTCTTTTGTACAATTAGTAATGGAGTTTTTACATTTGGTAAAAAATATGATTTCTTATATAGGAATAAATGATCCATAAAGTATAGAAGCTAAATTTAATGTGAGTTAAGCTTATAACTACCACATAATGTGTTATTATTAAAAGATATTAAATGGAGAAAGGAATAAGAAAACAAAAATACCCATTAATCAGATATTTTTAATTAATGGGTATTTTTGTTTTCTAGTTAACATAAGATATATTATTCAAAGTAGCGTAAATGGGCTTAATGATAAGATTAAGAGTAAAAATTATACTTGTTAAAGAAAATTATTCGTTTTTTAGTGATATTTAAGGAAGTTTAAATGATTAATAACTCACATTGTTCGTTTTTTGATTTTTTATTTATGTATAATTATCATTAGATTCACGTTCATGAAGCGTTTATGTAGTAGATTTACATATTCTTAATGACCGATTTAAGTGTGTGACTGTACGGATGTTTTATTTTATAACGGTTACGTTTCTTTTTAGATTTTTGGGATTAAAAGTACTAATTTTTCGGTAAATCCAGATAACAACATGCAATAGGAGCTAATACCAGCTCCTATTGCATTATTCATTAAAAGCATCAGAATATTTTATTGTTCCACTAATTGAATCTAGTGCATCATCATATAATGGTTTTATCATAAATAGTTCATCGGAGACATCAAAAGGTGCCTCGATATTGTATTTACTTGCTGGCATATAGCCAAATCTAGGATAATAGTCAGGATGGCCAAGAATGCTGATGAATCGATAATGCATTTCTGTCGCTGCTTTTTCTAACTCTATTAATATTTTACTTCCTATTCCTTTATTTTGATGATTAACTGCCACATCAAGTGGAGCCAAAACTAATCCCACATGAGCAACATTGTCAGAATCAATAATTTTTACTTCACTTAATAATCCATGACCTATTATAGAGTTATCATTGTCAACAGCAACCATTTCTAAAGCAGGAATGTATGTGGTACTAGCGCGTATCTTATCGACTAATTCAGCTTCGTTACCATATCCATGCTCCGTATGTTCAAAAGATTCTCGAATCATTTTAGAAACTATTGAAAAATCTTTTTTATCTATTTTTCTAATTTGCATGCTTTGTACTTTCCCTTCTATCAAGTTTAAATTTTAAGAAGCTATATGATTACCAAAAGTAAACATAAGTTTGTCAAACAAAAACCTCCTTAAGTTGTTGCTTTAATCATAATAACTTAAGGAGGTTTCAACAGCAACAGTGGTATAGAAACTCGTAAACAGTGTATATGTTTCTTTTATCTTGAACAAATATAATACATAAATAGAAAGTCAGCTTAACGGTCATTCACTACTGTATTTTTGTAATTGTTCATCTAATACTAATAAATTTTGACTATTCATCCAATAACCAATCTACAATATAAATAATTGGAATACCATTTATTTGCTCTATATCATGATACCTACCAGTTATAACTATTTTTTTATAGTTGTCTTTGATATTTAAAAGATTATCAGTTTCATGTGTGTTATTTGGTAATTCATAAGTTACTTGGACGTAAAGAGTCTCGTCTAATCTTCTTGCAACAAAATCAATTTCTTTATTATCGAGTCTGCCAACGTCTATAGTGTATCCTCTTCTTTTTAATTCTATAAAAACAATATTTTCTAAACGGTTACTATAATTACCGTCTTTTCTGCCTATAGCATTTCTACGTAATCCAGAGTCTACAATAAAATATTTCCCGTTAGTTCTAAGATACTCTCTTCCTCGAATGTCATACTGTTTTACTCGATAAAATAGATAACCATTCTCAAGTAAATCTAGGTATCGATTTACTGTATGAGCAGTCGTTTCAACACCTTCGCTCTTTAAAGTATTAACGATTTTTGAAGAATTAACTAACTGACCAACATTATCTGACAAAAAACTAATGATTGATTTTAAAGCAGTAGGATCTTTTACACCAGATCTCAATGCAACATCATTTAAAACGATTGTATCAAAGATTCCAGATAAAATAGTATCTTTAATAGCCTCTTCTGCAATAACAACACTAGGAAATCCACCATATTTTTCATACTCATCATAAGCACTATCTATTTTACGAGAATTTACTTCAATTCCTTTTACACTTAAAAACTCTTGGAAAGAAAGTGGATAAATCGGAATTTCAATATAGCGACCACTTAAAAGCGTAGCTAATTCTCCTGAGAGCATATTTGCGTTTGATCCTGTAATAATGATATCGCTATCATAACTAACACGAATACCATTAACAACTCTTTGCCAACCTTCCACAACTTGGATTTCATCGAACAATAAATATATTTTTTTATTATCTTTAGGAAGTAATTCCTTGATCTTTTTACGAAATTTTTCTTCAGTCTTAATTGCTTGATATTCAAAACTTTCAAAATTAATGTAAATTATATGGTCTTCAGACACATCTTCTTCTAGTAAATATTCTTTAAAAAGCATTAATAAGACTGACTTTCCGGAACGACGAACTCCCGTAATAACTTTAATGAAGTCAGAATCTTTAAACTGAATAAGCTGATTAAGATAAATAGGTCTTTGAAACACTTTTTCCACTCCTTTGAACTAAACTTCTATTACACGAATATTTTAGCATTATTTGAAGTTTACTTCAAATAATGCTAATTTTTTAGTAGTATAAATTCAAAAAAAGAAAATGACTAACTATATTATTCTAAATGACCACGAAATAAAATATTAGGTGTAAATGATTTACTTTCTTGTTCAACGTCAGAAACTATGTGTGTAACGAGGAGTTCACCAATTTCAGTTAAACGAAAATCGATAGAAGAAAAGTTCAAAGTTTGACTATACGGTGTGTTTCCTTCTCCAATAATTTGATAATCTTCTCCATGTTTAATCTTATTCTCGTTAAAAGCCTTAATAACACCTGCTGCTATTTGATCACCGCTCGTATATATTATTTCAGGAACATTTTGAGATTTTGCCAAATGTTTACCTAACTGATAACCATCATTAAAGCTTTTAATTCCAATGAAAAAATCTTTATTTTCTATGGGTTCAGTAAAATAATTTTGGAAAGACTTAATTTTATTTAGAGAGCTTTTACTAACCTCTGGTGATCGTTCTAAAGTAAACACAGTTCTTTTCTTACCTAGCGTTTTTAAATGACCAAATAAAGTTTTATACGCAGCTGTTCTATCAGGATAAATCATAGTTATATCTCTGTTATCTAGCTTTTCAGCAGAGACTATTTTCCCATATTTTTGTAAATCTATAATTATATTTTCTGGAGCATTTATGGAAGCTAGAATTAGACCGTCTATGACTTTACGACGAAACATTTCATAGTAGTTTTTTTCAGTAATAAATTCATAATAACTAGGCAATACCATAACATGATAGTCTTTTTCTTTTGCATTTAATAAAATCGAGTTTAACAGTTCGTCATAACAATTATCATACGCTGGCAACAAGACACCTAGAGTATATGTTTTTCCAGTACTAAGACTAATAGCATTACCGTTCGGAATATAACCTAACTCGTCTGCAATTTTTTTAACACGTTGTCGTAACTTATCAGAAACATATTTTTCATCATTTAATACTCGGGAAACAGTCGTTTTTGAAACTCCAGCAATTTTTGCAATATCTGAAATAGTATGCATTTTTTTCTCCTTGACTTGGAACGCGTTCCATAAATTATAGTAATCTTACAATAAATTTTACAAAATAAACAGGAAGAAGTGAATATCAAATGGAAATTGAACATATCGGACTTTGGGTAAACAATTTAGAAATGATGAAGGATTTTTATACAACTTACTTTAACGCTACTGCAACTGAACTTTACCATAACTCTAAAACAGGCTTTCGTTCTTATTTTTTAATTTTTAAAGATGGTGCCCGTTTGGAGATTCAAAATAAATCTGGATTAGTTGATGGTAATAATTTTTCTTTAGGTTTTGCTCACCTAGCAATTAAAGTTGGTGAAGTATCAGACGTAAATCGAATGACTACGCAATTCATTAAAGATGGATTTGAAATATTAAATGGCCCTAGGTGGACTGGTGATGGTTATTATGAATCTATAGTAAAAGATCCTGAAGGAAATCTACTAGAATTAACCATTTAAAAAAAGGGAATTAAATTATTTTTATTTGGTATAGAAGTAATATTATTTAATTCGAACGATTTATTAGGAATTTAAAATTAAGAAACTATACTATCCTTTAGTAACATTTATAATTATTTAGAATTAGTTATGCACTAGCAGATACTTTTACTGAAACAAAAAAGACTTGAACTTTAAGTCTTTTTTATTAATAAGTTAGCAGCTGTAAATTCTTTTGAATATACGAGAAGAGTCCTGTACCATATTCAAAAATCTTCCAAGTAACCCCTAAGTATTCAAAAGACCACCTTTGTCCTCCAAAATAATTATCGAAAACCTGCTTTTCGATTTCATTCAGTGGAATCATTCTTAATTTTCCACGATCACTGCCAGTAAGACTCTTCAAGACCAAAGTATCTCCTTCAATTGTTAAACGTACATAGATCAATTGATTACCTTTTTCTCCTTGTATTTCGATATTTGTAAACATTTTCTTCCCTCCTCTATTTTTACAAATTTAGAATAAATGATGAAACTGGTTCCATAGCAAGGAAAAAATATAGTTTTTTTCTTATTGTTCAAGTTTAAATAGAATAATCTATTTAAATACCTAATAAATAATACAAAAAAAACCTAAAAGTTAGATTTTTATATCTAACTTTTAGGTGTTACTGCATATGAAAAAGAATTTTTCTATTCTAAAAATTTTTTTAATTATTAGATATTCAATCATTAAGGATAGCTTCTATTTCTTTTTGAAACGAAAGTTTACCATAAAAATCATCTTGGATTAGTTCTGGAAAAATATTTTCAAAAAAATATTCGACACTACTTAGCGTTCTATATTGTTTTACGGTTATTACTGCATCGAAAAACATATCCTTAAATACATTATCTGGATTTGATTTAGAAATTTCTTCGTATGATTCATACATTAAGTCTATTTTATCTGCAACGGATAAAATTTGACCTTCCAAAGTATCATCTTTTCCTTCTGAAAGTCTTCTTTGATAAATTTTTTGAAACTCATTAGGAATTTCTTGATTTATAAAAGCTTCTGTCATGCTTTCTTCAACAGAAGCTAACATGCTGCGTAATTCTTTATTAGCATATTTCACTGGTGTTTTTATATCACCAATAAATCTTTCCGTATAATCATGATTTAGACTCTTTTCATAGAGAGTTTGCCAATTAATATTATTCCCGGACAACTCTTCTATATCAGCTAAAGTTTGAGCAATCATTGCTACTCTAAATGAATGGGCAGCTACTGTGTGTTCAGTATATTTAAAAAAACCTGGAGCTCTCCTTATTTTTTCTAAATTGGCTAATCCTGTTAAAAATGCATTTAATCCCATTACTAAATCATCTCCTGAAATGTATATTCACTTTTATGCCAATTATAGCACAAGAGAACATACAGTTATTATCCACCAACTGCTTTTACACTAAAAAATTCGACTAGATTTTTCTAGTCGAATTTTTATTTTTTGTCTGATATATTGCTATTACGTTTGTTTATTTGTTTTTAGCCTAAGTAACTTGTCAATTTCTGTGATAATAAGAATGACAATACCCGATGCAATCGAAATACCCCAGGGAATTATTGACATCCCAGAAGTGTAAAACAAAGATTGCATAAATGGGACATAGGTCAAAATTAGCTGAAGAACAATCATAATCAAAATTATTACAAAGGCTTTTGGATTACTAAAGAAACTTTTTGATATTACCGGTTGACTAGTACGAATATTGAATAAGTAGAATATCTTACTCAATACCACAACATTAATCATCATAGTACTAGCAACTGCTTGGCTAACACCTTCTGCTAATAACCATTCATATGAAATAATACTTATCAGAGCCATCAAAACCGATACGTAAGCCATTTGCCATATATCATGATTGTTTAACAAACGATTCCCATTTTTACGTGGTTTTCTATGCATAATCCCCTTTTCAGCAGGCTCAAAGATAAAAGCAAACTGAATTGTAATTGCTGATACCATATTAATCCATAATAATTGTGTTGGTTGTAATGGCATTTCTTTTTGCGTCAAAATTGTAAAAGCAATGATTAAACCTTCAGCAAAAGATGTTGGCAGAAGGAATAATATGCTCTTCTTGATATTATCGTAAATTCTTCTACCTTCTCTGATGGCTACAGACATTGTTCCAAAATTATCATCTGTTAGAATCATATCCGCAGAATCTTTTGCAACATCAGTTCCGTTCATTCCCATGGCTACACCAATATCTGCTTTCTTTAAAGCGGGAGCATCATTGACACCATCACCCGTCATTGCAGTTACTTTTCCACTTTCTTGTAAAGCTTCCACAATATCCATTTTATTTTTTGGTGTGGTTCTTGCAAATACTTGATTATACAACACTGCATTCTTAAACTCATCGTGTGACATACTGTCAAGTTCTGCACCAGTGACCACGTTTATCTTAGGAGCTAAACAAAGTTTTTCACCTATTGCTTTGGCTGTTAAAGGATGGTCACCCGTTATCATCTTGACATGCACACCCGCACGATTCATTTCTTTTAAGGCATGAATAACTTCTTCTCTTGGAGGGTCAATGATTCCTGCAATTCCCAGTAAATCTATACCCTGACTAAGTAATTCATGTGTCACTTCCTCAATATCTGAAGAGACTTTTTTGAATCCAACAGCAACAACTCTTTTTCCTTCCTCAGAAAGTTCTGTTACTTGTTGAAACCAATATTTCTCGTCAAATGAAGAATCAAAAGATTGTGCCATTGGAAAAAGTTTATCGGGAGAACCTTTTATAAAAATAATCCGTTCTTTGTGACTATTTTCAACAAGCTTTGCCATGTATCGATAGTCTGAGTCAAATGGTAACATGTCTATTTCTTCATAGTCTGGTTTCTCAGGATAAGAATATTGCTTATAAAACAACGTTAAGAAAGAACCATCTGTAGGCTCTCCATTAATTGTCCAACGGTCCTCTTCTTTCACCAGCACCGTATCATTAGCTTCAAACCCAGCTTCTAAAAACAATTCAAGTTGGTTATCGACTACAACTGGAGAATCATTATGAAGAATCTCTCCTTTGGGTTTGTATCCATCTCCTGTAACTTGAAGATATTTTTTGTAAAAAATAATATCTTTAACAGTCATTTCATTTTTAGTTAAAGTTCCTGTTTTATCTGTAGCTACAACATCTACAGAGCCTAATGTTTCTACAGCAGGCAAGGTCTTAACTATTGTATTCTTGTTCTTAGCCATATCACTCACACCCATTGCTAGAACAACGGAAGTTGTGGCTGGTAATCCCTCAGGGATAGACCCCACAATCATTGTAACTACGGCAAGAGATAGCACTGACAAAGAATAAGTCTCTAAAATCAAACTAAAAACAAACAAAGCTATTGCTACCGCCATGATGACATAAGTAATTCCTTTACCTAAGCCATCTATCTCTTTCATGAGTGGAGTTTTTCTAGTTTCCGTATTATTAACATCAGTTGATATTTTTCCTATTTCAGTCTTTTCACCAATTGAAGTTACAACTCCTATGCCACTACCAGAAGTAACAGAAGTTGAAGCAAAAGCTAAATTAACTCTTTCAGCAAGTGGTATGCCTGTCGTTTCTAAAGATTCTTCAGTCTTCTCTACAGAATCAGGTTCACCAGTCAGAGCAGATTCTTGGATCCTCAAATTATCGGCTTCAACGATTCTTAAATCCGCTGGAACATTATCACCAGCTTCTAAAAAGACAACATCACCAACAACTACTTCTTCGGAAAGAATATCTTTTCTGATCCCGTCTCTATACACAGTTGCCTCAGAAGATAGCATTTCTTGGATTCGCTCTAAAGCGTCTGAGGCACTTGCCTCTTGATAATAGCCAATCAGTGCATTGACAATAACCACTAATGCAATAATAAGGGCATCTGAGATATGTCCCATTATCAATGTAAGCAATGCCGAAAACAATAAAATATAGATTATCATGTTATTAAATTGTCTAAGAAGTAGTTTCCATTTTGGTATCTTCTTTGACTCTAATTTATTTAATCCGTAAATTAACAAACTTTCTTTAACTTGTTTATCTGTTAAACCATTTTCTAAATCTGATATATTGTATTTTCTTAATACTTCATTAATATTTAATTGGTATATATTTTTTTCTTCCATAAATTATTTTAAACCCCTATCTTAATATAGTTAAACACAAAAAAGCCCATCTATTACTATCCTGGTAATGAAAAGTAATTTTTGATGCACTACTGTATTCTTATTCAATTAAGAAATAGGATAAACATACTAAAGTTCTCTGCTCACCTTCTATCGAATCACTTGTCAATTAAACCACCTCCTTTAATATAAATATAAGAATACAGAATCATGAATAACTTTGCAAGCTTTTACTTGAAACTAACAAACAAAAACCTGCGTTGAATAATTTACATTTAAATATATAACATAATAACTAATGTATTTAAGATACTAAAATTTAGCTCATTTTATTTGTATATGTTAAAATTCTATTATGTAAAGTATGTTATTCACTTCTTTACAAATCTATCTTAGTCTTAGACAGTCGGCGGAAAACGACTGTCTATTTATCTGGTGAAGTATTTTAGGTATGTTTATTCAGTGGTCGATTAGACAGAAAGAAGAGCGATTCTAAAAAGAATCGCTCTTTTTTAGTTAGTAGTAAAGCGTCCTAGGTAATCTACGTTGAAGTCAAAGTTAGATCCAGGAATGAAATCAAAAGAACCTTGACTACTCCATTGCCAAGCGGCTGTATCTGTGTGCAATAAGTTATTAGCACTTGGGTTCGCCGGCCATTCTGCTACCCAACTATTTTCTTTACCTAAAACGTCATATTCCATCCAATTATTATTGAACCAACTAGCGCTAGAATAATGGACAACATTTTTGAAGCCACGTTTTGCTAATTGATCTCTAAAGTAGACAGAAACTTTTGTGGCATCTGCGTTAATCATTGGTGTGGTTTCTGCATCATTAACCATGACACTATTTTGGGATAGTCCTAATTCTTCTGCGTAATCCGCATAGTAATTGGCTTGATCAATTGCTTCTTGTTGATTTTCAAACCAAGAAAAATGATATGTTGAAACAGTTAGACCTGCTTTTTTGGCATTGGTAATTTGACTAGGGGCTAACGGGTTTTTGTAGGTTGTTCCTTCAGTTAATTTAACTACTACGCCTTTAATTCCCATGTTTTTCATCTTTTGAAATTGTTCTACAGAAATCTCTCCATTATGAGAGGAAATATCGATAAAATCCACTCTAGGAGGTGTTTCACTGAGGCTGCGTTTACTTCTTAGTAAGGAATAATTGACAGGGTCATTTTGAGCAAAACTTCCTAATTCATAGTTACTCGTCACAATATTTTTTGCTTCTGCTGGAATACTCGTTATAAGACCTCCAAAAGTTAGGCCTATTCCTAGAACAAATAATTTAGCTGAAATTTTCATTTAACCATTCCCTTCTTCTGTTGTATGGTACATTAATAGGATAGATCATTAATGAAAAATAATAAATGTTTTTTATTATTACATATAAAAGGTTAAGTTAAACGGTTTTAACAATGAACGCTTGTAAGACATATAAACTACTAGTCTCATTGGTAAGTGCTGCATGCGTAACAACTTGAATTTTTCTTTAAAATGAAGCCTTTAATTTATAAGTCCTCAACATTGTATTCGGTGTATCCTTCATAATAATAGCTAATATCAATACCCTTCATGAAGATTTCTCTATCATTAATTTTATCAGTTAAAGCATTTGAGATTAAATATTTAATTTCCAAATCTTTGACTGGACTTCTTTCCATTGCAGATAAATAATCTTCTTTATCAATTAAGTTCCAATCTACAACCTGCTTTAATTCTTTTTTCAAAATTAAGTCTAACCATATTCTCGTTGCTCTACCATTGCCCTCACGAAAAGGATGTGCAATGTTCATTTCAACATATTTGGCTACAATTTCATCTAAATTTCTTTGGGGCATTTTATCTATATGTTCTAAAGCGATTTCTAGGTACATTACTGGTGCAAAGCGAAAATTTCCTTTAGAAATATTTTGACTTCTAACTTTACCTGCAAATTCATAAATATCTTCAAACAAATAATTATGAATATATGATAGCCCTTTGAATGTTCCAATTTCTACTCTGTCAATATCTCCAGAGTCATATAATTGTTTTGCCTTTTCTTTACTGACACGTTCCTCAACTCTGTTTAACTCAAGTTGGTTAATAATACCTAATTTGTTTTCTAACAACTGAATTCACCGCCTATTAATTATTAATCCTTTTTTTTCAATAACTCTTTCAACTTTCATGCTAAGTTTTTCAATGTATTTTAGCACGAAATCTACATAACAATCAAAAATATAAAGACACTTGCTATTCCCATTTTTTCATATGGTAAAAATAAACTCAATGCCATTTTTGAGATATGCTGCATCGTCATGATAGATTATTGATGATGTATAATAAACACTTTTTTTCTACATATAAGATATTAATTTATATAGTTTTAACGATGAATGCTTGTAAAATATCTAATTTACTAGTTTCATTAGTAAGTGCTGCATTCCTAACAACTTGTATTATTCTTTTAGATGAAATTTTTAATAACCCTATTTCTTTAGGAAGCTGTTTAAGTGCAATGAGTGAGATATCTTCAGGAACAACGACCCAGCTATAATTAGTTTTAGTATTTAAAATTATATTGTTAAGTTTGTTATCCGAAAAAACTATTTCGATGCTATGTGTATTTAATTCTTGTGTATATTTACTAGACACGTTTTCTAGCAATAAAAAATCTAAAGTAACAGATCTCATCAATAACGAAGAATAAAAAGAAAAATTGGGAATTAGCTTATAAACTGATTTTCCTTTGTGATATGAATTCTTAGCAATTTGTAACCACGAACCTTCTGACAATGCAAACGAAAAATCAGATATAGTAAATATTTGTTCGTCACTACTATCAATTTTGGAGTATCTATTCTTTTTAACGATTCCCCCACCCTCTTTAGCTTGAATCGTTTTAATAGTTGACCAAGTGTTTACTAAATCAGATCGCTTAATATCTTTTGCTAAAACTTGTTGCATTAATTCATCTTTTATTTGGCTGTTTCCTTGGCTAATTTTTTCTACTAATTCAAAGTTATCTGGACTGACTTCTACGTCCTCTATGTTAGGAACACTAACTCCCCTACTTCTTGCTCGTTGTTGGTAGTCAAAGTATATTTCTCCTGCTTTTTTTCTTTTCCATATTAGAGATTCAGTTACTCCTGTTACATATGCTAAATGTTTAATCCACTGTGTAAAAGAACTATACTCATTACGCCATAATTTACTATATTCTACTTCTCTTATTAGCTCGTATAGACGCACCCATGAATGAGTATCCTTAGACAATATTTCTTCAATTTCATGTTCTATTTTTCTTAGGTTCAATTTATCCTCCTTTCTGTCTATTTACTATAATACGTTATAGTAAATAAACGTTATAAAAAGAAAGAATTCATGAACATTAAATATTATATGTATTCTTTCTTCCTATTATAATTAAAAAATGTATTCAATGATTTGATCTATTTTAGCCATATCCTTTAATGGTAAATGTTCTATTTGGCTTAACTTTCTTTCTGTAAAATCTAAAGATTTTAATTGGGAAATAACGACTTGTCCATGAGTTTCCATTTCATCAGGTAATGTATAACGAGTGGGCATATTTTTAATTGTAGAAGTTATGGGACAAATTACTGCAAACATCGTCTTTCTATTAAACTCATATCTAGAAACTACTAGACCTGGACGTCTTTTCTGTATTTCTTTTCCAGCTGAAGTATCGAAATCTATCCATACAATATCGCCCTTTTTAGGAATATATTTCTTTTCGTCACTCATTAAAATAATTCTCTCCCTCCAGGTTCAATGTCATGCCATTCATCTTTTTCGTAGTACTCCCCTTCTGCTCCCCCACTAAATGGATCTTGTAATTTAGGAACTAACGTAATTGTCCCATCATCAGAATACATCACTATATATTCTTGGTCTGCTTTTGGTTTCTGTCCGTTGTTAGATGGTAATGTCAATACTACAGAACTTCCTTGTTTTCTAGATTTTGTGGTTAACATACAATCACCTCTTGTCTTTTATTATACTAAATAATTAAATAGTTTCAAACGCTTATATACTAAATTGAATTAACTTAGTGTAATTTAGTTAAATAATTGAGATTAGATATTTTAGGATTAATTTGTTAGGTTCAGAAACTTAAAAGTTTTTGACCTCTTTGTTTTTTCGTGATATACTTGGAATTATCAGGTGTCAAAAACTTATGTTCAGAAAAGGTGAAGAAATTTTGTCTATTTATGGTTATTCAAGA
Organism: Enterococcus sp. AZ197; assembly: GCF_050556405.1. Lineage (NCBI taxonomy): Bacteria > Bacillati > Bacillota > Bacilli > Lactobacillales > Enterococcaceae > Enterococcus > Enterococcus sp. AZ197. The sequence continues at coordinate 67,984 of NZ_CP187874.1, read as the reverse complement.
GTGAGTACTAGTAATCAAGATTACAAAACCCAGATTCAAAAACTAGAAAAATCCGGAGCAGAAAAAATATTCAGTGAAAAATATACGGGAACAAAAAAAGAAGGAAGAAAAGAATTAGAAGAACTACTATCTATTGTAAAACCTGGCGATAAAGTTTTAGTGACGAAAATTGATCGGCTAGCTAGAAGTATCGTTGATTTAAATTCGATTATCTCTTCTTTAAACCATTCAGGAGTGACTATCACCTTCTTAGATAATTCCCTAACCTTTGAGCCGAATAAAAGTGATTCTATGCAAACATTAATGATGAACATGTTAGGGAGTTTTGCACAATTTGAAAGAGATTTAATCGTGACAAGAACGCAAGAAGGAAAACAGTGGCACCGGTCAAATAATAAGAACTATCGAGAAGGACGTCCTAAAAGAGTGTTGAATGATAAATACAAACATGCACTAGAGTTAATGGAAACAAATAGCATGCGAGAAGTGGAAAGGAAAACAGGTATTTCTTTATCTACTCTCAAACGAATCAAGAAACAAGCAAAGGAAGAACAGTTACTTAATGAGAAATAATTCAGGAGTAGTTATTATGGAAAATAAAGAGAAGATTATTCAGATGTTGGAAAATCCTTTGATTTCAGAATACGGAATAGAAAAAATGTCAAATGGTCGGCTCTATTCTGCAAATTATCAAAGATACAAAAAACGTGTCGAAAAAGAAAATCAGCCAATGTTTATTTTTGATACGATGTCAGTAAAAGCGGAAAAACTATTATTAGAGTTGGCCGAAGAAGTATTACAAGTTCAGCCTAAGATAAAACAAGAATATAAAGAAATGGTTGCAAGATATAGCTTTAGAAATGGAGAGAATTAAGATGATTGTTCGAAAACAATATGATCATTGGGAAATAGAAATTACTACGTGGAATAAGACAAATGTAGTTACTTATGTTGATTGTGATTGTGGTCAATTGGCTAGAAGAGAGTTGGGAAAATATAATCATTTTAAGTGCAGTAGCTGTAAAAAAGAATATAAATTAAGCAACGGTTCTTATGTAGAAATACGCACAAAAAAGAATTGAAAAAAGGTAAAATCTTGATAAAATAATAATAGGCAACAACTATTTCCTCAATAGAATAGTGTCAGTATGTATAAAGTAATACCTCGAATTTTTTGTGGTTGTTGCTTTTTTATTTTAAAGTAGGATCTGGGTAGATTCTCTACTTATTTTTATTACGCCACCAGTGATAAATTCCTGTTAAGATAGTGGCTATATAAAAAAGGCAGATACTTAAGAAGAGTATATTCATGATTTCCTCCTAGTTAAATAAAAGTCATGAATAATTGTACCAAGATTTTTTAGGGAAGTTAAGATTGAAATAGGAAAGTAAATACGATAAAATTTTTATAGACTGTTACGTTGAAATTGTTCTTCAGAGACTATTTCTTCCAAACCACCTACTAGATAGGTGGTTTTAATTATTATTTTCGGAGGTTGTGTTTTGGCCAAAAAAAGTAAGGATTTAATAGATATCGGATCATTTGTGCATTGTCAATCTGTTATGGGACAAACGCTCAAAGGAAAAGTTGAAGTGATAAATCAATATACAGTGATCGTTTTTGATGGAGAATTTCGTCATGTGGTCACGAAAAAACAGTTGAAAGAATTAGGCTATTCTTTGCCAAATAAAAGAAAAAAATAAGCAGAGAGGGATTCCTTTCTGCTTATTTTTTCGTTCGTACAGATTGTTGATCGAAGTCGAAAAGTGCGCCTTCACAGTCAAGAGTTACCTTCTTTTTATCTGAAGATATTTCAGAAATTACTCCATGTAACCCTCAAATAGTCACAACAGCGTCTCCTGGTTGTAAATTGTTTAAAAAATCTTGTCGTTCTTTTTGTTGCTTTTTTTGTGTACGAAACAGATAAAAATACATAGCAACAATGACTAGCAGCATGATAAGCATCGGTTTCATTTCTCCTTGTTAATTTGAAAATTTTTATATAGACATCAAGGCTATTTTATAAAAAGAAAGTATTGATGGCAATATTTGTTTTGAATGAAATGGTACAATAATCAGGTAAAAAACAATTGAAATTGATGAATACCAACTTACAAAAATGTTAGGAAAATTCTTTTGTTTTAACATTTACAAAACTATACCAATAGTTCTATAATTTCTATATAGAAGACGTTTTCTAATTTTTATTTTCGAGGTGAACATTCATGAAAAAGAAATTAGTTAAAGGCTAAGTTATTTGTGACATGATTGGGATTGGTTTTACAGCATTAGGAACAAATGTAGAATCTGCAACGTATTACGGAAATGTTTTATATTGTAATTTGTAATAAGCAAAAATGTTGGCTAGACTGGAATAAAGCTTCAAGAGAAATTGGAAAAATTATTGTTAATGGTTGGGGTCAACATGGCCCTTGGGCTCCTAGATAGGAAGGATTAGTTTAAAATGGATAAACAACAAGAATTATTGGATTTACTTAGTAAAGCGTATGACGATCCTAAAATAAATGAATATGAGGGGGTAAAAAATAAGTTATTTGAATGTGCCAAAAGATTGACAACTAATGAAATAAATATCGGTGAAATCTGTTATAAATTAAGTACAATTCATAGTGAGTATTTAGCAAGACATCATTTTGAAATGCCTGAATCAATTATTGAATTGCAAAAATTTGTGACTAAAGAGGGCCAAAAATATAGAGGCTGGGCGTCTATCGGTATTTGGATCTAATCAATCTTTTTTTTATGACATATATAGATAACGAATGAAATCTTTTTTTTAGCAGAATATATCTTGGGTTAACCAAGATGTTATGAGAAACAAGTGTGCAAGAGTAATTTTATTTAGTAAATAGAAGTTAACTATACAGAGTATTGTGAACATTTCTATTGAAAGATAATTATTGGAAATTTAAATTATATAACAAAGAAGGAGAATTTTATGAATTACAATTATAAAAAGCTGTATAAATTAAGATATGTTTTATTTGTGTATTTTGGATTTATAATATGTGGTATTATCTTTCCATTTTTAGACTTACAAGAGGGGACTGTTATGAGCACGATTTACACATTAGGTACTTCGTCTATATTAGCTTATATTTCATTTTTATTAGTGGGAACAATTAAAATAACTAAAACTAAAATAAAATTCAGTGAAATAAGCAATATTTTATTTATTATTTTAGTATTATCTTTTTTTGTCCTTTCTTTTTTTTTCTTAGATAAATTGTATGATTTGAAAGAAATAATGACTGGAGGAGCAAAATTAGTTATTGTAGCAGGTGGAGTAGCATTGAGTGCAGGTATTCTAGAAGAATTTTTAATTAGAGTTCTTGCATTTACTATATTTCTTGATTTTTTTAAGAATAGTAAAAATAAGTTTTTGTTAGCAGGAGTTAGCTCATCTTTTTTATTTGGACTGATGCACTTAATTAATCTGTCAGGGCAAACCTTGACGGCTACATTGCAACAAGTATTTTATGCAACGGCTTTGGGGTTGGCATTTGCAGCAATAAGAGTATGGACTAATGGTATATGGTTAGCTATTCTTTTTCATGCTTTTTTTGACTTTCAACCAATGATAGCAGTTGGAGTGGCAACAGAAGATACTTGGGGATCAACTATTTTATTATTTTTACCTATTGCCATAGTTTCTATTATATGTTTTATTTCATTTGATAGGGATAGTTCGAATATATTGCTTTTAAGTAATAAAATGGATACTGACTAACGAAAAAATGTTGTTCAAAAATAATTTGGAGACGTCATTTCTTTGGATTTTTCTATTAATAAAGATATTTTCCAGAAGAAATGCTCAATATTCTATTTCGTTAAATATTTGAAAAAGTATTAATAGAAATTGAATAATAATATTTATTCGTGGGGGTATTTTAGTATTAGCTTTAGAAAAGAATCAGTCATGAGTTCTAACTAATTTTATAATCAAATAGAAAAAGGTTAATCAAATTAATTGGTGTGGTCTTTTCCGTTATAAATTTTGAGTACATCTAAAATTTATTTTTATGTAGCAGATTATACTTCAGAAATCAAAATAAAATCTATAAATGAAAGTGAAATTATACAAGATTTTTATGTTGATGCGGTATAATGAAGATTGAGATTTAAATATGAAGAATTAGAAATGGAAAATTCAGAATTTTTGTTCAAAGGCTTAGAATAATTGCAAAATTCCGTATAAAGCAACATAATGTAGTTGAATATAAACTAGTATATTTTGTATTTCCCCACTGTCTTGGATGACAGTGGGGTTCTTTATTCTGTTTGGAGAAAATTAATATGTATAATAAAAAATTTTACTGTTAAAACTAAACGCTGTTCGCTTGGTTGTGCGAACTTTAGTTCGTATAATGTTGAGTGGAAAGGTGGTTTTTTGTATGAAATTTGATTATTCCAAAGAACCTAGACGTGACATTCTGTGTATCGATGTAAAATCATTTTATTCGAGCGTAGAATGTGTATAACGTGGCTTAGATCCCCTCAAAACAATACTTATAGTAATGAGTGGGGCTGATAATGCAGGTGGATTAGCACTTGCTGCTTCTCCAATGGCAAAAAAAGTTCTAGGAATTTCTAATGTGACTCGTAAAGACGAAGTCCCTGATCACCTTGATTTATTAGTTGTACCACCAAGAATGAATGTGTATATGAAAAAGAATCAAGAAATCAATAATTTATATAAAAGATTCGTTGCCGACGAAGATCATTCTGTCTTTAGTGTAGATGAAAGTTTTTTAGATATTACTGCTTCTCTCTCCTACTTTAATTGTGATTCAGCATTTAAGTTGGCCAAAATTATACAGCGTGTGATTTATAATCATATGGAATTGTACGTAACTATTGGAATTGGAGACAATCCTTTGCTAGCTAAATTAGCATTAGACAATGAAGCAAAAAATACACCTGGTTTTGTAGCGGAGTGGAGATATGAAGATGTTCAAGAAAAAGTTTGGTCTATCTCCCCTATTACGGAATTTTGTGGCATTGGTAAGCGAATGGCTGCTCGTTTGAAGATGTCAGGAATTCAATCCATTCATGATTTAGCTCATGCAGATCCTTATATTCTAAAGCAACGTTTTGGTGTCATGGGTTTACAGCTGTACGCTCATTCTTGGGGTATTGATCGAAGTTTTTTAGGAGAAAAAAGACAAGTTGCTAAAGAAAAGTCTTTTGGAAATAGTCAGGTATTACCTAGAGATTACGCAAGAAGAGATCAAATTGAATTAGTGCTGAAAGAACTTTCAGATCAGGTAACAACTAGGTTGAGAAACTCAAACTGTCAAACGGAATGTGTATCTGTATTTGTAGGCTATTCTAAAGGACAAGTTGATTGACTGGGAAGGTCTGGTTGGCGAAAATAGCTTAAAATCTCTCGCAGCAACAACACAAAAGTGTTAACCGAGCATGTTTTAAAGCTTTTTCGAGAAAACTATGTTCCTGGAATAGACATTCGTAATTTAGGCGTTTCATTTGGAAAGTTGGTTTGGGATACTACCCTTCAGTTAGATCTCTTTTCTGTTCCTGAAGAACAAATTGTAGATACTCAGTTGGATTTTTTGATTGACAAAATACGTCAAAAATTTAGCTTTAAAGCATTGATACATGCTTCTTCTCTTTTAGATGGAGCAACAGCTGTGAATCGTTCGGGCTTAGTTGGCGGTCATGCCGGAGGAAACATTGGTTTGGAAAGATAAACTAAAAAAATTTGTTACTAAATCAAAAATAAGAGTATACTGGTATACTCTTATTTTTTTATAGGAAAAGCCAGACATAAAAGATTCAAAACATATTTATGCGCATGTTCACACGCATGAATATGTATATATTCAAATAAATATGATGCCCATAAACACACGCACACATATGCCCATATTTATTTGATCAATGAAAGATCTGATTGGGAACGATTAAACATTGCTGAAGGGCCCTCTAAACGTTACATTTGTGAAGGATGCTGTGTGGCTGTTTGGTAAGTAGAGTGTTAAATAATTTTGATAAATACAAGTGTTCCTGGTGTAAGCGAACGTATATGTTAGGAAAAGAGATTTATAGATGAAATAAAATACTGAAGTTTTTAAAAGTACATAGGGATATTTTGAATTTATGTTATAATTATTGCGGCAACTGCCAAGTAAGGTGGTGTAACTATGGCTGAGAAACTAATTTCGTTGATTATCTCACCGCTACTTGTGGGTCTAGTACTTTTTCTAGTTGATCGTTGGCTAGACGATTAGTCGATAATCCAAGCAGTTGCCTTTTAGCCCCAACGCTGAAGTCGCAACAGCGCCAAAAAGTCCTCCTACCGCAAATAGGAGGGCTTTTTGGTGTAACTATGCTGTTGAACTAATTTCGCTTCGCACCTATAGTATAACATATTATTTAAGGAGGTCAACAAAAAAATAAGCAGGAATGGCCTTCCCTTATTGCTTGGAGTTTGATAGAATATTACTGCGAGCGCATTAATATTTATTTAAAAGGAGGATTTCCCACCATGCCTAGAAAAACCTTTGTATATCCGCACCCTATCAACACATACATTATCAAGCAACTAGGGATTACTGTTGAAGAATTTTGTGAATTACACGCTTTCTCTCAAGGAACTGTTTCTTCTTGGATTACTCGCAACAAAAAAATTGAAACACTTCCTATCTCATTTATTTATTCTCTTTCCCTGTCTGCCAGCAAAACTATGGATCATGTTTATTCAGACCTTTTAAAACTGCAAGACGATTATTTGCTATACCTGGAACGTTACAGACGTACTAAAAAAATTATTGATGAAAAAGTTTAGTATAACAAGGGTTAAAAATATTTCTATTTTTTTTTAATCAATCAAAACCAAGTAACAGCAATCCTTATTTTTAGATTATTACGCCTTAGGATTATCTGTACAAACCTATCTATAAATAACAAGTTGGAGAAAAATTTCTGGCTGTTTATCCATTTCAAATTCTGCATTTTGTTTCTTTCTATTACTTATATATCAATATTTATCATGTATTACTTACCACTTTTAATACATTTAATTACTACCTTAAATCATTTTATCTAGTGCTTTTTCCCTATACTTATAACGTAAATAACGTTTTTATTTTATTTAGCTACTACTTTAATAGCATTTATATACCACCTTTTATTAAAATTCACTACTTATACATCAGTATTTAATATATACCACTTCTTCTTATTTACCTACCACTTTAGTCCGGTTTATTTACCACCTTTAATCTTTTTATCTAGTGCTTTTTTCCTATACTTATAACGTAAATAACGTTTTTATTTTATTTAGCTACTACTTTAATAGCATTTATATACCACCTTTTATTAATATATATTACTTATATATCAATATTTAATATGTTTTACTTCTTATTTGATTACCACTTTAAATATATTTTAATATACGTAGAGAAAGTGTATTAAAATTTTTACTTCTCTTTATATGTTTCACAAAAATCATTAAATAAAAAAATACCTACCATATTTATTTAAAGTGGTAGGTATTTTTTTTATTTTCTTATTTTATCGTTGATTCCCCATTGTTTCTTTATATCAGTAAACGTTTCTTGCTTTATTTCTTCAGACGAACGTATCACATTATTGTCTATATCTACATCAGGAATAATAGGATGAGCTTCTCTAAACAAATCTAATTCAAGGGCAACAGAATTAAGTAAATCATTTTTATCTTCTTGAGAAAGATTTAATCGAATATATTCATTTAAAGCTTTTCTCAATAATTCGTCTTTTTTCATATTTGTTTCATACTTTTCAACCATGATGCTTGCTGTAGCATTAGTAAGGGCAGATAATTTAACAGATTGCATTGCAGCGTAAACTTTATCAAATTTTGTTATTGGGGCACCTTTTCTTTTCTTTCGAATAGGTACTTCATGAGTTACAGAGCTTGTTTTCTGGCTTCTAAAGGTACTATTAGTCTTAGGAATATTACTTATAGTTGTTTCTCTTGCCCTCTCCTTTGATCGCTGCTTTATTTTATCTAGTCCTTTATTACTACTACCAAAGATACCTAAGTTTTTAATCTCAGCCATTCTTTACACCTACCCTTCATACCAATGTTCATGTTCTTCTAATTCGTCCAAAATGTTGATAAATAATTCATGGCATTTCTTATCCCATTGCTTTAATTTTCCTTTTTTAGTTAATTCAGTAGTGATACCTGATCCGTCATATCTTTTAAGTCGTGCATTTTTTAGCACAACGTTTTTAATTAAGTGCTCTCCATAGATTTCCTGTGCTTGTTGATACATTTCTTTATCTACGGAATCACCGCTTTCTAACATAAATGGAACAACACCAGCAACTTTTAAATTTGTATCAAATTCATTAGTAAAGAAGTCCATATATTCCAAATACTGCATAGCATTACGCATAGATTTAACTTGAGTTTGTAACACAACAATAGCCCAATCAGCTATATACATAGCTGATTTACTATAAATAGAAATTGATGGAGGTACATCCAAATAAATGACATCAAAATCATTAAATAGAGGAGATAATTTTTCTTCCATGTATTTAAACTTATCAATTGAATTAGGAAATCTATCTTTAATCCAATCATCGTATAATTCAAACGACATATCCGCAGGTAATATATACAGATTTTCAATAATCTTATAAATAGCATCATGTGGATCAATATTTGAAATAAGTACGTCAGTAATTGTATTTGTGTATTCGATTAACTCACCTTCCCCCCCACCCTCATCTTTAGAAAAATTCATATGCGTTAAGTTCATAACATCAGAAGTATTTCCTTGCATATCTAAATCAATGATTAATGTTTTTAATTCTTTGAATTTTGCTGACTCAAATCCAAACATTTGAGCACAAGTACTTTTACCGACGCCACCTTTAAAGTTACCAATTACATATTTCTTTGCTGCCATACATGCAACTTCCTCTCTAAGTACAATTTTATAAATATTATAACATACCACCTAAAATATAACTAGTTTAAATGCCACCAGAAGTATTTAAGGTAGTAATTAATTTCAATTAAATAATAATTACTGTGGTAATCAATTTATTTAAAGGTGGTAATTAATTAATTTATCTTTATATTTAAAGTGGTAGGCAATTTTTTTTAATCTACAAGAAGGTGGTAACTAATTATAATTTCGGTAGTAGATAATACACATATTTTTATATTTAAAGTGGTAATTAAATAAATTTAAAGTGGTAACTAATTCATTTAATTACTATCGTTATTACCAATAATTATACATTTACATACCAAAATAAGTAGTAATTAAATAAATTTAAAGTGGTAACTAATTGTTTATTAAAAGTAGTAGGTAATTCACTTTACAGTAGAGTACAATTATACATTCAGGTAGTAACTAAATAAATTATTTTTATATTAATGGTGGTGTGTAAATACTTATTTTATTAAGTTGAGGTGGTAACTAAATAGTTTCTAACAAGAATTAAAGTGGTAACTAATTTAAATAGCTATTATTATTGCTTGCCAACGCCTTTTGTCTTTGCTATTTTTAAATTGCTTACTATGTGATTAAAGTATATCTAATAAAGGAGTATCTAAAATAATGACGAATATTAAAGAACGGGGGTATAGTTATCAAAACAGCTACTCGGAGCTATTTTGGAAATTCCCACAGTTTCTGTTGAAAAATGAAAAATACAAATCTATGAAAGATAGTTCTAAGATTGCTTATATGCTTTTTAAAGACAAAATTTCTCTTGCTCTCACAAATAACTGGATTGACGAAGATGGAATGATTTATTTGATTTTTCAACAAAAGGATCTCATGGAAATGCTGAATTGCTATCAAGGAAAAGTTAAATCTACCCTAGATGAATTAGAAAAGTATGGCTTATTGGAAGTTGTCAGAGGCGGTTTTGATGCGAAAGCTGGAAAAAACATAGCAAACAAATATTATCTCTTACAGCCAGAGTTAAAAAAAGAAGATTTATACCTGTCAGCAAACACAAAAGCTGAAACCCTTGATAATAGTGGATATGCTGAAATCGCACGCCGTGAAAAAAACGCTGAAACCCTTGATAATAGTGGATATGCTGAAATCGCACGCCGTGAAAAAAACGCTGAAACCCTTAATAATAGTGGATATGCTGAAATCGCACAAGTAAAAGATAATATCTATATAAATAATTCTTTAGATACAATAGACACAAAAGAGACGGATAAAGAGCAGATGCGCCAACGAATTTTATTAGATCAGTTTCATGAAGTTCAAGAACAAACATTTTTAAACAAGTCCAGCTTAAAATATATTGCTCTTTTTTCAAATACAATTCAAGAAGCTCATGAAAAAGTTGGCACAATTATTCGAGCTAAAAATAAAGCAGAAAAGGAGTATGCTACAGTCTTGTTAGGCGAAGATTATCAAGAAGAAATTGACAAATGTTTACGAAGAGTGATGCATAAAATTAAAACTGATTCTTCTGTAAAAAGTCCTAAAGGGTTATTTTATAAATCTTTTTACAACTTATTCGTTGAATGTGCAATTGAGAAAAAGAACCAGTTAAATTCAAATAAAATTGAGAATCTACCAGATATAACTACCCATAATTGGGTTTAAACTGCTTCAAGCAATCACGATTATATTGTATGCAAATTTGCATATTTGTTTATCAATATTGACACTAAATTTTGCTAATGGTATATTCTAAACAAACACAAAGGGAACACGAGTTCGCTTTTTACTGTTGATTTTTGTGTTAATTACAATTTACTAGTAAATCTAAAAAATTATTTGCATTATTTTTAAGGGTATGCTATTCTTTTTTTGAAATTATTAGAATTAAAGAATACACCTTTAAATAAATGCAATGTTTGTTGAGTTTCCAGCTTAAAAGTAAGCATGAGAAGCTAGCAGGCAACAAAAAAAAGAACCGTCTCCATAGGATTGGCAGTCCTAGCGGGAGATTAAGACAATTCAGCTCTCCAAAGCGTATGAATTGCCCTCGGTCCTTTTGTTGCAACCTGCGTTACAACAAACTGTATTATATCAATTTATGCGCAAAAAGAAAAACATTTTTTCTTGATTTCCTTTGAATTCTTTTTCTCTTCTCATTTGAGAAACTGAATTTTGGGACGCTTATTTTGGTATAATCTGTTTTTGCTGTGTGTAGGATGTTTCAAAGGGGAGATTGTGCAATTTGGCGCAATCTCCCCTTTTTTGTTGCGTGCTAACTTTTCATGATGATGTCGAGGAGGAATTTTTGTGATTAGAGTCTTACGTAAAGAGGATATTGGGTATTATGGCGCAAGAGTGACGACATTTTCGTCTAGGGAAAAACGCCAGTTAAGAAATATACGTTCTGAAACGCATAAAAGCAGTAAAAACTATCGGATTGATGGGTTAGAAGCGATTGAAGTAGAGCATTATTTCGAAGGAACCAAGAAAAAAGTACGAGAAAGGACGAGAATTTTGTTAAAAGATGTTTATCCTGAAATTAAACATGTCTATGATCATAACGGTATTTTAATTGGCCGTAGAATTCAACGTGGTGCCCCGTTAAAACCTACGGGAAAAGGAATGAGCAAATTTTTACGTTACGAAAACTAAATAAAAAACGATTTGTCTTCTTGGACGTGCTTGAAAATGTTATGGAACTTTTGGTTGATTTCTATGATGTGAAAAAGAGAAATGTTGGACACAAGAAGGTTGCGTGAGCGGTCAGCAGTTAAAGTTAGGGCAAACTATTGCCAGTCCTTTTTAGAATGAACGAAGGTCGTTCTTAGTCTATGTACAACAACGAATTGGTGCATAGAAGTACACGCTTGCGAATAACTTTTGTAAATGAACAAGAATGATGACGATTCTTGGTAAACAATTGGAGCACGTAGAAAGGATACAAAAAGGAAAGTAACCTATAGCGCCTAGATTTATCAGAGCAGCTACTAAGGGATCTAGGCTTTGACACTTCTTTTGATAAAAAAGAAAAGGCTTCTCGTAATGGGGAAGCGCTTATCTGGAAAAGGTAGGTTGTGTGCTGCACTACATGTAGACACTTGTAATGAAAAACAGGACATTACATTTACCGTTGTCTATTAGGGTTTCTAGTTTCGGACGCCATAAACTAGTCGAAATTAATTTTTAAGTGGGTCCAAGAAGACAAAGTGAAAAATCAGTGCGTGTTTTTGTCTGTTTTATGTTTCTTTATGGCTGGAAGGCTAAACCATAGAAGCAGAGCTACAGGGAAAAATAGCAAGAAAACGCCTAAACTGATTTTATGTAATAAAAAGGCAACAGCGAATACTAAAAATGCAAGAAATAAAATAAAAACAGTTAGCTGCATGGTCGTTCGTCCTTTCGATTTAGTGTTTAGTTTCTAAAATTATTTTAGTAAGGAAATATGAATTTTTCAAAAAAATTGTTTAGAGAAAGCATGAAAGAATTTGACAGGAGGAGAAAGCACAATGAAATATTCAATAGCAAAAAGATTGTATGAACTTTTTGGATTTGAAAGGATGAATTTTGAAAAATAGTGATGCAAAATTTAGAGAATGGAGAACAGAACATGGGGCTATCAATTTAAATTAGTAAAGGTTATTCAAAAAAAGACATTAGCAACTATGTAACTATTTCAATTATACTTAAGATATAATATTGAAGCGGTTAAAAAAAGTTGATATAATAAAAACGGTTATGTGATAAAAGTAACAAGAGAAGCTCTCTTGTTACTTAACGGGAGTATGCAAGATATTGTTCATGGATTTTTGCAAGACCAAAAGTATCACCTATTTTTAAATTATTAGGGGTATGTTTGATACTAGAAATTGAAAAAAGGTTTTTCTCTTTATCTGTTACGGTAAGTGGAAATTCAATATTATTTTCTTTTTCAGAAGTGATAAAAGCTACGTTTTTCTTTTCAAACAAGACAGTAGTGATTTGAGAAGAACCAAGATCGATTAAATCTTGTCCATATTTTTCTCTTAGGCTATTTAATGAAGGATAAACGGCAAGCTCACTAGAATGGCTTGTAGTAGTTGATTGAACAGTATTTTGTGACTGTGTTTCTGTTTTGTTAGATACAGTAAAAGCAATAATAGTAAGTACAATCAGTAAGATTGAACCAATAGCAACAATGTATTTCTTATTCATAGAACCTCCGTTGTATAATTCTTTATTATTGTTTTAAGTATAATGCAAGACAGAAAACGACTTATTGCCGTTTCTGTCTTTTTTCTTTTAATTTATTGGCATACTCTTCGACTTCACTTTTTAAATAAAGACGAGTAAGAGAAGGGCCCTTTTCATCGCCTATTTCTAAAAAAGATTTTATGTGTTGTCGCTTAATAGCGCTTGAAAAGCCTTCATAATTTAGCCCTGATATTTTAGAAGCTTGTTTTCTATTGATTAGGTTTTTTTGAGACCATTCTTGAATTTCGTTTAGATTGGTTAATTTTATTTATCTCACCTTTTCTTATTTTTGATTATAAAACCTTGAACCAAGTTTAGTATATCAAAAAATAAAAAAATTAACAAAATTACTTAATAGTTTGAACTAACTTTGGTGCAATGTTTTTGTAAATAATTTATTGATAAAGTTTGGAGGAATTAAATTATGAAAATTTTAAAAGTATTGGCTATCGGAGTAACAGTAGGTGGAATTGCATTAGCAATGAATAGTGAAAAAGCTGAAGCAGCAGAATGGACACCACGTACAGCAGAACAAATCAAAGCTGAAATTAAAGGGAATGAATATACTATTGTTTGGGGAGATACACTAAGTGCTATTAGCCAAGCAACAAATATTACAGTGCAAAAATTAGCAGATATGAATAAAATTGCAAATGTAGATTTAATCTACGCAGGAAACAAATTGAGTTTTGATGGCAATGTAGCAAGTGTGCAAAACAGCGCAGGTGAAACTGTGGCTCAAACAGTGATTCAAGATACAGACAAAGTAAATCCTTCTCAACCTGTCGGACAACCTGCACAAGAAGCAACAACGAATAATGTAGTAACAGATAACACACAAACTGGAAATGTTGAAGTAGCACCAAGTACACCAGAACAAACGCCAGTTCAACCAGATAATGGCAGCCAAGGCGGACAAACAACGCCTTCTACACCAGAAAATAATCAACCATCAACTCCTGGAAACGGAGGAACGACAACGCCAGAACAACCAAGCCAACCTGGTGGAGGCAATCAAGGAGGTTCAAATGGAGGAACAACTACTCCTGAGCAACCAGAAACTCCACAAGAACCAACGCCAGATAATGAACCAGCTGGACGTGTAAGTCCTTGGTTCATGACATATGAGGAAGCTGAAGCTTGGGCAGAAAAAAATCTAACTGATGAAGAATACAATAGATCAGGTCTTGCCACTAGCTCATTTTCTGATGGTACAATCAGATATTGTGTAACATTAAATTAAGATAGGCACTATACTTATGAAAGATCTTTAACGTTTATGTTAAAGGTCTTTTTTTTGTACAAAAATTTCACCAATTTAGGTGTTTATATAGATAAATTTTTAATTAAGGGGGCAAACAAATGCGATTAAAAAAATTATGTACACTCTTTGCTTTAGCAGTGTTAGGAATGAATTCTTTAACTCCTGTAACACAAGTTGTAGCGGAAGGATTTCCGTCTATGGCGACTACAGAAACAACTGCTTCTGAAAGTACGTCTAGTACAACTGAAAATTCAAAAGAAGAAACAACAGAAAAAACTCAAACAAGTTCTTCTGAAAAAGAGAAGACAAGTGAGACAAAAGAGAATGAAACAAGTACACAAATTCAGCCGTCTACAGATACGGAAATGAGTGGATCAATAGTTAACACTGATAATTCAAGTCCAGATGTGGCAAAAGGTGAAGAACAACTGTATTCTTCTGATAGATCTGCCTATACTTATTTAGTAGGAAATGAAACAGAGCTTGTAAAAGCAGAATTACTTGCTTTCATGGACGCACATACACAAGAAATTCAAGCGATTAAAGGCGCTTCTTACGAAGCACACGTAGGATTTACTGCTTCAAATGGTAAGTTGTATGAATTCACTCCAGTTGAATCAGCGTCTAGATTGCGTAGAGCAGTAGAAGAACGAGCAGGAATAACGATTCAAGTTGTTCGTCAATTTGCAGTTAATTGGCATATTCGGATGCCTAATAGTGGCTTAGAAACATGGGGATCAGTTTATGATGAAATGGCTACTCCAAATGGAAAACCACTTTTTTGTATTGAACCAGGGCTTTTGGTTAATGGTTTTGGTGGTTATACGCAAACGGTAATGCCTAGTCAAATTACTACAAGAATGAAACAAGGAGCTACAATTGGCTATACTAAAACTAAAGATATTCCACATTATTGGAATACCCAAACATTTTTGTGGGATGAACTAGGTGTTCAATGGATTCAAAACAGTGGACGCAATCAAGGGATTATTAATGAAATCCATAATGGAATTGCGAATCTTGCAAAACGACCTTCATTTAACAATCAACAAGTAACATTAAAAGTAGGCCAATCTGTAACGTTAACAGATACAAATGGTGTATTTAAAGATTATCAAAAAATGAGTAGTAACACGGCAGGAGTAAAAGTAGAGAAAAATGGCAATCAATTAAAGCTAACAGCAACTGCCTCAAGTAATGAAACAGGAAATGTTAGTTTTTTACGTTATTCAGAAGATCCTAATAATATTGCATATGCTAAACCAGGTAGTCAGACAGTTGCAGTTTTAGGAGATCCTGATAGAGCTAAAATTAGTATTCCAATCAAAGTCCTAAAAAACGGTAATGTAAAAATCAAAAAAGTGGATGCAGACACAGGAAAAGCTATTTCTGGTGCGAAATTCAAGCTTTCTTATGGTGGCCGAAATGTGGAAGTGGTAACTAACGCTAATGGTGAAGCTGACCTGAAAGATATTCCTCATGGGACAACAGTAACCATTCCAGAAATTCAAGCAGCGAACGGCTACGTTCTTAATAAAACACCACAAACAGTCACAGTTGAAGCGAATAAAACAATTACAGTTACGTTCAAAAACAAAAAGCAAGTTGGACGCTTAGATCTTATCAAAGAAGATAAGGAAACAGGAAATCAAGCGCAAGGATCTGCTAAGTTGGAAGGCGCTGTGTATGGTTTATTTGAAACAAATGGTCAAAAAGTAAAAGAAGTGACGTTGAAAAAATCTGGAGACAAAGTCACAGGTTCTTTTGAAAACATTCAAATTATGCATGACTATTATGTTCAAGAAATCAAAGCACCAGAAGGATATACGTTAGATAAAACAAAATATCCAGTAAACATTGCGTATGCAGGTCAAGATAAAACTGTCGCAGTAAAAACAATGACGCTAAAAGACCAAGTCATTAAAGGTGGCGTGGAAATTGTTAAAATTGGTGACAAACCACTTGTCAAAAAAGTCCTTGATACAATCACAGGAAAAGCAGACAATATCAAGCCTCAATTAGAAGGGGCAGAATTCACTATCACGTCAAAAACAACTGGAAAAGTTGTAAAAGTGATGACAACGGATAAAAATGGTAAAGCAAGTACAGGTAAAACATTGCCTTACGATTCTTATGTCATGGAAGAAACTAAAACGCCAGAAGGATATTTAGCGATTGATCCAATTGAATTTACTATTTCAGAAGAAGACCAAAAATTCTTCTGGGTATTGGAAGATAAAATCATTGAAGCTCGTCTACATTTAGTGAAAGTTGACGCAGAAACAGGAAAAAATATTCCGCTACGCGATACAACGTTCAAAATTTGGGACCGCTGGGCAAATGACGGTAAAGGCGACTATGTTTCTATGCGTGTACCAAACTCATTAGAAATTAGTGACGAATTCAAAACCAATGAAAAAGGGGAATTGGTGACAAGCGATAGCTTACCATTCGGTAAAGATCGTTATGAAATTCGTGAGTTACGTGCGCCGGAAGGCTACTTAATTGCGACTGAACCAGTTGTTTTCTCTGTTACTGAAGCCGATGCAGGCGGTGTAATTACGATTAAATTCGAGAATATGCCACAAAAAGGCCAAGTAAAAATCCATAAGACAGGTGAAAAAGGAATTTCTACTGTTGAAAAAGAATGTGAGTACGGGAAATATGCGGAAATTCAATATGACCAAGTGGATTTAGCAGGTGTAAAATTCAAAATCCGTGCAAGAGAAGATATTACAACACCAGACGGAACAGTTCGTTTGGCCAAAGGTGAATATGTTCAAAAAGACGGCAAAGATTTTGAGTTAGTAACAAATGATTTAGGAATGACTGAATCTGAGCCAAACTTGTATCTAGGTAAATACGAAGCAGTAGAAATCGAAGCACCAAATGGTTTTGTGATGTTAAAAGACCCAATTCCTTTTGAAATCAAATACGAAGGACAACTGGTTGAATTAGCTTCTACAACCGTTAAAGTTGAAAATCAATTGCAAGAAATCAACGTATACGGCTACAAGAAACAAGAAGTTGTAACTGGTTGGGAAGACGGCAAACCAGTGATCGAGCTAGAAAATGCGAAGAATGGCCAAGTCTTTGGCTTGTTTGTTGGTGAAGGTGGTATTCAAATTGGCTTTGATATTTTACCTCATGATACTGCATTAGCTTTTGCGAAAGTCAAAGACGGCAAATTAGTTTTTGAAGGCTTAACATTACCAAATGTAGAAAGTAATTTCTACTTAAAAGAAATTGATGCAGGTAATGACCATGTGTTGGACGAAACCAAATATGGATTTAAATATGTACCTTCTACGAATGAAAAAGAGCATACGATTCATGTATTTGCGGACGGATACGCTGAAAATAAAGAAATCTTGACGAAAATGGCTCGGAAAGAGATTGAAAACAAATTGGCGTATACAGACGTAGAGCTAATCAAAACGGATAACTTAGGAAACAAACCGCTTGAAGGGGTTGAGTTCCAATTAATTCGTGTAGATGGTAAAAAAGAAACTGTGGTAAATACGTACAAGACAGATAGAGCCGGAAAAATCAATGTGAAGAAATTGCCAACTGGAAACTATCGCTTTAAAGAAACAAAACCATTGAGCTGGTACTATCCAAATACAGACGATTTGAGCTTTGAAGTAACACCAGAAACGAATGGCCAAGTCATTTCCCTTAAAGCAGTCAACAAACGCAAACCAATGGAAATTACGACACTTTTAGCGACTGTAGACGGTAAGAAAGAAGCGAACCCAACCATTGACAATACATTACGTGATGAAGTGAAAATCAAAGGTTCTGAAGTAGGACACACGTACACTATCGTTACTCCATACGTAGACCCAGAAACGAAAAAAGTGATTACGACTGTCGAATCAACGTATACAGCAAAAGCCGAAAATGAAACGATCCATGTAGATATTCCAATTGCGAAAAATACGATGAGAGACGGTCAAAAAGGGGTAGCTACTCACTATATTTATTACGACAAAGAAAAAACAAAACTTGTTGGTAAAGAAGATAACTTGGCCAATAAAGACCAAACAGTTACCTTCAAAACACCAAAAGCATTACCAAAAACAGGAGAAACAGCAAATGTTGCATATGTGGCATTAGGGCTGTTTCTTTTTGTATGTGCAAGTGTTGTTTTGGTACGGCGTAAAGTCAAAGAATAATGAAGCGAACTAGAGATAGTCAACAGAGGCTATCTCTAGTTTTGTTATAGTATTTGAAGTGAAATGGGAAGGAACGATAAAGGAGAAGGAGATCAATGCTTTCTAAATTTTTGAACAATTTTAATAAGAAAAAACAAAGTAGAAATATCCATGAAAATTGGTTTTTAGACGCTAATATCTTGTCTGATAATTCCACAAAGCCTGTTAGCCAATCAAAGAAAATGAGAAAAAATACTTGCTTTATGCAAACGCCTGATCTCAATTTTTTTATTATACCTGAATCAAGAAATCCGAAATTTGGAAAATGGAATAGGTAGTTTTGTAAAAATAATTAAGGATAGGGAGAAATAGTAATGGAAACTATAAACCTTTTACAAAGAAAAGAAGCAATGAAAAAGTTACGTAAGGAAACAAAGCGATTGAACAGACAACGAAAAAAATTACGTTACAAAAAAGCGTTGTTATTAAAGTGTACTAAGCACAGATTCCGTTTTGTTCAGTACGTTTTTTATCTTTGGGCAAAGTATTTTGACATTTTTTTGGCATTAATTATTATCTCTGGTCTCTTTTATGTTTGTGGTATGAGTATGAATGTTTTGAAATTTGATGAAAATTCTATTTTTATAGGTATTCTAAGCGAATTATTTATATGGTTTGGAGATTTCAGTTGTTTTATGATTTTTCCATCTATTTTAATTATTCTTACTTTTTTATATGTTCAAAAATATGTTGTTTTAAGCGATATATTTAATTTTTATGAAGATTTGAAGGAGAGTATACGGGTGCTAGATTCAAATATTGTGGATGTTGAAAAAAGAATCTTTAGAAATGAAAAAGAGTTAAAGGAAAAAGGCGATTTACTTCAATAATTTTGGTTTCTACTAGGAAATGTTGACTATTTTTATGTTGAGGAGGATTTTTATGGTTTGGATAATGATAATGATATCGTTAATTGCGTTGGTTTTTCTTTTTCTTTTTATTATGGCGATTTTTAATGAAAAATCGGACGTAGTAGTAAACACATGTTTTACTGGTTTAATTGTTTTTGTAATTGCTTTAATTGTGATGCCTTGTTTGTATATTAAACAAGAGAACGAGTGGAAAGATACGATTCAACAGAGATTGGAAGAAAAACATTATCTGTTACCAGAAAAAGTAAATGAGAAGTTTAGACCAATTATAGAGATTGAAGATTGGCCAAAAAAGAAGGCTATTCCTTTTAGTGTTACTTTTATTTTCAATGGAGCGGACAGTTCAAAAAGGGAAAAATTCCCAGGACTTTATTTAAAAGGTACCCTTAGAGGTACGGAAGTAAAAAATATTCAAATTGCTAATGAGAACTATCTAAATAAACAAAAACAGTTCAAAAAGCTCGCAGACAATACTATTGATTTGTATCAAGTTGACTTTTTGTATTCAGGATAGTTAAGCGGAATTACAACTGATAATCAAAAAGTACGTGTCAATCAAGATGGAACAGAGTTGTTTGTAAATGATAAGAAAATAGAAGGAGAAGTTCACAAATGAGTAGCATTCTTTTTGCTTGTGGCTTACTTGTTGGTCTTTTCTTAGGCGTATGCTTAAGTTATCTAGCTTTACATGTTGAGTAACATAGTATTTTTTGACAGTGAAGTTCACTGTTTTTACTTATAATGATTGAGAAAATTTTAGGAGGAACTTTATGGGAAGTATTTTTAAAGCTGAAGGAAAAGCTTTGGCAGTGAGAGAAACAGATGTAAAACTTTATTATGATGAAAATAATTATCTTTTTCGGATTTCACTTTTACCGAATAAAGTGTTGGAATTTCAGAAGAACGGCTTGTTGAAGCCAGATCAGTTGAGGGCATATACCCAGATAATTTTGATACATTCAGGTAAGTGTTTGCCGATACCGATTGTACAAGGAAGCCATGGTGTTTGGAAAGATTTGTTTGGATTTGACGTACCAAAATCATCCAAAATAAAGAAACGTAAATTAAACAAGTGGCACCTGAAAGTAAAAAATTAGAAGGAGAAGGTATCATGGCGTATCAATGCAATCAGTTTTTTCTATTTGATTATAACCCATTATGGACGGAACCTTACTGGCCAGATTTGTATGTACCTACAGACAAAAATCAAAGAGAGTATTCTTTAGTTTTGTGTTTCAAAACAAACAAAGGATACCTTCTAGGAGAATTTAATGATTCTGAAGAAGTACTACTTAACCAAGTGAAAGATCAAGCAATGGAAGTTTATTCCTTTGACGTCTTGATACCTGTCAAGGAGAATCACCCTTTTGCATTTTACTTTAAACCTACTTTTTCAAAACAGACACTGGTAAACTTTTTTAAGAAAGTCCCGCAGTTAACCGAGTATATAACACAAATAAACGACTTGCTTTAAACAGAATTTTGAAAAAATTTTATAATGTGTTAAAAAAGTTTTCACAAACAGATGTATATACTTCTGTTTGGTAAGAAAAAAATGAAATAAATGGAGGAAAAGTCATGAAGAAAACAAGTAAATTATTGTCTGCATTATTAGTTGTTAGCCAAGTATTTGGCTATACACCAGCAGTTTTTGCAAATGAAGAACCTACGTCGCCGACACTTTCTTCAGAATCTGCGACGGTTCAAGAAGAAAGTAATGGAGGACAAACAGAAGAAACCGTTGATTCTACTCCAGAAACAACGCCAGAAGCACCACCAACAGATTCTTCCACGGAAGAACAACCAACTACACCTGAGCAACCAGTGGAACCAGAAACACCTACGGTGCCAGATTCAAGCAAACCAGAAACGACACCCGTAGAACCAGAACAAAAACCAGAAGAAAATCAGCCTGTGGAAGAATCCAAACCAACGGATTCAACACCGACACAAACACCACAAAAGCCAACAGAAACGCCGACGAACCAACAAAATGAGTCCACTCAATCAAGTGTTTCTACTAATACAGAAACAAGCACAACAAATCAAGGAATAGCAGCACCTGTTGTAGACGAAGTCAAAGAATATCACCAAGCCCCGTCAGCGCCTATTCAAGAGTTAGTGCCAGAAAGTACGCTTTCTTCAGATGGAACAATTCACTTTGGAAAAAATGAAAGTGTAGAACAATTTATTCAAAAAATTGGAGAAGCAGCTAGAAAAGTGGGGCAAGAAAATGATTTATATGCATCTGTTATGATTGCGCAAGCGATTTTAGAATCTGCTAGTGGTCAAAGTTTGCTATCAAAAGCACCAAATTATAATTTGTTTGGCATTAAAGGCACACATAACGGAAAAGGGGTCTCTTTTGCGACACAAGAGGATTTAGGCAATGGAACGCTTTATACTACCCAAGCAACCTTTAGACAATATCAGAGCTACGAAGAGAGCCTGAAAGACTACGCGAAACTCTTAAAAGAAGGGTTGGCAGGTAATGCTTCTTTTTATGAAGGTGTCTGGAAAAGTAAAGCGAAAACCTATCAAGAAGCTACTCAGTATTTGACAGGACGTTATGCGACAGATAGTCAATACAATCAGAAATTAAACGGCTTAATTGAAACCTACGACTTAACCATGTATGATCATCCGAAAGCGACAGTAGAAATGACAGAATCTGATTTTCCAGCGTATAATGGTGAAAACTATGATACGTCTAATAGCTATGCGTGGGGAAATTGTACACAGTATGTCTATAATCGAATCACTCAATTAGGCAAACACATTGACTTAACCATGGGAAATGGAAAAGACTGGGGCGTGACAGGACAAGCCCGAGGATATGAAGTAAGCCGCACACCACAAGCAGGAACAGCCGTTTCCTTCCCTGCGGGCGTGTTAGGTGCAGATCCAGTGTATGGGCATGTGGCATTCGTCGAAAAAGTGAATCAAGACGGTTCAATTTACATTTCAGAAATGAATGTACAAGGCTTAAACGTCGTATCTACTCGTACAATTGCAGCAACTCAAACAAGTATGTTGAGTTATATCATGCCCAAATAAAGAAACAAAGAAAAGCAGACAACGTGTCTGCTTTTCTTTTGTTTATATGATAAAAGCTTAAGAACACTAGTTAACATTTTTTTCATAAAAAGAGATAGATCGTTTGTTATTTGTGTTAGGAGGGATAGCGAATGGAACGGATTTTTCGAATCTATGATCCTTCTTTTTTAGACAAATTGTTTAGTGAAGCAAGTAATCAATATAAGTATTGTCGATTTAGTGTTCCTTTAGAGAAAATAGGATGTATGAAAAATGATAATGAGTTTTACTTTGTCCGAAAAGCGATCGAATCTTTTTTCTATTATAGATTTTCAAAAACGGTTTTAGTCCAATGGAATCGTCGAGAGAACTTGATAGAAATAGGAGAAATTTGTATGAAAAAGAAGCTTACTTTTCGCTTTCCGTATGAAGAGTATGATTGCTATTATGAAGTTATTCAAGAAATCAATCATTTAGTAGATTGTACAGGTGTCTGTATTCTTTTTGTAAACAAGACTCATTATTCCTTAGAAACAGGAATGATTGTAGAAACCCAATCTAATATTGAAAAAATTAAAGAAATAGCCGTACGCTCAGGAATGAAAATTGACGATTTTTTTGGTCAAGAAGAAATTTTCAACTGTATGAATAATCAGCAATACAATGTTGTTTCATTACCTTTTAAGGCTGACTTAGAGGAAATTAAGCTGTTTGTTGACAGTATTTTTCTCTTACCTTCAAAAAAAATGATGGAAGAGAGGGCGTTCACGCTGAAAACAGAGACAAAGAAAAAGTTGTTTGTGTCATACTGTCATAAGAATAAAGCAGAAGTAGAAAAAATTATTTCGGGCTTGAGGGAATATGGGTTAGATTTTTGGTTAGACGAAGAACAAATTGATGTAGGTGACAGATTAATGGAACGTATAGACGAAGTTGTTCGTTTATCGGATATTCCGATTATATTTTTAAGTGAAGCAACCAAAGAATCGATGTTTGCTAAGCATGAATTATTCGTTTTTTTTGATAAAGTGATTTATCAACAATCAACAGCTAAGCCTTGGTTTATTGTAAAACTAGACCAAGTAGACCCTTATGATATTATGTTTGGATTGGGAAATTTAAAGTATATTGATTATGAACATAGTACAATTGAAGAAATCGCTCAAGCAATTGAAAAAAGATGAATCAAGCCAACACTAGCTACTAACAAATGGGATGTTAGTAGTTTTTTGTTATTCAAAATTACAAAAATAATAAGAAGAAAAGTAGAAGGGAGAAAATCAAACAATGAACCATTTTTTATTGGTATTGCTACTACCGATATCAACGGCAGTATCATTGGCATTAAGTAGATTCATGGGGGAAAAATTTAGAGAAAGTCGATTATTGGAAGAATCTAAAAATCATTTAAAAGAACAACAGAAGCATTCAGAGAAGCTAGAAGAACAACTATCAAGTGGATTTTCACAGGTAGAAGATCCTCAACTTGGTTTATTGACTGACAAACAAAAAGCAATTCAAGAGTCGTTGGACTTTTTAAAGCAGCTCAACGATGAAATACAACGAGTTCAACTAGAAAATGAAGAATTACGTTCACAAAATCGTGCGTTGCGACAAGCAAACAGTCACTCTGTAGAATTTGTGAAGGAAGAAGGTTTAACAAATGAAAAATGATGCTAAAAAAATGTTCAACGAGTTAAAACGTGAAATGAAAGAAACCAAAAATAAGTGTGTAGCAACCCTAACAAGTTCTGCGTTTTATCGCGTGCAATTGATGAATCTTATTTATTTTATTAGATATCGTGCGATGATAGTTTGTCTATTGTACTTTTTGAATTTTATTCTACTTTGTTATGAATTAGATAAAATTTTGGAAATATCTAAACAACAGCTGTTTACTGCTGTAGCCACCACGTTAAGTAGTTTTTTACTTATTTGGTTTCTTGGCCATTTTGTAGGTTTGTTATGGGACATATCTAACTCAGATTATAAAAGAGAGCGATTCTGTCATTTAGTAAAATCATTTATCAGTTATTGTTGTGTAGGGTTTGTCTATTTAATTTGGCAAAAACAAATTCCGAATATCCAAACGTTGGATGATATTCCAATAGAATTCATTTTTACATTTCTTTCCAATTTACTAACGTTTCTTTTAAGTAGTCTTGCAATTCACTTTTTTTGGAAAAGTGCAAGAAACCATTTAGCTATTATTGCAGATTATAGAGAAAAAAGAGAGGCTGCTTCTATTCCTAAACGTATTCAAGATCAAGTTATTTTATCGGATTATGCTGAGCAGATTTTTGTTCCAATTGGTTTTAAAATAGTTGAACATGAGAACGAAAACCAACCTGCCTATATAGAAGGACAAACTTCTCATACTCATATAGGAAAATATCTAAAAGAAACATTTGTTACTGTGAAATTGAAGTGGTCAATTATCGAACCGAAAAGTTTATCTGTGCAAGAATGTGTGCTTGAAACTGATTCATCAGTCACTTTAGAAGAAGCTAGTGAATGAGAATAAAAAGAAAAGAGGTATTTAAAAAGTGGAAAGCTAATAGTTTCTAAAACAAGAAGCTTCTGAGTAAAGGAAATAAAAAAAGAGAAGCAATCATGACTGATTGCTTCAACAGCGGTTTAGAAAACATTATCTAATTTTTTTGAGGTATATGTTATTTATATAGCATATTATTCAAAAAAATTCAATAAAAAAATACCAGTCTTTTAGACTGGCAGTCGTAAATTCAATGCGTCGAATTTACTCAGGATTTGCACTATGTTTGAGTTACTCGCTTCTTTATTTTATATCACAGCCAAAGAACTTTTTCAATAAAAAATAAAAAGGCTCGACAAAATATGCGAAGCCTTTCAAGACAGATTGTGATGGAGTGTTTAATACACCTTTCATTATAAAACAAATGAAAAGGATGTCAATTTTATAATAAAAACAGTCAATCGACCACTGATTGACTATTTTTGGACAATGTTATTGGTAGACTATTGATCCAGAAAGAAACGCCCGTTAGTATCCGCTAACGGACGCTTGAGTGTGACAAAGAACAGAAAATAACACTGTTCTTTGTTTTTTTATACCACAAATGCTGTCTTTTTTTCAAGAAAAAAAGAATGTCCAGTACCGCAACTACTGGACACCAAAGGAGTATTTTTTGTTTTGTGACTTAGTCACAGGGATTATTAAAGGAGTATTGTCCTTCTATTTATTATATAACATAAAGCAATTTTTGAAGCAAGTAGTTTTTACTTGCTTTTTTTGTTGCTTTGAAGGGAGGTGAGAGGAATGGTTGGAGAAGAACAAACCTTGCATCACTTGTTGTGTACGGTATTAACCAATACGTATGAGGACGCAACGCCTTATTTGGATTTTACTGTTTCTATTGTCCCAAAGGAATTAAAAAGTAAGCAGGGCCAATATGTACCGAATGACCGAAAAATTGAATTGTTTACTCTTACGCAGTCTCCTGAAGCTACGGTATTAACGCTGTTACGAGAATTGACACGTCATGTGTTGTTCATGGATGAAGGAGAGCTGAAACAAAAAGACGCGTTTTATGAACGTTTCTTTTTGTTGGTAAGTACGGCCATGGCTATGGATTTGTTGACAGAGGATACTCTACTTGTCTATGCGGTGAAAGAATATGATCAGCTAGTGGAACGATTTGGAGAGGTTTCTTCGTGGGAGCTACCCAATCAAACGACAAACAATGGTTTTACCGTCCATGTAACGAATAGTTACGAGGCACGAATGCTATTAAAAAATCGAAGTTACCGCTACTTTACGTTAGGTAAAGCTTGGGAAAAGGAATTTTCAACAAAACAAGAGGCAGAACAAGAAGCAGCCTTTCTAAATCAACAATTTCCAATGATTCAAATAAGTGTTTTGCGACCCGTTGAAGCACTTTTGTGTATGCATTACTATATCGGCGTTTCAGGAGGGTTTCATTGTAAACAAGCTCTTTACCAAGCAGGCTATATCTGGCAAGGCTATGGTCGGAAAAGGGAATGGGTGAAAAAAGTTCCTGTCGGTCAATATAACGAGGAATTAGCATTTTTACATGAGTTGCGTTTGATTGGCCAACGATTTACCCCGACATTTGGAAGTGAACGTCAGGAAAAGAAACAACAAGCGAAGCAATTAAAACGAAATAAACGAAAAGTAAGTTATTAGGAGGCACTTAAATAAATGAAAATTACACAAACCGAATTAAACAATCGGCGAAAATTAGCAAAAGCAATCATGGCAGCGAAAAAAGAAGACCATGATACGTGGTTGGGGGAGTTGTATCAACAATATATCTCCACGAACCAAGACACGTTGACAGAAGCGTTAGCGATGATGACCAAACAAACACAAGCGGAAAAAACGCCAGGGTCTTTTCATTCTAATCATAAAAATCATGGAGGAGGACAAGCTTAATGGAACGAATTCAAACAGTTTTAACCTTTCTTATTGGCGGTGCTTCAGGTCTAATTGGTTCTTGGGCAACGTTACAGCTGTTGCTGGCGGCTTGGAATATGATGCGTAAAAATCAACGAAAAGTAGAAGAAGCCAAAGAACATATGGAACACATTGTATTAGGGATTTGTGTTGCTGTAGCGGGAGCAGCGATTGTTACTTGGTTAATGAGCGCGTAATGGAGGAAAGTTCATGTATGTTCAGATAACAGGAGGGAGGAAGGTGAAGACACTTCTCCCTTCTAAAAGAAAACGATTAACGGTGAAAGAAGCCAACTTGCTTTTGCAAAAGTTAGAAACGTTTGCAGAAGATACTGGAAAAAAAGATACGATCCGATTAACCATTATGGAAGACAAAGACATTCTTTTTCGGGATGACTGTGTAATAGGAGAAGGTCATTCACGCAACCTTCTTTTAGTTGTCCAACATACATTTACCACGTTACACAAACGGACAGATTCTGACGAATGTCAAGAGCTGTTAACCAGTATCCAACAAGCATTAGAAGCACCAGATACTTTAGAAGAACCAAAAAAACGAGAGAAAAAACCTAAACCAAAGGAAAAAAGGAATCGTAAGCCCTCAGTGAACGCGTCAAAGCGTTCTTTTTCTTTGCCAACCTTTTCAGTAAGAAGTACTCAAGGAATAATCCTAGGGGTACTTCTTCTCGTTTTTCTTGGAATAGGTGGTTTTTGGGTAAGTTCTTTTTCAAAGCAAGACGTACAAAGCAAGCCAACCTATGAACAATTGTTAAAAGAAGAAAAATATGCGGAAGCAGCTGTTGCCTTTCCTGATAAACGGGAAGCCATTGAACAATATTTAGTGGAACAACAAGCGTTTCAGGAGTTGAAAACATTTAATGCGCAATTTCCCACTGATGAGGGAACTTTTGATTTGGCTTTCTACCAAAAAGAATGGAAAAAGGTCATTCAAACTGAAGGGTCAGAATTAAATACGGATCGAAAAGTAATGTTGGCCTATGCGTATATTCAACTGGATCAATTAGAAGAAGCAGAAATCTTGAATAAAACCTTAAAAAGTACCCAATTAGCCACAGAATTAAAAAAAGCTTGGACAAAAAAAGCTATTCGAGCGATTCGAAAAGAATCATTTTCAGAAGCTGAATCAATCAATAAGCGCTTGAAAAGTGAAGAAATAAAGGAATTGATCGAGACGGGAAAAACATGTCAAGAAATGATCGCTCTTTATCGGGAAAAGAAAGATTCAGAAAATGAAAAACTGTGGAAACAACGTTTAACACAATTAGGAGAGGAGCTTTATTATGAAAATGAATAAGCCAATTTTTGACAAGGAGTTATTAAAAAATAAGAAATTATTAGGTATTGTAGCCGCTGTGACGGTTTGTACGGGAACTGTCGGTTATGCGACCTACCAAGCATTTACCCCACCAAAGCAGCAAGCAACTGAAAAATTTTCTGGAGAGAAAGAAAAAGAAACTGATTCTTGGATCATTCCTGAAGATCGTCGAAAAAAATCAAGTGTTACGACTAAAAAAAGTCAAGCAAAGAAAAACAAAACAACCACAGACGTTTCAACGGATGTTTTTGAACGGTTTGGCTTGGTAGAAACAGCGAAAGATTCAGACAATAAAGGAACAACGAAGTCCTCCTTATCGCCGAAAGAACTGGTCGCTGTTGCACAATCAATCAAAGACAAGGAAGCAACAAAACAACCAACAATTCTTGATCAAGTATTGCAACAACCAGCAATTTTTAAACCAGAAAAATCTCCGCAAAAACCAGTAACAGATAATACACAAACAAAACCAAGCGAAGAAATGGACAAACCAGTTGTTCCATTGCCACCTGTTCAACCAGAAACACCGCAAGAACCAACGCCACAACCTGATCCACAGCCACCAGTAGCGATTGTGGATTATCAAGTATTGGCACGCTTAGTTGAAAATGCGGAAGGCTTACCAGCTTCTGCTTATATGACAGCTTCTTATCAAGCGATGCAAAACCAACTGAAGGTAGCTAAAACTATGTTAGAAGAACGTCAAGCAACGCAAGCTCAAGTGAATGCACAAGTAGAAGCCTTACAAGCAGCCATTGATCAGTTGGTACTACGAGGCAATTTTTCTGATTTAGAGCAGTTGGTCGCGCAAGTGAAGCTCATTCAACGAGAAAACTATACGACAGAAAGTGCCCAACGCTTAGATCAAGCGTATGAACAAGCAACAGCGTTGATTCAAGAAGGCGAAGCGACACAAGAACGTATTGATGAAGCATTAAATCAGTTGAATCAAGCGATTATGCACTTAGTAGAACGTGGAGAAAAAGCAGCGCTTCAAGCGATTGTTGAGCAAGCCAAAGGCATTGATCGCGCGTTGTATACAGCTGAAAGTTTACAAGTATTAGACGAAGCAGTAGGTCAAGCGCAACAAGTCTTGCAATTTGTGGATGCTACACAAGCCCAAGTGGACGAAAGTGTTCAATTGGTTCAAGCAGCGTTAGCTCAATTACAAACGATTGGGGAACCAGATTATAGTCTATTACAATTGACGCGTTTGATTGAAGTTTGCGAACAAATGGATTTAACCGAGTATACGGAACAATCCGTAGCGGTATTTACAGCTGAATTGGCTAGAGCGAAAGCCTTTGTTTCTAGTGGTGAAGTAACAGAAGAAGCAGCACAAGCACAATTAGCAGCGTTACAACAAGCCAAAGAGCAATTGGTAAAAAAAGCAGATAAGACCGTCTTAACACAGCTGATTCAAGAAGTTGCTCAGTTAGAAGCCTCAAACTATACATCGGATAGTTGGGCAACATTGGATCAAGCGTTGCAAACAGCTAATCAAGTAATGGCAGATCCACAAGCAACACAAGAACAAGTAAATGACGCAGTAAGTGCATTACAACATGCGAAAGCAGCATTAGTGGAGGTTTAATATGAAGTATTGGTATCAACAATATGTAGTGGAACGCGTATTTAATATGGTTGTAAATGTATGTATCTTTTTTGCTTTAGCTGATGTGGGAATGGAAGGTTGGCAGAGTATGAATGCCATGACTATTTCTTTTGGGCAAGAAACATTTGGAGTAGGGAGGTATATTCGTTTAATATATGCTGTTTTGGTTTGTGTTTATTTGCTCAGTCATTTCATAAAAGAACAAGGAAGCCTGTTAAAACTTTTGACACCTATTACAAATGTGTTTATTTCGTGGGCTTTAATAGGAATAGTTGGTGGACTTTCAGAATCAGTGTGGCACAAGCTGTTACCGATATCTTCACTACTTATTATTTGTTGTTTGTGGCAACAAGTAATTAAACTCCATGATGAAGAGTTGGCTCAAAAACTTATAACATCAGATCGTTCTTCAGAAGAAAAGACGTATTTTCAGTTGGTAAGAGAAAAACGTGTGTATACGTTATCGAAGGACAAAGGAAGTTTAACGGAACAAGAAAACCTTGTACCTAGAAAAATAGAGCTTGCCTTCAAAGTAAAATATTTCCCGTCATTCTTGCCATTTTTAGTGGAAAGAACACCGTCAAAAGAGAAAGAAGTTCCTTTCTTATGGTTAGGTATTTTCTATCTGAGTCTAGGAGTGTCTTTTTGTGTGGCACAAGTAGTAAATATCTTTGAGTTATCTATTTTTAACATACTCTTGCATGCAAGTTTAGGAATTTTTTATTGCTTAACTCTGTGTGAGCACAATCTATACCTGTATAAAAGATCAAAAAAATGACTAGAAAGAGTCCTTGCTTATTTGCAGGGACTCTTTTTTGTATTTAAAAATAACGTTTTTAGGAGGAACACATGAATAAAAAGAAATTGGTTCGAATCACAAAGGTGGAGCCTAATCGGCTATACGCGAAAGATTTAGAAACAAAAGAAGAATTAATGTTGGAAGTAGACGAAGTGATTGCGGAAGATTTCCAACAAATACTAAAAGAAAAACATCAATTTGGCGAAGGGGTCTTTATGACTAGAGAGGAGTTTCTAAATGGCTAAGTGGCAAAAACGGACAAAAGAAGAAATTGAACAAGAGGTCCAACAAATGACTGAAAAAAGCTTGACCTACATTCAAAACCATACCAAAACAATTGAAGATCAATTAGAGTTGTTGCGGTTTATGGATCGTTTCTATGAGTATTCTTTTCGGAATCAAGCATTGATTCAGGCGCAATTTGAAGGTGCTCAGGCAGTAGGAAGCTTTGCCTTTTTCAAAAAAATGGGCTTCTCTGTTCAACGAGGCGAGAAAGGGATTCGTATTTTAAAACCCAATATTTTTGAATACATTAAGGGAGAAAATGGGCAATGTATTCCTTTATCAAAAGCCACCAAAGAACAAAAAGAAAAAATTCAAACAGGAGAATTAACGAAACATAGTATTTATTCGTTTTCGCCAACAACTGTATTTGATATTACGCAAACCAATGCGAAACCTGAGGATTATCCTAAGTTGTTTCCTAATAAACGGTTTGCCTTTTCAACAGAAAAAACAACCGATTTAGCTGCTTTAAAACAATCGTTGCACCATGTTTCAGAGAAAATGCAGGTACCTATTCGTACGCCGCAAACGTCTCGTATGGGTTTTCAGGAGTTAGGTTTGGCTAAAGGCGTTTTTGCGACAAGTATAGACGGCAAACAAAAAGAAATTGTACTCAATCCAAGAAACACGCCAACAGAAGAAGTGGCTACTTTGATACATGAATTGGCCCATGCGCAATTACATGATCGTACGCGACAAAATGAGCCGAATTCGTACTGGTCTACCAAACAAGTGACGGCACAAACGACCAATATCAAGGAATTACAAGCAGAAATGGTGTCTTATGTTGTTTCAAATCATTATGGGATAGATACGAAAGAACATGCGATTCCTTACATTGCTAACTGGACGAAAAATGGCCAAATGTTTTATGAGGAAAACGCAGAAGAACAAGTGGCTATTTTAGGAGATATTCAAAAAACATGTAAACAATTTATACAAGAAATTGATCAACAGTACGAAAAAAGCTTAGCCAAGACCAATGAACAAGAAAAAACACAGACCCCCTCTAGTACACGAAAAGAACATGCACCAGCTGCTAAAAAGAGGACGCAAGGTCTTGGTCGTTAAGGAGGGAGATTCATGCATAAGAAATATAAACAATGGAAAGTGATTCTTGCGCACCCTTTAGTGATTGTTTTTGTTGGTGTAGTCTCTTATTTTGCATTGCTTATAGGATTAAATATTCTCACAAAACTTCTTTATGTAGGCTTAACTGCGTTAGTTACGGTAAAAAATCAAGGGATTTCACCAGAACTGATGGAAAACGGTCCGTCTATTGGGCAACAATTATGGGCCTATCTCTTACAAACGTCTCCTTTACAACCAGCGCCTTTATTCGGTGCGTACATGCGCTTTTTCCCACTAGCAGTTTTGGTTATTTGGTTATTGCTTGTACCAAAAAAACTATACCAAATGCGAATTGCTTATAGGGATTTAAACAAAGGCACAAAAGGGGTTGCTCGTTGGACAACCTTTAAAGAAATGCTTGAACAATATCCAATTGTGGCGTTGAATGAGGAAGAATATGAAGGAGAAAGTGGGATTCCGGTCCTTCATTTTAATTTGTCTCCTGTGTGGTATTTTTTATGGAAGTTTCAAGGATTTTCACTGCCTTTTTGTTCGAAGGGATATGTGTTTATGGATCGAAATAAAACCAATGCTTGGGTAGACGCAGGAACACAATCTGGAAAAACAGAAATGTATACTTATCCCACGCTAGACCTGATTATGCGTGCAAAAGAAAAAGATTCGGTGATTATCACTGATTTAAAGGGGAATATGATTAAAAATACTAAAGCAGAGTTTGAGCGTTTTGGCTATGACGTTTGGTGTTTAAATTTAGTGAAGCCAGAGTATTCAATGGGGTATAATCCACTAGAATTAATCAAAAAAGCGTATTGGGAAGGTGATTACGATACAGCGCAATTGTTATGTAACACGTTCACTTACTCCTTGTTTCATAACGAGCATTCTCATGCAGACCCTATGTGGGAAGAAGCGTCTATTGCGCTAGTGAATGCGCTAATTTTAGCAGTATGTTTTCTTTGTAAAGAGAAAGACGAACCTGAAAAAGTCACTATGTATACCGTTTCGGTTATGTTGAGTGAATTGGGCCAAGATCCAGACGAAAATGGCATGACGTCTTTAGACGCGTTTTTCAGTGATTTAGAGCCAACGAATCCAGCAAAACTTCAATTTGCGACGATTCAATTTTCTCAAGGAATTACCCGTTCTGGGATTTATACAGGTACAATGGCAAAACTAAAGAGTTTTACCTTTGATAGTATTGGTCGTTTAACGGCTAAAAGTAATTTTGCTTTTGAACAATTGGCGTATGGGGAAAAACCAGTGGCGTTGTTTATTGTTTATCCAGACTACGACGACTCCAACTATGCGTTAATTTCCACCTTCTTAACACAAATGAATTATGTGTTGGCAAAATGCGCGACTTTATCCAGAGACTCTAAATTGCCACGTAGAGTAAAAAGCGTCATGGAAGAGGTAGCCAATTTTCCAGCTGTACCAGGCTTAGAGCGCCATATGAATGTTGGATTAGAGCGTGGCATGATTTATTATTTGATCACCCAATCAATGGTACAATTAGACAAAAACTATGGTAAAGAAGGCGCCCGTGCCTTAATAAATGCGTGTGGAAACAAGATTTATATTATGGGAGACGGAGAAGACGATGCGAAGTATTTCTGTAGTATGTTAGGGGAAACAACGGTTATTTCTACTAGCCGACATGGGGATCCGTTAAGCATGGATAAAAGTTATGGTGAATCAGAAGACGGACGTGAATTGCTAAAAGAAGAAGAGCTACGGTTATTGAAGCCTGGAGAATGGATTGTTTATCGGACGAAAATGCGTAGAGACTTAAAAGGGAATGGCGTTGAGCCACGACCGATTCGAGCGTGTGAAGCAGAGGGAACCAAAATGTTGCACCGCTATGAGTATTTAATGCCTCGATTTGATCACCCAATGACTTTTGAGGAATTACATGGAGAACCAAGTCCACATGCGTATCTTTGCATGGAGGAGTTAATTATCGACTTTAAGATTGATACGGTTGATATAGAAGATACTGGGGTTTATACAAAAGATCCACAACCAAAAATTTCTCATGATGAAATAGAAGAGCCAAGGGAGGTGGAAGAAGTGGAGTATATACATGGGACAACAGAAGAAACGTTGCCAGAAGAAGAAGTTTCTACCATGATTGAAGAGTTAGAACCTATTCATGACACGTTTACCTTATTAACTAACGTGTTTAGTGAGGATCAATTAACCTTGATGCGCGCCATTGTTCAACGTTCCGTGGAAGAAGACCAATACGATCGTTTTCTTTCTTTAGATACAGTGGAAGAAGTAGAAAATTGGTTGATTTATTTCGATATTCCTGAGGTTCAAGAACTATTTTACAGTATGGTAGAACGCTAGGAAGGAGGAATAGGAATCGATGTCCAATGAAGAAATCATTGCTCGACTATTAGAATTTGATCCGTTGTTAAAAGTAATTACGTTTTGGGACAGCGCTTTGCGAGATATTTCATTTAATCTATTGCTTGGTATAAAAGGATTTGTGGACACCTTGGGTGAAGGTGTGGGTCAAATGTATAAATTAATGAATTTTTGGGACAGTCAAGCGGTCAGAAATTTTATTGATCCTTATCGTCCGGTAGTTATTTCGTTAATGATGTTGGCGATGTTGTGGATCGCCTTTCGCTTAATCGGTGACCCAAAAAAAGACAAACAAAAAATCGTGAATAATATATTGATGGCAATTCTAATGTTTGTAGGATTGCCTTTTTTTATGGGCAAAGCGGGAGAATTGGTCTCAGCTGGTCGAGAAGGACTACAACAACCTTCCGAAGCCACGTTACAAATCTTTAAAGACAATATTACGGATTTGTATACCATTGACAAACAAGGGTGGCAATATCCAGCCAATGATGTAGGCGTGAATGATATTCAAAAAATTGAAAATTTACAATTATTGGATATTTCTGAAGTGGTGGATACAGATTTTCATTTGTTTAAAGAATCACCCTTATCGAAAGAAGGGAAAGAAACTTTAAAGAAAAAGGTGGTAGAAGTAAATGGAGAGGCTAAATTAGCCAAATTAGAGTCCCATTTTCTAAAGAGCGATGAGGCCTATTACCGTTATTCTTGGCACCCTTGGTATATCTTATTAGAACTGCTTGCTTACGGGCTTGTTTTAGTGTTTACCATTTTTAAAACAGGAAAAATTTGTTATGAAATTGGTGCTATGCGGGTGTTGGGTTATGGCTTGACACTGACAGATTTAGAGAATGGCCAACGAAACAAGACCTTATTGTTAAAAATCAGAAACTCGTTTATTGTTTTATACTTGCTCTCTGTTTTATTGACTCTCTTTGTTTTGTATATGACATCGGTAAGAGAATTGCAACTAGAAAAACCATGGGATATTATTGCGATTCTTGCCGGTGCAATGGCCGCTATTGATGGTCCAAATATTGTGGAACAGTTATTTGGCATTGATGCAGGCTTAAGTTCTGTAGGAAGAAGTTTAGTCGGCTTTACACAAAGCAGTATGGCCGCAACCAGTGCAGGAAAAGCCATGGCAAGTGGTGTATCTAAATCTATGCAGACGGCAAAATCTGTTGGAGGAAAAGCTGTACGAGGCGCAACGAATGCCGGTGCAGGTTTAGGCGGTTTATTGAAAGGCTTTAAAGGAGGTCCTCTTCCAGAAGACGGTGCTTCCACAGGGCCAAAAGCTAAACCTGAAAAGACTACTCAAACAAATGGCACAAAAGACAACACACCAACAGCAGGAAACAAAGAAAACACAGAACCTAATCATTCGCCAGAACCAAAGACCAATCTTTCTGCGAATGGCTTTGGGGAAGAGGGAACGCCTTCAGGAAGTAATGGTGAACAACCTACACCACCAATGATTACGGATCCTAAAGAAGCGGCTAATTTACTAAATGATTTAACTGGAGCCAAACCAGATTCTACAGGGACACCTCCGAAACTAGGAGAAGGAGCTGGAAAAGCAACACCGGCAAATGATTTCTCCAAAAATGGCGTGAAAAAACAAGTTTCGGTTTCTCCAGGACATTTAGCTGCGTATCAAGCAGGCAATTTAGTTGAACAACCAGAACCGAAGGCTAATCCAGCAACCTTACCAATGGCTGCTAAAGAGGCAAGAGCAAGATTGGAAAGAGATCTATCTACACCAAGCTCTGACGATACATTCAAAGACGCTATGGTAGATAAATACATTTCTACACGGCAAAATCTTGCACAAACCAAACTGGTACGTGGTGGCGTACGAAGTTATGAATTAGGAAAAAATACAGGAGAGAAATGGAGAGATAAACCATGAGAAGACAAATTCCTGTGCCAAAACGATTGATTGAAAAAGAAAAATACAATCAAAAATTAAGCTTAAAAGACGCTCTTCTTGCGGTTTTAGCTATTCCTTTTGGCTTTTTACTGTCTACTTTTTTTGTAGGGATATTCAAAGTGATTGTGTTGATTTTGTTTCCAGTAACGGTTTATTTTTTGATTAGTCCGTCTGAAGTACACAACAAAAAGAATTTTCAGGTGATTCTCCGCGCGTTTTATAAAACACGCGGGGTCTATCACCCTATTCACCCACCAAAAGCAGAGGAGGAAGATCATGGGAATTGATGCGATTGCAGAACGAAAGAAAAAACAAACCCGAGAAGCAAAGAAAAATCAAAAGCGGATTTTGGAATTAACGAAATTGTATCCCGTTGCAGGTATGACACCAGAAGGGTACATCAAGTTAAGAAATAGTTACCGGGAATTGTATGCAGAAATTACAGTGCCTAAAAAGTATGATTTGGATTATCTAACTTATGATGAACTAGATTACATTGAAGAGAATGCGTGGGAATTTATGCGGGAATACAAACGTTCCGTCAAAGAAGTGTATATGAATTTCCCTGAACGAAATCAAACGCAACAACAATATTATAAAAAAATGATTGATTCAACGACAGATCTCGTTCATTTACGACTCTTACACACGGAATTAGAAAAATTAAAGTGGTTAGAAAAAAATGTGATGCGATTCACCTCATTTACGTGGTTTTTCGGAGATACCATCAAAGAGTTAGAAAATAATTTAAGCAAAATTAAGAAGTACAAAGTATATGACTATCAGGTAATTTCTGAACAAGATAAAGTGTTGGTCTTACAACTAATGAATAATACGGGAGGGATTCGACTTGTGGAAGAAGAATAAACAGATAAAAGATCAAACAGAACATACCCAACAAACACGAAGAGATCTTCAGTTGATTTATGATACGCAACCAAAAGGTGGCGTATCTACTGCACATGAATTTTTCTTGCGTTTTGGTGATAGTTACAATACGTGTATTCATGTGGTGGATCGCCCCACGTTGTTTACAGATACCTGGATTAAAAATTTAGTAATGCCACATACGTTGTTAATTGTGGATTATTATACGCCTGAAGATAAGGATTATAAAAAAGCAATTTCTGATTCTGTCAGTGAAATTGCCTCTCAAAGACGACGTGCCCCTAATCAAACTACAGCGGATGATTTAGCGGCAGAAGAGCAAATTTCACGGGAATGGTCTTTGGCATTGAGTCAAACAGGAGAACAAATCAAACAAGTTCATTTACGAATTTTTGTGTATGATGCCACATTAGAAGGGCTAGAAAAGCGCGTCAATACGATTATGCAGACTTTGGGTAGTGATGGGTATACAGGAACGGTATTCATGGATGAAAACGACGATGAATACCGTTCGATGTTTTTACCAATTCATGAACAAGAAAAACTATCTAATTCCAGGGAAAGTTTGCCTTTGCCTGGTGAAGTCATGGGGTTAGGTTTTTCTCATAACCAAACAGCGTTAAATGACCGACGAGGGCGCTATTATGGTACGACGTTTTCTGGTGGAACGGTATACATTGATTTTTTTGCGAAAACAGACAAACGCACTTACTACAATGTGTTTTTATCTGGAGATATGGGCGCGGGAAAATCAACGCTATTAAAAGCGATGTTATTTGATCGCGCAATGCGTGGTGATTTGATTCGTATTTTTGGCACAACGAAGGAAGCCAATGCGTTGGTTCGCTTGTTTCAGGGCGCAGTCGTTAATTTAGATGGCACAGACGGCATGATTAATATGTATCAAGTATTTCCAACGGTCGTCCGTGAGGACGGCACGGTGGACGAAAAAGCGTCTTTTCAGCAACATATTTCCAAAGCAGGAATTAAGTATCGCATGTTTAACAAAGAAGCGAAAGAGGACATAGTAACCCTTTATACGAATACTCTCCATGATTTTTATGAAGACATTGGGTTAATTGGAGAACGACAAACAAAACCTGTCACGTCGCTTCCAGTGGAAGAATATCCTATTTTAAGTGACGTGATCGCTTATTTTGAAAAACGAAAGGAAGAAGAAAGTGATCCAGAGTATCAAAGCTATTATTCAAGTATTCTTCTTTCGTTAACCAAATTAAGAAAGCAGTATGGCAACATGTTTAATGGCCATACGACGTTTAAAGATTTAAGCAACGTGCAGGTTGTTTGTTATAACACGAATACTTTGGGACAGCTTTCAGGAGAAATTCAAGATTTACAAATGTACAATGCCATTGACCAAACGCATGAAGCGTGTATGCGTCAAGGGTTGAAAGAATTTGATTTGTATAACGAACGGATAAAAACAATGAATTCAGAAGAAGCCCTTGATTTGGCTCGGCATTTTGTGATAGCGGTAGACGAATGCCACAACTGGATTAATACAACGAAGTCTTACGTTACACGGTTCTTTATGACCATGATGTCTGAAGCACGGAAGTTGTTTGGAGGTATCTGGTTGGCGACTCAACGCTTGGAGCGAATGTTTCCAAATATGGATCAGGTGTCAGACAAAGACATGGCAGAAGCTGCGAATGATATTTCGCAATTGTATGGGTTGTGTCAGTATCGTTTCTTATTGAAACATAGTCAAGTTTCTTTAAAGATTATTCGAGAATTGTTTGGAGATAGTATTTCCGAACTTCAATATGAGTTGTTGCCGAATTTAAAGGTTGGGCAAGGACTTCTCTGTATTGATGGCGCAGAAAATTTATTAATGACGACTGAACGTACGCAAGAAGAAATACTTCTCTTTGGAGGTGGTGCGTAATGAAACAGCCAAAAGAATTTCGGGTGTTTATTGCGTGCTTTTTTGTCGTGTTTTTACTTATAGGCATGGTTTCGCTTTTCTTCCGTAATGAAGGAAAAGGCGACGTTGAAGAATATGTTCTTTCTTCCACCATGAAAGAAGATGCTTCAACGATTAACCGTTCGTCTGAGTCAATGGAAACGTCGTCCTCCTCAGTAGAAAAAGAGCCTTCTAAACGTGCTGTAGACCAAGCCAATTGGAATGCGTCGTCTTTGGATACGATTAGTAAATTAGAAGCGCTAGGCACGCAATTTATCGTTTCATTAATGAACCCAGACGTGAAAAAAGACCCAGCAATCAAGGCTATTACAAGCGAATCTGTCCAAAAGCAATTGGCTTCTGGACAGATTCCTCTTTATCAGTTTATTCAAAACATAGAGAAGGAAGAAGTGGTTCATTATGGGGCAAAAGAGCAATTGATTTACTCCTTTATGAGTGTAGATAAACAGAATCGAGGCATATTAATGACTGGAAAATTATTGTTTGGCCAAAGTGGGAATGACTGGAAAATTGAAGAGGTTTCTTTTGAAGAAAAGAGGTAATGCCTAGTGAAAAAACTCCTAAAGCATAAGTTATTATGTTGGCTTCTTCCTGGTAGTTTTTTCCTCACGATTGCTATTTTTTTCTCGGTGATTCTTCTTGCGACAGGCGCTTTATTTTTAGCGCAAGCAGATAGTGCAAGTAGCGGACAAGGAGAAAATGTTTCAGGTGTTTTGGGGAATCAAAACCTTAGTCCAGAAGTGCTGGCAAAGAAAGCCATCGTTGAAAAATACGCCAAAGAGGAAAACATTTCTGAAGAAGTCCCCGTCTTATTGGCCATCATGATGGTGGAGTCTGGTGGGAAAGAACCTGACCCTATGCAGAGTAGTGAGTCGGCAGGCTTGCCTCAGTTTGCGTTGGCAGATTCTGAGTCGTCGATACGACAAGGGGTTCGATATTACAAGCAGTGCTTGAACCAAGCGCGAGCGTTAGGCAATGACCGTTGGACGGCTGTCCAATCGTATAACTTCGGGAGTAATTACAATGTGTTTGTTTCTCAAAACGGCAAGAAGCACTCGACAGAATTGGCGGATAAATATTCGTTAACGGTGGTGGCGCCGTCTTTAGGAAATACCACTGGAGCAAGATACACCTACAATGATCCAATCGCTGTTGCGTACAATGGCGGGTACCTCTATTTGAATGGTGGAAACTTCTTTTATTGTGACAAGGTAAAACGTTATGTGACGTCGCAACAACAAGAAGGAAGTACAGGTGCGATTAATACGCTTGATGGCGTTTTAGGTCAAACCCTTAACAATGGAGAGTGTTATGGGCTTACGGCTTACTATGTCACACAATTAGGTGGGCCGCAATTGATGGGATCCAATAAATGGTATGCCTCACAGATAGGAACAGACTATGATTGGGCTGCCTATGGATGGGAAGTTATCTTGAATCCTAGCTACAATGATGTGCGTGCCGGAGACGTTATTAATTTTGGTCAAGGTGGGTATGCCCCCCAAGTTTATGGCCATACCGGTGTGGTAGCCAGCGTTGACGGAAACGGTCAACTTACCACCTATGAACAGAACGCAGAGCAGGGTCGTGTAGCGGCAAAATACACTCGACATTGGGGAAAAGAATACCCAATTGTAACGAGCCTGGTGCGTAAAAAATAATGAGTGAGAGGAGGAGAAACCATGATTCCAGAACTGTCATTAAAGGATGGACG
The DNA here is from genome assembly GCF_050556405.1 of Enterococcus sp. AZ197. Classification (NCBI taxonomy): domain Bacteria; kingdom Bacillati; phylum Bacillota; class Bacilli; order Lactobacillales; family Enterococcaceae; genus Enterococcus; species Enterococcus sp. AZ197. The sequence goes on along the minus strand of NZ_CP187874.1, from coordinate 26,963 downwards.
TGTGAAGAAATATCGGCGAATGGGTGGAGTCCTTTTAACGATTTTCTTTGTTTTGTTTGGTAGTTTATTTTTCTATTCAGGCAATGAAAAAGACAAAGGAGTAAAGATTGGAGAGGACATTGAGCAAGGGCAAAATGTGGTTCAGTTAGTGGAAGCCAACTACTACGAAGACCAAGAGCTTCTACAGCTAGGTGTGTACTTTAAGGTCAACAAAATTGACCCGCTAGACCCTATTCAACCCGTTGTTCAAAAGACTAAAAACATGTTGAGTAAGCTAGACGTCAAGGTGGAAAAAATCACAGACGATTACTATCAACTGTTCGTTAAATCCGTTAAAAAAGACAGAGATTTTGTCCTTGCGGTGATGTATACAAAGAGTGAACAGAAGAGTTTGATTAGTGGTTCTGAGCTCTTCCCAGTCTCTGTAAAAAGGGCGAACCATCAGAAGAAATTCCAGCCAAAAACAGAGGAGGCTTACTTGAAAACCTTGTATGTTTTTCTAGAAAAAGAAGCGCAGAAAGAAGCTAAAAAATCGGAAGCGACGATTCGAAAAGCACGGCAAGATATTAAAATTTTAGAAGCAGCCAATCAAGAAATGAAAGAGCACCTCTCCCTCAAAACAAGTGAGCAACGGACGACGGACGAAGGGAAAATTTCTCAGAACCAATCCAAGATTCGCTCGTTGACTCAGAGCATAGAGGAAGAGCAAAAACGAGTGGAGGAACAGGAAAAAAAGATGGTTCAGTACCAAAAATTAGCTAAAAAATTAGAGGGAAATTGAGGGTTTTTTACCGGTAAATTGGGTGTTTTTAACGGTAAAAATGATTTTACCGTTAAAAATCATAGTTTTACCGTTAAGAAAGTACCGGTAAAACAGGCAATTTTACCGGTATTCACAAAAAAAGTGATATCACGCTAAAACCAAACCGCACTGCGGTTTATATCAATTTTGATATCAGGTTCCCCTTATGCTCTTACAAAGAGTCTGTGCACTTGTGGCCAAGCCCACAGACTCTCTGTAACGCGATAGCAGGAAGCTCCGCTTCCTCTATCGTACTTCGCTTGATAGTTTGAACGAAAGGAAGACACTTATGGCAGATATTTTATTAAGGAAGCTCTCAAAAAAAACGGTGGCGGGTCTGGACGACCTAGCGACAAAAAAAGGCGTCAGCCGAGAAGCTTACGCAAAGACTGTGCTTGCCTCTCACGTGGCAGGCGCCGAGTTCACCGGCGAACGTTTGGAGTGGGAGGCGCTGGTCAAAAACCACGAGCGGGTTTTGTCTGAAGCGTTGCGTATCATTCAACAACAGGATGCGGTCATTGATCGCTTCCTCAAAGAATTTGGGGAGGGTGTGTAAATGGATTCTGTTCAACGATTTGAAGCGAGGTTCACGAATGAGGATAGTCCGTTTGGGTTAGCCTACATTGAACGCTATGCGGAACAATACCCAGGGAAGAAAAACGCTGAACTACTTACGATGATTTTTGAAGAACATGCACGAATGAAAGAAGAGCTTGAAACCTTACAACAATTAAAAAAAGAACTCCTCGAAGACGTAAAAAAAGAGCTGGACCCAATACGTATTCGGACAGGATACATCGATAAAAATACGCGTGTGCTGATGGAGATTGAGAATGGTCGGTTAATCAAAGAGGGAATTTCTTCTCTAGGTGGTATGAGTGACTTGGTAGCCAAACCAATGAAGCAGGCAATCCAACGAGTGAGTGATGAGATTGCCGCGTATCGAACGAAGAAGTTAAACCGTGAACGATACAAGGGACCACAGGAGGGGAATGAATGACCGAGAAGAAACGACCTGGTGTGGTCTTTGCGTTTCAATACGTCACAGGAAAAGCAGAAACTTTTAAAACGTATGTGGATTATTTGGACCGAGACGAGGCTGTTCGTAATGAACACTTTGAGAAATTCAATGCCGCAACCAAAGACAAAGATGGGTACTTAGAATACATGGGCAATCCTGAAAAAAGTGATGGGCTGTTCACTGCGAATAAAGATCACTTAACTACCAAAGAACGGCTATCGATTAAAGAAGTCTTTCAACAGGCACAAGAGCAAGACTCGGTTATGTGGCAAGGGGTGGTGTCGTTTGACAATGACTGGTTAGCCCACTATGGTTTTTGGAATCCTCGGACGAAGCAGTTACAAGCAGACGATATAAAAAATGCGTTTCGTCACATGATGAAAGAAACGTTAGTGGAAGAACAGCTGGCAGACTCGGCTAGCTGGGCGGCTTCTATTCACTATAATACGGATAACATTCATATCCATTTTGCGATTGTAGAACCAGAACCAACACGCCCCTATGGTCTTTATACGAATCGAAAAACAGGAGAAACGTATCAGGCCAGGAAGGGGAGCTGGCATAAAAAGACCTTGGACCATGTGCGAAGTCGTATGGTGAGTAATCTCTTAGACCGTGATCAATCGTTAGCGAAAATTTCTACTTTAATACGGAAAGAAATTACAGGACCTGGTTATTCATGGAAAGCAGCGTTACGGGAAGAACCGTACCGGCAATTGTACACACAAATTTATGATCGCTTGCCAAACGATCGACGTTTATGGAAGTATAACAATCACGTATTACGAGAAGCGCGTCCGTTCATTGATCAATACATTGAGCGGTACTTGTCGGAGTATCAACCTTATTTAGTTTCGCAACTGGATCAACAGTTACAAGAAGAAATGGATGTTCGGGAACGAGCATACGGAACAGGGGATATAGAGTACAAACGAATTCTGGATTATCGGAAAAATAAATACCATGAGTTGTATACGCGGTTAGGAAATTCCTTATTGCGAGATATGAAGGAACAAGACCAGGAACGAAAGAAGCGTGCCCCTCGTCAGTATGAAACGAATCAAGAGGAGTGGGAGAAGACCACTAAGCAAAAACCGTTAGTGAGTCAGAAGCAACTAAATAAAATTAAGCGGGGATTAGATAGACAGGTTGAACATGCCCGGAACCAGCGAATCTATCAACAATTACTCCGTGAGCAAGAACAAGAAAATAGTCGATAAAAAGCACAGCGTAAGGCATATACGCTGTGCTTTTTGTGTATGAAAATTAAAGGAGGAAGACCGATGCCAACATTTACGGAATTGAAGGAAAAAGCGAAACAAGTGTCGATTGTCGATTTTGCACGATCCCAGGGAGTAGAAATTATTGATTTAGGGAACAAGTGGGCAACGGACGCTGCACACGATAGCTTACGTATTAATAAGTTCACCAATCGGTGGTGGCAAAATTCAGTGGTCAATTCAGATGGTAAGACGCTGGGCGGAGATACGATTTCTTTTGCGCAACATTATTTACAGTTAGGTTCGTTTAAAGAGTGTGTGGGGCTATTAACACAAACAGAATTTCCAAAAGCCACTATCAAAGAAGAGAAAAAAGAACCGTTTCGTTATTATTTCAAACACGCACCGTCAACAGAACAAGTAGAGAACTATTTAATCAACAAGCGTGGATTGGATGAAGAGATTGTTCGGGGACTAATAAAAAAAGGAATGATTCAACAAGATGTGTTAGGCCAAGCCATTTTTGTTTGGAATGATGCAGGAAGACGCGTAGGTGCCACTGTTCAAGGGATTACACCAGACAAGAATGAGCCACGAGGCGTAGCAAAGAAAATTGCTAAAAATTCGCAAAAACACTTTGGCTTTAATGTGACGATTGGTAAGAACCCAGATAGGATTTTATTTTTTGAAGCGCCTATCGACGCTCTGTCGTATTGGTCGTTAAATAAAGATCGATTAAAAGATTGCATGCTGTTCTGTTTAGACGGTCGGCACGGCATGAATATTGAAACGGTTGTATCTGCGATGAAATACATGAAAGAAACCAAAGGAACGCGACCGACGGCAGGTGTTTATTTTGGTCTGGATAATGATCCAACAGGTCATGAGTTTTGGGATCGAATGAGTCACTATGAACATTTTCATTCTCTTATTCCTTTAGACCATTGGATATTAAAAGAAAACATTCAACATTACCAAGCGGCTTCAGCTGCTGTAAATGGTGCGGTGGATTGGGAGTTGATTGCAGGGGTTCATAAAGCATTGACGAATATGTCTAATAAAACGACAGTGGGCAATGGCTGGAACTATCGTGGCTATTATGCGGCAAAAGACCCAGAAAAAAGAAATGATCATGCGATAGACGTGCGCGCAGCTTCTATACAGGTAGCAAAGGCGTTGAATGAGTCTCGCAATCCAAACACAGGCTATATCGACCTTCAAGCCTTTTTAAGAAAGCCACAACTAGAAATAACAGACGAAGCGTTACGTCGCCTAGAATCGAAAATAACCACGTATCATACACAATATAAAGAAGAACGTTACAAGCCGATGGATGTCATTTATAAGGACTGGAACGACGTTTTAAAAGTTCGAACAGCACGGAGTGTTGAACAAAAATTACTGGAAGAAAGTTATGAGCGAAAAGACGGAGAACACTTAGAAGTAACGATGCAGCAAAAAGAAGGGAAACAGACGGTTGTGGCAACCCGCAAACGGTTTGAACAGACCGTTGGATTTTATGAGGCCGAGTCAGCGCATGAAATGGCCTTCTTAATAAAAAATTACGGGTATCAAGCGGTAGATAAACAAGACCAAAGAAAATATGCGAAAGCAAAAGAAATGGCTCGAGTGTAAATTTAACGTCCACTCAACCTAAAAACCATTGAGTGGGCGTTAAACACTGTAGAAGCGAGTGTTTTTCTGAAAAAAAGATTATGGTATACTAGCTTAGTAGAAAAGTGAAAAGATGGTGGCTAATCTCTTGAATAAAGGGGTGATGCCTATGGTTCATAGCTTTATCCCTAGAAGGGAGTAAGCATGTCTGTATTTGAAGCATTATCGCTAATGATTGCATTTGCAACGTTAGTTTTGCTGATTATAGATCATACGAACACAAAAAAATAACCATCTTCTAACACTTTAGCAGGTCGTTAAGATGGTTAAAAAACTATTTTTTCGATAGCTACCGTCTTTTTAACGGTTCTACACTAGAGAGTTGTGTTAGCGCACAGCTCTCTTTTCACGTATATTTTAGCATATCTATAGGACAAATACTAGTGTAGACCATTCAATTTTGTGAATGGTCTTTTTTTACATGAATTCTTCTTCTATTTTTACCGTATTCAATCATTTCAGATTTTAAATATAGTTTAAAGGTAGTTCGTCCGTTTTTTTCTTTTGAAAAGAATGGTTGTATTACGGAATTCAGTTTTGCAGTGGAATCAAAACTTCCTTGGGTTTGTTGTGTATATTTTGGTGCTTCGTCTTTGGTAAGTAAGTTCTCTTGTAAGTATTCTTTCAAAAATGAAGGATGATTATCTAATAATTGATAAAATTCGTTTTTGTTCAAAAATAAAACCTCCTTTTGTTTAGAAGTATACTTTATAAAGATAAAAAAATCAACAAATTATATTTACAAAGATAACTTTATAAGGTATAATAAAAACATAAAGAAAGCAGAGGAGAGAACGAAAAAATGCTTACAAAAGAAGAAAAAAATAGACTAAAAAACATGGTAAAAGAAAATAAGACATTTCATTATTCTTATGTTGACAGATTAAGACAAGAAGTGAAATTTTATGTGAATCAATGTGAATCTGCTAGTAAAGCTAAAGAAAGCATGGAAATACTAACATTCCTATATAGTCTATTCTCTGAGAAAGAATTACCTGAATGGTACACTACAAATGATCTTGAGCATGATAAAAAAGCAATTGAACGATTGGAACAGTGGGTAGCGTAGCTGCTCCTTTCCAAGGATAAAAGGAGCCAGTGAGAGGAGGAATTTCTATGGAAATAATCCGTTTATTTTTTGAGAATCTATATGATTTAATCAGCACAGGAATTGATTTTCTATTGTCGTTGGTTATTCGTATTGTTGGTTGGCCAATATTACATGTGATGAAAGGGCTTAGTCAAACGCATGGATTAGAAAGAGTTTGTTATTTTCTGGCGTTTATTAGCCTATGTGCGCTTCTTTTGACGGCATTTTATTATTTTTGGGTATATTTTGTACCAATACTTATTTTTTTCGTGCCTCTTTTATCTGTATTGATAAAAGGATTACTTACAATAGCAGTCGTTATTATTGTGTATTTGTTGATTAAAAAGCAATGTTTGCGACTATATCAGAAATTTATTCATGCAGTAAAGTAAATAAAAAGAAAGAAGGAACAATAAATGATAAATAATGTGACATTGATTGGTAGAGCAACGAAAGAGCCTGATTTACGCTATACAGCTAGTGGAATAGCTGTTACAACGTTTACTTTAGCTGTAAATCGTAATTATAAAAACCAAAATGGTGATCGTGAAGCAGACTTTATCAACTGTGTGATTTGGCGTAAGCCGGCGGAGACGTTTGCGAACTATGTTAGAAAAGGAACGTTGGTTGGAATAGTAGGAAGAATTCAAACTCGATTTTATGAAAATCAACAAGGCCAGCGTGTTTATGTAACTGAAGTAATCGTGGAAAGTTTTCAGTTGTTAGAATCACGTTCTCAAGCAGAAGAAAGAGAACAAAAACAAAGAACGTCAACGAATCAGAATCCACCTATGAATAATACTACAGACAATATAAGTAACCATTCTTCAGCAGCTAATTCAATGCCAAATGATGATCCATTTGATGGAAATCCAATAAATATTTCAGATGATGACTTACCGTTCTGAGAGCTTTGTTAAGTAATGTTTTATGAAAATATAAATAGTCTTGCTCTATGTTTAAATAAAGCAAGCATAGAGCAAGAAATTATAGAAGGGAGAAGAAATGAGTAAACGACTAAACAGGATAGGCTTCTTTTTTGTTTCTTGTCTTAGCTTTCTTTTATTGACGGGCTGTAGCACACAAGAAATAATCGGTGGATTAACGCAAGAACTACACCAATCAATACAACAAATTGAGCAAAAACAAGCTTCTTCAGAAAGAGTAGCTGTAGACTTTGTTCGACATGTAGACGGTGATACAAGCGTGTTTCGTGTAAATGGTAAGGAACAAAAAGTGAGGTATTTATTGATAGATACCCCTGAAACAGTAAAACCGAACACACCTGTTCAACCATTTGGTAAAGAGGCAAGTAACAGAACAAAAACATTGTTGAGTAATGCGAAAGAAATCCAACTAGAATTTGATGAAGCCAATAAAACAGATCGTTATGGTCGATTATTGGCGTATGTGTTTGTGGATGGTCAATTATTGCAGGAAATCTTAGTAAGTGAAGGTTTAGCAAAAGTCGCTTACGTGAAAAATAAAGAAGCAAAATACTTAGAACAGTTAGAAGAAAAACAAGCATTAGCGCAGCAACAACATTTAGGTATATGGAGTAACTAGTGTCAATAAATCAATTTTAAAGAAAATACGGTACTTGTTACAAATGAACAAGTACCGCAAATTAAGGGATCAAAATTGAAAAGGTAACTATATTTAGTTTACTAGAAAAAGGACGTGAAGACAAGGTGAACAAACGATTATTGGTGGCAATGATTTTATGTGGTATGTTGATGCAATTTTTACCGTTGTTAATTAAATTAGGTATTTTCTTTTTGTTATTTATCTATTTGTTTACTACTTGGGATGAGTATAAATATCAGTGTTCAGTGAGAGAAAGAAGGGTACAAAATGTCCAAAAATAATTCAGGTCCACATGTGAACCTAACAGCTCCACATGTGGAGGAAAAAGCACGAATTGATTGTTTAGTTTCTCGAGAAGTAAAAGAGATGTGGGAAGAAATTGTGGCAAAAGATCGAGAGATAAGCAAACAACGCTATTATCCTGCCCATACATTAGAACGAATGATTCGAGCGGATTATCAAATAATGAAAACATTTGGTGTTCAAGGAAGAAAGAAGAAAAAGTAAGTGATAAACGATTTATGAAAATTCAAAAGCTTTTTGCTTTGGTGCTAGTAGCATTTCAGTAAGGTATGAGAGAAGAGAAAGATTAGTATAAGGAAAGAGTGAGAGCAATATGTTTATTTACGGCCGTGAGTGTGGCAATACGTTTGGTTGTACGTATTTTTTGCAAATTCGGAACGTAGAGTTAACAGTAATGTTGACATGGGAGGGAGATTTTTTTGTATATAATGAAAAAGAGGTAAACGAAACAATTGAACAAATACCAGGGTTAACGGATACATTTAAGGTAGCAATCTATCAATATATTGAAAAAACAAATCAATTATTTTTTCTTTCCTACAAAGAAAAAGTAATTATGAGAGATTGAATTTTGGAAAACCATAGTATAAAATAATAAGTGATTTTCATTAAGAAGGTCATTATATTTCTCAATTTTGACGATGCTCTCTAGTTGATAGAGAGCTTTTTTTATTGTGAGGTATTCTCTAGTTAGAGATAGTCGGAGAACAACACCGACTTTAAAAAGAAAGTTTTTTTATGAAGGACATACCAAGTTATATAACTGAAAAATGGTTCAATAAAGAAGAATAAGAATATTCTTGAAAGCTTATCTTAGCTAGGTTTTCTATGCTTATTATGCTATAATGAAAAAGTAGAAAAGTTATGACGGTGGCTATCTTTGAGAGGTGGTGGTGCTTATGAATGTAAGTGCTAAAATCTTTAGAAAGGAAATGCCTTTTTGTCTGCATATGAAACAATCCAGACAATTTTTGCTTTTGGTACTTTTACCATTGCATTGATTGGATTGGTTGTAGCAGTGCTAAAAAACGACAAAAAAAATAACCGTCAACTTTGGCGAGTTCGGTTATTTTTTATAATTAACAACTAAACAAAGTCACCGTCTTAAACGGTTCTACAATCAGAGAGTTGTGTTAACGCACGACTCTCTTTTCATGTATATTATAGCATATCTTATAAAAAAATACTATAATAAAGAATTGTTTGAAGGATTGGATTATTTAATTTTGGTAGGAACAGTGTATTTTTTAAGCAGTTAAAATAATGAAAAATTATGTTTTTTTTATTTATTTTTAGCGATTATTGTTTCTTCTTTTATGCTATTATTCTAGTGTAAAGACATACATGTAATTAAAATCCAGAATAATAAGTAAAGAAGAGGTGCTAAATTTGAAAGTTATTGATAAGATAATTGATTTTTTGAATAATCCCTTAAATAAGGGAATATTTTGGTGTTTAGGAATTGTTTCTTTTATTGTTTTAGGATTGAATGTTGTTTTACCAAAGAAGCAATTACAATTGATCTATATTGATAGTTTTTTGAATAAATATGGTTGGACTCTTCCAATTATTTTCTTAGTCTCTGTGGTATTTCTAATTGTAGGTTTTTTTAGTAAGAAAGTGCAAGAAAATCAAGAAAAAATTTTTCAAGCAGCTTTAAGAAAAGAACAAAATAAGCTGCTTGAAGATGAACTGGCATTAGTTTATCTAGCAAAGCTCTATCAATCACATCCTAATCCAGTCCAATTGCCTATAACTAATCAAAAGGTAAAATTACTGGAACAATATCACCTGATTGTTAGAGTTATGGATCAGATGCCTATATATGGTTTTGAAGAGCTATCTAATCCTCATTTTCCGTATGTATTACAGCCGTATGCAGAAGAAAAACTGAAAGAAAAATACAACTATTATGATAACTAAGTAACTTGATAATAGTTAACATGGTTAGAATTGAATTATTAATTCAAAAAAATATAATGCTTTCTCAGAAATAAGTAACAGGAAGTTAAAAAAGAGACAACAAGGTATACCCTGTTGTTTCTAAATATTCAATATACAACAACTTAGGGTGAAAAAAAGTAGGAGGGTTAATGATTGGAGTTTAAAGAAGAGATGAATCTAATTTTTGGTTGGAAACTTAAAGCTGTTAATGATTCTAATATCATTGTATCTTCAAATGAATCAGGTTATGTTGCATTAACTTATGGTAGTCATCAATTTGGTGATATTCAAACTCTGTTAATTAAGCTTGATAATGATTCTGTTAAATTGAAAAGTTTTCCTCCGGTATTTAATTCTTTTGATGTTGATATAGTTAATAAGTTAATATCTGTGGAAGTTTTCTTCAATAGTTAGATTCAGATTAAGTTAATAAATTTTTAGATATAGTTATCTCAACTGGAGAGGTCAAAAACTTTTGTTTTTTTAACTAGCTATGATATTGTAATAAAAAATGATTGAGCAGATAAATGTCTGTAAAAGTATGAGTCAAAGAAAAATATTCTATCCAGCAAAATTTACAGATGAAGAAGAAAAGTAACTAGTATAATATAAAAATTTTAGATTAGGAAACATACAGAACAGAGAGTGGGGCAATAATCAGATTTTTTCTGACTATTGTCCCACTCTCATTACCTTTTAATAAGCTATTTAATTGTCAATAAGGCTGCACCTTCGGTAACTATATTTTTAGTCATAGGAATAACTTCTGAATAATCTTTAGAGTTTGTTACAATAACCATTGTTGTATCATCAAGTCCTGAATTTGTAATTACTGTGCTGTCAAATGTTCCAAGAATCTCTCCCTTTTTTACTTTTTGTTTAGCACCAACTTTTTTAGTGAATCCTTTACCATTCAATGATACTGTGTCAATACCAATGTGAATTAATATTTCAGCACCAGTATTTGATTTGAGACCATAAGCGTGCCCAGTTTCAAATACGACTTGAACAATACCATCTACTGGAGAATAAATAGTGTTCCCATTTGGTTTAATAGCAATTCCTTGTCCCATAGCTCCTGAAGAAAACACCGGATCATCAACTGAATCAAGAGTAGTTATTTCACCAGCAAGAGGACTAACAATCGTTTCTACTGTTGTAAGTTCATCAGCGTTTTCTATTTGATTTGTCTTTATTTCTGAAGTATTAACCGATGTTTGTTCAGCAATTGCTTCTGCTGCAAAGATACCGGCAGATCTTGTTCTACCATAGAAATAAGTAATTGCAAAAGTAACTGCAAAACTTATTAATTCACATAGCAAGTAAAAGGGGATAGAAGTTGCATTGATTGAAAGAAACCCAAGAAATCCGGCTGAACCGAGTGATACAGCAACAACTTTAAGTAGACCTGCTATCGCTGCAGCAATACCTGAACCAATTAGAGCACAGAAAAATGGGAAACGGTATTTTAAGTTTACTCCAAACAATGCTGGTTCAGTAATACCAAGAAGTGCTGATAATCCAGCAGAAGAAGCCAGACTCTTTGTTTTAGAATTTTTAGTTAAAAACCAAATAGCAAATGTTGCAGCACCTTGAGCTACATTTGCCATGGAAGCAACTACAAAGATAAAATCCCCATGTCCGATACCATTTGTCCATGCTGAAAGTAACTGTGTTTCGATTGCAGGAAATGACTGATGAAGACCAGTCATAACAATGAGTGAATATGTTCCACCAAAGAGCCCCATTCCTATGAACCCAGTTGCATTATATAACCAAACAATAGCATCTGTGATTCCATTAGATAGTAATAACATTGTGGGACCAATAACTGTGAAAGTTAAGAATCCAGTAATTATTACGGATAATAATGGTGTGAATGTAAAATCAATAGATGAAGGAAGTTTTTTATGAAAGTATTTTTCCAATATTGACAAAAGATATACGGAAGCTAATACTGGAATTACTTGGTAGGCATAGTTTGTTTGTGCAACATGGTATCCAAAAATATTCCAATATTCAGTGGCTCCACCAAGGTCTGGCGTTGTCATAATCATACCAATTGCAGCACCTAGAAATTGGTTTGCTCCAAAACGTTTAGCAGCGGAAATACCAACTAGAATTGGTAAAAACATAAATGGTGCAGCTGACATAAGCTGAATCATAGAGGAAATTCCTTTAATTGCAGGATACATTTCTTCGATTGATTTTGGTCCAAAAAGACCTGCGGCAGTTAAAAAGTTTCGCAGAGCCATTAATAAACCACCTGCAACAAGTGCAGGAATAATTGGTACGAAAATTTCTGATAGTAGTTTAATTAATGCCATAATTGGATTGAATTTTTTATTTTTATCAACTATTTGTTTCAAGTCGTCTGTTGAAAGCTCTGAAAGGCCAGTTTTTTTTATAAGTTCATCATAGACAAAATTAACGTCACCAGCACCAATAATAACCTGATACTGACCATCAATTTTAAAGGTACCTTTTACATTTGGGTTTTCATCCAAAGCTTTTTGATTAACTTTTGTATTATCCTTTAGTACGAGACGAAGACGTGTTGCACAGTGTGCAGCAGCGATAAGATTATCTTTTCCAACTGCTAGAATTATGTCGGAAGCTAGTTTAGCATAGTCCATATGAACAACTCCTTTTATCATATTTTTCTTTCTGAGAAAGCGCTTTTTTAATTTATGTTTATTTTAGCATATTTCATGAACATGTCAAACGTTTATCATATTTTTTTTATTTTTAGATAGAATGATTGATTTTTATAGAGAAAACGTTTACTATATTAGTTATAAAAAGATACTTTGAAGGAGTAAAATATGGAATTATCTCGAGAAATACGATATCGCGCTTATTCTGAATGGAGTAAAGATGAGATTACAAAAATAAAAGAAAATATTAAGCAATCTCCTTGGCATGCTAGCTATCATATTGAACCTAAAACAGGGTTGCTTAACGATCCGAATGGGTTCTCTTTTTTTAATGGAAAATTCACTCTTTTTTACCAAAATTGGCCATTTGGAGCGGCACACGGGTTAAAAAAATGGGTGCATGCTGAGTCAGATGATTTAGTTCATTTTAATATAACAGGAACAGAGCTTCTTCCAGATACAAAATACGATAGTCATGGAGCATATTCTGGATCAGCATATGAAGTAGATGGCAAATTACTTTTATTATATACAGGAAATGTTCGTGATAAAAATTGGAGACGTGATTCATTTCAATTGGGAGCATGGATGGATAGAAGTTACAGTATTACTAAGTGTGAGAATGTCTTTATTAACAAACCTGAGGACGTAACAGATCATTTTAGAGATCCGCAAATTTTTGATTATAAAGGTCAATTTTATGCAATTGTTGGAGGACAAAGTCTTGAAAAAAGAGGAGTTATTAAGCTTTATAAAGCTGTAGGTAACAGTGTTGAAAAGTGGTCAGAAGTAGGAAATCTTGATTTTTGTAGTAGTGGTTCAGAATACATGATAGAGTGCCCTAATCTTTTATTTGTAAATGATACACCAATTCTGATTTATTGTCCTCAGGGTCTTGATAAATCAGAACTTAGTTATGATAATATTTATCCGAATACTTATAAAATTTGTCAAAGTTTTGATGAAAGAACTGCGAAACTTGTGGGTTCTTCTAAAATTAAAAATCTTGATTATGGGTTTGATGTTTATGCAACACAAGGATTTAATTCTCCTGATGGACGTACTTTAATTGTTAGTTGGATTGGGCTTCCTGATGTTGAATATCCAACAGATAAGTATGATTATCAAGGCGCAATGAGTCTTGTTAAAGAGCTTTCTATCAATAATGGAAAACTTTATCAATACCCTGTAGATGCTATTAAAACACTGCGAACTAGTTGTGAAGATTTTACGTCAAAAATAGAAACAAGTAATACTTATGAACTGGAAGTGACTTTTCCGGCTAATCAGAAATCAGAATTACTTCTTTTTGCTGATGATAAAGGGAATGGACTCAGCTTAATAGTTGATACTAAAGAAGGAAAAGTTATTTTAGATCGGAGTAAAGCAGGGATTCAATATGCAATTGATTTTGGTATGACTCGTGAATGCTTAATAGATACTGAAGAAACAATTGCTAATATTTTTGTAGATAATTCAATCATTGAGATTTTTATTAATAAAGGAGAGAAAGTATTTACCAGTCGTGTATTTCCTGAGAAGGACCAAAATGGGATTCAAATAAAATCAGGGAAACCTATTGGAAAATACTTTGAATTGGAATATTAATATGGTAGCAAAATTAACAGATGTAGCTGAATTAGCTGGAGTTAGTCCGACAACTGTATCTCGTGTCATTAATAACAAAGGCTATTTGTCAGAAAAAACTAAAAAAAACGTTCATGAAGCTATGAAAATTTTAGGATACAAACCAAATAATTTAGCACGAGGCTTACAAGGAAAATCACCTCAACTTATAGGTCTCATTTTCCCTAATATTAGTAACATATTCTATGCGGAACTCATTGAACACCTTGAAATAGAATTATTTAATCAAGGATATAAAACAATTATTTGTAATAGCGAAAATGATCCTGGAAAAGAACGTGAATATCTTGAAATGCTTGAAGCAAATCAAGTCGATGGTATTATTTCTTCTAGTCATAATCTTGGGATTGCTGACTATGAGCGTGTTCAAGCACCAATTATTGCTTTTGATAGAAATTTAGCACCAAATGTTCCTATCATCGCATCAGATAATTTTGAAGGTGGTAAATTGGCAGCAAGCGTTTTACGGAAAAATGGTTGTCAAAATATTATTATGATTACTGGAAATGATAATACAGATTCTCCTACAGGTTTACGTGCTTTAGGATTTTCTTTCCAAATTCCAGAAGGAAAAGTTTTTAAAGTTCCTAATAGTTTGTCTACAATTCGTCGAGAGATGGAAATTAAATCGATTATTTCGACTAATAAACCAGATGGCATTTTTATTTCAGATGATTTAACCGCTATTCTTACTATGAAAATTGTAAAAAAACTCAACTTAAATATTCCAGAAGATGTTAAAATTATTGGTTACGATGGAACATCATTTATTGAACAATTTTTTTCACAATTGACCACAATTAAACAACCTATTGATGAACTTGCAAAACTAATTGTTGATGTTTTGTTGAAAAAGATTAAGGGAGAAAAGATAAGTAAGGATTATATTTTACCTGTATCATTACTTTCTGGTGGGAGCATTTAATCGATAGAAAAAAAACGAACAAGTCGGAAACTTTTGACTTGTTCGTTTTTTCGCCTTTTTATTAGTTAAAATTTATTTGTTTTATTTACTTTTTGAAATACGGTTCTAACTTTTAGCAATAATTCATCGATCAATTTTTCGTGTGCTGTTTCTAAAAACACGCATTGTCTAGCCTCATGATCGATGGTGGTTAATTGATCTAATAATACTTTACCTGATGTTTTCATTCCGTAAGAAGGATTAATAGAAACATATAAAGGATAGTTTCTTTTTGTACTTGATATAGGAGCTACAATAACAACATTACTGTAATCTGCAATAATATCATGACTTAAAACAATATACGGTCTCTTACCTGTTTGTTCATGTCCTGATCTAGGAGCCGTATTCAACAATAAAATATCACCTTGATGAGGAACTTTTACCATTTTTCATTTCCTACCGCATTTCCTAAATCTTGAATAGTTACATGCACCTTCTCTTCTTTATAATTTTCAAACAATTGTTCAATTGTTAAATCATTATCAGAATCCACAGCTTCAATAATTAATCGTTTTTTGCCATTCGATTCCTCCTGTGTTATTTTCACTTTATCTTCTGTATGAATTTGGAGATATTCCATCACAGATTTAGGAAGTCTAAGACCGTTACTATTGCCCCATTTTTTTATTGATAACATTACCATTTTATTCACCTCTCCTTGTTTATACATAGTATAACATATTAAAAAATAAAGTATATACATAATTATCCTTCGACTGAACAATTTCACATAAGAACCAAAGAGGTCAAAAACTTATGTTCAGAAAAGGTGGGGAAATTTTGTCTATTTATGGTTATTCAAGAGTGAGTACTAGTAATCAAGATTACAAAACCCAGATTCAAAAATTAGAACAAGCTGGAGCAGAAAAAATCTTCAGTGAAAAATATACGGGAACAAAAAAAGAAGGAAGAAAAGAATTAGAAGAACTACTATCTATTGTAAAAACTGGTGATAAAGTTTTAGTGACGAAAATTGATCGGCTGGCTAGAAGTATCGTTGATTTAAATTCGATTATTTCTTCTTTAAACAACTCAGGGGTGACTATCACCTTCCTAGATAATGCTTTAACCTTTGAGCCAAATAAAAATGATTCTATGCAAACGTTAATGATGAACATGTTAGGTAGTTTTGCACAATTTGAACGAGACTTAATCGTAACGAGAACCCAAGAAGGAAAACAGTGGCACAGAGCAAATAATAAAAACTATCGAGAAGGACGACCCAAAAGAGTGTTGAATGATAAATACAAACATGCATTAGAGTTAATGGAAACAAACAGCATGAGAGAAGTAGAGAAGAAAACAGGTATTTCTTTGTCTACTCTTAAACGAATTAAAAAACAAGCTAAAGAAGAACAATTACTTAGTGAAAAATAGATAAGGAGAAGTTATTATGGAAAATAGAGAGAAGATTATTCAGTTGTTGGAAAATCCTTTAATTTCAGGGTATGGAATAGAAAAAATGTCAAATGGTCGACTCTATTCTGCAAATTATCAAAGATACAAAAAACGCGTTGAAAAAGAAAAAAAGCCAATGGTTATTTTTGATACGATGTCAGTAAAAGTGGAAAAACTATTATTAGAGTTGGCCGAAGAAGTATTACGAGTGCGACCTAAAACAAAACAAGAATATAGAGAAATGATTGCAAGATATAGTTTTAGAAACGGAGAGAATTAAGATGGTTGTTCGAAAAAAATATGATCACTGGGGAATAGAAATTACTACGTGGAATAAGACAAATGTAGTTGCTTATGTTGCTTGTGATTGTGGCCAATTGGCTAGAAGAGAGTTGAGGAAATATAATCATTTTAAGTGTAGTAGCTGTAAAAAAGAATATAAATTAAGCAATGGTTCTTATATAGAAATAGGTGCGGGAAAGAATTAAAACACTTTTAAAAACCATCATGAATTAGATCAAAGTAGATAATTCATGATGGTTTTTATTGAAAATAAAAAGAAGAGGTACATTTGAATTCTTTTTATGATAAATATAAAAACATGAAAGAAGTGTGAACAGTGAATACAGTAGTTCCTCTAAAAGATAAACGGTCAATAAATAAAATGAAAAAAAGTTTGCGTAAAGGGAGATATGGTGAGCGAAATGTGCTTATATTTTCTATGGGAATTAATACAGCCTATCGTATTTCGGATTTGAGAAATCTAAAATTATCAGATGTAGCAATAATAGAAGAAAATAAAATAGTGATTAAGAATAGATTGTCTTTAAAAGAACAAAAAACAGGGAAGTACAATTCTGTTATATTATCAGACCAATTACGAGAAGAACTTGAGATTTATATCAATAAAAATTTTACAGAATATGTAAATAATGATGAGTTAGAGCACTATCTTTTTCCTAGTGGAAAAGGGATGGATAGACCAATGAATCGTCAAACATTATGGGCCATTTTAAACCGTGCAGCAAATGAAAATGGAATCTCAAATATAGGCAGTCACTCTATGAGGAAGACATTTGGTTATTTCTTGTATAAAAACAAAGTACCTATAGAAATTATTCAAGATTTATTAAACCATTCTTCCCAAAGAGATACATTAAGGTATATAGGGATTACACAAGAAGATAAAGATATAGCTGTGATGAGTTTGAATTTATAAAAGTACAAAATAGAAGAATAAAAAATATACTATCAAAATAAAATGGGTTGGGATAGTGTAAAATACTGTGTCATTTTTAATAAAGTATACTTAAATAGGGGAATAGAAAATATGGTTTTTTGTTACCATATTTAAGTTGTTTATAACAACAGATGGAAAATTTAAATCAAAATCAAATAAAATGAATATATATTTAGTGATTGCAAATAAGTCAAAGGATTATAAATTGATATTGTTGTATAAGCTATTTAGTGGGTAAAAAACAATGAAAGAGACAAAAGAAATTTTTGTCTCGTTTTTTATGGTTCATAGCTTTTAAATTTAGAAGCGAAGCGTCTTTCTTTTGCAAGGAATATTTCTACATATAAAATTACAAAAAAATCTATTTTTATAAATTAAAGATTTACATATCAAGTAAAAAAAAACAATAAGATAACATCTTTTTTTTGTTATAAATAAGACAAAAATTTCTTTTGTCTTATCTTTGTGAAGATGAGGAGTTGCTTTAAGAGAAGTTGTAAAAAGGAAAAAATGAAAAAATGAAAGGTGTGTATGTTGTACTACAGAGCAAAATTGAAAAAAATTAAATTGCTTTTTGATAAGAATAAAAAAAGATTAAAAAATAGAGGGAAGTATTGAAAATTCACTTATATTGTGGATAATATTTTTTGCAGTTTATTTTATAAAACGAGAAAATTGTCGTTTGTGACATAGATAACCCAAGGAGCTTATTTTCTTTTAATATAAAAACACAAGGGAGGAATTATGTTGAGAAAAACAATGTCTATAATAACAGTAATTTCTTTATTTAGTACAATGTTGTTGCCCGTAACGGTAATGGCAGAAGAAGCTAAATCAGAAGAATTAAATAAAAAAGAAACTACAGTTTTACCTGAAAATAAAATAGATATAGGGATATCTGATGAAAAGTTGAAAAATAATGAGAAAATTCCTTCTGGAGAAATAAATATAATTGATAATTCAGATGGAATTTCTAAAACGGAGGTAACGGAACAAGAGCAAGAAGAAAATAACATTGTTAAGACTAATCCTGAAAAAACGGAAATAAGTACTTTAGAGGCAAGTACTTATGCAAATAGTAATGATTGGGAAGTTGTAGATGAAGGTTCAGACTATTTACTTACAAAGTATGTAGGAAGTTCCACAGATATTGTTATTCCTAATGAAATAAATGGAAAACCGACCAAATTAAAAGATATTACTAAAGAAATATTTCCAAATTATGCTTCTATCACAAGCTTCAGTGTTTTTCCTTCTTCTGATGGGAAGAAAGTTCCTTTAGTTACTACTAACATTGGTAGTGGAATATTTGCTAAATCTGCATTTGATGCTGATTGGGGTAGTCTTAATAGTATTGATTTAAGTGGTTTAGATGTTAGTTTATTAAATACAACTTATAAAATGTTTCAGTATTGTAAAGCTAGAAGCATAACATTACCAGATTTTTCCTCAGGAAATGTAAGAGATATGAGTTACATGTTTCAATATGCTTATAACCTAACTAATCTTACAGGTTTGAGTAGCTTTAATACAAGTAATGTTACTAGTATGAGAGGTACCTTTGAACGTATGTATAGTTTAGAAAATATAGATGTATCTCATTTTGATACTTCTAAAGTTACGGATATGACTGGTATGTTTATGGGAGCAAGAAAAATAAAAAAATTAGACCTTAGAAATTTTAATACTTCTAAAGTGACTAGTATGACACACATGTTTAACGATTGCACTAGCTTAACAGATTTAAATGTGACTAGCTTTGATACTAGCAATGTAAATTCGATGTCTAACATGTTCAACTATACACCATCATTGCAAGTAATTGATTTAAGTAGTTTTAAAATCACTAGTTCAGTTGCTCAAACAAATTATGCAAATTTTGTTACTACTAGTAATACTTCTTTAACTGTTATTGCTACAGATCCCTACTTTTTTTCATATGATTATTCTAGAGATAAAAGAACTGTACCTCAAATTTTATTCAATGCTAATGGAGGAAATTATGTTAATGGGAAAACACAATTAAATTATTTTATGAGCTGTGCTATCCGGCCAGAAGAGACAAGCTTAGATAAATTAGAGGAATTCAAACAAAACAATCTGCCAATCAAAACAGGCTTTCTTTTCAATGGGTACACAACGACAACGGATACGTCACAAGCAACTAGTGTGTTGGATTTAATTGGTACAGTTTATGATGCACAATGGAAAACAAGAACTGTTTCTTTAGAAGTACCTACCACAATATCATTTGGTACCCACAAATTAAGTAAGGGAACGAATTATTATTCAGTAGATACTGTAGAAGGAACTAGCCTATCGATAACAGATGATAGAGGAATAGGAAGTAAGTGGCAGTTGACGGCAAAACTACAAACTCCTTTCACAAATAATGGAAAGATTCTTTCCAACAGTTTAGTTTACAAAACTTCTACAGGGGAAGAAACTATTACAGAGAATGCCACACAAGTTATAGTAACGCATACTACAAGTACAGATTCAGAAAAAACAGTTGTTTCCGATAATTGGACGAATACTCAAGGATTAATGTTAAAGCTTGAAGAAGGAAAAGCATATGCAGGAGAGTACAGCGGCACAATTGAATGGACATTAAATGATACACCATAGAAAGGAATAGAAGTAATGAAAAAAATCTATCAATGGTTATTAATGGGAAGCTTAATGGTTTTGACTTTTTGTTTAGGCATTACTACTTATGCAGAGTCTAAAACGAGTCAAGCTGGAATTACCTTTACTGGTGATGGTTCAATTGAAGTCTCTGTAATCTTGCAAAAAAAGGATAAGGAAACAAAAGAAGTATTATCAGATGCGACATTTGAACTACGAGATGAAAAAGGATCAGTAGTAGAAGTAGCACAATCGATGACGACAGATGGAAAAGGAGAAATACACCTTACTCGATTATTTCCAGGAAAATATACGTTTGTAGAAACAAAAAGCCCAAAGGGCTATCGATTAGATCAAACACCAATTCCATTTGAAGTGGGATTTGATCAAACTTCTGTAAAGGTTACAGCTTATAATGAAAAAAGCAAAAAAACAGGTGGCACAACGCAATCAACAACACCTGTAGAGAGTACGAATAAAAATCAAAGTACAAGCAGTAAAAAGCCTGTAGCTCAAAAACAAGAAGTCGCTAAGAAAGCAAAAGGAAACCTACCAAAAACAGGTGTCAAAATGTCATCCGTTTGGATGATTCTAGGTATCCTTATTTTGGCAAGTACTATTTATGGGATGTATCGGAAATATATAACAAAGTAGCTAAACAAGTGGAATGAACAAATCTTAGATTTTGTTTATATAAATATTTTTTAGAAAGAAGGAGAAAATTTATGAAATCAATGAAATTGACTAGTGCATTAACAGTGGCTATGATTGCAGGAGGGATTGGATTCTCTTCAATTTCTGCAGATGCAGCACCACAAAACCAAAATTCTACAGGGAAAGTAACTTTTACTGCAGGAGACTTAACTTTGGATCAAGTGCCTGATTTTAATTTTGGGGCACAAGAAATAAAAGCTACAACGGAAACTTATGGTGCGCAAGACGAAAGTAAAGTACAAGTAACTGATTTACGAGGTTCTTCAGCTGGATGGAATTTAACAGTAACAGCAGGGAAATTAAAAACAGCTAGTATGAAAGAATTAGTAGGTGCACAAGTAACATTACATTCAGGGCAAGCTAATAATGATAACGGTGAGACAGTGACTGTAACAGATGGTATTTTAACACCAGATTCGGCAGTTAAAGTATTAGATGCAGCCAATGGTCAAGGAAACGGTGTATCAACTGGAACATGGGCAGCAAACACAGGAGTAACGTTAGAAGTTCCTGGGACATCTGCAAAATCAGCAGAACAATATACTGCCGATTTAACTTGGACATTAACGGATGCGCCAGCACCATAAATAATAAAAAAAAGTGGGAAGCGATTTGCTTCCCTTTTTTCAAAGGAAAATGGGTGTATTTAGCAGAGAAAAGCAAGTAAACGGAGTAAAGAATATGTATGAAACACGAAACATAGGTGATGAAAAAGTTCTTCAGGATAAGAACAAAATTAAAGCGACACGAATAGAATTATTACGTTTGATGGCATTAGATGATGAATGGCATAGAGATGAAACCAGTGAATTATATAAGAAAATTATGGCGTGTAGTGAAGAATTACGACGATTAACTTCTGATAAGCGAAAAATTCGTAGAATGAGCCAAGAAGAATATATGCGTTTACGAGCATTGGAGTATACACTCCATGAGATTGCGGATTATTATGGTGTCTCTGTATCTTATTTAAATAAATGGCGTCAAAACAAAGGGATAATCGTATAACTAATGAAAGAAGGGATGAACTGTGAAAAAAAGATGGCAACAAGTACAATCAATTATTCTTTCCTATCTTGCAACAATTATAGGATTACCTGTAATCTATTCTTTGGACCAACAACTGCCTATATTTAGTGGTTTTACAGATACTTGGTGGCAAACAATTGTTTATACATTACCCATGATTTTAGTAGTTGGACTAATTAAAATGATTAGAAAGGATGAAAGAGTATGAAACAAATAGCAGTATACATAGGAGTAGGAATCATTTCGCTACTCAGTTTAATAGGTTTTTCCCTTACGGGAGTAGCGACAGAAAATCAAGCAGATTTTTCAGTGAATGCAGAACAATCTGCGTATCAAGTGGATAAAAGCAAAACATATTTTGATTTGTCGTTACCTGTGAATGAATCTGTCCCTTTGGTTATACATGTAACAAACAATTCGGAGGAAGCAATTGAAGTGGCAGGGGAATTGAGTCCAGCAACCACCAATATTAATGGTGTAGTGGAATATGGCAAGACTCAAAATCAACTTACTTCGAGTGTCCCTTTTGATATTACGAAAGTTGCTTCTTTTGAAAAAGAAAAGCAGACAATTGCCCCTAAACAGACGGTAGATTTTGTAGTAAATGTTTCTGTTCCGACTAAAGATTATGCAGGCATTGTGGCGGGAGGAATTACTCTTCGGGATGTTACAGAAGAAAAGACTTCAGATGAAACAAAAGGGATGTTTAAAAATAAATTTGCCTATGCTATTGCGTTACTTGTCCATGGAGATAAAACACCTGTAGAAAATGCCGTTACGTTAAAAGAAGTAACCCCTACACAGGTAAATAGTCGGAATGTAGTTAGTGCAGCAATTGAAAATAAAACTGCAAACTATATTAATAAAGTATCGATTGAAGCAAGTGTAACAGATGCCAGTGAAAAAGAAGTGTTAAGTGAAAAGAAAGAAGACATGCAAATAGCGCCTAGTAGTCTGTTTCAGTTTCCCATTTATTATGAAAAACAAGCAATGAAGGCAGGAAAGTATACGTTAAAAATGACCGTAAGGTCAGAAAAGCAAGAATGGCAATTAAAAGAATCATTTACAATTACAGAAGAAAAAGCTACTGCATTGAATAAAACAGATGTTTCAGAGAAAGAGGAAAGCAGAAACGTTCAGTGGTTAGTACTTGGTTTAGTAGGAATTATTTTCTTACTGTTGATTATTCTTATAGTTGTATTGAGAAAGAAACGATAAGTAATTTTTAATCGTTTCGAGAAATTATTATACCTATGCTCGTTAAATCTTTGCTTATTTTATAAATCCAGTTTGTAAATAAAAGAAAAAGCCTTCACTTAGAAGGCTTTAAAAATTATTTGTTTTTAAACAAAATTGAACTATTGGCAAAAATGATTGTGCCAATAGTTGCACTAAATATAAGCAGAGAAAAAATACCTGGAGAAAGTAAATTAAAAGTTTGTAAAACTAATAATAAACACAAGAAAAACAGCAAGCAAGCGAACAGTTTCCCTAAATTTTTCCCATTCATTTTTTTTCGTTCTTCTTTTGAGGAGGTATTATAAACTGCGATTAACATTAACCACTTACCACGAAATAATTGAATGCCAATCAACGCAAAGAAAAAAATAATGATAAAAGATATGCATATTTCACTTGTTACCATAAAAATCACCTCATAAGAATTGTTATCTAGTTTCTGATTACCATAATTACTTAATGTTTCATCACTTAAGCGTAGTAGCTGAAAAAAGGAATATAGATTAAGCAACGTTTCTTTATATAGAAATACGTGCAGAAAAGAATTGAAAAAAAGTCGTAAAATTGACAAGATAATAGTGTCTGTATGTATGCGTAAAGTAATACCTCGAGTTTTTATGGTTGTTGCTTTTTTATTTTAGAGATGTATAAAACACCATAAAATTAAGCTAAATAGCGAATTTTATGGTGTTTTAAGTGAAGTAAAATTAACCAAGTGCAAAAAATAGAAATGTAAAATATAAAACTGGATAAATGTTGATAATACCACCTAAGATAAAAGCAATTTTTTGGTAAGTTTTATATCCTTTTTTATAATTGAAAATAGCTAAAATAAAACCAATAATTCCTAAAATTAGTCCTACTACCGTTTGTTGAGAATGAATATATAGTTGTGGTGTCAGTACTAAAAGGTTTGCTACTACTCCTAAAAAAAGAATGAATACAGTTAAATATTTCTTCATACAGTTTCCTCCTTAAGATTAGTTAAGAATATAAAGATTTATACATATAAAATAATTTGAAGATTCAATAAAGTCAACAAAATAATCATTCAATAATTCTAAGAATAAAAAAACGACGGTTTTTTAATAAAATATGCTAAAAAAAATCAAGAGTGTATTGTAAAATCATGAACATTATGCATAATATTTTTTGTTGTTTCAATTTACGAAGGGTAATGACGGTTGTTTGTAGCAGAATCTCGTTACTGTTTTATTTTTTTATTAGTAAGAGATAAATAAAACGAAAATAATCATTAAAAAGTGAGTTAATAATGGTTGATATGATATAAATATATTAGAAAATCTTGTTGTGTATATAGAAGAAGTGTTTAGATTTAAGTATTTTTCAGGGTTGCAAGAAGCTTTTAGAAATTCTGAATTTAATAAGTCTTGGATATATAGCATTTGAAAATAATATTATAAAGAAATGAAAGTGAGTAAGATTTATGGAATTATGTTATTGGGAACTAAATCCTGAAATTTTATTTAGAATGAATCCATATTATAAACGTGTTATTAGAAAGAATGGTAACGAGTATCCAAAGCATGTATTAGATTTAATATCGATTTACAATGAATATTCAGAAAAATGCATAATTTTACAACGAAATATTGATTTTTATAATTTTAAAAACAATATTGTAAAATTATTTGAATATGAAGCAGTTTTGTCAGAAATAAGTTACTATCTTTCAGAAGTAGATTTAACTGTTATGGAAGAAGATATGCATACATTAATTCAGCAAGAGTATTTAATAGATTATTATTATAAACTAGGTAATGCACATAAGGAAGGGAATTTCTTAGTATCTTTATTAAAATCTAAGGTGTTGGAACAACGACAAATAAAGTTTGAATTGTGTCAGAGAGAGGATGTAGAATAGATGCATATAGTAATTTGTGACTCGGACAAAAAATACGCTGAAATTTGTAAAGACTTAATTAGTGAGTGCTTAGAAAAAACAGAATATTTTGCCAAGTTTTCATTTAAGAAAAATATTGATGAATTATATTTTTTTATTGAAGATAATCTTTTAGATATCGATCTAATCTATGTAGATATAAATATAGATAGAGATTTGGAAGTTATAAAAAGAATACGACTTTTAGGTTATGATAAAGAAATTGTATTTTATACAAAAACAGGAAAATTTGCTATAGATGGATATGATGTGGATGCACTAAATTACATAATAAAAGACAACGGAGAGAAAGAGAAATTTAAGCGTGTTTTAAAGAAGGCCATTTTGCGTAATGAAAAAAGAATGAGAGAGTCTATTGTGTTAACTTGTGCAGGAAAAAGTAAATGTATTTTTTTAGAGGAAATTTTTTATTTTGAGATTTGTGCGAGAATAGTGAGTGTTCATTATGGGCAATATAGTACTTTTGAATTTTATTCAACAATGAGTAGATTGGAAGAACAGCTTACGAATAAAGGTTTTATTCGTATTCACAAGTCTTATTTAGTTAATAAAAAAAATATAGCAAAAGTAACTTCGAATCAAGTTATTTTAACTAATAATGAAGTAATACCTTTAGGAAGAAAATACAAAAACAATATTTATTAAGGGAGATGTATTTATTTACAAAAGGAGAGGAAATTTTTGAGATTTGTTCGTTTTTTTTTCATAGTCGTTGTAGCTATTGTTATAATGACGCTAAATATAGAAAAAGTAGAATCAGTAGATATGAATGATTCAGTTAATATCAACTTAGAACATAGGCATGTGGATAGTTTAGATTATTGTATGAGAATAAATGATATAAAACTTTTTTTAAGTGAAATTCAGTTTCTTAATGAAGAGAATTTAAAAGGATACATATTAGAATTGTCTGATCCAAAAGTTTTATATCGTTCCAATTGGGAAAACTATGATGGAGAGATGTATCTAGATATTTCGAATTTAAACAAAGAGGAAAGCTTAGAAGGAGTACCTGTAACATTATCTCTTCCTAGTATTACTGCTGGAGTAAAATCTGAACTTACTTTTTTTATTTATATAATTAATGATATTATTCCAGAACAACCAGAACAGCCAGAACAGCCAGAGCAACCAGAACAGCCAGAGCAACCAGAACAACCAGAACAGCCAGAACAGCCAGAGCAACCAGAACAGCCAGAGCAACCAGAACAACCAGAACAGCCAGAGCAACCAGAACAACCAGAACAGCCAGAACAACCAGAACAGCCAGAGCAACCAGAACAGCCAGAACAGCCAGAACAGCCAGAACAACCAGAACAGCCAGAGCAACCAGAACAGCCAGAACAACCAGAACAGCCAGAGCAACCAGAACAACCAGAACAGCCAGAACAGCCAGAACAGCCAGAACAACCAGAACAGCCAGAACAACCAGAACAGCCAGAGCAACCAGAACAGCCAGAGCAACCAGAACAACCAGAACAGCCAGAGCAACCAGAACAGCCAGAGCAACCAGAACAACCAGAACAGCCAGAGCAACCAGAACAGCCAGAGCAGCATTTAAAGAAAGATGAAATATTTAAAGAAAATAAACGAAATTTAAATATAATATTAATGACTATACTTTTGACTATTTGTTCATTTTTAGGGACATCAGTTATATCAGATTTTAGGATTTTATATTGGTATAAAAAAAGAAAGGGATTGTAGATGAATATTTTATTAATCATTATCTGTACTATTTTAGCTGTAACAAAATTTTATTCAAAAAAAAAATTGCGAGATATTGATGGGGTAGGAGAAGTGATTACTAGTATGCCAGAAAATGCAAATGTAATATTATCTT
This sequence comes from Enterococcus sp. AZ197, assembly GCF_050556405.1. Taxonomy (NCBI): domain Bacteria; kingdom Bacillati; phylum Bacillota; class Bacilli; order Lactobacillales; family Enterococcaceae; genus Enterococcus; species Enterococcus sp. AZ197. Next base: position 36 of record NZ_CP187874.1, on the reverse strand, counting down.
TTAAAAGCGTAGAAGAATAGTATCAAAGAACTTTAT
>NZ_CP187873.1:2717500-2766348 GCF_050556405.1 Enterococcus sp. AZ197 | reverse complement strand
ACAGTGACCTCCTATATGTTTAAATTTTGGTTATCTAAAAAATGTGGATAACTTAAAAGAATGAGCATAGTCGATTTTAGCATTTTTTTAAAACTTTTTCCACAAGCAATTGTTCAATGTGGAAAAAAAGTACACAAGAGTGAAAAAAGTTTTCCACAGGGTGTCGACACTTGCGGAAGAAAGTGGTTGTTGAATGAGTTATCCACAAAAAGTTGAGAATAATTAAGCTTGATACAATCATGTTTCAAGAACTTATCAACAGATAAAAAAACACCTGTGTAAAACTTTTTAACAGGCTGTTTTTTTGTGTAAAACTAGTGGAAAAATGGCTGTGAACAGAAAAAAATGTGGAAAACTATCCACAAGCTACTCACAGGAAAATTTAATTTGTGGATAATTGAAACGAATCTTTCTCAGGAAATATTTCTTAAATTTTATTGACAAAAGACCCTATTACTCGTTATACTATCAAAGTATGTCTATATATTGATGGATAGTTACAATTTCAGGAGGTGTAATTGCATGAAAAGAACGTATCAACCAAACAAACGTAAACGCCAAAAAGTTCACGGATTCCGTAAACGTATGAGCACTAAAAATGGCCGTCGCGTATTAGCAAGCCGTCGTCGTAAAGGTAGAAAAGTTATTTCTGCTTAATGATGGTCTGGTCTTTTAAACAGTCAATTTCTAAGAACCCTTAGTTATCTCCATAATTTTTTGGAAGATGTGAAGATAACTAAGGGTTCTTTTTCTGTTTTCAATAAAAGAAAGCAGGATTCTATAGAAAAGGCTACTAAAAAAGAGCGGAAATATGCTATTATTATTAAGAAGTAAAAAAATATAGAAACAAAGGGATGCCGATGAAAAAGTCCTACCGTGTCAAGAAAGAAAAAGAATTTCAACAGGTGTTTAATAAAAAACAATCTTGTGCAAATCGTCGTTTCGTGGTGTACGTTTTAGAGAAACCACAACAAGCCCATTTTCGAGTGGGGATTTCTGTTGGGAAGAAAATTGGAAACGCGGTCACAAGAAATGCTGTGAAGCGGAAAATCCGCGCGAGTTTATTTCAATTAAAAGACCGTATCTCTCCAGAAATTGATTTTATCGTGATTGCACGTCCAGGATTGGAAAAGTTATCGTCTGAAGAAGTGAAAGCTAATTTAACACATGTGTTAAATTTAGCTAAAATATTAGATGTAAGAGAGGGAATTGAGTAGTGAAGAAGTATAAGCGCTTATTATTAATGGCTGGGTTAGTGACCTTAGTCTTTGTTTTATCCGCCTGCGGAACCGCGCCCGTAAGTGAAAGTAGTACAGGAATTTGGGATCGATACATTGTTTATTATTTTGCCCAAGCGATTAAGTTCCTATCATTAGGCGGCAGTGTCGGAATTGGGATTATCCTATTTACGTTAGTCATCCGGATTATTTTATTGCCGTTGATGCATTTCCAAACGAAGAGTATGCGTAAAACACAAGAGTTGCAACCGCAATTAAAGGCCTTGCAACAAAAATATTCTTCAAAAGATCCTGAAACACAACGCTTATTCCGAGAAGAACAGCAACGTTTGTATGCAGAGAATAATGTGAATCCTTACATTGGCTGTTTACCATTGTTGGTTCAACTACCAATCATGATGGCTTTGTATCAAGCCATTTCACGCGTGCCTGAGTTAAAAGAAGGAACGTTCTTGTGGTTAAGCCTCGATAAGCCGGATCCGTATTTAATTTTACCGATTTTAGCGGCTGTCTTTACGTTTGCTAGTACGTATCTTTCAAGTATGAGCCAACTAGAAACAAATGCCTCACTGAAAATTATGAATTACGTTATGCCAGCGATGATCTTCTTTATGGGGATTTCATTAGCCAGCAGTTTATCTCTTTACTGGGTGGTCTCAAATGCCTTCCAAACAGGGCAAACATTGTTATTAAACAATCCATTCAAAATCCGTAAAGAGCGGGAGGAAGCAGCACGTCAAGCCAAAGCACGGGAGCGAGCGCTTGAACGAGCAAAAAGTCCTAAGAAAAAAGGGAAGAAAAAATAAAGGAGGTCGTTCAGATGCCGATTTATGAAGGAAATACAATCGAAGAAGCAACGCAGAAAGGCTTACAAGCACTTGGTTTAACCAAAGAGGATGTTACAATTGATGTGTTAGACGAAGGAAAAAAAGGATTTTTAGGTCTAGGAAAAAAACTTGCCCAAATTTCAATGGAACCAACGATTAGTGAGCAAGTCACAGAAGCGGTCGAAGAAACAGTGGAAGATATTGTTGTTGCCGATGAAGCAACAGCAGTGGAAGAAGCAGTTGAGGAATTAACCGAAGCAATTCCTAGTCTCTCAGAGGAATCAACACATTCTTTAGAAAATCTGGAAGACGAAGCTGCTATTACTGAATTAGCGATGTATTTAACGAATATTTCAAATGAACTGAACGCCCCTGCCATGGTTCGCATAGCGCGCGAGAATGGCAATATTATCTTCCATTTAGAAACAGAAAAACAAGGTATCTTAATTGGAAAACACGGAAAAGTGTTAAATGCGTTACAGTATTTAGCGCAAGTCTTTATTCACCGCATTGCAAGCAATAAGCTATCGATTGTTGTAAATGTCGGAAATTATCGTGAAAAACGTCATGAAATTTTGGAACGTTTAGCGAAACGCACCGCGGAAAAAGCCAAACGCACTGGGCGGCCAGTCTTCTTGGAACCAATGCCGGCTTTTGAAAGAAAACAAATCCATCACACGCTAAGTAAAGATGAGCAAATCAAAACCCATTCTGAAGGGGATGAACCTTATCGGTATTTAGTGGTTGAACCAGTTAAGAAGTATTTTTAAACAGAGGTCGGGACGGAACCGTTTAGCTCCGAGAAATAAGAAGGAATTTCCGAAAATTGCTTTTTAATTTTTGGAGACCAAGTAGGTATTGTTCATCATCGAATCACTACGTTCTTCGTGATTCTCAACAATTTCGGCTTATTTCCGAAGGAGTTGGTTCTGTTCCCGCCGTTTATCAGGTTTTGTTCCAGGCTCTTTCCCAGTTAAATGATTTTTTAGCCGTCTCCGTTTCTTTTTTTATGTTATGATAATCAGTAATTACTCCAGTAGTAAATTCAAATGAAAAAGTTTTGTAAAGAGACGTAGGGGGAGCAACAGGTATGCGTACGGAGAAAATACTGGTTGTAGATGATGATGCAGCAGTTCGTCGCTTGATTTGGAAAGCATTACAATCAACAGGTATTCTTATTTACCAAAGTGAATCAATTGAAAAAACAAAAGATATTGTGTCCAGAGTTACCTTTGATTTGTTCATTTTAGATGATAACTTGGAACATGACAGCGATGGTTACTACTTAGTCCAAATGATTAGAGAGAAATATCCACTAGTGCCAATTATCTTTTTTAGTAGCAAAAAAGAAGAAGAGGATATCATTGCAGCCTTGGAAATGGGCGTGGATAGTTATATAACGAAACCTTTTTCCTTGAATGTTTTTAAGGCTCAGGTGATTGCTTCGTTGAATCGAGCTCGAATGATTCGAAAACAATTGAATGTTTATAAAAAAGAAGAGCTACAGGTAGGTGATTTCCGTTTTGATTATGGTCGTTATCAACTATTTAAAAAGGATTTACCTATTTCATTGTCTTCGAAAGAAGTTCAATTAATTCAATTTTTTCTGGAGAATCCCGAGCAAGTATTCTCTAAAGAACAAATTTACAGCAGTGTTTGGGGTACTGGGGATGTCGATGCGAATACGATTATGGTTTTTATTAATCGTTTACGAAGTAAATTAGAAGAAAACCCGAAAGAACCTTGTTACCTTCGGACCGTTTGGGGCATTGGTTATACCTTTACGCCAGATGGTTGCGTACAAAAAAAATGAAAAAAGGCCCGCAGTTGCACGAGCGACTGCGGGTCTTTTTTGCTTATTCAATTTGCCGACGTTCCATTTCTTTCAAAATAAATTGAAGCGAACGATTTAGATGTTCATGGGTTAAAAGTGTGATCTGGTCAATATTCTTTGTTTTCATTCCGCGGAAAATTAACCAATGTTCTTCTAGGGCAATACTACGACGTTCTGAGGCACGAATTGCAATATCTCTGAAATAGATTAAGTAAGCATGGAGATCAGTCACAATTTTTTTTAAACGTAGCATCTGACTCTTAGTATAAATAAAGGAATTAAAATCTGAAAAGTTCTGTAGTAAGTCATCTACTTGGTTATTTTTATTGTATTGTTCTCCTTCGAGAAGTAAGGCTTCCAATTCATCAAAATCTTCTGGTGTCATGAGTTCCATGGCTTTAATGGTTGCTAAAGTGTCCAAAGATTTACGAATATCATAAATTTCATAAGCATCTTTCATACTAATCCCTTTAACCACGATACCCACCATAGGTATATGTTCCACCAATTGTTCTTTGACCAATTCTTGTAAAGCAAAGCGAATGGGCGTCCGACTAATGTTTAATTGCTCGGAAAATTCTTTTTCGTTAATCCGTTCACCTGCAGGAATATCCCCTAAAATAATGGTTTTTTTAAAGGCTTCGTAGGTACAAATTTTTAGAGGTTTACTGCTGGTTAAATCTAAGTTCCGTTTTACTGCTTCAACCGTTGGATTCATATGAGGCACCTCCCTATAGATTATTTTTATAGATAATAAATATAATATTAAAAATGAAAATATAACGCAAGAAAAGACAAAATGAAAAGAAAACCGAGGAGAAAAGGCACTCCTACGGTTTCAGCGACGACGTTTAATTTTGTGGAATAAATAAAGGCATGTGACCTAAAGCAACAATTGTAACAACGAAAATAACGAAAATTCCTAAGGCATATTTTGCTGATTCTTTTTGCCATTGGCCCATATCTAAACCAGTTAAACGTAATAGCAAGTAAATAAATGCCACTAATGGACTTAATAAGTGGAACGCTTGCCCCATTAAGGAAGCTAAAGCCATAGACATATTGTCAAATCCATAAGAACGTCCAGCTTCTGCTAGGACTGGTAAGACACCGAAATAGAAACCGTCGTTTGAAATAAAGAATGTTCCTGGTGCTGAAATGAACGCAATCACTAAGCCCCAAGCGCCGGCTAATTGTTTTGGAATAATATTAACAAAGCTATTTGCTAAGGCATTGGCCATACCAGAACCTTGGAATAAGCCCATGAAGACGCCAGCAGCAAAAACTAAGATAACTACTTGCACAGCATCACCAGCATTTGCACTGATACGGCTGCTTTGATCTTTTAATTTTGGATAGTTGATCATTAAAGCGATACAAGTACCAACTAGGAATAATAATAACGGTGGCATTTCAATCCACGAAGGCAAACCTAATTGACCAACGAATGAACTTAGGACTAACCAACCGATTAAGACAATCGTTAAAATACCATTGAATGCAAAATTCTTTGGACGACGAATTTCTAATAACTCAGGATCGTTAACAATAGTCATTTCTTCCAATTCTTTATCAGTAAGCGTTGTCACGCCTAAGCGAGCACGCTCTTTTTTCCCCATGCGATAAGCAACAAAGAAGATAACATACAATACAGATAAAATCATACCAGGTGCTAAATAAGAAAGAATGTCGGCATCAACTTCTAGTACGGCCATGGCACGAGCTGTTGGACCGCCCCAAGGTAATAAGTTCATAATGGTGTTTTGTAAGATAACAAGCACACCTAAATTCATCAATTTCATATTAAGTTTTTTGTAGATGGGAATAAACGCAGAACAGCAAATCAAGGTCGTAGTTGTTCCATCTCCGTTTAAGGAAACAGCAGCAGCAACTACCGCAGTAGCCATCAAGACTTTCATTGGATCGCCTTTAGCAAAGTAAATCATTTTTTTAGTGATTGGGTCAAACAAACCAGCATCCAACATAATAGAGAAGTAAAGAATGGCAAATAATAACATAATACCAGTTTTTGAAGTAGTTGAAATCCCATCTAAGACGAAATTCCCAATGTTGACTTCAGGGACAACACCGTCAGCACCAGGTGGCGGACTCGCTACTCCAGTTGCAATTGCAATCAAAGTAAAAATAAGAGGAATAATTACTAAAGATGTAAACGGTGACAATTTCTTTTTCATGATTACATACATAAAGATGATAATCATACCATAAGCTAAAATAGTGAGTAACATGTTTTTCTTCCTTTCTTTTTTAGAACTTTTTTGTAAGCGTTAACAACCGGTGTTAATAAAAAAGAATAGCCATGAGAAATGTTTCACAGTATTCTGGTTTACAACAAAAAATATTTTTTGTGTTTGTCTATAGTGTGAGAATATACAAACTTTCGCAGAGAATAAATAGCCTAAAACAAAAAGAACATCAAAAAAACAATTCAACAATCAAATTCTTATTAATAACTTAATATAATATTAATAGAATCTTAACGGCTGATAAATGCTTATATACCAATGTTTACAGAGTTTTTTTCACAAAATAAACAATAAAAGAACAATCTGAGCTAGTGTTTTCACTAGGTTTTTTAACGGTTTTTTCTATAATGAACGTATACCAAGAATTAGTGAAAGGAGAGACAATATGGGCCTATTTAAGTCCTTATTCAAGAAAGAGCAACACACGCAGGATACCGAGATTAATGAAAGCGTTATCCAACGTGAAGCGGATAACTTGGAAAAGCGATGGATAGATATACCAGCATATATTCCTGCTGAGCCAAAAGAATATCAATTGGTAAGTATTGTGGCCACTGCCATCGCAGCAGGAGAGTTTCCAGAAAGTCGTTTTGTTATCAAAAAAATCGCAAAACGAAATCCAGAAGCAAAAGAAGTTGCCATTATTGCAGCCAGTATAGCTGCAGAGCTTTCAGAAGAGTCTCAGCTAGTTGTCAAAAGAATTTCAAAACAAAACCTTGAGGAGGATCATTATGTTACGCAAATTTAAAATTTCAATTGATGGGAAAGAATATTTAGTCGAGATGGAAGAAATCGGTGGCGTCCCACAACCAGCACCTGTTGCGCCACAACCAACAGCGCCAGTTGCTACGACAGAAACACCAGCCCCTGCTGTTGAAGAAGCCCCAGCGCCAGCAGCACAGCCAGCCGCCCCAGCAGGAGCAGATGCAATGCCTGCGCCAATGCCAGGAACTGTGTTAAAAGTATTAGTCAATGTTGGTGATACGGTGTCTGAGAACCAACCATTGTTAATTTTAGAAGCAATGAAGATGGAAAATGAAATCGTTGCAGGAAAAGCAGGTACGGTAACAGGAATTCATGTTACCCAAGGCCAAATTGTGAATCCAGGGGAACCATTAATAACAATTAACTAGAATTAATTTAAGAAGAGGAAGTGATTTGTGTGGAGACACTGATTCAAGGTGTTATAGGAATGGGCCAAGAACCAGGACGCATTGTGATGATGCTGATTGGTGGACTATTAATGTATTTAGGAATAAAAAAAGAATATGAACCAACACTTTTAGTGCCGATGGGTTTAGGAACGATTTTAGTGAACTTTCCTAATTCCGGCGTATTGAGCGCTGGCGGCGAGCCAGGTCCGTTTAATGTTCTTTTTGATTTTGGAATAAAAACAGAATTATTCCCGTTATTATTATTTATTGGGATTGGGGCAATGATTGATTTCGGGCCATTGTTACAAAATCCGTTTATGTTGATGTTTGGTGCCGCTGCACAGTTTGGGATTTTCTTTACAGTTATTATGGCTGTTTTATTAGGTTTTGATTTAAACGATGCTGCTTCGATTGGGATTATTGGTGCCGCTGATGGTCCAACGTCTATTTTCGTAGCAAATACCTTACATTCAAAATACATGGGGGCCATAATGGTTGCCGCTTACTCCTACATGGCGTTAGTTCCAATTATTCAACCAGTAGCGATTAAAGCAGTGACGACGAAAGCTGAACGTCGTATCCGTATGACTTATCGGGCCGGTGAAGTTTCTCAAACAGCGAAAATTCTTTTCCCGGTTGTTATTACGATTGTCGCAGGGTTAATTGCGCCGGTGTCATTACCATTAGTTGGTTTCTTAATGTTTGGGAACTTATTAAGAGAATGTGGCGTTTTGGATCGTTTATCCATTACAGCTCAAAATGAATTGGTAAATATTATTAGTATCTTGCTAGGACTATCTATTTCCGTTAGCATGAACTATGCAGAGTTCTTAAAAGTCGATACATTGATGGTTATTGGCTTAGGGTTAGTCGCCTTTATTATGGACTCAGTCGGCGGCGTGCTTTTTGCTAAATTCTTGAATTTATTTAGAAAAGAAAAAATCAATCCCATGATTGGTGCTGCGGGTATTTCCGCTTTCCCAATGTCTAGTCGGGTCATTCAAAAAATGGCTACAGATGAAGACCCACAAAACTTTATTTTAATGCATGCTGCTGGTGCCAACGTTTCAGGACAAATCGCTTCTGTAATTGCTGGTGGCTTACTATTAGCCTTTTTAACATAGGACGGAAAGGAGAACGAATACATGTCTGTTAACATGGAAGATTTAAAAATTGCTTTTGAACTGTTAGGTTTTGGTTGGGGCGGCGTTTTCGTTGTTTTATTTATCATTTATCTAGCATCTAAATTACTAACAAAATTATTTCCAATTAAAAAATAAAGGAGGTTATTGCTGTGAGCAGCGTATATACAATGAAAAGAATCTGGTTGCAAAAAGATAAAAAAGCTTATCAAGCTTGGCGCGAATTAATGGAAAAAGCCGAATTGCAAACGACAGAAGCACTTGATTACACCGTTGGCATATATGATGACACAGCATTAATCGCCTCTGGCTCGCTTTCAGGCAAAACGATTAAGTGCGTGGCCGTTTGTAAAAAATATCAATCTGAAAATTTGTTAACCCAATTGGTGGTTCATCTACTTGAAAAACTGAGAGAAGAAAACCAATTACACAGTTTTTTGTATACAAAACCAAAAAATGAACAAATTTTTCAGTCGCTAGGCTTTCAAAAAGTGGTTGCGAACCAAGAGGTGCTATTTATGGAGCAAGGCAAACCAGATTTTGCCGATTATCTTGGTTACCTGACACAGCATAAAAAAGCAGGGCCAGCCAGTAGCATTGTCATGAATGCAAATCCTTTTACGAAAGGCCATCAGTACTTAGTCGAAAAAGCAGCCAAAGAAAGTCCACACGTTTATGTGTTTGTTTTATCTGAAGATAAATCGCTATTTTCAAAAGAAGCACGTTTCGCAATGGTGCAAAAAGGGGTCGCCCATTTACCCAATGTGACAGTCCTATCTACAGAAGATTACTTAGTTTCGTCTGCGACTTTTCCTACCTATTTTTTGAAAGAAAAAGCGCCATTAGAGGTAGCTGCAATTCAAGCAACGCTTGATGCAACGTTATTTAAAGAAAGAATTGCGCCAATACTTGAAATTCAGCAACGTTATGTGGGAGAAGAGCCTTATTCAGAAGTGACCGCTGTCTACAATCAAGCAATGCAACAAGTTTTCGGACAAACGATAACGCTAACCATTGTCCCGCGATTAGCGAGTGATGGAGAGCTGATTAGTGCGACGAAAGTTCGCAAAGCGATGGCTGAAGGCGACAAAGAGACACTCAAGAAGTTTTTACCAGCAACAAGTTATCAATACTTAGTAGAACACAAGAAACTAATGAGGTGAAGAAAGTGAAGATTATCAAAAATGCTACTGCAGGGACAGTAGAATCAAGTGATATTATGATTACCGTCCAACCCATTGAATCAACAGAAAATACCATTGAATTAGAAAGTAGTGTCGAAAAACAATTTGGCAATCAAATTCGTCAGGTGATTACGACAACTTTGGAACATTTAGATGTCCAAGGCGTTGCGGTCAAGGCGATTGATAAAGGGGCATTAGATTGTACAATCAAAGCTCGGATGATTACAGTTTTACATCGAGGCGCTGAAAAAGAAACGTATGATTGGAAGGAGTTGGACTCATGGAACGTTTAAGAAGAACAATGATGTTTGTCCCTGGAGCGAACGCGGCAATGCTAAGAGATGCACCTTTGTATGGGGCAGATTCAATCATGTTTGATTTAGAAGATGCAGTTTCATTAAAAGAAAAAGACTCTGCCCGTGTTTTAGTCCATTCTGCTTTGAAAACTTTCGATTATGGCAATATTGAAATTGTTGTTCGGATCAATGCTTTAGATGCTGGTGGTGCAGAAGATATTGAAGCAATGGTCTTAGCTGGTGTCGATGTGATTCGTTTACCAAAAACAGAAACAGCCCAAGATATCATTGATGTCGAGGCAGTCATTACAGAAGTAGAACAGCAAAATGACATTCCCGTAGGAACAACGAAAATGATGGCTGCTATCGAATCGGCTGAAGGTGTTCTAAATGCGCCCGCGATTGCCAAAAGTTCAACTCGCTTGATTGGCATCGCGTTAGGCGCCGAAGACTATGTTACCAATATGAAAACACGGCGCCATCCAGATGGCCAAGAACTATTCTTTGCTCGTAGCATGATTTTACATGCCGCTCGAGCAGCTGGGATTGCAGCTATTGATACGGTCTATTCAGATGTAGACAATACGGAAGGCTTTGAAGCCGAAGTTCGTTTGATTAAACAGCTAGGTTTCGATGGGAAATCGGTGATTAACCCTCGTCAAATCCCATTAGTTAATACTATTTATGCGCCAACAGAAAAAGAAATCCAGAATGCTAAGGAAGTAATCTGGGGCATTCGGGAAGCCGAAGCAAAAGGTTCCGGTGTTATCTCCGTAAATGGAAAAATGGTTGATAAACCAATTGTTGAACGAGCTGAACGGGTCATTGCGTTAGCATTGGCGGCTAAATTAATTACCGAGGAGGAAATATAGACATGGTAGTAAATAAAGTAGGCAAAGACATTCCTCAATCTTATGCAGAGCAATACGGCATTTATGAAGGAGAATTAGCACACATTGATGCTTATCAAGAAGCGAGCCGAGCAATTAAACCAGTGAAACCTCGGGAGACAAAACTTTTAGGAAGTATTCGTGAAGCAATTGAAAAAACAGGTTTAAAAGATGGCATGACCATCTCTTTCCATCACCATTTCCGTGAAGGAGACTATGTGATGAATTTAGTTTTAGCCGAGATTGCCGCCATGGGGCTGAAAAACATTTCGATTGCACCTAGTTCAATTGCAAATGTTCATGAACCTTTGATCGAACACATTAAAAATGGAGTAGTCACCAACATTACTTCTTCAGGTTTGAGAGATAAAGTAGGCGCCGCTATTTCAGCAGGTATAATGGAAAATCCTGTGGTGATTCGTTCACATGGTGGCCGGGCACGGGCAGTAGCAGCAGGCGATATCCATATTGATGTAGCTTTCTTAGGTGCACCAAGTTCAGACGCTTATGGAAATGCGAATGGAACCAAAGGAAAAGCTACCTGTGGTTCTCTTGGATATGCGATGGTCGATGCAAAATATGCGGATCAAGTGGTCATCATTACTGACACATTAGTGCCATATCCTAATACCCCTATTAGTATTCCACAAACAGATGTTGATTATGTGGTAGAAATTGATGCAATTGGTGATCCAGATGGAATTGCCAAAGGCGCGACACGTTTTACAAAGAATCCTAAAGAATTATTGATTGCTGAATATGCCGCAAAAATAATTACACATTCTCCTTACTACAAAGAAGGCTTCTCATTCCAAACAGGAACAGGTGGCTCTTCACTAGCAGTTACGCGGTTTATGAGAGAACAAATGCTTAAAGATGGCATTAAAGCAAGTTTCGCTTTAGGCGGAATTACGAATGCAATGGTGGAACTTTTGGAAGAAGGTTTAGTAGAAAAAATTATTGACGTCCAAGACTTTGATCATCCATCAGCTATTTCTTTAGGAGAAAATGCCAATCATTATGAAATTGATGCCAATATGTATGCTTCACCGCTTAGCAAAGGGGCGGTTATTAATCAATTAGATACAGCTATTTTATCTGCTTTAGAAGTGGACACAGATTTTAATGTAAATGTCATTACTGGTTCAGATGGTGTCATCCGTGGTGCTTCTGGCGGACATTCCGATACAAGTATGGCTTGTAAAATGAGTCTAGTGATTGCACCACTTGTGCGTGGACGGATTCCAACAATCGTTGAGCAAGTAAATACAGTCGTTACACCAGGTACGAGTGTCGATGTCGTAGTAACAGAAGTCGGCATTGCAATCAATCCAAAAAGAACAGACTTAATTGATTGTTTTAAAACCTTAGATGTTCCTCAGTTTACGTTAGAAGAGTTGAAAGACAAAGCCTACAACATTGTTGGCACCCCGGAACCAATTAAATATGGAGACAAAGTCGTTGCGTTAATTGAATACCGAGATGGTAGTCTAATTGATGTGGTACGCAATGTTTAATGGGGAAAAAGTAACACTTTTAGAGATGTTGGATGCTCGCGAACAAAGAGCTGCCACACAGAAGGAGTTGTTAGAAACAGCACCAGAAGCTAGTCTCTTATCTGCCACAATGAATATTCCTGGAGAAGTAAAAAATTCGCCCACCTTAACGGCTGTTTTTTTAGAAGTAATTGACGAAGTCGAGCAACAATTGCTGGATCAAGTACCGATTGTTAATTTTTACCGGAATGAAAAAACAGGGCCTGAATATTATTTGGCGGTTTCGTTAGCCCCACAAGAATTAAAACAAAGAATGGTCAAAATTGAAGAAACACATCCTTATGGTCGTTTAGTGGACCTAGATGTTTTATGGGGAAATGAGGAACTAAAAAGCCTTCATCGAGGAGATTTAGGCTTGCCACCACGGCGCTGTTTTATTTGCCAAGAAGAGGCGAAAGTCTGTGGACGAAATCGACGTCACAGTCTTGAAGCAATGCAAGAAAAAATAACAGAAATAATTTTGACACGAAAGGAGCAGCCAAGTGAGTAAAAAAATTCGTTTTACAGAAACGGTGCTACGGGATGGACAACAAAGTTTAATTGCAACACGGATGCCAACCTCAGATATGCTGCCGATTATTAAAACAATGGACGAGGCAGGATTTCATGCATTAGAAATGTGGGGCGGGGCAACGTTTGATTCATGTGTCCGCTATTTAAACGAGGATCCTTGGGAACGTCTTCGCCAAATTCGCAAAGAAGTTAAAAATACCAAACTTCAAATGTTATTACGAGGACAAAATTTACTAGGATATCGTCATTACGCTGATGATGTGGTGCGGGCCTTTGTCGAAAAATCAGTTGAAAATGGGATTGATATTATTCGTATTTTCGATGCCTTGAATGATGTCCGTAATTTACAAACAGCAATTCAAACAACAAAAGAAGCTGGCGGACACTGTCAAGCAGCGATCTCTTATACCACGAGTGAAATTCATACCATCGATTACTTTGTAAAATTAGCCAAAGAATTAAGTCAAACAGGAGCGGATTCCATTTGTATTAAGGATATGGCAGGCGTTTTGACGCCACAAACTGGTTTTGAATTAGTGAGCAAAATGAAAGATGCCATTGATTTACCTTTAGAGGTGCATACGCATGCGACTAGTGGTATTTCTGAGATGACCTATTTAAAAGTTGCTGAAGCAGGTGCGGATATCATCGATACAGCTATCTCTTCTTTCGCTGGCGGTACGAGTCAACCAGCCACAGAATCTGTAGCCATTGCGTTAGAAGATTTAGGCTTTGAAACAGGTTTAAATATGGAAAAAGTAACAGAGATTGCTGACTATTTTAATCCGATTCGTGATCGCTTTAGAAGTGAAGGCATTTTAAACCCTAAAGTTAAAGATACGGAACCGAAAACCTTGATTTATCAAGTGCCTGGTGGTATGTTATCAAACTTATTAAGTCAATTAACGGAGCAAGGTTTACAAGACAAATATGAAGAAGTTTTAGCTGAAGTACCTAAAGTAAGAGCAGATTTAGGGTATCCACCACTAGTTACGCCGCTTTCACAAATGGTTGGAACACAAGCCTTAATGAATGTGATTTCTGGGGAAAGATATTCCTTAATACCGAATGAAATCAAAGATTATGTGCGCGGAGAATATGGCAAATCACCAGCACCTATCGCAGAAGAGATTAAGCAAAAAATCATTGGGGATGAAGAGGTAATCACTTGTCGACCAGCGGATTTATTGAAACCAGAGTTGCATAGTTTAGAAAAGGAAATCCAACAATACGCAAAATCTGAAGAGGATGTCCTATTATATGCGATGTTCCCGCAACAAGGAAAAGACTTTTTAGGACGTCGTGAAGATCCTTTTTACGATGTACCGTTACAGAAAGTGACAGTCAAACTTGACTTGCCAGAATAGAACAGGCAAGTGCTCCGCAAATGTATAAAGAAGCAAGGGTTTGAGCGACGATAACGGTTGTTCAAACCCTTGCTTCATCAAATAGAAAAAAGGCAGCCCGTGAAAGGAAGTGACAATGTGTTAGAAGAAGTTCTAGCAATTCATCAAAAAAATATTGGTGTACTAAGTCTTGAAGCAACAGAAGCGGTGTTAAACCATCATGATTTAGCCAAAATGTATACACCTGGTGTCGCAGAATTGAGTTTAATGATTGCTCAAAATCATGAATTAGCGCGCGAGTGGACCATTAGTGGTAAGTTAATTGCGGTTATTACAGATGGGTCAGCTGTTCTGGGTCTCGGCAATATGGGCACGCAAGCGGGCTTGCCAATTGTTGAAGGCAAAGCTTTACTTTATAAAAATTTGGCGGGGGTCGATGCTATTCCTTTAGCACTGGAACAAAAATCAGTTGACGAGATGGTTCAAACAATTGAAAATTTACAAAATAGTTTTGCAGGAATCCACTTAGAAGATATTTCTGCACCAAAATGTTTTGAAATTGAAGAAAAACTTCAACAACGTTTGAACATTCCTGTGTATCATGATGACCAAGAAGGCACTGCCATTGTCGTTTTAGCTGGGCTAATTAACGCAGCTAAAATTAAAGGAAAACCTTTAAATGAATTACGTGTGGTGATTAACGGAGTTGGAGCTTCTGGTGTAGCGACCGCTAAGTTATGTATTCAAGCGGGGATTACGCATCTCACCTTAGTAGATCGCCAAGGTGTTTTAAGAGAAGAAGACCCGACATTGAATCCTTACCAACGTGCTTTGCTTCGACAGGTAATAAAACCATCAGTAGAAAACAAAGATTTAGCCACCGCTGTCGTCAATCAGGATGTTTTTTTAGGCTTATCAGAAGCGGATGTGCTAACGCCAGCCCTGATTAAATCAATGAACCAAGACCCAATTATCTTTGCTTTAGCAAATCCTAAACCAGAAATTGAACCAGCCCTCGCCCAAGCCAATGGCGTCCGTTTATTAGCAACTGGTTCTTCCAAATATCCGAATCAAGTGAACAACATTTTAGCTTTTCCAGGTCTTTTTAAAGGGTTATTGGCAGCGAAAGGCAGAAAAGTCGATGTCGGTTTGCAAATGACAGTAGCACGAAGCTTGGCCGCTATGATTTCAGAACCCACAGCAGAAAAATTTATACCTAATGTATTTGATGGCGGCGTAGTTGACACGGTTTTTAATGCTGTACTAGACTATATAAAACAAGAAAAGACCACGGCAGAAGAAGGGACGTAAAAGGCAATGACAAAGCAAGCAAGGAGTAAATTAGCGCAGCAAGCACAATTGGCACTACTCTATGAAGTGACCTGTTTAAATAAACCAGGCTTGGTGGATCCAGTCGATGCAGGCGCCCATCAAGATATGGATGTTTTCACTTTTTTAGAAAGTAGTGTGGTTTTGACTCCTTATTTTGAAACCTTCGTTCAAGCTGGGACAGAGCTACGTCATTTGCCGATTGAGGCAACATTTCGCGCAATTCGACAAGTTGGTTTAGAAGCAGAACGAGCGATGTTTGAGGCAACAGAAGGTATCAATACACATAAAGGAGCGATTTTTTCTCTAGGTATTTTTTTAGCTATCTGTGGTCGTTTAATGATTTGGGAGACCCCTTGCACCTTACAATTGTTTCAACAAACGCTTCAAACAATGACGCAAGACTTATTGGCTGACTTTGAAAACCTCGCTACGAATGAGCTAGAAAAACTAACTTGGGGTGAACGACTATTTGTTCAGCATGGCTTGACTGGAATCCGTGGTGAGGCGCAACAAGGTTATCCCGCTGTCTTTGAACAGGGAGTGCCTTATTATCAAAAACATCAAGGCACACAACAACAAAAACTCATTGATACGCTCCTTTATTTATCGCTCTATGTTGAGGATACGAATTTGATTAAACGAAGTCAAAATGTCCAAATTTTTGAAATATATCAACCGTTAATCCAGGAATATTTTGCTTTAGGGGGGACACAAACGTTACGGGGAACCCTTTGTTTAGAAAGATTGAATCACTTATTCAAAGAAAAAAATTGGAGTATTGGTGGCAGTGCAGATGCTTTAATTTTGGTGGTGTTTTTAGATAAACTAATGAAATTAAATTGGCTGACCCCTTAATTAAAAAGATAGTTACAACGCTGATTTGGTCAGTTATTTTGACCTTATATGCTTATGGAAAGGTCTCAAGAGAATTCAAGAAAGCGATTGACAAATACCACGAAACACAGTATATTTTATTACGAAATCATTCTTATCAGAGTATACAAATACGATGATAAACAGTTGAAGCGAATCTTGATTTGCTTTTCCTAAACCTGATTCTTTTAGAATCAGGTTTTTGTTTATCTAAAAGGCGGCATTCGTTCAAAAACGGCTGTCGCCTTTTTTTATGAAATTTTTTTAATATAAAAAATTTCATAAAAAAATCTTAAAAACAGAAAAAATTGTTATAGATTAGAGTCATTTTTTTGATGTAAAGTTTTTATGACTTACAGCCATAAAATTGATAAAAACAGTCAAAGAAGCAGAAAAAATAATAGTGGAATTTCTCAAAAAAATAAAAAAATTTTCCGTTATTTAATTATCGATTTATCAAACGATAAGTTATAATAAAATAATTTATTTATCTTTAATGATTGAGGAGAAATGTATAAACTTCCTCATTTTCCTCTCATTGTATAATAACTCACTAATGAATTAGTGAGTTTTTTAACATATCCAGGATGTTTGTTATCAAATGAATTTTTATATAAAAATTCACAGCATTATATTTTGAAAAGCTGAGGAAATGTACTAAACTGCAGGTGTTAAATCCATTTAAATCGCTAAAGGGGGAGATGAACAACTAGGGGAAGCTAATGATCTTGGTATTTATCGTTTATTTTAAAGAAAAGAGGGACGATCAGATGAAAAAGAAAATTGTTGAGGATTTTAATCGGAAAAGTCAGCATAAAAAATGGACAAAACGCAAGATGCTTAATTTAGCAATATCAAGTGGTTTATTATTTACGTCATTAGCAATCCCTGTAAGTATAGCTGTTACCTCTGGCACAATCAGTGCATCAGCAGCGGTCTTGGATATCGAACTATTATCAAATGTTACGTCAAATAATGACAGTGGCACTTCAACGAGTAATCGTTGGACAGCCGCAAACCAAAATCAACCAGTTAATTTCACGGTTTCTGGTGGCGCTTTAGCAGATGCTTCCGCTGTGTTTAGTGGACAAAAACAAGCGGTGTTAGTGGTTCCTCCTGAGTTAAGAGGAAATGTAGCTGCAGCAGGCAGCGCAGCAATCAATACCAACGTTACGATTGATCTTTCAAAAGTTACTTTTTTGACTGCCGTTTTGAATGCAGCCAATGATTTAACCAATGTGATTACTCAAATTACCAGTGGAGCGTTAGGGAATTTAACTGGTGTTGATATTGATTTGACGGAAGTGAATCGTCAATTGGAATTAGTGAATAACATTGAAAACTTAGGTGCTGCTTCATTTACAGCTCCGGAAACGTTAGCAGCTGACGGCTCATACATTAGCGCACCAATTAGTGATGGTTTAGGGTTAGTTTTAGCCCAAAATGTTTCAAACATCTTACAAGATTTGAATGCGGCAGTTCAAGCTTTGGAGGCAAAAGGAACCAGTATCCCAAGTAATCTTGTCGCCACAGCCATAAATGCAGCCTTGCTTCCTGTCAAAGGCACGGTAAACGTGGCTGTTTCAGGTGCTTTGCCTTTATTAGCGGTTGGTGGTTCAGGTGTGAATGAGTTAGTGGATGCTTCTTTACTAGGCGCAACTACGGTTACTTTACCAACTACCGTTTCAACACCTCAAAATTTATCCAATAATTTAGATGCTCGTTTTGTAGGAACAGTCGTTCAAACAGATCTTTTAGACGTTAATTTATTAGCAACAGCAGACGGTGTATCCAACATTTATTTTGCTGCAGGTACTACTAGTGAAGTAACCGCACCTACCGTAACAGGAGTAACAGGCAATTCAACGGCAGGTTACGAAGTTAAAGGAACTGCCGATGCCAATGCCACGGTTGAAATCCGAAATGCAGGAGGTGCCGTGATAGGTACAGGTACTGCTGATGGGACAGGGGCATTTACAGTTACCATTCCCGCAGGTGAAGCAGGTGCTAATGAAACGTTAACCGCCGTAGCGAAAAACGCCAGCGGCACAGAAAGTACGCCAACAACGTTCCAAACACCAGCGGATGAAGCAACCGTAACCGCACCAACAATCACAGGAGTGACAGGTAATTCAACGGCAGGTTACGAAGTTAAAGGAACTGCCGACGCCAATGCCACGGTTGAAATCCGAAATGCAGGAGGCACCGTAATAGGTACAGGTACCGCCGATGGGACAGGGGCATTTACAGTTACCATTCCCGCAGGTGAAGCAGGTGCTAATGAAACGTTAACCGCCGTAGCGAAAAACGCCAGCGGCACAGAAAGCACGCCAACAACGTTCCAAACACCAGCGGATGAAGCAACCGTAACCGCACCAACAATCACAGGAGTAACAGGCAATTCAACAGCAGGTTACGAGATCAAAGGCACCGCCGACGCCAATGCCACGGTTGAGATCCGAAATGCAGGAGGCACCGTAATAGGTACAGGTACCGCTGATGGGACAGGAGCGTTTACAGTTACCATTCCCGCAGGTGAAGCAGGTGCCAATGAAACGTTAACCGCCGTAGCGAAAAACGCCAGCGGCACAGAAAGTACGCCAACAACGTTCCAAACACCAGCGGATCCTAATACACCCGTAGCGACGCCAATTGTTGAGACTGTAACAGGTAGTACAACAAAAGGCTATGAGGTCAAAGGGACTGCTGAAGTTGGCACCACCATTGAGGTTCGCGATGCAGCTGGCACGGTCCTTGGTACTGCAACAACTGGAACTGACGGAAAATATACAGTGACTTTAGATCCAGGAAAAGCAACAGCAAATCAAACGCTGAGCGTTGTAGCGAAAAACGCTAGTGGCACGGAAAGTCAACCAGCAACGGCGACAACACCAGCTGATGTCACTGCACCAACAGTTGATAACATCACAGGCAACTCTGGTTCGGGTTATGAAATTACAGGAACAGCAGACCCTAACACAACAATCGAAGTTCGTGATCCAGCTGGGGCAGTCATTGGTACAGGTACCTCTGATGCGAATGGTGATTTTACTGTAACGCTACCAACGGGAACGACAAATCCTGGGGATACGTTAACAGTGATTGGAAAGGATAACGCAGGAAATGAAAGTCAACCGACTGAAGTCCTTGTTCCTGCTGATGCCACGGTTACAGCACCAACTGTAACAGGAGTAACAGGTAATTCAGTTGCTGGTTATCAGGTGACAGGCACCGCTGATCCGAATGCTACCATTGAAATTCGTGATGCAGATGGGAACGTGATTGCAACAGGGACTGCCGATGGGACTGGTTCCTTTGCTGTGAACCTTCCAGCTGGGACGGCAAATGCGAATGAAACATTGACAGCGTTAGCCAAAGATCCTGCTGGCAATACAAGTACACCGACAACCTTCCAAACACCAGCAGATGAAGTAGTGGCACCGCCAAGTGTCGACAAAGTTACTGGGAATACAACACAAGGATATCAAGTGACAGGTACCGCTGAACTTGGCACCACCATTGAAGTTCGTGCAACAGACGGAACAGTTTTAGGCACCGCAACAACTGGACCGACTGGCCAATATACTGTGACGTTAGCTTCAGGAAAAGCAACAGCTAAACAAACAGTGAATGTAGTTGCTAAAAATGATACTGGACTTGAGAGTCAACCAACTACAGCTATGACACCCGCTGATGTTACCACACCAACAATTGGTGACATTACTGGAGATTCAACAACTGGTTATGAAATCACTGGGACGGCGGACCCTAATACCACCATTGAAGTACGGAACCCAGATGGAACAATTATTGGTACAACGACAACGGATGATCAAGGAAACTTTACTGTGGACCTTCCAGCGGGAGCCGCTAATCCTGGTGATACATTAACAGTTGTTGGAAAAGACGGTGACGGCAATGAAAGTCAACCAACGGAAGTGACGGTCCCTGAAGATGCAACCGTAGCAGCACCAACTGTGACGACTGTTACAGGAACAACTGCCACTGGGTATCAAGTAACCGGCACGGCAGAGCCAAATGTCACCATTGAGATTCACAATGAAGCAGGTTTAGTTATTGCTACGGGAACGACTGATGGTGCTGGCGCCTTTACAATCACTCTTCCGACGGGCACAGCAACAGCTAACGAAGCCTTAACTGCCATTGCGAAAGATGCTGCTGGGAAAGAAAGTAATCCGACTGCTTTCAAAACACCTGCTGATCCAGATGCACCAGTCGCGACACCTACTGTTGACAAAATCACTGGTAGCACGACAAAAGGCTATCAAGTAGTAGGAGCAGCAGAAGTTGGTACAACAGTTGAGGTGCGTGATGCCGATGGTACAGTCCTTGGCATGGCAACTACTGGAACTGATGGCAAATACACAGTGACTTTAGAGCCAGGGAAGGCCTCAGCTAACGAAACAATAACTGTTGTAGCGAAAAATGCAACAGGAAAAGAAAGTCAGCCGGCTACAGCAACTACACCAGCCGACTTAGCCACACCAACCATTGATTCTATTACCGGAAATTCTGGTAAAGGTTACGAAATCACTGGAACGGCGGAGCCCAAAACCACTATTGATGTCCGTGACGCAGACGGAACCATCATTGCTGCTACAACTGTTAACGAAACCGGCCAATATACGGTGACTCTACCAGCTGGCGTAGTGACACCAGGAGAAACGATTACGATTATTAGCAAAGATGGCGCTGGTAATGAAAGTCAACCAGCTACAGCCGTTATTCCAGCGGATGTCGTTTTAGCGGCGCCAACTATTACGAAGGTTGAAGGAAACAAAGCCAATGGCTATACAGTCACTGGAACTGCTGATCCAAATGTCACGGTTCAATTTTACAATAGCAGTGAACAATTATTGGCAAGTGGCAATACAACTACTGGAGGTACCTTCTCCGTTCATATTGCAGCAGGGTTAGCAACAGAAAAAGAAACATTAACCGCACTAACCACAGATACACAAGGAAATGTGAGTCCTAAAACCACATTTATGACGCCAGCCGATATTACGGGAGAACCAGAAATTAAAATTGCGGCACCAACTGTTTCTTCAGTTTTAGGAACGTCTAAAGCCGGCTACCTCATCAAAGGAACAGCTGAACCAAACCGAATCATTCAAATTAGTAA
The DNA here is from genome assembly GCF_050556405.1 of Enterococcus sp. AZ197. NCBI lineage: Bacteria > Bacillati > Bacillota > Bacilli > Lactobacillales > Enterococcaceae > Enterococcus > Enterococcus sp. AZ197. The sequence continues at coordinate 2,744,750 of NZ_CP187873.1, read as the reverse complement.
CCGACTATTAAGAAGTGTGATTGCTGTAGGTGCCACCGATGCTGAAGGCAACTTCGCTATCCAATTAACAGCGGGACAAGCGACTGCTCAACAAAGTTTACTTGCGACAGCTACCGATGGCGCAGGACATTACAGTACGGCTACAACCTTCATGACGCCAGCCGACCCAACAAATCCTGGAGGAGGCAATGGTAACACTGGCGGAAATAACGGCAATACAGGCGGCAACACAGGAAACAATGGCGCAACTGGCGGGAATAATGGAAATGGTTCAAACACAGGTTCAAATCCAAATGGAGGTTCTGGTTTAGGCACAACAGGTTCTGGCTTAGGTTCACTAGGCAATGGCCTCGGTACAAATGGTAGTGGCTACCACCCTAAACTAAGCACCATCAGTTATGGCACTGGAAATCACGGGAAAACAGGCTTCTTACCTAGCACAGGTGAAAAAGAGTCTTCAGCCGTGACAACAAGTTTGTTTGGCGCCTTTGTCGCACTCCTTGCGAGCATGGGAATCATCAAACGCAAACGTAAAAACTAGCTCTCTCCTTTAATTCCTATAGATGAGAAAACGTATTGTTGAGAATTCCCCACTCAATGATACGTTTTCTCGTTCCATTTAATGAAGAAAAATTGCCAAATAGAATAAAATGTGCTATTCTATTTTCAGAAAATCGAAGGAACAAGCAGTGAAAGTGCTAAATCCAACCTGAATTTTTTAATGCAGGAGGAGTGGGCGCTTTTTTTGTTGTTATGAAGAAAGGAAGCTAATTATGCAATCAGCTACAATGGAATTTGATACAATTGCGGCGATTTCTACGCCGCCAGGTGAAGGTGCGATTAGTATTGTTCGTTTAAGTGGCGAGCAAGCAGTTGCTATTGCAAACAAAGTTTATCGGTCAGGCACTAAAGATTTAGCTAAAGTCCCCACGCACACGATTCATTATGGTCATATTGTTGATCCGCAAAACGATCAATTGATTGATGAAGTCATGCTTTCTGTGATGCGGGCACCGAAAACATTTACACGAGAAGACGTGGTAGAAATTAACTGTCATGGCGGCATTGTCGTGGTGAACCAATTATTGCAATTACTGTTACGTGAAGGCGCACGAATGGCCGAACCTGGGGAATTTACAAAACGTGCTTTTCTAAATGGCCGAATGGATCTTTCACAAGCAGAAGCAGTGATGGACTTAATCCGTGCTAAAACGGATAAAGCGATGAATGTTGCATTGAACCAATTGGATGGTAACTTGTCGGCGTTAATTCGTTCATTAAGACAAGAAATTTTAAATACTTTAGCACAAGTAGAAGTTAATATCGATTATCCAGAGTATGATGATGTCGAAGAATTAACCACGAAATTACTTTTAGAAAAAGCCGAATTTGTGAAAGCGCAGATTCAACAATTATTAACGACCGCTAAACAAGGAAAAATTTTGCGAGAAGGCCTAAGTACAGCAATTATTGGCCGACCAAATGTCGGGAAATCCAGTTTGTTAAACCATCTGTTACGAGAAGAAAAAGCTATCGTTACAGATATTGCTGGAACGACACGTGATGTCATTGAAGAATACGTTAACGTTCGCGGTGTTCCTTTAAAATTAATTGATACAGCGGGGATTCGCGAAACAGAAGACATTGTTGAACGAATTGGTGTCGAACGCAGCCGCAAAGCGTTAGCAGATTCGGATTTAATTTTGTTAGTCTTAAATCAAAGCGAAGAATTGACAGAGGAAGATCGTCAACTGTTGGAAGCAACGAAAGGCTTAAAACGCGTTATTCTTTTAAATAAAATGGACTTACCGACAAAACTAGATCCTAACGAATTACAAGAATTAGTCCCTGCAGAAGAAATTTTATCCGTTTCGGTGTTGTCAAACACAGGCTTAGATCAGTTAGAAGCGAAAATTGCTGATCTTTTCTTTGGCGGCCAAACAGGCGAAAAAGATGCTACCTATATTTCTAATACACGTCATATTGCTTTGCTAGATCAAGCAGCGCTTTCGTTACAAGAAGTGATTAACGGCATCGAAGCAGGTATGCCAGTCGATTTAGTTCAAATTGATATGACCCGTTGTTGGGATTACTTAGGGGAAATCGTCGGCGATAGTGTCCAAGATGAATTAATTACACAGTTATTTAGTCAATTTTGTTTAGGAAAATAAGACAAGAGAGGAATTTTTTATGAATCAATATCAAGCAGAATCATATGATGTTATTGTCGTCGGTGCTGGACATGCTGGCTCTGAAGCAGCCTTAGCAGCCGCACGAATGGGCGTTAAAACGTTACTTTTAACAATTAATTTAGATATGGTTGCTTTTATGCCATGTAACCCTTCTGTTGGTGGACCTGCCAAAGGAGTCGTTGTCCGAGAAATCGATGCATTAGGCGGTGAAATGGGTAAAAACATTGATAAAACCTACATCCAAATGCGGATGCTAAATACTGGTAAAGGTCCAGCAGTGCGTGCGTTGCGCGCGCAAGCTGACAAACATGCCTATGCGACAGAAATGAAACATACCATTGAAAAAGAAGAAAATTTAACCCTTCGTCAAGGGATTGTTGAAGAATTAATCGTGGAAGATGGCGTTTGTCGTGGTGTTGTAACTTCAACAGGTGCCGCATACCGTAGTCAAGCAGTGGTGATTACTGCCGGTACTGCCTTGCGTGGCGAAATTATTATTGGTGAATTAAAATATTCATCAGGACCAAACAATTCGCAACCTTCCGTTGGTTTAGCCAATCATTTAAAAGAATTAGGTTTAGAAATCAATCGCTTTAAAACAGGAACGCCGCCGCGAGTAAAATCAAGTACGATTGATTATTCTGTGACAGAGGAACAACCAGGCGATAAAGAACCCAACCATTTTAGTTACAGCACGCCAGATAGTGCCTACAATCAAAACCAAGAACCTTGTTGGTTAACTTATACGAATGAAACAACGCATGAAATTATTCAAAAAAATCTACACCGCGCCCCAATGTTTACTGGGATTGTTGAAGGTGTGGGCGCTCGGTATTGCCCATCCATCGAGGACAAAATTGTTCGTTTTGCAGACAAACCAAGACACCAATTGTTCTTGGAACCAGAAGGGTTGAATACCGAAGAAGTTTACGTCCAAGGCTTATCTACTTCTTTACCAGAAGATGTCCAAACAGAAATGCTTCATTCTATTGAAGGATTAGAAAAAGTAGAAATGATGCGTACAGGTTACGCCATTGAATACGATGTGGTAGTCCCGCACCAATTACGCCCAACATTAGAAACAAAGGTCATTGAGAATCTTTATACAGCAGGTCAAACGAACGGAACTAGTGGCTACGAAGAAGCTGCTGGTCAAGGCTTGATGGCAGGAATTAATGCTGCATTGAAAATTCAAGGCAAAGAGCCTCTTGTTTTAAAACGTAGTGATGGCTATATTGGCGTCATGATTGACGATTTAGTTACAAAAGGCACTAACGAACCTTATCGCTTATTAACGTCACGTGCGGAGTATCGTTTGATTTTACGACATGACAATGCGGACTTACGTTTAACAGAAATGGGTCATGAAATTGGCTTAGTCAAAGAAGAACAATATGCCGCCTATCTAGTCAAAAAAGCGGCTGTTGAAGCGGAAATTGCCCGCTTAGGCAAACATCGGATTAAACCAACCAAAGAAGTGCAAGCATTTTTGGAAACTAAAGGCGCTGCTGGCTTAAAAGATGGTATTTTAGCTAGAGATTTTCTGAAACGCCCAGAAATCAGTTATCAAGAAGTCGCTCAATTTATTCCTGCACCTGAAGAGGCGCTCGATCCAAAAGTGATTGAACAAGTAGAAATTCAAATCAAGTACGAAGGCTACATTAAAAAAGCCATGGAAAAAGTTGAGAAACTAAAACGCATGGAAGCAAAACGCATTCCAGAAAACATTGATTACCAAGCGATTAACGGCTTGGCTACAGAAGCAAAACAAAAACTACAAAAAATCCAACCAGAAACGATTGCCCAAGCAAGCCGTATCAGCGGTGTGAACCCCGCTGACATTAGCATTTTGATGGTCTACATCGAACAAGGAAAAATCGCGAAAGTGCAAGGATAATAAAAATTTGAAGCAGTTGCTTCTTCACGGATGATTGATTGTGAAGAAGCAACTGCTTTTTTGTTTTGAATTAGTCTACTTTTTTTTCTAAACTGCAAAAAAAGACTGTCTTAAATAATTTCACAAACTGACCTATACTGAAAGCGCAAACAAATGATAGGAGTGGAACAAATGACAGATTGGTTAGGAATTAAAGGAAAAGTAGTGATTGTTACAGGAGGCTCATCTGGTATTGGTCGCAGCATTGTTGAAAGCTTGTTAGCACAAGAGGTCTATGTCGCTAATTTTGATATTTCAGCATCAGAAACGCAACATGAGCATTTACTCTTTGTGAAAGTCGATGTAACTTCTCGAGCAGAAGTAGAAGCGGGTGTCGCTCAAGTGGTGGAAAAATTTGGAACCGTAGATGGCCTGGTAAATAATGCCGGAATCAATATTCCTCGTCTATTGGTGGATAAAAATCATCCTCATGGGCCTTATGAATTATCGGATGAGGTATTCGACAAAATTGTAGCCATCAATCAAAAAGGGCTCTACCTAATGAGCCAAGCAGTGGGCCGGATTCTTGTACAAAAACAAGCAGGTGTCATTATTAATATGTCTTCAGAAGCTGGATTAGAAGGCTCCGAAGGGCAAAGCGCCTACGCTGCAACGAAAGCAGCGGTCAGCAGTTATACACGTTCATGGGCTAAAGAGTTAGGAAAATCAAACGTCCGTGTCGTGGGGATTGCGCCAGGTATTATGGAAGAAACGGGCTTGCGCACTTTAGCATACGAAGAAGCATTGGCTTATACACGAAATATTTCTGTTGAGCAATTGCGAGCAGGTTATTCAAAAACAAGTACGATTCCATTAGGTCGTAGCGGAAAACTCCATGAAGTCGCTGACTTAGTATGCTATTATTTATCAGACCGTTCAAGCTATATTACAGGCATCACCACAAACGTAGCTGGAGGTAAAACAAGAGGATAGAGGTGGGAAAACTAAATGACGCTAGTAAATAGATGGTACCAAGTAATAAAATTACTAGTTGATCACAAAGGAATGAGCTTACAGGAATTGCAAGAAAAATTAGCCGCAAGTCCTCAAACAGTTCGTAAAAACATTGATACATTGAATGATGAATTAATCGGTATCGCCCAAATTATTCAGAAGGAAAATCTCTTTCAGTTAGAAATCAATAACTTTGAAGGTTTTGAAGAGGTTTTGTCTGGACGGCTAAAAAGGGAATCTGATTTTAATTCTTCAAGCAAGCGTGTTTCCTACATTATCAAACGATTAATAGAAGAAGATCAATTTATTTCAACTTATGATTTATCCGAAGAACTCGCCGTTAGTCGCGGCACAGTTAATAAAGACATTAAGCGCATGAAAGAGCTGATTGCTCCTTGGCAGGTTGCGGTTGTAGGCACGCCAAACCGTGGCATTCATTTAGAAGGAAAAGAGTTTAATTTACGCTTACTTCATGTGAATTACGTCCAAGAATATTTTGAAGAACAGTTTCTTCATGAAACTACCAAACAAATGATACAAAAAATAATCAAAGAAACAAGACTAGCGAAACAAGATAGTTTTCTTTTACGAAGAGTGGTTTCAATTGTTTTGCAGCGTGTTTTAGCTGGAAAACTCATTACGGAACTACCACCAGAATATGTTGATTATGTTCGTCATAACGAGCAGATTGAAGAACTGATGTATCACTTGGAAATAACCTATAATGTAACGTTAAGCCAATGGGAACGTTCCTTTATCAGCTTTCCTTTTAACATCAACACAAACCATATTCGTAATTCTTTATTGGCTGATGAAGGACTCTTAGCTGACTATTTTCAAAAAATGATGAAAAAAATTCATCATTCAGTTGTTGTTGAATTTGATGAGGACTTCTTGTTTTCAGAAATGAAAGATCATTTAAGAAACGTGATGAATCGACTCGTTTTTCATGTGGAATGTCACGATTTATTTTATGGAGAAATTGAACGACAATATCCTTTGGCCTATGAATTAGCCAAGATTGGCTTGCAAGAATTGGGCCGTTTGTTAAATCGTTGTGTGCCGACGGTTGAATTTGGGTATCTCGCTTTGTATTTTGAACTAGCATTGAGAGGGAACTATGAAGCGGGAGCCAAAAAAGAAATTGCTGTAATCTGCAGTACAGGTCATGGAACGGCCTTGATCATTCAGCGGCAATTGGAAAAAGTTTTGGGTCCAGACGTCCAGATTGCCCATTTTTCTGAAGAAGAGGCAGAGAGAAGAGAATTGAATCAATATTTTGCTATTTTTACAACCATTCCCTTAAAAAATATTCGACCACAAACACCGATGATCCATTTAACTAATTTATTTAACGATACTTGGCTCAGAAATGAGTGGCAGAGAGCAAAAGAAATTCGTTCCGTGGAATCTCAAAATATTCATATGACCTATCAATTATTAGAGAATACTCAAGGTTACCGAGCGAATATCCAGAAAATGGTTGCTGATTTAGAAGCAGAAAAATTAGTAGATCCTCAATTTATCGAACGAATTTTTACTAGAGAAGATCAACAAACAACTATTTTTGAATCGGGGATTGCCTTTCCCCATACAATTAATCAAGCCTTACCAACGATTATTTTATCGATTGGGGTTTTTGAAGAATCACTGGTTACACCAGAAGGTAAAGTTGATGTTATTTTGCTGTTGGGTATTCCAGAAGAGCTGACGGCCACTGTTGAAGCAGAGTTACTACAACTATATGACCGCTTGTTTACAATCGCAGGAGACGAACGTTTACGTAATGAATTACGGAAGCAACGAGATGTTTTAGCGGTTAAAGAGTGGATGCAAAGGAAGGGGATTATCATATGAGTTTTATCTACGTATTCGGGGCGCTTTTTTTAACAGCTTACTTCGTTCAGATAGCTATGGGAATGAAACAGATTAAACACTTTAATCAAAACTACCAAGAATTGCGACAATTAGGGAAAGTCGCGATTGGTCGACGTGCAGGGAAGTTAAAAGCAGGCACGATTATCTTGTTTGCTGTGGATTCGCAAGGGAAAATCTTAGCCGCTAGAAAGATGCAAGGTGTCACCGTTCTAGCTAAATTTCATCCCTTACCTCAGTACGTGAACGAGGATATTCATTATATGGATCATTACCATCCACTCGTACAAAAGGAAAATAAATTAACCCAACAAGCGATGGAAAATGCACGAGAAATTTACTTACGTGTTGAGCTTGGCAATTATCAAGAAACACAACCATTAACGCCGCTTAATGGAGCCAAAATTCAATGGCAATTATGGAAAAATAAAGTACAAACAAAATTGAAAGGAAGTGTCGAGTAATGTCTTATATTACAAAATTTGCGGAAGGATTTATGCACCTTTTCCAAACAGGAGCAGAAACATTTATTTCTTGGATGACAGGCATCGTACCTGTTGTTTTGATGTTAATGGTAGCTATGAATACTTTAATTGCTTTTCTAGGAGAAGAAAGAGTAACCAAAGTAGCCAAACTTTCTGCCAAAAATCCTGTTACGCGGTATTTAGTGCTGCCTTTTTTATCCGCTTTTATGTTAGGCAATCCAATGTCCTTTACGATGGCACGATTTTTACCAGAATACTATAAACCTAGCTATTATGCTGCACAAGCGCAATTTTGTCATACCAGTAATGGGGTTTTCCCTCATATTAATCCTGGTGAATTGTTCGTTTGGTTAGGGATTGCGCAAGGGATTGATACGTTAGGACTAAATTCGATGGACCTAGCGATTCGCTATATGTTTGTAGGGATATTAATGAATTTTATTGGCGGTTGGGTTACCGATTTCACTACCGCCTATGTTTGCAAACAACAAGGAATTACCCTTAGTAAAACAGTAGAGATTGCTGTGGATTAGAAAGGAGCAAGGTGCGATGACGTACAATAGTATTAAGGTAGTTAAAGGAAATGGCGGTTATGGTGGGCCCTTAGTAATTACACCGACAGAAGAAAAACATAAATTTATTTACATTACAGGTGGCGGCGAGAAACCCGCAATCGTTGATAAAATCGTAGAATTGACAGGAATGGAAGCGGTCAATGGTTTTAAGACATCGATTCCAGATGATGAAATCGCATTAGCCATTATTGATTGTGGAGGCACTCTTCGTTGCGGAATTTATCCTAAAAAAGGAATTCCTACTATTAACGTTGTTCCAACTGGCAAAAGTGGTCCCTTAGCACAATACATTAATGAGACAATTTATGTTTCCGCTGTAGGCCCGAAACAGATTACATTGACATCAGAAGAAGCTGCTGCTGATACAGAAAAGCCCACCTCGAAAAAAACAGAATTTAAATATGATACAAGTAAAAAAATTACTGAACAAAAAGCGGAACAACAAAGTTTTGTTGCGAAAATTGGTATGGGTGCAGGAAAAGTTGTAGCGACATTCAACCAATCAGCCCGTGAAGGCGTACAAACGATGATCAACACAGTGATTCCGTTTATGGCATTTGTTTCTTTATTAATTGGTGTGATTCAAGGTTCAGGAATTGGTGAATTTTTTGCCAATATCATGGCGCCATTGGCAGGAAACATTGTGGGTTTAACAATTATTGGTTTTATTTGTTCTCTGCCATTTCTTTCTCCTTTATTAGGTCCTGGAGCAGTAATCAGCCAAGTAATTGGTACGTTAATTGGTGTGGAAATTGGGAAAGGCAACATTCCGCCACAACTAGCCTTACCAGCATTGTTTGCTATTAATACACAAAACGCGTGCGACTTTATTCCCGTGGGCTTAGGCTTGGAAGAAGCTGAAGCTGAAACCGTTGAAGTCGGGGTCCCTTCTGTTTTATATTCTCGTTTCTTAAATGGTGCCCCTCGAGTACTAGTTGCTTGGTTAGCAAGTTTTGGATTGTATAGTTAAAAAATTTTTTTGGAGGATGGGAAATGTCAGTATTTACAACAAAGGTTCAGTCTATTGGACCAGAAGCCGAATTATTTAAAGAAGAAAAAATGGTCATCTTATTTGGAAAAGATGCACCAGATGCTTTAGCAGATTATTGTTATAACATTGAGGTTCAGCCAGTCACAGAAGCGATTACGGACAAGCAAACGTTAGTGATTGATGAACAAACTTACCAGATTACCGCTGTAGGCGAGGTAGTATTAACTAATTTAGACACATTGGGTCACATTACTATTAAATTTGATGGCGCAACAACACCTGAATTACCAGGTACATTATATGTTGAAGAAAAAGCTATTCCTGAAATAACTGTTGGTACAACAATCACTATTCTATAATTATCGTTTAAGGGAGGAACGTAAAAGATGGAATTTATGCTAGATACAATTAATCTTGAGGCTATTCGAAAGTATCAGAAAATTTTACCACTGGCAGGCGTAACGTCTAATCCCAGTATTGTTAAACAAGCAGGAAAAATTGACTTCTTTGCGCAGATGAAAGAAATCAAAAAAACGATTGGACAAGCGAGTTTGCACGTCCAAGTGGTCGGTCAAACGACAGAAGAGATGCTAGAAGATGCCCAAACCATTGTACAACAATTAGGCCAAGAAACATTCATTAAAATCCCAGTCAATGAAGCAGGCTTGGCAGCCATCAAACAACTAAAGCAGGCAAATTATCGGATAACAGCAACCGCTATTTATACAGAATTTCAAGGCTACCTAGCGATTGCGGCAGGTGCAGATTATTTAGCACCGTATTATAATAGGATGGAGAATTTAACAATTGATTCTCAAAAGGTTATTGAGCATTTAGCTGCAGAAATTAAACGGACGAACGCAAAGAGTAAGATCTTAGCTGCTAGTTTTAAAAACGTGGCACAAATTAATCAAGCCTGTCAAATGGGGGCGCAAGCGGTCACTATCGCACCAGAACTCGTGACACAAGGCTTGGCAATGCCCGCCATTCAAAAAGCAGTAACTGATTTTCAGGAAGATTGGGTTGCTGTTTTTGGAGTAGAAACGGTAAACGAATTAGCATAAAAAGAACGAGAAGAAAAAGCGGCCATTTTTCTTCTCGTTCTTTTTTTGTTTCACATGAAACATCTACGATTATTCACTTGCTTAAAAATTAGACAATTTTCTTTATTTGTCAAAGAATTTCTTAAAAAAAAGGGTTATCTTTTGGGTATTTTTTTTGGTAGCAGTATGATGAGGGTATCAAATGATAGGAGGAAACGAGAATGAGATACACAAATGGAAATTATGAAGCATTTGCTCGACCAAGAAAACCAAAAGGTGTAGATGACAAGAGTGCCTATATCGTTGGTGGTGGCCTAGCAGGTTTAGCAACGGCTGTTTTCTTAATTCGTGACGGTCAAATGAAGGGCGAAAATATTCACATTTTTGAAGAACTCACGCTGTCTGGCGGTTCTTTAGATGGTAAATTTATTCCCCATGATGGCTTTGTCACTCGCGGCGGACGCGAAATGGAAAACCATTTCGAGTGTTTGTGGGATCTATTTCGTTCGGTACCATCATTAGAAGTAGAAGATGCCTCTGTCCTAGATGAGTTTTACCGGTTAGATTTAGATGATCCGAATTCTTCAAATTGCCGCATTATTCATAACCGTGGCGAACGTGTCCCCGATGATGGACAATTTACTTTATCCAAAAAAGCACAAAAAGAAATCGTTGATTTATTTATGACTTCTGAAGATCAATTAATTGGCAAAAAAATTGAAGATGTTTTCGGCGAAGAATTTTTTGAATCCAACTTTTGGATCTATTGGTGTTCAATGTTTGCTTTTGAAAAATGGCACTCTGCCATTGAAATGCGCCGCTACATCATGCGCTTTATCCACCACATCAAAGGTTTGCCTGACTTTACAGCCTTGAAGTTTACCAAATACAATCAATACGAATCGTTAGTGAAACCATTATTAAGCTTTTTAACCAATCAAGGGGTAGACTTTCAATATGAAACAACGATCAATGATATCCAAGTCGACATCAAAGGAGCTACTAAAGTTGCTCGGCGATTATTGCTGACACAAGCGGGCAAAACCAAAGAAATTCCTTTAACTGAAAATGATTTAGTCTTCGTAACGAATGGCTCAATTACTGAAAGTTCGACGCAAGGAGATCATCATACACCAGCACCAATTACTCATGAACTAGGGGGAAGTTGGAATCTCTGGAAAAACTTAGCAAAACAATCCCCAGAATTTGGGCACCCAGAAGTTTTCTGTGAAAATTTACCAGATGAAAGTTGGTTTGTCTCAGCAACGATTACGTGGGAAAATTTCGATATTGAACCGTATCTTTCTCGGTTAACACATCGTAAATTACGCACAGGAAAAATTGTCACAGGTGGTATTATTACTATCAAAGACTCTAATTGGATGATGAGTTTTGCTATGCATAGACAACCGCATTTCAAAGAACAAAATGATCAACAATCTATAACTTGGGTATATGGATTACTTTCTAATAAACCAGGAAATTATATTAAAAAACCAATCGAACAATGTACAGGCCAAGAAATTACGCAAGAGTTACTTTATCATTTAGGGGTCCCAGAAGGGGAAATTGAACGTATTTCAGAAGAATCGGCTACCACTATTCCGGTGTATATGCCGTTTATCACTTCTTACTTTATGTTAAGAGAACCAGGCGATCGACCATTAGTTGTACCAAACGGCTCTAAAAATCTTGCTTTCATTGGGAACTTCGCAGATACTGAACGAGATACGGTGTTTACAACAGAGTATTCTGTACGGACAGCGATGGAAGCTGTTTATCAATTGCTAGAGGTTGAACGCGGAGTACCAGAAGTGTTTGCTTCTGCATACGACTTGCGCGTCTTAGCAAACTCTGTTTATTATTTATCTGACAAGAAAAAATTAACAGAAATGGATATGCCGTTCGTGGAACGCAAAATGGTTGAACACTTTGTGAAGAAATTTGAGGATACGTATATTGGTGATATTTTAAGAGAAAATCATTTAATTTAGTTGAAAAAGCGAGTGTAAATCACTCGCTTTTTTGGTTGTTTTATTAACCGTTGAATAAATATTCATTATTGTGTATATTTCTTTTATGATTTTATGAATATTAAATATATAATATGCTGAATGGGAGTAGCCAGTGGGCAACTTCGCAAAAAAATCTTAATTTCTGAAGAGACTTTTTCAAAATTTTGTTGAAAAGAAGGCGCATTTTTACCATAGTTTCTTCACATTTAACGGCTATTATTTAAACATACCCGATAAACAAAACCCTAACAAAACACTTTTTCATTTTTTAACTCCTCCGCCCGCCCTTCCCCAAAGGGCGGGTTGTTTTTTTGCGTTAAAGCAGTTGGCATTTTGTGGGGAAAGGATTATCATTATAGAAGAAGTATATAGAAAAAGGCGGCGAGAAGATGGGACGTTGGCAAGAATTACAACAAGCAATGAGTGCTGGTGTAGAGGCGGCGATTGACGCTGGCTGGGACCGCCAAGCTGTTTATGGATTAGTGGAAAGTGCCATAAAAGACACGCGTTTCTTGCCACTTGAGCAAGCGAAAACAGCAGTCGCGGAACTGTTTTCTGAAGTGGAAGAAGTGGGCTCTTCAGCGTATGAGCGATTATTTCGCTTTTCGGCTTATCGTCCGCAAGAAAAGCTCTCGTTACTGTTATGGCAATTAGGTGCAGTGTTGGATCAGCATGGCATGTTGCAATTAGTAGGACCTTATCGTTTCTCGAAGACGGTTGCACCGCATGCGACGTTTTGGGATTTGTTGGCAAAAACAGTTCAAAAAGCCTATCCGTTAGGTCTTCTTGGGAGCTTTAACCAAGAGAAAGCGAAAAAGATACATCAATTAAGAATGTATATTGATCGTCAAAATATCACGTATATTCGCGATTTTTTTAAACAAGAAGGGGACACCGATGAACAGGCATTAAAACGCTATGTTTTTGCGGCCAAGCCGCAAGGGATGGGCGGGCGGAAGCTGAAAAAAAGCTCTGCTCGTTTGCACAACAAATACCCTGAGGGGGCATCTTATTCTTTAATTAATAAGAAACGATTGACACCTAATTTTCACAGTGAGTTTATTTTGAATGAAGAAGGGACCTTTGTAACCCAGTGGGATGTGTTAGTTGAAGACTGGCGAGGCAGATTAATTAGTAATCCAGCTTATTATCAAGCGGCCAAAAACAATGAATACCAGGAAAAAGTCTTGAATGGTGAATCGTTTAATTATGCAAATCGGAATAATCGTACCCATGAATTACTAGATAGTTCACCACCAGGGAGATTTGATCATCAATTACGAAAAACAGCCAAAAAAGGTTGGTTAAGTCCCCGTATCCAAGAATACGACTACCGCAGAGAACGACAAATAAAGTGCGATGATTATAGTAAGTAAAACAAGCCAATGTTTCACATGAAACATTGGCTTGTTTTACTCTTAGAGAAAGGCGGTTTTCGTTGCCGCCAATTGAACATTTTGGCCCGTGGCTAGAGACTTTTTACCACATAAAAAGGCGGATTTTTCTTTTATCATTCAGGCAAAAATCTTCCGAAAAGCATTGCAAGAAATTGCTATTTGCGTTAAAGTAGGAAAAGATGATTGTGAAACATTTTTCTGTTTCACAAAAAAGGAAGGAGTCTTTATGCTACCCGAAGAATTTAGACAACTATTAGCCGCAAAAGGCATTGAATTGACAGACCAACAGATGACACAATTTGACCAATATTTCCATTTACTAGTAGAATGGAATGAAAAAATGAATTTAACAGCCATTACAGAAGAAAAAGAAGTTTATTTGAAACATTTCTATGATTCTGTTTCGTTGGCATTCTTTGAAGACTTTGCCAGTGACAAAGCCATTTGTGATGTTGGCGCAGGCGCAGGATTTCCAAGTATTCCTTTGAAAATTGTTTTTCCTTCATTAAATGTCACAATTGTTGACTCTTTAAATAAACGAATTACTTTCCTAACAGAGTTGGTGAATCAACTAGGTTTGGCTAATGTTTCTTTGTATCATGATCGTGCAGAAACATTTGGTCAAAAAGCAGAATTTCGTGGCGCGTTTGATTACGTTACAGCGCGAGCAGTTGCACGATTAAATGTTTTAAGTGAACTGTGTTTACCCTTAGTTAAAAAAGAAGGCTATTTTTTAGCCTTAAAAGCATCGAAAAGTGAAGAAGAAATTAATGAAGCAAAACCTGCAATCGCTACATTAGGCGGTCAATTTCAAAAAGAAGTTGGTTTTACTTTGCCGATTACGGCAGACGAACGCCACATTGTCGTGATTCAAAAGAAAAAAGAAACCCCTAAAAAATATCCCAGAAAACCTGGATTACCAAATAAACAACCGATTAAATAAGATGGAGGCACACACATGACACGAATTATTTCTGTAGCGAACCAAAAAGGCGGCGTTGGTAAAACAACGACCACTGTAAATTTAGGCGCATGTTTAGCAAACTTAGGCAAAAAAGTCTTACTGATCGACATTGATGCACAAGGAAATGCTACCAGTGGCATGGGTGTCCCTAAACCAGATGTCGCACATGATGTGTATGATGTCCTTGTAAATGAAGAACCAATCACTAGCGTGGTTCAACATACCAGCCGTGAAAATTTAGATATTGTCCCTGCAACTATTCAATTAGCAGGCGCCGAAATTGAGTTAACTTCAATGATGGCTCGAGAATCGCGCTTGAAATTAGCAATTGATGAAGTAAGAGACATGTATGATTTCGTTTTAATTGATTGCCCGCCTTCTCTAGGGCATTTAACAATCAATGCTTTTACAGCAAGTGATTCGATTCTAATTCCTGTTCAATGTGAATATTACGCATTAGAAGGCTTGAGTCAATTGCTAAATACGATTCGCTTGGTTCAAAAACATTTTAACCCTGAATTGAAAATTGAAGGGGTCTTGTTAACCATGTACGATGCTCGGACCAATTTAGGTGCCGAAGTCGTTGAAGAAGTCCGTAAATATTTCCGTGAAAAAGTCTATGATACGATTATTCCAAGAAATGTCCGTTTATCCGAAGCACCAAGTCATGGTTTACCAATCATTGACTATGATATTCGCTCAAAAGGTGCCGAAGTGTATCAAGCACTAGCAAAGGAAGTGTTGGAGAATGAATAAAGGCAAAGGTTTAGGCAGAGGCATCGATGCCTTGTTTCAAGATATCGCAAAGCTAGAAGATGTCGATGTTAAGAATGAACAAGTGACAGAAATTCTATTAAACGAACTTCGTCCCAATCCTTACCAACCGCGGAAAACATTTGATGAAACCTCTTTACAAGAACTTGCAAACTCGATTCTACATTCCGGTGTGTTTCAACCGATTATTGTTCGTAAATCGGCAGTTAAAGGCTATGAAATTATTGCAGGTGAGCGTCGGTTCCGGGCTTCTAAATTAGCCGGCAAAGAAAAAATTCCCGCAATTATTCGCGAATTTGATGAAGAATCCATGATGCAAGTTGCTGTTTTGGAAAACTTACAAAGGGAAGATTTAAATCCGCTAGAAGAAGCAGAAGCCTATGAAATGCTAATGAAAAATTTGAAATTAACACAAGCGGAAGTCGCAGAACGTTTGGGCAAAAGTCGCCCGTATATTGCCAATTATTTACGGTTGCTAACCTTACCAGATGCGGTCAAAGCAATGGTTCAAAAACAAAGCATGTCAATGGGTCAAGCACGGACGTTATTAGGCTTGAAGAACAAAGAACAGCTATTGCCATTAGCTAATCGTTGTATTAAAGACAATTTAACGGTTCGACAATTAGAACAACTTGTCGCTGAATTAAACGAAACACAAGGCAAAAAGGGCAAAAAAGCGAAAAAAGCCATCAAAGAAAAACCCATTTATATTCGTGAAAGTGAAGACCGCTTAATGGATAAATTTGGGACAACCGTAGCGATTCAAGAAAAAGAAGGCAAAGGAAAAATTGAAATTGAGTACTTGTCCTCTTCGGATTTGGCTAGAATTTTAGATATTTTAGATATTCATTTTGACGAGGAATAAAAAGCAAAGTGAGAAAGTAAGACAGAAAGTCACAAATCCTTTTGCTAGTTTCGGTAAAAAATGGTATTGTAATCATGGTATTTTTATATAAGTAAGAGAAGAAAGAAGGCTTGGAACATGTATGATTTAGGCGATATTGTCGAAATGAAAAAGCCGCATGCTTGCCAAGCAAATCGTTGGCAAATCATTCGCATGGGCGCTGATATCAAAATCAAGTGCACGAATTGCGGGCATATTGTCATGATGCCGCGTCGTGATTTTACTAAAAAATTAAAAAAAGTAATCGAGAAAAAAGCAGACTAATGCTTTGATGCCTCTAATAGAAAAGAGAATAGACTGAGAGAAAGAGTGGAAAACAAATGGCACTAACAGCTGGAATTGTCGGCTTACCAAACGTTGGTAAATCGACCCTATTTAACGCAATTACAAAAGCAGGAGCAGAAGCTGCAAATTATCCCTTTGCAACGATTGATCCGAACGTCGGCATGGTTGAAGTACCAGATGCCCGTTTACAACGCTTGACAGAACTAGTAAAACCGAAAAAAACAGTTCCCACAACGTTTGAATTTACAGACATCGCCGGAATTGTTAAAGGTGCCAGCAAAGGAGAAGGGCTGGGAAATCAGTTTTTAAGTCACATTCGTCAAGTAGATGCAATCTGTCACGTGGTTCGTTGTTTTGATGACGAAAATATCATGCGTGAACAAAATCGGGATGCGGATTTCGTTGATCCTTTAGCAGACATTGATACAATTAATTTAGAGCTAATTTTAGCAGATTTAGATTCAATCAATAAGCGCTATACTCGCGTGGCTAAAATGGCGAAAGCAAAAGATAAAGAAGCGGTGGAAGAATTAGCTGTTTTAGACAAAATTAAACCAGTTTTAGAAGAAGGTTTATCTGCTCGTACGATTGAATTTACGCCAGAAGAAGAGAAAATTGTTAAATCTCTTTTCTTATTAACCACAAAGCCGGTCCTTTATGTAGCAAATGTTTCAGAAGATGAAGTGGCGGATCCAGACAACAACGAGTATGTACAACAAGTTCGTAATTTTGCAACCAGTGAAAATGCGGAAGTAATCGTAGTTAGTGCGCGAGCAGAAGAAGAAATTGCTGAATTGGATTCTGAAGAAGACAAGGCTGAATTTTTAGAAGCAATGGGCATTGAACAATCTGGCTTAGATCAATTGATTCGTGCGGCGTACGATTTGTTAGGCTTAGCTACCTACTTTACAGCTGGTGAACAAGAAGTTCGTGCGTGGACGTTCCGTAAGGGAATCAAGGCACCTCAAGCAGCTGGGATTATCCACAGTGACTTTGAACGAGGCTTCATTCGTGCGGAAACAGTTTCTTATGAAGACCTAGATAAATATGGCAATATGCAAGCTGCCAAAGAAGCGGGCCGTGTTCGTTTAGAAGGAAAAGACTACGTCGTTCAAGATGGCGATGTTATGTTGTTCCGTTTTAACGTTTAAAAAAATGTGCCCAACAAGCAATTTGTTTTGGGCTAAGCCCACATATTTAAGGCCATTCAGCCGTTTAGAAAGAGGTTCCCTCTACATGAGGGTGAGGAGGATACAACTATGGAAGCAGAAGCATTACGAGCAATCGTGGCTGAGAATCGTCAATTAGAACAGAATTTGACTAAAAGAAATGAACAATACATTTTTGACTTAAAAAAATCATTAAAAGCGGCTAATTTATCTGAAGAAGAGCTGGCATTGGCTCTACACGGTATTTTACCAGAATTAGTAGCCGGTCAAAAAACAGGTAAAACAGCCCGTCAGTTATTTGGCACTGTTTCAGAACGGACGGAAGCAATTTTAAATAAACCAGCAGAAGTCAAAGAACCAGCGGGCTGGATGATTTGGCTCGACAATACCTTACTATTACTTGGTTTATTAACAATCATGTTAGCGGCGATGTCTCTATTTTCAAAAGGAACCGCACAACCTCTCGGATTAACCACATATATCTTAGGTGCGATGGCTGGGGGTTATGTTTTCTATCTAATGCACAAATATGTTTACCGTTTTGATCGTCAAGGTGGCGACAAAAGCAAACGTCCTGGTTGGTTAAAAACGACCGCCATTCTATTTGGTGGGATGTTCTTGTGGATTGCAGTTTTCGCTGGTTCAGCGATGTTGCCACCAGTGATCAATCCCATTTTAGATCCGATGATTGCTTTAGTAATCGGTGCGTTAGCCTTTGTAGCACGCTATTTCTTCAAGAAAAAATACAATATTCAAGGTAGTTTCATGACACGTCAATAAACGGCGCGCGCTCAATTGTGAATGCGCTCGGCTGACGCAGAAACTGCAACAAGCAAAGTCGCTCTCTCAATAGAGCGTTTTAACAGTTAAAGCCTGGGGGATTAGTCGAAAAAACTAGTGTCCCAGGCTTCTGTTTTCAGAAGTTTGCTAAAGAAAGGAGCCTCTTATGGGACAACAAGTGAAGTCTTGGTGCCGTCAACACGAGCGGCTACTCATTTTTATTAGTTTTCTCTTATTAAGTGGACTTTCTCTCTATTTTGTCTATTTTCAAGAGAATTTTTTACGAGCAAGTGATTTCCGCTTTCATCAAAATCGGGTGGAAGGTCTCGCATTAGCAATTAAAAACAACGATTGGTTTCCTAAAATCAATTATTTTTTCTTGGGAGGCTATGGCTATGCCTCTAGTTTGTTTTATCCAGATGCGTATCTTTATTTACCTGCGCTTTTGCGTGTTCTGGGGCTTTCCTTTGTCGCTAGTATGGCAATTTTTGTGTTTGCGGTAAACTTGGCAACATTCAGTCTTACTTATTATGCAGGCCGATTAATGGCGCTCTCTAAAAAAAGAAGCTATCTCTTTGCTATTTTGTATGGCTTATCTATTTACCGCATGCAAGACTTGTTTAATCGCCAAGCGTTAGGAGAATTTTTGGCGCTAAGCTTTTTTCCGTTGGTCTTAGCGAGCCTGTTTTTATTACGAAAGGGAACCACGAAATGTTGGCCGTTGTTAACGCTGGCGATGACTGGGATTGGGTTGGCTCACTTTATTTCTATTGAAATGGTTTCTATTTGGATTGGGTTATACATTCTGTTTTATTGGCAGCAGTTTTTTAAAAAGGAGGTCCTGTGGGCATTAGCGAAGGCTGCAGGTCTGACGCTGCTTTGGCTGGCCTTTTATCTTTTACCAGTTGCTGAACAAATGAAAAATCAAGTGTTTAAAGTTACATCCAATCCACTCACTTATATTTCCGAAAGAAGTTATCCCATTGTTTCTCTTTTCATTAATAGTTTAAAGAGCAGTGTTTTTCACGCGAAAACAGCGAATCTAGGAACCCTTTTGTTTGTGGGGCTTGTTGTAACAGTGGTTTCGCTTGCCAGCAAAAAAATTCAGGACAAACGGTTTATTGCTTTGACGCTGGTACTCTTATTGATGGTTACCACGCTTTTTCCTTGGCACTGGCTGAACCACACGCCTTTAAATACGATTCAGTTTCCTTGGCGGTTTTTAGGGATTCTTTCCGTAATGCTCGCTTTTTTCATTGCACAAGACGAATGGGGCGTTTTCCGTAAATCTTGGACTGTGGCTTTGTTGGTTTTCCTTGCCATCAGCAATTTAGGCATTTATCAATATCAAAGTATTCAGTCACAACAAGGACGCCTGTTAACAAAAGCTGAGTATGAGCAACCAACGCCTTTTTATATCGGTGCGGGCCATGAATATTTGCCAGATGAAATCAATTATCAGGAATTATTGAAACAGAAAAAACGACAACTTGATTATTCGGCAGAACAAGTAACCATTACAAACGTTAGAATGCCTTATGGGAAAATTTCATTTGACTACCAAGTGGTGAATCAATCAGCGAAGGTGACCGTTCCTTTTATTTATTACTTAGGCTATCAAGCCACGATTCAAATGAAAAACCAAACGGGCGCTAAAAAAATGAGCCTAACCAATCAAGGAGGTTTAGCCGCTCTTTCTTTATCTGGTACAGGACATGTCGACATCCGTTACCAAAGAACAAAAGTGCAAAAAATAGGGACAATGATGACCTTGCTTTCTGTCGGTGGTTTTGGATTTAGCCGATTTTTACAACAAAAAAAGAAACACAAGATAAAAGAACAACGATGAAAGTAGGACCTTAATTAGGAAGAGTTGAATAGAGGACAAACCGATTTCGGCATTTTGTCCTTTATTCCTCATTGATTATTTAAACAAATCTAGTTGACTTCCTTAGTATTATCTGTTATTTTCATATATAAAATTAAGTCGAGGAGTGGACAAAAAAATGTCAAATTGGGAAACAAAATTTGCGAAAAAAGGTCTTACATTTGATGATGTGCTATTAATCCCTGCAGAAAGCCATGTCTTACCAAATGATGTAGACATGAGTGTACAATTAGCTAAAAATATCAAGTTAAATATTCCATTGATGAGTGCCAGTATGGATACTGTTACAGATAGTAATATGGCAATTGCGATGGCTCGTCAAGGTGGACTAGGTGTCGTACATAAAAATATGACTGTCGCCCAACAAGCAGACGAAGTACGTAAAGTCAAACGTTCTGAAAGCGGCGTTATCATTGATCCATTCTTTCTAACACCAACAAACTTAGTAGCGGATGCAGAAGAATTAATGAGTCGTTACCGTATTAGCGGTGTGCCAATTGTAGAAACAATGGAAAACCGTAAATTAGTCGGAATTATTACAAACCGTGATATGCGTTTTGTAACGGACTACCAAATCAAAATCGAAGAAGTCATGACAAAAGATCATTTAGTCACTGCGCCAGTTGGCACATCTTTAAAAGATGCAGAAAAAATCTTACAAAAACATAAAATCGAAAAATTACCAATCGTTGATGAAGCAGGTCGCTTAAGTGGCTTAATTACAATTAAAGACATTGAAAAAGTGATTGAATTCCCAAATGCTGCCAAAGACGAACACGGTCGTTTACTTGTGGCGGCAGCAGTCGGTGTCACTAGTGATACGTTCGAACGTGCGGAAGCATTATTAGAAGCAGGTGCCGATGCGATTGTTATCGATACTGCACATGGCCATAGTGCCGGCGTTATTCGCAAAATTAAAGAAATTCGTGAAACGTTCCCTGAAGCAACATTAATTGCTGGTAATGTTGCCACTGCTGAAGCAACCAAAGCATTGTATGATGTCGGCGTGGACGTTGTCAAAGTTGGTATTGGACCTGGTTCAATTTGTACAACACGTGTCGTTGCTGGTGTTGGTGTTCCTCAATTAACAGCGATTTATGATGCTGCTTCTGTAGCTAGAGAATATGGTAAAGCAATTATCGCTGATGGCGGTATTAAATATTCTGGTGATATCGTGAAAGCCTTAGCTGCTGGTGGACATGCTGTAATGCTAGGAAGTATGTTAGCAGGTACAGATGAATCTCCAGGCGAATTTGAAATTTATCAAGGCCGTCGTTTCAAAACTTACCGTGGCATGGGCTCATTGGGTGCAATGGAAAAAGGATCAAGTGATCGTTACTTCCAAGGAAGTGTCAATGAAGCAAACAAATTAGTGCCAGAAGGAATCGAAGGACGTGTCGCCTACAAAGGAAGCGTTTCTGATATTGTCTTCCAATTAATCGGTGGCTTGAAATCAGGGATGGGTTACGTCGGTGCAGCAGACCTGAAAGCGTTGCGTGAAGAAGCACAATTTGTTCAAATGAGTGGTAACGGATTGAAAGAATCACATCCACATGACGTTCAAATCACAAAAGAAGCACCAAACTATTCTGTTCAATAAAATAAAAGCTGATTTTTTTGAAATTTAAAAGAGGCAGACGTCATTTCGACGTCTGCCTCTTTTTCTGTAGAATGAAGGAGTTGCTTCTGTTTCCACCGTTTATCAGGCTCCTTTTTCTGTAGAATAAAAGCCGTTATCTGATATCAGACAACGACCTTCATCTTCCCTTTATTTAATAACTGTTAGGTTACCCATGTAAGGTACTAGGACTTCTGGTACAGTTACAGAGCCATCTTCGTTTTGGTAGTTTTCTAAAATAGCAGCGACTGTCCGTCCCACGGCTAAACCAGAACCATTGAGTG
This sequence comes from Enterococcus sp. AZ197, assembly GCF_050556405.1. Lineage (NCBI taxonomy): Bacteria > Bacillati > Bacillota > Bacilli > Lactobacillales > Enterococcaceae > Enterococcus > Enterococcus sp. AZ197. Next base: position 2,722,621 of record NZ_CP187873.1, on the reverse strand, counting down.
TATGCGCATATTGGACTTTATCATTTTCATCACGGTAACGAATCATCGCACGGCGCGCTTGGAAATCTTCACAGTTTGAGCATGAACTGATTTCACGGTATGTCTCTTGAGCGGGAATCCAAACTTCCAAGTCATAAGTTTTCGCAGCTGAGAAGCCCATGTCACCTGTTGAAAGAGCCATGACACGGTAAGGTAATCCCAGTTTTTGCAGAATTTCTTCGGCATTATTCGTCATTTTTTCTAATTCCTCATAAGAATGCTCTGCATCACTAAATTTAACCATTTCGACTTTATTAAATTGGTGTAAACGAATTAACCCACGTGTGTCACGACCAGCGCTACCAGCTTCAGAACGGAAAGAAGGGCTCAAGGCCGTAAAGTAAATCGGTAAATCCTTGCCATCTAAAATTTCATTGTTGTAGTAATTAGTTAACGGGACTTCTGCCGTTGGGATTAACGTTAAATCCGTATCTTGTAATTGGAAGACATCTTCTTTAAATTTAGGAAATTGGCCAGTTCCGAACATGGCGGTGTCATTAACGATATAAGGCGTAATCATTTCTGTATAGCCATGTTCATAAACATGTAAATCTAACATGAAGTTGTATAACGCACGTTCTAAGCGAGCACCTAAGCCTTTGTAATAAACAAAACGGCTACCAGCTACTTTGGCACCACGTTCAAAATCTAGAATGCCTAAGTTTTCAGCGACTTCCCAGTGTGGTTTTGGTTCAAAAGCAAAAGTTCTTGGTTCACTCCAACGACGTACTTCTACATTTTCTTCTTCACCAGCACCAACAGGCACAGAATCATCTGGCAAGTTCGGTAAAGTAGTTGTGATCCCACGTAGCTCTTCGTCAATAGCATTAATTTCTGCATCTAACGCTTTAATATTACCGCCGACTTCTTTCATTTCCGCGATTTTAGCCGTTGCATCTTCTTTGTTCCGTTTTAATTGAGCAATTTCAGCAGACACATCGTTCCGGTATTTTTTCATTTCTTCGACTTTGACTAATAAATCACGGCGACTTTCATCTAAACGCAGAAATTCCACTAAGATTTCTTCTTTCACACCACGGGTTTGTAGCTTTGCTTTTACTTCGTCAAAATTTTGACGCATCATTTTTACATCTAACATATTTTTTCCTCCTTAAAATTAGTACATAATCAATAATAACTGTTGTAGAAAACAACAAAAAAGCCATCTCACCCCAAAAATAAATATTCTTGGGACGAAATGACTGGAAATCTCGCGGTACCACCCAAGTTCAGTAATGTTACTGCCCTTGATTTGCAGATAACGGCTGCAGACCGTTCCAACTTATTTCGCTGGACACCTGGAAGAGACGGACTTCTTTATAGATGAATGTTTGCTCGCACCCCCGCAAACTCTCTGGAATTCAGTGCCATAAATACTTTTTCTCTTAGTTTTCTCTTTTCTATAGAATACCGAAAAAGTTCAGGGATGTCAATTAACTCTCTGATTTCTTGTTGGTACGCTGTAAGGGTAGATGAATAATAAAGGAAGTCCACTTTTGATCAGACTTCGCATAAATATATCCACCATGTAAAGCGACAATACTTTGTGCAATAGCCAGACCTAAACCAGTACCCCCCGTTTCTTGTGATCGGGATTCTTCGACACGATAGAAGCGGTCAAATAACTGATCTAAAGAATGTTTAGGGATAGCTGGTCCATCATTGCGAACAGCGATAATTGCTTCGGTGCCGACTTTGTCTACTTCCATTACAATATGATGGCCGCCTTTGCCATATTTCAAAGCGTTTGAAAGAAGGTTGTTAAAGACTCGGACTAGTTTTTCTGTATCGCCTTCCATCATTAAAGAAGCTGGATTGGCTTTTACTTGGATTTGCATATTAATCTTTTTCGCTTCCAATTCAAAATCGGCAGCAAGCTGTTCAATTAATTGTGCCATATCAAAAGTCGTCGTATGAATCGGTACACTTGGTTGACGGACTTTTGTATATTCAAAAAGATCATCAACTAATAATTTCATTTGTTTCGCTTTGACGTAAGCGGTATGCGTATATTTCAGTAAATCTTCTTGGCTATGAAATTGACGATCTTCAATCAATCCCAGATAACCAATAATAGAAGTTAACGGTGTCCGAATATCATGACTGACATTCGTAATTAATTCATCTTTTGATTTTTCAATTCGCCGTTCATCTTCAATGGCTGCGACAGTACTATCCACCAGACCGTTAATACTCGTCACGACTTTTGCTAAATCACCACTTAATTCAAACGGAATGCGGTGATTGTAATTACCATCAGCGATGTAATGTAACTCACTGATAATATGACGCAATTGCATTTGATGGTAGCGACGAATTAAGCGCCAATAGAGAACAGCTGCATCTACTAAAAAGAAAATAGGTAAGACAAATTTATTCCAGCTCCAAAACAAATCAGTATTTAATTCTTTAGCGACCGCATCCTTAGTGGCCCAGATGACACCAGCTAAGGGCGAGTTTTCACTAAGTAGTTGTCCTAAAAGGAACATAATTGAGACATTTAATAGTAGTAATAAAACAATTGTCACAATTGCTTCTGCTAATAACTCGCTGATTTCTTTAGAAGTTAAGGTAATTCGTTTTTGTTTTTCAATCTTTTTAGGTTTAACGAGCATCGATCTTATATCCAACTCCCCACACTGTTTGAATGACTTTTTCTCCACCAGTTGCTTCTTCAATCTTATCCCTTAAATGACTGACGTGAACCATCACGGTTTTAGCAGAAACAATACTTTCTTGTTGCCACACACGCTCAAAAATTTCATCCGCACTAAACACACGATTTGGATGACTAGCTAATAGATAGAGGATACCAAACTCAAGAGCGGTTAATTGAATTTCTTTTCCTTCTATTGTTTTGACTTCGTGAGAGTCCTTATTAATCATTAATGGGCCGACTTCTAATTCATCGGGTTCTTCTTTGGTTAATTGCATTTGGCTTCTACGTAAAATAGACTTTACCCGAGCCATTACTTCTAAAGGATTAAAAGGCTTGGTGACATAATCGTCTGCACCAGCAACTAAGCCTTTGATTTTATCCATATCGGTTGTTTTTGCTGTTAACATAATAATTGGAATTTGCGATTCTTTTCGAAGTTCTTTCACTACTTCCATTCCATCCATGATTGGCATCATAATGTCCAAGATTAATAAATCGATATCTGGTGTTGTGTGCAATTTGGATAACGCTTCTTTTCCATCATAAGCTTTCACGACTTCGTATCCTTCATTATGAATATAAATACTCAATAGTTCTACAATTTCTTTATCATCATCTGCAACTAAAATTTTCATAAGCGTTCATTTCCTCCATATATAAAAAAATCTCTTTTCCATATTTTAACAAATAATTGCTAAAAAGGACAAAATCCTTGATATATTACGATAAATTTAGAAGATTTTGCTAAAAGTTAATAAACTATAGCCAAAAAAGGATGAAAGGGGGTAAAAAACGAACGAAAATACCTATACCAATCATAATAATCGGGATTGAAAAAAAGTTTAAAAAAAGTGAAAATAATGATTGACCAATGCTTGAAATCTTGGTATATTATTACATGTCGCAAGGCGAGTCACACAGCTGAGCGATTCAGAAATCAATAATTAAATAACAATTCTTGATTTCAAATCTCTCGAAAAAAGTTTGAAAAAACAACAAAAAAGTTGTTGACAAATAACAAACGAGATGATAAGATATAGAAGTTGTCACAACAGACGACAACAACCGAGCAAAACAACTTAAAAAAACTTTTTTAAAAAAGTTCTTGACATTCAAGTGAAAGTTTGTTATGATATAAAAGTTGCTGCGAGGTAACGTAGACCTTTGAAAACTGAACAAAGAATAGACGAACCAAATGTGTAGGGCGTCTTGATTCAATTCAAGACAACAAACATTTTTAACAAGCAAGCAATATGCTAGCAAACAAATTGAGCTTAACAATCGTAAGATTGTTCTAACTTTTATTATGAGAGTTTGATCCTGGCTCAGGACGAACGCTGGCGGCGTGCCTAATACATGCAAGTCGAACGCTTCTTTCCTCCCGAGTGCTTGCACTCAATTGGAAAGAGGAGTGGCGGACGGGTGAGTAACACGTGGGTAACCTACCCATCAGAGGGGGATAACACTTGGAAACAGGTGCTAATACCGCATAACAGTTTATGCCGCATGGCATAAGAGTGAAAGGCGCTTTCGGGTGTCGCTGATGGATGGACCCGCGGTGCATTAGCTAGTTGGTGAGGTAACGGCTCACCAAGGCCACGATGCATAGCCGACCTGAGAGGGTGATCGGCCACACTGGGACTGAGACACGGCCCAGACTCCTACGGGAGGCAGCAGTAGGGAATCTTCGGCAATGGACGAAAGTCTGACCGAGCAACGCCGCGTGAGTGAAGAAGGTTTTCGGATCGTAAAACTCTGTTGTTAGAGAAGAACAAGGACGTTAGTAACTGAACGTCCCCTGACGGTATCTAACCAGAAAGCCACGGCTAACTACGTGCCAGCAGCCGCGGTAATACGTAGGTGGCAAGCGTTGTCCGGATTTATTGGGCGTAAAGCGAGCGCAGGCGGTTTCTTAAGTCTGATGTGAAAGCCCCCGGCTCAACCGGGGAGGGTCATTGGAAACTGGGAGACTTGAGTGCAGAAGAGGAGAGTGGAATTCCATGTGTAGCGGTGAAATGCGTAGATATATGGAGGAACACCAGTGGCGAAGGCGGCTCTCTGGTCTGTAACTGACGCTGAGGCTCGAAAGCGTGGGGAGCAAACAGGATTAGATACCCTGGTAGTCCACGCCGTAAACGATGAGTGCTAAGTGTTGGAGGGTTTCCGCCCTTCAGTGCTGCAGCAAACGCATTAAGCACTCCGCCTGGGGAGTACGACCGCAAGGTTGAAACTCAAAGGAATTGACGGGGGCCCGCACAAGCGGTGGAGCATGTGGTTTAATTCGAAGCAACGCGAAGAACCTTACCAGGTCTTGACATCCTTTGACCACTCTAGAGATAGAGCTTTCCCTTCGGGGACAAAGTGACAGGTGGTGCATGGTTGTCGTCAGCTCGTGTCGTGAGATGTTGGGTTAAGTCCCGCAA
>NZ_CP187873.1:2345000-2712500 GCF_050556405.1 Enterococcus sp. AZ197 | reverse complement strand
CTTTGTTTGAAAATCCGTTAAGCGAATGTAGGAGTTACTGACACCCACTGCTAAAATATTTTCAGCGGTTAAAAGTAAATCAATGCTTTTATTTAACATGGCCTCGGTTAATAACTGTTGGGTGGATTGAACAGTTTCAGTCGTTAACTGCGCAATTTTCTTGGCAATTAGTAAATCAGAATCTTGCGCTAAAAAAGGCATATTCGCATCAACATTCCGGATTGCTTGGTAGTGAATTTCTAAGTCGCGGGACAAGCGGATTTTAAATTCTTTGAAACCGCTAGTTTCTGTTTTTTTACACAAACGAACAATCGTGGAAGTTGAAGAGTTGGTGGCTTCTGCTAGTTCATAAATCGACATATGCAGGACTCGTTCAGTATGAGATAAAATAAAATCAATAATTAGCCCTTCGTTATATGTATAGCGTTCTTTTTGTTCTAAACATTCGATTAGATTCAATGGGTTCACCTCTCTGTGGTACTTTGTTTCGCTTTCAGTATACCTTAAGCGTATGAATTATGAAACATAGTTACAGAATCAGTTAGTTGTATTTACATCAGAAAGCGGTTTCTTTATGATGAGGATATCACAAAGGATTAAGGAGAGAAGTGAAATGGATAAGTTAACAAACTGGGTGGAGCAAGCCGTAGTGCCTAAAGTTTCAAGGATTACAAGTTTACGTTATTTTCAAGCCTTAAGAAATGGTTTTTTTGCAATTATGCCGTTAACAATTATTGGATCGATTTTTATGTTGATTACAGATTTTCCAGTAGCAGGGTATGGCGATTTTATGGCTGGAATTTTCGGTGCAGGTTGGGCGGATATGATTTCACCAGCTTATCGAGCGACTTTCAACATGATGGGAATTATTTTTGCCGGGACGATGTCCTATAAATTGGCGGAAAGTTACGAAATGGATCGTTTAACTTCATTAATTTTAGGAATTGTCGCTTACGTAGTCGTTTTACCGAAAACGGTGACCACTGAATCAGGCGAAGTTGTGACGAAAGTTTTATCGTTTGATTGGTTAGGAACGCAAGGGGTGATTACGGCCATTATTATGTCAATTCTTTCGGTTGAGTTGACTCGTTTCTGTATTAAGAAAAAATTAGTCATCAAAATGCCTGAAAGCGTGCCTTCTATGGTGAGCCAAGCTTTTAGTGCATTGATTCCTGGGATTTTTGTGGTAGCGGTGGCTTTATTGATTAATGGGATTGGGCTTTCGTTTGCGGATTACTTCCCACAATTAATTTATGCGGTGATTCAAGCGCCACTGCAAGGTTTAATCGGAACCCCTTTTGCAATTATTATTGTGGCTGGCTTAAATGGACTGTTCTGGTGGTTTGGGATTCATCCAACTGTCATCAATTCCATGCTATATCCTATTTTATATGCGAATGCAGACAAAAACCAAAGCTTAGCGGAATTAGGACAATTAACTGCTCAAAATGGCAACTTTGGCACGGTCCAAATGCTCGATCAATTTGCTACAATTGGAGGCGCTGGTTGCACGATTGGCTTGGCTATTGCAATGGCCATCGTCGGACATTCGTCTAGAATGAAAGCCATGTCGAAAATTTCGTTTGTTCCAGCATTTTTCAACATTAATGAACCCTTGATTTTTGGACTCCCAGTTATTTTTAACCCTTTATTATTGATTCCGATTGCGGTCGCGCCGATTGTATCGGTCTTGATTGCCTTTCTGTCAATGAAAATTGGGTTCATGCCAATGTTTACAAACATTCAAGCACCATGGGCTACCCCCTTTCTGTTTTCGGGCTTTTTAGTGGGAAAATGGCAAGGTGCAGTGACGCAAGTTTTAGCTGTTGCGGCTAGTGTCGTTATTTATTATCCATTTGTAAAAGCCTTAGATCGACAATATCAAAAAGAAGAAGCCCATGAAGTACCAGAAACATTGTAGAGAAAGAGGAGTGAAGGAAATGCATGTTGAGAATGATGAAAATATTTGCTGTGAAGTGGAAAAAGGAATGGAAAAAACGTATCATCCGATGGTGCCCGAGTTGGTTCAAACCTCTTCCTTTTATTTTCCAACTTACGAAGAATTTATGGCAGCGAGTATAGATGAAAAAAATAATTATGTTTACACACGTGGCACCAACCCCACAACAGAAATTTTAGAGAAAAAAATTGCTCGTTTGGAACGTGGAGAAAAATGTAAAGTTTTTGCCTCAGGAATGGGCGCTATTTCGGCAACGCTGTTTACGTTGCTCCAACAAGGCGATCATGTTTTAATGGTCAATACAATTTATGGAGAATCTGTTTCGTTTGTGCAATATTTAGAGAAATTTGGCGTATCCTTGACCAAAGTAGACGTTGCAGAAACAGAAGAACTTTTTCAATTTGTTCAGGAAAACACCAAAGTCATTTACTTTGAAAGTCCGTCCTCACAAAAGTTTGAACTGCTAGATTTAGAAAAAATAACTGCGTTAGCACAAAAAATCGGCGCATACACTGTCATTGATAACACGTGGGCGTCACCGTTATTTCAGCATCCTTTATGCCATAATGTGGACCTAGTGATTCATTCTTGTTCCAAATATATTGGTGGTCATTCGGATATTGTAGCAGGGGCTGTCATTGGCAAAGCAGCGCTTGTAGATCAAATTTTTGAACATGGTCATCAAGCTTTAGGAGCAGTCAATAGTCCCTTCAATTCTTGGTTAGCGTTACGAGGTATTCGTACCATGCCTGTTCGGTTGGCGCATCAGTCTCAAGCCATCCAAACGGTGCTGTTGGCTTTGCAAAAGGATCCGCGAATCAGCCGCTTATATCATCCTTTTGTAGGAAATCAACAACAACAAGCGTTAGCAGAAAAATATTTAACAGGTTATGGCTCATTGTTTGCGATTGATTTAAAAGATACCGATTTTGAACGTTTGAAAACATTTGTGAATGCATTGACGCTGGTCACAATTGGGGTCAGTTGGGGTGGCTTTGAAAGTTTGGCCTTGCCTGTATTCAAAGGCAATAACTTGGCAGCTGTTCAGAAAAGAGGCTTGTCGCCAGCGCACATTCGCATGTATGTTGGTTTGGAAGAGCCAACATCTATTATCGAAGATATTCAACAAGCCTTAGATCAAGCCTATGGCGAAGAATCGTTTTTGTGAGACATTAAGATAATCAGCTGAACAAAAGCAACTCCTTCGGAAATAAGCCGAAATTCTCCAAAAATTAAAGAACAATTTTCGGAAATTTCTTCTTATTTCTTGGAGCTAAACACTTTTGTCTCAGCCTCTGTGATTCAATAACATATTTTCAATTTTAGGAGGGGAACTTAAGTCAGTTTGACTGAGGTTGCTCCTCCTGTTTTGCATTTTTTTATTAAAGTCAAAGCGTTCCTCTTTATTTAATAGGCAAAGTTCGATATAATAATGGTCAATATTAGTCAAGAGAGAAGAAGGATGGAAGACTATGAGTAATCAAAATACGTCAGATTTAATCGAGGCTTATTTAAAAAAGATTTTAGAAGAAAGTAATAAAATTGAAATCCGTCGGGCGGAAATGGCTAATTTATTTAATTGCGTTCCTTCACAAATTAACTATGTAATTAATACACGTTTTACCATCCAACGAGGCTACGCAGTTGAAAGTAAACGTGGTGGAGGCGGCTATATTCGCATTGTCAAAGTACAAATTTCAGATAACGATCAATTACTAAAACAAATGGATCAATTGATTGGCGCAACCTTAACAGAAAAAGATGCGCTAACATTTATTCAAACATTGTATGAAGAAGAAGTGATTACGAAAAAGGAAGGCAATTTAATGCTAGCTGCTTTAAGTAAAAGCACATTGAATGGTCTGGGGAATCACGAAGATTTTCTAAGAGCTCAAATAATGCGTTCATTTTTAGAGCGCTTGAGCTATGAGGAGGAATAACTATGGATGAACTATTTACAGAAAGTGCGAAAGCCGTACTGGCGATTGCCCAAGAAGAAGCGAAGTATTTTCGTCACCAATCCGTCGGTTCTGAGCATTTATTATTAGCACTCGTTTTAGAACCGAATGGGATTGCCGGAAAAACATTACGACAATTGAATACTGACACAGAAGACATCCGTGAAGAAATTGAGCATTTAAGTGGCTATGGCACCATGCAAAGTCCAATGGGAAATAACAACTTATACTTACCTTATTCACCAAGAGCCAAACAAATCTTTGCCTATGCTGGAGATGAAGCGAAGCGCTTAGGGGCTCAAAAGATTGGTACCGAGCATTTATTATTAGGCTTGTTAAGAGACGAAGAAATTTTAGCGTCTAGAATTTTAGTGAATTTAGGATTAAGCTTATCCAAAATGCGTCAATTATTATTGAAAAAAATGGGCGTTTCCGAACCCAATGGCGCACAACGTCGTCGGAATGGTCAAAGTAAAAATGCGCCACAAGGGACGCCAACATTGGATTCTTTAGCAAGAGATTTAACCAAGTTAGCACGAGAACAAAGCTTGGATCCAGTAGTTGGTCGCGGGACCGAAGTCCGTCGTTTGATCCAAATTTTGAGTCGCCGTACCAAAAACAATCCTGTCTTAGTCGGTGAACCAGGTGTTGGGAAAACAGCGATAGCAGAAGGCTTAGCCCAGAAAATTGTCAACCGGGAAGTCCCTGAAGATATGCAAGGCAAACGTTTAATGATGCTAGACATGGGTGCCTTGGTTGCTGGAACTAAATATCGAGGTGAGTTCGAAGATCGCTTGAAAAAAGTTGTCGATGAAATTTATCAAGATGGACAAGTCATTTTATTTATCGACGAATTGCATACCTTGATCGGTGCTGGCGGTGCAGAAGGGGCGATTGATGCTTCAAATATTTTAAAACCTGCTTTAGCACGTGGCGAGTTGCAAACAATTGGTGCGACAACTCTGGATGAATACCAAAAATATATTGAAAAAGATGCCGCTTTGGAACGTCGTTTTGCCCGTATTCAAGTAGCAGAACCAACGCCAGAAGAAGCAGAAGAAATTCTAAAAGGCTTGCGTTCACGCTATGAAAAACATCATGGCGTAGAAATTACAGATGAAGCTCTACATGCAGCGGTTCAATTATCGATTCGCTATTTAAATGACCGCCAATTACCAGATAAAGCAATTGATTTAATGGACGAATCTGCAGCAAAAGTTCGTTTAGACAAGGCAGATCAACCTTCAGAAATTAATGAATTGCGTACCGAAATTTCTCAATTAATTACGGAAAAAGAAGAGGCCATTCAAAATCAATCATTTGAAAGTGCCGCTCGGATTCGTCAAAAAGAAAAACAAGTGATGGAAAAACTAGAAGAATTGATTGCAGTGAAAGAAAAAAGTCTGTCTGGTTACAGTACGCAAGTAACAGAAGAAGACGTGGCTGGAGTCGTTTCACAATGGACAGGCGTTCCTTTGCAACAGCTAGAGAAGAAAGAAAGCGAACGATTGATGGAATTAGAAACCATTTTACATCAACGGGTCGTTGGCCAAAATGAAGCAGTTGAAGCTGTTTCATGCGCTATCCGTCGTGCGCGTAGTGGCTTGAAAGACCCAGCAAGACCGATTGGTTCCTTCATGTTCTTAGGACCAACAGGGGTTGGGAAAACGGAACTTGCCAAAGCCTTAGCCGAAGCGATGTTTGGCAGCGAAGAAGCTTTGATTCGCGTGGACATGTCTGAGTTTATGGAAAAATACAGTACTAGCCGTTTAATCGGTTCTCCTCCAGGTTATGTCGGCTACGAAGAAGGCGGCCAACTAACTGAAAAAATTCGTCAACGTCCTTATTCCGTTATTTTGCTAGATGAAGTAGAAAAAGCCCATCCAGATGTCTTTAATATTTTATTACAAGTCTTAGATGATGGCCATTTAACGGATGCCAAAGGACGAAAAGTCGATTTCCGTAACACGATTTTAATCATGACCTCCAACCTAGGAGCAACAGCGATTCGTGAAGAAAAACATGTCGGCTTCAATGTGAAAGACATTTCTAAAAATCATGAATTAATGCAAAAACGAATCATGGAAGAATTGAAAAAAGCCTTCCGTCCAGAATTCTTAAACCGAATTGATGAAACGGTTGTCTTCCATTCCTTGAAACAAGAGGAAATTCATGAAATCGTAAAAATTATGAGTCAATCTGTCGTGAAACGGATGGCCGAACAAGAGGTTAAAGTGAAAATCACACCAGCTGCAATTGAAGTTATTGGTAAAGTCGGGTTTGATCCAGAATATGGCGCACGTCCAATTCGTCGGGCCTTGCAAAAAGAAGTGGAAGATCGTTTAAGTGAAGCCCTTCTTTCTGGTCAAATTCAGTTAGGGGATAAAGTAACCTTAGGTGCTAGCAAAGGCAAAATTACGTTAAATGTGCGGGCACCAAAAGCACCAAAGACAGAAGCGAAAGAATTACAAACTGTATAGATGAGATGCAAAGGAGGTCGGGACAGAAGTGTTTAACTCCGAGAAATAAGAAGGAATTTCCGAAAATTGTTCTTTAATTTTTGGAGAATTTCGGCTTATTTCCGAAGGGGTTGCTTCTGTTCCCGCCGTTTATCAGTTTTTGAGCGTGGGACAAAAATCCAAAGTGATTTTTGTCCCACGCTCCTTTTTCTATTTTCCAGTGGCGATTTCTTTTTGAGAATTGCCAGATTGATTTTTCTGTGCTACGTTAATAAGGAGGGGTGATGGAATGGAACAATCTTTTTTTCGAGAATTACTACATTATCAGCGTCCAAAGGATAATCCTTTTCGACTAGTGTTTGCTGGCTTGGTTATGTTCAGCATTCTTTTTTTGGGCTATATCAATCATCAATTATTGATTTCAAGCTTTGGCTCGTTAGGTATTTTTACTTTTTTATATTATCAGCCGCTACCATTAAAACAGTTAATGACTCGTTTATCTGTGGTCGGTAGTTACCTTTTTTTAGGAAATTTGTTAGGCATGTTATCGACCCATATTGCATGGCTTATTCCCATTGTTGTTGCACTGGTCGGTTTTGGTGGCCGCTTTTTCTTTGAAGTCTACGATATTTCAAAACCAGGGGCCTTCTTTGGTGTGATGGTGACAGCGATGGGTGCCAGTACGAGTATTCCGTTAGCAAAAATTCCGTTCATGAGTGGCTGTATGTTATTAGGCATTGGCTTTTCTATTTTGTTTGCACTAGTGTTGCATTTTACAGAGAAGGAAATCAGTGCCCCGCTAGCTAAGCGATCATTACGGGAACGAATTTATCGGCATCCAGAAGCGCCATTAGATAGCATATATTATAGCTTTGTCTTATTTTTTGCTGTATATATCAGCGAAAGTTTACATTTACAGAATCCGTATTGGTTAGTCGTTTCCTGTGCATCCATTTTACAAGGAGACAATTTACGTGCGATTAAGCAGCGAAATATTCAGCGAATTTTTGGCACAACGATTGGATTGGTTATTTCCGCTTTTCTGCTTAATTTAGCTTTGACAACTTTTGAATCGATTGTCGTGATTACAATCTTATTTGTGACCGTTGAGTATTTTATTCGTCGTAATTATGGATTGGCGCAATTTTTCACAACGCCTATGGCTCTGATGCTTTCATTGCTCGTTCGTCAGCAGTACGTGATAACGTTGATTCAATTCCGCTTTTTGGGGATTGTTTTAGGCAGCTTGTTAGGCTTAGCGGCAGCGTGGCTATTCACCGTTGTAGTAACGTTTTATGAACGAAAATATCACTTGAACGAGTGACCAAAGAACAGATGACCAGTAATTAAAAAAAGAGCATTTGGTAGGTAAGCGGATGGCGCTTCTCTACCAAGATTTTTTTCGGAAACATTGTGAAAAATGTACGTTTAATACAGATAGGCTCTTTTAAAGTTTGTGAACGTATGATACTATTAAACGGTCATAAAGAAGGAGGCTATATTTATGATTGAACTGATTGCAACTGCAGAATCTGTTGAGCAGGCTGTAGAATTACTCGCAACAGGTGTGGATACATTATATATTGGAGAAGAAACATTCGGGTTGCGTTTGCCCGTATCTTTTACACGAGATGAACAACGCGAGATTGTGAAACGTGCACATGAAATGGGCAAACAAGTGCTAGTTGCAGTAAATGGCATTATGCACCCTGAAAAAATGAAATTAGTCCCAGAGTATCTGACATTTTTAAAAGAAATCAACGTCGATAAAATTACTTTGGGTGATCCAGGTATTGTGTTTATTATGCAACGAAATGGATTAGAAATTCCTTACGTTTATGATGGTGAAACCTTAGTAACGAGCTCACGTCAAATCAATTTTTGGAGTAAACGAGGAGCCATCGGAGCTGTCCTAGCTCGGGAAGTACCTTTTGAAGAAATGGTCGCAATGGAAGAAAACTTAGCAGTTCCAGCTGAAATTCTTGTCTATGGGGCGACCTGTATTCATCAATCGAAACGCCCATTAATTCAAAATTACTACAATTACACAAAGAACGACAAAGGGGTTACGAAAGACGAAGGGCTGTTTATTTCTGAACCCAAAAAACCAGAAACCCACTATTCCATTTATGAAGATAGTCATGGTACGCATATTTTTGCCAATAACGATGTGAACTTGATGAATGAGTTAACAAACTTGTATGACCATCACTATCGTACATGGAAGCTCGATGGCCTTTACACACCAGGTGAAAATTTTGTCGCGATTGCTCGCTTATTTGCTGAAGCGAAAGCAGCACTTGAAGCGGGAACTTGGTCAGAAGATCAAGCAGCTCATGCAACAGCTGAAATTGAAAAATTACATCCAACAGGTCGTGGCTTAGACAATGGTTTCTTTGATTTAAGTGCCGATGCAATAAAATAAATTGATTCATTTAAGGGGAAGAAGAACATGAAAGTAATGACAGAACGAACATTGAAGCGTCCCGAGGTGTTGGCTCCAGCCGGGACGCTAGAAAAACTAAAAGTCGCAATTCGTTACGGTGCCGATGCCGTTTATATCGGAGGGAATGCCTACGGTCTGCGTAGCCGCGCAGGAAATTTCACGCCAGAAGAAATGGCGGAAGGCGTAGCTTTTGCCCGCGAACATAATGCGAAAGTTTATGTCGCTGCCAATATGGTCACTCATGAAGGAAACCAGGAAGGGGCAGGAGCGTTTTTCAGAGAATTGCGAGACATCGGAATTTCAGCTGTGATTGTTTCCGATCCAGCTTTAATCGAAATTTGTGCGACAGAAGCACCAGGTTTACCTATCCATTTATCGACACAAGCTTCAGCAACCAACTATGAAACATTAGAATTTTGGAAAAATGAAGGCTTAGAACGTGTGGTATTAGCGCGCGAAGTTTCAATGGAGGAAGTTGCAGCGATTCGTGAAAATACGGACATTGAGATTGAAGCCTTTATTCATGGAGCAATGTGTATTTCATATTCAGGACGTTGTACTTTGTCCAATCATATGTCGATGCGGGATGCCAATCGTGGCGGTTGTTCTCAATCTTGTCGCTGGAAATATGAGTTATTTGATATGCCTTTTGGGACAGAACGTCGGAGCAAAACCAGTGAAGGGGAAGTTGAAGAAGAGTTTTCAATGAGCGCCGTAGATATGTCTATGATTGAACATATTCCAGAATTAATTGAAAATGGTGTCGATAGTTTTAAAATTGAAGGTCGCATGAAATCCATTCACTATGTTTCGACAGTCGCTAATGTGTATAAAAAAGCCGTCGATTCTTACATGGAAGACCCTGAAAACTATGTCTGCCAACAAGAGTGGATTGATGAATTATGGAAAGTAGCACAACGTGAATTAGCAACTGGTTTTTATTACAATACACCAAGTGAAAATGAACAATTATTCGGCGAACGTCGTAAAATTCCACAATATAAATTTGTTGGCGAAGTGATTGCGTACAACGAAAAGACGCAAGTCGCAACGATTCGTCAACGGAACCTTTTCAGTGTCGGCGATGAAATTGAATTTTATGGTCCCGGGTTTACCCATTTCCACCAAACCGTTAAAGAGATGTATAATGAAGACGGTGAAGCGATCGATCGGGCACCTAATCCCATGATGTTATTAACAATGGAAGTGACGCAACCTGTTGCAGTCGGCGATATGATTCGTAAGAAAAAATAAACCAGCCAAAAGGAGGAGTAAATATGAGTGTCCGCGTGAATGATTTATTAAAATTACCGTCTTTGCGAGAAGCAACGGTACTTTCTGGTAAAAACCAATTGGACACATCTGTTGCTTCTCTTTCTTTTTTAGAAGTCTCTGATATGTCTTTGTTTTCGGAAAAACTTCACAAAACAAATGAATACCATGCTGGCGAAATTTTGATTGGTTCATTTTGTGCCATTCGTCATGATGTGGTGAAGCAATGCGAAACGATTCGGCATCTCCATGAATTAGGCGAAGTAGGCCTAATCTTGTACTACGTTGGGATTATCGTACCGAAAGTTGCAGAGGAAGTGATTCAATTAGCGGATTCTTTAGGTTTTATTTTAATCCAAATGCCTAAAAATGATCCCACATTACGCTACAACGAAGTCATTTATGAAGTCATGAAATTGTTAGTCAATAAAAATAAAATGGCTTCTTTTGCAACGGACCTCTTGGAAAAAGTTTCCCTTTTGCCTGAACAAAACCGCAGTGTGGAAATGACCTTGAAAATCCTATCCGATTTTTTAAAAGTCAACATTGCGTTAACCACATATACCAATGAAATCATCAGCACCATCAATTGGCCGCGAAGCACGAAATTGCCCTTAACCAAGTTACTTTATCAATCACAAGAGAAAGTAGCGCTGGGAGAAACGACCTACTTCATTACCTCGCAAAAACTTCCTCAGAAAGATGGACAAACATTGAAGCTTTACTTCATTCGAGAAGAAGAGCAGTTAACCTCTTTTGAGATGAATCAAGCGGTGGAAGTCGTTCAGATGGCTCTGAATTTATGGGGGAAAAACTATGACGAAGTCAGTGAGTATGCCTTAGTCCAAGCAATCATTAACGATGAAAGTGATAAGATGTACCAATTAGCCAAAAAATTAATGATTGATATTTCTTCTGTCGAAACGATGTGGCTTTTGCCTATTTGGCAACAAGGACAAGAAATCCACGCTATTCAGCAAGATTTGAAAGATTTCCTACGTTACTATTACCAAACAACGATTGTCCAGCAAACAGAAAATTACCTGATTGTTCTCTTAGGTAATTATTTACACAAACAGCCTGAAGCCACGATTAGTAAAGAATACTTGCAAGCCACAGACTATCAGGACTATTTAGGTGAAATCATCCTTTGTCCGAAAGTTCGTAACACGACTGAAGTGCGTGTCAGCTACCAAACCGCTAATCAAGTCGCGCCGTTTTTAAAGCGCGTCTATCCACAAAGAAAAGTGTTATCAATCGCGGAAATTCGTACAGTTCAACAAATGATGACGTGTCTCCAAGCAGGAGAAGAAGCAATCCAACAACGCTTAGCAGTTATCCAACCTCTCTTAAAAGAATCAGAGCAGTTAATGACATTAGGAACGTTTTTACTAGATGCAAGTAGTGATTTTAAAGAATGCGGGGAACGCCTATTTGTTCATAAAAATACGGTCAAATATCGTATCAGTAAAATTAATGAAGCGCTCGGCTATGATATGACCAACGCCGCCGAAGCCTATGAAGTCTATTTGGCGATGATCTTATATCGCTTGGTCACGAATGAATGAAAAAAGCAGACAGAGGTCGGGACAGAAGTGTTTAACTCCGAGAACCACGTAGGTACTGTTCAACACTCTCAAAGGCTCAAATACATCGAGTAATCGCAGATGTCATCTATTTGCTTTGCAAATAGTGTTTCTCAGCAATAAGAAGGAATTTCCGAAAATTGTCATAAAACACAACGAGGTACGAGTTGATGTTGCATGATACCTACCCGGTGTTCTTTAATTTTTGGAGACCAAGTAGGTATTGTTCATCATCGAATCACTACGTTCTTCGTGATTCTCAACAATTTCGGCTTATTTCCGAAGGAGTTGCTTCTGTTTCCGCCGTTTATCAATTTTTAAGCCTGGGACAAAAATCCAAAGTGATTTTTGTCCCAGGTTCTTGTCTCTTTTTTATTTTAAGCCAAAACTTCCTTGATATTTTTTTAAATTTGAAAAAGACCTATGACTGATTTTTCGTTATAATTGAAAAAATAATTAAGGAGGAATGAGAATGAAATTAAAAAACGAGCAACAACAATCGTGGCTTAGCTTAGCATTTGTTTGGGCGGGCGCAATGATTAGCGTGCCAGGATTAATTATTGGAGGAACGTTAGTTGCAGGCATGCCTTTATGGGAAGCTTTGTTAACAGGATTTATTGGTTACGGTATTATTGTTATTTTAATGATTTTACAAGGAATTCAAAGTTCCGACTTACAAGAACCTTCTGTCAAAGTCGCTTCTCAAGTGTTTGGCATTCAAGGTTCGCAAAAGATCATTTCTATTATTCTAGCGATTGCTTGCTTAGGTTGGTTTGGTTTGCAAGCCAATGTCAGCGGCGGCGCCTTCACAAACTTTTTAAAAATTTACGGCATTGATTTACCTGTGTCGCTTTCTTCCTTAATCTGGGGAATTATCATGCTTATTTCGGCTCTTTATGGCATAAAAATATTGAAAATTCTGAATTATTTTGCGGTTCCTGTGTTAGTTCTGGTTTGTCTTTATGGCTTGGTGGCTTCGTTAAGAAACAACGGTTGGGCGGCTGTTAGTCAATATACCCCTCAAACAGCAGGAAGCTTTATGTCAGGTCTTTCAATGACTGTCGGTTCTTTTGCATTAGGCGCAGTAATTGCTGGAGATTACTCTCAATATGTTTCTTCTCGTAAAGATGTGGTCAAAGCGGCCACCTTAGGGATTTTACCGACAGGCTTGTTGATGATTGGCGTTGGTGCGGTCTTGACCATTGCATCGAACACCGCAGATATCACGGAAATTTTTATGAATCTCGGTTTTCCAGTTTTAGGAATTATTGCGCTAATTTTAGCAACTTGGACCACGAATGCCGTGAATGCTTTTTCTGGCGGACTGGCCTTGATTAATGTCTTTGATATTCCAAAAGAAAAAGAAAAAGTCGCTGTCGGTGCGGCCGGCGCCATTGGAACCTTATTAGCAGTTGTGGGGATTTTAAATTACTTTACGCCGATTATGTCCGTCCTTTCTGCGATGGTGCCACCAGTGGCTGGTGTAATGATTGCTGCCTATTGGTTGATTAACAAAGGCGATCGAACCAAATGGCAGCCAACGCCTGGCGTGAATAAATTAGGTGTTTTTTCATGGCTAATTGGTGCTGCAGTGGGGGGCATTCCGGTGATTATGAGTTTCTTTCCCAATGCCCCTCAATTGCCTAACCAACCGCTAATTGGCATTGTTTTATCGTTTGTTATTTATTATTTCGGTGCAAAACGTCAACAGACGAACACCGAATCATTAGAAATGGAATGAAGAAGAGGAGTGTCGGAGAATGCGTTATTTAGATGCAGAAGCAATTGAGAATATAGCTACAGGAGCAGCGTTTTTAGGGACAGGAGGTGGCGGTGATCCCTACATTGGTAAAATGATGGCTTTGTCCGCCATCGAAGAAAACGGACCTGTCAAACTGGTTTCTCCAGAAGAGATAGCTGCGGAGGATTTTTTCCTACCAGCCGCAATGATGGGTGCCCCATCTGTCGCAATTGAAAAATTTCCCAAAGGCGACGAATTCGTCCGTGTCTTTGAGAAGTTAGGAAAATATTTAGACCAAGAAACGATTGCGGGAACCTTTCCAATGGAAGCTGGGGGCGTCAATTCAATGATTCCAATTGTTGTTGCAGCGAAGCTAGGCATTCCCTTGGTGGATTGTGATGGTATGGGTCGGGCCTTTCCAGAATTGCCTATGGTAACGTTCCATTTGAATGGGATGTCAGCGACCCCTATGGCAATTACCGATGAAAAAGGAAATATCGGCATTATGGAAACGATTGATAATACTTGGACAGAACGTCTTGCTCGTGTTCAAACGGTTGAAATGGGCGCCAGTGCTTTAGTGAGCATTTATCCCGCGACAGGCAAACAATTACAAGACTATGGTATTCACAACATCGTGACATTATCAGAAGAAATTGGCAAAGTGATTCGAGGTACCTATGCAGATGAACAAGAAAAACGCCAAGCATTAGTAGAAGTTACGGATGGCTTTGAATTGTTCCAAGGAAAAATTCTAGATGTGGAACGAGAAGTAAAAGGTGGCTTCAATTTGGGACGTGTCAAATTGAGTGGCTTAAACAGTGATGCTGGTTCAGAAGCAGTCGTCCATTTTCAAAATGAAAATTTAATTGCCGAGAAAGATGGTCAGGTGATTGCGATGACGCCTGATTTGATTTGTATGGTAGATTTAGAAACTTTAACGCCTGTGACAACAGAAAGCTTGAAATACGGCAAACGTGTCCAAGTAATGGGCTTGAAAGCGAATGCCGCTTGGCGAACGAAAAAAGGTATCGAAACAGTGGGTCCTCGGTATTTCGGCTACGAAATGGATTATCAACCACTAGAAAACTTAGTAGCGAAGGAGGACAAATAAATGTATAAAATCGGTATCGATGTCGGCGGCACAAATACAGATGCTGTTATTTTAGATCATCAATTAAACTTGATTCATTCAGTGAAAGTTCCAACAACCGATGATATTCAAACAGGGATTGCCGGTGCCTTAAATAAAGTCTTGGCAGAATCAGCAGTGGACCCAACCAAAGTCACACATGCAATGTTGGGCACGACCCAATGTACGAATGCCATTGTTGAGCGAAAAAAATTAGCAAAAGTTGGGGTCCTTCGTTTGGGCTATCCAGCAACCGCTTCGGTCTTGCCTTACACAGCTTGGCCCGAGGATTTAGTGGCCACTCTTTCAGAAACGTATGCTTTAGCACATGGCGGTTACGAATATGATGGACAACCATTGACTGCACTGGACGAAGAAGAATTACGTGGAATTTTGGCCTCTTGGCGAGGAGAAGTAGAGGCAATCGCAGTAATTGGCGTTTTTTCTTCTTTAAAAAATGACCAAGAATTGTTTGTTCAAGCACTTGCTAAGGAAGTGTTAGGGGCAGATGTTCCTGTATCTTGCTCCTCAATGATTGGGTCTGTCGGTTTAATTGAACGGGAAAATGCGACAATTTTGAATGCTGCGTTGCACAAAGTAATTAAAGTGACCAGCGAAGGCTTTGAACAAGCCTTAGAACAAGAAAAAATTCATCACGCCCAAGTGTACTTATGTCAAAATGATGGTACGTTAATGTCGTTAACGTATGCCAAACAGTTTCCTATTTTAACCATTGCTTGTGGACCAACCAATAGTATTCGTGGCGCTTCATACTTAGCTGGCTTGAAAGATGCGGTTGTTTTAGATGTTGGTGGCACAACGTCCGACATTGGCGTGTTAGTGGATGGCTTTCCAAGAGAATCTTCACTGGCCGTTGATGTTGGCGGGGTACGGACCAATTTTAGAATGCCAGATATCGTGTCAATCGGTGTCGGCGGCGGCAGTCTAGTGCGTGAACAACCAGATGGTTCTGTGACAGTTGGCCCCGATAGTGTCGGCTACCGTATTACACAAGAGGCCCTTGTTTTTGGCGGCACACAATTAACGACCACTGATATCGCGGTTCGCTTAGGCCATGCCCAAGTCGGTGATCCTAGCAAAGTGGCTCATTTAGACCAAGCGTTTGCGGAAAAAGTGTACCTAAAAATTGGCGAATTGGTCAGTGAAGCGATTGATCGCATGAAGACCAGTTCCGCAGACGTGACGGTCGTTTTAGTTGGTGGTGGGAGTATTATCATCCCCGAAGAATTGACAGGCGTTAAAGCGCTAATTCGCAACGAAAACGGAGCAGTGGCGAATGCCATCGGTGCCTCTATCGCTCAGATTAGCGGACAATACGAACAAATTTATGTCTATTCAAAAATCCAACGGGACGCGGCGTTGGTCGATGCCCAAGAAAAAGCCGTCCAACAAGCCGAACTTGCGGGTGCAGTCCCTGGCACAATCGAGTTAGTCGAGGTGGAAGAAACACCACTCGCCTATCATCCAGAAAATGCAACCCGCTTACGAGTAAAAGTGGTTGGGAACATGTATTAAAAGAAAGGAAATCCTCTGGCATATGAGGGTTTCCTTTTTGTGCTATAGTAAAAGAAGGAGGAATAACTATGGCTAAATTATTCGCCTACCAAATTGGTCAAAACCCTCGTATTCAAACGGACCTTTTGGTAGATCCTCAGCTGTTTGAAGATGAGCATGGCTGTATGGGTGCAGTGGGCTTCGGGTTAGCAGATTGTGTTCAAACCGGAATGTTTACAGATATTGAAGTGATAAAACGGTATCTTCACGAAGCAACCTACGTTTTTATTAATGGTGACTTTGACCGACTAAGTTATTTAGAAATTGGGATTGCACTTTCCTTAGGCAAAACACTTTACGTCATTACAATGAACCCAAACGTAACGAAAGAAGATTTAGGAATTCCCTTCGACAATGCTACGATTGAATTCCTTTCCCCCAGTGCTTTTACGGAACGAATCCATGAAACAGAAGCAGCAGAAAACTAAACAAAAGTAAGTAATACGACTGTCTTTTTTTGCTATTTTTTGCGATAATAAGGGAGAAAGTTCAAATTGAAAGGGAGCCAGAATAAATGAAAACCTATGATTATATTGTTATTGGTGGCGGTAGTGGCGGGATTGCTTCTGCTAACCGCGCAGGAATGCACGGAGCCAACGTCCTTTTAATTGAGGGCAACGAAATTGGTGGGACCTGTGTCAACGTTGGTTGTGTGCCTAAAAAAGTCATGTGGCAAGCCAGCAGCATGATGGAAATGATGGAAAGAGACACAGCAGGCTACGGGTTTGATGTTGAAATCAAAAATTTTAGCTTTAAACAATTAGTTGAAAATCGTGAAAAATATATTGACTTCTTACATGGTGCGTATAATCGTGGTTTAGACAGTAACAACATTGAACGTATCCATGGTTACGCTACGTTTACTGGGGAGCAAACAATTGAAGTCAATGGGACAGAATATACGGCGCCGCACATTTTAATCGCGACAGGTGGTCGTCCGAAAAAACTAGGGATTCCAGGAGAAGAATATGCCTTAGATTCAAACGGCTTCTTTGCGTTAGAAGAAATGCCAAAACGTGTGGTCTTTGTCGGTGCGGGTTATATCGCAGCCGAATTAGCAGGAACCTTACATGGCTTAGGCGCAGAAACACATTGGGCCTTCCGTCATGAACGACCATTACGAAGCTTTGATGACATGCTTTCTGAAAAAGTCGTAGAACGCTATCAAGAAATGGGCATGCAAATTCATCCGAATGCAACACCAGCTAAAATTGAAAAAACGGCGCAGAATGAGTACGTTATTACATTTGAAAATGGTGAATCAATCACGACAGATGCCGTGATTTTCGGGACAGGCCGTCAGCCGAACACGGATCAATTAGGCTTAGAAAATACGAAAGTAGCCCTTGATGAAAAAGGCTACGTCAAAGTAGATAAATTCCAAAATACCACGCAAAATGGCATCTACGCAGTCGGCGATGTCATTGGGAAAATCGACTTAACGCCAGTTGCGATTGCCGCTGGTCGGCGCTTGTCTGAACGCTTATTTAACGGACAAACCGATTTATATTTGGATTATAACTTGGTACCAACGGTGGTCTTTACCCATCCACCAGTTGCGACAATTGGCTTGACGGAAAAAGCAGCGCTTGAAGAATATGGTGAAGACCAAGTGAAAATCTATCGCTCTAGCTTTACGCCAATGTATTTCGCTTTAGGAGAATACCGTCAAAAATGCGACATGAAATTAATCTGTGTCGGCAAAGAAGAAAAAATTGTCGGTTTGCATGGCATCGGCATCGGTGTTGACGAAATGCTACAAGGCTTTGCAGTCGCTATTAAAATGGGCGCGACCAAAGCTGATTTTGATAATACTGTTGCGATTCATCCAACAGGCTCAGAAGAATTTGTAACAATGCGATAAAAGGCGAATAAACCCCAAAAAAGAGCGTTGCATCAGCAACGCTCTTTTTTGAATACACGAGTTATACTATTTGATTCGTAAAAAGTAATTTTTTATATCATACCAATAACCACTTTTCCATCTTTTAACTACTGACTTTTCCAAGAAATATGCTATGATTAAAAAAATCAGCAAAACAGAGGGTAGGGAGTTAGAGGATGGATAAAATTAGAATCAACAACTTGAAATTTTTCACAAAAAATGGTGTTTTGGCAGAAGAAAAACGTCTAGGACAGCAAGTAGAAATCGACCTTGAAATGCAGTTGTCGTTAGCTGAGGCAGGGCGAACAGATGATGTCACTCAAACTGTCAATTATGCCGAAGTGAATGAATTGATTGCCCAACGAGTAAACAATCACTCGTACGATTTAATCGAAGGGTTAGCGAGTGCTATTTTAGATGATATTTCCGCAGATTATCAAGAACAATTGAAAAAAATTATCATTAAAATTAGAAAATATAGTGTGCCGATGCCCGGCCTTTTTGACAATATTGAAATTGAAATGGAGCGAGAAGTATAGATGATTGGCTATGTAGCATTAGGTAGTAACGTCGGCGATCCATACGCAAATTTAGTGAAAGCCCGCAATTATTTAAACGAAGACCCGCAGATTCAGGTCGTGGCTTCTTCAAAACTTTATGAAACGGATCCTTACGGCTATACAGACCAAGATGATTTTTTGAACGCCGTATTGAAAATTGATACTAGCTATACCGCTGAAGAGTTATTGGCTGTTACCCAAGGGATTGAGCAAGTAATGAAACGTAAAAAATTAATTCACTGGGGTCCGCGGATTATTGATATTGATATTTTATTATTAGGGGAACAGTCAGTCGCGTTGCCCCACTTACAAGTTCCTCATCAAGAATTAACAAAACGGTCATTTGTTTTGATTCCCTTAAGTGATGTTTACGCAGAGGAACAACTATTGGGCGCGCCAATAGCTACGTGGATTCAGCGCAGTGGCAATCAAGAAGAAGTGCGAGTAAGCGAAAAGGAATGGTAGAGATGGAGCAGGAAAAACAAGCGCAAATTGAGCAGGCAGTTATCACAATCTTAGAAGCGGTGGGGGAAGATACTCAACGGGCAGGACTCATTGATACACCCAAACGCGTAGCTAAAATGTATGCAGAAGTTTTTGGTGGATTAACCGAACCTGAATTTCACGATTATAAATTATTTGATAGCTTAAATGAAGGCGAAATGGTTCTAGTAAAAGATATTGCCTTTTATTCAATGTGTGAACACCATTTATTGCCATTTTATGGAAAAGTACATGTCGCTTATCTGCCAGAAGGTGGCAAAGTATTGGGACTAAGCAAGTTACCAAGATTAGTAGAACATTGTGCCAAACGTCCCACAGTTCAAGAAGATTTAACAGTGACAATTGCCCGCAAACTCCAAGAAAATATTCCCGTCAAAGGCATTGCAGTAGCCATTGAAGCGGAACATATGTGTATGACGATGCGCGGCGTGAAAACACCACAAAGTAGCACCAAAACATTTCAATTTACCGGACTATTTAAAGAACAAGAGTGGAAAAATCAATTTTTAATGGAGATACGTTAGAAAATGGAAATCATTGTTGGCACGAATAACCAAGGTAAGTTAAAAGAAATGCAATCAGGACTTAAGGACCCCGCTATTCAACTTGTCTCTTATCGAAAGTATACAACCAGTCAAGAACAACCTGCAGAAACTGGCACTACGTATGCTGAAAATGCTTATCTAAAAGCTCGCTTTTTCCAACAATTAATTGGCCGCCCAGTGTTAGGTGATGATGGCGGCTTAACGTTAACTGCTTTTCCTGATTTATTAGGTATTCATACAAGCCGCTTTTTCCATTCAGCCAATCCGGAAGAACAGAACCGCGAACTGTTGCACTTATTTGAAGGGCAACAGTCGACCCGAGAGTTAACCTTATCAGCCACGTTGGTCTATGTACTCGATGACGACAAACTGTTGCAAACGGAAGCCACTTTGACTGGTGAATTAGTTGAACCGCGCGGTACAGGTGGTTATGGCTTTGATCCGATTATTTATTTACCAGATCGAGGCAAAACCTTAGCGGAGTTGTCCACGAGTGAACGAATGAAGATAAGTCCTAGAATGCGGGCTTTACGAAAGATGATTCAGCAGATGAAGGAGCAATGTGACAATGATTGATTTAAAAAAGAATTACCAAATTATGGGGATTGTCAACACGACCCCCGACTCTTTTTCTGATGGCGGTAGCTACACAACGGTCGACGTGGCCTATCAACATGCGCTTCATCTACTAGAAGCGGGGGCCGATATTTTAGACATTGGCGGCCAATCCACACGTCCTGGCTACGAAGAAGTTTCTCCACAAGTTGAGGCAGACCGAGTATTACCGTTAATTAAAAAAATACGTGAGACTTCTCTAGCGCCGATTTCTGTGGATACCTACTATCCCGAAGTAGCAGAAGCCGCGATCCAAGCTGGCGCCACAATGATTAATGACATCAAAGGATTAGACACTCCGGGGATGGCAGAAGTCCTCGCACAATATCCTGAAGTCCAAGTTGTGATTATGCATTCCAGAAAACACCAATCCCTTTCTTTAAAAGAAGAGTTGCACCAATTTTATACAGAAAAAATTGAACAATGCCAAAAATATGGGCTTTCCTTAGAAAAAATTTGTTTTGATCCAGGGATTGGCTTTCATAAAACTGTCGCAGAAAACCTTCAACTGTTAAAAGATCCTAACGCCTTTCGCTACCAAGATTATCCGTTACTATACGGCGTTTCTCGCAAACGAACTATTGGCGCTTTAACGAACGAACCAGAACCAGCCAACCGTGATTTTGGCTCAGCCGCTGCTTCCTTGTATGCAGCACAACAAGGCGTAGAAATTTTACGTGTTCATAATGTCCAAGGCTTAAAACAAACATTTGATGTCTGGCGAGCATTGTCGGAGAAGGAGTAAAGGCGGAGCAATAGACTAAACAGACCGACCATCAAAAAAGATGGTCGGTCTGTTTAGTCTAAAAAATTTTAGTTGGCTGAATCGTTTTATCCCAGTAAACGGTGCACGATTTTTATTACAAAAGAAAGCGTATTCTAGGAAGGTACAAATGTGTTATACTACACAAGTAGGAAGTTTATGACGGTGGCAATTTCTCAAAAAAAGGGGGACTGCCAATGTTTTTGCTTGTTTGCTCTTTCCCTAGAAAGGAATAGTAGTGACTGTCTTTGAAGCATTGATGCTTGCGATTGCTTTCGCAACATTAATTGTCAAAATCAGTAATAAAAACGACAAAAAATAAACCCGTCATAACTTTTAGCGAAGATTGACGGGTTTATTTATCCACAATTAAAGCTACCGTCTTAAACGGTCTACCCGAGAGCGTATGTCTAGTACGCTCTCTTCGTGTTTATTATACCAAGGTATCACCTAAAAAGCTAGCCGCTAAATCCTCAATAGGATCCAGCGGCTTTTTTAATTTTCTCTTGTCAAAATCGTTTGTGTAATTTCATACAATTGTTCTTTCGCTTGGGCCTTTGTTTCAGGAAGTTTGCTGATTTCTTTCAGCGCTTTTTCTGTGTAATGAGTGGCTAATTCTTGGGCCTTTTCTACGCCACCTAGTTCATGGACAAGACGATAAATTTCCTGTGTTTCTTCATCGGTCAAGGCTTCTTTTTTCATTAAAAGTGGCAACAAGACTTCACGATTGGCTTCAAGTGCATAAATCAAGGGCAAAGAATACACGCCTTGACGTACGTCTTCTAAGACGGGTTTGCCGATAGCATCGGCAGTTTGTGTATAGTCCAAAATATCATCAATAATTTGAAAAGCCAGTCCGATATTTTCGCCGATTTCACCACAACGTTTGGCAAAACGTTGGGAGGTGCCACTTTCATAGGCACCGACAAAACAACTTAGCGCAAACAATTCCGCTGTTTTCCCAGAAATGTTTTTTAAATATTGGTCAATCGTTACCTCGAAATTATAGCGATTGTCCATTTGACCAAGCTCACCAGTCAGGACTTTTTCCATACTGCGCGAATTTAATTGAATGCTTTTTAATGAAGAAGAATAATCAGATAAGAGCTTGAAACAGCAAACAAAAAGATAATCGCCTGTATACACGGCTGTGCTATTTCCAAAGCGCGAACGCAATGTTGGCAAGCCACGACGCGTATCGGCTTCGTCGACAATATCGTCGTGAACTAACGTGGCGGTATGCAGTAATTCAATGGAAGCCGCTAACGCTGTCGCCTTTTTAGGGTCCCGCTGTTCACCAAAATAAGAGAACAACAGTTGGTAGGCTGGACGTAGCAATTTGCCGCCAGAATGAATCATGTCATGGACAGCAGCTTGAATCTCGTGATTATCGATTTGAACCGCTTGTTCCATCAAGCGAAGAGTAGTTGTTAATTCTTTTGATAACGTAGGATAGGTATTCCACATAGGATGTATATTCATAAGATGACTCCTTTAATTGTGGCGGACAGGTTTTCAATTAGAAAAATTGACTCCACTTATGTTTCGTTGTTTGTTCATAATTCAGTTGGAATTTTCGTAACGTCTGGACATGTTGTAGTAAATAATTAGCGGCAATCCCAATGGCAATCCCTGAGAGTAACCCAAACAGAGATAAAAATGGTAAGTACAGCATCGGCGCCCACGAATGAGCAAAGAAAGAGGTCGTTAGCAACTGACCAACGTTGTGTAAGAAACCACCAACGGCACTAATCCCAATAATGCTGACCCGTTTTGGCCCCAGCTGCTTGACAAGCAACATGCCGAAATAACTTAATAAGGCACCACTGGCACTATAGAAAAAGGTCGAAAGTGTGCCGCCCAGTAATGTCGTTAAAATCAAACGTAAACAGACCAGGAAAAAACTATCACGCTTACGCATGGTGAAAATCGCAATAATGGTAATTAAATTTGCTAGACCGAGCTTTGCCCCAGGAGCAAATGCGAAAGGGTAAGGAATCATATTTTCGATTAAGCCAATAATGACCCCTTGGGCAACGAGCATAGCAATATAAATATTCTTGTGTAATTTGCTCATAGTTGTCGTGCTTAATAAATTAAGCTACCGTCTTCACTCCCATCAGAAGCTTCCACGGTGATAAACAAATTGTGGGGTAGACAGGCAATCGGGGTTTCACCAGGTTTGGAAATCCAGCCTCGTCGAACATCCACTAAGTCAGCACAGTTGGCTTCCTTCACGCGGATACGATCACCATCTACTTCAATCAGGTTGTAATCACCGTCTTTTGCTTCGTATTTATATGTATAATGCGGGCCGTCCTTTTTTAAGTCAAAGACTTTGATTACTTTGTTGTCTACTTTCAAGACTGCTTGATACGTAGCCGCTTCTTGACCACTGTTTTGCATGGCAAAAACAACAAGGGGCAGAAAAGAACCAAGAACTAAAACAGCAATAATAATAACGTCCCATGTTTTCAAGCGACTTTTCTTAATGAATTCTTTGATCGTCATTTTCTTCTCTCTCCTTTGGTGTTTTTTTCTTGTCTATCATAACACAGTGAACGAGCTTGGAACAAAAATTATTTTGAATTTTTGTTCCAAGCTCAAAAACTGATAAACGGCGGGAACAGAACCAACACTACGCGTTGCTCCGATCTCAACAACTTCTAAGGTGTTTTCTCGACATGCGTCTCGTCACAGTACAGCCTTCAAAAGAGCTACAGCTCTAAGAGTTGCGATGTTTCACTGTGAAGCATGAACAGATGAAATCATCGTACCTACTTGGTGAAGGTCCTTCGGAAATAAGCCGAAATTGTTGAGAATCACGAAGAACGTAGTGATTCGATGATGAACAATACCTACTTGGTCTCCAAAAATTAAAGAGCACCGGGTAGGTATCATGCAACATCAACTCGTTCCTCGTTGTATTTTATGACAATTTTCGGAAATTTCTTCTTATTGCTGAGAAACACTATTTGCAAAGCAAATAGATGTTGAACAGTACCTACTTGGTTCTCGGAGCTAAACGATTCTGTCCCGACCTCAGTTGAGCCACCATATTATATAAAAGAAAATATGTGGGACAAAAGTCATGCTTGACTGCTGTCCCACATACTAAATCCTATGATAGTCAGCTGGAGACATGTGTCTCAGCTTTTGCTCGTAGTTGTCAATCGATTATCGATTGCTTACTTACCGCCGTATCTAGCTTTCGGGGTACCATACCACGCTTTACCAAGTTTGCGTTGAATCCATGGAATTACCCAGCGGTCTAAACCGACAGCACGGCCTGAACCGTTCATCAAAGCAAAAGCGACAAAGATAAACCAGATATTTACCCAATAGAACATGCCAGATAAACAGAAGGCAATTGTTAAACCAATTGTAGCAGCACTTGATAACCAAGTGAATAAACCAGCAATCAATGCTAAAGCAATACATACTTCAACGATTGTCATGAATTTTTGCATGAACAAAGCAACTTCTTGGTTTGGCATCATAAATTTCATTACGCTTTCGAACCATTTAGGCATGTGATCAAACACTTGCATTGGTGTTTCGCCGTAAGCGTAGCTTAAACCAAAGTGCGCTGCTTGTGTTGCCGCATCGGCACCACCGCTTGCCGCCGCATCCGCCGCACCACTTGCAGCAGTTGTTGCTGTTTCAGTTGCTTGAGAAGCACCTGTTGTTACTTGTTCTTGTAACCAAGGGAATGGGAAAACGACTTTATCTGTGAACCAAGAACCGTCACCAAACCAAGTGCTTGGTTTCAAGTAATCGCCGTTGCCGACAATTTTCTTCATTGATTCGACTAACCAAACCATACCATAGAAAACACGTAGCGGAACACTCCACAAGACATTGCCGTAACGAGACGTATGTCCGCGAGCAACAGAACGATCATCTTTAATATGGAAGATTTCGTGCATAATGTATTGGAACATATAGTAACCAGAACGAATATCAAAGAAGTATTTCAAGTTAACGATATGTTTCATAATGATGGCTAAGAAACCACTCAAATGAATTTTATCGAATAAGTTGGCAACGCCCCATTTCGCGCCGATGGAAACCATGAATCCTTGGTAGTTTCCTTTAAAGGCATGTTTTTCGCCACCTTTAATATCTGCAACGATGTTGGCAGCTGCAGTATGACCTGTTTGTTCAGCCGCTTGAACGATTTGAGGAGTTGGTGTATTTGGTGTTTCTTCGTAATAAACCAAGTCACCAATGATATAAATGTTTTTGTCTTCGTAACCTTTTGCTTGCATGTATTCATTCGCAACTAAACGACTACCACGGGCTGCTTCTAAACCAAAGTCAGCGGCATCAGAAGTTGCTTTCACACCAGCTGTCCAGATTAACGTATGCGTTGGTACTTCAGAACCAT
Organism: Enterococcus sp. AZ197; assembly: GCF_050556405.1. Lineage (NCBI taxonomy): Bacteria > Bacillati > Bacillota > Bacilli > Lactobacillales > Enterococcaceae > Enterococcus > Enterococcus sp. AZ197. The sequence continues at coordinate 2,687,109 of NZ_CP187873.1, read as the reverse complement.
CTTTTAATTTAATGTGATCTGCTGCAACTTCAACGATTGGTGAGTTCAATAATAATTGAACATTTTTCTTTTCTAGATAACGTTCTGCTTTGGCAGCATCGTTACGAGATAACATGTTTAAGATGGTTGGCATTGCTTCAACAACCATTAATGTAATTTCGTCTGGATCAATTTTGGCATCTTTCGCTAAACGATCTTTCCAGTCGATTAATTCGCCGACCATTTCGATCCCAGTAAAACCAGAACCACAGACAACGAATGTTAACATTGCTTTGCGTACTTCAGCATCTGGTTCGATGGCTGCTTTAGCAACGGTTGCTTCAATGTGATGACGAATTTTCACTGCATCATCAAATGACCATAAGGTGAAACCATTTTCTTTCACGCCTGGTGTTCCAAAGTCGTTTGGTTCGCCACCCATACCCAGAATTAACTGGTCAAATGGATAAGAACCTGCTAAAGTTTTCACAACTTTGTTTTCTTTGTCGATCCCAGTAACAGTATCTGTTACCAATTTTACGTTTTTCTTGCGTGAGAACAAACGTTGTAAGTCGTATTGAATTGCTTCTGGTTCAACACGTCCGCCTGCTACTTCATGCAATTCGGTCATCATAGTGTGGTAAGAATGGCGATCAATCAATGTGATTGTTACGTCCGTATCTTTTTTAAATTTCTTTGCTAGAAATTTAGTAGCTGAAACGCCAGCATACCCAGCACCTACAACGACAATATTTTGCTTTGTCATTGACAATCCGCTCCTTAATATTGTAAGTAGTAAAATAGTGATAATGATTAATAAGTACACAATCGACTAACATTATATAAGTATTTCACGAATTTGTCTAATATAAATTTTAATTGTCAACAAATTTACTCCAACGATGAGTTTTTGATGAAAAAAAGACCGAAATGTAAATATTTTTAGGGGATGGTCTTGACAACGTTTTTAAAACCATTATAATGTGTAATGTATCACAAACTTTTGATGTTTGTGAAAATCATGAAAGAAAAGGTGACTATCAATGAAAGTGAATAAATTTGTTAAAGGTTTTGCGGCAATTGCATTATCAAGTTTAGTCTTAGCAGCATGTGGCGCAGACAAGAAAGACAACACAACGAACTCTTCTAGCGCAGCATCTTCAGAAACGAAAAAATCAACTGAATCATCAGCACCAGCGAAAAAAGTTGCCGGTGGCGATTTAAAAGATGGTACGTATAAATTAGAAGAAAAAAATGAAAAAAATGGTTACCGTGCAGTCTTTGAAATGACTGTAAAAGACGGCAAAATCACTGAATCTAAATATGACAACATCAATGCTGACGGCAAATCTAAAACAGAAGACACTAAGTATGAAGAAAGCATGAAAGCAAAATCTGGTGTTGGACCAAAAGAATACATCAAACAATTAAACGATTCTTTTGTTAAAGCACAAAGCGCAAGCGGTGTGGAAGTAGTAACTGGTGCGACTCATTCATCTGAATCATTCCAAAACTACGCACAACAATTAATCCAAGCAGCACAAGCTGGTAACACAGACACAATCGAAATCGACAATGGGGCAACATTGAAAGATGGTACGTACTCATTGAAAGAAAAAAATGACTCAAACGGCTACCACACAACATTCTCAATGACTGTGAAAGATGGTAAAGTGACTGAATCTAACTACGATAACGTGAACGCTGACGGCAAATCTAAAAAAGATGACACTGAATACGAAAGCAAAATGAAAGACGTTGCTGGCGTTGGACCAAAAGAATATATCGAAACATTAAACAAAGAATTTGTTAAAGCAATGGGCGAAGAAGACGGCTCACCTGCAGGTGTTGAAGTGGTAACTGGTGCAACACACAGCACACATTCATTCATCAACTACGCACAACAATTAGTGAACGCTGCTGAAAAAGGCGACACAACTGAAATCGTTGTTGACAACATCGTAACAAAATAAGTAATAATAAATGAATCGTGAAGTAGTTCCTGAAACGCTTTTCAGCAATTACTTGACACCATTGAGGGGTTGGGAAAAAGTCGGTTGGCTGACTTTCCCGCCCCTTTTTCTTCGCTAGTTCTGTCCATCATTTCACAAATTTTTTCACAGAAATTTGTGAATTTCCAAGAGAAAGACTTTTCATTTTTTCCAAAAAAGGCTACTATGCAAGAGAACTTATTTTTTAATTAAAGAAGGAAAGAAGAGGGAATCCTATGAAAAAGAAACTTCTGCTCATGGTGAGTGTTCTAGCAGTGCTGTTTGTGGCAGCTGCTTGTTCCTCAAAACCAGAAGCGAAAATTAATACAGAACCATACTCTGACCGTCAAACAATGCTTGGTACCTACGTTCAAATTCGCATCTACGATGATGGCAAAGAAGACGTCTTACCGAAAGCCTTTGCCCGTGTCAAAGAACTAGGCGATAAAATCACCGTCAACCAACCAGGTTCAGAAATTGATGAAATCAACCAAGAAGCAGGCGTAAAACCAGTCAAAGTCTCAGATGACCTGTATCCTTTGTTGAAAAAAGCCTATGAATACAGCAAAGACTCCCGCGGCGGCTTCGACATGGCAATTGGCCCAATCACTTCTATGTGGCACATTGGCTTCGATGATGCCCGCAAACCAAGCCAAGCCGAAATTGATCAAGCCTTGAAACTCGTTGATTACACGAAAGTCAAATTCAACGACAAAGAGCAAACCGTTTACCTTGAAGAAAAAGGCATGCAATTGGATTTAGGCGCAATTGCCAAAGGCTTCATCACCGATGAAGTCGTGAAAGTTCTGAAAGATAACGGCGTCACTACCGCTATTGTCGATTTAGGCGGGAATGTTTACGTCTTAGGACACAGCCCACGTGGCAAAGACATGGACTGGACAGTCGGCATTCAAGATCCGAATAAAGCCCGCAACACAGTCTTAGGTCAAGTCAAAGAAAGCAACAAAACCTTAGTCACATCAGGAATTTATGAACGCTACTTAAAAGTCGATGGCAAAACATACCACCATCTCTTTGATCGTGAAACTGGCTATCCGTTTGATAACGACATCGCGGGTGTCACCATTATCACCGACAAATCCATCGATGGTGATGGTCTCTCAACAGCCGTCTTCTCAATGGGCGTCAAAAAAGGACTAGAATATGTCGAAAGTCTGAAAGGAACCGATGCCATTTTCGTCACAAAAGACGACAAAGTCTACATCAGCAAAGATATCGAAGGCAACTTTGAAATCGGCAAAGACTCTGGCTATACGATGGGGAATCGGGCCGATTTGAAATAAGGAGCGACTAAAAATGTCTTTAAATGTGTTTTTAAAAGTAGTGGAAATTCAGACGAAGCTTGCCAGTCTCTTTCCCTTCATTATCGGGGTCTTGTTTTCAATGACCTATTTCGGGGAAGTTCAGTGGGGCAACACGCTGGTTTTCTTCATTGGCATGGTGGTCTTTGATATGGCCACCACCGCCATTAACAATTACATGGACTTCAAAAAAGCCAAATCTGACGTCTATAAATATGAAGAAAATATTATCGGACAATCAGGCGTTTCACCACAACTGGTCCGCAACATGATTTTCGCCATGATTGCCTTCACTGCCGTTGTGGGTGCTTACTTAACGGTTCAAACAGGCTGGCTCTTCCTCGTATTAGGCGGGATTTGCTGCTTCATCGGTATTTTCTACACGTATGGACCGATTCCGTTATCCCGCATGCCCTTGGGGGAAATTTTCAGTGGCTTCACGATGGGCTTAGGCATCTTCGTCTTAACCGTTTACTTGAACGTCGTCACCAATCCGCCGTTTTACTTAACGGTCGATTTTGCTAGCGGCGCCTTTCGCTTAGACGGCAATCTCTGGGCGGTGCTTGCGATTGTCGTGGCGTCCTTGCCCTTGGTCTGTTCGATTGCTAACATCATGCTCGCCAACAATTTACGGGACTTAGACACGGATATTGAGAACCACCGTTATACATTAGTCTATTATATCGGGCGCCCAGTAGGGATTGTGCTGTTTCAAGTGTTAGCGCTAGCTGGTTATCTGGTGATTTTATTTGGCTTCATTAGTGGTATTTATCAATGGCCAGTGTTAATTACATTTGCTACTTTGCCTGTCATTTGGAAAAATATTCAAACGTTTAAACAAGAATTGCCGCAGCCGAAAAGTTTCCGTCATTCCATTAAAAACTTAATGGTTTTCAATGGCACCTATGCCTTAGGACTATTAATTAGTGCGTTGCTTGGCTAGATTCTTAAAAAAGTAGAGAAAATACGAAAAAAATACTGTTTTTTTTCAAGCGACTTCTTCAAAAGTGTTACACAAAGCTCAAAAAGTTAGTATCAATTACTAACTTTTTGAGCTTTTCTCGTTAAATGGCTAGAAACCTTAAACTTTTGTCGGGGATTTTTGATAAAAATTGACTAAAATCGCCTTTTTTTAGTAACGATTATTAAATAACGGGCGTTGTAAACCGTAGTATAACAAGAACTTTCAAAATTTTCGCAAGAGGTGCGAAAAAAACGTCAATTCCTAAGGGGGGGTTCTTTGTTATTATAGAGGTATGAAAAAAGGTTGTTACACATTCCTTGTATAAAAGAGCAACGAATACAAGTGAATCTAAAGGAGGTTTTTAAATGAAAAAAAAGCGTTATTTAATGATTGTGTGTCTACTATCTTCTCCTAGTTTTTTTATAAATGTTGAAGCATCTGATGGTGGTTCTAGTTCGGTGGGGATTGAATTTTACCAAAATCCGAGAACACCCGCTCCTAAAGATGCCCCACCGAAAACAGATGCGCCAGCTGCTGATCCCAAGGAACCAGCTGGTCCTCCGCAAGGAGATCAACGAAGTGGTGGTTCGACACAGACCACCACAACTGGCTCGCAGCTCCCTCGTACAGGGAGCAAGAGTCAGGCAAATCTTAGCATTCTCGGCTTAGCCTTAATCGGCTTGGCGGGAATGGTACATAGAAAGAAGGGACGACATGAAGCAAACTAAGTGGCAACGATTAGCAACCATTGGCTTGTGTAGTTCTTTAGTGATTAACGCCTTTTCTGGCGTGACCGCAGTTGCGGAAACCATCACGATTGAAAGTAGTCCGACAGTAGCAAGTAGTGTGAAAGAAGAGACACCAGCAAGTAGCGTTAAGAAAGAAACAACGAAAGCCAGTACACAAAATAGTCAAGTAACAACTGATACGAGTCAGGAAGAGGAAACGAAAGAAGCGGAGAAACAAGTAGAAACAGAAGTACCAACGGAAACGCCAGAGGTGAGAACAGATACCACAGAACAACCTGCAGAAAAGAGTAATGAAAATGACCGACAAAAGAGTATTTCACCACGTTGGGTGCCGAATAATCAAGTGATTTATCCGAGAATGATCTTTGGCTTTACTGATGAAACAGGAAAAGCTTTTGCTGATGAAAACTTAACGTTGTCAGGGACGTATTATAAATTAACACGTCACACGGCAACTAGTCAGTGGCAACCATACGCTGCTAGATATCCAATTGTTTCTTCTAATGCAGGTGGTGGTCAATATCGAGTATCTGTCAATGCAGCGGTTCCTATGCCGTACGATTTTCTCACAAATTTACCAGCAGGTTACCTTTATAATATATACGCAATTGAACAATTAAAGATTGATAACACACTAAAGTATGTCGACAGTATTGTTGCCCCGCCTAGTATTATAAACAGGACTAGATACAGTGAGCAACAAACATCTGAAGCAGCTCAATTTGGTAACTATATTACAAGTAGTTTGACTCAGAGGGATAGAACATTTTCTAAAAATAGTGCAAATATCTTTTCTCTAAATTCATTAGCTTTGGCTCCATCAACGGCTGACATATTAACGATGCTGCGCACAGGTTCTATAGAACGTGGACCAATACTATATGGTTTTGATGGCACTACCACGTACCGAGAAACACTTAATTACGTAGTCACTCGGAAACAAGTCACCGAAAAGTTCGTAGATGCTAACGGCGTAGCCATTACACCGCCAACAGGTTTTACCCAAAACAAGAAAACACCAATGACCAGCAATAACTATACATTCAAACAAGCTGGCACCTTGCCAGACACTTACAAAGCAAGCAACGGCAAAACCTACAAGTTCAAAGGTTGGTACAAAGGAAAAACCAAGCCAAACACCTTGACCACGACTAAAGCACCAAGCTATGCGGTGACTTATAACGATAATGATGATTTGAATGTGGTGTATGAGGAGATTGAAGCTTTTGATTTCCCAGCGCTGACCTATCAATTCGGGTTCGTGGACGAGTCTGGCAAACGAGTAGATGCTTCAACGATTAAACTAACCTATGACACTTGGTTTGGAGAGGGACAGTCAACCGCAAATGTGCCTAGTGATTGGAAAACAATCAGCCTAGAAAAAGGTAAAGTGGCACCCACCAAAAATAATTTAAAAGAGATAGCTTATCCTGCTCAATCTTTTGAAATAGTAAGTGGAAAATCTTCACAATATAGTGCGGCTAATTTAACGTTTACACCGCCAAGATACTATGAAAAAATGAGTGTTTATAACAAGAGTGGTGGATTTGATACAGCCTATCCATTGCCGACTGTTCAAGAGCATCACACCACCCCCGCATCCCCTATATTATTAACTGAAGATGCGAATAAAAGCCTTTCTCAGCGGTTTGACCTAAAGAAAAATGGTCTCCAATCGTTTATTTTTAACAGATCAACTGAGGCTGCTTCAATAGATGTTCAAGTCCCTTCTTACTTGAGAGCTGTGGTTAGAAATCCTGATGAAATTTCAGATAAAGCATTCTATTATACAATCGATAAACCAATCTATTACTATCTAACCAACCGCCGTGTCACCGAAAACTTCGTAGACACCAATGGCGCTAAAATCACGCCGCCAACAGGATTCACGCAAGGGAAACAAACAGTAATTAACAGTGACCCATACACCTTTAAACAAAGTGGCACCTTGCCAGATACGTATCAAGCAGACGGCAAAACCTATAAGTTCAAAGGTTGGTACAAAGGCAAGTCCATAATTAACACATTGACAACTACCAAAGCACCAAGCTATGCGGTGACGTATGATGATAATGACGATTTGAATGTTGTGTACGAAGAAGTAACAGAAACAGCTGTTTATCCAGGATTCTATGCGCAATTTGTTGATGAACAAGGCAAAGCTTTTACTAATCCGCTAACTTTTTCTGGAAATTATACTGAGTATCTCAGAAAGACAGGTACCACTGTTTTTGAAACGAAGGGCGCCTTTTATCCAATGACAGGTAAGCGCGATACAACAGTGACAAATAAGTATAAGATTGAAACAACGAGTAGTGTTGCAGTACCGAATAATTATTGGACAGCCATGCCTGCTGACATTGTTAATAGAGGGTACGCATTAAATAACTTAGCTATTACCAATCAAATGAAATATGTTGACAAGATAGAAACTACTGACACACACATTACAATGTACGATTATACTGGAGTTTCGGACATTGGAGTCAACCTGAATAATACTTCTCAGACAGAATTAAACGCTATTGATAAAACATTTGTTAAGCAAACAGATAACACTTTTGCGATAAAATCAATTTGGGGAAATGGAACGTTTTCGCATATAGTTCCTGCAATGTTATTGTTAGCAAGCAATAGCAGTAAGCCAAGATTATTTGGATTTGATGGTACTACAGACTATAAACATACGATGAATTACACAGTCACCCGTAAACAAGTCACCGAAAACTTCGTGGACACCAACGGCACTAAAATCACGCCACCAACAGGCTTCACGCAGGGGAACCAGATTCCCATGACGAGCAACACTTTCAAGTATACGAGCGCAAGAGCCTTACCAGCTAGTTATACAACAGGCGGTAAAACTTACATTTTCCAAGGCTGGTACAAAGGCAAAACGAAGCCTAATACTTTAACAACCAGCACTACGCCAACATACAATACAACCTTTGATGGCAATGACGACATGACGGCAATGTATAAGGAAGAAGTGCCCAAAGCAAGTGTCGCTTTAACTCGTACTACCGCTGAAACCGTGACTAGCGGCGGCAATGTCACCTGGCGTGCCACAATTACCAATACAAGCCAAGCGCCACTAACCACGGCGACCATCAAGAAATCAACCGCTTGGACAACCGGCTTAGCAGCCCCAACCGCCATGATTGTCACGCCAGCTGGCGGCACCGCGAAAACAGTCCCTGTCACAGCAACTACGTGGACCAATGGTGTTAGCTTAGGCACTGACATTCCCGTAGGAAAATCTGCCACGGTTCAGTTCACTACGAAAGCGACGGGAACAGCGGGGCAAGTCTTGCGCGCTGGGATTACCACCAATGGGAATTACAGTGGTGTTTCTGCTTCGGCCACCGTACGTGTGAAAGACAATGATCAAGCAATTGTGACACCAACGGCTGAAGGCTTCATCAGTGTTCCAACCTTCAATTTTGGTCAGGTTGGGGTAGCGGGAAGCACGCAACAGCATGGCTTGAAGAAAGCCGCTGATTATTATGGCAACGGCACACGCAATCCCTATCTGCGGATCAAGAAAACCCAAGCGAATTGGAGTTTAACGGCGCAACTGTCGCAACCAAAATCAGCGACAGACAGCTTGCCTACAGCGACCCGCTTATTATTAGGGGCGGCGCCTGTCTCTAGCTTCGCCAATTACAACCAACCTACCGAGTTGAAAAATGCGGTCGGTACTACGAGTACCATTAGTTTGAATGCCAACAACACGGCCACTAGGATTATTGCCAACCAGCAATTCACTGGGAGTAATATTTATCAGTTGGACTTCACCTTCAACAATGTCAAACTTGAAGTGCCAGCCAACCAAGGGGTCAAGGGGCAACAATACCAAGCCGCAGTTACGTGGAACTTAGTGACAGGTCCTTAAAATAGTTAAGTTATCATGAAGAAAGCTCAAAATGTTAGTATCAAACACTAACATTTTGAGCTTTTGCTTATAAAGATTAAGGAATTTAGTTGAGAATCAGTAGCAAAATGGCAGAAATTCTTGATTTTTCGCGCATTTTTCTAGTGAAAAAGGACTCTTCTACCTTGGTATAATAGGAATCGTCGGAAAAGTCACTTAGCTGTAGCAAAATTTGAAATTTCAAAGGCACCTTTTTTTGATAGAATGGAGAAAATTAAAAGGTGTACATAGACCAATGAACAATAAATAAATACATAAAGAAAGAGAATAGCATGAATCAAAATGGTACATAGAAAGAAGGGACGACATGAAGCGAATTAACTGGCAACGATTAGCAACCATTGGCTTGTGTAGTTCTTTAGTGATTAACGCCTTTCCTGGCGCGACCGCAGTTGCGGAAACAGTCACGAGTGAAAGTAGTCCGACAGTAGCAAGTAGCACAACGCAAGAAAGTACGGAAAACAGTCAAGAAACGACTGAAACGAGTCGGGAAGAAGGAACACAGGAAACAGCGAAACAAGCAGAAATACCAGAGGTGAAAACTGAAACAATAGAATCGGTACCAGAAAGTAGTAATGAAAATGACCGACAAACGAGCATTTCACCACGTTGGGTACCGAATAATCAAGTGATTTATCCGAGAATGATCTTTGGCTTTACTGATGAAACAGGAAAAGCTTTTGCTGATGAAAACTTAACGTTATCAGGGACGTATACTAAATTTGGATATGAAGACGCAACTAGTTTATGGCGACCATATGCAGTTAATTATCCAATTACTTCTTCTAATGCAGGTAGTGGTCAATATCGAGTAGCTGTCAATGCAACGGTTCCTATGCCGTACGATTTTTTCACAAATTTACCAGCAAATTATAGGATGAATATATACGCGATTGAACAATTAAAGATTGATAACACGCTAAAGTATGTCGACAATATTGTTGCTGTGCCTAATTCTACACTGAGGATGACTAGATATAGTGCGCAACAAACAACTGAGTTACCGCAGTTTGGAAATCATATGACTCCTTTTGTATTACGCACAAGAGATAGCGTGTTTTCTAAAAGCAGTGAAAATGTTTTCTCTCTAAACACGGATAGTAATGAATTTTTAAGAATCCTGAGTGTCGCCCCCGTTGGCACTCCAGTAGAACCAGTATTATACGGATTTGACGGTACAGCAACGTACCGAGAAACACTTAATTACGTAGTCACTCGGAAACAAGTCACCGAAAAGTTCGTAGATGCTAACGGCGTAGCCATTACACCGCCAACAGGTTTTACCCAAAACAAGAAAACACCAATGACCAGCAATGCTTTCACCTTCAAACAAGCTGGCACCTTGCCAGAGACTTACAAAGCAAGCAACGGCAAAACCTACAATTTCAAAGGCTGGTACAAAGGTAAAACCAAGCCAAATACTTTGACCACCACCAAAGCACCAAGCTATGCGGTGACCTATGATGGGAATGACGATTTGAATGTTGTGTATGAAGAAGAGACAGTCACAACGTTGTATCCATCATTAGATGTAAATTTTGTAGACGAAAAAGGGGTTGGCTTCACGCCAGCGTTAACTTTTAGTGGCAAATATCGTGTGCAAAGAACGAGTGATAGGCTTTATACAGACTTGTACGATTTAACATCCAAAAGCAAAGGTAGCGGACAATACACACTGAGTCTTAACAATGGTACGATGCCATTATCACCAGAGCTATTGCTAGTTTATGGGAATGACAAACCAATTACTGGTGCGAACAGACTTAATTTTTCTTTAGATAAACTAGCGATCAATCAACAATTAAAATATGTCAATAGTATTGAATTAGATACAGTAAAAAGTGTTATGAAAATGTATGGCTATAACTATACCAGTGATAGCGCCACAATTATAGATCCTAATCAAGTGCCAGCAGAATATAACATAAGTGCTGCAACTCTCGCCTTATTAGGCTTTGATACAGATGGAGTATATTTTTCCAAGGAAAGTAGTGGAGTATTCAATACATTGATGGGTTATGCGAGTACCGGAGGTAAGCCTCTAATTACTATGAATCTTTTTAGTGGAAATCCAGTAAATGCATCCAAATTAGTCTACACAGTCACCCGTAAACAAGTCACCGAAAACTTCGTGGACACCAACGGCACTAAAATCACGCCGCCAACAGGCTTCACGCAGGGGAACCAGATTCCCATGACGAGCAACACTTTCAAGTATACGAGCGCAAGAGCTTTACCAGCTAGTTATTCAGTAGGTGGTAAAACTTATATTTTCCAAGGCTGGTACAAAGGTAAAACCAAGCCCAGTACCTTAACGACAAGCACTACGCCAACATACAATACAACTTTTGATGGCAATGACGACATGACGGCAGTCTACAAAGAAGCAAGCATCAGCGCTAACTTAACGATGCGTGGTGCAGTCGATGTCATTGACAATGGCGCAGCCATGGAATATTGGGAAGTGCTCTTAAAAAATACTGGAGAAGCACCTTTAACTTCAGTTAAGATTAAACCAACCACTGATTGGGCGGCTGGAATTAGTACGCCCACGGAACTGTTTATTTTAGGTACTGGTCAAAATACGAAAGTTCGACCAATCACGAAAGAGCAGTGGGAAGCAGGTTTTGAGATTCCTTTAGACAGTAGTCTTCCTGTGGGCGGCCAACTAACGATTAATCTCCTAGGAACAAAAGTTACTGGACAACCAAACCAAGTGCTAAAAGCCGCTGTGGAAGTCACAGGGAATTTCAACAAACTGACTGCCTCAGATACGGTCCGGATTAAAGATTTAGATCAAGAAACAAAGGAACCAACTGGGGAAGGCTTCATCAGTGTTCCAACCTTCAATTTTGGTCAAGTTGGGGTAGCGGGAAGCACGCAACAGCATGGCCTGAAAAAAGCCGCTGATTACTATGGCAACGGCACACGCAATCCCTATCTGCGGATCAAGAAAACCCAACCGAATTGGAGTTTAACGGCGCAACTGTCGCAACCAAAATCAGCGACAGACAGCCTGCCGACAACGACCCGCTTATTATTAGGGGCGGCGCCTGTTTCGAGTTTCTCTAATTACAACCAACCAACAGAAACCAAGACACCGCTTGGTAAGACTGGCATCGTGAATTTAACCGCCGACAATACCGCAACAGCGGTGGTCGCGAACCAACAGTTCACAGGTAGTGACGTCTATCAGTTGGACTTCACGTTTGCTAACATCAAACTAGAAGTGCCCGCCAATCAAGGCATGGTTGGCCAACAATATCAAGCCGCCGTCACGTGGAATTTGGTGACAGGACCTTAACAACCTTCGGGATTATGTGGTGGACTCCTTTTATAAATAGTAAAAATATCATGAGAAAAGCTCAAAATGTTAGTGTTTGATACTAATATTTTGAGCTTTTGTTTATGAAAATTAAGGAATTTGACTGAGAATCAGTAGCAAAATGGCAGATTCTCTTGATTATCAAGCACTTTTTCGGTGAAAAAGTGCTCTTCTGCCTTGGTATAATAGGAATCATTGGAAAAGTCACTTAGCTGTAGCAAAATTTAAAATTTCAAGGCCGCCTTTTTTTGATAGAATAATGGAGAAAATTAAAAGGTTTACATATAACAATTAACAATAAAACCAATACATAAAAAGGAGAATAGCATGAATCAAAAATGGCAAAAGTTACTTACAACCGCCTTGTGTTGTTCCTTATTGATAAGTTCACTCAATGGCATCTCAGTATTCGCCGAAACAATGGTTGTTGAAAATGAAACAACCACTGAAACGGGCGAAACAACGGCAAGTGAGGATACCGCTACAAGCGACTCATCGTTAAACGCTAGTCAAGAAAATGAAACAGCCAACACAGTTGCGTCATCAGAACCAACCACAGAACCAGAGACATCAGAATTACCTCAAAAGATGATAGAAGAGCCGCAACTACCATCGGCAGAGGACCAGACTGAAGCAACAGCCGATACAACGACAGCGGCTGTTGAAGCGACTCAGGAGGAGCCGACAAAGCGAGAAAATCGTGCAGTTAAAACGGCTGATATTCCTGAGAAAACCTATAAAATGGCCTTTATTGATGAAAATGGGTTGTTTATTGATCCTGCTAAAGTGACGTTCACAGCCGATGTCACGAAAGTAGAAAGAAAATCAGGTACTCAGACAAAGGTGGGAACCATTACAACTAGTAATCTAGGGAATTTCAAGATGTTGACGGTGCCGAAAGTTACACTTCCTGATGATGACGCCACAGAGGACTACGGTTTTTCGGGACTAACCAATCACAAAATTACGTTGCCAGGGCAATATTCTACCCCAAAGACAACGCCTAATAATTTTTATAAAGGACCAGACACGACAACCTTTCCTTTGGCTGTTTCCCGTCAAGTAACTATAGCTACTGGCAAGGATTTTAGTACATACACAACAGGGGAACGTTTTAATATGTTTACTACGGCAACGCCTAAGCAATTTAGTTTGCGAACATATTCTTGGGTCCCTGATCCTCAAAAAGTCCAATTTTCTGCTGCTTACAGTATGGCCACGACTGCAGGTGAAAATAATTATTTAATAACCGATGATACGGTTTATTATTATGTACCCAATAGACGAGTCAGTATTTATTATAATGACATGACATCGACAGTTTTGCCAACCTATCCGACAGGCTATAACGCAGCCCTTTCGAAAACGGTGGTTGAGTCAGACAATTTTCACTATAAAGCCCCAAAAGCATTTCCAAAAACCTATTCTTCTGGGAATCGCCACTTCCAGTTTAAAGGGTGGTATAAAGGATCCGCTCGACCAGATCCTAAAGCCGTTAAGTTGGAAACCACATTGACACCAGAATTTGATGTTACTTACGATGGTAAAGACAATGTGTATGTTTTTTATGAGGAATTAGAAGAAAAGACAACGACAATCCCGGAAATCACTTATAGTTTTGGGTTTGTAGATGAAAAAGGCGCATTAATAGCGCCAGCGAATTTCGGGATGCAGACTAATTTAACATCGATCATGAACGGAATAGCGAAACAAGTAGGAACAGCAACAGGTGTTAATAGTGGGAATCTGAAAAAATTAACTATTCCTAGTCAACAATTAACCTACACGAAAACGATAAATCCTGCCTTTTATGGTAGTACTAATTTTCGCTTAACAATCCCTAAACAATACAAACCACCAACAGTAACATCTGGGCCTCATTATACAGGCTCCAGTACGGCTTATCCTGTTGCAACAAAAAGAATGCGTTTTGTGGACAGTACGATAGCTGACATACGGGTGGAGACAGATGGCAAATATTATAGTTTATATCCTACAACGACAGCCAATCAGTATCGACTGTACTACACTTATTGGACAGAGGATACGACCAAAACGAGATTTGATTCTATTTTGACTAGTACAAATACAGAAGTAAGTGTGCCAAATTACTATACAACCGATGATACGATGTATTATTTCTTAGAAAATCGGCGCATCACTGAAAATTTTGTAGATGAGAATGGTACGAAGATTACAGCACCGACAGGATTTACTCAGGGAAAGCAAACAGTCATTGACAGCGACACCTACCATTTTAAATTGGCGCAAGAATTACCTTATAGTTACTACGCGAATGACAAAGCCTATCGTTTTAAAGGCTGGTATAAAGGGAAAACGCAACCTCAAAATTTACAAACCACACGAGTGCCGGAATATGATGCCTCCTATGATGATAATGATGATTTAACAATTATATATGAAGAAATTAAATATGGCGGCAATACCGTGCAGTTTGGGTTTGTTGGAGAAAGTGGGCAATTACTCAATCCTGCTGACTTTAAAGTCACCACAGAGGTAGTTCAGATTATCGATGGCGTTAGCACGGTTTTAGATAATATTTCGGCAACGGATCAAACAGGAAATTTAAAAGCCATGACAATTCCACAAAAACAGTACACGTTGACGAATAGCTCGAACTTTTATGGTACAAGGAACTCGTTTATTGAGATTCCTAAATACTATAAGAACCTTTCATTTCAAAAACCTTCTGGGTATCAAGGACAAGAGTATCCATTAGCAGGACGAGTAGAAAGGACTTTTGCTGGCAATCCTTATACAGAAGGTGCAAATCCTGTATATTTCACAGTAACGAAGAGTCAGAACCAACGTTATAAACTCCGTGAAATATACTGGGATGATAATCCTGAAAACTTTTTCTCAAGTTTATATAAAACAACACTTATAAGAAATGATAATTCGTTAGCTGGCGTGGAAATGTTTCCTGAAAGCACGTTATATTACTATCTTGTTAATCGCCGTGTAACTGAAAATTTTGTAGATGCATCTGGAACGAAAATTACGCCGCCAACTGGGTTCACACAAGGGAAACAAACAATCATTGATAAGGATAATTTTACATTTACTCAGGCAGGTACGTTGCCTTTTATGTACAAAGTCAATAATCGGCCTTATGTCTTAAAAGGCTGGTATAAAGGCAAAGAAAAACCAGACAAACTAAATGAAATCACCAGAACAAATCGAAATATTAGTTATCCAGTGACTTATGATGACCAAGATGATATCACTATAGTATATGATGAATTTAAGACGGAAGACAAAACGATTAATTTTGGTTTTATCAATGAGACGGGTGACTATGTAGCACCAAGTAATTTCAATATCCGCACAGATATGTCTCAGGTAGTGGGTGGTTTACAAAGCAAGTTGCAAACTATTACCGCGTTACCAACTGGTGATTTTCTACAGTTAAAGCTTCCAGCTGTCAATATTGTGGGAAGTTTTACGTCGGATGAAGAGCTTTATGGAACACGTAATAGCATCGTGACAATTCCTAAGTATTATAAAACGCCGACTATAACCCCATCGAGTAAATATAATGGTCCGAATTATTCTGGGGTTACGGGAATAATTGCGTATCATAATACGAAAAATAGTGCAGAATTTACTGAAAATCGTTTACAAGTGACACCAATTGCGGGGTCTCAAACGGATTACCGGTTTCCTGAAGTAGGGTGGCAAGGGGAGACCACTCGAACAACCTTCTCTTCTCTTTATAAAATGGATTATAATAGTACAGTGAGCGGGGTGACTGCTCACACAGAAATATACGCAACAGGGACAGTAAATTACTATTTAGAAAATCGACGCATCACTGAAAACTTTGTAGATGAGAATGGTACGAAGATTACAGCACCGACAGGATTCACGCAAGGAAATCAGCTGGTAATGAACAGTGAAACGTATAAATATACCGCTGCAAAAGCGTTACCGAAAACCTACCAAGTCGGAGAAAAAACCTATGTATTCAAAGGCTGGTACAAGGGGAAAGAAACAACAACACCTTTAAAAACAACAACACCAAGCTTTACTCCAACATTTGATGAGAATGACGACATGACCGCTGTGTATCAAGAAGCGGTCCCTACAGCAGAATTAACGGTAAAAGGTTCCGCTGACATAGTCGAAAATGGCACGACAATGGATCACTGGGAAGTGCTATTAAAAAATACGGGAGAAGCCCCGTTGACGACCATTAAAATCAAACCAACGGCGACATGGGCCGCTGGCATCAGCCCGCCCAATACTATTTTTGTGTTAGGTACAGGGCAGAATGCTAAGGCCTTTCCAGTTACGAAAGAACAGTGGGCAGCAGGTTTTTCTCTGCCATTAAATACGCCCTTACCAGCAGGGGGACAGTTACAAATGAACTTATTAGGAACCGCCGCTACAGGAAATCCTGGTCAAGTTTTAACCGCTGAAGTTGAAGTAACGGGCAACTTTGGCAGCTTAATCGCCAAAGATACGGTCCGTATTAAAGACCTAGACCAAGAAATAACTAATCCTGACGGCGACGGCTTCATTAGTACGCCAACATTTGATTTTGGCAAATTAGCGATTTCAGGAAGTAAGCAACAATATGGTTTGAAAAAAGCCGCTGATTACTACGACAACGGCACACGCAATCCCTATTTACGCCTGAATACTAGCCAAGACAACTGGAGCTTAACGGCGCAACTGTCGCAACCAAAATCAGCCACAGACAGCTTGCCGACAACGACCCGCTTGTTGCTAGGAACGGCCGCTGCTGCCAGCTTTACCGATTACAACCAATCAACAGAAACCAAGACACCGCTTGGCAAGACTGGCACCGTGAATTTAACCGCCGACAATACCGCAACAGCGGTGGTCGCGAACCAACAGTTCACAGGTAGTGACGTCTATCAGTTGGACTTCACGTTTGCTAACATCAAACTAGAAGTGCCCGCCAATCAAGGCATGTCTGGCCAACAATACCAAGCCGCCGTCACTTGGAATTTAGTGACTGGCCCATAAAAATAAAAATGCCCGAGCCTCTTATTTTTCTAAGGCTCGGGCATTTTTATTGATGGTCTTTTGAGGGTCGTTGTGCTATAATGGTAATGAAAAGAGAGGTATGCGACAACATACCTCTCTAGTGTAGAGCCGTTTCAGACGGTAGCGATTTTTAGTGATTTATAAAAAATAACCGTGCTCGCTAAAGTTGACGGTTATTTTTTATTGTCTTCTTTAACAGCCTCTAGGATTCCGAAGATTAACGTTGCGATAAAAGAACCGAAACTAATCATCAGAGCTAAAGCTTCTGCGATAGACAAAAGGCCTCTCCTTTCATAGATTTTAGTACTTACATTCATAAGCACCACCACCTTTCAGATTGGATAGCCGCCGCCATAACTTCTCTACAATTTTATTATACCATGTAGGGCTAAAAAATAATTAGTTTCCAATATGTTTTTTTAGGTAATTGTGCTATAATGGTAATGAAAAGAGAGCTATGCGCTAACATACCTCTCTGATGTAGAGCCGTTACTAACGGTGACAAAAATTAATATTTTTGAAATGACCGTCTAACTAGCCAAAGTAAGCAGCACCCCTTTCATTAAGGGGCGCTGCTTTTTAGTCGTTATTGCGATTGTTCAGTGTCTTTCGTAGAGAGGTTCATTTGTTCTTTGATAGCATTTTCGACACGTTGGCGTTCACTCTCTTCAACAAGTTGATAAGAAATACCTTCAATCCCTGTCACGCCATCGCCAGTGTAATCGTAGCCTTTTAATTGATCGGTTTCAATCGTTTTTAGTGCGGGGGTGTATTTTTTTAGCATCGCCATCATTTGGTCAAAGGACAAGTCGGTTTCGCCATGTTCGCCGATTACGTCCAGAATTTCTTGATATTTTAGCAAGCTGTTAAAAGAAAGTAGTTTGTTGGTTAATTCGATTAAAACTTCTCGTTGGCGGCGTTGACGACCATAGTCGCCTTCGGGGTCTTCGTAACGCATGCGCGCGTATTGTAAAGCTTCCCAGCCCCCTAAATGCTGTTTGCCTTTCGGATAATGAATCCCTTCAGCATCAAAAGCAAAGGCATTGTCAACAGTGACGCCGCCCACCGCATCGCCAAGGTCCTTCATAGCATCCATATCAATTGAAAAGTAATGATTGATTGGGATGTGCAAGACATTTTCAACCGTTTTAATTTGCATATCGGCACCACCGAAAACGTGGGCCGCATTGATTTTATTGTATTCGCCATTGGTGCCAGCCATTTCCACATAGTAGTCACGCGGGATGCTGGTGATGGTAGTTTTTTGTAATTGATTATTCACTGTAACCACCATCAAGGCGTTGGAGCGGTAATCGGTTTTGCGTTTTGAGTCATTCGCAATTCCCATAATTAAGAAACTAACCGGTTCTCCTTTGGCTAAATCGGGACTCTTCGTGGAAGATTTTCTTGGTTTATACATGGTGTTCGCCGTTTTTTGCAAATTGCGATACATGCTGACGCCGTAAGCCGAAACAGAAAGTGTGCCTAAAAATAAAAGGGTTAAACTGAAGACCACGAATAAACTTTTTCTTTTACGAGAATGGCGGCGCCGGCGTTGTGTCGGTACTTCTGCTTCCTCTGGTTCAGGTGCCGGCAAATAACGTTGAACAATTTGAAATGAAAAGTTGATCCAGCTATAACTTAGGAGCATCCCAGCGATGACATCACTAGGATAATGAACGCGTAAGATTAAACGACCTAACACAATCAAAACTAAATAAGTGAGTAAGAAAATTTTGATGCCTTTAGTTTTTTCGACATGAAGATAGGCCAAAATAATCAAAATCGTACAGACTAGTGCCATTGCTAATAATGAATGTCCGCTGGGAAAGCTAGCAGAGCTCCGGTCAGCTAAAGCGCCTAGGTTTGGTCGAGCCCGACCCACCACATGTTTAAAAACGCTCCCTAAGAAGCCGACAGCTAATAGGTTACTGACAGCCCAAAAGGCTAGGATTTTTTCTTTTTTGCGTAAAAGGTATACCATCAATAATAAGAAGAATAGCAGCATTGGTCCAATTGTGGCTGTTTTTGCTAACAGATTGACCGCTGTTAAAAGTGGTGCATTTAATTGCCATTTGATGTGATAGATAGCTTCGTCCATTTGTTGAAACCAATTTGGACTAGCCGCCACTAACAAAGTGAGGAAAGTAAAACCAAGCGTTGTTAGGGCATAAAGTGGAAATTTTTTATTCGATGTTTGCATGAGAATCCCTTTCTTTTTCCCTTGAAAGAGTAGACTAAGCCAGCATCGATCGTAAATAAGCGCTTGCGACTAAACAGGACACAGCAAGCCAATCGGTTCTCATCGTCTGAGCTTTAGCACTATCCAACGTAAAGATTTCTCTTAGCTATTTTTAGAAGAGCCTTAATTCGACCATTCCTGTTTTACACATTGGTGTCTTTCGACATTTCTGCGCAATAGCCTATGTTTGGATAGGAGCCTCACCTAACAAGGTTATTTTATCTAACGCTAGAAGTATAGAATTTATGCAGCAGTTCTCACAATGAAGTTTAAGAAAATTTATTGTTTTTTAAATAAATTTAAAGGTGTGGGAGAAAAGTGTTATTTTGGGAAAGTTATTTTAAAAACGGAAAAACGTTTTACAGTATCTGCTTTTAACGATATAATAAAAGAATAGATGAAAAAACGAGGAGGTGAACAGCATGCTAGTTAATTTTACAGTCAAAAATCTTCTATCTTTTAAAGAGGAACAAACACTTTCCCTACAAACAGGTGCGTATTTACGAAAGTATGTCAATAATCGTTTCGAAGTGAAACCTAAAAATTACCCAGAAAAACTAAGGTTACTGAAGAGTGCCATTGTTTTTGGGGGAAATGGTTCAGGAAAATCAAATTTAGTGAGTGGGTTAAATGCATTAAAAACATTAGTTTTAAGAGAACAAGCTTCGATTAATGATGCTTTATTATATGAACCTTTTGCGTTAGACCCTCTCACTAAACAGAGCCCATCTGTTATGACCATTGAATTTATTAATGACAGTGTCTTGTATCGCTATTCGTTAGCTAACACAGCGCGCGAAGTAGTTAAGGAATCTTTAGAGATTTATGACAAAACGCAGGATGATTTTGTTTATTATTTTAAGAGAGACGGTGCGGAATCTTCCGTTTTTCCAGAAAAATATCAAGAATACCAAACACAAATTAAGTCTAATTCGTTAGTTATCCATACGTTGGAATCAAAAAATGATCAGCACGCTACGAATGTCGTTCGTTGGTTTGCCAATCAGTTAGTTATTTTTGATGGATCTTTACGGAATATTGAACGGTTGAACAATGAAAAAGACAAAGAGAAAGTCTTGAACTTTTTGAAACTTGCGGATATGAACATGGTTGATCTGGTTCCTGTGAAAGACAAAGAGGAAGATTACTCGAAACAAGAAAAATTAGCCGCTGTTTTAGAACGAATTATCCAAGAAAAAGACCCGACCATTGAAATCGGTCGAGTCAAGAAAAGTCTGTATTCGCTGTACTCTGTTTATAACCAATATGACGAAATGAATCAAGTGGTCGGACAAGAACGTATTCATTATGATTTGGAATCTTCTGGGACGAAAAAATTAATTGGCTTAGCGCTAAATATTTTATTTAATCCAGAAGAAAAAGTTTTTGTTTTTGATGAATTTGATGATGCATTTCATCAAGAGTTGTCAGGAACATTGTTAGAAGCGTTCAATGCCATGGAGACGAATACACAATTTATCTTGACCTCCCATGAACTTCATTTGATGGATAATCAATTGAGAAAGGATCAAATTTACTTCACAGATAAGAATTATCGTGGCGCCAGCGAATTATACGCTTTGTATGACTTTGAAGCAGACCCAAAAAAAGGTCGCGGAGATATCACATATTATCGCCGTTATTTAAATGGTCTGTTCGGTGGTGTTCCTCATATTGATCGAAGTGAAATCGTTCAGGCAGTGAAGGTAAAGGAGTAGAAGTTGGTATGCCAAAAATAAAAAGGGTAAAAAAAGGAAAGAAATTAAAACCAAATGTCATGATTTTTTGCGAAGGAGAAACAGAAGAAGCTTACCTTAGATTGATTAAACGAAAATATTCTGCAGTCAATATTAAAAGTAAACTCAAAGTAAAAACATGTAGACGTCAAGGAGAGGCGTTGGTCGAATACGCCGTTTCCTGTATTCGGAGTATGGGAAAAGCGGAGCGGGACAATTATGATTTGTTTTATGTTATGTATGACAAGGACGAACAAACCACAGAATCGATTGAAAACGCGGTAAGATGTGCACAACGACATCGTCCTGAAATCAAGACAATTTTTTCAAATGAATGCTTTGAACTCTGGTTATTACTTCACTTTGAGGAAGTCAATCGATACATGACTAGAGAAAATTTATATGGGAGATTAGAGAAAGTTCTGCATTTAAAAGACAGTTATCGAAATTTTAAAGGCGCAGAAGTATGTAAGTATCTTGAAGAAAAAGTAGCTATTGCTTTTCAGAATACGAATAAAAACTGGTTGTCTCCTTTAGAAGAAATGAAAATCAATGAAAATCCCTATACGAATTTCCCAAAAGAATTGTGCGAAATGTTAGCACAAAAAGAAGTTGATTTTTAAAGAGCAAGAAAGCATCTGTTTAAATTTAGACAGATGCTTTCTTGCTCTTTTTCTAAACTTCCCCACTTATCCTCGACGCCATTCACCAATCTGGTCCAAACTAATTTCCCCAGAAGACAACGTTTTGGCCGTGCCATCAGGCAACTGGACAATCAATTCTCCATTTCCATTAATGGTTGTCGCAACGCCGCGGAAGTCTTGCCCGTTTTGGGTAAAAGCGACGTCTTTGCCAATCACAAAGGAGCGTTGACGGTATTCTTCTAAAAAGTCTTTCGTTGAACGTTCGTCTAAAATTTGATAAAAATGATTCCAAATGTTGGCGACTAATTCATTTCGCGTCGCTGTCGGTTCACCATCTGGGAAAAGAGAAGTCACTTTCTGCCGAATGTCCTCAGGAAATTCGGTTTCTGTAATTGAAAAATTAATCCCCATGCCGATGATAACATTAGAAATCTGCCCTGTTTCCACATTGCTCATGGCTTCCGACAAAATCCCGCAAACTTTTTTGCCATTTAAATAAAGATCATTGACCCATTTAATTTCTGTGTGAACGCCTGCCAGAGCATCCATTGCTCGAGCGACCGCTACGGCCATAATCACAGTATATTGGGCGATTTCTTCAAAATTTTGGTTCGGTTGAAGCACCATGCTCATGTAAATCCCTTTACCTGGCGTAGCGAAAAACGGCCGGCCGAACCTGCCCCGCGGCATTTCTTGCATGTCAGCAACAATCAATGTATTGTCGGGCGTCTGGTCTAAAATCGCCCGCTTAGCATCGGTCATGGTAGATTCAGATGTTTCTAGGACGGTAATTGTTAAAGGCGGCGTTTGTGGCCATAATGCCAACTGAATGCCTTCTGCAGAAAGGACATCTGATTTTTCAAGGCGATACCCCTTATTTTGCACGCTAGTAATTTGATAGCCATCTTTTTTCAATTCATTAATCGCTTTCCAAATAGCTGTGCGAGATAAGGACAGACGTTGTGCCATCTCTTCGCCCGAAAGGAATGCGGGCGTTTGTTTCATCAATAAAGTTAGGACTTGGCTTTTTGTCGACATATTTTTTCCTCCGATTCGTTATGCTTATTGTAGCGGAAAGGAAAAGGCTTGGTCAACTAGTGAAAAAATCCATCTTAGGATGGAGGAAAATGAAGCAGGCGTTTGCTATACTTGTTTTATTGAGAAGGAGTGAGGGGAATGGAAAAGCAACAATATGTTTGTGAGAAATGTGGCAACATGCACTATGTGTCGGACCAATTTCAAGCAACAGGTGGGAACTTTGCGAAAATTTTTGATGTTCAAAATAAAAAATTTATTACAATTAGCTGTACCCAATGCGGCTACACCGAACTTTACCGCAGCCAAACAAGCGGCGGCATGAATGTCCTAGACTTTTTATTAGGTGGCGGTTAGTCAAAAACGAATGCATCTTTGCATTCGTTTTTTTGTGTGAAGAGGAAGATAGGGGAAAAGGAGGTCGGGCCAGAAGCGTTTAACTCCGAGAAATAAGAAGGAATTTCCGAAAATTGTTCTTTAATTTTTGGAGAATTTCGGCTTATTTCCGAAGGAGTTGCTTCTGTTCCCGCCGTTTATCAGTTTTTGAGCGTGGAGCAAAAATCCAAAGTGATCTTTGTCCCACACGCATTATATAGTAAACTCAGTCACATTAAGTGTGATTTAAAATTCTTTCTATCATTGCAAAGACATAGTATAATGAAGCGAAGGGAGTGATTTCATGCTAACAACTAAATCAAGAAGACAAGGAAACTCGGTCGTTTTAACTTTACCCACTGATAATGGTAAAAAACCAAAAGTCGACCAAGAATATATTGTGATGTATTCTGACGACGGTACAATTACATTAGTCCCTAAAATTCAGGATCCATTTAGTGAAGGTCCAGAAGGTGAGTATTATGAAAAAGATGAGTGGCATGATCTTGCACCTGAGGGGAGAGAACTTTTTTAATGAATGTTGAAAAGAAGTACATTCCCAAAAAAGGAGATATTGTATGGATTGATTTTGATCCTGCTGCAGGCAAAGAGATTCAGAAGAGACGGCCTGGTTTAGTCGTGTCAAGATATGAATTTAATCGGAAAACCATGTTTGCTGTGATTTGCCCGATTACTTCCACCATTAAAAATATTCCCACGCGATATACGTTGCCCGATGACATAGAAACCCAAGGACAAGTAGTGATCTCACAACTGAAATCTTTGGACTTCACTGAAAGAAAATTAAGTCAAATTGAGCATTTGCCATTAAAAGATATGGCGAAAATTGACCAAATAATTGAATATATTTTCTAGTTGTTGAAAAAAGGCGTAATTATTTATTACGCCTTTTTTCATTTAAACCCTTTACAAAAAAACTCCTTTTTATGAAAAAGAAAACCTTAAAGAAACCCTTGACTTTTCTAGACAAAGGTAGTAGAATCTATAGAGCAAAAACTATCTGAAAGTGACGAAGCAGGAGCGAAATATTGTCCGTTCCGGTTTTTTATAGGAAAACAAAAGTAGAAACGCCAGAAAATTTTTCGGAAGCATGTTCTATTTTTGGTTTTTTTTTGCTTAAAAACTGCAAAAAATGCTTTTTGTTACATATATTTAATATATGTAACGTAAATGTAATTTTTCGGATCGGTGTTTTGATAGACTTATAACTAGAGGGGTGAAGAGCTTGGCTGGACACGTAGTAAAATACGGAAAGCATCGCGAACGTAGAAGTTTCGCACGTATCAGTGAAGTATTGGAATTACCAAATTTAATTGAAATCCAAACAGACTCTTATCAATGGTTTTTAGATGAGGGACTTCGTGAAATGTTTGAAGACATTTTACCAATTGATGATTTCCAAGGAAACTTATCCTTAGAATTTGTTGACTATGAATTAAAAGAACCAAAGTACACAGTAGAAGAAGCCCGCGCACATGATGCCAACTATTCTGCGCCATTACATGTAACATTACGTTTAACTAACCGTGAAACAGGTGAAATTAAATCCCAAGAAGTCTTCTTCGGCGAT
Organism: Enterococcus sp. AZ197; assembly: GCF_050556405.1. Classification (NCBI taxonomy): domain Bacteria; kingdom Bacillati; phylum Bacillota; class Bacilli; order Lactobacillales; family Enterococcaceae; genus Enterococcus; species Enterococcus sp. AZ197. The sequence continues at coordinate 2,662,185 of NZ_CP187873.1, read as the reverse complement.
TTCCCATTAATGACAGAAATGGGTACCTTCATCATCAACGGGGCAGAACGTGTTATCGTTTCCCAATTAGTTCGTTCTCCAGGTGTTTACTTCCATGGAAAAGTGGACAAAAACGGCAAAGAAGGTTTTGGCTCAACAGTCATTCCTAACCGTGGTGCATGGTTAGAAATGGAAACAGATGCGAAAGACATTTCTTATGTTCGGATTGACCGCACACGTAAAATTCCTTTAACTGTGTTAGTTCGTGCTTTAGGTTTCGGTTCAGATGATACCATCTTCGAAATTTTCGGCGACAGCGAAAGCTTACGCAACACAATTGAAAAAGATTTACACAAAAACGCAAGTGATTCTCGTACAGAAGAAGGCTTGAAAGACATTTATGAACGTCTTCGCCCAGGCGAACCAAAAACAGCAGATAGCTCACGTAGCTTGTTAACTGCACGTTTCTTTGATCCAAAACGTTATGATTTGGCAAACGTTGGTCGCTACAAAGTTAACAAAAAATTAGACTTAAAAACACGTCTCTTAAACTTAACCTTAGCTGAAACGCTAGTTGATCCAGAAACTGGTGAAATCATTGTCGAAAAAGGCACGGTTTTAACACACCAAATCATGGAAACATTAGGCGAATACATTGACAACGGCTTAAACAGCGTAACTTACTATCCAAGTGAAGATGCGGTAGTAACTGAACCAATGACAATCCAAGTGATTCAAGTTCTTTCACCAAAAGATCCTGAACGTATCGTAAATGTGATTGGTAACGGCTATCCAGACGACAGCGTAAAAACAGTTCGTCCAGCAGATATCGTTGCTTCAATGAGCTACTTCTTCAACTTAATGGAAGATATCGGCAATGTCGATGACATCGACCACTTAGGTAATCGTCGTATCCGTTCAGTAGGCGAATTATTACAAAACCAATTCCGTATTGGTTTAGCCCGTATGGAACGTGTGGTTCGTGAAAGAATGTCTATTCAAGACACAGAAACATTGACACCACAACAATTAATTAACATCCGTCCAGTGGTAGCAAGTATCAAAGAATTCTTTGGTTCTTCACAGTTATCACAGTTCATGGACCAAACAAACCCATTAGGTGAGTTAACCCATAAACGTCGTCTATCAGCCTTAGGGCCTGGTGGTTTGACTCGTGACCGTGCCGGTTATGAAGTTCGTGACGTTCACTACTCTCACTATGGTCGTATGTGTCCAATTGAAACGCCTGAGGGACCAAATATCGGGTTGATCAATAGCTTATCTAGTTATGCGAAAGTGAATAAATTTGGTTTCATCGAAACGCCTTATCGCCGTGTTGATCGTGCGACAGGCCGTGTTACTGATCAAGTAGATTACTTAACAGCAGACATCGAAGACCATTATATCGTAGCGCAAGCGAACTCACTTTTAAATGAAGATGGCACATTTGCCAATGATGTTGTTATGGCGCGTCTACAAAGTGAAAACTTAGAAGTTGCCGTAGACAAAGTTGACTACATGGACGTTTCACCAAAACAAGTAGTCGCAGTCGCAACAGCATGTATTCCTTTCTTAGAAAACGATGACTCCAACCGTGCCTTGATGGGTGCCAACATGCAGCGTCAAGCGGTGCCGTTAATTCAACCACGCTCTCCGTGGGTAGGTACAGGTATGGAATATAAATCAGCCCATGACTCAGGTGCTGCTTTACTATGTAAACATGACGGTGTCGTAGAATTCGTCGATGCCAAAGAAATTCGCGTTCGTCGCGACAATGGCGCATTAGACAAATATATGGTTACAAAATTCCGTCGTTCTAACTCAGGAACAAGCTACAACCAACGCCCAATTGTTCACTTAGGTGAAAAAGTCGAAAAAGGCGATACTTTAGCGGATGGACCTTCTATGGAAGAAGGCGAAATGGCTTTAGGGCAAAACGTCTTAGTTGCCTTCATGACATGGGAAGGTTACAACTACGAGGATGCCATTATCATGAGCCGTCGTTTAGTTAAAGACGATGTCTACACTTCTGTGCATATTGAAGAATATGAATCAGAAGCACGTGATACAAAATTAGGACCTGAAGAAATTACCCGTGAAATTCCAAACGTTGGGGAAGACGCATTGAAAGACTTAGACGAAATGGGGATTATCCGCATTGGTGCTGAAGTTCAAGATGGCGACTTACTAGTTGGGAAAGTCACACCTAAAGGGGTTACAGAATTATCTGCAGAAGAACGTTTATTACACGCAATCTTCGGGGAAAAAGCCCGCGAAGTTCGTGATACGTCTCTCCGTGTACCTCACGGTGGCGGCGGTATCGTTCATGATGTGAAAATCTTTACTCGTGAAGCTGGCGATGAATTATCACCAGGTGTCAACATGTTAGTTCGTGTTTATATCGTTCAAAAACGTAAAATTCACGAAGGAGATAAAATGGCGGGACGTCACGGAAATAAAGGGGTTGTTTCCCGTATTATGCCGGAAGAAGATATGCCATTCTTACCTGACGGAACACCTGTTGATATCATGTTGAACCCATTAGGGGTACCTTCTCGTATGAATATCGGACAAGTACTTGAATTACACTTAGGTATGGCTGCTCGCCAATTAGGTATTCACGTCGCAACACCTGTTTTCGATGGGGCAACCGATGAAGACGTTTGGGAAACTGTTCGTGAAGCTGGTATGGCTAGCGATGCTAAAACAGTTCTTTACGATGGACGTACAGGTGAACCATTTGATAACCGTATTTCCGTTGGTGTCATGTATATGATTAAATTAGCCCACATGGTTGATGACAAATTGCATGCTCGTTCAATCGGACCTTACTCTCTTGTTACGCAACAACCGTTGGGTGGTAAAGCTCAATTCGGTGGACAACGTTTCGGGGAAATGGAAGTTTGGGCACTGGAAGCTTACGGTGCTGCTTACACATTACAAGAAATCTTAACTTACAAATCTGATGACGTTGTCGGACGTGTGAAAACATACGAAGCCATCGTTAAAGGTGAACCAATTCCAAAACCAGGTGTGCCTGAATCATTCCGAGTATTAGTGAAAGAATTACAATCACTTGGTTTAGACATGCGTGTCTTGGACATTGAGGAAGCTGAGATTGAGTTACGCGATATGGACGATGACGATGATGATTTAATCACCGTTGACGCACTAACCAAATTTGCGGAACAACAATCAGCGAAACAGCTGGAAAAAGAAGCAGAATCAGTCGTGAAAGAAGAAGCACAAGACGTTGTTCAAGAAATTGAAACAGCCGAAGACAGAGACTAATTTGTCGCTACCACTCTGATGAGTTGATTCAACTGCGACTTTGTTGCAACTGCGCAAGTCATTACTTGTTCCAAGTGTCGTCAGACCTTCTTTCAAGTGATGCTTGCCATTTGCTAACAAGTTGCTGACTCAGCTTCTCTAAATAAGGAAATGGAGGGAATTCCTTTTGATCGATGTAAATAAATTCGAAAGTATGCAAATAGGGCTTGCTTCACCAGAAAAGATCAGAAGTTGGTCTTATGGGGAAGTTAAAAAACCCGAAACAATTAACTACCGTACATTAAAACCCGAACGTGAAGGGTTATTCTGTGAACGCATTTTTGGTCCAACCAAAGACTGGGAATGTGCTTGTGGTAAATATAAACGTATCCGTTATAAAGGTATTGTCTGTGACCGTTGTGGCGTTGAAGTCACTCGTTCAAAAGTACGTCGTGAACGTATGGGACATATTGAATTAGCCGCACCAGTTTCACATATCTGGTACTTTAAAGGAATTCCATCTCGGATGGGTCTTGTTTTAGACATGAGCCCTCGTGCATTGGAAGAAGTCATTTATTTTGCTTCATACGTTGTCATCGAACCAGGTGACACAACATTAGAGAAAAAACAATTGTTAACGGAACGCGAATATCGTGAAAAACGTGAACAATATGGCCAAGCCTTCAAAGCTGCTATGGGTGCCGAAGCCGTGAAACAATTATTAGATAACGTCGATTTAGATGGCGAAGTTGCGCAATTAAAAGAAGAATTGAAAACAGCTTCTGGTCAAAAACGGACACGTGCCATCCGTCGTTTAGACATCTTAGAAGCCTTCCGTGCTTCTGGTAACCAACCAAGCTGGATGGTAATGGATGTTATCCCAGTTATTCCACCAGATTTACGTCCGATGGTTCAATTGGAAGGTGGTCGTTTTGCAACAAGTGACTTAAACGACTTATACCGCCGTGTTATCAACCGTAACAACCGTCTAAAACGTTTATTAGACTTAAATGCGCCAAGCATCATTGTTCAAAACGAAAAACGGATGTTACAAGAAGCGGTCGATGCTTTAATCGATAATGGTCGTCGTGGCCGTCCAGTTACTGGACCAGGTAACCGGCCATTGAAATCTCTTTCTCACATGTTGAAAGGGAAACAAGGTCGTTTCCGTCAAAACTTACTAGGTAAACGTGTTGACTATTCTGGTCGTTCCGTAATCGTCGTTGGTCCGTTCTTAAAAATGTACCAATGTGGTTTACCAAAAGAAATGGCGATTGAATTATTCAAACCATTTGTAATGCGTGAATTAGTACAACGTGAAATTGCGACAAACATTAAAAATGCGAAACGTAAAATCGAACGTGGCGAAGATGAAGTTTGGGATATCTTAGAGGAAGTTATCCAAGAACACCCAGTTTTACTTAACCGGGCACCTACGTTGCATAGATTAGGGATCCAAGCTTTCGAACCTGTTCTTGTTGAAGGTCGTGCGATTCGTCTTCACCCATTAGTTTGTGAAGCCTACAATGCCGATTTCGATGGAGACCAAATGGCGGTTCACGTGCCTCTAAATGAAGAAGCACAAGCAGAAGCTCGTATGTTAATGCTTGCTGCCCAAAATATCTTGAACCCGAAAGATGGTAAACCAGTTGTTACACCATCTCAAGATATGGTCTTAGGTAACTACTACCTAACAATGGAAGAAGAAGGCCGTGAAGGGGAAGGCATGATCTTCCGCGACATGAACGAAGCTGTTTTAGCATGGCAAAATGGCTACGTACATTTACACTCACGGATTGGGGTTCAAACAACACTTTTAGGTGACAAACCATTTACTGATTGGCAAAAAGAACGAATCTTAATCACCACAGTTGGTAAGATCATCTTTAACGAAATCATGCCTGTTGAGTTCCCTTACTTGAACGAACCAACAGACTATAACTTAACTGTTCAAACACCAGATAAATACTTCGTAGAAGCTGGTACAGACATTCCTGCACATATTAAAGAGCAAGAATTAGTTTTACCATTCAAGAAGAAAAATCTTGGAAATATCATTGCTGAAGTCTTCAAGAGATTCCACATTACGGAAACCTCTAAAATGCTTGACCGCATGAAAGACTTAGGTTACAAACACTCAACGTATGCTGGGATGACGGTAGGGATTGCCGATATCATGGTTCTTCATGAAAAACAAGCAATCATTGATGCTGCCCACAAACAAGTTGAAACAATTACTAAACAATTCCGTCGTGGTTTAATTACTGATGACGAACGTTATGAACGTGTAATCGGCGTTTGGAACGGTGCCAAAGACGAAATCCAACAAAAACTGATCGAAAGTATGGAAGCTCGTAACCCAATCTTCATGATGTCTGACTCTGGAGCCCGTGGTAACATCTCCAACTTTACACAGTTAGCTGGTATGCGTGGTTTGATGGCCGCTCCGAATGGACGAATCATGGAATTACCAATCATCTCAAACTTCCGTGAAGGACTTTCTGTCTTAGAAATGTTTATCTCAACTCACGGGGCTCGTAAAGGGATGACCGATACGGCCTTGAAGACAGCCGATTCAGGTTACTTAACACGTCGTTTAGTTGACGTTGCCCAAGACGTAATCATTCGTGAAGACGACTGTGGCACTGACCGTGGTCTTGAAATCGAAGCAATTCGTGAAGGTAACGAAATTATCGAACCATTAGACGAACGTCTATTAGGTCGTTATACACGTAAATCAGTTGTTCATCCAGAAACTGGTGCAATCATCATTGGTGCGGATCAATTAATCACTGAAGATCTTGCAAGAGAAATCGTGGACGCTGGTATTGAAAAAGTAACCATCCGTTCTGTCTTTACATGTAACACAAAACATGGTGTATGTAAGCACTGTTACGGACGTAACTTGGCAACTGGTTCTGACGTTGAAGTCGGAGAAGCAGTTGGTACAATCGCCGCTCAATCAATCGGGGAACCTGGTACACAGTTAACTATGCGTACGTTCCATACCGGTGGGGTTGCCGGTGACGATATCACTCAAGGTTTACCTCGTATCCAAGAAATCTTTGAAGCACGTAATCCGAAAGGGCAAGCAGTGATTACAGAAGTAACCGGTGAAGTTATCGATATTTCTGAAGATCCTGCCACACGTCAAAAAGAAGTAACCATCAAAGGAAAAACAGATACACGTACCTATACTGTCCCTTACACTGCACGTATGAAAGTTGCTGAAGGCGACATCATCCACCGTGGTGCACCGTTGACAGAAGGTTCAATTGATCCAAAACAATTATTACAAGTTCGTGATGTTTTATCTGTTGAAAACTACCTATTACGTGAAGTACAACGTGTTTACCGTATGCAAGGGGTAGAAATCGGCGACAAACATATCGAAGTAATGGTTCGTCAAATGTTACGTAAAATCCGCGTAATGGATCCAGGTGACACTGAAATCCTTCCAGGAACATTAATGGACATCGCAGAATTTAAAGACCGTAACTACGACACATTAGTTGCTGGTGGCGTCCCTGCTACTAGTCGTCCAGTCTTACTTGGTATTACCAAAGCGTCATTGGAAACAAACAGCTTCTTATCTGCTGCATCCTTCCAAGAAACAACACGCGTGTTAACAGATGCTGCTATCCGTGGCAAAAAAGATCCATTACTTGGATTGAAAGAAAATGTTATCATTGGTAAAATCATCCCAGCTGGTACTGGTATGGCTCGTTACCGTAACATGGAACCAAAAGAAGTTGGCGTAGCTAGCGAAAACGTTTATAGTATTTCAGACATTGAAGCACAAATGGCTGCTGAAGATGCGATGAAAAACATCAATAAATAAACCCTAAAAAGCCGTAAGGAGCATGCTCCTTGCGGCTTTTTTATTTGCTATAACCAACTGATTGTGAGTAAGCCCAAACTTAAAAAGGGGACAAAGGGAAGTGTCTGTTCAACTGGATACCCCAAAAATTTACAGCTGTAGCCATAGATTAGGCCATAACTACTGGCAAAAAATAGTAGCATCAGCAACTGAGGTACCTGTAAAAAACAGCCCCACAAACCCAGTAACAAAAGATCCCCTCGCCCCATGGCTTCTGGAAAATAATGTAAGGCGGATTGGAAAAAACAAAAACAAAAAAGACCAGTCAGTAAGTAAAACGAATGCTGACCCGCAATTTTCAGCAAGCAAAGCACAAAAAAACTAGGATAAAGAATCTTCGGTTCAACCACTAAATACCAGTAATCAATCAAGGATAATGTGAAAGCGCTCGTCAGCCACCACCAGAGAATCAAAGCATCAATCGTCAGGCCAGCTGAAAAACAGCTTGCGGTTAAGCCGCCCATGACAAGTTCTGCTAAAAGATAACTCTTAGCTACTGGCTGTTGACACTTTCGACAACGAAAGCGCTGCAGCAAAATCGAAACAACTGGAATTAATTCATAGAGTTGTAGAGGCTGGTGGCAACCTTGACAGTGGGAAGGGGGCCACCACAAAGAACGCCCTACTGGTAAGCGCTCCGCCACTAAGCATAAAAAAGAACCGAAACAGGCACCAATCAAAAAGAGATTCAAGAAAAACATAGGTTACCTCCTTAAAAATAAACTACGCTTTTTTTAAACTTTTTCGTTTGACTAGACAAATCTTTTTTTGTTAGGAATAATAAAAGAAACAAGAAATGAGGGAATCAAATGGAAAAATTAGCGATTGGTGTCGACGTTGGCACTACGCAAGCCAAAGCAGTGGCTTTTCAAGCAAATGGCACAGTCGTAGCTTCTAGCTATGTGCGTTATCCATTAATTCAAGAGACTGAAGGAATGGCGGAGCAAGACCCAGAAACGCTGTTCCAAGCTGTGGTGAACTGTATTCGAACCGTCACACAACAAGTGAAGAATCAACCAATTGGGCTCATTTCTTTTGCTTCAGCGATGCATGGCTTAATTGCCATGGATGCGCAAGGACGCCCATTGACCCAAGTGATTACTTGGGCTGACACACGAGCATCTGATTATGCGGAAGCGTTAAAAGAAACGCCAGCGGCCCAATTGTTTTATCAATTGACAGGCATGCCAGTTCATCCAATGGCGCCTTTGTACAAGATTCGCTGGCTGCAGGAAAATCAGCCAGCCGTTGCGCAGAGCGCGGCCAAGTTTATTGGGATTAAGGACTACATTTTTTACCGTTTCTTTGGCGAATACTGGACAGATTATAGTAGTGCTTCGGGGATGGGTTTATTTAATATTCACACGCGGCAATGGGAATCGTCGATTTTAGCGTATTTATCTATTGAGGAGGAACAGTTGCCAAAAGTTGCCCCGTCAACGTTCATTTTTCCAGCATTAGCGCCTTCTTGGCAAGAGATGCTTGGTGTTGAGGAGGAAACGGTTTTAGTTCTTGGTGGCGCGGATGGTCCATTGTCTAATTTAGGTTTGGGAGCGCTAGGAATGGGTGTAGCGACTTTGACCGTTGGTACGAGCGGCGCACTTCGGTATATTGTCGAGGAACCTTTTTTGCATCCGCAAGGTGAAACGTTTTGTTTTGCTCTAGATGAACAGCACTGGGTGATTGGTGGCGCAAGTAGTAATGGTGCAGTTGCGTTAGATTGGGCGAGCCAAACGATTTTTGCAGAAGAACGTCAGCAAGCTATCCAAAACGGGACCAATCTCTATGACCCAATTATGGCCAAAATTGCAACCGTGCCAGCTGGGGCAAATGGCTTACTGTTTCATCCTTATTTGCTAGGTGAACGAGCACCGCTGTGGAATGCAGAGGCGAGCGCAAGTTTTATTGGCTTGCGCAAAAATCACCATGCCGGGCATTTAGCTCGAGCGGTGGTGGAAGGAATCTGTTTCAATTTAAAAACCATTTTAGAGGATTTGAAACAACTCGGTGGACCCGTTCAGGAGATTCGAGCGACAGGCGGCTTTGCTGATTCCCCTGTGTTCCGTCAAATCATGGCTGATGTGCTGGGAGAAACGTTATCGTTCACTGATAGCACCGAAGCTTCGGCATTAGGCGCTGTTTTGCTAGGTTGGCAAGGCTTAGGGCAGTTACCAAATTTACAAGCAGCGGCGCAACAGGTGCTGATTCATGAAACGGTCACGCCACGAGCGGATCAATTGCTAGTTTATCAAGAACTGTATCCTGTTTTTCAAGAAACCCAACAAGTTTTAGCACAAAGTTATCAAAAATTAGCAGAATTCCGCAAATAATTGATAGTAAATAGCTTTGACAAATGGCTGAGAAGTTGCTTAACTAGAAGAGAGACGAAGACTTGAGGAAATGAGGATGAGGAATGAAGAAGCAGCTATTACCACTATTTCTGTTATTCATTGGGGCGTTAGCAAGCTGCAGTGCGCCGTCTCGTTCCGGCGAAAAAGCAGCGCAACAGTTGGTAGATTACTTTATTTATCAAGAAAAGACAGCGACATTCTCTCAAACTTTTCGTGAACCGAAAGTCTTGGCGGAGCATTTGCAGACGAGCCGTCAACAGTTCCAGAAGCAATTTTTCAATAGCTTAAAAGAAATGAACGCTGAAGTCACCGAGACTGAAGCCCAGAAGCTTAGCACAGAATTACTGGCTCAAGTGAAGAAAAAAGCGTCATATCAACTAGTAGCCACGAAAGAATTGAATGGACAAGCGACAATCACTTTTCAGATTAAGGGCTTAGATTTTGTGACGGCGATTGAAGATACAACCACTGCTCTTCTTCAGCAAACGCAACAGGCAACACAAGCGCTAGACATGCAGCACACGTTAGCCGTTTTAAAAAAAGAAATCCAACAAATCAATGTCAGCCATGAGCCAGTTGAACTGCCATTAACGGTTAAGCAAGTAGAAGGACAATGGTACTTGCCGGCAGCGGAGCAACTGAGACTGAATCAGTTTTTTTTAGCTTTCGTCACAGGAAAAGAAGATACTGACCAGTTGACAGAGGCACTCGACACGATCCTTACTCAAGCGGAACAAAAAGTCGTCACTGCGGATGAAAAAACAGCGATTTCAGGAAATTAATTAGATTCTTAATTGTAATTATTATAATTTGATAATAATTTTAAAAAAGAAAGGTTTTCAGTGTACTTTTTTCACAATTCATATTACACTAAGAGTGTAGAAATAATATTTAGGAGGATGACAAAGAATGAAATTTGAAAAAACAAAAGAAATTTTGAACCAACTCGTTGCAGATTTAAGCCAATTTTCCGTGGTAATTCATCAAACACATTGGTATATGCGTGGACCTGAATTTTTAACACTTCACCCACAAATGGATGAATACATGGATCAAATCAATGAGCAATTAGATGTTGTTTCAGAACGTTTAATCACATTGGACGGCTCTCCATTCTCAACATTGCGTGAATTCGCAGAAAATACAAAAATTGAAGATGAAATTGGTAACTGGGACCGCACTATTCCAGAACGTATGGAAAAATTAGTAGCAGGCTACCGTTACTTAGCAGACCTTTACGCAAAAGGAATCGAAGTTTCTGGTGAAGAAGGCGACGACTGCACACAAGACATTTTCATCGCAAACAAAACAGACATCGAAAAAAATATTTGGATGTTACAAGCCAAACTTGGCAAAGCGCCTGGTATTGACGCATAATTTAAAACAACTCCCAAAGCCGCTGACGTTGACGTTGGCGGTTTTTTTCTGTTTAAAAGGCACAAAAAAATAAGTGAAAATCTATTTTCTGAAAGCGCAGAAAAACATTGACTTTATCAGTGATTGAAGGTAAAATATTAAATGGTATTGTTTGCCCCACAATGAGCCCCGGAAACTCAAGTGTATGTCAAACATCGAAAACAAAATTGGAGGAAAGAAACGTGCGTACAACATATATGGCCAAAGCTGGCGAAGTAGAACGTAAATGGTACGTAGTAGATGCAACAGATGTTCCTTTAGGACGTCTATCAGCAGTTGTTGCTTCTGTACTACGTGGTAAAAATAAACCAACATTCACACCACATGTGGATACTGGAGATTTCGTAATCGTAATTAACGCTGATAAAGTAAAATTAACAGGTAAAAAAGCTACAGACAAAATTTACTACCGTCACTCAATGTATCCTGGAGGATTAAAATCAGTGACAGCTGGTGAATTACGCGACAAAAACTCTCGCCGTCTTATCGAAACTTCTGTAAAAGGTATGCTACCTAAAAACACTTTAGGACGTAAACAATTTACTAAATTGAACGTATACGGTGGAGCTGAGCATCCACATGCTGCACAACAACCAGAAGTATTAGATATCACGAACTTAATTTAAGGAGGGAAATTCATTGGCACAAGTACAATATAGCGGCACAGGCCGTCGTAAAAATGCAGTTGCCCGCGTACGCTTAGTACCAGGTACTGGTAAAATTACTGTAAACAAAAAAGACGTAGAAGAATATATTCCACATGCTGACTTGCGTGAAGTTATCAACCAACCATTTGGCGTAACTGAAACAAAAGGCGCTTACGATGTAATCGTAAACGTAAACGGTGGTGGCTATGCTGGACAATCAGGAGCTATCCGTCACGGAATCGCTCGTGCATTGTTACAAGTAGATCCTGACTTCCGTTCTGCTTTAAAACGCGCTGGGTTACTTACTCGTGACGCACGTATGGTTGAACGTAAAAAACCAGGTCTTAAGAAAGCCCGTAAAGCTTCACAGTTCTCAAAACGTTAATCTGTTTCAGATATATCAACGTTTTGGACTATTATTTGGTGGAAATTGGTGTAAAAATCAATTTTCTTATCAATATAAAAGCAAAAGACATCAGTGTTTTACTGGTGTTTTTTTATTTTTATCGAGAAATTTGTAAAACTGTTATAATATATTTACTGAGTATATTATTAGGAGGTTTTATTTTGGCGGAAAATTTGAAAAAAATAATTTATTTTGATGAGACATCTGCAATTGATTTATTGCAGATAGAGAAAAAGGGAAACTTTAAGCAAACAATAGAACTAGTTAATGAAGTAAGTGGTGGAGCCAATGGTGAAGTAAAAGCCAGTGCGGCCGCTGGGAAGCAAAGTGCAGTTAAAGCTGTTTTTGAAAAATTAACAGGGTTGTCGGGTTCAATTGAGGGTCAAATTGGAGCTTCTGGAGCTATTCATGGCGGAAGAATTGCAAAAACATTATTAGAGAATACTTTACTCTCTGATTTTTTAGATACTGTTGAATTTAGAAAAAGAAAATCATTGATAGATATTACAAGTGGATATAAATTGACTATCGATAAAGAATCTATGACTTATTTTGCTATGATTGCCCCTATAACGGAAATGATGGAAGGTAATCAAAGGGTAGGTGAAGAGATAACAATGACAGTATCTAAAATGAATCAAGGGATAAGGAATACCAAAGGGTATTATGAATTGATAGGAACAAAAACCCAATCTGTAGATGATTCAACTGATAAAGTTATAGATAAGAGAATTTTTCGATTTAATATCGATTCTTTCAAAAACAATTATAGAATTCAAGATTTAAGAAGAATGAACTTAAACTTATACTCTATATATGTTGGGGAAACATATATGTCTGAATTAAATTTTGAAAAAGAATTTGATTTAAATTCAGATAAAACTGAATTGGACTTTCAAGGATTTAGTGATAAGAAGGCTGATGAAAAAGTTATATCTGATGAAATTGTCCCAGTATATGATGTAATATTGGCAGGAGTGAAATAAATGGATAAGATAGTTCTTTTTGATGGATCAAAAAAAGATTTTAATGCTTATGTTGAAAAACATGGTGTTGAAGAATATACTCCATTTATGGAGCTGATTAGACAATATAATGAAAAAATTAGAGCTAATGATACATCTGCTGTAAATGAAGTGGGTGAGGTAAATAAGAATATTATTGAAAATGTAGTTATTTATTCTGATGATTTTGCTTCTGTAACAGATCATGTAATTACTAACTTCCCTAACATAGTGATTTTAGGACATGATATTGAGAATTTATATATTCAAAATGCACCTAAACGTGTTAAGTATTCGTTGGAGGTGGAGTTTGATAATATAATAAAAAACCGTAAGTCTGATTATTATGAAGCAGATTCGGAAGATATCATTAAATTTTATAATGATGTAAAAAATAGTCATGTTGTAGGACAAGAGGAAGCTAAGAAAAAAACTTGTGTTGGTTTGTACAAGTCAACTGTTTTGAAAGAAAATCAACCATTAGTGCTATTGTATTACGGTCCCTCAGGAGTAGGGAAAACGGAACTTGCAAAAAAAATAAGTAGTTTTTATGATGGAAAGCTCACAAGAATTCAATTTTCCATGATGCAAACAGATGAAGCATTTAAATATATATTTGGAGATACTCATGGGAAGCCATCTTTAGCGAGAGACTTATTATCTAGGGAAACAAATGTAGTGTTAATTGATGAGTTTGATAAAGTATCACCCTCTCTGTACAATGTTTTTTATCAAATGTTTGATGAGGGAGAATTTGAAGATATAAATTATAAGGTTGATGTATCAAATTGTATTTTTATACTCACATCTAACTTCAACAATGAAAAAAATATTGCTGAAGTACTTGGCTTTCCAATTTTTTCAAGAATAGATACCAAAATAAAGTTTAAAGAACTAACAAAATCAGAACTCTCTTTAGTAATAGAAAAAATATTTGAAAGTATTTATAAAAAAATATCAACTGAAGACCAAAAACTTATTGATGAGGTTGAACTAAAAAATAAGTATTTGGAGTCAGTTGAAATTTTTAAAAATATTAGACTGTTAGATAAGTTTATAGAAAATGATATCTTTAATGTATTATTTGAAAATAGAATTCAGGGAAATGATAGCTAAAAATTGTTATTTTAATGAATTTAATAGATTTAAAGCGTCTGTATCTTGCAGGTGCTTTTTTTCTGGCATTAATTCAAGATAGTAATTCATTGTGGTTTGTAAATTTGAATGCCCTAATCGTTGTGAAATATAGTCCAATCTAATGTTGTCATTTGAAAATAGAAATGAAGCGTGAGTATCTCGAAGCCCATGAAAAGTTGTTCTAGGGATTTCTAATTTCTTCAGTAGTCTTGCTAATTTCGCTGATTGTTGAAATCCGTCTGGATCAAATAAATAACCATTCTCTTTTGGTTTTAGAGTGTTAACAATCTCATAAACATCTTTATTAATAGACACAGTCCGTTTAGATTTCTTTGTTTTAAGACGAGTATCGGGGCTTGTGGGGCTGATTGAGCGCTCTATTTTAATGCCATACTTAATTATATCATTCTTAGTCAAGGCGAGCAGTTCGCCACGTCTAGCACCAGTTTCAAGCGCTAAGAGTACCATAACATAAAACTCCTTATTATGATTTTGAAGGAGATAAGAGCGTAATTTCTTAAAGTCAGAAATAGATAGTGCTTTATTTCTTTTTTCAAGTTCTTTACCACGGGTTTTTACAAGACCAGCAAAATCTGAAACAAGAAGATTTCTTCCGTAAGCGTAACGAAGCGAAGTTCTTAATTTTAATAATAATTCGGTTGTTGTTTTACGAGAATGAGTTTTTCCATACTCATCTATCTTCATTTGTACTACTAGGTCATTTAATTCATTTAATTTTATATCTTTGAATAGTTGTTTTACTACAGGAATAGTCCTGGTATAATTTACAAAGGTAGCGGGTCTTACATCATTCTTTTTTACAATATAAACCCAATTTTCATAAAAGCTTGAAAAACTATCTTGCCTTTGTGCGAGGTCTATACCGTCACCTTTTGCTATTTCGTGTTGCATAGCCCAACGTTTCGCCTCAGCTTTAGTTTTGAATGTTTTTGTAATCCGATTATTTACGCCATGTTTATAGTTAGAAATTTCTGCACGATATGAATTGCCTCTTTTAATTATTGTTGCCATTTACCTAACCTCGCTTAATGGATTGAATGATTAACAATAAATTTTTCAAGTTCAGTGATTGTATAACGCTCCTGTTTTCCAACCATGAACCTTTTTAGCTCACCTGAACTCCTAACATACTTGTCAAAAGATTTTGGGTCAATCCCTAAGAAATTAGCTGCCATTTCCCTTGTCAACAATAAAGGAAAGTTTTTTACTTCACGATTCATTTTATTTCCTCACATTCAATCAATTTTTATTTTTTTATATTTGATACGGTTCTCTAAGAGTTCTCCATTTTTGAAAATCTTACCTGAATACTCTGTTTCATATAAAACTTCATTATGTTTGATGATATTTTCGGTATCTTCAAATGTAACGAATTTAAGTACTTCAGGTTTTTTCAGATTTCTTGAAGAATAAAAAGATTTCTTTCCATAACTTTCAAGAAGTTCCTGTCCGATTCCCTTTTCAAAGTACTTCGAAACGTACCTCCCGCGACTTGATTTTGAATCAACATCAATTTTATTAATCCATACTCCTCCAAGACCCCAAACTTTTACTAAATCATGTTGGGGAATAAATGGAAAATCAAAAAGCATAATATGAACGTGCCAAGCACCTCTTTTTTGCTTTTCTAATACAGCAAGATATTTAAGTAGTCGTTTTTTTGAATTAAAAATTTTATAGTTTAAACGTTTGATGAATTTGTCGAAAAGTAAATTAAATTGATTTCTATCTTGGATATTTTCTTTTGTTGTAAGTGTGAGGAATGAAGTTCTTTTGTCGAAATTAGTATCAACTAATCTCATAACTTCCCAACGTGAATTTTTTCTTGTTTTTGAAATTCTTTCTAGTCGTTCATTTTGTTCTTCAGTAGATAATTCATCAAAATTTCGTTTCTTTTTTCGTTCTTTTTTCGGTTCAGTATTTTCAATATTTTCATCTTGAGTAAAGATAACTTTTTCATATTCATATACTTCGATATATGAAGCAGTGCGGATAATTTTTCGGTTATAACTCACAAAAAATCACCATATTTTCAATATTTTTCTCGTAGTGTTTGCTTATACAATAAATAAACTAGGAAGAGTTCTCCAAACTCTTCCGTATCTCTAAATTTTGGATCAAGAACATTATCGCTCCGCTTTGCCCCTGACGGGGGCAGTCTGTTCTTGAACCAAAATAAGAGCTACAAAAACTAGAAATTATTTATTAGTTGGTAGGACATCAGCACAAGAGAACCATAAATTTCCATTAAATTGACCAACATTTAAATCTTGAAGTAAAACGGGAGTAGTTTTATTATTTTTCAAATCTTGAACACTCAAGCTAGGAGACACATTATTAACTTTTACTTGAATCATTTCCATGAAGAAGTCTGAATTCTCATCTTGAATAGAAACGTTTAAGCGATATGCAGATAACTTTTGTGTTTCACGGTCTAATACTTCAGAATATCCTTTTACGGCTAAGAATTTATTTCCAAGTAATTCAGGCTTCAAAAAATCATTTAATTTCATATCGAAATTCCTTTCATTCCAGCTTTTAGAGTCGTTCAGGTTTGGACATACATAAATTTTTGTGTTAATTTTCAGGCAAAGCCTGACCGCCCTTATCACTCGGCGGAATCGTGAAGAACCACTTTTCCAGTTCATTCAGAAAACCGCTGAATAAACTAAAAAAGTAGTTGTAATTAGGGATTTGGCATGATATTTAATATCACTTGTTTAAATTCTTGTTTAGTCTTTAAATCAACAAAAGGGGCAACTGTGATTTCAGGATCTATCATATTTTGTCCGTCAGCATAGAAGAGGGCCTCGCCCTTTCTGCCTGTTACTGTAGGTATATTTTCAAGTTCACACATAGCGAAAGCCATACGTATTCTATCTGCTGATGGAGAGCCCATATATAAAACCGCAGAAATCTGGTTTCTTAATTCCACAGGTATATTTTCAGCATTTGGGTCTTGTGTGCTAATGCATAAATGACAACCCGCCTGACGTCCTTTTCTAGCGATTAGTCCTAGGTTTTGAAGTATCTCATTCCACAAAGCCTTACCGTCTTTAGACGAGCCACAAGAATCTCTGATACTGGCTAACTCATCAATAAACAAGAAATTAGGGGTCATGTCTAAGTCATAAGCATCAGCATTTAGTTCATCGCTATTTTTTATTAGCTCAAAGCGTTCATTCATGACTTCACAAAACTCCCTAGAGAGCTTGGCAAGAGAATGTGGAGTTTGACCAATGTTAATCTGTTCCCCCAAAGTTTCTTTCAAGATCTCCCCCAAACTATATAGATCAGCTCCCTTCCCATCGACTATGCTTAAATAGGTATTTGGATATAGACCACACCCCTTTGAAATTGCATTATATAAAATCCATTGTAAACTGATAGTTTTGCCTGACCCAGTTCGACCATATAGTCCCAAATTCGTATTACTCCTCAGAGAGAACTGTTGAGTATTCGATAGTCGGATAATATCTATTGGAGTATTTTCAAAAAAATCTCTAGTCAATGTATTGGAAAATACGTATTGCTCAATTTCTTGTTTGTTTTTCAAAAAGGTATATTTAACTACATCAGGGAGGATGTGCTTTTCTTCAATTGGGAGAGCTAGTAAACCTTGTAATTCAACATCTAATGCTTCCATGCGTTTAGAGTAAATATCTCCTGTTTTATAACAAAAAATGATAATTTTGCCAGAGCTTTCTAAATAAGATAATTCTGCTGAACTTTCTATAATGGTTCTGCTTTTTTCTTTAAACCGCCCATTTTCATAGATTTCAAATTTTTCTTGGCTTTTTTTGTAAAGATTATTATTCAAGATAAAATCATATAAAAGCCACTCTAGATAGTGTTTTTTCTCAACTGCTTTTTTTATTTGCTTTGAAAATTGCCTGATTTTCATAACACAGACTACTCCCAATCCTATGACAACCAACAGAAGAAGGAGGTTTTTAATAGTTGAAATTAAGAAGGACAGTAGCAAAAATAAAAAGATGTAGGAAATAACTGTTGCTACAGTGACGATTTTTAACCAATCAAATGGCTTCTTGTATAAGGAAATAATCATCTAAATCTCTCCTTTAATCTTACCTATCCAATACCTAATTCGAGCTAATATAGATTCAGTCGCATATTTTACCAAAAAGAAAAAACTTATAAAGAAGGATATTGCTCCCAAAGATAAGGTTAAAAAATTCAGAAAGTCGTTATCAATCACTATTTGATTGGTAATTCCAAACAGCATTCCAAGAATAAGAAAGGCTCCCCCAAAAAATTTTGATTTTTTCATTTTATTTGCTTCTCCTAATTTTTTCTTGCTTTATTTTTGACGTATTCTTCAAGAAGGCGACCTAGAACAGCTAGAAGTATGGCTAAGAACGAAAAAATAAAAAATGAAGAAAAGAGAGAGAATTGGACTATAGAACTCGTTGCTTTGTGAATAACTGAATTATAATAAGAAAGGTAAAAGCCACCCACAACAAAGTCTGATCCCACGGGACTAAGACCAACGTTCGAGATGAAACTTAGGATTAATCCGAAAATTATGAAAACTGCTACCATGGGTAACAGATAAACCAAGTTTAAAATGCTCTTTTTATACAATTTTGTCATTTTTTTGTCTCCATTCTTCATTTCCAGAAATATGAGGATAACTTTCATAAAGGTTAGTTATGAAAGACTTGGGATAAATTCTTTTATTTTCCAAAAAGTCATCAATTAAAAAATGATTGTTCTTATAGTGTCTTACGTGAATAATAATATTAAAGATTGCTATTAGTTTTCTAGCATACTCAATAGGTAAACGCTTTAAATCATTCTCATCTCTAATAATTTTTGCAACATGTACGACATGGTTCGTGATAGGTGGCAGGAGCAAATTGTAAGCTTTCCCTATACGTATCAGTTTTCTACGTTGAGTAATTGAAGTATTTCTGATAAGCTTTTCGATGTTGATAGTTGTTCCGATTTCAAATGTCATTTTATTGACCTCCATATTAAAAGATTAGTTTGTGACAGTAGGAATATTTTGGTTAATGGTGATGCTCTAATACACATATCAAATCCTCCTTATATCTATTACGGGTTAAGTTTATCCCGTAAATGCTTTTTTAAAATGGGATTTTTTTATCCCGTAAAGTTTGAAAAATTAACAAGAAACTAATCTTGCTAATTAAAATTATCTAAATAATATGATTTTATACATAAACGAACACAGAAAGCCTTATGAATTCTCTTTGCTCCAAATACTCCCATGAAATGACCTTGCATATCTAAAAGATTAGATAATACATCCTTTTCAAGCATGAATGATGTTTGGTATCCCCAATCATTACTCATAGATAAATTGCTGAAATCTAGCTTCTTTAGTTTTATATTCTGCCAATCAATATCATGCATTTTTTTATATTGAGTTCGCACTATTTGATTTACTAAACTAGAGTATGAAACATCAAGTCCAAACTTTTCTTTAAAATCGTTCTTCAATTTTTCTAAAAGTAATTTAGATTCTGAAGCTAACCGCATTCTTACATTTGTTTTATCTGGCATAAAAACAGCCCCCTTCGTAACGTTTGAAAGTTATCCCGTAAAAATATAATAGCATTATATTTTGATAATTGCAAGAAAGAATGTAAACTTGGTGGAAATAAGTGTAAATAACATCACTTTTTATGTTTTTCTAACTATTGATATCCAATTTTAGAGTTGTGAAATCTTGATATTAAAGGATATTAAGTTATATAATTTCCTTAAATTAAGTCATGTTATTGCTCAAAACGTTAATTATTTGGAGTCGTTGCGAACATGTTCGCTTACCAATAGAATAATTGATTCCGATTTCAGCAAGTATCCTCATTCCGAATAACGCACTTACGCAAATGATACATTTCTTTTTAGTTGATTTCCTCATTTTGATCGCCGCTATTTCTTTTTTCTTTGAATTCATCATACGTTTTTGGGAGATATTTCTTTATTAACTTTTTCTCTCTTGCGTTTTGGAGGGAGTAAGTAGCGGTTTTTTGAGAGATTAGTATGTTTAAACTGAAGAGTTATTAAATAATTAAAGTATAGTAAATCAAAAAACAAATATAATAAATGAAATTTACGCCACTAATATTGCAACCCTAGCTTATTTATGCGATCCTAAATATAATAAAACTAACAAAATCAATTAGATTAGAGGGTTAAAATATATGAAAAAAGAAATTCACGTAGTAGGAGCAATCATAGTGGAGAAGGGGAAAGTTTTGTGTTGTCAAAGAGGACCTGAACGTGCATTAGCAAATCTTTGGGAATTTCCTGGTGGAAAAATCGAGAATGGTGAGACGAAAGTTCAAGCGCTTGAACGTGAATTGCAAGAAGAATTAAAAATAGAAGTAACGATCGTCAAGGAAGAGTATGCTTTTTGTCGATATGAGTATGATTTTGGTTTCGTTAATCTAACTACATTTATCTGTTATTTAGAATCAGGTGAACCTCAGTTGACAGAACATCTACAAATTAAATGGCTAACGCCAAATGAATTAAACCAACTTGAGTGGGCGCCTGCTGATATTCCTACTGTGGAAAAATTAGTAGAAAAAGGTGTGGGAACTGAACAAAATGGATAATTTAGAATTGGCGTTACAAAAGGCATTTATTAATAAGGAAGCTCTAGGTGACGAACTTACACCTAAATTTATTGTGAACAATCCCAAAAAACATGATTATTTATTGAATACATTGAGTAAAGATTTGAAAAGCTGTAAGACTTTTTTTATAGCCGTCGCATTTATAACACCTAGTGGTTTAAATGCAATAAAAACACAACTGGCTGATCTGGCTTTGCGTGGAATCTCTGGAAAAATTTTAACATCAACATACTTAAATTTTAATGATCCACACGTATTTCGAACATTGTTGAATATTCCAAATGTAGAAGTACGAGTTTCTAAAAAAGAAGGTTTTCATTCAAAAGGATATTTATTTGAGATGGAGGATTATCAAAGCTTCGTTATTGGTAGTTCAAACCTAACAATGTCTGCTTTGAAACTTAACTATGAGTGGAATGTTAGATTAACTTCAAGAGAGAATGGCGAGATGGTTTCTTCTATTCAAAAGCATCTCATTCAAGAATGGCATGAGGCACAGTCGTTAACCCTAGAATGGTTCGAAGCATTTGAAAAAAATTATCATCCTATTGTTAATAGAAAGATGTTAGTACAAGATGTTTCTGAAAACGAGTGTTTAGATACGCAATATATTTTGCCGAACTCTATGCAGAAAGAAGCGCTTAGAAGTTTAAAAGCGCTTAGAGAAACGGGCGCAACTAAGGGAATGATTGTTTCGGCGACTGGTACAGGGAAAACGTATCTAGCAGCATTTGATGTGCAGCAATTCCATCCTAAACGTGTATTATTTATTGTTCATAGTGAGCTAATTTTAATGAAAGCATTAGAATCATTCAAATTGATTTTAGGTGGAAAAGATGATGATTATGGTGTTTTATCAGGGAATTCTAAGAATTTTGATGCAAAATATCTATTTGGAACAATTCAAACAGTATCTAAAAGTGAATATCAAGAGCGTTTAGGAAAAGAAGCGTTTGACTATATTTTGATTGATGAAGTCCATAAAGCTGGAGCGAAATCTTATATTAAAGCCATTGAATTTTTCAATCCCAAGTTTTTATTGGGAATGACGGCTACACCTGAAAGAACAGATAATTTTAATATCTTTGAGCTATTTGATTATAATGTAGCGTATGAAATACGTTTGCAAGCCGCTTTAGAATTAGAACTGCTTTGTCCATTTTATTATTTTGGCGTAACTGATTATGAAAAAGATGGTGAAATCATTGATGAAACAACCGATTTAAAACGTTTGCTACAGGAAGAACGAGTTGATTTTTTAATAAAAAAAATTAACTATTATGGTTATTCGGGAGATAGTCCTCGAGGCTTGGTGTTTTGTAGTCGTAAAGACGAAGCAAGGCAGTTAGCAGAGATGTTTAACGATCGTGGAATTCCGAGTGCTTATTTATCAGGTGACCATAATTTTGATAAAAGAGAAAAGGAAATTAAGCGTTTAGATACTGGAGAGATTCATTATATCTTCACGGTTGATATTTTTAATGAAGGTATTGATATCCCTAAAGTAAATCAAGTAATTATGCTGCGAAATACGCAATCTAGTATTATTTTTATTCAGCAATTAGGTCGGGGGCTAAGAAAAGACCCATCAAAAGAATTTGTTACGGTAATTGATTTTATTGGTAATTATAAAAATAACTATATGATTCCTATGGCTTTATCTGGAGATAGTTCTCAAACTAAGAATAGTTTACGTCGCGATACAATTGATGTGACGTATATCAGTGGTTTATCTTCAATTAATTTTGAAAAAGTTGCTCGTGAACGTATCTTTAAATCAATTGATCAAGCTAAATTAGATGCGATGTCAGAACTAAAAGCTAGTTATTTTAAGTTGAAAAATCGGTTGAATAGGGTTCCTTACCTGAATGATTTTCAAGTGTTAGATGGCGTGGATCCATTGTTGATTATAGGTAAAGAAAAAACATACTATAATTTCTTGGAGAGGATTGGGGAAGCAGAAGCTAAATTAAGTGAAGAAGAAAACAGTGCACTAAAATTTGTTTCTGTAGAATTGCTATCAGGAATTCGCCCGCATGAACTTTATGTTATTGAAGAATTTTTAATGACAGATAAAGAACAGTTATCTTTAGAGGAAATCACAGCGCTGTTTGATACGTTTAACCTGACGTATACGACAGATACTCTAGCATCTGTTGTTAAAGTCTTAGATTTATCTTTTTACGAATCAACAATTAGAAAACGTTATTTGTTATCACAAATGTTTAAGATGAAAGAAAATTGTTTACAAATAACAGAAAAATTCAGAGAGTTTAAAAAGAATTCTTATTTCATCAATTTGATGTTAGATGTAATCCATACAGGGATTAACAAATCTATGGAGTATGATTTATCCCAACCGTTAAATTTATACAAAAAATATCGTCGTAAAGATGTTTTACGATTATTAAATATGAACTTTAATCAAAATGAACAAAGTATTGGTGGATATACAAACAGTAATAATCATTTTGCTATTTTTGTAACTTTGGATAAAGGCAAAGATTTTAAAGCTGCACGTATTGCTTATGAGGATGAATTTATTGATGAACGAACATTCCATTGGTATACAAAAGCGCCTAGAAATCTACGCTCGCCAGAAGTTCAACTTTTGCGGAATCCTGGGGAATATAAATTTCATTTATTTGTGAAACGGAAATATAATCAAAAAGAGAACGAAACAGATTTCTATTATCTAGGCGAAGTAGTCCCTCTTCAAGAAACTATCCAACAAGTCGAAAAACAAGACAAAGAGGGTAAGAAAAAAAGCGTCGTTAAACTAGACTTTACCTTAGAAACACCTGTAGAACCTAATATGTATGAATTTTTAACGCAGAACACAAACTAAAAAAGCCACTTTCCCCTGGAAAGTGGCTTTTCCCATCCCCCCTCACCGAGAAGACAAAATTTCATAAATCACATAGAGTTCCCAGTTGGAAATTTCTATTCGATAAAACTGTTCTAGGGTATAGAAAATGTTTTTAGCATTTTGGAAAAATGGTTTTTGGTTAATGGTTAGTTCCTCTAGGTTAGCAGGGATTTCATAGTCTTCAACGCCGAGCATTGTCCGCTCTACCATGAGCGCGTTGTGCATCATTAAGTTAAATTTCATTTTGCCGCTGAGTGTGAGGTCGAAGCGTTTTTCAATGTTTTTTGTAACGTTTTCGACTTGTTTAATAATGACGTCAGGATTTAGAAATTCTAGTTTTTCTGACAAGCCTTCTTTCGAGAAGAAGTGAACAAATTCGTTAATCATGCTATCGATGTTATTGGGATGCATCAAGTTTTGGAAAGGTTCCATCAACTGGGTTCCTGCATCTTCGTCTAACATGTCTAAGAGGTTCACGCTAGCAACATTCGTATGATTGTCTAAGTAGGACGTCGTCAAAATGAGCGAGGTTTCTTTTAAATAATTTTCTTCGGCGTTGGCAATGTCTAACGTGTTCACCAAATCTTTGTATTTTAGGGTAATGACTTTAATGTCAGTATACAGGTATTTTTGACAGATTTGTTTGATTTGCTTGGCAATATCCAGACCTGAAATACTAGAGACAATGATATTTTTTTCTACTGAAAAGCCTTCAAAGTACTGTACATCGGTTTTAAATTTTTTTTCAGCGGTTTTAGCAATACCATAGAAAAGTTGTTCGTTCATTAATTGATGACCAATTTCCAACGCATAGGCAGTGGTCAGGTTGTTGATCACCAAAAGTTCTCCAAGAATTTGCGGTTTCAAACTTTTATAAAGTTGTGTCAGGGAACCCATATCGACGAGCATAATGACGCCTTGTGATGTGTCCCGCTGAGAAAGCCACTCTTTAACTTCGGCGACGATATCTCTGACCGAAGAGGTTAAGGGCATGTTAATCGCATCAAAAATATAGGTACCACATAATTTGTTGGCAACGGCTTGAATACTTGTGGCAGTCGATTCACCATGCGCCACGAGGAGCGCTTGGTAAGGAATCGTTTCAGAAATTTCTCCGCTAAGTAATACAGATAAGAGTACCTCTGTCAAGAAACGGTATTCTTCTGGTAGCGGACTGACTAAGTTTTTCACGAGGGAAACCGTTCGCGGATAGTGTTCTTTTAACTGTGTTTGGACTGGAAGGAGCACTGTTTCGTTAAAAGTTGGCGGTAAAATTTTCAGCAATTTGGCAACATCTTTCATCGGTTTTTCAGTTTGTTCAGGTTGGTTAATAATTAGTTTGTTTTTGGTTTGGACTTCCGTGACTAGGTTTTGTAAAAAATAATCATTTTCTAAGGTTATTTCATCGTCTAAACAATATTTAATGAATTGTGTCAGTTCAGTTTTTAAGTGGGCCAGTGTTTTTTCTTTTGTAAATAAGGCTTCAAATGTTGCGAAAATATCGGAAGAAAGTGTGTCTTCTTCTAACACTTCTTTGTCTAAAGGAATCGCAATCATTGGTTGAGTCGCATCGCCAATGACGACGGGTTGATTGGGCAAAGTTTTTCGTAATTGCGACGCGCAAAGGAGCTGCACTTTGTTGGATAAACTTCCCACGTTGCCAGGTTCGTCATTTTCTAATAATGCCGTAAAGATTTCTTCGTCCACGTTGATGTCTTTGGTCATTCGTTTCGCTTCTCGGTGGAATAAGTTTTTTAAAATCGCAATCCGTTCTCGAATGGGGCGCTCTTTGAAGTTCGGAAGTGAGACGATTACGGAAATTCGGCGATAAAAGGTTGGTAATAAGACTTTTTTCGGGTTTTCGGTGGTCGCAAATAGTAGCCGGACCTTGGAATGCACCATTTTTCCTTCTTCACCAATAGGGCGGAAGGTTCCTGTATCCATAAACTGAAAGAGTTTTTCTTGGTTTTCGTTGGATAATCGATGTACTTCATCTAAAAAGAGTACGGAATTATTGGCTTGGGCCAAGAGTCCTTGCTTTTCTGATTCAGCTCCAGTAAATGCGCCTTTGGTATGGCCGAAGAGAATGGATGACAGTAATTCGGGATTGTTGGCATAATCGGCACAGTTAAAGGTGTAGAATTTTTCCAGGCCAATGATTTGTTCATTTTTCAGATACTCATAAATCAGCTTTGCCAAAAAGCTTTTGCCGACGCCACTGGCTCCATGGATTAATAAAGGCATACCCAATGGGGGATACAACATAGCGGCTTTGCATTGTTCGATGGCTTTTTTGGCGCTACCTTGGCTACCGATGTATTGTCGAAACACATCGGTCGTGGGGGTTGTTGCACGGGTTAATTGCCAATAAACGGGTTTTTTTCCCGTTTGTTGGACTTCACCTTTTTCCAATAATTTATTTAAGTATAAGCTGGTTACCGAGCGGCTTAATTGAATTTTTGTGGCAATTTCTTGTGTGCTCATCGGGGTGTTGCTGGTTTCTAAAATATCAACTAAGTGTTGGTAGGTCTCCAAGCGCATGATTCATCGTCCTTCCAAAAGAGAGGTCGGGACAGGGGTTGCTTCTGTTCCCGCCGTTTATCAGCTTTTAAGCCTGAGATAAAAATCACTTTGGATTTTTGTCTCAGGCTCTAAGTGTTTAATAATTAAATGTTTATTGTTTCAATTTTAACAGATGCCTAGTAATCCTAGCAAGATGCCTAAGAACATGATGCCAAACATCACTACGTTAACATTGACTTTTTTGCGTAATAGCCAGAAAGCAAGTAATGTCACGGCTAATGGTACGATACCGACGAATAGTTGATCCAAATAGTCTTGGATTTTAACTACGTCTTTGCTTCCTTTAACGGAAACTTCAAGAATCGTTTTGAATTTTACATTTGAAGCAGTCATACTGCCCATCATCATTAAGCCTAGCATACTTGATACTTTTGTGAGTATCTTCATTCCGCCTGATTCGTACATTTTTTGGATAAAACTTTCACCGATTGAATAGCCGCTATACAACGCATAATAGTGAATTAAGAACGCAGGAACGTTGTATAAAAGTAAGAAGACAATCGCCCCTAATGGCGAACCAGTGCTGGCTAATGAAATCCCAATACCGGCAGCAATAACACGTAAGATGCCCCAGAAGAAGGAATCACCGATGCCTGAAAGTGGCCCCATTAGTGAGGCTTTAACTGCTGTAATAGAGCTAGCATCAAAATTTTCGTCTTCACTGTTTTGTTTTTCCATCGAAGCAACGAGCCCCATAATGAAGTTATTGATATGCATGGTTGCATTGAACCAAGTGGTGTGACGCACCAATGCCTCGGCCCGTTCTTCCTTGGTTTTATAAAAACGATTGATAACTGGGAGTAAAGTGTACATGACACCCACTGCGTGGTATTGTGTAGCTCCTGTCCGGCTAGCGTTCATCGTCCAAGAACGCCAGAAAACAGAGCGCATCATTTTTTTCTCTTCTTTAGATAAATTCTCTTTTAACTTCATGCGAAAAAGTCCTCCTCTTCGATTTCTTTCGCGCTGCCTTCAACCGCAGAAGACGCCGCAGGTTTTCTTTTTAGAATGTCGCGAAATTCTACATCCCGTTGGGCACTCACGACACAAATTACTGTCCCGATGACCGCTACCGCAACGGCTGGTAATTGTAGGTACGCGGTTAAAACAAAGCCTAAAATGTAAAAGACGGCTAATTTATTATCCCATAACAGTTTCATTAACATAGCAAACCCAACGGCAGGTAAAAGTCCGCCAGCTGCGCTTAAGCCGTTCATCAAATTTTGTGGAATGCTTTCAACAAACAGATTTACTGGCCCGCTTCCTGCTAAAATTCCGATAAATGAAATCGAAGCGATGATTAAATAATAAATAATCCACGTTCCGTAATGCAGTGTCACAACCATTTTTTGGTTGCCTTCACGTGCTGCTTTGTCAAGAGAAGGAGCAAAGATATTCATAAAGACATTTTTTAAAAACATCACCACGAAAGCGGCTAACATCCCAATTGGTACGGCTAACGTCATGGCGGCTTTTTGTTCGACATTTGAAATAATTGCAAACGTTGTGGCTAAAGTAGTCGCAGTTACAGGTTCCGCTGCGATAACACCACCGATATTAACATTTCCTAAGAAAATTGCTTCTAAAGAGGCCCCCATTAAGACCCCTGTTTTCATGTCGCCCATTAAAATTCCTGTGACTAATCCAACGACTAAGGGACGTTCCATCATACTTTGACCAGTTAAATAATTCCCAGCAAAACAGATAAATACAGCTAAGGCTGCCATTGTTGCGTGCATAAGCATTGTTCATTTCCTCCTTTTAATTGACGGCTTGTTTTAGACTTAATTTTGAGTTGGTTGGCAGGACTTGGTTATAGCTTTCCACGTGAGTCAAACTGGCTAATTCTTTGGCAGCTTCTAACTCTTCAGGGTTTAATTGGACACTTGGGAAAACCATTGTTTTGGTGGCTGGATCTGATTTATCAAAGCGGCCAGCGTTGGCAACATTCACACTTTCAATATCTGTCACGTTTTTCGCAATTTTAGTAGCATCCGCTACACTGTTCACAATTACAAAAATTCGTTTGTCTTTGCCACGAGGATCATTAAAGACATCAATCGCATCATCGACTGAGCGAATTAATAGTTTCATGCCATTAGGGACAGCCATTTTTAACGTCATTTGCATTACTTCGTTTTTGGCTGCTTCATCATTCGCTACAACTAATAAGGGGGCATTCAATTCTTTGGTCCAAACTACGGCTACTTGGCCGTGAATTAATCTGTCGTCTACTCGTACTTGTGTAATCATTTTAATTTCCTCCTAAAAAAAGTTTTCTTCTTCATTTGATGGGTTTAATTCAACGAATTGAATTTGTGCTTCAGCAATTGCTGCTTGAATATCTTCTTTGGTTAGCTTTTCGCCTTCTTTTAAGAAAATCAGCGACAAGGCAATGGCTAAGTTGGCATTGGAAATGATAAAAACATTGTCTGGTTTTGTCGTCATGACTTCTTGAACAATTTTTTGATTGACACTACCACCATATAAATCTGTTAAAATAATAGCTTGTTCTTCTGCGCCAAGGGACTGAAGAAACGTTTGAATAATTGGCGTGTAGTCCTCAGGAGTCACATAGGCATTGATGACCGCCAGCTCTTTTCCTTTGTCTGCGAGAATATCCAAGGAACTTTGGAAGCCTTTCGCTAAGTTTCCGTGACTAGCAATTAAAAATTTTCTTTTCATTCTTTTCACCTCACTTTTATATAAAGCAAGTTCTGTGCCAAAAAAAGAGAACTCTAAATCCTTGATTTGAAAGGGTTTTAACGCTCTTGAAACTGTTTAAACAGTTTTGAATCAAAATAAACACGTTAATCGTTGGCTAGTTTGTTGTCGAAAAATAGCTAAGCAAAACTGTGAAATTTAATCAAAATAACCCCCGTTTTTATCGAGAAGTGTTACAATAATATTCATGAATATTTATACATTAAGGAGAGTTACGAATGACTGATGCTCTTGTGATACAAGATTTACGCAAAGTGTACGCTTCAGGTGTTGAAGCGTTGCGGGGGATTGATTTAACAGTCGAAGAAGGCGATTTTTATGCTCTTTTGGGACCGAATGGCGCAGGAAAATCAACGACGATTGGGATTGTGACCTCGTTAGTTAATAAGACTTCGGGGAAAGTCAAAATTTTTGGGTATGATTTAGATACGGAGATGGTGCGGGCGAAGCAACAGATTGGGTTAGTGCCGCAGGAGTTTAACTTCAATCCGTTTGAAACGGTCCAGCAGATTGTGGTCAATCAAGCGGGCTATTATGGGGTGTCTCGTAAAGAAGCCATGAAACGGAGTGAAAAGTATTTAAAACAATCCAATTTATGGGAAAAACGGAACGAGCGGGCTCGGATGCTTTCTGGCGGAATGAAACGTCGCTTGATGATTGCTCGCGCGCTGATGCATGAGCCGAAGTTATTGATTTTAGATGAACCAACTGCAGGTGTCGATATTGAATTGCGCCGTGAAATGTGGGCCTTTTTACAAGAGTTAAATGCGCAGGGAACCACGATTATTTTGACGACCCATTACTTAGAAGAAGCTGAGATGTTGTGTCGCAACATTGGGATTATTCAGTCTGGTGAATTGATTGAAAACACCAGCATGAAGCACTTGTTAGCAAAATTACAATTTGAAACGTTTATTTTTGATTTAGCACCTTATACGCAGGCGCCAGTTATTGAAGGCTATCAAAGCGTATTTGAGGACGAGTTAACGTTAGCGGTGGAAGTGGAACGAAACCAAGGAGTCAATCACTTGTTTGAACAGCTAAGTCAACAAGGAATCAAAGTATTGTCAATGCGGAATAAGTCCAACCGTTTGGAAGAGCTCTTCTTGAAGATTACCGAGGATACGTACCAAAGGGAGGATCAACATGTTTAGTCTGTATTTTACTGCTTTAAAAAGTTTAGCTGTGAAGGAAACCAACCGTTATTTACGAATTTGGGTCCAAACACTGGTACCGCCAGTGATTACGACGTCCTTATATTTTGTGATTTTTGGGAAAATGATTGGCGGGCGAATTGGCGATATGGGCGGTTTTTCTTATATGGAATTTATCGTGCCAGGTTTAATTATGATGTCAGCCATTACAAGCTCGTACGCCAATGTTTCATCTTCCTTTTTCTCACAAAAATTCCAGAAAAATATCGAAGAAATTCTCGTGGCGCCAGTTCCAACTCATGTGATTATTTGGGGATTTGTGATTGGTGGCGTTGGTCGTAGTATTTTGGTCGGTGCGTTAGTCACCATCATTTCTCTATTTTTTGTGCCATTGCACGTTGTTTCTTGGCTGATGGTCATCATGACTTTATTGATGACAGCGATTCTCTTTTCTTTAGCTGGTTTGTTAAATGGTATTTTTGCGCAATCCTATGATGATGTATCGATTGTGCCGACCTTTGTGTTACAGCCTTTAACCTATTTGGGTGGGGTTTTCTATGCCATTTCCATGTTGCCGCCATTTTGGCAAGCTGTCTCAAAAGTTAATCCGATTGTTTACATGATTTCTGGGTTCCGCTACGGTTTCCTAGGGGTTCAAGATGTGCCAATTGGTATTTCTATGACCATTTTAATCTTATTTATTGTCGTTTTATATGGCATTTGTTGGTACCTTGTAGAAACAGGGCGTGGTTTACGTAGTTAAGCCGTAAAAAGATTAAACTGTCTGAATCACTCATTCTAGCGAGCAGATTCAGACAGTTTTCTTGTTTCTAAGTATGCTTTTTTGATTCTTCGTGCATTTCCCTGTATAATAGCAATGTTTCGCACCAGAATATGTCGACAATTGTCGTTGAAAATAAAGAAAAAATCAGAAACGGAGTATATGAAGATGAGCAAGAATTTTTGGGCAACATTGCCAAAGCCCTTTTTTGTTTTAGCACCAATGGAAGATGTCACTGATGTGGTCTTTCGTCATGTCGTGAAAGAAGCTGGAGCACCAGATGTGTTTTTTACAGAGTTTACTAATTCAGATAGTTATTGTCATCCTGAAGGAAAAGACAGTGTGCGCGGGCGCCTCGTTTTTACAGAAGATGAACAGCCGATGGTGGCACATATTTGGGGGGATAAACCGGAATTTTTCCGTGAAATGAGTATCGGCGTAGCGGAGATGGGCTTTCAAGGATTAGATATAAATATGGGCTGTCCTGTGCCCAACGTGGCTGAGCGTGGAAAAGGCAGCGGGCTGATTTTGCGCCCAGAAGTCGCGGCTGAATTGATTGACGCCGCCAAAGCAGGTGGCTTACCTGTTAGTGTCAAAACACGCATTGGGTTTACTGAAATGGCGGAAATGGATGCGTGGATCACGCATTTATTAGAGCAAGACATTGCGAATCTATCCATTCATTTGCGAACACGAAAAGAGATGAGTAAAGTGGATGCCCATTGGGAGGTCATTCCGCAAATTATGGCTATTCGGGACCGTGTCGCACCGCAAACGACAATTACGATTAATGGGGATATTCCCGATCGTCAAAAGGGCCTAGAATTAGCAGAACAATATGGTGTAGATGGCATCATGATTGGTCGGGGGATTTTTAAAAATCCTTATGCCTTTGAAAAAGAACCCAAAACACATACGCCACAAGAATTACTGGGCTTGCTACGTTTACAATTGGATTTGCAAGACAAATATGCAGAATTGGTGCCCCGCTCCATTGTTGGGTTGCACCGCTTCTTCAAAATTTATGTCAAAGGCTTTCCAGGTGCCAGTGATTTAAGAGCACAATTAATGAATACAAAATCAACGGATGAAGTGCGCCAGTTGTTAGCGACGTTTGAAGCAGAACATGGTGTGCTTGACTAAATAAAAAAAGAGAGGAGCGTGGGACAAAAATCACTTTGGATTTTTGCTCCACGCTCAAAAACTGATAAACGGCGGGAACAGAAGCAACTCCTTCGGAAATAAGCCGAAATTCTCCAAAAATTAAAGAACAATTTTCGGAAATTTCTTCTTATTTCTCGGAGTTAAACACTTCTGTCCCGACCTCCTCTCTTTTGAATGCTTAATGCGCAATCATTTCTTGGGCAATTTCTTGTTTGCTTAAGTCGTTTGGATAATACGTTGGCCAGTTGTCCATTTCATTGAACAGACTTTCTTGGCTATCGCCGCCGAAGAAGATGTGGAAATGAGCGGCTTTCGTTGGTGCGATGTTGTGGTCGCTAAATTGGACGTATTTAAACCGCCCAGCATTGGCATCGTCTGTTTCAAAAAGGAAACGGACGCCACGGTTGCCTTTTGCATAGTTTAAAATTTTATAACCGGCTGCTTTATAGGTGAATTTTTGTGGTTTGCCATTGACCAGAAATTCAATGGTGGAATCAGTGATGTTGATGTGGTCGACATCGGTTTGATAGCCGGCATCATAGTAGGTTTTGTATTCGGCTGGTGTTTTATCTTTTTTCAGTTTCGCTTTGTAATCGAAGACTTGGTCTAATGTGCCATCTTTTAATAAAGGATAGACGGATTGCCAATTTCCAGCGTAATCTGTCAGTGTTCTCTCAGCCACCTCACTGTCTTTGAAATAGCCGTTAGCCACGGTTTTTTCTGTTTTTTCAGAGGTTTCTGGCTGAACCTCTTTCCCAGCTGTATCTGTTGTTTTTTTCAAAGCGGTTAAGTTTTCTTTCATTACAGAAAGATAATCTTCGCCATTGTCCATTTGTTTTTGTGTCAAACTTTCTAGCGGGTTTAGGACTTCCAATTGAACATTTGCTTCGTCAGCTAACGTTTTAGCAATTTTATCGTTGGCATTTTTTTCAAAATAAATATAGCGAATTTGATTGTCTGTGACATATTTTTTCAACTCTGCCAAGCGCCCTGCTGTTGGCTCTTGTTCAGGTGTTAAACCAGCTATTGGCACTTGTTTTAAGCCGTAATCTAAGGCAAGATAACCAAATGCAGCATGTTGGGTAACAAAACTTTTTTGCTTAGCGTCTTTCAAAGCTGTTTGGAACTCTTTGTCTAAGGCTGTTAATTTTGTTAAGTATTTTTCTGCGTTTGTTTCAAATGTTTTGGCTTTTTTAGGGTAAAGTTTGACTAATTGTTCTTTGATGTTTGTAACTTCTTGGATGGCACGATGGGGTGAAACCCAAGTATGCGGGTCTAATTCATGGTGGTGGCCTTCTTCGCCATGTTCGTGGTCATGGTCGTGTCCGTCTTCGTCACTGCCAGGAAGTAAGACCATGTTTTCGGTACCTTTAATGACGTTCGGGGCTCCTTTTTTCCAGCCTTTAGCAGCTTTTGGTACCCAAGATTCCATATTTTCATTGTGGTAAACGAAAACATCCGCATCATGGATGGTAGCCATATCTTTGGCGGATGGTTCATAATCGTGTGGTTCAGAACCAGCAGGGATTAACAATTTGACGTCTCCTTCATCGCCTACAATATTTTTAGTGAAATCGTACATAGGATAAAAAGTCGTGACAATGGATAGTTTTTCTTTACCGTCAGCGGTTTTATCAGAGGTGTTTGTTTTGCCGCAAGCGCCGAAAAGGATTAGCGATAAGGCGGCTAACAGGGGAAGAGTAAATTTTTTCATAGGTGTGCTCCTTTAGTGAATTACGCAATTTTCTTTTGTTTATTGCGCTTATGTTCTTTAATGATTTTAAGTGCGCGTTTTCGTGTTTTGATGTTGGGACTTTTCAGTCGACGATAAGCGCTAGATAAGTCAGTTTTTTCCATTATATATAGGACCTCCATTTCGTAAAAAATAATTTACGGAGTAGCTATTTTGTTGAGGGTTTGAAAGGTTTCTTGAATTTTTTTTGTCTCTAATTCTTTGCCAATCAGAACAATTGTCGTTTCTTGAGGGGGTTGATTCGTCATTTGAAAGGCCACTTGCTGGTTGACGCCTTGCATGGCAATGGCCAAGTCATGCTCCTGTAAGGCGAGAATCCCTTTGAAACGGTATAACTTTTCCTGATGCGTATACATTAACCAATCAAGCCAACGAGTGAAAAGAGGTTCGTTGATGGCTGAGGACGCCGTTAGCGTGAGGGAGTGAAAGGTATGGTGATGATGCTCGTGGGCGTGCTCATGCGGGGAATGAGTCATTTCGTGTTCTGTAAGTGTTGCCGTAAACTTATTTAATTGAAAAAAGTCACTAGCCAAAAGAGGCTCGTTGGCTTGAAAGGATAAAATATCAGCAAAAGGATTAATGGTACGAAGGGTTTCTTGGAACGTTGGTAGCTGAGTGCTGTCTGCTGGTTCCTTGACAGAAAAAAAGAGGCGATCTGCTAAGGCCAGTTGTTTGATGGCTTCGGATTCTTGAAGCTGTTGTTGCCAATGATGCCCATCAACGACCGTTAAGAGACTGTCTATATAGAAATGATTTTTGATGTGCGGGGTCGTTAAAATTGTTTGAATGATTGGTTGCGGATCAGCAATGCCCGTTGTTTCTAAAATGACTTGGGCAATGGGTTGTTGTTCTTCTTGATACACTTCTAAGATTGCTGATAAAGAGGCAAGAAGATCTCCTCGTAAGCTGCAGCACATGCAACCGTTATTTAATTGAATAATTCGTTCCGTGGTTTGTAAAAGTAATGCGTGGTCAACGCCTGTTTGACCAAATTCATTTTCAATAATAATAATTTCTTCTTTAGGAAACGGTGATTGCGCAAGCGCATGGTTAATTAAGGTTGTTTTTCCTGCGCCTAAAAAGCCAGAAACAATGGTGATTGGAATGCCCATCAAGTTTTCCTCCTGTTATTTGACTTCAGTGAAAAGTGCGCGGCGCCGTAATTTTGGTGAATATTTTTTCAGCTGTAATTTTTCTGGTGTATTTCGTTTGTTTTTACTTGTTAAGTAAAGGCGCTCGCCAGTTTCAGCGCAAGCTAACGTAATGGTTTGGCGCATAGTACCGTCCTCCAATTTGATTTTTTTAATTGCGTATAAAAGATAAAGGGGGCTGCGAGGTCAGCCCAAATGCGACTGTCCTCGCTAGTTGTCTTTATCGAAATAATGAGTTACCAGCTTGCTTTTTTGACGCCAGGAATCAAGCCTTGGTGAGCCAATTCACGGAAACGAATCCGAGACATGCCAAATTTACGCATGTAGCCACGTGGGCGCCCATCTGTTTGATCGCGGAGTTTTAAGCGACTTGGATGAGCATCTTTTGGCAATTTGCTAAGACCTTCATAATCGCCAGCTTCTTTTAAGGCTTGGCGAATAG
Organism: Enterococcus sp. AZ197; assembly: GCF_050556405.1. Taxonomy (NCBI): domain Bacteria; kingdom Bacillati; phylum Bacillota; class Bacilli; order Lactobacillales; family Enterococcaceae; genus Enterococcus; species Enterococcus sp. AZ197. Next base: position 2,626,821 of record NZ_CP187873.1, on the reverse strand, counting down.
GCGCATATTTTGCAATCATTGCTTGTTGTTTTTTTGCTTTAGCAATTTTTGATTTTTTAGCCATAAGGCACTTCCTTTCTTTTTGGATTTATAAAATCTAAATCGTAATGGTTACGATTTGAACGGAAGTATATTATCAGGTGTTGCGTTGTTTGTCAAGTGAGAATTTTGTTTTTTTTTAGGACTTGCTAAGTTGAGAAGTTAGAAATGTTTGTTTTAGCGCTGTTTTGTAGTATCTTTTAAGAAAGAGTAAAAAGGAGTGAAGATGGCAATGGTAGAACGTTTGACGATTATTCGTGGTGTGGAAAAATTTGAATTACAAACGAAAACAGCGCGCTGGGTGTTAGCAAAAGAAGAGGGATATTCGCCAGTTCAAATGCTCGTTTCGGCAATTGGCGCTTGTGGGGGATACGTGTATCAATCCGTTTTGGAAAATTCGCACATTCCCTTTGAGTTTGAAAAAATAGAAGTCACGTATTCAAGAGAAGTAGAGAGACGCGCACAACCATTAAAACAGGTGACGATTCTCTTTTATGTGTCTGTTCCAGAAGACTTTCAAGCACGGGCGACACGGTGTTTGAAGCTTGTCTCCCCAAACTGTCCAGTGATTCAATCATTGGCTGAAAGAATTACTGTCGAAGAAACAGTTGTATTTAAAAAGTAAACTATTAGAGACATTATCGTTACGAGCGCTTTTCCTTTTTTGGATGCCTCGTTTCTGAGAATGTCTTTTTTTAGAGGAGCGTGGGGAAATAGCTGTAGAAACAGGAAATTTTTAATTCATTTGTACAAAATAATACAGGCAAAAAACAGATAGTGTTTTTTTCACAAATAAAAAGGTTGCTTTTTTTTCTGTTTTAGTAGATGATGTAAGTAGTTACATCTCTGATATAACGCTGTTTTTCGAAACGTATGTTATTTTTTAATTCGTAATAGTTTTTTTAAATCGTTTCACAGAATTACTTTAATTGTTATACAGTTTTTTTAGTTGTTATAGTTTGTTTGTCGGCCTTTAGGAGGTAATCATGATTGAGTTAGTGAATGTGTCGAAAGTCTATCAAGAGACACACGCGTTAAAAAATATTCACTTTTCTGTCCAACCAGGAGAAATCGTTGGGATTGTTGGGAAAAGTGGCTCTGGCAAGTCCACGTTGTTACGTTTGTTGAATTTAATGGAACAACCGAGTGAAGGGGAGATTCGTATTGATGGCAGAAATGTTCAAACCTTTTCTAAAAAAGAAGTTCGCCAGCAGCAACAACAAATGGGGATGGTGTTTCAGCATTACAATTTGTTAGAAAATTTGAAAATTTATGATAATGTTGCGTTGCCTTTGAAACTTTTAAAAGAGAAACAGCCTGAAAAAATTGAGCGTTTATTAACGTTTGTTGATATGGCCCATAAGGCAGAAGCGTATCCTGCTCAGCTTTCTGGTGGGGAAAAACAGCGTGTCTCTATTGCTCGAGCGTTGAGCCGTAATCCAAAATGGTTATTATGTGACGAGGCAACGAGTTCATTAGATGAAGAAAATACAGAAAGTGTCGTTCGACTATTACATAAGACGCATCAGGAATTCCGACCGACTATTTTCTTTGTTAGTCACGAATTAGAAACCGTGAAGCGCTTATGTAATCGTATCTTAGTGATGGAAAAAGGTCAGTTAATTGGCGAATTTCTGAATAATCCTCAGCAATATGAGGAAGAACCGCTTTCCTATTTAGAAAAAGTGGAAAGGAGTTTGCGTCCATGACTTTTTCAGAAACCTTTGCCGAATATTGGCCATCTATGCTGATTGGTTTAAAAGAAACAGGGATTATGATGTCGATTTCGATGGCTATCTGTTTGCTTGTCGGCTTGCCTTTAGGATTAGGACTATTTTTGGCTAATCCGAAAGTCAAAGGGCATCAACCTTGGCTGTACTGGGTTTTAAATTTCATTGTAACTGTTATTCGCTCGTTTCCTTATTTATTATTTGTGATTGCGTTGATTCCAGTCACTCGTTCTGTTTTAGGAAAGGCGTTTGGCCCAATTCCTTCATCTGTGCCATTGAGTATTGTTGCGATCGCGATTTTTGCTCGCTTGGTTGAACAAGTGCTGTTGGATGTTCCAGAAGAAATTTATTTTTTAGCTAATTCGTTAGGTACCTCGAAAGTCCAATACATTTGGCACTTTTTATTGGTGGAAGCACGTAGCGGATTAGTCCTTGCTTACACAACCACGACAGTGAGTATGGTTTCATATTCCACGGTGATGGGTGTTGTTGGTGGCGGCGGGATTGGCGATTTTGCAGTTCGTGTCGGGTATCAACGGTATGAATACGGTATTATGTATGTTGCCATTGTGATTATGATTGCACTGGTCTTCATTTTACAAATGCTTGGGAACTTCATTGCCCAAAAACTAGACAAAAGAAAGTAGGAGGACAAAAGAATGAAGAAGTTTTATTTAGCAACATTCGCTGTTATTGCAACAGTCATTTTAGCTGCCTGTGGGGGAAATAAACAAGCAGATCAGAAAGAAGACAAGGAGATTACCGTGGCCGTGCAATTGGAATCTTCAAAAGATATCTTGGAGATTGCCAAGAAAGAAGCTGAGAAAAAAGGGTACAAAATTAACATTATGGAAGTGAGCGACAATGTTGCCTACAACGATGCCGTGCAACATGACGAAGCGGATGCTAATTTTGCGCAACATCAACCCTTCATGGAAATGTTTAACAAAGAGAAAAAAGCTGATTTAGTGGCTGTGCAACCGATTTATTATTTTGCTGGTGGTTTCTATTCAAAAGAATACCAAGATGCGAAAGATTTACCTGAAAATGCCAAAGTGGGGATTCCTAGCGATCCAACCAATGAAGGTCGTGCTTTAGCAATTTTAAATGCAAACGGCGTGATTAAATTAAAAGAAGGTGTCGGCTTTAACGGCACGGTGGCAGATGTCGTGGAAAATCCTAAAAACATCACTTTTGAAAGCATTGATTTACTGAATTTAGCTAAAGCCTATGATGAAAAAGACATCGCTATGGTGTTCTGCTACCCAGCCTACTTAGAACCTGCTGGTTTAACAACGAAAGATGCGATTTTGTTAGAAGATGAAGAAGCAAGTAAACATTACGCATTGCAAGTTGTGACACGTAAAGGCGAAAAAGATAGCGAAAAAATCAAGGTTTTAAAAGAAGCGATGACAACAAAAGAAGTTGCTGAATACATCAAGAAAAATTCTAAAGGTGCCAATATTCCTGCGTTTTAATGAATAGAAAAAATGAAGCTTCTTTTTTGAGAAGCTTCATTTTTTTCTTTTCCTTGATTTATAGTATAGTTAATAGGAAGGAGGTGCCGGTGTGGTCGAATTATTTATTTTAATGATGGAACGGGTAGGCTTAATTATTTTACTGGCCTTTCTTTTAGTGAATGTGCCTTATTTTAAGCGTGTTTTATTAAGTCGTGAAAAAATGTCTTCAAAAGTTCAGTTGATTTTGATTTTTGGTTTATTTGCTATTATTTCTAATTTTACAGGTATCGAAATCGCTAAGAATCAGATTGTCCCCAATAATTTACTAACCTATTTAAGCAGCAATGCTTCCATTGCGAATACGCGTACGTTAGTAATTGGCGTTTCTGGATTAGTAGGTGGTCCGATTGTCGGCAGTACGGTTGGTTTAATTGCTGGCTTTCATCGGGTTATTCAAGGTGGAGGGCATAGTTTCTTTTATGTGCCTGCTTCTTTAATTGTTGGCTTAATTGCCGGTTTTTTAGGGAGCCGCATGGCAAAGCAAACCGTTTTTCCGTCTGCCGGCTTTTCTGCCATTGTCGGAGCGTGCATGGAAATGATTCAGATGATTTTTATTTTCTTTTTCAGCGGTGATCTAGCGGATGGAGCCACGTTGGTTCGTTTTATTGCGCTGCCGATGATTTTGTTAAATAGCGTAGGAACGTTTATTTTTATGTCGATTCTAACAACGACATTGAAACAAGAAGAGCAGGCCAAAGCGGTTCAGACGCACGATGTTTTGGAATTAGCAGCGGAAACACTGCCATATTTTCGAGAAGGCCTCAATAAAAATTCCAGCAAAAAAGTTGCGGAGATTATTAAGCATTATACAAAAGTCAGTGCGATTAGCATGACAAACAGTCATCAAATTTTAGCTCATGTTGGCGCAGGAAGCGATCATCATATTCCAGAGCTAGAAGTCATTACGGAGCTTTCTCGGGAAGTGTTACGGACGGGCCGAATGACCATCGCACATGCCAAAGAAGAAGTTGGTTGTTCGGACCCTAATTGTCCGTTGCAAGCGGCGATTGTGATTCCATTATTTTCCCATCAGCAAATTGTTGGCACCTTAAAAATGTACTTTACGGATCCAGCGCAATTAACACATGTCGAGGAACAGTTAGCAGAAGGTCTTGGGACAATTTTTTCTTCACAAATTGAATTAGGGGAAGCGGAAGTACAATCAAAATTACTTAAAGAAGCTGAAATTAAATCCTTGCAAGCGCAAGTGAACCCGCATTTCTTCTTTAATGCCATCAATACTATTTCCGCATTAATGCGGAAAGACAGTGAAAAAGCGCGGAAACTATTGCTTCAATTAAGTAAATACTTTCGAGGCAACTTACAGGGAGCCGTGCAAACTACGATCCCAGTTTCACAAGAACTAGAGCAAGTAAAAGCCTATTTGTCATTAGAACAAGCACGGTTTCCGAATCGTTATCAAGTAACATTTGACGTGGAAGAAGCGGTTGCTTCAGAAAAAGTACCGCCGTATGCGATTCAGGTGTTAGTGGAAAATACCATCAAGCATGCATTTGGCAGCCGGAAGGAGAACAATCAAGTTCGGGTAGTGGTCAAAGCAAAACAACACAAATTACATGTGGATGTGTATGACAATGGGCAAGGGATTCCTGAAGAACGCCGCTTGCTATTAGGAAAGACGACAGTGACTTCGGAAAAAGGCACCGGCACGGCACTGGAAAATCTGTCCCGCAGAATGGCGAACCTTTATGGATCAGAAGGTTGTTTTTTAATTGAAAATTTAGAGACAGGCGGGAGCCATGTTCATTTAGAAATCCCGATGGAACAGGAGGAATTAGATGCACGTATTAATCGTTGATGATGAGCCCTTAGCACGAGAAGAATTGAGCTATCTTGTTTCCCAACATCCGCAAGTGACGAGCGTTGCAGAAGCGGATTCTGTGGCGGAGGCAATGGAAGAGATGATGGATCAAAAGCCAGATTTGTTATTTTTAGATATTCATTTGACCGATGAAAGCGGGTTTGATTTAGCGGAAAAATTAACCCATCTTAAAAAAGCGCCCTACTTGGTCTTTGCAACCGCCTATGATCAATATGCGTTAAAGGCCTTTCAAGTGAATGCAAAAGATTATATTTTGAAACCTTTTGAAGAAGAAAAAATAACACAAGTCATTGAAAAAGCATCGAAAGAAATGGGTCAAGCTGTCCCAGAAAACACTGCCGAAAAAGGACCAAAATCTGAAGCAATACCTATTCAAGGGGAAGACCGCATTTATCTTGTGGCGCCAGAAGATATTTACCTCGTTTCTGTCGAAGAACGGCAACTGAGCATTTTTGTGGATCAACAGGTCTATAAGATGACAGGGACCCTCAACAGTATCGAACAAAAATTACCTGCCACGCTCTTTATTAAAACGCATCGAAGTTTCATCTTGAATCGAACAAAAATTCAAGAAATTCAGCCGTGGTTTAATAACACGTTGCAAGTAATTTTAACCAACGGCTCAAAAGTACCTGTTAGCCGTTCATACGTCAAAGAATTTAAAGAAAAACTTGGCTTAAGTTAAAAAATCACCACTTGAAATGTCGAATGCATTTCAAGTGGTGATTTTTGCATTTGGTGAAGAAATTCTGGCATTTCATGAAAAAAAGCCCTTAAAAAAACGTTTTCTTTATATACTTAACCCATAGAAAACAGAGAAAAGGGAGCGAAGAAGAATGGAAAAGAAAGTATATTCATTTTTACAACAAGCAGCAGTTTTTGCCATTATTATGTTAATCGCCAACGGCTTGGCGTTCATTTCCCCAATACCAATGCCTGCTTCAGTAATTGGCATGGTGTTATTGTTCATTGGTTTATGTACAAAAGTTGTTAAATTGGAGCAAGTGGAAGGGCTAGGTAATAGCTTATCAACGGTTATTACATTTTTATTTGTTCCTTCAGGGATTTCCTTAGTTAATTCTTTAGGGATTATGCAACAATTTGGCGTTCAAATTGTTTTTGTTATTTTAGTAGCAACATTAGCGTTACTAGCAACAACTGGTTGGACGGGCGCCTTTTTATTGCATATGAAAGATGCTCGAAAAGAAAAAGAACCCGCAGCAACGAAGAAAGCGAAAGGAGAGGTTCGCGCATGAATCCGTATGTTGGCATTATTATTTCATTAGCTGTATTTGGCATAGGTACTTGGTTGTTTAAAAAAAGTAAAGGTTTCTTCTTATTTACGCCATTATTCGTTGCGATGATTTTAGGCGTTGTCGTTTTAAAAGTAACAGGAATTAGTTACGAGCAATACAATGAAGGTGGCAAATATATCAGCTTCTTTCTAGAGCCTGCGACAGTAGCGTTTGCGATTCCTTTATATAAAAAGAGAGACGTGTTGAAAAACTATTGGTTAGAAATTTTAACGGCGTTAACAATTGGTTCTTTTGGTTCGTTAGTGGCTGTTTATTTTGCAGGAAAAGTGATTGGCATGGATAATCATTTAGTGGCCTCAATCTTACCACAAGCAGCTACAACAGCGATTGCCGTACCTATTTCTCAAACTGTTGGCGGCATTGCTTCCATTACGGCGTTTACTGTAATCTTCAATGGTGTACTAACCTATGCCTTGGGCCGAATTGCATTGAAATGGTTTAAAATTAACAATCCAATCGCCAAAGGTTTAGCTTTAGGTGCGGCCGGACATGCCCTAGGTGTGGCAGTTGGCATGGAAATGGGCGAAACAGAGGCTGCTATGGCTAGTATTTCTGTCGTAGTGGTTGGTGTAGTTACTGTTTTAGTAGTTCCTTTCTTTGCAACGGTCATTGGTCTATAAAAAAGTGGGATTCCTCACTTTTTTATGAGTAGCTAATTTCTATCAGCTAGCAGTCTCTGCTTATTCTGTTCCCGCCGTTTATCAATTTTTAAGCCTGGGACAAAAATCCAAAGTGATTTTTGTCCCAGGCTCTTTTGTGTTGTTCACAGGATTTTTTGAGTATAGATAGGGCGCATGGAAGGATTGACCAGTCTTTTTATAGAATGGTTGCTCCTAAAGTTTGTTTAAAGTGGCGTAATGCCCATTCATGTCCTTGTTCATCAAAACTAGCAACGGCATTCTCGGGAATCATTAATTGATAGCCTAAATTATAGGCATCGACAGCCGTATGCAACACGCAAATATCTGTACAAACACCAGTTAAACAAAGCTCTGTAATTCCTCGTTCTCGTAATCGAATGTCCAAATCTGTACCACTAAAAGCAGAATAGTGTCGTTTGTCCATCCAATAAACGCTTGCCTCATTTTTGTGAGCTTGATAAAAATCATCTAGCGAGCCAAACAGATTACGCCCGTCAGTTCCTAAGACATTGTGGGGCGGGAAAAGTTTATTTTCAGGATGATAGCGATCTAGGGGGTCATGCCCATCAATGGCAAAAACCACAAAATCGCCATTGTCAAAATAGTGCTTTGTTTGTTGAACAAGGGCCGTTTCAATAGCTTGTCCAGCGGCACCAGTGGTTAGTTTTCCGTCTGTGGCGACAAAATCATTCGTATAATCAATGGAAATCAGAGCTTTCATTTGGCAACCTCCTAAAGGTTAAAGTCATTTTGTTCATTTTACAGCTTTTAAGAAAGCATTTCAAATGATAAAAGTACATCAAATTCTAAAAAAGCTGTTTCAAAATAAACGCTTTGGCTAAAAAACATGCTATAATTTTGCTACAAATTAAAGCAGGTGAATAGAGTGAAAAGAAAAATCGTACGTTTTATCCTTTGGTTGTTAGGAATCATTGTGGTTATTTGCTTAGGTGTGTTTCTCGCCTTTCAATTATCCCCTAAGCCAGGCGCTTGGGTCATCAACCAGTTATTCGCAGGCGAAGTTGAAATAAAAGATTCAGCTTCCTATGATAAAGCATTACCCAATGTCCAATTGCAAGAAAATCAAACATACCCTTCTTCAAGAAAAAAGAATACCTTTGATTTGTATTATCCCCAAACGTCAAAACAAGCGGTACCAGTCGTTTTATGGGTCCATGGTGGTGGCTATGTGGGAGGAGATAAGTCTGGGATGAAAGAGTTTGCGACACGTTTAGTGGCTGATTCCTCAGTTGCCTTTATTTCAATGAATTATGAATTAGCACCAGACGCACCTTATCCAAGCCAGCTCCAGCAGGTCGATGAACTTGTTCAATTTTTATTAGAAAAGAAACAAGCATATCCCATGTTAGATTTATCTAAGCTTTTTATTGGCGGGGACAGTGCGGGTGCACAGATTGCTCTACAATATGCAACAGTTCAAACCAATGCCAACTATGCCAAAGAACTAGGGATGACTGCAGCATTGCCGGCTAGCCATTTAAAAGGCACGCTCTCGTATTGTGGTCCGGTGGATTTGAAACAAATGGCCAACCAACAAAGTGATAATCGTTTTATGAAATTTTTCGTTAAAACAGTGGCTTGGTCCTTGCTCGGCACTAAAGACTGGCAGACGAGTGCAGAACTGCAAGAAGTGAGTTTAGTGGATAAAGCCACCAAAGAATTTCCCCCGACGTATCTAACAGATGGCAATAGCTTTTCATTCCAAGAGCAAGGACTAGCCTTGGTTCAGCGGTTAAAAACTTTAAATGTTCCAGTTTCAGCTCTCTTTTTCAAAGATAAGAAAGCAACGATCACCCACGAATATCAATTCGACTATCAAACAAAAGAAGCTAAACAATGTTACCAAGAAACAGTCCAGTTTGTGAATACGTATAAATAAACAGAGGCCTTAGAAATATTTCTAAGGCCTCTGTTTATTTATTTTTGTCATTTTTTCAGCTGAGAAATATGTATAAATTAAACAAAAATGTTTATTTAATGATGTTTACATGAGAAAAAATCCGTGCTATACTACGAACTCGTTTGTTAATTTTAATGTTAAAAACAACGTTTTTGTTATTTTTGTGAACAAATTAACATTTTTATCTTACAAAAACAGCAAAAAATTCGTTTAGTTAACAAAAAGAAAATTAAAAAATAAATTTTTTTTTTGAAATTAAGAAAATATCTTTAAAAAAATCAGAAGAAAACTTCGTATACTTGAGCCATAGGTTGGTTGTGGAAAGTTTACTTCGAGGGAGGAGTGATGAAGTTAATGAAAAAGAAAATCGCTGTTTTATTGGCAACTTGTTTACTTGTACAACCATTTTTATCTGTTTCAGCGTGGGCGATTGAAGGGGAGCAACAAACAGAACGTACGCAGACACAGCCAAAAACAGCAGAAACCAGTACAAGTGAAGCAACAAAAGAAAGCAGCGCACATTCTATAGAACAGTCATCAATGACGGAATCTAGTGCTATCACAGAAAAAGTAACCACCTCTTCCACAGAAATAAAACCAAGCGAAGAGCAGAAGCAAATCACGTTGACCTTTGAAACAACGGATCAAGCTTTGTTTCAAAATGATGCCAAAAGTTATCAAGTGGTAAAAGAAAAAAATCAGCCACTTCGGACAGAAGAATTACCAAAATGGGCGAATAGTGAGGAAAATGCGACTTTCGTTGGCTGGTCTTACCAAGGAAAAACATATACAAATGAAGAACTTCTTCAATTAGAGTTTTCAGAAGATACACAACTTACGGCTGTCTTTAAACAGAAACTGACACGCATGGCCAGAGCTGTTTCAGTTGATCAGTCCATTGCGGACACAATTGCTCCTGCGGATAAAACAAAAGTGATTGTTGTGCCAAGTCCTGCAGGAGATGGAGCAGCGTACAAAGAATATGCATCGACAGAGGCTGGCTTGAAAGAAGCCTTGTTTGATTTGTATCAACAGGGGAACAATGGCGATTTCACTCTTTATATAGGAAACAATATTACGACGAGTGCGGCGACCACCGCTAAAGTGATTCCTGACACCGTTACGGCAAGTAATATGACCTTTTACGCCTTGCAAGGCAAGGTCAATCATTTAGTGATTACTGGAAACAGCGCGGATCCGATTAGTATGGATCAAACGGCGCCAACGGGTTCTAAGACGTTAGGATTTAATCAAAATATCTATTTTGGCTCAAACATCACTTTGAGAAATCTAAACTATACAGGTACGAATATGTATTTAAATGGTTACAGTTTGAACTTGAATGGCGGTTCTAGTGGAAACGGTCTGACCGTATACGGTGGAACGGATACAGGAGATGTTTCAGGAAACCCAACTTTAACAGTAAATAGTACAGGTACAGGGACATGGAATTTCTATGGCGGAAACCAAAATGGTGGTAATTTAGCTGGAAATCCTACGATTGTTATTAACAATACACGGAGCGGACTAAATACATTAAGTGGGGGCGCCAATATTGGGACAGTGACTGGGAATACTTCATTGGTTGTCAATGATTCTGGTGGCAGAATTGCTTCAATTTATGGGGGCGGTTATGGGACCAACGCAACCAACACAGCGAATGTTACTGGTAACGTCTCAACAAAGGTTGCGATTACGAATGCTGCTACAGGTTTCCAATTAAGTACGTATTATGGCGGTGTTCAATACGGAAATATTGGTGGAAAAGTAACAAACGATATTTCTGGATATGGCCGTTGGTATACAGCGGGTCAACGTTTTATTGGTGGCTCTTCCCGTGGCGATATAGGAACGAATCGTACGACTGATGGAATTACTACAAATTTAAATACACAGTTGTATAGTGCGGGTCGTGCAGATTTTGAAGGAGGCAACCAATATTCTGGAACGATCATCGGAGATATTACGAATGTGGTTACAGCAGGAACGAATTCCGCTGGTGGTATTAATGATTTTAACGGCGGTGCTGGTAACAATGTTTCGAAATTTAACAAGAGTCAAATTGGGGCCTCAAATGAAGCAACGTATGATGCTTATACACCACAACAAAGAGCAGAATTAGCCAAATCAGCAGCAGCTTTTAAAGTTTTTGGAAATATTTCTTCTAAATTAGTCAGCGGTTCGTTTAATAATGGTGCAATTTACTCAACTGCAGCTGGCCGCGGCGGCTATATTGAAGGAAATACAACAATTGAAGTGGGAACAGCGAATGGTGATGGGTCTTTAGGTGGCGATGGTATGGCTTATTCAGGCGCAAAACCGACGAGTTTAGATTATTCAACGACCGATAAAAGTCGTGGGTATAGTTCAGGTTGGGATATTGTTGGTGGCGGCGGCTATCCTGCTAGTAATGATACTTGGGATATCTATATAAAAGGAGATACTAAGACTGTTTTAAATAATACCATTGCTCGCTGGACATATGGTGGCTCTTTTTCAGGTGTCGTTGAAGGCAATACTTCTAACACATTGAATGGCGGGATTGCTGACACATTAGAAGGAACAGGCTATCAAGCAGCTCGAGTTTATGGAAACGGTCAAACAATCGTTAATAATGGTCAAGTCGATTGGTTTCTTTCAGGCGGTGGCTGGAATGATGCCAAAAATGTTGGGAATGTCGGTGTAACGGTTTATGAAGGAGTAATTAATGCTTCGATGGGCGCTTCTTATGGAGCAAGCGGTGGCCATACAATTACTGGTAATTCAGACAATCGCATCTACGGAGGAAATTTCTCAGGAACTCCTCGGACAGGCGCGAACGGTTTTTCAGGTGGGATTACCAATGCGGGCTCACTTCTTGGAAATGCCAAACTCTTAATTGATTTAAGAAATTACAACGGAGAGTTTAAGTTGCCTGGTAATACCTACATTACTGGTGGTCGGCCCTATGGTCAAAATACGACACTAGGAACGGATGAATCAAACACAATTACTTTAAATATTTTCACTAAAACAGGTGTGGAATCTCTAAATGGGGCCAGCATTTACGGTGATGGTGGAACCAATGCTGCGTATACCAAGAACGGCAAGATTACAATGAATATTCAAGCAGCGGGTTCTAGTATTGGAAATTTATATGCGACACAGTATTCCAATATCAGTGGCGGAAAAATCTTACGTGATGTTACCGCAAATGTTCAAGGTGCAGTTAGTATTAACGGTTTATCCGGTGGTTCATCAACAGATAATTTCACTAATGCAATTGTGAATGCTAGTTCAAATAAAGTGGCCTTTAACTTTGGGACTAACGTTGACGGCACCGATAACTATCAAACAGAACCACTAAATGCGACAGGCTTAGGCGTTGTCAACTTTACGGAATTAAATGTCACCAATGGCATTAAATTAATGGCTAATGGTGGGAACATCAAAAATGGCGTTTCTGCTACTGCCGCGAACCACAGTACGACTTACAATGAATTCGGATCAATTCATCTATCTAAAAACGCTGGAATTGGGATCACCAACACGGCCAATTTAATCTCAGCTAGCAAACTAACGGTTCAGGATCATGCAACATTAGAAACAATTCCTGGTACAGGTAAGGTAAACATTGCGGATTTTGAAGCTGTCGATCCAACAAAAGATGAACTTTTATGGATTAAACCAACGACAGATACAACTGCTTTGGTGGATAGCACAGGGACTTGGTTTGGAAATGTCAAAGCCTATCAGGTCTTGACGATTAATCCAACGGTCAATAATGCTACAAAACTTACGCCAACAACGTTTCATGGGATTGAAAAAGCGACTGGAAAAACATTTATTGGCGATAACGATGTGACCAAGGGCGCCAATGGCTATGGGATAGCAATTCCTGGCTCCATCATCGATTACGAAGTGGAAACGCCTGGAATTGTGGCAGGTGCAGGTACTATTTCTCATGATGTAAAAGAGGTCAAAGCCGGCAATGCGCCATTAACCTTACAAGCGTGGGGCACCGAAGTAGCTGGACAAAAAGTTCAAAAAGGACGTTTGATGATTCCGACCTCAAGTGCTTTAACACCAACCCTAAGCTTCCTTCCTGACGAAGTAACAGGTTCTTGGTTGCACCAAGGAACGGTTAAGTCTAGTGAAGTTGGGAGCGCGATAGAGCAAATTCCAGAGCAAAAAGATACCACCCCGCTTTCATGGAAAGCGACGAATATGAACTACAGTTATCAGGTGAAAGTTCAATTTTCAAATAAAGTGGAACTTTCGGGGCAATCGGTGATTGTCACAGAAGATGAGGCAGCGCAACTAACGACTGTCGATAAAGTAATAGAAATGCTCGGTGCAAAAGGTCGGCCATTTTTCAAGACCTCATTAAAAGAGACTGATTTACCACAAATTCAAACGCCGTTAGCAGAAAAAACTGTATCGCGGACACATGATATTCAATTAGAAGCAGGGACGTCAGGAGATAATTTGCAAAACAAAACGGTTCATTTAGTTGTTGTGAAAAATGAAAGTGTCCTTGCCAAAGATCGTTCGTTTGCCTTGTATGCGACAAGTGCGCATTTGAAATTAAAAGAAGCAAATGGCTTAACGAATTCAGACGAGTTGGCACAATGGACACAAGCAACGGTGATTTTCGCAGATGATCGGGCCAATCAAACACCAAGTCTTGATGCCGCAACCTTCCAAGCCATTCAGCAAGCGAAACCAGAAGAATTAGCCAAAACGGTGCCAGCCAATTATCAATTTACAGAAGCTGGTGAAACGTTAAATAAAAAAGTCAATGTGTCTATTTCAGGTGAATTAACGTTAGAAAAAGTACCTAAAACAATTGATTTTGGCAAACAAAAAATTTCTGCCAAGCCAGAAGTTTACTGGCCAACTCTTTCAGGTGATTTAGTCGTTCAAGACACACGCGGGACAGAAAGTACGCCTTGGAAACTGAATGTTCAGGTAACGAATCCCTTAACGAACGGCACAGATCAATTGGAAGATTTGTCATTGGTTACAGACAAAGGAGAATTTTTACTCAATAAGGGAGATACGGTTGTTACAGAAAATGAAGGCTCCGGTTCAGGTAGTTATACAATTAACCAAGGTTGGGGTGCGGCAAACCAACGGGGACTTAAACTATCTGTGCCAGTCGAGAAACAAAAAGTTGGCGAATTCAAAGGGACATTGTCATGGTCATTAGTCATGGCACCATAACAAGGAGGAGAGAAGTGAGATGAAAAAATACCTTTTGCTTAGTTGTTTTTTAGGTCTTTTCAGCTTCTGTCATTCAGACACTGCGTTTGGGGAAGCAGCTTATGAAAATAGTGGTGTTGTCTCCTTTTATGGAACGTATGAATATCCCACAGAAGAGTCGACAACAGCGACTAGTAATTCTTCCACAACGACTGAACCCACCAAGCCAGCTGACGGAGGCGCTTCATCCGTCCTTTCTTCTGGCGTATATGGGTCGCGACAAGGAAGATTACCAGCGACAGGTACCACCAATCAAGGACCATTTATTTATTTGGGAATCAGCCTTATCACTATAGGCATATTATTTATTAAAAGGAGAAGAGAAGATGAAAAAAACAGTATTAGCAGTAGTAGGGATTGTAGGATTTAGCGGTGTCCTAGCGACACAACAAGCATTTGCGGAAGACATTAACGTGAACTATACAAGTAATGGCGCCATTACATTTGAACCAGATACAGATCCAACGAAGCCAGTTAACCCAACCAATCCAGATGAAAAAGTTGAACCAGAAGATCCAACTGACCCAACTGGACCAAAACCAGGGACTGCAGGCCCCTTATCAATTGACTATGCTTCAAGCTTTCAATTTGGCGCCCAAAAAATCACTTCCGATACGAAAGATTATTACGCACAAATTCAAACATTTAAAGATGGAACAACAGGTCCCAACTATGTTCAGGTAACGGATAAACGTGGGACACAAGAAGGCTGGACGTTAAGCGCTGTACAAAATGGGCAATTCAAAACAGCCCAAAATGAAGAATTAGTGGGGGCCGCTTTATCGATTGCCAATGCAGGTGTGACATCGATTGTTGATGCCGCATACGCGCCAACACCAACAGCAGCACATACCTTTGTTCCTGGAACAGAAGTAGAATTAGTCAAAGCAGAAGATGGCAAAGGAATGGGGACTTGGGTCTATCGTTTTGGGAAAGATGCGACAGAAGGTGCTACTGCCGTGAAATTAAATGTCCCAGGTAAAGCGATTAAATTAGCAAAAGAATATCGTACGACCTTAACATGGACATTGAAATCTGTACCAACGAATGTTGGAGGCTAAGTAAATGAAAAAAACAGTCGTCTACTCCTTGTTATTCGGAACAATGTTGCTTGGCGCCACTGTTCCTGCTGAAGCGGCGACGGTCGTTTTTGATAGCGAACAGTCGATTGTTTTTACCCCAAGCACAGATGGGACGGATCCAGTAAATCCAGAAAATCCCGATCCAGAAAAACCAGTTCGACCAGTCGATCCAACGAATCCTGATGGACCTAATCCAGGCACACCTGGGCCACTTTCCATCGATTATGCCTCAAGTTTGGATTTTGGGAGTAATGAGATATCGAATAAGGATCAAACGTATTTTGCCAGAGCGCAAAACTATAAAAATCCAGATGGTTCAGCAAGTGAATTGGCAACTGCTAATTATGTACAAGTAAGTGATTTACGGGGAACCAATGCTGGCTGGGTTTTAAAAGTGAAACAAAATGGTCAATTTCGTAATGCAGAAACATTACACAAAGAATTAACAGGCGCCACCGTCGCCTTTACTGAGCCCAGTGTGCGCTCAAATGCGACGGACGTATTGCCGCCAACTGCTACCGCAAACATTCAATTAGATGCTGCGGGCGCAGAAACTGTTGTCATGCAAGCCCCAGAAAAGACCGGCGCCGGAACGTGGATCACGCTGTGGGGGCAAGCAGAAAAAGTGACTGAAAAAAATCAACAAGGACAGCAAGTAAATGCCACAATCACACGGGCAATCTCACTAACTGTTCCCGGGAAAACCCCTAAGGATGCAGTACAATATAAAACAACTTTGACTTGGCTACTTTCAGATGTACCAGTAAATAATGGAGGGAAATAAATGAAAAAGACAAAAGTAATGACATTGATGGCAACCACAACTTTAGGCGCACTAGCACTTGTACCAATGAGTGCATTAGCAGTCGACGGTGGTGAATACCAAACAAACGGAGCGATTCAATTTGCACCAAATACGAACCCAACGAATCCAGTTGATCCGACGAATCCAGATCCGGATAAACCAATTACGCCAGTTGATCCAACTGATCCGACAGGGCCTAAGCCAGGGACAGCAGGTCCGTTATCCATTGACTATGCATCTAGCTTATCTTTTGGGGAACAAACGATTACCTCAAAAAATATGACCTACTATGCAGAAACACAAAAATACAAAGATAATGCTGGTGCCGACCAAGAAGGCCCGAACTTTGTTCAAGTCTCAGATAATCGTGGGACTGAAACAGGTTGGACGTTAAAAGTAAAACAAAATGGTCAATTCAAAACTGAAGCCAACCAAGAACTAACAGCGGCCAAAGTAACTTTAAGCAACGGACGCGTGGTTTCAGCTTCACAATCTGCAAAACCAACGACAGCGCCAGCTACGATTGAATTAAACCCAACTGGGGCTGAATCAGTGGTCATGGCTGCTGGCGATAAAGAAGGTGCGGGTACGTACTTAATGAGCTGGGGCGATAGTGTAGATACCGCTAAAACAAGTATTTCCTTAGAAGTACCTGGTTCAACCACAAAATATGCGAAAAAATACACGACAACTTTTACTTGGACTTTGACAGATACACCTGCTAACACAGGAAACTAAGAACGACAGCATACACGCAAGATCGGGATATAAGTCAAAAATTTTTGGCTTATCTTTCGGTCTTTTGGTGCTTATAATACAATAAAGAATGACAGACATAGGAGAATGAATATGAACAGATGGAAAGTATATGCAACGGTAATCGCTTGTATGTTATTTGGCTGGATTGGCGTGGAGGCGCACGCTTCTGAATTTAATTTTGCGGTCACACCAACAATTCCCGAAAATCAAGTGGACAAATCAAAAACCTACTTTGACTTAAAAATGGCGCCTGGTGCCAAACAAACCGTAGAAATTCAGTTACGCAATGATACAGATGAAGACATTACCATTGAAAATACGGTGAACTCAGCGACAACAAATTTAAATGGCGTAGTAGAATATGGCCAAAACGGGATCAAACCTGACAAAACTTTACGCTTTAACTTAAAAGATTATGTGGAAGCACCGAAAGAAATCATCTTGCCGAAGCATTCCCAAAAGACCTTACCTTTAACCATCACAATGCCTAAAGATTCTTTTGATGGCGTGATGGCTGGCGGTATAACACTCAAAGAGAAAAAGAAAGAAACCACGACTTCTGCGGATCAATCAAAAGGGTTAGCTATTAATAATGAATACTCCTATGTTGTGGCTATTATTCTTCAGCAAAATGAGACAAAGGTTCAACCAGATTTAAAATTACTGGGGGTTAAACCAGGCCAAGTCAACGCGCGAAACGTCATCAATGTTTCTTTACAAAACCCACAAGCGGCCTATTTAAACCAATTACATTTAATCAACATTGTTTCAAAAGGAGGCGAAACGCTTTACCAATCCGATACTGAGGATATGCAAGTGGCGCCAAACTCTAACTTTAGTTACCCAATTTCTTTAAAAGGGGAACGATTAACGCCAGGAAAATATGTCTTGAAATCAACGGCCTATGGTGTAAAAGATGAAAAGGGCACCTATCAAGTCAAAGGCGCCAATGGTGAAGAACGGTACCTGTACAAATGGGAATTTACAAAAGAATTTACTATTTCTGGGGACGTCGCTAAAGAATTAAATGAAAAAGACGTAACCATTAAAGGAACCAATTGGTGGTTGTATCTACTGATTGCATTAATCATTCTAGCGCTGCTCTTATTGATTTTCTTCTTGTATCGTAAAAAGAAAAAAGAGGAAGAACAACAATCTGAGTAATAAAAAGGGCTATCTATTGACAAAAAGGGTTTTCCTTGTAAAAGTAAAGGTACTTTTACAAGGAATTGCTTCCCATAAAGTAGAGGTAGAGAGAGTGAGAAGCCATGAGAAAAAAGTATCTTTTTTTATTTAGTTCTTTGCTAATTTTTACGGCTGTCGAAATAGAACCAATTCAAACATTGGCGACACCTATTTATAATCCCTTAGAACCAACGGAAGAAATTCAACCAAAACCAGAATCAATCACCCCTCAGGAAAAGTCAGAACCGGAACAACCTGCGCCAACCCCTCCGGAAGATCAAAAAACTACGGTTCCTTCTGAAGAAAAAAAGCCTTCACCCAAGAAAAAAGACAAACCTGTGGAGAAACCGGCAATGTCAAAAGAAAAAAAGAAACAAACAAAAGAAACAACGGCTCATCCCTTACAAGTGAATAAAGACTTTGTCTTTCCTAACGGACTTGGTGCAGGCGGCGATGAAGAATCTGAAAGCTATTTAGCAGCGGTTGGGTACTTTCTTTCAGGAAATGGATTGTATGGGAAAAAAATGGATGTGAGAGAAGTCTATGATATTGATGATGTTTTTAAATAAAGTGGATAAAAGAAAAATCGCCTTATTTCAGTTACTGGAAAATGCACCGATGTTAACAGAGTCAAAAGAAACCGTAATGCAGGAGTTAGAATTATCTGAATTTATCGTGAACAAAACGGTCGCTGAATTAAATGCCGATTTTATTGAATTTGGTTTATCAGAGGATTTTCAAATTGTGAGCGATGGTATTTTCTTAACGCTTAATGAATCAGGAACGGAAACTTCCGCTACCTTGATTGATTGCTATATTAAAGAGTCGTTACGTTTTGCTATGTTTCAAGATTTCTTTTTTCAGCGTTTTGATTCTGTAAATGAGTTTGCGTTAGAACACTTTGTTAGTCACACATTGGCTTATAAGGAGTTCAAGGAATTAAAGAAAATGCTGGAAAATTATCAAATTACAATTAATAAAGAATTTCACTTGGTAGGAAATGAAACCAATTTACGCGAAGTAACAACACTGGTTTTTTTACAATTATACCAACGTGATTTTTCATTGTACGGTAAAAAAGTTTTAGAGCAGATTCGGAACTTTGAGCTATTTTTTTCTGAGAAGGTTCATCTTAATCAGCGTGCAGGCTATGCACAAGCTAAATGTTTTCATTTTTTGGCGGTTTCTTTAGTACGAACGCAGCAACAGTTTTATGTAGAGAAAAAAGTAGATTCGCAAGTGTTAAAACAATTAGCCGGTGACAATCAGCAGAATGTTTTCAATTGGTTAGAGAGTCTTCAAATCCCAGAACCACAACGAACAAACGAAGGCAATTATTTACTCTTATTTTTAATTGCTGAAGAGTGGCTTCAAGTAGCTTCAGCAGCACTTTGCCAAAGATTTGCAGAAATTCAACAATTGAATCGTGACTTGTTAAGCTATTTAAAAATACAATTTCAGCTTTCCGAGGAAGTCCTGCAAGGTTTTGAACAAAAAGTAACAATCGTTCATTTTAAATTGTTCCATTTTCCAATAGAAGCAAACTATAGTTATCGCAAAATGGATATAACCTACTTTGCAGAAACGTATACAGAGTATTTTTCTGTTAGTCGACAATTTATTCAAGAACAAAAAACGAATCCCGCTGTTTGGGATGCCAGACAGTTTTTATTTTATCGGTATCTGTTGTTAATGGTGGATGCGTTACCATTGAAAAAAGTTTTGGCTCCGATTACATTGTGTGTCGACTTTTCCTTTGGTGAAGCCTATAATCGTATGATACAAAAAAATATTGAAAAAATTACGGAATGGAATATCATTTTCAAAGCACATGTAGATGAAAGTGTACAATTAATTTTATCGGATATTCATTTTGTCGATTGGCCTGAGATTACTCAAATTATTTGGCTAGCGCCACCACGTCCTGTTGATTGGTCGCATTTTATTAAAACGCTGAGTGCACTAAGACCGCACTCGGGAGAAGAAAACAAGGTCGGGACAGCACCGCTTAGCTCCGAGAAATAAGAAGAAATTTCCGGAAATTGTTCTTTAATTTTTGGAGACCAAGTAGGTATTGTTCATCATCGAATCACTACGTTCTTCGTGATTCTCAACAATTTCGGCTTATTTCCGAAGGAGCTGGTTCTGTTCCCGCCGTTTATCAGATTTTGAGCGTGAAGCAAAAATCCAAAGTGATTTTTGTACCACGCTTTTTCTTTTAGAATATAAAAATTAAAAATAATAAAAAAGTTGAAACTTTTTATGCTTGTGATTCGTCTATATAAGTGTACAGGAAAGGAGGTTCCAGAAATCGATGGTTTTCGATGGTTGGAAAAGAAAAAAACAAATTCGCGCGTTAGAAACGCTTGTGGATACCAAATATGAAAAAATGTATCGCATTGCCTTTAACTATACACATTCGAAAGAAGATGCCTTGGATGTGATTCAAGAAAGCTTTGAAAAGGCACTGAAGGCCATCCAAAAAGGACCCGATATTAAGGATTTTGAAGCGTGGTTCTTTCGAATTCTGCTTTCTGTAGCGACAGATTATTGGCGTAAAAAGAAACGAGAAGCTGTTCATATTGAAAAAGATGAACATGTGTTAGCCCTTTTAAATAATCCCCAACGCAGTTTTTTAGAAATTGAAGAAATTATTAATCAATTAGATAGTCCCAATCGTGAAATTATTCTATTAAAATTTTTTGAAGGATTTACGCTAAAAGAAATCGCCTTGATCCTGGATATTAACGAAAACACGATTAAAACGAAGATGTACCGCAGTTTGAATGAACTCCGAAGTCTATTGAATTAGTAAAAGAAAGGAAGCGAAAAAATAATGGAAGATTTTGTAAAAAGTGTTGTTAAAAACTTTTCAAAAGAATACCGCCAACAACCGTTGCCAACGGATCTACAAGCGGAAGTCAAAGCGCGTTTTCATAAAGAGAAAAAGCGGTACACCTGGCTTCGTTTTAGAAACCGCTCACTGCAAAGTAGTTTAGTGGTGGCTTGTGGCTTTGTCTTATCAGTCAATTTGTTTCCAGGTTTTAGTGAAGCAGCCCGCAACATTCCTGTGTTAGATAAAATTGTTCAATTAGTCACCATCAAAACGTTGACAGCGAAAAAACAGGAAAGTGAAGTAAACATCGATGTCCCTAAAATCCAAACATCCCAAGAATCTTCAGTAGCCGACACGCTCAATAAAAAATACTTGAAAGAAGCCCAAACAGAATTTCAACAAGTCAAAGGGCAATTGTTTGATGGTTCTCGTGTTTCAGTCACTGGAGATTATGAAAAAGTTGTGGACGACCGTCGCTTCCTAGTGGTCAAACGAACCTTCACAGAAATTAAAGGCAGCTCTGCGACGACAACGAAATATGACACCATCGACAAACGAGCCAATGTTGTCGTTTCACTCCCCTTAATTTTTAAAAATGATTTTTACATTGATGTTATTAGTAGTGAAATTAAACAACAAATATCAGACCAAATGAAGAACGATAGCAATAAAATATACTGGTCCGAAAAAGAGGATGCCCCCAGTGATGTTCAACCCTTCAAAAAAATTAAAAAGGACCAACCTTTCTATATCAATGAAAAACACCAATTAGTGATTGTGTTTCCTCAAGGAGAGATTGCGCCTTACTATATGGGCACCCCTGAATTTGTGATTCCTAATCAAGTCATTGAGAATGAATTGGCAGCGCCTAATTATTTAAAATAAACTCAGTAAAAAACACGCGACAGTTTTAAGAAATGTCGCGTGTTTTTTACTGACCTAACCAAGTCAGTTGCGGTTTTACTGAGAGAAGCGTACACTAGAATTAAGCATAACAAGAAAGGGCGAATGGCAATGGAAAAATCAGAAAAAATTAGTATTTTACAAGATGTGGTTAAAATTAAATCTGTAAATGGAAACGAAGAAGAAGTGGCAATCTATTTACAAAATCTTTTGAAGAAATATGAGATCCCTTCTGAACTTGTTTCTTATGCACCAAATCGTAGTAGTTTGGTTGCTTATTTAGGTGAAAACCGAGAAAAAGTCTTAGGGTTTAGTGGCCACATGGACGTGGTTTCTGAAGGGGACGAAAGTCAATGGACTTTCCCACCATTTGCGGCCCATATTGAAGGAAATAAATTGTATGGCCGTGGCGCAACGGACATGAAAAGCGGCTTAGTCGCAATGGTTTTAGCAATGATTGAATTAAAAGAAAAGGAAGTTCCATTAAATGGAGCGGTTAAATTTTTAGGTACAGTTGGTGAAGAAGTCGGTGAGCTAGGTGCTGGCCAATTAACTGAAAAAGGCTATGCGGATGATTTAAGTGCCTTAGTCATTGGAGAACCAACCAATTATAACTTGATGTATGCGCACATGGGTTCAATTAACTATTCTGTTGTGTCACACGGAAAAGAATCCCACAGTTCGATGCCGGAAGAAGGCATTAATGCAATTAATAATTTGAACGAATTTATTACAGAAGCAAACCAACAAATGGCGGAAGTCACAGCAAACTATGAAAATCCTGAATTGGGTCGAACGATTCACAATGTAACCGTCATTAAAGGTGGCACACAAGTGAACAGTATTCCAGGTCAAGCAGCCTTGCAAGGGAATATCCGTTCAATTCCAGAATTCAGCAACGACCAAGTCATTGCATTATTACAAAAAATTGTCGATGAATTGAACAAAAAAGAAAAACATCAGTTAGAATTAACGATTGATTACAATAAAATTCCTGTAAAAGCTGAGAAAGATTCTGCGTTAATTCAAGCCATTCAAGCCCAATTTGATCAACCATTACCATTAGTGACAAGCGCTGGGACCACAGACTTAGCTGAATTTACTAAATCAGACAATACATTTGATTGCGTTGTCTTTGGACCAGGTGTGACCACTACTGCACACCAAGTCGACGAATATGTCGAAATTGATAATTATTTAGATATGATTGATAAGTATCAAGCGATAGCAAAAAGTTATTTAAATTAAAAAAATGTCGCGCCTGAATCATAAAAATCAGGTGCGACATTTTTTATAAGGTTTATTCCACCACAGTCCATTCATTTAAGGTTTTGCCGTTCTCATCAACTAGCTCTAACCAGCTGTTTGTTCCAGCAAAATAGAGAAACAAGCCGACTTCATTAACGCTTTTTAAGACGATATCTTCCGTTGTGACAAAGTCTTTAAATTGGCCCTTGCGTTCATCACGAAGTTTTTCACCAAATCTGGCGGAGAAACCGACAGACCCGTCTTTATTTAAAGGGGCTTCTGGCATCATTGTTGCGCCAGCTTTAATAAGCATTTCATTGCGCTTTTGCCAAAAAACAGTTGCTTTGCTTTGTCGAGTATCAATATAAAAAGGAATTTGGCTGACTTCTTTTGTCCATTTGTGGCGTGCTTTGGCTGGTCTGGCTTTCTTCGGCGCCGGTTTTTTAAACAGAGAGTAGCCAAAACGTTCCAAGATAAAGGTGACTGTTTCTTTATAGTTAGTCACTGTCGCTACCGCACTTTTCGGAATTTTGACTGTCGTTGGGGTCGCTTCCAATGTTAAACCACTTTCTTTCGCATCATCTAGGAAAGCTTGCGCTAAATAGGCAAGTTCTGTGTCCCAAGTCGGTTTCAATAAAATCGAGTGATCAAAAGAAACTTCTTTATATGTAGCTTTTTCTTCAGCAAGTCCTAAAGCAACTAGTTGGTTATCTCTTAGCAAGAAAAGAATCGCTGCCTCTTTTTTCGGTAATTTAGTTGTTTGTTCAATGATTAAGTGGGCCTGATCGGCTAAGTCAATGAGTGTCTTTGTTTTTTTTAGATCAACGGTTAAATGTAAGTCCATGAAGTCTGCTCCTTTATCGTTAGTTTCTTCATTGTATCATGAAACAGCGTCTTCGTCTTTTAACGAGTCAGCAACCTTACAATATTGTTTGAAACAAAAAGAAGCTTTCGTGGTATACTTACTCACATACATAATTTTTAATGAGGAAAGTAGAGGAACAAGAATGAAAACACTTGGCAATATTTTATGGTTCATCTTTGGCGGCTTTTTTGGTGGCTTATCTTGGCTATTCGCAGGCGTGATTTGGTGTATTACAATTATCGGTATTCCGATTGGTTTACAATGTTTTAAATTAGCGGGGTTGAGCTTTTGGCCGTTTAAAAAGCGAGTCGTGTATAGTGATAGTGGCGTATCTTTGGTGGTAAATATTATTTGGCTGATTATCAGTGGACTACCATTAGCAATTGGGCATTGTATTAGTGGCTTGTTTCTTTGTCTGACAATCATCGGTATTCCGTTTGGGCAACAATCCTTTAAATTGGCGAAATTAGCGTTAATGCCGTTTGGGGCCCGTGTTGTTTCAACAAATGATTTTTATTTTGAATAGTCAGAGGTTTCTCATTGACAAATAAAACGAAACAGCGTATTCTGTAAATGCAACAAATAACGTTACATTTAGTTTGGAGTGATTAGACATGGCCATGTCAACGAAATTAAGTGTTGCGATTCATATTTTAAGTTTGATTGAAACAGGTCCTCAAGAACAAGTGACTTCTGAATACATTGCTTCGAGCGTGAATACGAATCCAGTCGTTGTTCGACGACTAATGAGCCAGTTAAAAAAAGCCGGCTTGATTCATTCCATGCGTGGAGCCAATAAAAATACCTTATTAAAGAAACCAGAAGAGATCTCACTGTATGAAATTTATACAGCGGTTGAATTGGAACGAGAGATTTTCAATATTCATCAGAATCCTAATCCAAACTGTTCCGTTGGGGCAAATATCCAATCGGTACTAGAAACTGAATTTACTAAAGTGCAACAAAAAATGGAAGAAGAATTGAAAAGCATCACCTTAGCAGATGTGATTCATGAAATAGAAGTTAAGAGAGATAAGTAATCTCTCTACTTTTAAAGTATTAAATGTAACTATTTTAGTTCTATTTAAAAATGAAAGGATGATTTACATGAAAGTAGCAGTATTAGGAGCAACAGGAAAAGAAGGACAATTACTTTTAGCAGAAGCTAAACGTCGTGGGATGGACGTGACAGCCATCGTTCGTAATGCCTCAAAAATAACAGATGGCACACCGACCATTGAAAAAGATGTTTATCAATTAACAACAGAAGATATTCAAGCGTTTGATGTATTAATTAGTGCCTTAGGATTCCCTGATGTGCAAGATTTCCCCAAATCTACCCAGCATTTGATTGAGATTTTAACCAATCAAAAAACGCGCTTGTTTGTCGTTGGGGGCGCTGGAACCTTGTATGTGGACCCAGAACACACAACTCAATTAAAAGATACACCATCATTCCCAGCAGAAATTCAGCCATTAGCTTCGGCGATGGGCGAAGCTTTAAACTTATTGAAAGAAGCTCAAAACATCCACTGGACCTATATTAGTCCTGCAGCCATGTTTGATGCTGATGGTCCTGCGACAGGCCATTATGAAGTCGCTGGCGAAGAATTAACAACCAATAGTCAAGGTGACAGCTACATTAGTTACGCAGACTACGCCGTTACCATGTTAGATGAAGTGGAAAGTAATGCACACCCAAATCAACGAATCAGTGTGTATCAATAAAAGAAACAAGAAAAATGGGGCCTCCGTTAAAACAACGGAGACCCCATTTTCTTGTTTGATTAATTATTGCTAATGTCTTTACTGTTTGGGTGCTCGGTATCCTGCTGCTTCTGCTTCTTCAACAGTAGAGAACCAAGCTACTGGATTCGTAGTTCTATTATAATATCTACTTCCAGGTACATGATAAATTCCATTACGTGACCCTTTAATTAAGGCGTTACCGCTTGGTGCTTCCGCAGCAGCCGTCTCGACTTCCGCCGGCGCCTGTGCGGCTTGTTGCG
This sequence comes from Enterococcus sp. AZ197, assembly GCF_050556405.1. NCBI lineage: Bacteria > Bacillati > Bacillota > Bacilli > Lactobacillales > Enterococcaceae > Enterococcus > Enterococcus sp. AZ197. Next base: position 2,600,875 of record NZ_CP187873.1, on the reverse strand, counting down.
CCTCTGCTTCAGCTTGCGCTTTTGCTGCCGCTTCGGCTTGTTCTTTTTGCGCTTTTTCAGCGGCTAGTTTCTGAGCTTCTGCTTCTTTTCGTTGTTTTTCTTTGTGGGCATCTAATTGAGTTTTAACAACGGCTACCCGTTTTGTTAAAGCTTGATTTGGGGAGTTTAAAGCGTCAATTTGTTTGATCGCTTCATTATAGTAAGCTTCATTGGTTGGTTCCTGTTCAGCTTTTTCAACAGCGGCAGTTGCACTGGCGACTAATTGTTCATTTTTTTCTTTTTCAGCGATAGCGGTTTGAACAGTCGTTAATCGTTGTTGAAATCCTTCTTTACCAACTGGGGCAGCAGCTACTAATTTTTCAGCTGCTTGATAATCGCTTTTACTTTTAGATTTTTCAGCAGTTGTAACTGCTTCATCAACAGGTACTGCTTCTTTGATTTTTTCAAGGCGATCATTGTATTCCTCGTATTCTTGACTTAATGAAGATACTAAGGTTGCGGCTTCATCATAGTTTTTCTGAGAAGGTTGTTTTTCAGCGTAAGCTAAGGCTTTTTCTGTTTTGGCCAATTCTTGCTCAGAATCTGTGATGCTCGCAATAAATTCTTTTGACGGTGTGACTTCGACTGATTTTTCAACTTTGGTATCTTTCTTCTCAGCAACAAAAGTGATTTTTTGCGTTTTTTCATCGGACAGTTTTACTTTGTAAGCAAACGTTTTGTCTTTCGTTTTTACTTCCTTGCCATTGGCCGTTAGTTTGCTGTTGCCGTCGTATTCGCCTTTGATGGTGGCTGAGCCATTGGCATCGGTTTCAACACTCTCTGCATCAAGTGAAAGTGTCGGGGAAGAATCTGTCGTGGCAACCCCACCAATAAATAGAGCGGCACTTGCTAACGCGGCATAGCCATATTGTTTTTTCGGTTGTTTCTTAATTAATGCTTTGATAGTCAGTCCCCCGCTGACAAGTAACCCTAATAGACCCAAAAGTACTAATACTACACTCATTCATTTCTCTCCTTTCGATATAACGTTATTATACAATGTATTGTGAGAAAATGAACATTTTTTTCGTAATAATTAATAAATTTCCTGATAAAAAAATTATTTCCTGAAGCTCAAATTCTTTTGTAAAAATTTTGTTGTGCTAAAATGGAAAGTGAGTTTAACTACGTATGTTATTAGAGAAGGGGAAATCAATGAAAGCAGAAATCATTGCAGTCGGAACAGAATTATTACTGGGACAAGTAGTGAATACCAACGCCACCTTTTTATCAGAAGAGTTAGCTGCGCTAGGCATCGATGTTTACTATCAGACCGTTGTTGGCGATAACGGCGGCCGCTTAGAAACGCTACTAACAGAAGCAGAACAAAGAAGTGATTTAATTGTCCTTTGTGGAGGGCTAGGACCTACAGAAGACGATTTAACCAAGCAAGTTGTCGCACAACATCTCCATAAATCATTAGTAGAAGATCAAGAAGGATTGAACCGCTTGCACCAGTTTTTCCAACAGTCTAAGCGGCCAATGACGGAAAATAATCTACGACAAGTGTTAGCCATTGAAGGTGGACAAGTTCTTCAAAACCCGACAGGATTAGCGGTTGGTTCTTTCGTAACAGAAGGCACAACAAGCTATTTGCTCTTACCAGGACCACCCAATGAATTAATTCCGATGTTCCAACAAGCGGCACGACCTTTATTGATTGATGCGTTTCCACAAGAAGAACAATTGATTTCAAGAGTCTTGCGTTTTTATGGGATTGGTGAATCACAGCTGGTGACCGAGATTCAATCGTTGATTGCGCACCAAACGAATCCAACCATTGCGCCTTATGCTAAGCCTAATGAAGTGACACTTCGTTTAACAGTTAAAACAAAAGACTTAGTAGCTGGCGAAGAATTATTAACAGCGACGGAAGAAAAGGTTTTAGCTAAAGTGGGAGACTATTTTTATGGGTATGGGGATGACAATAGTTTAGCCAAGGTAACAGTGGATTTGTTATTACAAAACGGGCAAACCGTCACGGCTGCTGAGAGCCTCACTGCTGGCCTATTCCAAAGTACACTGGGGGAAATTGCGGGTGCTTCGAAGATTTTTAAGGGAGGCTTCGTGACGTATTCGCAAGAAACAAAAGAGAACTTTTTAGGAATTTCTCATGAACTTTTAGAAGAGCATGGCACGGTAAGTGAAGCGTGTGCCAAAGAAATGGCAGAGAAAGCGCGTCAGTTAGCTAAATCTAACTATGGTTTATCATTTACTGGGGTCGCTGGTGACCCAATCGAAGGTCAACCGACAGGCACTGTTTGGATTGGGCTGGCGGAAGAAGGCCAACCAACCGTTGCAGAATGTTTCCATTTTAACCGTGACCGAAATTATATTAGACAGAGTGCGGTTATGCGAGGGTTAGATCTTTTGCGGCGCCGAATCATTAATAAAAAATAAATATGCGAATGTTTGTTCGGTTTTTTCTTGCTTTTTTGGTACAAAAGAGATATGATAGACCTACTAACAGGAAATGAAAAATAAGTTTATATAAATTAAAGGAGGATTATCCATTGGCAGATGATCGTAAAGTGGCTTTAGATGCCGCACTGAAAAAAATTGAAAAGAACTTTGGGAAAGGCTCTATTATGAAATTAGGCGAAAAAGCTGATCAAAAAATTTCAACTATCCCTAGTGGTTCTTTAGCGTTAGATGTTGCATTGGGCGTAGGTGGGTATCCACGTGGCCGAATTATTGAAGTATATGGTCCTGAGAGTTCAGGTAAAACAACTGTTTCTTTACACGCAATTGCAGAAGTGCAACGAAATGGTGGAACAGCCGCTTTTATCGATGCTGAGCATGCATTGGATCCTCAATATGCGGAGAAACTAGGCGTTAACATCGATGAATTACTTTTATCTCAACCAGATACGGGCGAGCAAGGCTTAGAGATTGCCGATGCCTTAGTTTCAAGTGGTGCGATTGACATCGTTGTCATCGACTCGGTTGCTGCGTTAGTTCCTCGTGCAGAGATTGATGGTGAGATGGGAGCGAGCCATGTCGGCTTACAAGCTCGACTAATGTCTCAAGCACTACGTAAATTATCAGGCTCAATTAATAAGACAAAAACAATTGCTATTTTCATTAACCAAATTCGTGAAAAAGTTGGCGTGATGTTCGGAAATCCTGAAACAACTCCTGGTGGACGTGCATTGAAATTCTACGCAACGGTTCGTCTAGAAGTCCGTCGTGCAGAACAGTTAAAACAAGGAACAGACATCGTCGGTAACCGCACAAAAATTAAAGTCGTTAAAAACAAAGTGGCGCCACCATTTAAAGTGGCAGAAGTTGATATCATGTATGGCCAAGGTATTTCCCAAGAAGGCGAATTACTAGATATGGCTGTGGAAAAAGACCTTATCAGTAAAAGTGGTGCTTGGTATGGCTACAAAGAAGAACGAATTGGCCAAGGCCGTGAAAATGCCAAACAATACATGGCGGATCATCCTGAAATGATGGCAGAAGTGTCTAAATTGGTCCGTGATGCATACGGCATCGGTGACGGTTCAACCATTACAGAAGAAGCAGAAGGTCAAGAAGAATTACCCTTAGACGAATAAATAACGAGTGAATACGACTCGTTAAGAAGAAGGACAACACTTACTGAACAGGACAGGTGTTGTCTTTTTTTGTTTAGAACTAAATTGTTAAATAGACTGTTGTCCATGTCCGAGCCCATCCACATCAAGCAGCTTAGTCAAACAGCAGACTATGCGGCGTTTGTTCTAAAATTTAAACAATTCGTGACGGCGGAAACCTAAAAATGTGACGTTGTCTAATATTTGCTGCCCTTTCCAAAAGAAAGGGCTTTTTTAAGTTGACACCTTTCGCGACAAACATTAGAATAAAATTGTGTGTATGCACAAATATGCAAGTAGGCATATTGATAATTGATTTTAGTTTATCAAAAAACTACAAGATATGAATTAACAAAAAGATAGTATGGAGGTGGAAATATGGTTTTAAATATTCTCCTCGCTATCGTCGGTTTGATTGTCGGTCTTGGTTTAGGATTTGTTATTGCAAAGTCACGTCATGATAAAGCAATAAATGGTGCAAAAATTTCAGCGTCGAGTATTCTCGAGAACGCTCGGAAAGAATCAGAAACACTGAAAAAAGAAGCATTGCTAGAAGCTAAGGAAGAGAACCAGAAGTATCGTTCAGAAATTGAAAGTGAGTTGAAAGAAAGCAGATTAGAACTTAAATCTCAAGAAAATCGTTTAATTCAACGGGAACAAACGTTGGATCGTAAAGATGACTCTCTTGAAAAACGTGAAGGCTCACTGGAAGAAAAAGAAGAGAAACTTGGTGCTAGACAGCAATTAATTGATGAGCGAGAAAAAGAAGTAGAAAACTTAATTAATCAGCAACATCAAGAATTAGAACGAATTGCTTCCCTTTCAAAAGAAGAAGCAAAATCGATTATTATGAAGTCAACAGAAGAAGAGTTGAATCATGAACTAACCTTGATGGTCAAGGAGTCAGAACAACGTGCCAAAGAAGAATCTGATCGCAAAGCGAAGAACTTGCTTTCCCTAGCAATTCAACGTTGCGCCGCCGATTCTGTTTCTGAAACAACTGTTTCCGTGGTCACTTTACCAAATGATGAGATGAAAGGTCGCATTATTGGTCGTGAAGGACGTAATATTCGTACATTGGAAACATTAACAGGGATTGACTTAATCATTGATGATACGCCAGAAGCGGTTGTGTTATCCGGATTTGATCCAATCAGACGAGAAATCGCTCGAATGACCTTGGAAAAATTAATCCAAGATGGTCGGATTCATCCCGCTCGTATCGAAGAAATGGTAGAAAAATCACGTAAAGAAATGGATGAACGGATTCGTGAATACGGAGAACAAGCAGCCTTTGAAGTAGGTGCTCATACGTTACATCCTGATTTAATTAAAATTTTAGGCCGTTTACGTTTCAGAACAAGTTATGGTCAAAATGTCTTGAACCACTCAATCGAAGTAGCAAAACTGGCTGGCGTTTTAGCCGCCGAATTAGGCGAAGATGTTCAATTAGCCAAACGTGCAGGTTTACTACATGATATTGGGAAAGCATTAGATCATGAAATTGAAGGTTCTCACGTTGAGATTGGCGCAGAATTAGCTGCGAAATATAAAGAAAATTCAGTAGTTATTAATGCCATTGCCTCGCATCATGGTGATGTGGAAGCAACCTCAGTTATTTCTGTTTTAGTGGCAGCCGCAGATGCGTTATCTGCAGCCCGTCCAGGTGCACGTAGTGAATCGTTAGAAAACTACATTCGCCGCTTAGAAAACTTAGAAAATATTTCTAATAGTTTTGAAGGCGTTGATTCAAGTTTTGCTGTTCAAGCAGGACGTGAAGTTCGTGTCATGGTGAAACCAGAAGAAATTTCTGATTTAGAATCTGTTCGTTTAGTTCGAGACATTCGGAAGAAAATTGAAGATGACTTGGATTATCCAGGACATATCAAAGTAACGGTTATCCGTGAAACACGTGCCGTAGACTATGCGAAATAAAATAAAAAGCGAATAAGTATCGCGTGTAGTGTCTCAACGAACAATTGCAAGAATTGTTCGTTGAGACACTTTTTTTAATCTTTTAAAACCAAAACTTTCTTTTCAAAGCGAAAACAACTATAATAAACAAGAGATGTTAAAAAGAGAAGAGGAACCTTTTTGCGTATATTATTTATAGGAGATGTTGTCGGTTCTTTAGGAAGAGAAGCCCTAGCAACGTATGTCCCTAAATTAAAGAAGAAATATCGTCCACAAGTGACCATTGCCAATGGTGAAAATGCGGCATCTGGTCGGGGAATTACTGGCAAGATTTATAAGAAATTTTTGCAAGATGGTGTCGATGTTGTTACGATGGGTAACCATACGTGGGACAACAAGGATATCTTTGAATTCATTGATGATGCGAAGAAAATGGTTCGTCCAGCGAACTTTCCAGAAGATGTGCCTGGTCAAGGAATGGTTTTTGTGAAAGTCAATCAATTGGAACTAGCGGTGATTAATTTACAGGCCCGCACATTTATGGTGCCATTGGAAGATCCTTTCAAGAAAGCCGCCGAGCTAGTGGCTATCGCTCGCAAACGGACACCGCTCATTTTTGTGGATTTTCATGGCGAAACGACGAGTGAAAAACAAGCCATGAGCTGGTTTTTAGATGGCCAAGTTTCAGCCGTTGTTGGAACACATACGCATGTTCAAACAAATGACGCTCGGATTTTACCGAAAGGGACAGCCTTCTTAAGTGATGTCGGTATGACCGGACCTTATGATGGGATTCTAGGAATGAAGCGTGAACCGATTATTGAGAAGTTTATGACAGCATTGCCGAAGCGCTTTGAGGTAGTCGAAACAGGGCGGACGATTTTATCTGCCTGTATTTTAGAGATTGATGACCAAACGGGCCAAGCGAAGATGATTGAGCCGATTCAGATTAGCGAAGATCGCCCGTTTCAAGAATAATAGAAGAAAAGTTAATCTCGGATCATTAAGAGGTTAACTTTTTCTGCTCTTATAGAAAAAGTGCCGGTGAAAGATGAAGGTGAAAAAAATGGAGCCGTTGAATTTAGATGCACAAAGTAATAAAGAATTAGAAAAATTGTTACATTTAATTGGACAAGATGAAGTCATTCAGCGCTACCAAGCGATTGAAGAAAAGGTAAAGAAAAACAAAAAGCTGACAGAATTAGTGGAAGAAATTAAAGCTGCGCAAAAAGATGCGGTTCAATTTGCTCACTATGGCAAACCAACTGCTGAAAAAGAAGCCATTCAACGAGCTGATGCGAAAACAAAAGAATTTGATGAGCACCCACTCGTTGTAGCCTACCGCGAACAACTGATCGAAGCCAATGACTTAGTCCAACATGTCACGGCGCTCATTCAATACCGCGTGAACGAAGAGCTAGAGAAGGAAGGGAATTAAATGCCACAAAAGACAAAAAATACACCCATGATGGAACAATATTTATCCATTAAGGCCCAATACAAGGATGCGTTTTTATTTTATCGCTTAGGTGATTTTTATGAGTTATTTTATGAAGATGCTATCAATGCAGCGCAAATCTTAGAATTGACGTTAACCAGTCGTAACCGCAATGCGGATGATCCGATTCCTATGTGTGGCGTTCCTTATCATGCCGCGCAAGGCTACATTGATACGTTGATTGAGCAAGGCTATAAAGTAGCGATTTGTGAGCAAGTGGAAGATCCAAAGACTACCAAGGGCATGGTCAAACGAGAAGTGGTCCAGTTGGTAACGCCAGGAACGGTGATGAATAGTAAAGGCTTGGAAGCCAAAGACAATAATTACTTAACCGCTGTGCTAACAGATGGTAATCAGTTCGGTTTTGCCTATGTAGACTTGAGTACAGGCGAATTAAAAACAGCAGTCTTGGCTGATGAAGAGGGCGTTTTAAACGAAGCTTCTGCGTTGCAAACAAAAGAAATGGTCCTAGGTTCAGGGATCCCTGAATCGTTAAAAGAGAACTTAAGTTTACGTTTAAATATCATCTTTTCGACACAAGAAACGGTGGAAGAAAATGCCGAGTTTAGTTTTTTAACCAATGAACTGATTAATCCATTAGAAATTGAAATTACAGGCAAATTATTATCTTATTTATCCGTTACCCAAAAGCGGAGCTTGTCCCATATTCAGAAAGCTGTGGAATATCAGCCAGATCATTTCTTGAAAATGGATCATTATTCTAAATTCAATTTAGAATTGAGTCAGTCGATTCGAACAGGGCAGAAAAAAGGGACTCTTTTGTGGCTATTAGATGAAACGAAAACAGCTATGGGCGGACGTTTATTGAAACAATGGTTGGATCGTCCGCTGATTCAGGAACGTCAAATTAAGGCGCGTCAAGAAATGGTGCAATCCTTATTAAATGCCTATTTTGAACGCTTAGATTTGCAAGCAGCATTGACGAACGTGTATGATTTAGAGCGGTTAGCAGGACGCGTGGCATTCGGCAGTGTGAATGGGCGTGATTTAATTCAATTACGGACTTCTTTAGAACAAGTACCAACGATTCGACAGTTAATTGTCGGGATCAATCAAGGGGAATGGGATGATTTGTTAGTCGACTTAAACCCTGTTGAAGATTTAGTGGCATTGATTGCGACGGCGATTAATGAAGAAGCCCCTTTACAAATTACTGAAGGAAACGTTATTAAGGACGGCTATAACGACCAATTAGATGAATACCGTGATGCCATGCGCAATGGTAAGCAATGGTTAGCGGAGTTAGAAGCGAAAGAACGCCAAGAAACAGGGATTAAAAACTTGAAGATTGGCTACAATCGGGTCTTTGGTTATTTCATTGAAATCACTAAGTCAAATTTAGCGAATTTAGAAGAAGGAAAATACGAGCGTAAGCAAACATTAGCTAATGCGGAGCGCTTTATTACGCCCGAACTAAAAGAACTAGAACGTTTAATCTTAGAAGCTGAAGAAAAATCAGTTGAACTAGAATATCAATTGTTCTTGGCCGTGAGAGAACAAGTGAAAACGAACATTGATCGGTTGCAAACACTGGCTAAAACCATTAGTGCGGTTGATGTTTTACAATCTTTTGCAACAATTAGTGAACGGTATCAATACGTTCGACCAACGTTAAGAAGTAACACGAAAAATTTGGCGATTGTCGAAGGACGACACCCAGTCGTGGAAAAAGTTTTAGGGCATCAAGAATACATTCCAAACAGTATCCGCATGAACCCAGAAACAGATATTCTCTTGATTACTGGACCAAACATGTCAGGGAAAAGTACCTACATGCGTCAATTGGCTTTGACGGTGGTCATGGCGCAAATTGGCTGTTTTGTACCAGCGGAAAGTGCTGAAATGCCAATTTTCGATCAAATTTTTACACGGATTGGGGCCTCTGATGATCTAATTGCAGGGCAAAGTACCTTTATGGTAGAAATGATGGAAGCCAACCAAGCACTGCGGCACGCCACGCCTAACAGCCTAATTTTATTTGATGAATTAGGACGCGGCACAGCAACCTATGATGGGATGGCGCTAGCGCAAGCCATCATTGAATATATCCATCGTGAAGTACAAGCCAAAACGCTATTCTCTACACATTATCATGAACTAACTGTTCTAGATGAAACTTTAAAAGGCTTGAAGAATATTCACGTGGGCGCTGTCGAAAAAGATGGCGAAGTGGTCTTTCTTCATAAAATGATGGAAGGACCTGCTGATAAGAGCTATGGGATACATGTTGCTAAAATCGCTGGTTTACCAAGCCCGCTTTTAGAACGAGCAGCCACCATTTTATCCGCTTTAGAAGCGGAAGAAACAACGATTCCAAGTTCAGTTCATCATGAAGAAGTTTCAGAAGTCCATGAAGAAACCGAGCAACTTTCATTATTTAAAGAAGTTTCAACAGAAGAATTAAGTGTCATTGACACATTGAAGAAAATGAATCTATTAGAAATGACACCACTAGATGCGTTAAACATGCTTCATCAATTGCAAAAACGTATCTAATTAGGAACCGAACCGGTTAGGAGGTCGTGAAATGGGGAAAATTCAAGAACTATCCGAACAACTAGCCAACCAGATTGCTGCTGGTGAAGTTGTTGAACGTCCCGCTTCTGTCGTCAAAGAATTGGTGGAAAATGCACTGGATGCAGGAAGCACCCAAATTGATATTTTTATTGAAGAAGCTGGCTTGAAAACCATTCAAATTATTGATAATGGTGAAGGAATTGCCAAAGAAGATGTACTGAATGCCTTCAAACGCCATGCCACAAGCAAAATTCATACAAGAGATGATTTGTTCCGAATTCGCAGCTTGGGGTTCCGAGGCGAAGCCTTACCAAGTATTGCCTCAGTTTCTGAAATGATTGTCGAAACTGCCACAGCTGAGGAAGAAGAAGGCAGCTATGTGATTCTAAAAGGGGGCAAGGTCGAAGAAAACCGACCAGCAGCCCTCCGTAAAGGCACAAAAATGACCGTTTCTAATTTATTTTATAATACGCCCGCTCGTTTGAAATACGTCAAAACGATCCAAACGGAATTGGCCAATATTGGTGACATTGTCAATCGTCTGGCGTTAAGCCACCCTAAAGTCGCTTTTCGCTTAGTTCATGACGGCCACAAAATGATGAGTACAACAGGCAATGGCGATTTAAAACAAACGATTGCGGGAATTTATGGCATTAGCACCGCAAAGAAAATGTTGAAAATTGAAGGAAAAGACCTTGATTTTACTTTGACAGGGTATGTTTCATTGCCAGAAGTCACACGGGCCAGCCGTAACTATTTATCAACGATTATCAATGGTCGTTATATTAAAAATTTCGCGTTAAATAAAGCAATTGTAGCCGGCTATGGTTCGAAACTAATGGTGGGGCGTTTTCCAATTGCTGTGTTAGAAATTGAAATGGATCCGCTGTTAGTCGATGTCAATGTCCATCCTACTAAGCAAGAAGTTCGTTTAAGTAAAGAAAAAGATTTAATGGCATTAATTGAACAGGCGATTCAAGAAGTGTTGAGCCAAGAACAGTTGATTCCCAATGCGGCAGACAATTTGCGTTTTAAAAAGAAACTACCGACAGAACCTAAAGCCGAACAAATGGAAATTCCTCTATCGACTGAACAACCTGCGGTAAAACAACGACCGGGCAGCTTAAGCTATAATCCCGCAACGGGTCGCTTCTATGCGGAACATGCGACAGACGAAACACCAGTCTCAAGCGCCCCTGAAGCTGTCAACCAGACAGAAAGAGCAGTGGACCCAATGGACGACCCATTTGCGCCGCCAGTGCCAGAATCAACGAGTGTAGCGGAAGAAACGTCAGCTTACGAAACCTCTTCGGCAGCTGTTGATTCCGAAAATCATTGGGAAACAGCTAGTAATGAGCAACAGATAATAGCCGAAGAAACGAGAATAACTGAAGTATCTGATTCAGAACCTTCTCTGCGTTCATCAGAGGCTGCTGACGAGGTTTTCCAAGAAGAAATGAAACTTCACCCAGAATTCGATGCCAATAGCGCTGCGAGTCAAAGAGAACTGAAACAAGCCCTGAATAAGTTGGAAGAAGAACGACCAACAGAACGTTTTCCTGAGCTAGAATACTTCGGTCAAATGCACGGAACTTATTTATTCGCACAAAGCAAAGATGGCCTGTTTATTATCGACCAACACGCTGCCCAAGAACGAATTAAATACGAGTACTTCCGTGAAAAAATTGGCGAAGTCAGTGATGATTTACAAGAACTATTGGTACCAATCGTTATTGATTATCCAAATAGCGATGCCTTGAAAATTAAAGAGCAGAAAGAAACCCTTGCGGAAGTCGGCATCCATTTGGAAGACTTTGGACAAAATAGTTTCATTGTGCGGGCGCACCCAACTTGGTATCCTGCAGGCGAAGAGGAAAGCATTGTTCGCGAGATGATTGACATGTTGCTAACAACTGGCTCGGTCAGCGTGAAAAAATTCCGTGAAGCAACTGCCATTATGATGAGCTGTAAGCGATCCATCAAAGCCAATCATTACCTCAATGAGCAACAAGCACGCGTGCTATTAAAAGATTTAGCCTTGTGCGAAAATCCGTTTAATTGTCCGCATGGACGTCCGGTGCTGATTCATTTTACGAATTCAGATATGGAACGAATGTTTAAACGCATTCAAGACCCCCATTAAAAAGAAACGAGGCGTCATCATTTTATGCAAATTATTTTAGCATCCCAATCTCCTCGCCGTCAGGAGTTATTAAAGCGTGTGGTCCCAACTTTTACGATTGCACCAGCCGACATCGATGAAACTGTTGGCAAAGACGGCTTACCAGCAGAATATGTGGCGCAAATGGCTGCCCAAAAAGCAGCGGCTATAGCAGAGCAATCCCCCGAAGCACTAGTCATTGGCTGCGATACAATTGTGGCATTGGCGGGAGAGATCCTCGGCAAACCCACTTCTCGGGAAGACGGTTATCGCATGTTGCGCCTCCTAAGTGGCAAAACACATGACGTGTATACAAGTGTGACGTTGAAACAAGGGGAAAAAGAACGCTCCGCGACAGTTCATTCAACCGTGACGTTTTATCCACTGACAGACACGGAAATCCATGCTTACTTAGATACCGCAGAATATGCCGACAAAGCAGGCGCTTATGGTATCCAAGGACAAGGAGCATTACTAATTGAAGCAATCGCTGGCGATTATTACGCCATTATGGGTTTACCAATTGCCAAAGTAGCCCGACTACTAAAAGAATTCAACTAATAAAAGACAGTCCTTTTCATTCGTCAAAAAGAGAAAGGACTGTCTTTTACTATGCAAACTATTAGGTGCCTGTTTGGCAAACGTGGTATCATTGAACCCAATAAATTGAACAGAAGAAAAGGAGTGGACAGAATGACAAAACCAACAGAAGAAGAATTAAAACAAACCTTGACGGATCTTCAATATGCCGTCACACAAGAAAACGCAACAGAACGCCCTTTTTCAGGAGAATATGATGACTTTTACCAAGACGGAATCTATGTAGATATTGTTAGTGGCGAACCGTTGTTTAGCTCCCTGGACAAATACGATGCTGGTTGCGGCTGGCCATCCTTTACCAAACCAATTGAAAAACGTGGCGTCAAAGAAAAAGCTGATTTTAGTCACGGCATGCACCGAGTAGAAGTTCGTAGTCAAGAAGCGGATTCACATTTAGGGCATGTTTTCACTGATGGCCCACTCCAAGAAGGCGGCTTACGTTATTGCATTAATGCGGCAGCTTTGAGATTTGTGCCAGTGGCAGATTTAGAAAAAGAAGGCTATGGCGAGTACCTTTCTTTATTCAAATAATCCTCATTTTTTAGACAAATACGATAAAATAGTTAGAAGAAAGCGACTTTTGATGAATATCTTGTATGAAATACAGAAAATCTCTTGATTTATTTGGCTAGGACTACTATTATTTTAGAAGGAAAGTATTGTTCAGTTTTAACGAATTGGCTGAAATAGAAAGTGGAGGTTCTAATGTCGAAACATTATTTTGATCCAAGATTGAAAATCTTTTCTTTGAACTCTAATCGTCCCTTAGCAGAAAAAATTGCGGATGCTGTGGGTGTGGAGCTAGGAAAGTGCTCTGTAACACAATTTAGTGATGGCGAAATTCAAGTGAATATTGAAGAAAGTATTCGTGGTGCACATGTTTACGTCATTCAATCAACAAGTAGCCCTGTTAACGATAACTTAATGGAACTATTAATCATGATTGATGCGTTAAAACGTGCGAGTGCTAAAACAATTAACGTGGTTATGCCTTATTATGGGTATGCACGTCAAGACCGTAAAGCACGTGCCCGGGAACCAATCACTGCTAAACTTGTTGCAAACATGATTGAAAAAGCTGGCGCAACAAGAATGTTGACATTGGACTTACATGCGGTCCAAATTCAAGGATTCTTTGATATTCCAGTGGATCATTTGATGGGTGCACCATTAATTGCCGATTACTTCATCGAACACGGCATTCAAGGCGATGACGTCGTTGTTGTTTCCCCTGACCATGGTGGTGTAACGCGTGCGCGTAAATTGGCAGAATTCTTAAAAGCACCAATTGCGATCATTGACAAACGTCGTCCAAAAGCGAACGTAGCAGAAGTAATGAATATCATTGGTCATGTGGAAGGCAAAACATGTGTCTTAATTGATGACATGATTGACACAGCGGGGACAATTTCTCTTGCTGCAAACGCATTGAAAGAAGCCGGAGCAAAAGACGTTTACGCTTCTTGTACACATCCCGTTTTATCAGGACCAGCCTTACAACGTATTGAAGATTCAGCAATTGAACGCTTAGTTGTAACAGACTCTATTTACCTATCTGATGATCGTAAAATTGCTAAAATTGACGAAGTCAGCGTTGGTGAATTAATCGGAGATGCGATTAAACGTATCCACGAAAACAAACCAGTTAGTCCGTTATTTGAAACAAAAAATAAATAATTATAAAAACCGCCCACATCATTTTTCTGATGTGGGCGGTTTTTTTTTGTGTATTATAAATTATTTAATAGCAAATGAATAGCAAGAGGATACGTGAGATTGTTATTACAGAAATAATAGGTAGAGGCTAAAACCCAGCCCATTCCACAATAAAAAAGCATGGAAATTGATGGTAATAGTCCATGGCTAAGACAAAAAAAAAGACCAGAAAAAAATATTTTACATAAGACACTTCGAGAGGTGTTTTTTATAAAAAATAAGTTCATAAAAATGCCACGAGTCAGGAGTTCTTCTATTATAGGTGAAAAGAGTCTAGTATGAAGGGCCATTAAAACAGGTGCTACATTTCGGACTTCATTAATATAATGTTGATTTTCTGGAGTAGGAATGCGTGAGAAAAGTAAATTTAGAATAATAGAAAATAAGAACATGCCAATAGCTAGTAATAGACTTTTAAAGATAGCTTGCTTTTTTTTCTTTACTATTTTTTTATAGAAAACTGATAGCACGATAATAATAATTAAAGATAGTACACTATCAAAGATAATCAAGGCTTTTTCGTTATTTTTTATAGCTATTAAGCTCATTCCGGTTAATGCTTCTATGCTGGGTAGGGCTGTCAAAAAAGTGAACAGGAGATAAAGAAGTGTTTTTTTCTTTGTAGATAATTTTGTTTCGATACTATAACAACCTCCTTTTCTATTTTGTCAGAATGATATGTTTACAAATTGAACTACTAATCAAGGAATAAAAAGGAAATGAAAAAATGATGCTTCCTCTATTGTGAGTTTTATTATAATTAGATAAAATATAGATGTCAAAAAGATTAAAAAGGTTGGAGCTTTAAAAATATTGGAAAGGAGTATACAAATGAAAAAGATAACTGAACGACCAATTGTCAAAATCTTAATTAAGATTTTGATGTTTGCCCTATGTTTTTATGCGGGGATAAAATTCGTTGATTTCATTTTTCCGTTAGTAGGATTTAAACAATAAGCAAAAGAAATGAACGTGGAGACAAGCACAAAGGACCGTGAACTTCGTTGCTAATAGTAAAGTATTGGTCCTTGGAAACTAAAAAGCTGTTAAAAATGACAATAAAAAATAACCGTCAACTTTGATCAAGTACGGTTATTTTTAATTAATCCAAAAGGTCACCGTCTCAAATGGCTCTACACTAGAGAGGTATGTTGACGCATATCTCTCTTTTCATTTACATTCTAGCATAGATACAATGTAGATGAAAAGAGGTGCCTGCTGCTAAAGGTTCTTGTCCTTCTTTAGCGATTGAGCAGTGCATCAACGCTTAGTTCAGTCATTTCAGAAACTTGCATGTCGGCTCCGATTAAGGGTTGGCTGGCCGACAAGCCGACGGCATAGATGCCCGCGGCTTTCAAGCCGTCAATGCCTGATTGGGCATCTTCAAAGCCAATGGCGTTTTGCGGTAGCACGCCAATACTGTCAGCGGCGGCTAAAAAGATTTCAGGATCAGGTTTGCCTTTGCTTAATGAGTCGGGATCGACAACTGTGGCGAAGTACGCGCGCACGCCTAATTTTTCCAAAATCAGGGGCGCGTTTTTTGAAGCCGAAGCCACGGCACAGGGAATGTGACGTGCTTGGGCTTGCTGTAGCAATGGCACGACACCAGGTAAAACATCTTCTGTCGTTAAATGTTCTAATAATTGAACGTAGTGGTCATTTTTTTGCTGAGCTAAGGCTTCTTTTTCTGCTGGAGTAAACGCATTTTCACGGTGGCCATGGGCTAAAATGCGGTCCAAGGAGTCCATCCGACTAATGCCTTTTAATGTTTCGTTGAAGGTTTCGTCAATGGAAATGCCTAGCGAATCGGCCAACGCTTTCCAAGCTTGATAATGAAATTTGGCGGTGTCTGTAATGACACCATCCAAATCAAAAATAAATCCAATCGTCATTGTGGTTCGCTCCTTTATTGATAATGTACTTCTTTTGGTCGTTCGGCGGTTAACGGAATCAACGCGCCCTGAACCAATAATTGTGTGTCTTTATCTGCTGTAATCGTGACACTGGTTTGTGTTAATGAAAATTGATACGTCACGCCTTGATGAATAAACTGGAACGCCAGCGCTTGCCAATGTTCAGGTAAGTTTGGACAAATTGATAACTCGTTCTGGCGCGTGTCAACGCCTGCATACGTTGCTAAAGTAACGTGGATCGTCGCAGCCATGACCCCTGTATGAATCCCTTCAGCGGTCGTGCCACCTTGAATGTCACGATAATCGGAATACAACGCTTCTTGATAAAGTTGCCAAGATAGCTCATGGAATTGCGCCATTTCTGCCAATTGGGCATGAACAATTCGTGACAAAGTCGAACCATGAGACGTCCGTTTTAGATAATATAAAAGATTTTTTTCCAAATAATCCGCAGGCAATTGATACCCTAAATCTTCTAAAATTTGATCCACCCGAGTTTTGTCTAAGTTGTAGAACAACATTAACGTGTCGGCTTGTTTCGCCACTTTGTAATCATCGGGAGATTCCCCTTCGGCTTTTAAAATTCGATCCATGCGGTAAATATTGCCGTATTTCTCTTTCATCGCCGCCCAGTCAATCTCTTTTAAGCCGAAATACCCTTCATATTGCGCAATAATACCGTCAGAATTAACTTCAATTTCCAGTGAATTTTGAATTTGCTGCATGCGGGCTAGATCAGCCGAAGAGGTCTGCGTTTTGGCAAAAAGTTGTGCCTGTTCTTCCTCAGAGAAAAGTGCCAAAATGTTGGTTAATTCTTCGAATAGCCAAACCACCATCAAATTCGTATAGGCGTTGTTTTTCAAGCCGCTTTCCGCTTGGTCTGGATAGCCCTCGTGAAACTCATCAGGTCCCATCACTTTATCAATAAAGAACCGTCCTGTTGCGTCATCTAACGTCGCAGCGCTGTTCCAAAATTGAGCGATTTCTAACAACATTTCGCCGCCATATTGTTTCATAAATTCATGATCCTGTGTACTATGCCAATACAACCAAGCATTGTAAGCAATCGCTAAGGACACATGTCGTTGCAGAATACTATGATCTTCGCCCCAATGTCCATTCAACGGATTTAAGTGAAGTTTTTGCGTGGTTTCACGCCCATCACGCCCTGATTGCCACGGATACATTGCGCCACGATACTGGCTGGCCGCCGCATTTTCCTTCGCTTTCTCTAATCGGTGGTAACGATACAGCAACAATTGTTTCGCTGTGTCAGGATAATGTTGAATATAAAAAGGTAAAATAAAAATTTCATCCCAGAAAATATGTCCACGATACGCTTCACCATGCAAGCCTCGGGCGGTAATCGAGACGTCCAATGCTTGGGCTTGGTTACTAAAAGGCGAAGCCGAAGCCAGCAAGTGATAACTGTGAATCCGTAAAAGTTTTTGAGACATCAAATCGCCTGTCACGGTAATGTTGGCTTGTTGCCAAAGGGTTTGCCAAGCGCGGGCGCTTTCCTGAGCGGCGGCCGCAAAAGAGTCCCTCGGCGTAAACGGTACTTGCCAACTTTGTTCGGCGTGGCTGGCTTGCACAAAGACTTGTTTTTCTAGCGTATAGCGCGTTCCTTGGTGCGCCATCACGGTCACCACTTGGGCGATTTTTTCCGCTTCTTCTTGAATCGTAATCGCTTCTTTTTCAAAAAAATCACCAGTTATCAAGGCCGTTTCTCGGACGCTTAAGTTGGATTGATTGGTACAAACCTCAATCACGGTTTTGTTTTCCTGCGCGCTTAATGCTGTCACCTGAAAATGTTTGGCTGTTAAGTTACGATACCGCGCCACGTTATAGTTGTAGACACTGCCATCCGTGACGGTTTTCAAAGTAATCGGGGCCGAAAAGTTTAACGGCTCAAACGTATATTGCAGATGATAGTCATTCGGCTGTGCCATATTGGCGATTTTTTTCGTCGTTAATTTAATTTGCTGATTGTCCGCATCTTTCAAAATCATTTCTGCGACAAACAATCCCGTTTTCAAGTTCAATTGACGGTGTAATTGTTGTAGCGTGTCTGGGGAAATCGTTAACCAGTCAGTGGCATCGCCAATTTTTAAAGCGATGTGTTGGTTGTCAGGAGCATTGACGAAATCTTCATTTTCCACTACTTGACCCGCAACTTCCGAAGCCGCTGTATTATAAAGCCCCGCAATGTAGGTTGCTGGATAATGATCATCAGAAATCGTCATCTCAGGTGTCGTGCCGCGCAAGCCTAAAAAGCCATTGCCGACAGTTAACAGGGACTCCACCGCATATTCATTTTTCCCAGGCACGTAGCCATAATAATCTAAATGCCAAGCCAAATACTGCCGTTTTTCTTCAAATGCTGCCAGCAGATTCGGTGCCGCCGCTTGTTCGGCTGCCGTTAAAAGTGGCGTGTTCAACTGTTCCGCGAATGCTTGAATCACCGCTTGCGGAACCAGCGCCAACGTTTCCTCTGGCGAAAAGAAATCCGCTGGAAAATCAGCCACAATCCCCCCCAGAATCGGCGTAGCCTCTGCCAAAATCAATTGGCACAGCTCAGGAACCGTTTCTTCGATAGTCAAGGCTTCAAAAGGGAACGTTTTTTGGTGAAGCGGTTCCAATTTATGGTTAAAAAAAGTCGTCGTTAGTTGGTTCGTTGCGAATGTTAATTCTAAAATGGTCATGTTTGGCGCCTCCTCGTAAACTTGTATAGACATGTTGTGTTTGACTACAGTATAGTATGAACGAATCAGAATTACAAGGATTTTCCCCAGATTCTTGGGAAAACTTTTCCAGAAGGGGGCAGCAACAGACTACGCTGGGTCCGAAAAAAAGGCGGTCAAGCAGTGGTTTGGCTGGGGGAGTTTGTGGCGTAAGCAAGGCAGAAAGTGCGGGGGATTTTTCTGACCAGCTCTAGGTTTTTCGGAGGGAATATGCTATGCTTTTAGAAAAGAAATTGTTGGTAGAGGAGGATCGGCATGAACAAGTTTCATGACATATTTTTAGAATTAGAACAACAAATTGTCCAAGGCGACTATCAGCCAGGCGATTTATTACCTAGTGAAAATCAATTAGTGGAAACCTACAATGTTTCCCGTGAAACAATTCGGAAAGCCTTGAATTTACTAATTAACGCTGGCTACATTCAGAAAAAACAAGGCAAAGGCTCGATTGTGCTCAACTTTAAAAAGTTTAATTTTCCTATTTCAGGGGTGACCAGTTACAAGGAGTTACAACAAACGCAACATATTGAAAGTCATACTCATGTGGTTTCCTTAGAAGAAATTCCTGTGGAGCGCAACTTGGCTCAGTTGACTGGTTGGAGGGAAGGGGCCCCTGTGTGGCGCTTAGTTCGGCAACGGGAGATTGAAGGGGAAGTCGATATTTTAGATATTGATTACTTGATTAAAGAGATTGTCCCAGAACTGCCGAAACACCGTGCCGAAGATTCGATTTTCGATTATCTTGAAAACGACCTTGGCTTGGCGATTAGTTACGCCCAGAAAGAAATTACCGTGGAACCGCTCACAGAGATGGACAAGCAGCTGATTGGTGAAGTGGAAGGCAATCATGTTGTCGTGGTCCGCAGTATCATGAACTTGGAAGATACCCGCTGTTTTGGCTATACGGAATCTCGTCACCGCTTAAACAAATTTAAGTTTGTGGAATTCGCTCGTCGCCGTAAATTGTAAGTCTTAGTGACGAACAAATATAAAAACGGCTGTCATTAAATAAAAAATTACGGTTTTTTCGCTGTAACTGCGAATAAATGTATAAGATTTTAGGAGAAAACGTCACAAAGTTAGAGTTTGACCTCTACTTTGTGACGTTTTCTCGTTGTTTATTAAAGCATTTTTTCGGAAAAACCATTAAATAACAGCCAAAAATATCAATAAGTGTTGAAAAAAAGCCTTTAAACTAAGGGGAAACGTTGCTTTTAAAGGAAATGTTGTTTTTTTGCAAGAACTGTTCAATATTTAAAATCACAGACAAGGGGGAATCTTGTATAATAAAGCCATAGCTTCAGTAGCACCGAAGAAACACCTAGGGCGCACTGGGAATTCAAGATGTTAAAGGAGATGTACATATGAAAAAGAAAATAATGGCAAGTTTATTGGTTGGTAGTACCGTAGTTGGCGCAAGTTTGGCTCCCCTTTCGGCACAGGCTGTAACGACAGGGAATACGCCTGTATCTGTGGGATTTGAAGGGGGAAGTTTGCCAGATGGTAATGGAGATGGAAACACTGTGAGGCCAGATCCAGGCGCTACAAATAGCAATTTTGATTTACTGTTTATTCCCAGAGAATTTGATTTTGGAACACTATCGATTTCTGATGATTTAACTCAACCGATTCCTAATAAAAAAGATACAGATATCACTCAGGCTGCTGGAGAGGCTGAAGCAATTGGCGTAGGGGATATGCGGGGAACTAAAGAAGGGTGGCATCTGACTGCTCAATCGATGGGTATGAAGCTCGGCGATGAGAGTTTGGAAGGCAGTATTACAAATAGTACAATTAATTTGTATTCATTAGACTATGATGCGGAAACTAACACGTATACTTCTAAAACTGCTAATCTTGCCGACCCAGTAGCTAAACCCGAAGTTATTAATGCAAGAAATTGGTCGCTGCCTTTAGGTGGCGAAGCCGTTCTTATAGCTAATGCAACAGCAGGAAAAGGGCAAGGACTATGGAAGTTTACAATGTTTAGTACCTCTTTAAATATCACCACTTCAGCGAACAATATCAAAGCAGGGAACTACACAGGGAACATCACCTGGAACCTCGTCGCAGGACCATCTATCTAAATACAAAGATTGAAAGAATCAAGTACAGAACAGCAGTCGTCACTTTTGCTGTTCTGTACTTTATAGACGAATTGAAAACAAAGGAGCGTACATAGATGAAAAAGAAAATAATGGCAAGTTTATTGGTTGGTAGCGCCGTAGTTGGCGCAAGTTTGGCACCACTTTCAGCACAGGCGGTGACGACAGGGAATACGCCTGTGCAGGTGGAGTTTGGCGGAGGAACATTGCCAGATCAAGGGGATAATACTGGTGGAAGTGTAGATCCAGATCCAACGAAACCAAATACAGATTTTGATTTATTAGCCATTCCAAGAAGTTTTGATTTTTCTCCAGTAAAAATTGGCGAAGATTTAACGTCTATTAAATCAGTTTCACCTCAAACTAGCCCACGATCTGTAATGGTGGGGGATTTACGAGGAACAAAAGAAGGCTGGCATGTAACGGGCGAAATAGCAGAAATGAAGAACGGGGCAGACAAATTAGATGGAGAGTTTAAATTTGGAATGACACCGTATTATGCTGTGTTCAATGTTAGCTCGGGTTTATATGGGGGAATGGCTAGTCAAAATGGAATGAACATTACTGATGATCCAACAGCACCTAGCTTTATTGGGACAAACATGACAATTGGTGGTGGTGCTACTACATTAATAAATGCTACTGTTGGTAAGGGTCAGGGAACTTGGTTGGGACGTATTGATAATATGACGTTAAATGTTACTACACCGTATCAACAAATCAAAGCAGGAGCCTACACAGGCAACATCACCTGGAACCTCGTCGCAGGACCATCAATCTAAGTCCAAACAAAAAAGTCATCCCCTCAGGATGACTTTTTGCTTATTTCTCTGTGACGGTGCTGTCTGTTTTGACAGTTTCAGCAGGCGGTGTTTGCGCCGCTAGCAAGTCGCGAATTTCTTTTAAGTAATCTTCGCTCGTTGGTACCACTTCTTCTTCTGCCGCTTCTTCTTTTTTGCCGCGGTTTTTCATTTTGTTGGCCGCTTTGACAATCAAGAAGAGGACGAAGGCCGTAATTAAAAATGTAATAAGTGCACTAATCACGCTACCAATATTGAATTCAACGCCTTCGACTTTATAAACAAGGGCACCCAATGCATCGTCGGCACTCTTTTTCCCAGTCGTCAAGACAAAAATCAGACTAATTAACGGGGTAATCAAGCCTTCCACCACTTGTGTCACAATCGCTGTAAACGCACTACCAATGACAACACCAACGGCTAGGTCTAAGACACTCCCGCGCATGATAAACTCTTTAAATTCTTTAATCATTCTTTTTTCCCTCCTCACTTTAAAAACAGTATACCGAATCTTCTTGAAAATTTGAACTGAAAAACTCTTATCATTCAGAAAGCACCTGAAGCTGTGTTATAATGGAGCTATTGGAAAAAACATTAAAAAATGCTTTAGAATTTACGCGATACATATATTTCACAGCATTCTTTAGGTAAGATGAAGCAAATGAAGGAGCGATGCGGCAATGTCTGTTCAATTAGTTAAAGGCGTGAATTTACACGTCATTCCTACAGAAAAATATAAAACGGTGCGTCTTTTAGTCCGCTTTAATACACGATTAAATCATGAAACCATTACAAAAAGAACGCTGTTGTCCAGTTTGATGGAAACCAACAGCTTGAATTACCCGAATCAAGTCAAGTTAAGTGAGCGTTTGGCGGAACTTTACGGCGCCAGCTTTGGGATTGGCGTTTCCAAAAAAGGCAATCAACATTGGTTTAATATTTCTATGAACATTGTCAATGATCATTATTTACAGGATAGTCAGGTTCTCGCCGAAGCGGTGGACTTTTTGAAGGAAATTATTTTTGCCCCCAATATTCAAGCAGGTCAATTTGAGGCGGAAACCTTCCAACGGGAAAAAGAGAACTTGAAAGCGTACTTGGAAAGTATTGTGGAGGATAAGCAAACCTATGCTTCTTTGGCGCTTCAAAGTGTCTATTTTAATCAATCGGAGGATCAAAAAATCCCTAGTTTCGGGACCGTTGCGGCGTTAGCTGAGGAAACAGCGGCGTCATTAGCAGCGTATTATCAAAAAATGCTGGCGGAAGATCAAGTGGATATTTTTGTTTTAGGCGATGTCAATGAGGCGGAGCTAGTGCCGTTATTCAAGCAATTACCGTTTACGCCTCGTGAAGAAGGCAAAGCCGCGATTTTCTACAATCAACCAATTCGCAACGTGATTGAAGAGCGGACCGAGCGTGAGGTGTTAGCCCAATCGAAATTAAACTTGGCTTACAACACGGATATTTATTATGGCGAT
This sequence comes from Enterococcus sp. AZ197, assembly GCF_050556405.1. Classification (NCBI taxonomy): domain Bacteria; kingdom Bacillati; phylum Bacillota; class Bacilli; order Lactobacillales; family Enterococcaceae; genus Enterococcus; species Enterococcus sp. AZ197. Next base: position 2,577,791 of record NZ_CP187873.1, on the reverse strand, counting down.
AGCTATTATTTTGCGTTGCAAGTGTTTAATGGGATTTTTGGCGGTTTCCCGCATTCTAAATTATTTATGAATGTCCGTGAAAAAGAGCATTTAGCGTATTATGCTTCTAGTAGTATCGACACTTTCCGTGGCTTCATGACGGTTCAAACAGGAATCGATGGCAAAAATCGGAATCAGGTCTTGCGTTTGATTTCGACAGAATTGGAAAATATTCGCTTAGGTAAGATTAGCGAATTAGAAATTGAACAAACGAAAGCAATGTTAAAAAATCAGTATATCTTAGCGTTAGATAATGCAGGCGCGTGGCTGGAAAAAGAATACTTGAACCAATTAATGCCGCAGACGATGCTAACGGCGGAGGAATGGATTGCGCGGATCAATGCCGTGACTATTCCAGAAATCCAAGAAGTAGCCAAACGTTTGGAACTTCAAGCGATCTTCTTTTTGGAAGGAGAAACGGAAAATGATTAAAAAAGACTATGCACAAATTAAAGAAACATTGTATACAGAAACACTGGCGAATGGGTTAAAGGTTTACCTATTACCGAAAAATGATTTCCAAAAAACGTATGGCTTGTTTACGACCGATTATGGTTCCATTGACAATACGTTCGTGCCAATTGGTCAAGAGGAAATGATTGAAGTACCTGACGGAATCGCCCACTTTTTAGAACATAAAATGTTTGAAAAAGAAGATGGCGATGTCTTCCAAAAATTTGGGCAACAAGGGGCTTCAGCGAATGCCTTTACCAGTTTTACGAAGACGAGTTATTTGTTTTCAACGACGGATCAAGTGACACAAAATCTAGAAACGTTGCTTGATTTTGTGCAATCGCCGTATTTTACGAAGGAAACGGTCGAAAAAGAAAAAGGCATCATTGGACAAGAAATTCAAATGTATTTAGATGATCCTAACTGGCGCTTGTTCTTTGGGATTTTAGGCAACCTTTATCCGAAACATCCATTGCATATTGATATTGCCGGTACAGTGGCAAGTATTGCGGAGATTACCGCAGAGGATTTGTATACATGTTACAATACGTTTTATCATCCAAGTAATATGACCTTATTCGTGGTAGGGAAAATGGACCCTGAAGCGTTAATGGCCTTCATTCGCGAAAATCAAGCGGCGAAAGAGTTTCCTGCCGCCCAACCTATTCGTCGGCATTTCCCTGAAGAAACAGCTGCTGACATTGTCAAAGAGAGCGCCATTGAAATGGCAGTCACACGGGCAAAAGTGCTTGTTGGTTTGAAAGGCTTAGATGAAGTGCCAACAACGGGTCGTGACTTAATGAAATATCAAGTCACCGTCAACTTGTTGTTACAATTATTGTTTGGTAATACCTCTCAAAACTATTTAGCTCTTTATGATGAAGGCTTGTTAGATGATAGTTTTAGTTATGACTTTAATTTAGATCGCAGTTTCCATTTTGCGGATATTGGCGGCGATAGTGAGCAACCAGAAGTCTTAGCAGAACGAATTGAAGCTATTTTATTATCTGCCACAACAAGTCCAGAATTAACGGAAGAAAATTTGTCCTTATTGAAGAAAAAAATGATTGGTAAATACTTCCAATCCTTAAACTCTTTAGAGTATATCGCCAACCAATTTTCACAATCATTGTTTGGGGAAACCACGCTGTTTGATAAGATTGAAGTCATTGAAAGTATTCAATTAGCCGACGTCCGCCAAGTAGCAGAGACCTTGATTCGTGAAGAAGGATTGAGCCGTTTCTACATGTATCCTAAAGGAGAAACCGAGCAATAAACCAACTGTTTAAGAAAAAGAAAAATCTTTGAAATCTTTCAATTTTGTTATCCTCAGTTGGCTTCTTTTGTGGTATTCTTAAAGGACGGGAATGTTTTCCTTGGCAATTGAAAAAGACTGATGAGACAATCGATAAATTAACAAAATAGACTGGAGAAGATGGACGAGTGGCCAGCGTAAATATTGGAGAAACACTAAAAGAAGCAAGATTGCAGAAGAACATCTCAATTGATGAACTGCAACAAATGACAAAAATTCAAAAAAGATATTTAGAAATTATTGAACAAAACGATTTTGAGTCCTTACCAGGCACCTTTTATGTGCGGGCGTTTATCCGCCAATATGCAAGTGCGGTCGGCTTAGATGGCAATCAATTGGTAGATATCTATGATGGCAAAGAACCAGCAATTGTCGAAGAACCCAAGCCAGTGTATGAAGAGCTTGAAGGATCACGTAAGCAATTGCATGACGAAGAAAAGCAATCCAGTTGGTTACTGCGGAACTTACCAGCCATTGCCTTTTCGTTAATTGGTTTAGCCATTGCGGTCGTGGTGCTGTACATTATGTGGCAAGATCAAAAAGCCGAACCGATTATTCAAACACCGGCAACTAGTGCCAGTGTGGAAAAACCCAAAGAATCAAGTCAAGCCCCAGAAAGTAGCACACAAAGTAGTACACCGCCGTCTTCTTCAAGCGAACCAGAGAAGAAAACAGCTGTGGCTGTGGTGAGCGATGCTAACAATCAAGTGACTGCAACGGTTAAAGATGCGAATAGTCCAATCAACATTACCTTTAAAGGCACTGAAGGCTCTTGCTGGATTGGCGTGATGGTCGATGGCAACTATACGTACCAACACACCCTGCAAGCAGGAGAGACCCAAACAACAGCTTTACCTGCGAATGCCGCCAATGCAACACTGATTCTAGGCGCCTCAAATAACGTCGCCATTCAAGTCGATGGCGCCGATTTAACACTGGAAAAAACGCCAGTTTTAATTCGTAAGGATGTTACATTAGGGATTACGTATCGTTAGAAATGGTGTAAGAAGAATCTGGATAAACTGTCAAACGGCAATTATTCCAGATTCTTTTCTTTTATAATTAACAGCGAATGGTTAAAAAGACGACAATAATAATTCAAGAGAGAAGGGGGTATCAATGCTTAAAATAGTTAATAAAAAATTTAATCTTATCACTATATTTTCAATCGCTCTGTTGGTCATGGGCTTCTTGATTGTTGGCTTACAACTGTATTTCTACTTTATCTATGGTTCTAAATTTTTAGACAGTATCACATTGATTGGAATGATTGATTTCGGTTTAGGCTATTACCAGCTCTTTCTAAAAAAAGGCAAGAATATTTCTGAATAAACGGTCAAACGGCAATTATTCCAGATTCTTTTCTTTTTTTCGTGACACTGCCAGCAAGATAACGTAAAATAGAACAGGAGAAGGAAGGGGCAATTGAAGTGAATTTACCAAATAAATTAACAGTTTTAAGAATATTTATGATTCCGATTTTTATTATTATTGTATCGGTGCCAATGGACTGGGGAACGATTAGTTTTGGCGACACAACGTTAGCCGTTACCCAATTAGTGGGCGCGATTATTTTTGCAGTTGCTAGTTTTACAGACTGGTTGGATGGCAAAATTGCCCGTGCGCAAGGCTTGGTGACGAACTTCGGAAAATTTGCGGACCCATTAGCGGACAAAATGCTAGTGATGACCGCTTTTATCGTCTTAGTTGGTCAAGGCAAAGTACCTGCTTGGATTGTAGCAATTATTGTTTGTCGTGAATTGGCAGTAACTGGTTTACGGTTGTTATTAGTCGAACATGGCGAAGTAATGGCAGCAGCTTGGCCAGGAAAAGTAAAAACAGCTACCCAAATGGTTGCAATTATTTTACTATTCATTAACAACATTCCATTTTCAGCACTTCATCTACCACTAGATCAAATCATGCTATATGCCTGCTTGATTTTCACCATTTACTCTGGTGTTGATTATTTTGCTAAGAATAAAGATGTTTTTAAAGGTTCGATGTAAAGAGAGAATCAAAACGCTTGGCTTGTGCCAAGCGTTTTTTTAGTATTCATGATTGAATCGGCAAATAGATTTTTAAGTAGAGGAACAGATGAATCGATAAAACAAATCGGCAGTTTCTGTATGCTATTTTTCATTTTGGTTATATCTACATACAAATAATTAGTTTGTTGTTGACAAAGTAAACTAAATAGATTACTATTTAGTTCGTTAGCTTATATATAAACTAAATAAATTTTTTGGAGGAAATTATGAAAAAAACAGATATTTTAAATAAACTATTAAAAATTGCTCAACAACCTTACTTAATCTTTGCTTCTAGCATAGAGGAGAAACCAGATAACACTTTTGAAACGTTAAAATTGCTTGCTTCTGAAGAAAATGTAACAGCTGGAAGAATCGCTGAATATTTAGATATAAAACCTTCTAGTGTGACACAAATCATAAAAAAATTAGAGTCTGTTAAAGCAGTTAAACGAGTCAAAAATGAATCAGATGCTCGGGTCACATTCGTTGTATTGACCGATAAGGGACGAGAAAGTTTAAGTACTCAAGGAAATATTTCCAATGGATTTAATGAAGAAATGTTTAAGGGCTTTTCAGAGGAGGAACTAGAGTCTTTAAATAATTATTTAGAACGTATAGAAAAGAATATTTCTAGTGAAGAATTTTTAGATAAAATTGAAACAATTTTTGGCGACGATAAAAATTGGGAACATTTCAGAAAAATATCAGCTAGATATGGTAGAGCTAGAGAACAGATGATGGGACATGATGGCTTTGGTAGATTTGGTGAATTCAATGGTGAATACGGTGGCTTTGAAGGATGGAAGAGAGGTCGGAGAAGATAATGGCAGTAGGTGGAGGCGGCAAAAATAGTCATGATTCTATCCGAGCAGATAAAACAAAATTTTCGTTTAAAGAATTTTTAGGCTTAATCAAGATGACAGAGCCTAACTATTTACTGCTTGGCATTGGGATGATATTTCTTGTGATTTCTTCTAGTATCCAAGTGTACGTTCCAAAACTTGCTTCAAGTTTAGTCAATAATTTTCAAAAGGGGGTAGATTATAGTTTATTAGGTAAAGTTGTTGGATTATTTATATTTTCAGCACTCGTTTCTGCATTAGGAGGGACAATTTTAGGTATTTTTGGTGAAAATGTCATCCAAAATATGCGTAAACGCTTATGGAATAAATTAACTATTCTAAAAGTTTCTTATTTTGACTCTGTTAAAGCGGGTGAAATATCCAGCCGGGTCGTAAATGATACTAATCAAGTTAAGCAATTGTTAGCCGTTACTTTTCCTCAAACAGTTGCCAGTGTGATTACAGTTATTGGTACGGTATATATGATGATTAAAATGGATTGGCATATGTCGCTTGCTATGGTAATTGCTGTTCCTGTTGTAATCCTTTGTATGATTCCAGTAATGGCATTTGGTTCAAAAGTTAGTCACATTCGCCAAGATGCTATGAGTCAATTTAACGGACTTGCTACTGAAACGTTGAGTGAAATTCGTTTAGTCAAAACTTCTAATGCTGAATCTCAGGCGCAGGTTCGTGCTGCAAATGAAGTGGATCGGTTATTTAATGTAGGGAAAAAAGAAGCAATATTTGATGCATCTATGCAACCAATTATGATGATGGTCTTTATGAGCATGGTATTTGGGCTATTAGCATATGGGATGCATCGAATTGCCATTGGTGTGATGACAATCGGAACATTGATGAGTTTCTTAATGTATCTATTTAATCTTATTGGTGCCATGCCAATCATTGCGACGTTATTTTCTGAAGTAGCTAAAGCAGCAGGATCAACGCGACGAGTGCAAGAATTGTTATCTAGAGAACCTGAAGACTTTGAAAGTGGACAAGATATTGATTTATCGGAAAAGACTTTATCAGTTAAAAATGTAAAATTTTCTTATGAAGATGCACCAGAGGAACCTATCTTAACAGACATTTCTTTTACTGCTCAGCCAAACCAAGTAATTGCTTTTGCAGGCCCATCAGGTGGCGGGAAATCGACGATTTTTAGTTTAATTGAAAGGTTTTATGAACCTACAGAAGGACAAATTAAATTTGGAGATATTGACATAAAAGATATCAAATTATCAGATTATCGTCGTCAAATCGGCTTTGTATCACAGGATTCTGCGATTATGGCAGGGACAATCAGAGATAATCTAACGTATGGCTTAGCAGAAAACTTCTCAGATGAACAACTATGGGATGTCTTGGAACTAGCATATGCGCGAAAATTTGTAGAAGAAATGCCAGATAAATTGAATACGGAAGTCGGTGAACGTGGCGTTAAAATTTCTGGAGGACAAAGACAGCGTATTGCAATTGCTCGTGCATTCTTGCGGAATCCCAAGATTTTAATGTTAGATGAAGCTACTGCTAGCCTAGATTCAGAATCTGAGATGAAGGTCCAAGAGGCATTGTCTAATTTAATGAAGGGCCGAACGACATTGGTTATTGCCCATAGATTGTCGACAATTGTTGATGCGGATAGCATTTACTTTGTTGAAAAAGGGAAAGTAACTGGTTCAGGAAAACATGATGAGCTAGTAAGTAAACATAAAACTTACGCTAAATATGTATCCGAACAATTTAAAGTAACGGAATGAACGAAATAAGCAAACTTAAAATGAAGCTAAGACAACACATGCATTTAACTAATTGTCTTAAGATTTAGAAAGAACTTGGACATAACCCCCAAGTTCTTTTTTCCAACTTATTTTTACCCACAAGATAAAAAGCGACCAAAAAATTGGCCGCTTTTTAAATACCTCCATGGTAGTTCACTTGCTTCATAAAATGTAGAGTCACGGTATAAAGCCAATTTGCGAGGACCGATATTACAAAAATAAGCACCATTCAGATCTTTACGACAAATAATGCGGATCTGTCTTAGTCGTGCTAATGTTATCACGGATTTTTTTCAAGGAATCGGCATTTTGATCAAAATTGTGATACATCGTATTTGTATATAAAATATCCATTACCGTTAAGTAACTAATCCGTGAAGCCAAGGATTCCGCACGAAACAAGCCTTCTTCGGTGACGACAATAATTGCTTCGTCGGACAAGCCTGCCAATTCTGAACCGCTGTTACCAGTTAACGTAATCATTTTTGCGTTGGTTTTTTTAACTTGTCGTGCTAGGTTGATTGATTCTTTGGTTTTGCCTGAATGGGAAAAAATAAACACGCAATCTTCACTGGTTAATTTTGTGACAAAACTTAACTGCATGTGGTAATCAAAAATATAGTTGCACCGATAGTTGGTCCGAATGAATTTATGGAAACTATCAAAAGCCACAATCGAGGAGCCGCCTTGCCCAAAAAAGTGAAGCGTTTTAGCAGAGTACATCAAAGCCAACACGTTATCTAACAGCTCCTTTGTTAAGAACTGTGTGGCGTTACTGAGGGAATAAATATTGGCTTGTAAGACTTTTTTAGCAATGGTAATACTATCATCATCTGGTGAAATATCATCGGCGCCATTCACGCTATTGACGTTTTGAAAAGTCGGCTGATAATTAGAATTCCTGGCGATATCAATTTTAAATTCTTGGAACCCAGAATAGCCAATCTTTTTTACAAATTGATACACGGAAGATTGGGAGACGCCAATTTCGTTGGCAAGACTTTCTAACGTCATTTGTGTCAATAATGATTCAGAATGAACAAAGTAATCGGAAATTTTCTTTTCTGTGAGGCTCAAATTCGGTTTTTTGATCCGAATCCGTTGATCCAAATAGTGGTTTTTCATTAACACGTTCCTCCAATCTTATTTTTTTTAAAATAAAATGAATGCCTTTTCATTGTTGGTATAGACTGATTATAGTGGAAAAAGAGGACAAATACAATTTCTCTTTTTCTCCACAAAAAAGAAATTCTTTAAAAAAGCCAAAAAAAAAATAAATAATCTTTTTTCTGAAAAATGAAGGGGTCTTGAAAAGACTTCTCTCAACTAAAGAAAGTAGCCAGTAAAAAGAACGTGATACCAAGAGATTTACTTGTGTTTTTTGTATGAAAGCTCCTTAAAAATAAAAACGTTTTACCTTTTGAGTAGGCAAGATTTTTGCTAAAAAATAAAAAATATTTTTTAATTAGTGTAATCGTTTACATTATTTTTTTTATCCTTTATGATTGAAGTATCAAAAGAGGCAGGTGAAAGAAAAATGGACATTGGCTTTATTGGACTTGGGAAAATGGGTTTGAACATGGCATTAAATGTTCACGAACAAGGCTGGCCCATTATTGGCTTTGATGTGACAAAGGAAGCAAGAGCGACTGCTAGAGAGCAGGGGCTTTCCGTTGTAGATTCGTTGCCGGAACTATTGAAAGCGCTTAACAAAAGGAGGGTGATTTTTTTAAGTACCCCCGCTGGTCAGATTACCAATCAATTAGTGGCAGAATTGGTAGAGCAATTAGCACCAGAGGATATCATTGTGGATAGTGGCAATTCAAATTTTCATGATAGTGTTGCGAATGCTCAGCTTGCTGAGGAAAAAGGAATTTATTTTATTGATTGTGGTACTTCTGGTGGCATCAAAGGAGCGCGGGAAGGAGCGTGTTTAATGGTTGGCGGTGCGCCTGAAGCTGTCAAGGTGTTAACCCCATTTTTTGAAGATTTAGCTTGTGAACAAGGGTATCTTTATGCTGGGAAATCAGGAGCTGGTCACTATTTGAAAATGGTGCATAACGGGATTGAGTACGTCATGATGCAAGCCATGGGCGAAGGATTCAATTTATTAGAAGCTGCCGAATATGATTTTGCGTTGGAGAAAGTAGCCGATGTGTGGAATCACGGCTCGATTATTGAAGCTCGCTTGATGGGCTTAGCGAAAGAGGTTTTTGCGGAAAATCCTACGTTAGCCAATTTAGAAGGGAAAGTTGCAGCAAATGGCGAAGCCAAATGGATGATTGAAGAAGCATTGCGTTTGGAGATGCCCGTCCCAACTACGGCGTTGTCCTTATTTACTCGAAATGAAAGTATGCTAGCAAATCATTTTTCAAACAAAGTGGTCGCTTCTTTGCGACAAGGATTTGGCGGGCATGAAGTCGTAAAAAGTCAGTAAAGGAGTTTAGTCATGTTAAAAAAACAAAAAATTGCCATAGTGAATTCCAGTAGTTTTGGTCAAATTTTTCCTGAACACTTGACGCGCTTAGAAAAAATAGGCACCGTGAAGCATTTTACAGTCGACAGTGAAATTGGTGGCAAAGAGTTAGCGGAACGTTTACAAGGATATACGATTATTATTGCTAGCGTGACGCCATTTTTCACGAAAGAATTTTTTGAACATAAAGATGAATTGTTGCTGATTTCTCGCCACGGCATTGGGTATAACAACATCGATTTAGACGCTGCAAAACAGCATGACACAATTATTTCCATCATCCCAGCTTTAGTAGAACGAGATGCCGTGGCGGAAAACAATGTCACAAATTTACTAGCTGTTTTACGGCAAACCGTGGCTGCAGATGCCAGCGTTAAAGCAGATCAATGGGAAAAACGAGCGAATTTTGTCGGTCGGACGTTATTTAACAAAACTGTGGGTGTCATTGGTGTTGGGAACACAGGAAGTTGTGTCGTTGAGACGTTACGAAACGGATTTCGCTGTGACGTGTTAGCGTATGATCCCTATAAATCCGCCACTTATCTGCAAAGTTATGGAGCCAAAAAAGTAGACTTAGATACGTTGCTAGCTTCAGCTGACATCATTTGTTTATGTGCCAATTTAACTGAAGAAAGTTATCACATGATTGGCTCGGCGGAAATTGCCAAGATGAAAGACGGCGTCTATCTTTCCAATAGCGCACGAGGCGCCTTGATTGATGAAGAAGCCATGATTGTCGGCTTACAATCGGGCAAAATTGCTGGGCTTGGGACAGATGTTTTAGAAGAGGAACCAGGTCGGAAAAATCATCCTTATCTTGCGTTTGAAAATGTAGTAATGACGCCGCACACCTCCGCTTATACCATGGAATGCCTGCAAGCGATGGGAGAAAAATGCGTGCAAGATGTGGAAGACGTGGTGCAAGGTATTTTACCTCAACGGGCAGTGCAAGAAGTCAGTCGTTACGTTAGTTAAGAAGGAGGAGGAGCATGTTAACTGATTTAAAAGTGAAAGTTGGACCGCAATTTTATCGTTACCACGAAGGCGCCTTAGCTTCGGTGCCGTCACTTTTCAAGGAATATCACGCCCAACGAATTTTGGTGGTGCATGGCACCGTATCCTTTGAAAAAGCTCAGCCATTTTTGCCCTTCTTGGCAGATTCAGAGTATCAATTCTTCTATCACACTTACACAGGAGAATGTAGTTATTTTGGCGCCGAACAAATTTCAAAGCAAATAAAGGAACACCAGATTGACTTTCTTCTGGGAGTCGGCGGCGGTAAGTTAGCCGATTTAGTGGGCTACAGCGCCCATTTAAACAATCTGAATTTTGGCTTGGTCCCTACTTTGGCTAGTAACTGTGCGCCGTGGACACCGTTAGCTGTGATGTATCAAGAAAATGGCGCGGCCGAAGGCAAAACGGAACATTTCTTTCGCCAAGCTGCGTTTTTAATCACCGATCCTAAGTTGCTTCTGGATGCACCCCGTGATTATTTTGTCGCTGGTTTAGCTGATACGTTAGCGAAATGGTATGAATCAGAGACTATTTTACGCCAAGCCCATTTGCAAGGGGAACCCTTTTTACAATTAGCGGGAGCGACCGCCAAGCTTTCGCAAGAAGCGATTATGCGGGACTCAAAAGCAGCCTTAGCAGCGATGGATGAGGGCAAACTCACGCCTGAATTTGTCCATCTTTCAGAAATTGTTTTCGCTGTTTCTGGATTAGTCGGCGGCTTCGGCGACAAATACGCCCGCAATGCAGCAGCACACGCCATGCATGATGCTATGAGTAAATTTTTACCAAAAAGTCATGACTATTTACATGGCGAAAAAGTAGCTTACGGCATCTTCTATCAATTAGCATTGGAAAAAAGGTGGGCCATCATAGACGCATTAATCCCCTTTTATCAAGAGCTAAACTTGCCCATGTCGTTACGACAAATGGGCCTTTACCCAGAAGAAGAAGCAGTACTCGATGCAATGGTTCAATTTATTGATTCAAAAGAAAAGGTTCATTTAATTCCTATTGAGATTTCGGAAGAACGTTTACGTCAAGGGATTGAAGAGCTAGAAAAGTATATCCAAAACCAAGGATAAGAAGGAGGAACTATGGAAACGTTAAGTGTTTTACAAAGTTTGATAATGGCGCTTTGGGTGGCAGCAATTATGTCCAGATGGCTTGGAGGAGGAGCAACGTTAACGTTGCGTTTCTCGCCCTTAATGACAGGGTTAGTAGCAGGTTTAGTGATGGGCGATGTCCCGAAAGCGATGATTGTCACCGCAGCATTACAAATGATTTACATGGGTGTTTTTTCACCAGGTGGCTCTATGCCAGCAGAACCATCAATTGCGGCAGCGATTGCTGTGCCAGTTGCGTTGCTAGGGAATTTGAAGCCGGAAGCGGCTATCGCCGTAGCGGTTCCTGTCGGTCTTTTAGGGAGTTATTTATATCAATTCCGTTTCTTTATTAACACGTTTTTAGGGAAGTATACCGATCGTGCGGTGGCTGAATTAAATTCTAAAAAAATTGCCCGCTCAATTATCTGGTATCCAACGATTGCCTCATTTATTTTATTCGTTCCATTAGTCTTTTTTGCTCTTTATCTAGGGGCACCAGTCATTGCCGATATTATTAAAGCATTAGAAGGAACCGTTGTGATTCACGTGTTAGAAGTAGTCGGTGGTGGTTTAGCCGCAATTGGGATTGCGACAACGGTCTATGTCATTGGTCGAAAAGATTTCTTGGTTTTCTTTTTCTTTGCATACTTCATGAGTATCGTCTTTAAGTCATTGGAAATTACCATGGTAACGTATGCCATCTTTGGCGTAATTATTGCGTTAATTTTTGTGCAAGTCCAAAAAGGCAAACCTGTAGCAGAAAGTGCTGGTTCCGCCAGTGCCACCACTGATTTTGATGATGATGACGATTACGATGACGGGTTTTAAAAGAAAAAGGAGGAACTGAAATGACGGAAACAACAGAAAAAGTCGTGCCGAAAACAACGAATTTAGCACCAGAAGAAATTACCAATAAAGATGTTACAAAAGCCTATCTCCGTTGGCATTTTGCCAATGAAATTCCCCATTCCTTTGAACGTTACTTGGCGCCTTCGTTATTGTACGCAATGATGCCACTTTTAAAGAAATTATATAAAGACGATGAACAATTAAAAGCCGCTTATATGCGTCAACTGCTGTTTTTCAATACGCAATTAAGTTGGGGCGGCGGGGTCATTACTGGGTTGATGGCTTCTATGGAACAAGAGCGGGCCAAAGAAGAACATGAAGGCCGCGAAATCATGATGCAAGATGATTTAATGTATAACACCAAAGCTGGCTTGATGGGCGCGTTAGCTGGGATTGGTGATGCGATTGACTCAGGTACGGTTCAATATATTTTTATTGCGATTGCGGTGCCGTGGGCGCAACAAGGTAGCGCATTAGGTGCGATTTTCCCCTTTGTCGCGTTTGCCCTTTATCAAGTACTGTTAGGTGTGTTCTTTGCGAGACAATCCTTCAAAATGGGGCGGAATGCTACAGGCTTAATGCAAAGTGCTGGGATTCAAAAAGCCATTGAAATGTTATCTGTTTTAGGGTTGTTCATGATGGGGATTTTAGCTGGTAATTATGTCAAAGTTTCTTCAACTCTTCAATTTAAACTTTCTGGCCGTGAGTTTGTGGTTCAAGATATCCTTGATCAGATTGTCCCAGGACTCTTGCCGCTAGCTGTCGTAATGGGCGTGTATTGGTTCTATACGAAAAAAGGCTTGAAAGTTACGCAAGCATTATTGTGGTTAACAGGTATTTTAATTGTCTTAGCAACGGTAGGTATTTTATAAAAAGAAAAGGACGTGAATCAGATGGGCGTAGTAAATTTAGCAAGAGTAGATGAACGATTAATTCATGGACAAGTGATGGTGACCTTGTCCCAAAAAAGTGGCGTTAATTCCATTTTCGTTGTCGATGAAGTGGTGGCAAAGGATAAATTTATGCGTGATTTATACAAAAGTGCAGGCAGTCGGACAGGACAAAAAACCATTGTCATTACGCCGGAAAAAGCTAAATTTTATTGGGATGAATACCAATTCAAAGAGTACAACTGTATTTTAATCGCTAAAACCGTCTCTGTAATTTATGACTTAGTAAAACACGGAGTCCCTATGAAGGAGTTAAACATCGGCGGTATTGCACAGAAGAATCCAGAAAAAGATTTATTAGTAACCAAATCAGTTTATTTAAACAAAGAAGATGCCGAAAAATTAAAAGAACTACATGAGGTGTATGGCGTAGAAGATATTTATTTCCAAGCAACGCCTTCTGCACCAAAAACTAGTTTAAAAGAGGTTTTAGGCAAATTTAATTTATAAAAAAGGCCAGTCGCTTGAGTCATTGCATGACTGTTTGAAGTAATGACTCAAGCCACTGAATTGAAGGAGGAACTTTTATGTTAGGGATTGTGATTGCTACACACGGTGCACTAAGTGACGGTGCGAAAGACGCAGCTACCGTGATTATGGGCGCAACCGAAAATATCGAAACCGTTAATCTAAATAGTGGCGACGATGTCCAAGCACTAGGCGGACAAATTAAAACAGCGATTGAGAACGTCCAACAAGGGGATGGCGTGTTGGTCATGGTTGACTTATTAAGTGCGAGTCCTTACAATCAGGCAGTTTTGGTGATTAACGAACTCGAACCAGCTCTACAAAAGAAAATCTTTGTGGTGAGTGGTACCAACCTACCAATGGTCTTAGAAGCGATAAACCATCAATTATTGGGCACACCGATTGCTGAAGCGGCGCAAGCGATTGTTGCGCAAGGCAAAGAAAGTGTGCAAGCATGGGATATTTCTATGACTTCCTTTGAGGACGAAGAGGATGAGGACGATGATTTTTAAGAATGTAGTAAAGGGTGAAAGCAATGAAATGGGGATTTAGATGGTACGGAGCGGCAGGCGATGCCATTCCGTTAAAACATATTCGACAGATTCCAGGAATTACTGGTGTTGTCGGTACCTTGTTAAATAAACTACCAGGTGATGTTTGGACAGTAGCCGAAATTCAGGCACTTAAACAATCGGTGGAACAAGAAGGATTAGCACTTTTAGGAATTGAAAGTGTCGCTATTCATGATGCCATTAAAGCGGGGACGGATCAACGAGACCACTATATTGATAATTATCGCCAGACGTTGCGTAACTTGGGGAAATGCGGAATTTCCTTAGTGTGCTACAGTTTCAAACCTATTTTTGGTTGGGCTAAAACGGACTTGGCGTATGAGAATGAAGATGGTAGCTTATCGTTGTTATTTGATCAAGCTGTGGTAGAGAACATGCAGCCAGAAGACATGTATCAATTAATTCACAGTCAGTCAAAAGGATTCCGGTTACCAGGTTGGGAAGAGGAGCGTTTGCAACAATTTCAAGAATTGAAAGCCATGTATGCCGGCGTAACGGAAGAAGATTTGGTCGAAAATTTGCGCTACTTTTTAGAACGTGTGATTCCTGTCTGTGAAGAAGAAAATATCAAAATGGGGATTCACCCTGATGATCCACCTTGGGAAATTTTTGGTTTGCCAAGAATCACTAAAAATTTAGCGGATTTAAAACGGATCCTTTCCTTGGTGGACTCACCAGCAAATGGGATTACATTTTGTACAGGTTCCCTCGGTGCGGACCCGACGAATGATTTGCCTACTATGATTCGTGAAATAGGTCACAGAATTAATTTTGTTCATTTCCGCAATGTGAAGTATTTAGGTGAGCATCGTTTTGAAGAAACGGCGCATCCGAGTGTCGCTGGTTCGTTAGATATGGCGGAATTAATGCAAGCACTGGTAGACGTAGGGTATGAAGGTGTTATTCGTCCTGACCATGGGCGGGCAATTTGGGATGAAAAAGCGATGCCTGGTTATGGTTTATATGATCGAGCAATGGGGTTGACCTATATTCAAGGACTGTACGAAGCAACCAAAGCCAAACAAAATAGGAAGTGACAGAATGGAAACAAAAGTTGAAAAAAATCAACTGTATCAACAATTAGCGACATGTAAACTTTTACCACTATACACTGCAACAGATTTACGCTATTTGCCACAAGTAGAATCGGTCTTAGTAGAAAACGAATTACCGTTTATTGAAGTCACTTTTCGGAGTCAGCTGGCCTTGCCTGCCATCAAACAACTTGCTGCTTCAGGGAATTTAATAGTAGGCGCAGGAACTGTTAGAACCTTGAAAGAAGCCCAAGAGGCAGTAGCGAACGGTGCACAGTTCATTGTTTCCCCAGCGATTGTTCCAGAAGTCATTGATTTTTGTCTGGCAAATGAGGTGCCTATTTTTCCAGGAACAGCTACGCCTGGGGAGATTCAGCGAGCGCTGGCGTATGGCTTACGAGTGGTTAAATTTTTCCCAGCCGATATTTACGGCGGGTTAAAAGCCATCAAAAGTTTAAGTGGCCCGTTTTATGATGTTCAATTTTTACCAACTGGTGGGATTGATGAAACAAACTTTATAGAGTATGTGGAAGCAAAAGAAGTATTAGCAGTGGGCGGCTCCTTTATTTTATCGGAAAAGATGCTTCAAGAAGATGAAGCTTCGGCACGCCAGCATGTTCAATCTTTACTCACGAAAATCAAAGAACGACAAGCAAAATAAAAAGATGGGCTAAGTTTTGTTACTTAGTCCTCTTTTTTTCTGTCCAAATGTTACTGACATTATTTTAGTTTTCATTTTGTAAAAATAGTATAGGAGAAAAGCAATCAGTTATGTATAATTAGTGAAAGAAGGTTGCGTGAAGTAAAAATAAAAAGGAGAGCAAAGGATGTTAAAAAATGTAGAAGTGTTCTGGCAAAACTTTTTAGATAAACATGAATTAGATATGTTGATGCCCGATGTGTGGATGTTTGGTGATGGCTCTTCTGAGATGGGTAATCGTTTGGGTCAATTGGTTGTTTCTGGTCGTAAGACAGCGACATGTTCTTCTTTAGATATTTATAAGATGGAAGAAGAACAACTCCCTAAAGCTGGTCAATACGACATAATTTTAGATGGTCAGTCTCAACCGCTGGCTATTATTCGAACAACCAAAGTTGAAATTATGCCCATGAACAAGGTCTCAGAATCTTTTGCGCAAGCGGAAGGTGAAGGAGATTTGACGTTGGATTATTGGTATGAAGAGCATGCGCGGTTCTTTAAAGAAGAACTGGCCCCCTATCAGCTACAATTTTATCCCGACATGTTGTTAGTTTGCCAAAGTTTTGAAGTGGTGGATCTTTATACAGAAAAAGAATAAACAGAGAAGCGGTGACTGACACGATTGAAACGAGCAGTCGCCGCTTTTTTTACTGATTTTTTGAAAAAGTTGCGTATGTTTATATAGACAGGGTGATAGAAAAGAGATGTGTATTTTAAGTGTCGAGGAAAAGATGGTACAATAACCTAAGGAATACTAACAAGGAGTGAATGTTATGAAAGAAGAATTTTCATATGAAATTTTAGAAGAAGTCGCTGTGTTATCTGAGAATGCTCGTGGCTGGCGTAAAGAATTGAATTTAATTAGTTGGAATGGTCGTCCACCAAAATTTGATTTGCGTGAGTGGGCCCCTGATCACGAAAAAATGGGTAAAGGCATCACCTTAACCAACGAAGAATTTGCTGAATTAAGCAAAACAATTAAATCCATGTAAAAGGAGCACCCTGTCAATGAAAAGTATGACTGGATTTGGAAAAAAGACCATTCAAAATGAAAATTATCAATTGGATATCGAAGTCAAAAGTGTCAACCAGCGGTTTTTAGATATTCAATTGCGTATGCCCAAGGAACTGAATGCCTATGAACTGGTGATTCGGCAAGTAATCAAACGCACGTTAAAACGTGGGCGTGTGGAAGTCTATGTAAATCTCCAAAAAATCGGCAACAATCAAAAAGAAGTGCGCGTGCAGTGGGACTTAATTGATCAATTATTAACTTCGGTAGATCAACATTTAAAGGAAAACTATCCGGAAGCAACGTTTGATGCAGGGGACACGGTCAACCATTTATTAAAGCAAAATGATTTTGTCGAAATAGTGGAAGCAGAAATCGTTGATCAGACATTTGAACCATTTCTTGTTCAAGCATTTGAAGCAGCCATCGCTAGTCTTGACCAAAGCCGTGTGCAAGAAGGAACGCAAATTAAACAAGTCCTGCTTGACTATGTAGCAGTGTTGACCCAATCAATTCAAGAGCTGCAAGCGTTTGTGGGCGTTTTTGAACAAGAATACCGTCAACGTTTTGAAGCGAAATTAAACGAATGGTTAGGTAGCCAAGTGGATGAAACACGCTTATTAACAGAAATGGCCATTTTATTGGAAAAAGGCGATATTCATGAAGAATTGGATCGTTTGGATATCCATATTGATAAGTTGCATCAGTTGCTTGACGAAACAGAACCAGTGGGCCGAGAACTAGATTTCTTAATTCAAGAAATGAACCGTGAAGTCAATACGATTGGTTCGAAATCAAGTCCAATTGAAATAAAAAATAGTGTCGTTCAAATGAAAACAACCTTAGAAAAGATTCGTGAACAAATTCAAAATGTCGAATAGAGAAAATGGTTTCGTGTTTTTCCAGAAAACGCTATAATATAGAAGTAACGAATAAATGACAGAGGTGAAAGCAATGACTAAATTTTATGATGTAACCTTTCAAGAATTAAGTGGTCGTTCTGTGGTAAAAACAGAAGTCGCTTCAGACAGAGAACCATTTGACGTCTGGCAAGATGCTTGTGCAAGCTATTCTGAAACAGAATTAAATATCCAAATTAACGAAGACACGTTTGTTACTTTGAATCGTCACTTTGTTGTTCGCATTGACGTGAAAGAAGTTGACGGCCCTGTCGACAAACAAGTTCGTCGTCGCGATGAATTGATGAACGTGGTCAATACGCTTTCTAATATGGGCTTATAAAAAATACCACCAAGCATTTCACGCTTGGTGGTATTTTTTTTAATTAGAATAAAAGAAACAAGCCAACGGCGCATAGGAAAGAAAGAACTGCGGCACTTAAAAAGATTGTCCGCATGGCTGCAGTTTTACTGCTTTCTTTGCCGTGTTTTTTCTGACGTTCTAAACGTTTTTGAAGCTGACGGGTAATTACTGAGAAGATTAGCCCGAAAAGGACTAAAACACTTGTGGCAATCGATTTGGGAATAAAATGATTCGGTTCTGCAACGGTGGTATCCCCAGAATGTTCGTTTGATTCTTCCGCAGCTTCAGCTGTTGTTTGTTTTGGCTTAACTTCTTGGTAAGCCACTTTCGGCGCTTGAACAGTACTATTTAACAATGTCAAAGGCGTGTCGACTTGCACCTGCCCTGCTACTAATTTAAAAGTAGGCTGACTGCCTTTGGGAACGACACCGTATAAATCGTTAGCCAAAGTGACTTTTTTGTGATCAATGGTTTGTGGTCCTTTGTCTAAAAGTTTTTTGCGTTCGTATGTCGTATAGGCATAGTCCAGCAAAGCATTCCCAGCCACATGCCGTTCGTATTCACCATCTTGGTTTTGCCAATTACCAACGCCTAAAATGACTTCAATTAAACGGAAATCTCCTTGTTTGACAGTCGCAATATAGTTAAAACCGCCTGTTGGACTAGAGCCTGTTTTTAAACCATCCACGCCTTGATAACCGTACTTAGCGCCTGGTAAAGAATAATTGTACGCTTCAAACGTTTCCTCGTAAGGCGTGCCGACCATTGTTTTCACCACTGGTTTATTGGTGATTTCTAAAATTTCTGGATAATTTTTCAGAAAGTGATAGGTTAGTGAAGCTAAATCTCTAGCTGTAGAGACGTTATCGCCATTTGGGTCAATTCCTTGCATTTGATACAGGCCGTTAAAGGCACTTGCTTGCGCTCCACTGCAGTTGTAATAGGTAGTATTTGTCATCCCTAATTCAGCCGCTTTTTGATTCATTAAATGAACAAAGTCAGTAGGCTGGTTCCCTGAAATTAAGTTTGCCAACATGAGAGTCGCCACATTAGAAGAGGGGACAGCAATCATTTTTAACAGTTCACGGACTGGATAAGCAACACCTAACGTAATTTTGTTATTACTAATGGCATATATTTTAGAAATATCGACATCTTTTTGCGTAGCAGTCACAGTCGTATCCATTGTAAATTTTCCTTGCTCCATTGCTTCAAAGGCCAAGTACATGGTCATCACTTTGGCAATACTGGCAGGATTCCACGCTAAATCTGGTTGCTGCGACCAGAGAATTTCTCCAGAATCAGCATCAACAACGATGGCTGCTTTGGGAATGCCATCCGCTTTCAGGGTTGTCCCCATTTTTTTAGCAATTGCGGTAATATCTTCTTCTGCGTGAGTCACAGTAGGTTGGGCAAAAAAGGCCCCACAACTGACAACTAAGCCTAGCAGAAACAATGTAAATGGTTTAATTCGTGCGATGTTTCTCAGTCCTTTCTTATTCACGTTTTTTCATCCTAAAGGAGTCATCACTTCATTTTACTTAAAAAATGGCTGCCTGTATAGGAATTCTAGGTAATTTGTTTAAAAAAAGAACAAGTTATGAAAGCCAAATTAAAGAAGAAATGTTATTTTTTCAGTGAATCTCCAAGAAAGTCTTGAAAATTGCAGAAAAAAAGTGCAAAATAGAACTAATACTGTGAAATTATGTTTTGAAAGGAAGTCGTTATGTCAGAGCGCGGGTTATTAATCGTATTGTCAGGTCCTTCAGGAGTGGGGAAAGGGACTGTAAGAAAGGCTATTTTCGACAGTGAAGAAAATGATTTTCAATATTCAATCTCAATGACCACTCGGAAACAGCGAGAAGGCGAAGTGGATGGAGTAGATTACTATTTCCGTTCAAGAGAAGAATTTGAAGCGATGATTGAAGCTGGAGAAATGTTGGAATATGCGGAATATGTTGGTAACTATTATGGGACACCATTAACGTATGTTAACCAGACGCTAGATGAAGGCAAAGACGTCTTTTTAGAAATCGAAGTCCAAGGGGCTAAACAAGTCAAAGACAAAGTGCCTGATGGCGTATTTATCTTTTTGACACCCCCCGATTTAGCGGAATTAAAATCAAGAATTATTGGCCGCGGAACAGACGAAATGTCTGTGATTGAAGAACGAATGGCTGTGGCCAGAGAAGAAATCGAAATGATGGCGCTGTATGATTATGCGGTAGTGAATGATGAAGTTCCTTTAGCCGTGCAACGAATTAAAGACATTATCGCGAGTGAGCACTTCCGTGTTGACCGTGTAATTGGAAAATATATTAAAATGTTAGAGGAGATGTAGCCTTATGATGTTAAAACCGTCAATTGACTCATTGTTAAAAGAAGTCCCTTCAAAATATTCTTTGGTTATTTTAGCAAGCAAACGTGCGCATGAATTAGATGAAGGCGTTCAACCAACCGTTGAATCCTTTGATTCTGTAAAAAGTGTGGGTCGTGCGTTAGAAGAAATCGAAGCAGGAACAGTGATCAGTGATCCAAATCCTGAAGAAAAACGTGAACGTCTACGCATTGAACGTGAAGAACGCAAACGCCAACGTGAACAAGAACAAAAAGAATTAGAAAACCGTTTACGTGACGAAAAAAATTAATTGAATGATTGTCAACGAATGGAGAAAGCCGTCTGTCTATTTCAGAGGCTTTCTCTTCGTTTATTCTGAAAGGTGCCAACGAGACACACAAGACAAATCAGTCAATCTTTAGTACAATAGGCAAAGAGAATTTACATAAAAAGGAGGACGCACCATGCAAAAAGTAGCCAAAGTTATTGTGGATGTACCAACGATGCAAACCGATCAACCATTCACTTATTTAGTTCCTGAAAATTTAAATGAGCAATTGGCTGTCGGCATGCGTGTAGAAGTGCCTTTTGGTAACGGTAATCGGCATGTTCAAGGGTTTGTTCTAGCCATTGAACCAGTGGCTGCAACGGTTCTTGACGAAACCAATGTTCAGTTGAAAGAACTAGTGGCGGTGTTGGATTTAAAACCTGTCTTAAATACAGAAATGTTGGCTTTAGCTGATTATATGAAGGAAAAAACGTTTGCTTTTAAAATCACTTGTTTGCAAACCATGTTGCCTAGCGTAATGCGTGCCGATTACCAAAAATATATTTATTTAACGGATGAGCTTTCTGAAGAATTACAAGATCAGTTATTTTATGGTTTAGAGGAAATTTCGTGGGACCAAGCGCAAGAACGTGGGATTTTGCCTCAACTAATGGCGTTACGCAAACAGCAAAAAGTCGATATTCGCTACGAAGTTACGACGAGAAATAAAGTAAAAATGGTCCGCTTCATTCAAGCCGCTAAGGAATTTGAACAATTAGAGGAAATTCGTTTGGGTTTACGCAAGGGAGCTAAGAAGAAGGAGCAACTTCTTTACTATTTACAACGCTTGGGCACTGAAAAAATCACCGCTGTGAAGGAAATGAAAGAATTAGGTTTCAGTACCGCGCTTTTAAATGAAGCGGCCAAAAACGGCTGGTTAACGTTCATTGAAAAAGAGGCGTATCGTGATCCGTTTGCTAATCAGACGTTTGAAAAAACGACTGCGTTATCTTTGAATGCAGAACAACAGGTGGCTGTGGAAACAATCTTACAATCGGTCCAAGAACAGCAAAGCCAAACCTACTTATTGGAAGGTATTACAGGAAGCGGGAAAACAGAAGTTTATCTACAGGTCATTGCAGAAGTTCTTAACCAAGGCAAAACAGCCATTATGCTTGTCCCTGAAATTTCTTTAACTCCACAAATGGTACAACGCTTTAAAAGTCGCTTTGGCGAACATGTTGCTGTAATGCACAGTGGCTTATCGCAAGGTGAAAAATACGATGAGTGGCGGAAGATTGAACGAGGAGAAGCGGAAGTGGTGGTTGGTGCGCGTTCTGCCATTTTTGCGCCAATCGAAAACATCGGTGTGATCATTATTGATGAAGAACACGAGGCAAGTTATAAACAAGAAGAAACCCCCCGCTACCACGCGAGAGATTTAGCGATTTGGCGTTCGGAGTACCATCATTGCCCTGTTGTTTTAGGTAGTGCCACGCCGTCCTTGGAATCACGCGCTCGCGCACAAAAAAATGTTTATCAGCGGTTACGATTAACACAGCGTGCCAATCAAGCGGCAACCTTGCCTACGATTGATGTAGTGGATATGCGGCAAGAAGTAGAAAATGGCAATGTCTCTTCTTTTTCCATGTCGTTGCAAGAAAAACTCCAAGAACGCTTAGAGAAAAACGAACAAAGTGTTCTCCTACTTAATCGCCGTGGCTATTCGTCATTTGTGATGTGTCGCGATTGTGGCTATGTGTTGCCGTGTCCGAATTGTGATATTTCCTTAACTTTGCATATGGATAGTAAAACAATGAAATGTCATTATTGTGGGCATGAAGAACGGATTCCTTATCGCTGTCCTAACTGTGGCCAAGATAAAATTCGCTACTACGGAACAGGCACACAAAAAGTAGAAGAAGAATTACAAACGTTGTTACCAGACAGTCGTATTCTCCGAATGGATGTTGATACGACCCGTCGCAAAGGTGCGCATGAAAAAATTTTGCGAACATTTGGTGAAGGACAAGCGGATATCTTATTAGGCACACAAATGATTGCCAAAGGACTGGACTTTCCAAATGTGACGTTAGTCGGTGTCTTAAATGCTGATACCGCCTTGAATTTACCCGATTTTCGTTCCAGTGAACGGACCTTCCAGTTATTGACACAGGTCAGCGGTCGCGCTGGTCGCGCTGAAAAACCGGGGGAAGTCATCATTCAATCTTTTAACCCCGAGCATTATGCGATACAATTGGCAAAAGCCCAAGATTATGAAGATTTTTATACAAAAGAAATGTATATCCGTCATCGTGGGGATTATCCGCCGTACTATTTTACGGTCCAAATTACGGCTAGCCATCCTGAAGAAAATGAAGCAGCGAAACAAATGTTTCAAATTGCGACGAAATTAAAACAAGGCTTATCGCCGCAAGCTATTTTGTTGGGACCAACGCCTAACGCAATTATGCGTGTCAATAATCGATACTTTTATCAAGTGATTATCAAGTATAAACAAGAACCAATGCTTCAACCATTATTGAAAGAAATTTTAACCGATACACAACGAGCAACGGCTCGTGGTTTAAAGCTTTCCATTGATGCAGAACCCATGAATTTTATTTAAAAAATACAGCTTTGAAAGGAGCACTTATGCGCTATCCAGTTGTGATTCACCCGAACGAACACTTAAAAATGAAGGCTCAACCTGTGACGATTATTACCGATGAAATTGTGCAGTTACTAGAGGATATGTATGAAACAATGCTGGCCCATGATGGGATTGGCTTAGCAGCCCCGCAAATTGGCAAAAATTTGCAAATGGCAGTAATTGAAATTGATGAAGAATCTGGTCGTTTTGAACTAATTAATCCAGTGATTATTGAAAAAAAGGGAACCAGTATTGATGTGGAAGGCTGTTTAAGTATTCCAGAAACATATGGAACCGTTGAACGAGCAGATGAAGTGACTGTCCGTTATTTTGACCGTGAAGGTGAAGAAATGGAAGTTACGGCTTACGGTTATTTAGCTCGAGCTTTTCAACACGAAATTGATCATTTGAACGGCGAGTTATTTATCGATAAAATGATTGAGAAAATTGCACCAGAAGATTTAGAAGCGTATATGGAGGAACATTTTGATGACTAAAATTGTATTTATGGGCACACCAGCCTTTTCTGTTCCGATTTTAGAAAGTTTAATCGAGGCAGGCTATGACGTTCAAGCGGTTGTCACGCAACCAGATCGACCAGTTGGCCGAAAAAAAGTGATTACCCCAACGCCTGTCAAAGAAGCAGCTTTAAAACATAACTTATTAGTCTTACAACCAGAGAAAATTTCAGGTTCTCCTGAAATGGAAAAAGTGATTGACTTAGCACCAGATTTAATTGTGACAGCAGCCTTTGGTCAATTTTTACCAGAGAAAATCTTAAAAGCGCCCAAACTAGGTGCGATTAATGTCCATGCCTCACTTTTACCAAAATATCGTGGCGGCGCACCTGTACATTACTCGATTATTGAAGGAGAAAAAGAAACAGGCGTCACGATTATGGAAATGGTGAAAAAAATGGATGCTGGCGCGATTTTATCGCAACGTGCAATTCCGATTACGAAACAAGATGATGTAGGCACCATGTTTGAAAAATTAAGCATTCTAGGAAAAGAACTTTTATTAGAAACGTTACCTAAGCTAATTGCTGGCGAAATTACGCCTATTCCACAAGTGGAAGAAGAGGCTACTTTTTCACCCAATATTACCCGAGAACAAGAACGAATTGACTGGCAAAAAACTGCTGAGGCAATTGATAACCAAGTGCGTGGTATGCGTCCTTGGCCAACAGCGTTCACAACCTATCAAGGGACCAACTGGAAAATTTGGGCAGTGACACCACTGACTGAAACAACAACCAGCGCCCCAGGAACGATTATCCAGCGTAGTAAAAAAGTGCTATGGATTGCTTGTGGTGAAGGGACAGTCCTTCAAATTGATCGCCTGCAACCAGCAGGTAAAGGTCAATTAACGATTCAAGAATTTTTAAATGGCGTTGGTCAAAATGTCGCAGAAAAAGATAAGGTGGACTAACAAAAATGGCTGAAAAAATCCCCAAGAAATTAAAACGTTCTGTTCGATACGTTGCTTTAGAAACCATCGAACGTGTGGATAAAGGTGGGGCGTACTCCAATCTTTTACTTAATGAAATGATGACAAAATCAGAACTAAGCGAGAAAGATGGCCGCTTGTTTACAGAACTTGTCTACGGCACAATTAGTCGCAAATTATTGTTGGAATACTACTTAACACCATTTGTTAAGAAACCGCAAAAAGTCGATAATTGGGTGAGAAATTTATTGATTTTATCGTTATATCAATTACTTTATTTAGATAAAGTGCCTGATCATGCAGTCATTAATGAAGCGGTTGAAATTGGCAAACGTCGTGGCAATCCTGGGATTGGTAAATTCGTGAATGGCGTGCTGCGGGCGTTCCAACGAAATGGAGCACCTAGTTTGGCAGCAATTAGCGATCCAGTTGATCGTTTAGCAACGGAAATTAGCATGCCACGTTGGTTAACAGAAAAATTACTTGCCCAATTAGGCGAAGAAGAAACACGGCAGTTAGGTTTATCATTATTTGAAAAAAGTCATGCGAGTGGCCGAGTAAACACACGGTTTATTTCACGAGAAGAAGCGCTGGAAGAATTACAAGAAACAGGGATTGCCGCGAAGGAAAGTCAACTTTCCCCTTATGGTGTTGTCGCTGAAAAAGGCTACTTAGCTGGCAGTGAACTGTTTATTAACGGTTGTTTAACCATTCAAGATGAAAGCTCTATGCTCGTGGCTCCAGCGATGCAAATTGAACCGCATCATCGTGTCTTGGATGCTTGTGCGGCTCCTGGTGGCAAAACGACTCATATCGCAACTTTTTTAGAGGCTGAAGCAGGTGGTCGTGTGACTTCTTTAGATATTCATGCGCACAAAATTAAGCTAATTAATGAAAATGCGCAACGCCTCCATGTGGCGGATGTCGTCCAAGCAGAAAAGCTTGATGCGCGACAAGTGGCCGAAGAATTTCCCGCAGAAACCTTTGATCGGATTTTAGTTGATGCACCATGTTCAGGCTTAGGGCTAATGCGCCGTAAACCAGACATTAAATACCATAAAACGGCCAATGATTTTCAAAATTTACCTAAAATTCAGTTAGAAATCTTAGAAAGTGTTGCCCCAACACTAAAACAATGGGGTATAATGGTCTATAGCACTTGTACTATTACGCCAGAAGAAAATCAGGAAGTAGTGGCAGCCTTTTTAGCCAAACACCCTGAATTTGAAAAAATTGAAATTGTTGCAAATGAAAATGTCCAAGCAGTAGTAAAAGAGCAAGAACTGGTTCTGTATCCCCATCAATACATGACAGATGGCTTCTTTATTTGCTGTATGCGGAAAGTTAGTTCAAATGAGGTGAAATAATTTGGAAATCAACGTTCAATCAGATGTCGGTCGCAAAAGAAATACGAACCAAGATTATGCCAACGTTTTTGAGAACCAACAACACATAACCTTTGCTGTTTTAGCAGATGGCATGGGTGGTCACCAAGCAGGTGATGTCGCTAGCCAAATGGCAGTCAATAATTTAGGTGAGAGTTGGTCCAATGCGTCTGTCGACTCAGCTGAAAAATCTGCACAGTGGTTAATTCAAGCAATTCAAAAGGAAAATGAAAAAATTTATGAACGCGGACAATCGAAACCAGAGTATTTAGGAATGGGGACAACCGTGGTTGGTGCCATCCTTTTACCAGATTCATTTGTCTTAGCAAATGTGGGGGACAGTCGTGCTTATTTAGTTCGTGACCAACACATGTTACAATTAACAGAAGATCATTCTTTAGTGAATGAACTAGTAAAATCAGGGGAGATTACTCGTGAGATGGCTGCAAATCATCCACGAAAAAATGTCCTAACACGTTCTTTGGGAATGCCTGGCACTGTCGAAGTCGATGTAACCAATCATGAATGGCTGCCTAATGACTATTTACTGTTATGTTCGGACGGTTTAACCAATATGGTTCCTGAGACAAAAATTTTAGAAATTTTAGAGACGTCAGATCCCTTAGAATCCAAATTAAGCCAACTCGTTGCCCAAGCAAATGAAGCGGGTGGTTTAGATAACATTACCGTGTTAGTGATACACTTTGACGAACAGAAGGAGGAAAACCAATGATAGAAATCGGCAAGAAGCTGAATGGTCGATATCACATTATTGGCAGCATCGGAAGCGGCGGCATGGCCAACGTCTATTTAGCACACGATTTAATTTTAGACCGAGACGTTGCAGTAAAAGTCTTGCGCTTTGACTTCCAAAACGATCAAGCCGCCATCCGACGTTTTCAGCGTGAAGCACTAGCCGCAACTGAGCTGGTTCACCCGAATATCGTCAGTGTGTACGATGTAGGCGAAGAAGATGGACTACAATATTTAGTCATGGAATATGTAAAAGGAATGGACTTAAAACGTTACATCCAAACGCATTTCCCAATCC
Organism: Enterococcus sp. AZ197; assembly: GCF_050556405.1. Taxonomy (NCBI): domain Bacteria; kingdom Bacillati; phylum Bacillota; class Bacilli; order Lactobacillales; family Enterococcaceae; genus Enterococcus; species Enterococcus sp. AZ197. Next base: position 2,550,737 of record NZ_CP187873.1, on the reverse strand, counting down.
CTTATTCCACAGTTGTGGACATTACGCAACAAATTTTATCTGCTGTCGCAATGGCACATGAACATAGAATTATTCACCGGGATTTAAAACCGCAAAACATTCTGATTGACGAACACGGCACAGTCAAAATTACTGACTTTGGGATTGCGATTGCTTTGTCAGAAACGTCAATTACGCAAACGAACACAATGTTAGGTTCGGTGCATTACTTATCGCCAGAACAAGCGCGCGGAAGCATGGCGACTAACCAATCAGATATTTACGCTGTGGGAATTATTCTCTATGAAATGCTAACAGGGAATGTACCTTTTGATGGTGAATCAGCCGTAACGATTGCCTTAAAACATTTTCAAGAAGAAATTCCCTCTGTCAAAATGTTTGATCCAGGAATTCCTCAATCATTGGAAAATGTGGTTCGTCACGCAACCGCAAAAGACCCAAGCGATCGCTACAAAACAGCGAATGAGATGGCAGAAGACTTATACACGTCCTTGTCAGCCAGTCGTTTAAACGAACCTGCGTGGGAACCAACGGCTTTATTAGGAGAAACGAAAGTATTAACTCCGATACCCGAAGACATCGCTGAACCGGAAGAGACAACGCCTGTCGAAGTCCCAGAAGATATCGCAGATGACATTTTAGCTGAACAACCACCGAAGAAAAACCGTAAAAAATTGTGGATTGGCTTAGCAATTGCGGCATTAATTGCTTTAGCAATAGGTGGCTTAGCCTTTGCAATGTCGGGTGGTAAAGACGTTGAAGTTCCTGATGTTACAAATGAAACGAAAGCGGACGCTTCACAAGCGCTACAAAGTGCCGGGCTGAAAGTCGATAGTGAAACCAAAAAAATTCCCGACGATAAGATTGAAGAAGGCAAGGTGGTCAAAACAGACCCCGAAGCAAAATCATCTGTGAAAAAAGGCCGATCTGTTACTTTGTACATCAGCTCTGGGACAGAAAAAATTGAGATGGCCGATTATACAAACGAATCGTATGAATCTGCTGTCGAAGCCTTGAAAAAACTAGGGTTTTCAGAAGACCAAATTACAACAAAAAAAGAATACAGTGATTCTGTGTCTACAGATAACATTATTAAACAAAAACCAGCTGCAGGTAAAAAAGTTGATCCGAAAAAAGACAAAGTTACTTTAACGGTCAGTGAAGGACCAGAAGCGGTTACTTTGCCTAGTTACGCCGGTTATTCCTACACAAATGCAGTAAATGCACTGGCACAATTAGGTATTTCTGAATCTCAAATTACGCGTGTCGACCAAGCAAGCGATACGGTAGAACCAGGTTTAGTCATTACGCAAGACCCCGCACCAGGTGGCACCGTGACACCTAAAAATGGCCAAGTGACGTTATATGTAAGTAAAGGTAGCGACAAAGTGACACTTTCTGATTATAGCGGAATTTCTTACGATAATGCGGTAAGTCGCTTAATTGCTTTAGGTATCCCAGAATCTCAAATTAAACGAGTGGACGAAGAAAGCGACAAAGTTGAAAAAGATACCGTGATTAGTCAAGAACCAGCTTCTGGTACCGCTGTTGATCCGAAAAATGACACGATTACTTTACATGTCAGCAAAGGCAGTGACTCAGTAACTGTTCCTGATATTTCAGGTTATTCGCCAAAAGCTGCAGAAGACAGCATCAATAACGCTGGCCTTAAAATCAATGAACAAGGATTATCTGGCTCTGGCGATGGCCAAGTCGTTGAACGAACTAGCCCATCCGCTGGCAGCAAAGTCAAAAAAGGCGACTCTGTTACAGTTTATTATTCAAAAGCAAATGATTCAAAAAGCACCACTAGTGAAAGTAGTACGAGTAATTAAGACAAGAGGTTGGGACAGGAGTGTTTAGCTTCAAGAACCAAGTAGGTACTGTTTAACATCTATTTGCTTTTCAAATAGTGTTTCTCAGCAATAAGAAGAAGCTGCTCCTGTCTCGCCATTTATCTTAAGATTTAGGTCTAGGAAGGTAAGTCATTTCGACTTATGTCCTAGGCTCTTTTTAATTAATAGAATCGAGAGGCTCCCTTGATTTCTCTGCCACTATCCTGTATATTCGAAAGTAGTTAGGAGTGGTTTATCTGAAAGGTCAAATCAGAAAAGCGTTAAGCGGTTTTTATTATGTATACGCAGATGGAGAAACATATCAAACAAGAGCGCGAGGGAATTTTCGTAATCGAAAAATTACGCCACTCGTGGGAGATGAAGTGCTTTTTGAAAGCGATAATTTAACAGATGGTTATGTGTTGGAAATTTTACCAAGACGAAATGAATTAGTGCGCCCGCCTGTTGCAAATGTGGATCTAGGTGTGGTTGTCATGAGTATGGTTTCGCCAAATTTTTCGTTTAATTTGTTGGATCGTTTCTTAGTCAGCTTAGAGTATAAGGATATAGAACCAGTTATTTATTTAACGAAAGTTGATCTATTAGATGAGCCGCAACGTCAAGAAGTCACTGAAATTAAACAGATTTATGAAGCGTTAGGTTATGCGGTAATCGCTTCGGAAGACGTAGAAGCCACCAAAGAATTAGAACGCTTTTTCCCAGAACGATTGACTGTTTTTATGGGACAATCAGGCGCTGGAAAATCAACATTGTTGAATCAAATTTCACCAGAATTACAACTAGCAACTGCGGAAATTTCCCAATCTTTAGGACGGGGCAAACATACGACCCGTCACGTGGAATTGATTCCGTTATACGACGGTTTGGTTGCTGATACACCAGGATTTAGTGCCATCGATTTCTTGGAGATGGAAGCAGTGGAATTACCAAAGCAATTTCCTGAATTTGTTGCCGCGGCCTCTCACTGTAAGTTTCGTGAATGTATGCACCACAAAGAACCTGGTTGTGAAGTGAAACGTCAAGTGGAAGCGGGAACCATTGCAACGAGTCGTTACGAAAATTATTTACAGTTTTTAATGGAAATCGAGAATCGACGACCTGTTTATAAGAAAAAATCATAGCAAATATAAAGGGAGCGAGCCAAATGAAACTAGCACCATCCATTTTAAGTGCCGATTTTGCCAATTTAGAAAGAGATATCCGTTTAGTAGAAGAATTAGGAGCAGATTATATTCATGTTGATGTCATGGATGGTCAATTTGTGCCCAACATTACCTTAGGTCCGAATATCGTTTCAGCGATTCGTCCAGTGACAAAACTACCATTGGATGTTCATTTGATGATTGTACAACCTGAAAACTATATCAATGCCTTTGCGGAAGCCGGTGCGGATATTATTACTGTCCATCAAGAAGCAACACCCCATATTCATCGTGCCTTACAAATGATTAAAAATGCGGGTGTGAAAGCTGGCGTAACCATCAATCCTGGGACACCACTTTCGATGATTGAAAATGTATTAGACTTAGCAGACCAAGTCTTGGTAATGACTGTCAATCCAGGTTTTGGCGGACAATCATTTATTGAAAACTCACTAGAAAAAATTGCTCAATTAAAAGAATGGAAAGAAACAAAAGGATACACCTATGAAATTGAAGTCGATGGTGGGATTGTTCCTGAAACTGCCGCACGCTGCAAAGAAGCTGGTGCGGAAGTGTTTGTTGCAGGCTCCTACATTTATAATGCTGAAAATCCTCAAGAACGAATCGATGCACTGAGAGCAGTGCTAGACAAATGAGTCGTGTCTTACTGGTAGCTGGGGGCAATCCAAGTGATTGGCCAACCATTGAACCAGCTACGTATGATTATTTCGTAGGTATTGATCGCGGCTGTCTCCATTTATTAGAGGCCGATTTACCGTTACAATTAGCGGTGGGCGATTTTGATTCATTATCACGAGAAGAATACCATTTTGTCCAAGAAACTGCCGAAACACTCATTCAAGCACCTGCTGAAAAAGATGATACAGATACACAATTAGCGCTTCAAGAAGCTTTACAACGATTTCCACAAGCAGAGATGACGATTATCGGTGCGACAGGGGGCAGAATTGACCACCTGTTAGCCAATCTTTGGTTACCCTTTGAACCACGATTTCAAGGCGTACTTCGCCAAATCCGTCTATGCGATCGTCAAAATAGCATCCAGTATTACGCCCCTGGTTCGTATATCGTACCGAAAGAGCCAGATAAAGAATATCTGGCCTACTGCTGTTTGACGCCTGTAGAAAACTTGACGCTACGACGCAGTAAATATTTATTAACCAATCAAGATGTTCCTTACCCAACATCGTATGCAAGTAATGAATTTATCGAAGAAGCCGCTGCTTTTTCCTTCGATGCAGGGATGATTGCGGTTATTCAAAGTAAAGATAAGTAAAAAGAGGTTGGACCTTCAGTAAAGTGATGAAGGTCCAACCTCTTTTTTTATGCAATAAAAAAAGCCGAACAACGAACGTCCAGCTTTGCTTATTTAAGTTTATTAAACACGTTCGATTTTACCAGATTTCAAAGCACGAGTTGACACCCAAACTTTTTTAGGTTTACCATCGATTAATACGCGAACTTTTTGTAAGTTAGGTTTCACAGTGCGTTTTGTTGAGTTCATCGCATGTGAACGGTTATTACCACTTGAAGTCTTACGACCAGTGAAGTAACATACTTTTGCCATTTTAAGTTTCCTCCTTTGCCTTGATCTTGGAGCGATAATATTCAGCTCATACTAACTTAATTTATCATATTAGGCACTGATTTGCAAGAAGATTTTTTTCTATGATTTGACTTTAGCAATCAAAAAGAGTAAATTGAAATCTTGCTAGAATGTTCACTTAGAAGTGGAAGAATGAAAATATCTGACGAACTTCCTTTTAATTAAAGGCTGGATATGATAAAATGTTATGGAAGAAAATAGGGCGAATGTGCTCTTATAAGGAGGCTTTCATCAATGGCTGTAAAAATTCAAACACCCGCAGGTACCATTGAGATTACCAATGATGTGATCGCTACAGTAGTTGGCGGAGCTGCGACAGATATTTACGGAATTGTCGGAATGGCAAGCAAAAATCAAATTAAAGATAACTTAAACGATATTTTACGTCGTGAGAATTACTCACGTGGTGTCGTTGTTCGTCAAGAAGACAACGGAATCGCAGTGGATGTCTACACGATTGTTAGTTATGGTACAAAAATTTCTGAAGTTTCTCGTAACGTCCAAGAAAAAGTAAAATATAATCTTGAAACATTATTAGGTGTCACTGCGAATTCAGTTAACGTTTTTGTTCAAGGAGTTCGTGTATTACCGGATTAGAGGTAGTGTACTGTCAACGATGCAATTGCACAAGGAAGTCGTGTGTTGCCGTTAGCGGTAAATCTGAAGGAGGATTTTTTAGGTGAATGTAACAGAAATCAGCGCAGGTCAGTTCCAGGAAATGGTCCAGGCAGGTGCGACTCGTCTGCACACAAATGCAGAATATGTCAACTCATTAAACGTTTTCCCTGTACCCGATGGTGATACAGGAACAAATATGAACTTATCAATGACCAGTGGTGCAAAGGCTGTGGCCGATTCTCGCTCTGAAAAAGTAGGAGAATTAGCAGGTGCGTTATCCAAAGGGTTATTAATGGGTGCTCGTGGAAACTCTGGGGTTATTTTATCTCAATTATTCCGCGGCTTCTCAAAACAAATTCCTGAGGTTACAACATTAAATGCCAAAGACTTGGCCGCTGCCTTTACACATGGTGTAGAAACAGCGTATAAAGCAGTGATGAAACCCGTTGAAGGAACAATCTTAACTGTTTCTCGTGAAGCGGCGCGTTCTGGTGAACGTAAAGCGAAAGAAACAGATGACTGTATCGAAGTTATGACAGCTGTTGTAGCAGGCGCTAAACGTGCCTTAGCGAAAACACCTGATTTATTACCTGTCCTAAAAGAAGTCGGCGTTGTAGATAGTGGGGGTCAAGGACTACTATTTATCTATGAAGGATTTTTAGAAGCGCTTAGTGGTGAATTTTTACCAACTGAAACGTATGAACCAAGTCCTGCCGAAATGGACGAAATGGTTAATGCTGAACATCACCGTGGTGTTAGTGGCCACGTTGCGACAGAAGACATTAAATTTGGCTATTGTACAGAAATTATGGTTCGTATCGGCGAAGGCCCAACCGTGGACAGCGCTTTTGATTATGAAACATTCAGAAACTACTTAAATGAACTAGGCGATTCTCTATTAGTCGTTAACGATGACGAAATTATCAAAGTTCACGTACACACTGAGCATCCAGGTGAAGTGATGAACTACGGCCAAAAATTTGGTTCGTTAGTAAAAATAAAAGTAGACAATATGCGTTTACAACATGAAACGTTAGTTGAACGCGATGCTCAGCAAGAAGCGTTGACTGAAAAAGTTCGCGTACCGTTTGCTGTGATTGCTATTGCAGCCGGTGAAGGCGTTCAAGAATTATTCCGAAGTTTAGGTGCAAGCTACATTATTAGTGGTGGCCAAACAATGAACCCAAGTACGGAAGATATTTTAAAAGCAGTCAAAGAAGTGAATGCAGAGCAAGTCATTATCTTACCAAATAACAAAAACATCTTTATGGCAGCTGATCAAGCAGCAGAAGTTGCCGATGTACCAGTAGCGGTTGTTCCATCTAAAACCATTTCTCAAGGAATGACAGCAATGTTAGCTTTCAATGATCAACAATCATTAGAAGAAAACAAAGCAAGTATGACGGAAATGTTAGACAGCGTTGTGAGTGGTCAAGTAACCACAGCTGTTCGTGACACAACCATTGATGACGTTGAAATTAAAAAAGATGACTTCTTAGGAATGATTGATGGTAAAATCGTCGTTTCTGAAGCAGATCGTTTTAATGCATCATTAGACACGTTGAACCGCATGATTGATGAAGACACTGAAATCGTGACAATTATTGTCGGCGAAGATGGTTCGGTTGAAGAAGCTGAAAAGCTAATCGCTATTTTAGTTTCTGAAAACGATGAACTAGAAACAGAACTTCATGAAGGTGGACAACCTGTGTATCCATACTTATTCTCAGCAGAATAGGTTTTCGTGATGAAAAAATAAAAACGAATAGGCTGGTTCATTAGTTAGGGCTAATGAACCAGCCTATTTAATGAATGATCCATTTTTTTGCGTATATTAATGAGGAGGGGATTTTATGGACATCACAGATTTAGTCAGCGTATTGCCCGGTGTTGGCCCAAAACGTGCTGAAAATTTACAAGAACTGGGAATTGCTACAATTGAAGACTTATTGACGTATTATCCCTTCCGCTACGATGATATCCAAGAAAAGGATTTAAGCGAGATTCAGGATCAGGAAAAAGTTACGCTAAAAGGGCTAGTGGTTTCGGAAGCAGTCGTTAGTCGGTACGGTTATAAGAAGAGCCGGTTAACGTTTCGAATGATGCAAGAACATGCGGTTATTAATGTTTCCTTCTTCAATCAACCTTTTTTAAAAGACAAAGTAGTTCTTTCCGAAGAAATTGCTGTTTATGGCAAATGGGATGCCAAGAGAAAATCATTAAATGGCATGAAAATCTTAGCTTCTAAAGGAGACAATGAAGATTTCGCCCCCATTTATCATGTGAATAAAAAAGTCCGCCAAAGCACGTTGGTTCAGTTAATCCGCACTGCTTTTGAAGAGTATGGTTCACTGATTGAAGAGATTTTACCGAATGATTTATTAGAAAAGTACCGCTTGATGCCTAGAAAAGAAGCAATGTGGGCGATGCATTTTCCCAGTAATCCAGAAGAAAGCCATCAAGCTAAACGACGAGTAGTCTTTGAAGAGTTTTTCCTTTTCCAACTTAAAATGCAAGGATTGAAGAAACAAGAAAAAGCGGAAAAAAATGGTTTAGCTATTCAATATGACGTGGATCGCTTAAAAACGTTCACCCAAGGACTGCCTTTTGAATTGACAGGCGCCCAAAAAAAAGTGACCAATGAAATTTGTCGAGACTTGCGAAGTCCGAAGCATATGCAACGATTGCTTCAAGGTGACGTGGGGAGTGGGAAAACGGTAGTGGCTGCGATTGCGCTATACGCCACCATGACCGCTGGCTTTCAAGGGGCGTTAATGGTTCCGACTGAAATTTTAGCGCAACAGCACATGGAAAGCTTACAGCAGTTGTTTGATCCATTAGAAGTGCGAACGGCCTTATTAACAGGTTCCACCAAAACGAAAGAACGTCGTCTAATCCTCGAAGAACTGGCCAATGGCGAGATTGACATTGTGGTAGGGACCCATGCTTTGATACAACAAGATGTCAGTTTCCATCAATTAGGTTTGGTAATCACCGATGAGCAACATCGTTTTGGTGTGAACCAGAGAAAAATATTAAGAGAAAAAGGCTTAAAACCAGATGTTCTATTTATGACGGCCACTCCGATTCCTCGAACGCTGGCCATTACAGCCTATGGCGAAATGGATGTATCAATCATTGATGAAATGCCAGCTGGACGGATTCCAATCGAAACACGTTGGATTCGGCCGCCGCAGTTAGATACTGTTTTAGAATGGATGGAAAAAGAGCTGGCTCGAGGACATCAAGCCTATATTATTTGTCCATTGATTGAAGAATCAGAAGCCTTAGATGTGAAAAACGCAACAGAAATTTTTGAACATATGCAAAGCTTTTATTCCCCAAGATATCAAGTGGGATTACTACATGGTAAAATGAAAAACCAAGAAAAAGATGACATTATGCAGGAGTTCAAAGACAATCAGCTGCAATTATTGGTTTCTACCACCGTTATTGAAGTTGGCGTGAATGTACCAAATGCCACGGTGATGTTAATTATGGATGCGGACCGGTTTGGGTTAGCACAGTTACATCAGTTACGGGGCCGTGTTGGGCGTGGCTCCAGTGCATCTTATTGTATTTTAGTGGCCAATCCGAAAAATGAAATGGGCGTTGAGCGTATGAAAATCATGACAGAGACCACCAATGGTTTTGTCTTGAGTGAGCGTGATTTGGAACTTCGCGGACCTGGGGAAGTGTTCGGTGCACGGCAATCAGGGGTGCCTCAATTTGCGGTAGGAGATATCGTGACGGACTTTAACATTTTAGAAGTTGCGCGCCAAGAAGCAAGTGCCCTATGGCAAGTGAAAGAGTGGTGGCAATATCCTGCTTATCAAGGCTTAGCCAATCGAGTGAAACCCCAAGATGAGGCAGCCCAATTTTTCGATTAGAAGAGGTAATTTTTGAAGCCAGAAAGTAAAAGCCAATGCGTATTTCTTTGAAAAAAATATGTTATACTTGTTAGGAAACAAAAAAGTAGGAGGGAATCACTCATGAAAATTGCTGTAGATGCAATGGGTGGAGATAACGCCCCACAAGCAATTGTTGAAGGGGTTATGCTAGCCAAACAAGACTTCCCAGACATTGAATTTCAATTATATGGAAAAGAAGCCGAAATAAAAAAATACATCACCGATGAAAAAAACATTACGATTATTCATACCGATGAAAAAATTGCTAGTGACGATGAGCCAGTTAAAGCAATCCGTCGTAAGAAAACTGCTTCCATGGTTTTAGCAGCGCAAGCAGTTAAAAATGGGGAAGCCGATGCGATTTTTTCTGCAGGCAACACTGGAGCGCTATTAGCAGCGGGGCTGTTCATTGTCGGCCGCATCAAAAATGTGGAACGTCCCGGTTTGATGTCAACTTTACCTGTCATGGGAGAACCAGACAAAGGGTTTGACATGTTAGATTTAGGAGCCAATGCAGACAATAAACCAGAACATTTGGTTCAGTATGCCGTTTTAGGTTCATTCTATGCTGAAAAAGTTCGGAACGTTCAGAATCCTCGTGTCGGTCTATTAAATAACGGAACTGAGGAAACAAAGGGCAGTGAATTAACGAAAAAAGCCTTCGAATTGTTAGCAGCAGATGAAACGATTAATTTTGTCGGAAACGTTGAAGCACGAGAATTATTAAATGGCGTAGCTGACGTGGTGGTGACAGATGGCTTCACAGGAAATGCCGTTTTAAAATCCATCGAAGGCACAGCTATGAACATGATGAGCTTGCTGAAAACAGCGATTCTTTCTGAAGGTGTCAAAGGAAAAATGGGCGCCTTATTATTAAAGAATGCGTTGCGTGGCATGAAAGACGAAATGGACTACTCAAAACATGGGGGAGCGGTTTTATTTGGCTTAAAAGCGCCAGTCATTAAAACGCATGGGGCCACGGGTCCTGATGCCGTCCGCTACACCATTCGTCAAATTCATACAATGTTAGAAACCCAAGTTGTCCCACAATTAGTGGAATATTATGAAGGCAAAGCAGAGTAATTTGCAATTGTCTTGACATCAGTTTGTTACTCAAATGAAAAAAAGATGGACAAATACCCAAATTGTGAGTACAATGTATCTTAGCGTTTTAGTAAAAGAAAGAACCTTTTTTCAAAAGCAGTGGAGGTGAATACAGTTGACTCGTGAAGAAGTACTTCAAAAAGTAGCGAAGATTATCTCAAACCACTTTGATATTGAAGCGGATCAAGTAACAGATCAATTAAACATTAAAGATGATTTGAACGCTGACTCAATTAGCGTAATGGAGTTTGTTTTAGAACTTGAAGATGAATTTGGAACAGAGATTTCAGATGAAGATGCAGAAAAAATTGAAACAGTTGGTGCCGCTGTAGATTATATTGTGAGTAATTCATAAAAAATAATAAGACAAAGTCGATTAACATTCCTGTTAATCGACTTTTTTTGCGTACATAATGGTTATTTTATTAAGCAATAAGGCTATTTTTACACATATTTTTGTAAAAAAAATCATACATGTAAAAAAATAACTGCGAAAAAAGTTATTTTATCTTGCTTTTTATGGAATAATTCTATAAAATTATGAAAAAACAATGAGCTGTAAATTAACATTGATAAAAATTAGAAAGTGCTATCATTAAATATTAGTTAATTTATATAATGTTTTTGAAAGGACGTAAGGGGTGTGTATGGATGCAAGGAAATGAACAATTACTAGAGGTTTCAGGATTAGAAACAGCATTTAGAATCAAAGATGATTATTATAATGCCGTCGATGATGTTTCATTTGAATTGAAGAAAAATGAGATTCTGGCAATCGTCGGAGAATCTGGTTGTGGAAAAAGTACCTTAGCAACAACGATTATGGGCTTACATGATCCCAATCATACCAAAATTACTGGGGAAATTTTATACAACAATTTAAACTTAACTACGTTTAATGAAACATTGTACAACAAAGTCAGAGGAAACGATATTGGGATGATTTTCCAAGATCCGTTGTCTGCACTGAATCCGCTCATGCGAATTGAAGACCAAATTAAAGAAAGTCTCACGTATCATACCAAAATGACCGCACAACAAAAACAAGCACGGGCCATTGAACTGTTAGATCAAGTGGGGATTCCCAACCCAGAGCGTGTCGGGAAACAGTATCCTCATGAATTGTCTGGCGGCATGCGCCAACGGGTGATTATTGCCATTGCAATCGCGTGTAAACCACCGATTTTAATTGCAGATGAACCCACAACGGCCTTAGACGTTACCATTCAGGCACAAATTCTCGATTTGTTAAAAGATTTGCAAGAAGAAACAGGGAGCGGCATTATTTTAATTACCCATGACTTAGGTGTAGTTGCGGAAATGGCTGATCGTGTAGCGGTTATGTATGCGGGTCAGTTTGTAGAAGTAGCCACTGCTGAAGAATTGTTTAGTCATCCGAAACATCCATATACACGTTCCTTACTTCAGTCCATTCCCCAAGAGAATTCAGATGAAGAAGAACTTCATGTGATTGAAGGGATTGTTCCTTCGTTAACCAAATTACCTAGAAAAGGTTGTCGGTTTGCCCCACGAATTCCTTGGATTGATGCATCGGAACATGAAGAAAATCCAACATTACATGAAGTTGCACCGAATCATTTTGTTCGTTGTACATGTTATAAACATTTTCATTTTAGAGACGGGGAAGGGGAAGCGTAATGACAGAAATTATTCAAATTAAAGATTTAAAAGTTCATTATCCAATTCGCAGCGGCTTCTTCAATCGAATCACTGATCATGTTTTGGCGGTTGATGGTGTGGATTTCATGATTGAACAAGGTAAAACGTATGGGTTAGTTGGTGAATCGGGTTCTGGAAAATCAACGACAGGAAAAGCAATTATTGGTTTAGAAAAAATTACAAATGGTGAAATTATTTATCAAGGACAAGATGTAACCAAGCCGCGAAGTCGAAAAGCGATTGGATACAACAAAGATGTCCAAATGATTTTCCAAGATTCGATGTCAAGTTTAAACCCTAAAAAACGAGTACTAGATATTATCGCCGAACCAATTCGAAATTTTGAACGGTTAAGTGACCAAGAAGAAAAGAAAAAAGTCAAAAGTTTGTTGGACATTGTGGGGATGCCAGAAGATGCGTTGTACAAATATCCTCATGAATTTTCTGGTGGACAACGCCAACGTTTAGGCGTCGCCCGAGCGGTGGCTACCAGCCCCAAATTAATTATTGCAGATGAACCTGTTTCAGCACTGGACTTATCTGTGCAAGCACAGGTATTGAATTTTATGAAAAACATTCAACAGGAATATGGGTTAAGTTACTTATTTATTTCCCATGATTTGGGCGTAGTTAAACATATGTGTGACAACATTGCCATTATGTACAAAGGCCGTTTTGTAGAAATCGGTACACGCCAAGATATTTACACTAATCCACAACACATTTATACCAAACGCTTACTTTCAGCAATTCCTAAAATTGACGTAGCGAACCGAGAAGCTCACAAAGAAGAACGAAGAAGAGTTGAGCAAGAGTATCGGGAAAATCATAAAGACTATTATGATGAAAATGGGCGGGTTTATAACTTACATGCGATTAGTCCAACCCACCAAGTAGCGTTAAAAAATGGAGGTGCTGAATAATGTGGAAAACAATTTTACGCCGTTTGTTATTGATGATTCCGCAAGTGATTATTTTAAGTGTCTTGATTTTCCTGTTGGCTAAAATGATGCCAGGTGATCCGTTTACAGGATTGATTAATCCGAACCAAGACCCGAAAGTGATTGAAGCCATGCGCGAAGCTGCCGGGTTAAATGATCCTTGGTACGAACAATATTTCCGTTGGATTGGCAATGCCTTACATGGAGATTTTGGGCATAGTTTTATCTTTAAATTACCTGTGTCCACGCTCATTGCTGGTCGGGTGGGGAATACGATTGCATTGGCCGCTGTGTCAGTTATAATCACGTATTTAATCGCCATTCCTTTCGGTTTAATTGCTGGCCGTTACCAAAATTCATGGTTTGACAAAATGGTGGTTATCTACAACTTCTTCAGTTTTGCCGTGCCATTATTCATCTTTGCCTTGATTATGCTCTTTATTTTTGGGTATCGCTTAGACTGGTTCCCAACGAGTGGAACCGTGACTGTTGGTTTGGCTGAGGGAACGTGGCCGTATTATTTAGATAAACTGAAGCATTTAATTTTACCAGGGGTCACTCAAGCGTTGCTAGGGACAGCGGTCACTATTCAATATTTGCGCAGTGAAGTGATTGATGTTAAAAACATGGACTTTGTTCGTACTGCTCGTTCAAAAGGAGTGCCAACGAATAAAATTTTTAATCGACACATTTTTAGAAATGCAGCATTACCAATTGCCTCTCAATTAGGTTATGAAATTACTGCTTTGATTGCCGGATCAGTCGTTATTGAAAAGATTTTTGCTTTCCCAGGAATTGGAAAATTATTTATTGATAGTATCATTCAACGTGACTATTCCGTTATTACCGCTCTCGTGTTGATTTTGGGATTGGCAACCCTTATCGGAACCTTAATTTCTGATATTGTAATGAGTATTGTTGATCCAAGAATTCGAATTCAGTAGAAAAAACACGAAGAAAGGGTGATAAAAATGGAATTGACAGAAGAAAAAAGAGAAGAAGTCTTACAAGAAAGTATTCCACCAATGGGCTTTCGGATGATTGCGCGAGAATTCGTCAAAGAAAAAATGGCGATGTTTTCTTTAATCCTTTTGGTTATTATCTTATTAGCCGTTTTTATCGGTTCGTTAGTGTTAGACCAAAGTGCCGTTATGCATGTAAGTATTTTAGATAAATATGCGGAACCAGGTACCGTTACAATGAATGGCACCAAGTTCATTTTAGGTGCCGATGAAGGGGGTCGTGATGTTTTAGGACAATTGATTATCGGGGCTAGGAACTCGATTTTAATCGGTTTTGCCATTACGATTATTACGTCTATTATCGGGGTCGGTTTAGGGATTATTTCCGGTTATTATGGAGGCATGATTGATAATATTTTGATGCGTATCGTGGATTTTATTATGATTTTGCCAATTATGTTAATTATTATTGTGTTCGTTTCCGTGATTCCTAAATATAGTATCTGGTCCTTTATTTGGATTATGTGTGCGTTTTATTGGGTTGGAAAAGCGCGGTTGTTCCGCAGTAAAACGTTATCTGAAGGGCGCCGAGATTACGTTAGTGCCTCTAAGACAATGGGAACAAGCGATTTTAAAATTATGTTTCGAGAAATTATGCCGAATTTAAGTTCATTAATTATTACGAACTTAACGATTAATTTCGCGGCCAATATCGGGATCGAAACAACGTTAACTTTCTTAGGCTTCGGGTTACCACAAAGTGTCCCAAGTTTAGGAACCTTAATTGGCTACGCCAGCAGTGGGGATGTATTAGTCAATAAACAATGGGTTTGGTTACCTGCATCAATTCTAATTTTAGTCTTGATGTTAAGTATAAACTATGTTGGACAAGCATTTAAGCGCTCAGCAGATGCACGACAACGATTAGGCTAATTAGCCAAAAAATGAGGGAGGAAAAGAGATGAACAAGAAACGGATTTTAGGTGCAATCACGTTAGCTTCTGTGTTAGTATTCGGGTTAGCTGCATGTGGTGGCGGCAATAAAGGCGGGGGCAATAAAGCAACGGAAACAGAAGACATTTCAAAAATGCCAATCGCTGTTAAAAATGATAAAAAAGCAATTGATGGCGGGACATTAGATGTCGCTGTAGTTATGGATACACAATTCCAAGGACTTTTCCAGCAAGAATTTTATCAAGACAACTATGATGCACAATACATGCTTCCAACAGTACAGCCATTATTTAACAATGATGCAGACTTTAAGATTGTCGATGGGGGTCCTGCGGATCTGAAATTAGATGAAGATGCCAATACAGCAACCATAAAATTACGTGACAATTTGAAATGGTCTGACGGTAAAGATGTGACGGCAGATGACGTGATTTTCTCTTATGAAGTCATTGGTCATAAAGACTATACAGGGATTCGTTATGATGATAACTTTACGAATATTGTTGGCATGGAAGACTACCATGATGGTAAATCGCCAACCATTTCTGGCATAGAAAAAGTCAATGATAAAGAAGTTAAAATCACTTATAAAGAAGTTCACCCAGGAATGCAACAATTAGGTGGCGGTGTTTGGGGTTCAGTTTTACCAAAACATGCCTTTGAAGGAATTGCTGTTAAAGACATGGAATCAAGCGATGCAGTTCGTAAAAACCCTGTGACTATTGGACCATACTACATGAGTAATATTGTGACAGGTGAATCTGTTGAATACCTACCAAATGAGCATTACTACGGTGGCAAACCTAAATTAGATAAATTAGTGTTCAAATCTGTTCCTTCTGCGAGCATTGTAGAAGCGATGAAAGCGAAACAATACGATATTGCATTATCAATGCCAACAGATACGTATCCAACATACAAAGATACTGAAGGGTATCAAATCTTAGGACGTCCCGAACAAGCCTACACGTATATTGGCTTTAAAATGGGTACGTTTGACAAAGAAACCAATACAGTGAAATACAATCCAAAAGCTAAAATGGCAGATAAAAGCTTACGTCAAGCCATGGGCTATGCAATTGACAATGATGCAGTCGGCCAAAAATTCTACAACGGCTTACGAACAGGGGCAACAACGTTAATCCCACCAGTCTTCAAGAGCTTGCATGATAGCGAAGCGAAAGGCTATACGCTTGATTTAGACAAAGCGAAAAAATTATTAGACGATGCTGGTTATAAAGACGTAGACGGCGATGGCATTCGCGAAGACAAAGAAGGCAAACCACTAGAAATCAAGTTTGCTTCAATGTCAGGCGGCGAAACTGCACAACCACTTGCTGATTACTATGTCCAACAATGGAAAGAAATTGGCTTAAACGTAACGTATACAACAGGACGCTTAATTGATTTCCAAGCATTCTATGATAAATTGAAAAATGATGACCCAGAAGTAGATATCTATCAAGGCGCGTGGGGCACAGGTTCAGATCCTTCACCAACCGGCTTATATGGTCCAAACTCAGCCTTTAACTATACACGTTTTGAGTCAGAAGAAAATACTAAATTACTTGATGCGATTGATTCAAAAGCATCATTTGATGAAGAAAAACGTAAAAAAGCCTTCTACGATTGGCAAGAGTATGCCATTGATGAAGCGTTTGTAATCCCAACGCTTTACAGAAATGAAGTCTTGCCTGTCAACGACCGTGTAGTTGACTTTACGTGGGCAGTTGATACGAAAGATAATCCATGGGCAACGGTGGGTGTCACTGCGGAAAAACGTTAAACAACGTTCCGCTGATTTAATAGAGATAGAACGAGGTCGGGACAGAAGTGTTTAACTCCGAGAAATAAGGAGGAGTTGCTTCTGTTCCCGCCGTTTATCAGTTTTTGAGCGTGGCGCAAAAATCCAAAGTGATTTTTGTCCCACGCTCTTTCTATCTCTTACGTAAACAAACGCTTTTATCTCAATCATAGCTCTATTTATTTATTTTTTTCTAAAAAATAATGAGAACACAGTGAATAACAGGCTTTTTCTGAATAGAACCATTTAAAAAAAGTGAAAAAAAAAGTATAATGAAACAAGGTGTAAATAAATGTAAAGGAATGTGGAGAATGGACAATCAGTTAACAACAGAGTTAAAAGAACGTTACGGCATTGTTTTCCATGATGTCAATCTATTAGAGCAAGCTTTTACTCATTCATCCTATGTGAATGAGCATCGCTATTTAAAATTATCCGATAATGAACGTCTTGAATTTTTAGGAGATGCAGTTTTAGAATTAATTGTTTCACAATATTTGTATTTAAAATTCCCAGAACTTCCAGAAGGAAAATTAACGAAGATGCGCGCAGCCATCGTTCGGGAAGATAGTTTAGCCAAATTTGCGAAAGAATGTCACTTCGACAACTACATTTTATTAGGTAAAGGAGAAGAAGCATCGGGCGGACGAACACGTGCATCATTATTATGTGACTTATTTGAAGCCTTTTTAGGTGCCCTCTACTTAGACCAAAAAGTTGGCGCAGCCAAGAAATTTATTGAAGACGTTATTTTTCCGAAAATTGATGCCGGTGCTTTTTCACATGAGATGGATCACAAAACACAATTACAAGAAGTTTTACAACGCAAAGGCGATGTTTCAATTGAATATCGCTTAATTAAAGAAGAAGGCCCTGCTCATGACCGCACCTTTTTCACTGAAGTTTACATGAATGGTGAACTCATTGGGTTAGGCCAAGGAAAATCGAAGAAGTTAGCTGAACAGGATGCCGCTGAGCGGGCACTGAAAAGTATTCCTCAGTAAGGCTGGAAGGAGCAATATTCGTGTATTTAAAACGAATTGAAATTACAGGATTTAAATCATTTGCAGATAAAACCATTATTGAATTTGAAGATGATGTGACAGCAGTGGTTGGTCCGAATGGAAGTGGGAAAAGTAATATCACGGAAGCCGTTCGTTGGGTATTAGGTGAACAATCTGCGAAAAACCTTCGCGGTGGCAAAATGAACGACATTATCTTTGCCGGTTCGGAAGGTCGTAAGCCGCTAAATATTGCGGAAGTTACCGTGACGTTAGACAACAGCGACCATTATTTAGCATTGGATTATAGTGAGATTAGTGTCACCCGTCGTTTAAAACGAACGGGCGAAAGTGACTTTTTTATTAATAAACAAGCGTGCCGTTTAAAAGATATTCAAGATTTATTTATGGATTCAGGGTTAGGCAAAGAATCTTTTTCAATTATTTCGCAAGGGAAAGTTGAAGCGATTTTTAATAGTAAACCTGAAGACCGTCGAGGGATTTTTGAAGAAGCAGCGGGCGTTTTAAAATACAAACAACGAAAGAAAAAAGCTGAACAAAAGCTTTTCGAAACCGAGGACAACTTAAGCCGTGTCCAAGATATCATTTACGAGTTGGAAGACCAATTAGTTCCTCTAGCCGCCCAAGCAGATGCGGCTAAAAAGTATTTAGCTTTGAAAGAAGAACTTACCGAAATTGATGTCAATTTAACTGTGACCGAAATTCAAGAAGCAAAAGCTATTTGGGAAACGAAAACGCAAGAATTAACAGCCATTGAAGAAAAGTTAGCTGGCGCAAGTAAACAAGTCCATGACCTAGAAGGCAAATTGGTACGTTTACGAAGCAAGCGCAATCGTTTAGATGAACAAATTGAAACGGAACAACAACAATTATTACAAGTGACAGAAGCGTTGAAACAAGCAGAAGGACAAAAAAATGTTTTAATTGAACGTTCTAAACACACCTCCCAAACGGCAAGCGAATACGAAGAGACATTGGCAGAAACGGCCGAAAAAATTGTTCGTTATCGAGAAGAATTGCAGACGCTGGAAACAGCAATCGCAGAAAAAACGGCACAACGTCAGACGTTAAAAGAAGCATTGGCTTTGGCAACGAAAGATGTGGAAAAATATAGTAAGTCTTCTAAAGAATTAATGGAAGAATTGCGCAGTCAGTATGTGGAAGTTATGCAAGAACAAGCCAATACAGCCAATGACTTAAAATATTTAGAACGACAATATCAACAAGAAACAGCTAAAAATCAACAATCGCTAGCAAAACACGAAGCGCTAGAAGAACAGATGGTTGAAGCTCTTGCAATGAAAGAAACGCTAGAAAAAGAGCAAAAAGTTGCAAAACAAGGCTTACAAGAACAGTTGGAAGAATACACTGCGTTGAAAGCAACGCTTGAAGCTAAGCGTGAACGATTAGCACAGCGTCAAAACGATATGTACCAAGCGATGAATCAAGTGCAACAAGCGAAGGCACGCCAAAAAAGTTTGCAAGAAATTCAAGAAAATTACGCTGGCTTCTATCAAGGCGTGAAAGCTGTATTGCGTCACAAAAACCAATTGACTGGGATTGTTGGCGCAGTGGCTGAGTTAATTGAAGTGCCTAAAGAATATACGTTGGCGATTGAAACGGCCCTAGGTGGTGCGGCGCAACATATTGTTGTGGAAAATGAGAAAGATGGTCGAGCAGGCATCACCTTCTTAAAACAACAACACAGTGGCCGAGCAACCTTTTTACCATTGACTACCATTAAGCCACGCTCTGTATCGGCGATGGTTCAGAATCGTTTGGCTGGTGCACCGGGCTTCGTGGGGATTGCCAGTGAATTAGTTCGTTATCCAGAACAAGTACAAACCGTTATTCAAAATCTCTTAGGCGTCACGATTTTAGCGGCAGATTTAACGAGTGCCAACCAGTTAGCAAAATTAGTCAATTACCAATATCGCGTTGTCTCATTGGAAGGCGATGTGATGAATCCTGGCGGTTCGATGACTGGGGGAGCCAATAAACGTGGCAACCAAGGAAGCCTATTTTCACAAGCGCAAGAACTTCAAACAATTACTGAACAAATGACTCAATTAGAAACACAACTAAGAAGTGTAGAACAAGAAGTCCAAGCACTCTCGCAAGAAGTGAAAACAGCCACGGAACGTGCAGAAATGTTGCGCTCTGCTGGTGAACAAAATCGCTTAAAACAACAAGAAATTGACAATAAATTAGCCAATCAAACAGAAACGATTACTCGTTTAACAAAAGAAAAACGTCTGTTTGAATATGAATCACGGGAATTGCATCAATTCTTAACCGAATATCAAACGAAAAAAGCCACATTGACAGAGCAACAAGCAAACTTAACGGCAACGAAAGAACGTTTAGATGCTGAAATGAAACAAGTGGAACAAGAAGCTAGCCAAATGGAAACCTTTAAAGCCCAAGCGCAAGAACGCTTGACGACAGTTCAAGCAGAACAAGCAGTAGCGGCGGAACAATGTGCCCATTTTGCTCGTCAAAAGCAAGACAAACAAGAACAATTGGACGAATTGTTGATTCGAGAAACGGCCATCCGTCAACAGCTACAACAACTAAGTAGCCATTCTAGCGATCATCAGTTAACCGAAGAAGGCTTAGCGGCACAAGTCGCGCAATTAGCGGAAAAACAAACAGCGTTGCAAACCTCTTTACAAACGGCACGTAGTCAACGACAAGCGTTGCAAGAAGAAGTAGACGAGTTAGATACAAAATTAGCGGAAGAAAACAAACGCCAACAACAGTATTTAGCAGATAAAACACAAATCGAAGTCCTAAAAAATCGTGCAGAAATGCAATTAGATAGCTCGTTAAGTTACTTACAGGAAGAATACAGCTTAACCTATGAAGCTGCCTATGAAGCGTATTTCCCAATCGATGATTTAGCGCAGGCGCAGCAAACAGTGAAACGCCTAAAACAAGAAATTGAGCGGTTAGGACCTGTTAACTTAAGTGCCATCGAGCAATTTGAACAAGTCGATGAGCGCCATCAATTTTTAGTCAGTCAACGAGATGATTTATTAAATGCGAAAGAACAATTATTTGAAACCATGGATGAAATGGACCAAGAAGTGAAAGAACGGTTTAAAGAAGTCTTTGAAGCAATTCGTGGCCAGTTCAAAGTGGTATTTCCTAATATGTTTGGTGGCGGACGGGCAGAGCTGGTGCTAACCAACCCAGAGGATCTCTTGAATACAGGGATTGAGATTGAGGCGCAACCACCAGGGAAAAAATTACAACATTTAAGCTTGTTGTCTGGAGGCGAACGAGCATTAACGGCGATTGCATTACTCTTTTCAATTATTCGTGTTCGACCAGTTCCGTTCTGTATTTTAGATGAAGTAGAAGCAGCTTTAGATGAAGCCAACGTTGCTCGTTTTGGCCATTATTTAAGCGAATTTGAAGATGGCACACAGTTTATTGTGGTGACGCATCGTAAAGGGACAATGGAAGCCGCAGATGTTTTATATGGCGTGACTATGCAAGAATCTGGGGTTTCAAAAATCGTTTCAGTTCGCTTGGAAGAGGTCAAAGAAGGTGGCGCAATTGAAAAAAGCAATTAGCCAGAAGCAAGGAGGAGCGAACGTTTGATAAAATTAGTTGCTATTGATTTAGATGGAACATTATTAAATAGCCAAAAAGAGATTTCTTTACGGAATAAACAAGCACTGATGGCTGCGAAACAAGCAGGCGTGAAAGTTGTTATCTGCACAGGTCGACCTTTGGCAGCTATTGGTCCTTACTTAGAAGAATTAGGTTTACAAGATGAAGGCGATTATAGCATTACTTTTAACGGCGGGTTGGTTCAAAAAAATGATACAGGGGCCATTATTGAGAAAACATTGATTCCCTTGGAAGCGATTCATGAGCTGTACCAATTAGCAACCACACTCAACATGCCGTTTGATGTCTTATCCGATGAGGTCGTGATGCAACTGCCTTCTGCCCCAAATTATCCTTCAATTTATAGTTCTCTAAACAAATTATTAACCTTTGAGTCCTACAAATTAGAAGAGTTAACCCCGAATCGAATTTATAACAAAGTTGTTGTTGCGATTGATGAAGCGTATTTAAATGAACGCATCAAGGAAATTCCGGCCTCTTTTTATGAGCGCTTTGAAATTATTAAAACGCGAAATAACTTATTAGAATTTATGCCAAAAGGGATTACGAAAGCCTATGGTATTTCCTTGTTAGCCAAAGATTTAGGAATCCGTGCAGAAGAAATCATGACCTTAGGGGACGAAGAAAATGATTTACCGATGATTGAATACGCTGGCTTAGGTGTCGCCATGGCAAATGCGATTCCATTAGTTAAAGAAGCCGCAGATGTCGTCACAGACACGAATGACCAAGATGGCGTTGCCAAAGCGGTCGAAAAATATATTTTAACGCCGTTGGAAGGAGGCCAATAAGAATGGGATTTTTTGATAAAATTAAAAAAGCTTTTTCCGCTGAAAAAAAGGAAGAAGAAAAACAAGAGATAATTGAAGAAACAGTAGACGAAACACCTAGTGATGAATCAGCGCCTGCTGAATCAAAAGAAACCGCAGCAGAAGAGGCGCAAACAACGCCAGAAACGACAGCGGAAGAAGTCACAGAAACAGCCGATTTAACAGATAACGCTGAAATGGAAAAATTAGCTGGCGTAGAAGAAGCGTTAGAAGAAGAGCCAGAAGAAATCTTGACAGAGGAAACACAAGAAGTTGTTGTGGAAGCGCCTGAGGAAGAAAGTAGTGTCGTGACTCCGTTGGCAGAACCAACAGACACGCAGGTTTCAGAAGAAATTGAAGAGTCAAAAGAAGAGCAGGTCCAAGAAAAATATGAAAAAGGCTTGGAAAAAACACGTAAAACATTTGGTCAACGGTTGAACGAATTGTTTGCTAATTTCCGAAGCGTCGATGAAGATTTCTTTGAAGAATTAGAAGAAACGTTAATTGGTGCAGACGTAGGCTTTGATACATCCTTAAAAATTACAGAAGCCTTGCGACAAGAAGTGAAACTGCGAAACGTGAAAAAACCAGCTCAAGTTCAAAATACCATCATTGAAAAAATGGTTGATTTGTATGAAGAAGCAGGAATTAATGAGAATAATGCGATTAACTTACAGCCAAATGGCTTAACCGTGATTTTATTTGTCGGTGTTAATGGAGTTGGTAAAACAACCAGCATTGGTAAATTAGCCCATCAATACAAGTTGGAAGGAAAGAAAGTTTTAATGGCCGCTGCCGATACGTTCCGAGCGGGCGCCATCGATCAATTAGTTGTTTGGGGTGAACGGGCTGGCGTTGAAGTTGTACGTGGGAATGCTGGCGGCGACCCAGCAGCGGTCGTTTTCGATGCAGTGGAACGTGCCAAAGCAGAGCAGGCCGATGTTTTGCTAGTGGATACAGCAGGTCGGTTACAAAATAAAGTCAACTTAATGAAAGAATTAGAAAAAATCAAACGAGTCATCCAACGAGAAATTCCAGATGCGCCTCACGAAGTTCTCTTAGTCGTGGACGCAACTACTGGGCAAAATGCGATGACACAAGCCAAACAGTTCAAAGAAACAACCGATGTCACTGGCTTAGTTTTAACCAAACTAGACGGAACAGCCAAAGGTGGTATTGTCATTGCTATTCGGAATGAATTACACTTGCCAGTGAAATTAGTTGGTCTAGGTGAAGGCATTAACGATTTAGAACCATTCAATGCCAACGATTTCGCAATGGGCTTATTTAAAGGCTTATTAAAAGATGTTTAGTTGTAGAAAATAACAGGTTTGGGAAGAACGTGGGACAGGAGCCTGGGACAAAAATCACTTTGGATTTTTGTCCCAGGCTCAAAACCTGATAAACGTCGGGAACAGAACCAACTCCTTCGGAAATAAGTCGAAATTCTCCAAAAATTAAAGAGCAATTTTCGGAAATTTCTTCTTATTTCTCGGAGCTAAACGGTTCTGCCCCGACCTCCTGTCTTGCCGTTTATTTTAGGATTGGGACGGATGTTCTAAGTTCTTCCTAAATCGTTTCTGAAAAAATGAAGGAGTGAGGGAGAAGATGACAGAACAAATGTGGATTGAGAAGTTAGGATTAGAAGCGCATCCTGAGGGCGGTTATTTTAAACAAACCAATAAAAGTGAACAATTGATTCCGACCAAACGAGGCGAACGGGCGTTGCATACAGCGATTTTATTTCTATTAAATACAGAAAGTCCGTCACATTTTCATCGTTTAAAAGCGGATGAATTATGGTTTTTTCACGATGGTCAGCCGTTAACCGTTCACTGTATTTTTCCTGATGGAACGTATCAAGCTGTTCAGTTAGGGAAAGACTTAGTTCAAGGACAACAGCTTTCGTTCTCAGTTCCTGCCGGCACAATCTTTGGCTCTACAGTAGCGACAGGATTTGCGTTAGTCAGTTGTGTAGTTACACCAGGCTTTGAGTTTGAAGACTTCGAGTTATTTACTCAAGCGGAATTGTTAAACGATTATCCACAACATAGTGAAATCATTCAGCACTTGGCTTATCGAGAATTACCTTAAGAAAACGTTTTAGTAACATTTCTTTTATGAATATGCTAGTATAAATCAAACAAGCTTGTTGATTTTGTCGCAACGCACAGTTAGCTGTCGTAGATGATTAAAAGAAAGGGATGAATCACATGGGCACAATGGTTTTTGTTAACTTCCCAGTAGCGGATGTCCAACGTTCTACAGCCTTTTATGAAAAACTTGGATTCAAAAAGAACGAGGAATTTTCAACAGAGGAAGCTAGTTCGATGATGTGGGATGATCAATTTTGGATTATGTTGTTGAACCATGACTTTTATGGAAAATTTATCCAAGAAAAGCAAATTATTGATGCGCAAACAACCAGTGGAGCATTAATTTCCTTTAGTTTAGAGAGTGCCGAAGCCGTAAAACAGTTTGGCGAAACCGCCAAAGCTAACGGAGGCAACTGTTACCGAGTTGATATGGGAATACCAGAAGAGCAAATGTATGGCTTAGAGGTGCAAGATTTGGATGGCAATAGCTTAGAACCTGTCTGGATGAAGATGTAAAAAGAGCCGCAAAATCTCTACAGATTTTGCGGCTCTTTTCCTACAAAAAACTATTGTAAATTATTGGCATTAGTAGCTTCAACGCCATAAGAATCAGCTACTTTTTTCAAGCTAAATCCTTTTCCGTAGACTTCACTCGCACTCATTGAAATCAAAAAGGCTTCTTCATCAATCTCAAGAATGGCTTCTTTTAAGCGGGGAAAATCTTTTTCACGAATAACGGTCATTAAGAGCATGCCTTTCGCGTTTCGATAACCGCCTTCGATTGGCACCAAGGTCACACCTTTATCTAGTTCACGTAATAAGCGTTCTTGAATTGCGACATATTTTGGTGAAATAATCATCACATTCTTCGAGCGAACCAGACCAACTTGAATCATGTCAACGACACGACCAATTGTAAATAAACAAATTAAAGAGAATAACACAATATCTGCATTAAAAGCATACATTGCTGATAAAATGACTAAACCATCGACGAATAAAATAGCAATACCTAAGGAAACTTTGAAGTATTTATTGACAATTTGTGAAATGATTGCTGTCCCACCAGTTGAAGCATTGCCACGGAAAACCAAGCCTAGGCCAGCACCTGTAATAATACCGCCAAATAATGCTGCTAGAAAAATATTATGTGTTAAAACAGGCATCCCCGAAGTAATTCCTACAAAAAATGGATAAATAAGACTGCCATAAATGGTTTTGACACCGACCTCTTTCCCAAGAAGTAAGAAACAAAGCACTAAAAGAGGAATATTGATGGCGTAAAGAACAATGGCGGGACTAATCCCGAAAACATAATTAATAACAATACTAATGCCATTGGCTCCGCCTGCGACAAGTTTATTTGGCAATAAGACCGCATTGATTGAAATGGCCAAAATGAATGCACCGACTGTTACATAGGCGGTGTCTTTTAAACGTTGGGCTGTAAAAAATTTGTTCATAAAATACCTCCAATTATTTATTAGTTTAGTGAATGATGACATAAAAAAAGACAGAACATGAGAGACAAGCCTAATCGACTTATGTCCCACACTCTAAATCTTCAACTAATCAACTGAACACTTTTTCCTTATACTAACATGAAATACGACAAGAAAACATAGTGAACAAACAATTTTTTGGAAAAGAGGTCGGGACAGAACCGTTTAGCTCCGAGAACCAAGTAGGTACTGATTAACATCTATTTGCTTTGCAAATAGTGTTTCTCAGCAATAAGAAGGAATTTCCGAAAATTGTCATAAAACACAACGAGGTACGAGTTGATGTTGCATGATACCTACCCGGTGTTCTTTAATTTTTGGAGACCAAGTAGGTATTGTTCATCATCGAATCACTACGTTCTTCGTGATTCTCAACACTTGGAAGGATTAAGATACGCCGAACACTTGTGTGAGAAAGTCAATTTCGGCTTATTTCCGAAGGACCTTCACCAAGTAGGTACGATGATTTCATCTGTTCATGCTTCACAGTGAAACATCGCAACTCTTAGAGCTTTAGCTCTTTTGAAGGCTGTACTGTGACGAGACGCATGTCGAGAAAACATCTTAGAAGTTGTTGAGATCGGAGCAACGCGTAGTGTTGGTTCTGTTCCCGCCGTTTATCAGATTTTGAGCCCGGAACAAAAATCCAAAGTGATTTTTGTCACAGGCTCAAAAAAGTCAAAAAGCGGCCAGCCCAAATAGCTTCATGATGTTGGATAATTTGTGCCGCGGTTAAATGTCCATTATCCAAGGTGGAAGTGGTTTTCGGTGTCATCAAACACGTATAGCCTAAACCATGAGCCATCCGAATTGTAGTGTCCACACAAAACTCGGTTTGGACACCAGCGATTTCTAACGTTTGAATGTCGTGTTCCGTCAGTAAATCATTTAAATTTGTTTGGTAAAAGGCATTCGCATGCGTTTTGCGGATGAAAAAATCTGTGGGCTGTGCATCCAGCTTTTCAAAAAGTTGCCAAGAGTCTGAGTCAAAAGGTAATTCGGTTTCTTCATGTTGAACAAAAATAATGGGCGCATGGTGTTGGCGGTAGACAGCAATACGCTGATTGACCTTTTCCAACACTGCTGGCAGACGGTACAATTGCTGCGACGGACTTTCGATGCCTTTTTGAAAGTCAATTAAAAGTAATGCACGATTTTTCATGAGCAATCCCCACTTTCTATAAACTAGTTGTTTTCAGTATAACGGAAAAAGGCGCTCTCTAAAAGTGTCTCGAAAATTCCCAAGTGAACGTTCAAAAAAACAGCATATTTACTCATTTTCCTATATAATAGTAAGAGAAACAGATAGTTTGTAGAAAGAAAGGCGACAAGATGAATTATAGAGAATTAATGCAAAAGAAAAATGTTCGTCCTTACGTATTGATGGCTCGTTTTGGTTTAGAAAAAGAAAACCAACGTAGTACACGAGAAGGGCTTTTAGCGACAACTGATCATCCCACGGTTTTTGGTAACCGTTCTTATCATCCATATATTCAAACAGATTTTAGTGAAACACAATTAGAACTAATCACGCCTGTAGCAAATAGCGGCACAGAAATGCTTCGTTTTTTAGATGCCATTCACGATGTGGCTCGTCGTTCGATTCCAGAAGATGAAATGCTGTGGCCATTAAGTATGCCGCCACAATTACCAACAAAAGATGAAGAGATTAAAATCGCTAAATTAGATCAATATGATGCGGTGTTATATCGTCGTTATTTGGCAAAAGAGTATGGCAAACGAAAACAAATGGTCAGCGGAATTCATTTTAATTTTGAATATGACCAAGCCCTGATTCAGCAATTATATGATGAACAATCCGAAGTGACAGATTGCAAACAATTTAAAACGAAAGTGTACATGAAAGTTGCCCGTAACTTTTTACGTTATCGTTGGTTAATTACGTATCTTTTTGGGGCTTCGCCAGTTAGTGAAGACGGCTACTTTAGGGTCTATGACGACCAACCGCAAGAACCCATTCGCAGTATTCGGAATAGTACGTATGGCTACAGAAATCATGACAATGTGAAAGTATCGTATGCCTCATTGGAACGCTATTTAGAAGATATTCATCGCATGGTGGAAAATGGTTTACTTTCTGAAGAAAAAGAATTTTATGCGCCTGTGCGCTTACGTGGCGGGAAACAAATGTCTGATCTGCCTAAAACAGGTATTCGCTATATCGAGTTGCGTAATTTAGACTTAAATCCTTTTTCACGTTTAGGCATTGTGGAAGATACTGTGGATTTCTTACATTATTTCATGTTGTATTTATTGTGGACAGATGAAAAAGAAGAAGCGGATGAATGGGTAAAAACTGGTGATATTTTTAATGAACAAGTGGCTCTTGGTCATCCTCATGAAACGATTAAGTTAATTGCAGAAGGCGATCGAATTTTTTCAGAAATGATTGATATGTTAGATGCTCTAGGCATTCGCAAAGGCAAAGAAGTTGTCGGTAAGTATTATCAACAACTGCGGAATCCACAAGACACCGTTTCTGGCAAAATGTGGACGATTATTCAAGAAAATTCCAACAGTGAACTGGGAAATATTTTTGGAAACCAATATCAAAGTATGGCCTTTGAACGCCCTTATCAATTAGCTGGTTTCCGTGAGATGGAATTATCCACACAAATTTTCTTGTTTGATGCGATTCAAAAAGGTTTGGAAATCGAAATTTTAGATGAACAAGAGCAATTTTTGAAACTGCAACATGGCGAGCACATTGAATACGTCAAAAATGCCAACATGACTAGCAAAGATAACTACGTGGTACCATTGATTATGGAAAACAAAACCGTGACAAAGAAAATTTTGTCTGCAGCAGGTTTCCATGTGCCTGGCGGTGAAGAATTTTCATCTTTTATTGAGGCACAAGAAGCACATTTACGCTACGCCAATAAAGCGTTTGTCGTGAAACCAAAATCAACGAATTACGGTTTAGGAATTACCATTTTTAAAGAAGGCGCTTCGTTGGAAGACTTTACGGAAGCGTTACGGATTGCTTTTAAAGAGGACACAGCGGTTTTAATTGAAGAGTTTTTACCTGGAACAGAATATCGGTTCTTTGTGTTAGATAATGATGTAAAAGCCATCATGTTGCGCGTGCCAGCCAATGTTACCGGAGATGGCAAACACACTGTAGAAGAATTGGTGGCCGCTAAAAATAGTGATCCATTGCGGGGGACCAATCACCGTGCACCACTAGAATTAATCCAGTTAAATGATTTAGAAAAACTAATGTTGAAAGAACAAGGTTTAACTATCTATTCTGTGCCAGAAAAAGAGCAAATCGTGTACTTGCGAGAAAATTCTAATGTTAGCACGGGCGGGGATTCGATTGATATGACCGATGTCATTGATGATAGTTATAAACAAATCGCCATTGAGGCCGTAGCTGCTTTAGGAGCCAAAATTTGTGGCATTGATTTAATCATTCCTGACAAAGACGTAAAAGGCACACGTGATAGCTTAACGTACGGGATTATCGAAGCAAACTTTAATCCAGCCATGCACATGCATGTGTATCCTTACGCTGGAAAAGGACGCCGTTTAACAATGGACGTTTTAAAACTTTTATACCCAGAAGTGGTTCAATAAAAAAGAATACCGCCAAAAAATTCATAATAGATTTTTTGGCGGTATTCTTTATGAAAACGTTTTCTTGGTGCACCCAATAGGTTATACTAAAACTATTACCAATGAAAGTTGTATGACGGTGGCTCTGAGTTAGAGAGGCAGGTGATGCCTATGTGTATCCGATGCACTTTAACGAAAGGAGCATTTTTTGTCAATCGAAGCGGCATTGGAATTGATGATTAGTTTTGCAGCGTTTGTTGCACTACTGATTTTCGGTATCCTTGAAGCAACGAAAAACGATAAAAAATAACCGTTCATAAGCTTAGACGGCTGAACGGTTAAAGAACAACAAAAACTTAACTCAGTAAGCCACCAGTTCTTATAACTGGTGTTGGTATAAAGGAGAGGTATGTAGTAGCATATCTCTCTTTTCATTTTCATAATAGCATAATTCTATTTAAAATGGAAGCGCTCATAACTTATATCATTTTATAGAAAATTCCTATAAAAACGTTTTCTTGGTGCACCCAATAGGTTATACTAAAGCTATTACCAATGAAAGTTGTATGACGGTGGCTCTGAGTTAGAGAGGCAGGTGATGCCTATGTGTATCCGATGCACTTTAACGAAAGGAGCATTTTTTTGTCAATCGAAGCGGCATTGGAATTGATGATTAGTTTTGCAGCGTTTGTTGCACTACTGATTTTCGGTATCCTTGAAGCAACGAAAAACAATAAAAAATAACCGTTCACAAGCTTCGTAGGCCGAACGGTTAAGATTCAAAACTTAACTCAGTAAGCCACCAGTTCTTATAACTGGTGTTGGTATAAAAGGAGAGGTATGTACCCGCATACCTCTCTTTTTCATCTTTATAATAGCATAATTCTATTATAAATGGAAGCGCTCATAACTTTCCTTGAGCTTTTTATGAGTGAAATAGTTTTTGCCAAAAGCCTTTTTTAGCTGTTGGCTCTTCTTTTGGCGTTTCGGTTGCTTGAGGATATTTTTCTGTAACGTCAATCACAGGTTCATCTACTGCATGTTTTTCAGCTAACAGTAAGCCGAGAGAGTCAGGGTTGTTCTCCACAAAATTGTTAACAATCTTAAAGGTTGCGCCATGCTGATTTAATAATTTAATATAGGTACTTTGCAGGTCAGAAGAGATTTCGCCATTTAAAAGTACTGTAACTTCAGGATGCTTCGCTAATTCTTCTAATAAATGTTTTTGGTTCTGTGCATCTTTCATTTCAGCGACGGTCATGGAGAGACGGCAGCGTTCACGAAATGTGCCCATGTATTTGTGTTGTTCTTCAGGATTAACGAGGGGCGTACCGTACATTCCTTTATCCAGACGTTGTTGTAAGTCATCATTCGCCATTCAGTAACACTCCTTTCCTAACGTTTCCCTCCATTATAGCATATCTTAGATAAGTCGTTGGTCAGTCGGCTTGAGAAGAAGTTTTTAATAAAGGAAAAAAAGTGGTTGCATTTGTGATGGTTTTCTCATACACTGTAACTAAGAATGAGAATCATTCTCAATTAAATAAAAATGGAGTTTTCTCATGAAAAAGATTGGTTTGTTTGTTCTACTATTACTTTTCAGTTTATTGTCATTAGTGATAGGGGTGAAGGACATTGCACTTTCTCAGTTGTTTCAATTAGATGCGCAGCAACAATTTGTTTTATTTACCACCCGTGTTCCCCGCACGTTGAGTTTAATCATTGCTGGTAGTACGATGAGTATTTCTGGATTGATTATGCAGCAACTCACACAAAATAAATTTGTCGCTCCTAGTGTCGCTGGAACAACCGATAGTGCAAGGTTGGGTATTTTAGTCGCAATGTTATTTTTCCCAACAGCTCCGTTTCTCTATCGAACGGCAATTGCTTTTATTTTTGCGCTAAGCGGGACCTTGTTATTCTTAGCGCTCATTCGATTATTACCAAGTAAGAATCAAGTGATGGTCCCTTTGGTGGGCGTGATGTTTGGTAACATTCTAGGTTCAATTGCCACATTTTTTGCCTATCAATACCAATTGGTTCAAAATATGTCTGCTTGGTTACAAGGAAATTTTTCCACAGTTATGAAAGGGAATTATGAATGGTTATTCTTAATGATTCCTTTGTGGTTTGTTATTTATTTATTTGCTTATCATTTCACTGTCGTTGGTATGGGTGAAGCATTTGCAAATAGTCTTGGCGTCCATTACCAGCGAATTCAGTTTTTAGGTTTGACGCTGGTTGCTTTAGCAAGTGCCATCGTTTTATTGATGGTGGGGAATATTCCGTTTTTAGGGGTTGTGATTCCTAATCTCGTGTCTTTACGTTATGGCGATCATATGAAAAATACCTTGTGGTTAACTGGGATTTGCGGGAGTTTGTTCTTGTTAATCTGTGATATTTTAGCACGAGTATTGATTGCCCCCTATGAAATTCCTGTCAGCGTGGTTGTCGGAACATTAGGGAGCATTTTGTTCATTTTATTATTACTAAGGGGGCGCAAACAATGAAACGGCCTTTAAAAAAATGGCTTTCATTACTTTTGCTTTTAGCTGCCGTAGTAATTGTGAGCCTTTGTTATTTAACTTATAACACGTATGGCAATTGGTCCTTTGCTTTGGCGTTACGAGGGAAAAAGTTATTGGCTTTTATTTTTGTCGGAATCGCTGCGGCTTTTTCAACTATTAGTTTTCAAACGGTCACGCAAAATCATTTCCTAACGCCAAACATTTTAGGGATGGATTCCTTGTATGTCTTTGTACAGACGGTGTTATTTTTTCTTTTAGGAGGCGCACAAGCGTTAGGTCAAGTAAGTCTTGGTTCGTTTTTGATGAACGTCTTTTTAATGGTGTTTTTAAGTACTAGTTTATCGTATTTTCTATTACGCAAAAATCAATCCGATTTATTTTTATTATTGATGATTGGCATGATTTTAGGTACTTTTTTCAGTAGTATTAGTACGTTTTTACAAGTGATTATGGATCCTAACGAATACGACTTACTCCAAGGAAAGTTGTTTGCCAGTTTCGGTAACGTCAATAGTCAGTATCTCGTTTTCGTTGGTGTGGCGGTACTCATGATTTGTGGGATACTTTGGCGGGAAAGTTACCGTTTAGACGTTTTACATTTAGGGAACCATCAAGCACAGAATTTGGGGATTGCTGTGAGTCAGTTTCAATTAGTGTTGTTGTGTTTGATCAGTAGTCTGGTCGGCTTATCAACAGCATTAGTGGGACCGATTACATTTTTAGGTTTTATCGTGGCCAATATGAGTTATCAATTCATGAAAACCTATCGCCACCGAGAACTGTTTGTGGCAGGGAGTTTAATAGCAGTCTTTTTACTGGTGTTCGGTCAATTGATGGTTGAACAGGTCTTTCATTTGAATACCCCGCTAAGTGTGGTGATTCAATTTGTTGGGGGCGTTTATTTTATATGGAAAATTATTGCAGAAAGGAAGCAACGCACATGATCCAGATGAGTGATGTATCAAAAAAATATGGCGATAAATTTGTCGTTTCAGACATTGATTTACCTATTTCTGAAGGCAAATTAACGGCCTTTATTGGACCAAATGGCGCTGGGAAAAGCACGCTGCTAGCCATGATGAGTCGCTTAATTCCCAAAGATACCGGGGAAATTTATCTGGACAAGCAAGAAGTAAAAACCTGGAAGCAATCGGCTTTTTCACAAAAAATTGCCCTTTTAAAACAAGCCAACGGTGTACAACTTAAATTAACTGTGCGAGAACTGGTCAATTTTGGTCGTTTTCCTTATTCCAAAGGTCGCTTAAAAAGCGCTGACCACGAAAAAGTAACAGAAGCACTGGAACAATTGGGCTTAACTGAAATGGCGGAAGAATACATTGATACCCTTTCTGGGGGCCAATTACAACGGGCGTATATTGCCATGATTTTAGCCCAAGATACCGATTATATTTTATTGGATGAGCCCTTAAATAACCTCGACATGAATTATGCGGTTCAAATGATGCAGATTCTTAAACGCTTAGTGGATGAACTAGGAAAAACGATTCTGATTGTTCTACATGATATTAATTTTGCCGCAAGCTATGCAGATGAAATTGTCGCCATGAAAGGCGGAAAGCTCTATGCGCATGGCGCAACAGAAGAAGTTATTCAAACAAGTATTTTAAATGATCTTTATGAAATGAATATCCGGATTTGTGAAATTGAAGGAAAACGCTTTTGTCTTTATCACTAAATCGGGCAATTTAAAAATAACATTTTTGGAGGAAAAGAATGAAAAAGAAATTTTTAGCAATGATGGCAGTTTCAATGATGGGACTGTTAATGTTAAGTGCTTGTCAAACAAATAAAAAAACAGCAGATTCTGCAACAAAAGAAACAACAGCTAAAACGGAAGTCACAGTCAAAGACACAAATGGTCAATTAACCGTTCCCAAAAATCCTCAGAAAGTCGTTGTTTTTGACAATGGTTCCTTGGATACAATGGACGCACTAGGTGTCGGTGACCGCGTGGTAGGTGCGCCAACCAAAAATATCCCTGCGTATTTGAAAAAATACCAAAAAGTTGAATCAGCAGGCGGTATTAAAGAACCAGATTTAGAAAAAATCAATCAACTAAAACCAGACTTGATTATTATTTCTGGTCGTCAACAAGATTATCAAGAACAATTAAAAGCCATTGCGCCAACCATTTACTTAGCTGTAGATGCCAAAAATCCTTGGGCATCAACGAAACAAAATATCGAAACGTTAGGCACTATTTTTGATAAAGAAGAGGTAGCCAAAGAAAAAATAACTGGCTTAGAAAAAGAAATTGCTGACGTGAAAAAACAAGCAGAAGCTAGCGCGAATAATGCGCTTGTCGTGTTAGTTAACGAAGGACAACTTTCCGCTTACGGAAAAGACTCTCGTTTCGGTTTAATTCATGATACATTTGGCTTCAAAGCAGCAGACGATAAGATTGAAGCTTCCACTCATGGGCAAAGTGTTTCTTACGAATATGTTTTAGAAAAAAATCCTGGGATTCTCTTTGTGGTAGATCGCACCAAAGCAATTGGTGGCGACGATTCAAAAGATAACGTCGCTGCAAACGAATTGATTCAAAAAACCGATGCTGGTAAAAATGATAAAGTCATTATGCTTCAACCAGATGTTTGGTATCTAAGCGGTGGTGGATTAGAATCAATGCATTTGATGATAGAAGATGTTAAAAAAGGATTAGAGTAAAATTGTTTTAGAAAAGAGGGATTGAAACCTCTTTTCTTTTTTTAATGAAAAACAAAAAAGTTTTAAATTAAAAATGTGGTTGACGGCCTCGAAAATGTTTGCTAAACTATCCGTAAATCAGTATGATTGATGAAACAAATAAAAGAACAAAATGTGATGAGAAGGAAAGTACTTTTTAAAATAGCTTGCAGAGAGCCTCGTTTGGTGAGAAGAGGTAGTGACGTTAAAGGGGAAAATGGCCTTTGAACAGGTTGGTTGAAGCCGTTCGCTTAAACCAATTCAGGTGCGCCTGTTATAGCGCTACAGTATGATTGTACTGGAAACGAGCGGATCTTTTTTAGCGAAGAGATCAACAAAGGTGGTACCGCGATTGCATAAGCATTCGTCCTTTTTAGGACGAATGCTTTTTTTATTTGTTTAAAAAATATGAGGGGGCAACAACATGAAATTGGGGAAAAAAGTAGTAGGTTTGATTGCAACAGGGTTTCTTTTAGCCGCATGTGGCGGAACCAAAGAAGCGGCAGAGAAAGTAGATTCGGGAAATTTAGCAGCTGAACAAAAAATCAGTATTAGTTCACCTGCACCAATCTCAACATTGGATACAACACAAACAACAGATAAAAATACCTTTACAATGGCACAACATTTATTTGAAGGCCTTTATCGGTTTGATGATGATAGTGCCACGGTGCCAGCTCTAGCTAAAGATGTCAAGATTAGTGACGATGGACGCAAGTACCACTTTACCTTGCGGGAGGGGATTAAGTGGAGCAACGGCGAGCCAATCACGGCCCAAGATTTTGTTTATTCTTGGAAAAAACTGGTGACACCAGCGACGATTGGACCAAATGCCTATTTACTAGACAGTGTTAAAAATAGTTTTGAAATACGCAACGGTGAAAAGTCAGTCGATGAATTAGGGATTTCAGCCCCTAATGACAAAGAATTCATTGTTGAATTAAAACAGGCCCAACCTTCCTTCTTAGCAGTCGTTTCGATTGCTTGGTTAGCGCCACAAAATCAAAAATTTGTCGAAGCGCAAGGCAAAGATTACGCCTTGGATAGTGAACATTTACTTTATAGCGGGCCATTTACGCTAGCCAATTGGGATGCGACTTCAGATACTTGGACATTGAAAAAAAATCCAGAATACTATGATGCGGATCAAGTGAAACTGGAAGAAGTTGCGGTTAGCACAATCAAAGAAGATAATACTGGGATTAACTTATATCAAGCGAATGAACTAGACTTAGTTCGCATTAACGGACAATATGTTCAACAATATCAAGATGATCCAGGCTATGTCAGTCATCCAGATGTGGCCAACTACTTCTTAGATTTCAACAAAAAAGAAGGAACGCCATTAGCGAATGTTCATTTACGAAAAGCGATTGGCCAAGCAATTGATAAAGAAGCCTTAACACAAAGTGTCTTAAACGATGGGTCAAACCCCCTCAACGGATTGATTCCAAGTAAACTTTATGCGAATCCAGAAACAGATGAAGATTTCCGAGCTTACAGTGGCGAATATTTGAAAAATGACGTCAAAAAAGCTCAAGCTGAATGGACGAAAGCCCAAGCGGATGTCGGTAAAAAAGTGAAACTTTCATTGCTGGCGGCAGATACAGATCAAGGAAAACGAATTGCTGAATATGTTCAAAGTCAGTTGCAAGAAAATCTGCCAGGTTTAGAAATTACCATTTCATCGCAACCAAGTAATAATGTGAACCAATCGCGACGTGAAAAAAATTATGAGTTGTCTCTTTCAGGATGGATTGCCGGCAGTAGTGAATTAGACTCTTACTTTAACTTATATGCAGGAGAATCAAGTTACAATTATGGCAATTATCATAATGCCAAATACGACCAACTGGTAGAAGATGCACGAACGATTAATGCCAATAATCCAGAGAAACAGTTTGCAGAATACAAAGAAGCGGAAGACATCTTGTTGAACCAAGATGCTGCCCAAGTACCGCTGTATCAAAGTGCCTCAAATTATCTAATCAATCCTAAATTGAAAGGCATTAGTTATCACTTGTATGGGGATTATTTCCACTTGCGCAATGCTTATTTAACAGAATGATTCAGGAAGAAGGAGTAAAAAATGGAAAAATTAGTCGAACGATTTTTAACTTACGTGAAAGTTAACACCCGTTCAGATGCCAACAGTCAAACCACACCGACGACGGTCGGTCAAGTGGTTTTAGCCAAAATGATTGAAACAGAACTTCATGAATTAGGCTTGGCCGATGTGCATTATAACAAACAAAACGGCTTTTTAACGGCACGGTTGCCTGGTAACCAACCTGCAGCGAAGAGTATTGGGTTGATTGCACATCTGGATACGGCGGATTTTTCAGCAGAAAATATCCGTCCCCAAGTCATCACTAATTATGATGGCCAAGATGTCCTCTTGAATCAAGAACAAGGCATCGTTTTATCGGTTGCTGAATTTCCCAATTTAAAAGAATATCAAGGGGAAACGTTGATTACTACAGACGGAACCACACTTTTAGGAGCAGATGACAAAGCGGGAATTGTCGAGATATTAGCTGCTGTTGAGTATTTTTTGGCACATCCAGAAGTAGCGCGGGGGGATGTTTGGCTCGCCTTCGGTCCAGATGAAGAGATTGGACGCGGGGCCGATCAATTTGATGCGCCGAACTTCCCAGTCGCTTTTGCGTATACGATTGACAGTGGCCGCGTGGGGCATTTCGAGTATGAAACGTTTAACGCTGCCCAAGCTGTGATAACAATTGAGGGAACCAGTGTCCATCCGGGAACGGCCTATGGTTCGTTAGTAAATGCCATTAAATTAGGCGAACAACTTGATCAATCACTACCGCAAAAGGAAGTGCCAGAACAAACACGTGGAAATGAAGGATTTTATTTACTCAATAAATTTACAGGAAGTATTGAAAAAGCAGAACTTGTCTATATCATTCGGGATCATGATCAAGAAAACTTTCAAGCGAGAAAGCAATTTTTGGAAAAACAAGTCCAACGTTTAAATGCGCTGGCGGATAAACCCAGACTAACAATTACTTTCCAAGACCAATACTATAATATGAAGGAAATCATCGAAAAAGATTGGACTCCTGTAGAATTGGCCGTCCAAGCAATGGAAAGTTGTGACATTGAACCAATCATCACACCATTTCGTGGCGGGACAGATGGTTCTAAGATTTCTTTCATGGGCATTCCCACGCCTAATCTATTTACAGGTGGCGAGAATTTTCATGGGCAATATGAATTCATTACCGTTGAATCAATGGCCAAAGCTGTTCAGACGATCATTGCCATCATTCGCTTAAACGCTAATTAAAGAAACACGCAAGGGAAATGCCGATTTTCCTTGCGTGTTTCGCTGTTTTTCGGTAAAGTATGTAGAAAAGTAGGGAGTTTTGCTCATGAATTATCCATTGATTTTTGCAGAAAACCAACGAATCGAAACCGAACGCTTGATTTTAAGGCCCGTCACATTAGCCGATGCAGAAGATATGTACGAATATGCTTCAGATGAGGAAACGGTCCGCTATGTGTTTTTGAAAAATCAAACAATCGCTGAAACACGACAAAACATTGCTAAATATTTTATGGGGGAACCTTTAGGAAAATATGGGATTGAAGTGAAAGAAACGGGCAAAATGATTGGCACGATTGATTTGCGGGTCAATGAAACCAATAATATTGGAGAATTAGGCTATGTCTTGAACCGTGCCTTTTGGGGCAATGGCTACATGCCTGAAGCCGCGACGGCGTTAGTTGAACTGGGTTTTGCAAAAATGAAACTCATGAGAATCTTTGCTTTACATGATCAAGACAATCCAGCTTCTGGTCGTGTCATGGAGAAAATTGGTTTTACCTACGAAGGAACACTACCCAATGCTCGAATTAATAAAGGGAAAATTGTCACAGATGTTTATCGTGGGATGACACTGGAAACATGGCAAAATCGACAAAAATAGAAGCGGAAGACAAGTTAAGAGAGGAATTAGAGAAATGTTGATGTTTACAGAAAAAGAATTCGCAGCCTTTGAAGTTGCTGGATTAGATGAACGAATGGCGGTTATCCGTGCGCAAATTCAACCTATTTTTCAAGAATTAGACACGTATTTTGCCGAACAACTAGCGCCTGAACTAGGAACGGAGTTGTTTGTCCATATTGCGCAACATCGCCGTCGCACCGTGTATCCACCAGAAAATACTTGGTCAGCACTTAGTCCGAATAAGCGCGGGTATAAAATGCAGCCGCATTTTCAATTAGGCATTTGGGGCGACTATGTGTTTATGTGGTTGTCATTCATTGATAATCCTAAAAATGAAAAGCAGATTGCGCAAGCCTTTTTAGATAATCAGCAATTATTCCAAGCATTACCAGAAGATACGTATGTTTCCTTGGATCATACGGTTCCTCAAATTACTCCGCTGCCAGAAACGGATTTAGAGAAAGCCTTAACTCGTTTTAGAGATGTAAAAAAAGGTGAGTTTGAAATTGGGCGCATCATTCCCAAAGATAGTGACTTGTGGCAAAACCCTGAAAAAGCACGAGCTTATATGTTGGCAACCTATCAACAACTCCTGCCATTGTATCAATTAGCTGTTGCCCAATAAGAGAAACAGACAGTTATTTTGTGTTTTAGTGTTATTTTATCGAATTATCCAATCGTCAAAAATGAGAAAAGCTCACAATGTTAGTTTTAATTACTAACATTGTGAGCTTTTCTGTAGTTTTTTTGAAAAAAATTAAGGGATGACTGGCTGATTTCTATGGAAAAGTACGTTTTGATAGCCTTTTTTGCTTAAATAACAAGAGTAGCAACCCTTGCTTAATAAGGGATTTTCGCGAATAGATGTTGTCAAATGAAAAAAAATGATGTTTTGAACAAAGAGTTCTTTGCTATTATAAAGGTATGAAAAAGGTTGTTTACGCATTCTTTATATAGAAGAATGTGAATGAGTTAAAAGGAGGTTTTTAAATGAAAAAAAAGCGTTATTTAATAATTGCGTGTTTACTATTTTCCCCTAGTTTTTTTATAAATGTTGAAGCATCTGAGGGTGGTTCTAGTTCGGTGGGAATTGAATTTTACCAAAATCCGGCAACACCCGCTCCTAAAGATGCCCCACCGAAAACAGATGAGCCAGCTGCGGATCCCAAGGAACCAGCTGGTCCTCTGCAAGGAGATCAACGAAGTGGTGGTTCGATACAGACCACCACAGCTGGCTCGCAGCTCCCTCGTACAGGAAGCAAGAGTCAGGCAAATCTTAGCATTCTTGGTCTTGTCTTGATTGGTCTTGTCGGAATGGTCCAGAGAAAGAAGGGACGACATGAAGCAAACTAAGTGGCAACGATTAGCAACCATTGGCTTGTGTAGTTCTTTAGTGATTAACGCCTTTTCTGGCGCGACCGCAGTTGCGGAAAACATCACGATTGAAAGTAGTCCGACAGTAGCAAGTAGCGCTAAGGAAGCAACATCAGCAAGTAGCGCAACGCCAGAAAGTACGGAAAGCAGTCAAGAAACGACTGAAACGAGTCGGGAAGAAGTGACACAGGAAACAGTGGAACAAGAAGATACAACGGAAATAGCTCAAGAAGAAAATCTGCTGGAACCATCTGGTATTCAAGCGAAAATTATGCCTAGAGCATTTGTCTGGGCAGCTACAGGAACCACGAATAGAACCACGGTTCGTCTTAACGATGTAGTTGATTATCGAATGAAACTGGAAAATATTACAACAGATGATACAAATTCAGATATTGTTGGTCCGATTCGAATTGAATCAAAATTGGCAGCTGGAATGACTAGACCAACGTCAGTTATTATCAAAGTTGGCCCCGAGGAACAAAATGTAGTTATAGGAGAAGGCTCTCATAATGCCAATAGTGGTGGCGAATATTTTGTTTGGACAGAGTCGACTAGGACGGTCACTGCATTTATCAATCGTCTACACGGGCGAACTTCTGGAAATACTGGGTATATCAAAACATTGTATTTTCAGACAAGAATTACTTCGGGTACACACAACGAAAAAAAATATATCGATTCCACGATTCGATTTAATGGATTTGGCGCAGTGAATAGACGAAATGAAATGACGTATGTGGATAGATTTTCTGGTAACTTAGGTTTGAAAGGGAATTTAAAATTTTACGATGAGGATGGAGTGGCTAGTAAGGAACAAATGAGTCTTTCCATAAACCCAGTATTATTTAAATCAACCAATTCGAGAGTAGAAGGGACGCTGTTAAGATATCCTTTAACTATGACAAATGCTGGTAGTGGGCTTTATAGGTTTGATACAGGACTAAAAAATATAGGTACTAGTAACGGGGGTTCGTGGTTTTTCTTTAGTAACGATATTGCGATTAATTTTGCTACAGCTACCACCAATAGAATTGATAAAATTGTGTTAGCACCACCTAAAGCAACACTTCCAGACAGCCGAACAGGTGTGATGACTTCCAGAGCGTACACATCAACAACTTATACGAGAAGTAACTATGATATTTCAACATATAACTTTACTAAAGCGACTGGTAAGACATGGCGTATAACGAATCGTAGTTCTAATAGCGGAGTAAGCACCAATATTATGTTTAGTGACAATCTTGTAGGAACAACAGGACAGTTCAATAAAGGGAATTCTGGTGCTACTATTAATTATTATATTTATTACAAAAAGCTTTATGAGAATTTTGTTAATAGTAACGGACAAAAAATTACACCACCATCAGGATTCACACAAGGGAAGCGAACGGTTATTAATAGTGAAGCGTACACTTTTAAACAAAGTGGCACCTTGCCAGATACCTATCAAGCAGACGGCAAAACCTATAAGTTCAAAGGTTGGTACAAAGGCAAAACCAAGCCAAACACCTTGACCACCACCAAAGCACCAAGCTATGCGGTGACTTATAACAATGATGATGATTTGACGGTGGTGTATGAGGAGATTGAGTTTTTAGAATTTCCTAGTCGTACATATCAATTTGGGTTTGTTGATGAATCAGGTAAGCGAGTAGATGCCTCCACGATTGATTTGACATATGATAATTGGTACGGTATTGGTACTGAGCCACCCAACAATATCCCATCAGCATGGGCAACTACTAAAATAGAAACAGGGATTAAGGCAAATACAAAAAATAATCTTAAAGAAATCATATACCCAGTTCAATCTCTTGAAACGAATAGTAATGATTCATTTCAATTTAGTGCAGTAAACTTAAGATATCAGCTTCCAAGAATTTATAAATCCATCAGTATACAAAATCAACAAGGTGGTTTTGATGCCGCATATCCTTATCCAAGTATACTAAACCCATCAGGTGCGGAAATAAATAATACTCCTCAATATTTTGAATTAAAGAATAATGGAGGACAGGAGTTTGTGTTCAATAGAACAACAGCCGCCGCTCCCGAAAATGTTCAGCTTCCATTTTATTTAAGATATGTATCGAGTTTTCTTACGGGGAAAGCAATGTACTATACGATTCAAGGTCCAATCTATTACTATCTAACCAACCGCCGTGTCACCGAAAACTTCGTGGACGCCAACGGCACTAAAATCACGCCACCAACAGGCTTTACGCAAGGA
This sequence comes from Enterococcus sp. AZ197, assembly GCF_050556405.1. NCBI lineage: Bacteria > Bacillati > Bacillota > Bacilli > Lactobacillales > Enterococcaceae > Enterococcus > Enterococcus sp. AZ197. Next base: position 2,508,667 of record NZ_CP187873.1, on the reverse strand, counting down.
AAACAAACAGTAATTAACAGTGACCCATACACCTTTAAACAAAGTGGCACCTTACCAGACACCTATACAACAGGCGGTAAAACCTACAAATTCAAAGGCTGGTACAAAGGCAAAACCAAGCCAAACACCTTGACCACCACCAAAGCACCAAGCTATGCGGTGACTTATGATGATAATGATGATTTGAATGTGGTGTATGAGGAGATTGAAGCTTTTGATTTCCCAGCGCTGACCTATCAATTCGGGTTCGTAGACGAGTCTGGCAAACGAGTAGATGCTTCAACGATTGATTTGACGTATGACAATTGGCATGGAGAACTGTTATCATCTGTCGATGGTTGGAAAACAACTAGTATTGAAAAAGGGCAAGTCGCACTAACAAAAAATAATTTGAAAGAGATTGTTTATCCTAGCCATTCTTTAGAAATAATGAATGGACGAATTTCACAATATAGTGCCGCTAACTTAACATTCAAAATACCCAAGTATTATGAAAATATAAGTGTTTATAATAAGAATGGTACCTTTGATACAGCGTATCCATTTCCGACTATAAAAGTTAATACTTCTACAACTCCGTTAAGTAGCAGACCTCAATTGTTTCAATTAAAGAAAAGTAATAATCAATCTTTTATCTTTAACCAAACAACGGCAGCTGCACCAGCAGACGTCCAGGTGCCTTATAATTTACGAGAAATCGTTTATGATCCTGCTGACTCAGTTGACAAAGGATTATATCATATGTTAGATAAACCAATTTACTACTATCTAACCAACCGCAAAGTCACCGAAAACTTCGTGGACGCCAACGGCACTAAAATCACGCCACCAACAGGATTCACGCAGGGGAACCAGATTCCCATGACTAGCAACACTTTCAAGTACACAGCGGCAAGAGCTTTACCAGCTAGTTATACAACAGGCGGTAAAACTTATATTTTCCAAGGCTGGTACAAAGGTAAAACCAAGCCTAATACTTTAACAACAAGCACTACGCCAACATACAATACAACCTTTGATGGCAATGACGACATGACGGCGATGTATAAGGAAGAAGTACCGAAAGCAAGTGTCGCTTTAACGCGCACTACCGCTGAAACCGTGACTAGCGGCGGCAATGTCACCTGGCGTGCCACAATTACCAATACAAGCCAAGCGCCACTAACCACGGCGACCATCAAGAAATCAACCGCTTGGACAACTGGCTTAGCAGCACCAACCGCCATGATTGTCACGCCAGCTGGCGGAACCGCAAAAACAGTTCCCGTCACAGCGACTACGTGGACCAATGGTGTTAGCTTAGGCACTGACATTCCCGTAGGAAAATCTGCCACGGTTCAGTTCACTACGAAAGCGACGGGGACAGCGGGGCAAGTTTTGCGCGCTGGGATTACCACCAGTGGGAATTACAGTGGTGTTTCTACTTCGGCCACCGTACGTGTGAAAGACAATGATCAAGCAATTGTAACACCAACGGCTGAAGGCTTCATCAGTGTTCCAACGTTCAATTTTGGTCAAGTTGGGGTAGCGGGAAGCACGCAACAGCACAGCTTGAAAAAAGCCGCTGATTATTATGGCAACGGCACACGCAATCCCTATCTGCGGATCAAGAAAACCCAAGCGAATTGGAGCTTAACGGCGCAACTGTCGCAACCGAAATCAGCGACAGACAGCTTGCCTACAGCAACCCGCTTATTATTAGGGACGGCGCCTGTTTCGAGTTTCTCAAATTACAACCAACCTACCGAGTTGAAAAATGCGGTCGGTACTACGAGTGCCATTAGCTTGAATGCCAACAACACGGCCACTAGGATTATTGCCAACCAGCAATTCACTGGGAGTAATATTTATCAGTTGGACTTCACCTTCAACAATGTCAAACTTGAAGTGCCAGCCAATCAAGGAGTCAAAGGCCAACAATACCAAGCTGCAGTTACGTGGAACTTAGTGACAGGTCCTTAAAATAGTTAAGTTATCATGAGGAAAGCTCAAAATGTTAGTATCAAACACTAACATTTTGAGCTTTTGTTTATGTAAATTAAGGAATTTGGCTGAAAATCAGTAGCGAAATGGTAGATTCTCTTAATTTTCGAGTGTTTTTCTAGTGAAAAAGTGCTCTTCCGCCTTGGTATAATAGGAATCGTCGGAAAAGTCACTTGTCTGTAGCAAAATTTGAAATTTCAAGTCCGCCTTTTTTTGATAGAATAATGGAGAAAATTAAAAGATGTACATATACCAATGAACAATAAACCAATACATAAAAAGGAGAAGAGCCTTAATTGGGCTTGGCGGGAATGGTACATAGAAAGAAGGAGCAACATGAAACAGATTAAATTTAAACACTTAGCAACATTTGGATTATGTTGCTCGTTATTAGTGAATTCATTCGCGGGAGTCACAGCTGTTGCAGAAACTGTGCCGAAAGAAAGTAACCAGACAGAAGAAACAGCTGAACCAGTAACAAGTACAGAAACAGAGAAAAAAGTAGCAACAGAACAAACCGAACAGGCAATAGAGACCAAGAATCAACAAGGACATAACGAAATGGATGCTGCATTACAGGATACTTCAGAAGAGGATAATCAAGGAGCAACTGTGCAATCAACCGAGGCTCCGACATCCTCCTCAGAGGCAAATTCACCCAAAATTGAGTCGAGAGGAATCCCCTTAAAAACAGTTGTTTATCCGAAAGTTCAGTATGATTTTGTGGATGAAACTGGTGCGCCGTTTACAACACCCTTAGGTTTTTCGGGAAATTATCTAGCACGAAGTGGGGGCGCAGATGGGCCACTATCTGCTTTACCTGCACCTTATGATAAACTATACGGTCAGGCAAATGGTACGGGTTCCTATATTTTAAGTATCAATAATCGTGCGGGGCTTCCCTTGACTCCGCAATTCATAGAAAAATATGGTGCTGGTGGAACAACTCCTGGTACCAAGTATCGAGTAACGTTTACTTTAGACAAGTTAACTATTACGACGTCATTGAAATTTGTGGAGAGCATTGAATATGATGCTACAGCAGACAGTTACTGGTATTTGTATATATACAAAGGATTTAATACAACGACAGGTATTTTTGACGATAGTATTGAGGAAGGAAGAGTAACGCCAATAAGTGAAACAAATAAGGATAGGACCTTCCAAAAAAATACATTGGATTCTTTTGAAATCATACAGCCAAATAGCTTGTCGATAACCAGTGGTGGCTATCCTGATTGGGTAGCTCAAGGATATGACTCTATTATATTACGTGGATTTGATGGGACAAATACAATCAAATCAAAAATGGTTTACAAAGTCACCCGTAAACAAGTCACCGAAAAGTTCGTAGATGCTAACGGCGTAGCCATTACACCGCCAACAGGTTTTACCCAAAACAAGAAAACACCAATGACCAGCAATGCTTTCACCTTCAAACAAGCTGGCACCTTACCAGACACTTACAAAGCAAGCAACGGCAAAACCTACAAATTCAAAGGCTGGTACAAAGGCAAAACCAAGCCAAATACCTTGACCACGACCAAAGCGCCAAGCTATGCGGTGACCTATGATGGGAATGACGATTTGACGGTGGTGTATGAGGCGATTCAAGAAGGAAAAGGAATGTCATCTGTTCAGGTGATGAATAAGGCGATTCAGAATCCAGTGACTTTGCCTGATCGCATGTATCGTGTCCTATTTATCAATGAAACAGGAGGTCTGACATTTGCTGATCGTTATGGCTTTACTGGAGAATTAGTTGAGGTTGCGGATGGCAAAGTAACGCCAATTGGCCCAGTTCCGACTAACAATAATAGCGCAGTAAAAGAAATCACTATACCAGGTCGGGCTTTCGATACAGAAAGACCTACACAGTTGCAATATGGAGTTCGCAATGCAACCTTTACGTTGCCCAAAATGTATAAAACCGTAACGTATCAACCTGGCCCTAATTATACAGGTACAGCCTATCCTATTCCAGAAACGTATCGTCTTAGTTTAAGAAGTGGCGTCAAAAGTGACATCGATACAACTGGATGGCGAATTGGTCTTGACCCGACAACAGATCCACAAAAGTTTACGATGAGCGGTATATACTGGTCATCAATGCCTGCAAATGTTAGGCTTGCGACACTACTAAGTGCTACTAGCACTGGTAAAGGAGTAGAACCGATTATCTATACGCTAGATGAAAATGCGCGGATGTATCTTTACCTAGAAAATCGTCGTGTTACGGAAAACTTCGTAGATACCAATGGTACTAAAATCACCGCACCGTCGGGTTTCACTCAAGGGAAAAAAACAGTAATTACTAGTGATTCGTACACCTTTAAGCAAAGCGGAGATTTGCCAGATACCTATAAAGTCGGCACGAAAACCTATCAGTTCAAAGGCTGGTACAAAGGTAAAAACAAACCAGACACCTTGACGACGACCAAAGCTCCCAGTTATCCAGTCACTTATAATGATGATGATGATTTGACGGTAGTCTATGAAGAAGTCGTGATGAAAACGTATAATTTACCAGCCAAAGATGTGTACTTTGGTTATGTTGATGATGCAGGTAACCTATTGAATACAGCAGGCTTTTCTGTAGAAGCCGAATTAGGTGAAAGTGACGAAACTGAATCAACAGTATTAGGGAAAATCCAAGGAACTGATGAAGTGATGAGTAAATTAAAAAAATTATCGATTCCTGGCAAGTCATATGATTTCCCGATAGAGAAGCTTAAGACATACGGTGCAAGGTCTGTTAATCATACGATTCCTAAACAATATAAGACAATGTCGATTACACCGCTAGCTACTTATACGGGAGACAAAACAAAGTATCCTATGAGCAAAGAGGTCCGGAAAAATATAGAAGCGCCATATACGGTTGTTTCTCAAGCTGACGGAGCAGAAGCCTTCAAATTAACTGACGCTGGAACTTTTTTTAGAACCAGACGAGCTTTTTGGACATGGGACCCGAATAACACGTTGTATGCTATGGGAATTTATTCAGGGACAGTCGGAAAAAACTATAACCTAGCTTCTCCAGAGGGAACAATCTACTATTATTTAGAAAATCGCCGAGTCACTGAAAACTTTGTGGATCCAAGCGGCGCTAAAATTACACCGCCAACAGGCTTCACGCAAGGAAAACAAACAGTGATTGATAGTGATAATTTCACTTACGCTAGTACGAAAGCCTTACCAGACACTTATACAACAGGAGACAAATTCTATAAGTTCAGAGGCTGGTACAAAGGTAACACCAAACCAGGTACCTTGACAACGACTAAAACACCAAGTTACGCTGTGACTTACGACGATAAAGACGACATGACAGCAGTCTATGAGGAAGTCCAGCCAACAACAGAAATGACGGTTAGTCGGTTACTAGAAGTGATCCCAAATGAAGCTTCTATGGTTTGGACAGTTAGACTAAGAAACACCAGTGAAGTTCCATTGACCAACGTTAAACTAGCCCCAACTGCCAAATGGGCGGCAGGTATTTCGGTACCGACACAATTAGCTGTTCGTATTGGTAATACACCAAATAAAATTATTCCAGTGACGGCAGAACAATGGCAAGCAGGGGTTAATTTGGATATAGAGATTCCTGTGAACGGTGAAGCCTTAGTGACAGTGGGTACAGCGAAAATCACGGGAGAACCAAGACAACTTTTAACCGCAGAAATGACATCTAGTGGAAACTTTTCTGCAGTGACAGCTAGTAACTTTGTACGTATTCAAGGAGAAGATCAAACGATTACGCCAACACCAGTAGAAGAAGGTTTCATTAGTACACCAACATTTGATTTTGGGAAAATTACGATTAACAGTAGCACTAAGCAGTACGGACTGAAAAAAGCAGCTGATTACTATGGCAACGGCACACGTAATCCATATCTACGAATAAAGACAAGCCAACCTAATTGGCAGTTAACAGCACAATTGTCACAGTTAACAGCATCAGCTGATAGTTTGCCAACTAGTACGCGTTTATTATTAGGAAGTGCGGATGTTATAGCAATCGAAAACTATAATCAAGTCACAGAGTTAACAAATAAAGTTGGGGTTACGAAAACCTTAGCTTTGACGAGTGACGGTACATCTACACCAGTAATTCTTAATAACCAATTTACAGGTAATGATGTCTATCAATTAGATTTTGATTTTGCCAATGTGAAATTAGAAGTCCCTGCCAATCAAGGGAAAATAAATGAGAAATATCAAGGAACGGTGACGTGGAACTTAGTCACTGGACCTTAAAAAAATAGTAAACCGCCCTCAAAAAGTCTAACTTTTTGAGGGCGGTTTATTATTTTATGGAAAGCCAATTTTATCTAATGGATAATAACGAAAAGTCAAAACACCTTCCACGCTCGCTTGTTTAACAAAGCCAAAGTAACGACTGTCATCTGAGCGCGGGCGATTATCCCCCAAGACAAAATACATGCCTTCTGGAACGGTCAGGGATTGGGTGGCTTCTAAGGTCTCTAGCGTAAAATCTTGGGTATAATTTTCATTTTTAGAGACATTTCGTTTAGCACTTGCTAAGTAATCTTCACTGAGTGATACACCATTAATATAAAGGGTATCATCGCGATACTCGACTGTTTCGCCAGGTAAACCAATTAAACGTTTGGCTACTCGTTGGCCGTTGCGAGGACTGGGAAAAGCGATAATATTAAAGCGCTGTGGTTTTTTAATCGAGGTCACCCATAAACGGTCGTTGTTATGAAGTGTTGGTTCCATTGAAGAGCCATTCACTGCAGCAGGGGAGAAAACATAGTGTCGAATTAGCAAGACAGCGACGACTAACAAAACCAACTGAACCAATCGTTTTAATAATGAGGACATGGACTTCACTCCTTTGTCCTTTTAGTGTACTACAGACAAGGAAAAGAAAAAAGTTTTCCCCTTAAGAAAGATGTGCTAAAAAACGTTTCATAAAGCGTTGGCGAATTAAAATACCAACATAAGCAGCTGCGACAGCCTTGATGATACCAGGAATAATAAACGGAGCAAACCCGCCAGCGAAAGCGTTTGGCCACGGCAGATTTGCGGAATATTTCAACCAAATCATGCCGAAAACTAAGGTAACTAAGGCACCGGCAATATTTGCGATAATGGCCCAAGTATAGTTAAAGGTTGTTTTTTCTAAAATATAACCAGTTAATAAGCCGTTAAAGATAAAGCCGATTAAATAGCCGCCAGTTGGTCCAAAGAGTACACCGAACCCGCTAGACATCCCAGCGTAAACGGGTAAACCAATTAATCCTAATAAGAAGTAAATTAAAATAGCGTAGGTCCCCGTTCGCTTGCCCAAAACGGTAGCGGTTAAGCCGATGGCAAATGTTTGCCCGGTTAGTGGGACAATCCCCAATGGAATTGTAAATTGTGAAAGTACAGCAATAATCACAGCGAATTCTGCTGCTAAAATTAAAGAGCGTAACGATGCTTTATTCATAAGAAGCCTCACTTTCTATTGTTAACCAATTGTTTTATTTGGTTAACAATAGTTTAGCGGAAGTGAACCATTTTGTAAAGAGGGCAAAGAAAAAAACCTTGCCCAAGAAAGGCAAGGTTTTGAAAGAAGGTAAGAACCGTAGTTCGACCTTTTGAAATCTTAAAGTTTTTGGTTGTAGTATTCAACGACAAGTGCTTCGTCGATTTCTGGGTAAAGTTCATCACGTTCTGGTAAACGAGTGAAGCTACCTTCTAATTTTTCAGTGTCAAAGCTTACGAATGCTGGACGTCCAACAGTTGCTTCAACCGCTTCTTTAATTGTTGAGATGTTTTGAGATTTTTCACGAACACCGATCACTTGACCAACTTCAACGTGGTATGATGGAATATCAACACGTTTGCCGTCTACAGTGATGTGACCATGGTTAACTAATTGACGTGCTTGACGACGAGTAGTTGCAAGACCTAAACGGTAAACAACGTTATCTAAGCGTTGTTCTAGTAAAACCATGAAGTTAACACCGTGTTTACCTTCTTTGATTTTGCTTGCTTTAATGAACAACGTACGGAATTGACGTTCGTTCATGCCATACATATGACGTAATTTTTGTTTTTCAGTTAATTGCATTCCGTATTCAGAAACTTTACCACGGCTGTTAGGTCCGTGTTGTCCTGGTTTGTAAGGGCGACGAGCTAGTTCTTTACCAGTACCTGATAAAGAGATACCTAGACGACGAGATACTTTCCATGATGGTCCAGTATAACGAGACATTAAAAATTCCTCCAATAAATAAATGTTTTTTTGGAGTAAAATAATTAGATGAAAAATTCATATTCGTTCAGTTCATTCTTCAACCTTCGCCTTTGCAGCCGCGGTTACGCAGTTGAACCAAGTTTGGCAATGAACTGTTGACGAGTTATTATTCTTCTGCTGCAATTATTTTACACAAAATCTAGTATACTTAATAGGATAGGAAACGTCAAGGTTTTAAAGTGAAATATGAAAAAAAGGTAGACAAAAACACTTTTCCTCATTAGAATAAGGGGAGATGTTTTGAAAATATAAGTTGAAAACGGAATGAAAGGGAGTTTACAATGAAGTCTGGTTCACCATTGTTTGAACAAATTGATAAATCCATCGACAAGAAAGTGAATTTATTCTCAAACAGCTTTTCCCGCTACGCTGTTCGTGCAATGCTTGCTTGTCTATTTTTAACGTTGGGAACAGCTGTTGCTTTTGCAATCGCAATTAAAGGAGAAGGAATTTCTCATGGTTTAGGGAAAATGCTTTACGCCTTCATGTTCAGTTGGTCACTTGTGATGATTTTATATATGAATGCCGAACTTGGTACCTCGAATATGTTGTACATGACTGTTGGGGTCTATCGTAAAAAAGTCAACTTTTCCTTAGCTGCAAAAATTTTATTTACCTGTATCTTATTCAATTTAATTGGTGGCGTCTTGTTTGGTTTCTTGGTATCACTTACGGTGCCGTTCCAAGATTTGCCAAAAGATAGTTTCTTCTTTACATCGATTGCTGGAAAATTAGAAAAAACCACCCTACAGATTTTAGTTGAAGCTATGTTCGCCAATATTGTAGTTAATACAGCCGTATTAGTGAGTATGCGAATGAAAGATGACGCCGGCAAAGTCGCGGCCATTATTTTCATTATCTTTATCTTTGCGTTCCTTGGTTTTGAACACGTGATTGCCAACTTCCCAGCCTTCAGTTTAGCTTACTTTGCTTCGAACGGCGCAATTGAAGCTTTCACAGCTGGTAATGTTGTTCATAATCTGTTCTGGGCCTTTATCGGTAACTTTATCGGTGGTGGCTTAATTATGGGTCTCGGCTATGCCTGGTTAGATAAAGACAACAAAAACTTAACGTATTTTGATTAATTGACCAACCAACTATACTAAAACATGGTACACTGTTTTAGTATAGTTTTTTTATTATAAGGAGCGAAGGAATGGACACACTTCAATTTCAGAAGAACCCAGAAACAGCAGTAAAAATGTCTGCTTATATGAAACACCAATTTGTTTTTGCAGGCATCCCCGCCCCAGAACGTCAAGCGTTAAGTAAACAACTTTTAAAAGAAAGTCATACGTGGCCAAAGGAAAAATTATGCCAAGAGATTGAGGCTTATTATCAAAAAACAGAACGAGAATATCAGTATGTCGCTATTGATTTAGCCCTTCAAAATGTTCGGAGATTTTCATTAGAAGAGGTCGTAGCGTTTAAAGCCTATGTTCCACAAAAAGCATGGTGGGATAGTGTGGATGCTTGGCGAAAATTTTTTGGGTCGTGGGTGGCGTTGCATCTGACTGAATTGCCAACGATTTTTGCCCTTTTTTATGGCGCTGAAAATTTCTGGAATCGGCGTGTTGCGCTGAATTTACAGTTGATGTTGAAAGAAAAGACCAATCAGGACCTGTTGAAAAAGGCGATTATTTATGATAGAACTACAGAGGAGTTCTTCATTCAAAAAGCGATTGGCTGGTCATTACGCCAATATAGTAAAACGAATCCGCAATGGGTCGAGGAATTGATGAAAGAATTAGTGTTGAGTCCTTTAGCACAACGAGAAGGCAGTAAATATTTAGCGAAAGCGAGCGAATAAGGAGAAATGATGGAAAGAAAACTTTTTGCATTTGATATTGATGGGACGTTGTTAAATTCGGAGAAGAAAGCATTGGATAGCACGAGAGAAGCGCTAGCAAAATTGCGGGAGCAAGGACACTTAGTTACGCTGGCAACTGGCAGAAGTCGTTATATGGCGCAAGAGGTGATTTGGGATTTAGATTTTACTAATTACGTATTATGTAATGGCGCCGCGGCTTTTGTGGATCATGAGCAATATTATCAAAATTTATTGCACGCTGAAGCGTTGGAACGTTTGGCACAAGACAGTGATCAACGCGGCTTAGGATTTGCTTGTGTGGGCTTAGATGATATTAAGAAGAGCAACCAGCACCGTGCTGAAAAAATGGAAATTGCGATGAACTCTTTTCATTTTCATTCACCTGCTTATGATGAACACTTTTATCGTCAAAATGATATTTACCAAGCGTTGGCTTTTTATGACGCAGAAGATCAGTGTACGTTTGAAGAAGAATACCCAGAATTTCGCTTTATTCGCTGGCATCAACATAGCGTAGATGTTGTGCCTAAAGATGGCTCAAAATCAGCTACGTTAACGTATTTAGCTAAACGTGTGGGCATTGATGCAAAAAATATCATTGCCTTTGGGGACGGCGAAAATGACCGAGAAATGTTAAGCCATGCAGGGATTGGCGTCGCAATGGGCAACGCGAGTCCTTCCATTCAAAAAGTGGCCACGATGGTCACAGATACAAATGATAATGATGGCATTTGGAAAGCCTTAAAAGAAATGAAGGCCATTTAAAAAAACTGGGCCGTTTGTCTGAAAACAAACGGCCCAGTTTTTTTTATTCGATGACTAAAACGCCCTCTTTTAAAGCAAATGGATTTTCTTTGTTAATATGATCGTAGAACATAATGCCATTAATATGATCAATTTCATGTTGAACCACAATCGCTTCGTAGTTTTTTAAACGAACTTTGTGTTTTTCGCCAGCCATGTCAAAATAACTGACGGTAATTTTGTTATGGCGAACGACATACCCAGGCACATCCCGATCGACAGATAAACAGCCTTCCCCTTCACCTAAACATACATCTTGCACAGAATGGCTCAAAATTTTAGGGTTGTACATTACCGTACTTAATGAAGGCGTTTCGTTTTCTGGGTCGTTACTAGGAACATGGACAGCAATAATTCGTTTAGAAATATCTAATTGTGGTGCAGCTAAACCAACGCCACCACGTAATTGTAATTCTTCGGCTTTGACTGGATCTTGACTATTTTTTAAGAAAGTCAACATGTCTTCGCCTAATTGTCGGTCTTCCTCAGTGATAGGGACAGGCACTTCTTCTGCCACAGCACGAAGTGTGGGATTCCCTTCGCGAATAATATCTTTCATTGTAATCATTCAATGGTTCCTCCTTTGAAACATAAAAAAATTCTTCTTTTATTTATTCATGCGCTGAAATAATCAGTTGTTTACCACCATTTAGTGTATCACAAAATCACTAAAAAAGGGGCTAGATTGTTTAAAAAAACTATCGAATAATAGAGATTAAGCTTGCATTTTAGCGGTGTTTCCTGTAAAGTAAGCTTGTGTGGAAACACACCATCTATCACTTGGTTTAGCGAGTCACCAACGCTTCACTCAGTGATCAGACGAATAATAGAGAAAGAGGTGGAACAAATGGCAATTTCACAAGAAAGAAAAAACGAAATCATTAAAGAATACGCACGTCATGAAGGAGATACTGGTTCTCCAGAAGTACAAATTGCTGTCTTAACTGAAGACATTAACCAATTGAACGAACATGCGCGTACACACAAAAAAGATCACCATTCTTACCGTGGTTTAATGAAAAAAATCGGTCACCGTCGTAACTTGTTAGCTTACTTACGTAAAACTGACATCCAACGTTACCGCGAATTGATCCAACGTTTAGGATTACGTCGTTAATCATTACGTATAAAGCGAGGTTCAATCAGAATCTCGCTTTTTATCTTATTGTCACTATTGAAGGTCCTCTTTGGAAAGTTTTTAGGAACTACTAACCAAATGAAAGAGCAGCAACGACTTGTTACTTTTTCATTTGTTTAGTAGCCGTCTGACTTTTCCAAAGAGCAAGAGTAAAGGAGAAGAATTATGACAGAAAAACAAGTCTTTAAAACAACTTGGGGCGGCCGCCCACTAGAAGTAGAAATCGGCCAATTAGCCAAACAAGCCAATGGAGCTGTCTTAGTACGTTACGGCGATACGGTCGTTTTAAGTGCTGCTGTTGCCTCTAAAGAAGCAAAAGATGTAGACTTTTTCCCATTAACTGTAAACTATGAAGAAAAAATGTATGCGGTAGGAAAAATTCCTGGCGGCTTCATTAAACGTGAAGGTCGTCCAAGTGAACGTGCGACATTAACCGCTCGTTTAATCGACCGTCCTATTCGTCCAATGTTCTCAGAAGGCTTCCGTAACGAAGTCCAAATCACGAACATCGTTATGAGTGTGGATCAAGATTGTACACCAGAAATGGCTGCAATGTTTGGGTCTTCCTTAGCGTTAGCAATTTCAGATATTCCGTTTGATGGACCAATTGCTGGTGTTGACGTTGGCCGTATTAATGGCGAATATGTCTTAAACCCAACGGTAGAACAAGCAGAACAAACAGATATTGAATTAACTGTTGCTGGAACAAAAGAAGCCATCAACATGGTTGAAAGTGGTGCTAAAGAAGTATCAGAAGAAGATATGTTAGGTGCCTTACTTTTCGGTTTTGATGCCATTAAAGAACTAGTAGCGTTCCAAGAAGAAATCGTTGCCGCTGTAGGTAAACCAAAAATGGACGTGGACTTATTACAAGTGGACGCTGATCTTAAAAAAGAAATTTTTGATGCGTACTATAATACAATGAAAACAGCCGTAATGACGGAAGAAAAATTAGCACGTGAAGTTGAAATTGACAAAGTAAAAGATACAGTCAAAGAAGTTTACGCTGAAAAATTTGCGGAACACGAAGAAGAAGCGCAATTACTAAAAGAAGTGAAACAAATTGCGGAAGATCTTGAAAAAGATGTCGTACGTGAGTTAATCACGATCGATAAGATTCGCCCGGATGGCCGTAAATTAGACGAAATTCGTCATTTATCATCAGAAGTAAGTATTTTACCACGTGTGCATGGTTCTGGCTTATTTACTCGGGGTCAAACACAAGCTTTATCCGTTTGTACATTAGCGCCTTTAGGGGAACATCAAATTATCGATGGGTTGGGTGTCCAAGATAGCAAACGTTTCATCCATCATTATAACTTCCCACAATTCTCTGTTGGTTCAACAGGACGCGCGGGCTCACCAGGTCGTCGTGAAATCGGTCACGGTGCGTTAGGTGAACGTGCCTTAGCACAAATTATTCCATCAGAAGAAGACTTCCCTTACACAATCCGCTTAGTGGCAGAAGTGTTAGAATCAAATGGTTCTTCTTCACAAGCAAGTATTTGCGCGGGAACATTAGCATTAATGGATGCGGGTGTGCCAATTAAAGCGCCAGTTGCAGGTATTGCAATGGGTCTTGTTAGTGATGGTGAAAACTATACAATCTTAACAGATATTCAAGGCTTAGAAGACCACCTTGGCGATATGGACTTTAAAGTAGCGGGAACGAAAGACGGAATCACTGCTTTACAAATGGACATCAAAATTCAAGGAATTACAGAACAAATTTTAACGGAAGCATTAGACCAAGCGAAGAAAGCACGGATGGAAATTCTAGAAGAATTAACAACAACGATTGCTGCTCCTCGTGAAGAATTAAGTCAATATGCACCGAAAATTGAAATGATTCAAATTAAACCAGCGAAAATTAAAGATGTCATTGGTAAAGGTGGCGAAACAATCAACAGCATCATTGATGAAACTGGTGTTAAGATTGATATCGATCAAGACGGTAACGTAAGTATTGCTTCATCAGATGCCGAAATGATTAAAAAAGCCATCAAGATTATTGAAGAATTAACCAAAGAAGTCGAAGTCGGTCAAGTTTACTTAGCAAAAGTTGTCCGCATTGAAAAATTTGGTGCGTTTGTTAACCTAATTAAAGGCAAAGATGGCTTGATCCATATTTCTCAATTAGCAAACGAACGTGTGAACAACGTTGAAGATGTCGTGAAATTAGGCGACGAAGTCCTTGTCAAAGTAACTGAAATTGACAAACAAGGCCGTGTCAACGTGTCAAGAAAAGCATTATTAAACGAAGAAAACAAAGAAAAATAATTTCTTTTTAAACCAACGAAAACCAAGGAAGCTTCCTTTCTTTTCGTTGGTTTTTTCGTTGAAAACAAGCCCTAAAAAAGAAATGATAAAAAAAGCTAAAGACGATCGCCAACTCTTTTGTTTATAGTCAATTAGTGGTAAAATTAATACTATCAGTCTGAAGAATATCTGGGGTGTCTTTGTGAAAAAATTTAATCCAAATAAAAATATAATCATTACCTTAATTTTAGTCATTATTTTAGTAACCATTATTAGTTTAACTGCTGCGCAACGTTCTGAAAAAGGCAAAACCAATGTCGTTCAAGGTGGCGTCAACAATAGCGTTAGTATGGTGGATCGTGTAATTTCTTTTCCAGCTCGTGTGGTGGAAAATGGCTTGTCTTCAATGGGCAATTTAATTAACACGTTTAAAGAAAACGAACGTCTAAAAGAAAAAATTGATAGCTATAATGAATTAGCTGTCCAAAACAATAACTATAAACGCGAAATTGATAGTTTAAAACAAGAATTGAATCTGAACGAAACGTTGGCCAACTATGAAAAAGTAACTGCGAATGTCATTACGCGTTCGCCTGATACTTGGCAAGACTTATTAATTATCGATAAAGGAACCAATGACGGCATTGAAGCGGGCATGGCGGTCATGGCGCAAAAAGGGTTAGTGGGGCGTGTTATTGAAGTCAATGCAACGACTGCAAAAGTGGAACTACTAACGTCTAAAAATGTTAACTCGAACCATTTCCCTGTGCGAGTAACTTCCGCAAATGGCGAATCATTTGGTTTACTTAAAAATTACGACAATAAGACGAATGCATTAATTGTGTCACAATTAACTGGCGATGCCACTCTGAAAGAAGGCGATGTCGTTCAGACTTCTGGCTTAGGTGGTAATTCCCCAGCCGATTTAGCGGTAGGGACAGTTATTAAAGTGAAACCAGATAGTTTTGGTTTAGATCGTGAAGTGTATGTGAAACCTTATGCGGATGTCTATGGTATCTCTGTTGTGACGGTCGTGAAAAGATCGGCAGGGGAAAGCGAATGATTCGGAAAGAGTATTTAAAATACGTCACACCTATTCTCTTGTTTTTCTTAATGTTAATTGATGCTCATTTAACAAAGTCTTTTGAAACGTGGACAAGTAATGTTTACTTCGCCAGTTCTCATCTGCTATTACTTGCGTTTATGTTTGCCGTTCCTAATTTTTCTAAACGTTATTTATTAATTACTTCGTTAATTTTAGGCTTTATTTGCGATAGCTACTACATTGGCATTATCGGGATTTATACAGTTGCACTGACGCTTTCGGTTATGTTGATGTATACATTTAAAGAAGTAATTCAAACAAATTTACTAACTGGTTTTTTTGGGATCGTTATTTTTACCACGTTGTATGAACTGATTGCGGTACTGATTCAAGTGGCCTTTCATTTAGCAGATGTCAGCCCGATTTTATTTATTACGCGTGTGTTGGGACCTACATTGCTATTGAACATGGTGTGGTATGTTATTTTATCTTATCCGCTGAAAAAACTGTTTTCCGTAAAATAAAAATTGAAAATTTTGTTCGTTTGCGAAAAATGCTCATTTGTTAGCATTTTTCGCTTTTTTTTATTTTCTTTAAATAACAAAACAATGAGAAGCTTACCCTGGAGCCATGAAGAAAGTTGTGAAAAAAGTGAAGCTTTTTTTTGTCATTTACAAGAAGAAAATTGAAATATTACTGTAACATCCATATTATCTCAGTGACATACAGCTATGCTACAATTGCTCTATCGTTGAAAAAGAGAAATTTATTCAAATTTTAATAAATAATAAAAAAGCTTAACAAAAAAAGGATTTTCGGAGGACAACAGATTGAAGAAAAGTGTATTATCGGCTCTAATGGTATGTTCCATTACCTTAACAAGCGTAGCGTTGCCATCCGCAGCATTTGCAGATGAATACGATACAAAGATTCAACAACAAGATCAAAAAATTAATGCGTTAACTAGCCAAATGTCAGATGCAGAAGCAAAAGTTGCCGCGATTGAAAATGATATGGTTGAAACGGCCAAACAAATCGATACATTAACAGCTAAAAAGAACAAGCTATCATCAGAAGTATCTAAATTATATAGTGAAATTTCTGATTTGAATGTCCGTATTCAAAAACGTGAAGTACAAATGACAAAACAAGCACGCGATGTCCAAGTGAATGGTCAAAGTGATTCAATTATTGATGCTGTCTTAGATGCAGATTCAGTAGCAGATGCAATTGGTCGCGTTCAAGCGGTCTCAACAATGATGAGCGCCAACAATGAATTACTAGAACAACAAAAAGAAGACAAAGCGACTGTTGAAAAGAAAACAAAGAATGTTGAAAAACAAATTGCTGAATTAGAAGCAGCAACAAAAGAATTAAATGACAAAACAGAATCATTAAAAACATTGAAGATTCAACAAGAAGTGGCTAAAAATGATTTAGAAGCACAACGTTCTGAAGAACAAGGGAAAAAAGACGGCTTCATTAAACAGAAAAAAGAAGCGGAAAAACGTTTAGCAGAAGAACAAGCACGCCAACGTGCAGCTGCTAAAAAAGCAGAAGAACAAGCGGCAGCGCAAGCACAAGCCGCAGCACAAAAAGCGGCAGCAGAGCAAGCGCAAGCAACAAAAGCAGCTAATGAGGCAGCAGCATCTGCTGCTGAAGAAAAAGCCGCAACACCAGTAGTAGAATCATCAACAACTACTGAAAGTACCACAACGCAAGAAACAACAACTTCAAGTACTGAAACAGAAAGTGTTGTAACAACACCTGCAGCAGCACCTGAAAAAGAAAAAGAAGTTCCTGTAACTAACCCAACGACTCCTGAAAAAGGTAATGAAGTAAAACCAGGGAATGGTGGCGTGACTTCAGGAAAACAAGCCGCAATTAATGCAGCTTTAGCAGATGTTGGTAATTCTTATGCAACAGGTTGGAATCAACCAGGCGAATGTTTAGTATCTGTTCGTCGCTGGTTAGCGGCAGGCGGTATTAACTTCGGTTATGGTGGTCCAAACAGTGGCTATGTTGCTTCTGGCGCAACACAAGTTAGCTGGAGTAACGTGCAACCAGGCGATGTTGTTCAATATGAAAGTGCCTATAGTCCAGATAGCTGGATTGGTGGCGTGCATACTGTCTTAGTTACAGGTGTAAGTGGTGGAAGTGTTCAAATCGTTGAAGCGAACAACCCAGGAGGTTCTGGTTATGTTTCTTCTAACTCTAACTGGTCACCAGCACCACCAGCAGGATTCCGCGCTGTTGTATGGCGTTTTCCAGGCTAAATAGTCATCTATTAATAATTGATAACAAGGAGTGGTAACTAACAAAAATCGTTAGTTGCCGCTTTTTTTATTCATTTAATTTTAAATATATGCATAAAATGTATCTGAAAATATTGTAATCTGGCCGTTTTTTTGCAATTATAGAGGTATATACATATTAGGAGCGGAGGAATCAGCATGAGCGGAACGCACGATACAAAACAAGCAATCGCTTCAGCTTTAATAGAATTATGTGAACAAAAGGATTTTCGTAAAATAAGTGTCCAAGATATTACCAAAAAAGTGGGCTTGAATCGTCAAACATTTTATTATCACTTTACAGATAAATATGATTTATTACGTTGGATTTATCGTCACGATGCATTGATTTACTTAGAAACAGATATTTGTTTGGAAAACTGGGAGGAACAAGCCCTGAAGTTATTAAAAGCGATTAAAGAGAAGAGTCATTTTTACTATACAACGGTGACCTCAGATTCAGAAGTTCTTCTTAATGTTTTTTCCGCTTCGACCAATCGCTTATTTATTTCATTATTTGAACAAGTCGATGTTGAGAACCATTTAACAGATAAAGACAAACAATTTTATGCGAATTTCTTTTCTTATGGATGTAGCGGCGTCTTAACGAAATGGATTCTTGAGGAATATCCTCAGACTCCTTTGGAAATGGCGACGCAATTATTCCGTTTAGCGAAAGATACAGAATTTATGGCTTATCATTTGTATGAACAAGAAGCCAATGAGTAATGTGTGACGGATAAAAAGTTTTATGAAGGAGTGAAACGTTGTGGTAACTGTGTTATTTGTTTGTTTAGGCAATATTTGTCGCTCGCCAATGGCAGAAGCGATTTTTCGTCAGAAAGTCCAACAAGCCGGTTTAGAATCGACTATTCAAGTGTTTTCAGCAGCTACTAGCCACTGGGAAGTTGGCAGTCAGCCACATAAGGGAACCAGAAAAATTTTGGAACAACAAGGAATTTCCTATCAAGGAATGCGGGCAACACAAATCCAGCCAAGTGATTTTAAAAAATATGACTATATCATTGGGATGGATGCGAATAATGTGGCAGATTTAAAAGCATTAGCTCCTCAAGAAGAGCAACGGCGGATTCATTTATTTATGGAAGTTGTGGCTGGTAAAGAAACCATGGACGTACCTGATCCTTATTATACTGGTGATTTTGAGGAAACTTACCGCTTAGTGGAAGCAGGTACCTCAGAATGGTTGAAAAAAATAAAAGCACAGCTGAAAGATTAGGACTATAGTCCGATAGTACTTTCTGTTTCCCCTTGGTACAATAGTGTTAACAAATTGTTCAGGGAAAAAGAGACAGGAGGGAAGTAAGATGAACAGTAGTTATTTATCCTATGTTTTTGAATTGAGTTTGTATTATTTATTGTTGATAATGAGTCTGCCGCTAGTGTATGCTGTCACGTATCATTTATCTTTTAGTAGTATGTATACAAGTGAATGGTTAATGATCTCTGTTTTCTTATCTCCGTTAGTTTTATTATTTGCAGGTATTCGTTATGGTTTTGCTCGTCTGAAACAGCAAGAACGCCAAGTGATGAAATAAAGCAAAAAATCCTTGAAAAGTGTCAAAACTTTTCAAGGATTTTTTTATTAAGCCACCCAATCGGCTAAGGTTTTTTGCTCCAATTGGAAAGCCTTTAACATATCGTCGTTGGCGTCTTTAATAGGCGTCGTTGCTGCTAATGTTCCTTGAACAGCAATTCGCGTCGTTGCTTGTAAATCGCCACAGGTAATTAAGGTAATCATATTTTGACCAGGAACGTCATCAATTAACTCAACACGGGTTGGTTCGATTTTTTCTACAGAAGTTATTTTGTATGTATAAACAGTAGATAAATCAGTGATATAAATGAGTTCGTCTTTTTTGGTTCTTTCTAAAGGTGAAAATAAGGAAACACCATCTTCCGTTCGATGACTAGCCAAGGCATAATTGTTTTTCCCCATGACTTGATCTTCTTTCATGGTCCCGGCACCAGTTAATAAAGCGACATTTGACAATCCTTTAAAAATGGGCAAATTAATTTCGACACTTGGTATCGCAATGGCACCAATCACAGGTAAGTTTTTGTTTTCAAATTGGGCTTTCATCACCGCTTCTGTGCTCAAGGACTCAACTGAATCAAAGTCAAACGTTGTTTCACGAGCCATATTTTTCTTCACATCAGCTGGTTTCAACTTGCTAACGGCGTACGAGCGGCTATTTTGTTGAACCACCCAACTGCGTATCTGATTGTTAAAAATTAAGGCCAAGCCAATGATAAATAGTAAAACTAATAAACTGTTGATTAACCAATTTTTTCCTCTTTTTTTCTCTTTTGGGCGCATATTCTCCCTCCTTTTAATGTATCAAGTTTACCACAATTTATTTGAAAAACCTATTTATTTTCTTTGGGGAATAGGTAAGCTGGCCGGACCTTGATTTAATAAAAAACAACTGAATCGATTGATTTTTCAAAAAAATCCTCATTTTGTAATGGAATTTTAAAGTAAAAGAAACAAGCTTTTCTTTTGAAAATATTGTAAAATGGTAAGGAGGCTAGTAGAGGGGAGATGGGAATTTGCTTGATTTAATTTATGTACATATAGATGTAACCAGCAACGCGGTTTTATCTAAAGGAATTACCCATTCCGATTTTGTTCGTTCAATTGTGCATCATCCACAGAACTTACTATTATTAGATCCTTCTGCCGAAGCTGGCGAATACGATATGCATTCAGGCTTGAAAATTATTCGCGGAGAAGAAAGCGTCAATCGCTATTTTCAATCGCTACAACGTCGTTGGATGACTGAAGAAATTAAATGGATTGACTTTTCCGATGTGACGATGCTAAAAGAGCTAACGCCATTAGAAATTTCGGAACTTCTTTATTTTGGACACATGAAGAATAGTTTGCATTCGCCTTTCTTTTATAAGCTACAAAATGATTTTGTCTTTTTTGAATTTGCAGATCAGATGACGCGTGTCTATTATCGTTATATTGATGAATTTTATCGAATCTTTGCTGATAAAATTACACGTGTTGTTTTAGAGAAAGTGAACCAGAAAAAGGCCTTCTTTAAACGAAATACGCCTGTCGAAAAATTAAGTCCTGAATTACTTAAAAATATGAAAGGTATCTTGCAAGAAGGTGTTATTTTTTGCTTCCAACAAACGGAAGTGGATAAAGAAGAATATCGGATTCCTATTTACTTGGTGGAAGATTCACTTAGCAAGATGAAAAATACCTCTTACCAAAAAGAAGAAATTTTGGCAACGCTTGTCTATAATAGTGAAAAACGCATTTGGCACATTGAACAAGAGAATGATTTCGGTGAAATTTTTATGTTGGCCCATGAAGGCTGAGAGAGCTCTAACTTTATCAACTAAAGTAGGGCTTTTTTTTGTAGCTATGATTTGGATGAGAAATCAAGTATAATAAAATGATAAAAAGGAAAGAAGGTTGTTTAATGAAAAAAATACTCTATGGCTCTATGACTGGCTTGGCACTCTTTTTGGTAGCTGGCTGTACATCCAAAACACCCACAGCTGTTTCATCAACAAATGAACAAAAAGAAACAGTAATATCAACTACTGAAACAAGTTCATCCGTACAACAAGAAGCAACGACGACATCAGAGAAGACAAGTGCGGTAGCTGTCTCTTTAGAAAAAGTAACGACAGCATTTGAGAAAAAATATCCAGAAGCTAAAATAACAAGTCTGCAGTTAGATACAGATTTTGGACGTTATTTTTATGAAATAGAAGGCGTGGATCAGCAAAAAGAATATCAAGTTGAAGTGAACGCAGAAACAGGCGAATTCACAAAAGAAAAAGTCGAAACCTTGGATGCCGATGAACAAAATGGCGTTAAAATGCAAGAAGAGGCACTTGATTTAACAAATATCATTTCCAGAGAACAAGCCACAACCTTGGCTGAAAAAGCAGCGAAAGTCGGCCAGGCAACAGATTGGAAGTTAGAGAAAGAATTAGGAATCACCTATTGGGAAGTGAAAGTGAAAGAGGGCCAACAAAAAATAGAGGTAAAAATCGATGCTCATTCTGGTAAAATTTTGACAACTGAGCGGGACGATTAATGGATAAAAAGTAGCTGGCATGCGTTTGAGTAGGAGTTGATTCCCTTAAATGCTGATCAGCTATTTTTTTGCTTGTTCGACAAACGTGTTTTTCTAAAGTCCCTATGGTAAAATAACGATGTATTAGTGGTTGAGAGCGTCAGAACATAGGAGGAAATTTGTTTGGCTAGAAAAATGGATTTACGTATTTGGGTAGAAGGAACAGTCGTCGCAGCAATGGCAATGGCCCTCTCTTTTTTACCGATTGAATTTGCCAATAGTGGCTTGGACCTATCGTTGGGAATGGTCCCATTAGTTCTTTATTCGTTTCGTCGTGGGTTGCTTCCTGGAGTTGCAGCAGGCTTTGTTTGGGGCATGTTAAATATTATTCTCGGTACAGCCATGAAAAATTTCTTGTCCGTTCCGCAGATTATTTTTGAATATCCCTTTGCTTTTGCGTTTGGAGGAATGGGTGGCGTATTCGCTAGAAAAATTCAACTGTATTTTCAAGCGAATCGTTTAAAATCAGCCATTCGTACGATTATTTTAGGAAGTGTTGTCGCAGTCTTCGCCCGCTGGTTTTGGCATTTTTGGGCGGGTGTATTGGTTTGGGGCATGTATGCACCAGAAGGAATGAGCCCATATCTCTATTCCTTTGTTCTAAACGGTACAAGTACCGTCGTCAATTGTTTATATGTAAGTCTAGTTCTAGGCTTATTGGCAAAAGTAGCACCGCAATTATTTGTTCCTAAGAAATAAGTTGAGTCCTAAGTCAGAAGTTTCATGGGATTTTGACTAAAGTCATAAATAAAAGAAACCACCAACCTGCAATCGCCAGGGTTGGTGGTTTCCATTTATTTTATAAAGACTTCAATATTCTAGTGAATTTGACGTTGGTGACGATTAGCTAACGTGCTGACTTTCATGACAGAAGCAACAGGAATCATGCGCAACTGTTGTTCATCCGTTTGTAAACGAACGACGATATTGTCCGAAATATTTTTTGAGACAATCCAGCCGATCACCGTTTCGAATTTATGCGCTGTAGGGACTTCTTTCAATTGTAAGACCACTAAGGATTTTTGGGCGGCAGCGACTTGGAGCTCTTGTAAAAGCGCACTGCGTTCCTTTTCTTTATTCTTTTGATCTTGAGAATCTTCTAAAAATGCCGAAAAGAAATGTTGGGAAGAGAGCGTAATCAGTTTAGAAATGCTCTTGATGGTAGCTTTATGTTGATCCATTCTTCTGCCTCCTTTACGAATAAAATAGAATAAAACTCAAATGACTAATTACCTGTATTTTACCTAATTTTGTGATAAAATTCAAGAAAATATGTTCGCCTTCAATAATTATGAGAATTTACCAACGTTTCTGTTTTTCGAAAAAGAAAGTAGTATAATGTGTGAGCATATAAGAAATACATAAGATTATCGGATGTAGTCAATAGATAGAAAAGGATGAATAGTATGTCAAAAAAACCATCAGGTTACCAAAAAAAAGTTCTCACGGTGTTGTTGGTATCGTTTGGCTTTGGCGGGTTGTTAGCGCAGTTTTCGCCGATGAAATCAGGTGGGTTTTCAAGTTGGTTTGATGATTCATATGTCAAAGCTAGTGCTGAATCAAGTAAAACAAAAGAACCAGCACCAGTTAAAATTGAGAAAAAAGTCAAACCTTTAAGCTATGGACAACAGGTCAATCAAGAAATTGAAAAGAAGCAATATAATGGACATCTGGATTTGCCGTTAGAATTGCAGACAGATGCTAAATGGAAAGACACCGCATACGGATTTGGCAATGTGGATAAGCCGAATACAATCGAAATTAATGGCTGTGCGATTGTGTCGCTTGCAATGGTTGGTTCATACATGGATCACCAAGAAGTTACCCCTCTGGATGTGTTAGCTTGGGCAAAAAATGACTTCTTTATGGAAGGGCAAGGAACGGCGTGGTCTATTTTTAGTGCATATGCTGAAATGAAAGGCTATAACTGTCAAGAAATTGGGGATATTGAAACAGTGGCAGCTTTCTTGAAGGAAGGTCATCCAGTCATTATTTCTGTAAAACCGGGCTATTTCACTACAACTGGTCACATTATGGTGATGAGTGGCGTGGATGAAAAAGGCGATTTCTGGATTAATGATCCAAACGATTCAGAAGAAAAGGGCCATTCAAAACGGACATTTACAGCCGAAGAAGTGATGAATGAAGCGTTAAACTTCTGGGCATTTTATTAGGAATAAGAAAAGGTGTGGAACAACAGGCAGTACCCTTTGTTCGCATCTTTTTTAGCAAATAAAAGGAGGCAGGACAATGGAGCGATGTACTTGGGCAACGAATACAACTGAAGAGATGCAAGCCTATCATGATGATGAATGGGGACGTCCAGTTCATGAAGAGCAACAGTTATTTGAGTTATTGACCTTGGAAAGTATGCAAGCGGGCTTAAGCTGGGCGATTATTTTGAATA
This sequence comes from Enterococcus sp. AZ197, assembly GCF_050556405.1. NCBI lineage: Bacteria > Bacillati > Bacillota > Bacilli > Lactobacillales > Enterococcaceae > Enterococcus > Enterococcus sp. AZ197. Next base: position 2,484,502 of record NZ_CP187873.1, on the reverse strand, counting down.
AACGAGAAACGCTCAGAGCAGCTTATGATGCGTTTGATTATCGGAAAATTGCGCGATATGATGAGGAAAAAATTTTAGCTTTACTAGCAAATCCTGGTGTGATTCGTCATCGTTTAAAAATTCAAGCGACCATCACGAATGCGCAAGTTTTTCAAGAAATTCAGGCAGAATTTGGCTCCTTTGATCGCTACCTCTGGAACTTTGTCGATCAGCAACCAATCGTTAATCACTGGCAGCGGCCAGAAGAGGTTCCAGCCTCCACGGAATTATCGCAACAGATTAGTCGAGCGTTAAAAAAACGAGGATTTAAATTTTTAGGTGCCACGACAGTCTATTCCTTTTTACAGGCGGCGGGATTGGTGAATGATCATTTAGAAACGTGTCATTATAAATAATAAAGGTCTCCTTCCAAAATTGAAGGAGACCTTTATTTTATTCTTTATACGCCCACTTGAAGTCGTATTTAGCACCTGTTGGATGATAAATAATTTCTTTCATGTTTGGTGCACGTAAGTGTGATTCTGCTTTTTGGTAAATTGGCACAACACCCATATCAGCAATTACTGTTTTTTCAGCGTTGATTAGATCTTCCCAGCGTTTTTCAGGATCGTTAACATCTGTGGTTTTGGACGCAGCAATGAATTTATCGTATTCAGGATTGCTGTAACGTCCACGGTTATTAGAAGTTGAGCTTTCTAATAAATCTAAGAAGTTAATTGGGTCTGAATAGTCGGCACTCCAACCACGAACAGCGATTTGGAAATCCCCTTTTAAGGTACGATCTAAGCGAACAGCCATAGGGACAGGCGTCACAGTTACTTTTAAGCCTTCCAAAGTATCAGATAGTGATCCTTGAAGATATTCGCCCATTTTTTTAGCGCCTTCAGAGTCGTCTACCATTAAATCAACCGTTAAGTTGGAAACACCAAGTTCTTGTTTCGCTTTGTTCCAGTATTCCACAGCTTTTTTCTTGTCGTATTTGACTAATTTGTCGCTGCCGGCTTCTTTAACAAAGTCTTCACCCGTTTTTGGTGATTTCGCGACATCCACAGGAACGAAGCCTTGTGAAGGAAGAGAGCCATTAGCTAAAATATTTTTAGCTAATGAATCGCGATCGATGGCATAAGACATAGCACGACGTAAGTTTGCATTAGTCAATGGTGATTTTTCATCTGCTTGATTCATTTCTAAATAGAAAGAAGAAGCGGCTTTTAATTGGACCAAGTCAGGCGAGTTTTGCATTTGTTGGGCCAGTTCGCCAGATAAATACGTATCATCCACTTCACCAGTTTCATAAAGATTTAAGGCAGTTGGGGCTTCTTTCACCACGTTGATAGCGACTTTATCTAACTTGACAGTCTCTTTGTCCCAATATTCTTCATTTTTAGTTAGAGACCATTTAGTATCTGTTCCGGGACCATCAAACTCAGTTAGCGTAAACGGACCATTGTAGACTGCTTTATCGCTACTCTTTGTATAATCTTTACCAAAACGTTCAACGATATCTTGACGTTGCGGCAAGAAAGAAGGGAAAGCCAATAAATCGTCAAAATATGGTGTTGCTGTTTCTAGAGTGATTTCTAATTCATGATCATTGATTGCTTTAATGCCCAATTCTTCTTTAGGTAGTTCCCCTTTAGAAATTTTTTCAGCATTTTTTACTGGTTCAAACATGTAGGCATATTCTGAAGCAGTGGCAGGGTCCACTGTTCGTTGCCAACCGTAAACGTAATCTGCAGCAGTAACTGGTTTGCCATCAGACCATTTTGATTCTTCACGTAATTTAACTTTGTAAACTAAACCGTCTTCTGAAACAGTCGCTTTTTCGGCTGCACCAGCAGGCGCGGGTTTGTTGTCTTTATCTAAACGATAGATTCCTTCGTAGACATTATTTAAAGTGGTAAAACTCACTTCATCTGTCGCAAGGGACGGATCGGCACTAGGCATTTCTTGGGATTCAACCATTGTGTATACTTGGTTGTCGCTGCCGCCGTTGCTTGCTCCTTTATCGTCACTGCCACCGCCGCAGGCCGCTAAAGCTAAGCTTGATAATACAAGTAATGAAGTAAATAAAACAGATTTCTTCATTTGACACGCTCCTTTTCATTTTTAGCAATACTCTCAGTATAATGTAAAAATGAAAAGGAGAAATTAAAAAATCGTTAGAAATGATTATTCTTTTATCAATTTTTAAAAAATGTCTAATCTTTTTTATGAAAAAAGTGGACAAACGTTGATAAGTAAAGATTTAAGCTGATTTCCATGCAGAAAACATTCAATTTTTGAGTATTTATTCATCATTGATTTGATTTTTTTGACATAAAATAAACATCCCTTTTACAAAAAACAAATGAGAAGAAAAAAAGATTGTTACAAAAGCAAATAAGTGCTTTTGTAACAATCTTTTTAATCTTTTAATCGTTGGATGTCAATGACAGTTCCTGTGTAGGCATCTGCAGTGAATTCGTATTGAACAATGCCGTCGTCTTCAATGCGGCAAATTCCTCCAGTATACGTTTTGGAGTGGATGGCGAATTTCCGCAAGGGCTTTTTCTCAAACTCAATCCACGAACCTTCAATCGGTCCTTCTTTTAAAAAAGCAGCTTTTACATTTTCTAAGACGAGATCAGCGGAGATTGTTTTTTTCTTATGGTAGAACAAGGTTGAGGCAATGCCGCCTACTAAACCAAGACCAACACCTAGCGCTAAGCCGCCTTTAAAGTATGTCAACTCATTTTCTTCGTTCATTTGTATGACCTCCCTTGGTCGGTTTCTGCTTACTATTACTTTTGTCAGTATCACTCTTATTTTACCATAGAGAAGGGGCCGCTGAGAAATAAAAAAAGTTTTTCAATCATTCTTTTAGGGCATTCTCATTGTCACGTTTAAAAAGAGAAAGCGATGTGCATTTTCTAGTATTTGCGTTATAATAAGAGTGAAATCATATGAAAGGAGTACCTATTTTTATCGACAGGATAAAGTGACTTTTTAGAGAAAAAGTGACGCTTGGTTGGCGTAATTTCCAACAAATCAAAAGCAATAGGACATACATCTATGGAAGAAAAAACATTTCAACGAATCAAGGAATTAACTGAATTACAAGGAACCAGCGGATTTGAAGACGACATTCGCGCGTACATGAAAGAACATATCACCCCATTAGTGGACGATGTCCAATATGATGGTTTAGGTGGTATTTTTGGGATTAAACGTTCAAAAGTGGAAGCAGCGCCACGCGTAATGGTAGCAGCTCACATGGACGAAGTTGGCTTCATGTTAACTCAAATTAACGATAATGGTTTATTCCAAGTGGTTCCTTTAGGTGGCTGGAATCCCTATGTTGTTTCAGCACAACGTTTTACGTTAAAAACAAGTAAAGGGAACTATCCATGTATTTCTTCATCTATTCCGCCACACTTGTTGCGTGGTACGAGTGGTCAAAAACAATTGGAAGTCTCTGATGTGTTATTTGATGCAGGATTCTCTTCAAAAGAAGAAGCTGAAAGCTTTGGTGTTCGTCCAGGGGATTCCATTGTTCCACAAACAGAAACGATTAAAACAGCCAATGGCAAAAATATTATCAGTAAATCATGGGATAACCGCTATGGTTGTACGTTGGTATTAGATGCATTGGAAACGTTACAAAATGAAGAATTAGGCCACACATTAATTGCTGGAGCAAACGTACAAGAAGAAGTCGGTTTACGTGGTTCTAAACCATCTGTTCATAAATTTAATCCAGATATCTTCTTTGCGGTGGATTGTTCAGCGGCAGATGATATTCACACGAAAAAAGGGACGTATGGTCATTTAGGTGAAGGAACGTTATTACGGATTTTCGATCCAGGTTTGATCACATTGCCTCGCTTACGTGAATATTTATTAGATACAGCTGCGACACACAATATTCCGTATCAATATTTTGTTTCTAAAGGCGGAACGGATGCTGGGGCAGCGCACACAACTAATAACGGTGTACCAAGTACAGTCATCGGCGTTTGTGGTCGTTACATCCATACGCATCAAACAATGTTTAGTATTGCGGATTATGAAGCAGCGCGGGAAATGTTGTTACAAGCATTACGTGGCTTGGATAAATCAACAGTTAATACAATTGTTTACGGAAAGTAGAGGATGTTTAAATGATTTATCCCAATTCATTAGAAGAACTAGCAACTTATGTTGAAAAAGGTAAAAATGTTTTCTTCTTTACGGCTGATTGGTGCGGAGACTGTCGTTTCATTAAACCAGTCATGCCTGAAATTGAAGAAGCATTTCCAGCGTTTCAATTTATCGAAGTCGACCGTGATCAGTTTATTGACGTGGCTGCCGAGTGGAATATTTTTGGTATTCCGAGTTTTGTCGTAATTGAAAACGGTCAAGAGTTAGGACGCTTAGTAAACAAAGACCGAAAAACAAAAGAAGAAATCAGTGCATTTTTAACTAGCTTAGGCTAATTTTCATGAACCAGAGGAACCATTAAATTAAGAGAGAATCAGCTGGACAAAAGGGCGTTCTGCGTAAGGGTCCTAAATTCATTTTTGACTCTAGTTTCTTAGTCAAAGAAGCCTTTTAGATCAGCCTCCATCGGGAAGGTGACGAAAATGGAAGAACAAATGTATAAAAATATTCTTGTCGGCGTAGACGGTAGTGATCAAGCCAATTTAGCTTATGAACGTGCAATTGAGGTTGCTCGTCGAAACGGAAGCCGAGTCATTGTTGCAAATATTTTAGAAAATCAAGTGTATACAATGATGGGGTATTCGACGTTAAATGATCAATTAATTGATCAAGAAACAGCCGCTGCGGAAGAATTAATGGCCGATTGTAAAAAGTATGCTGAAAGCGTTGATTTTCATAATGTTGAAACAGTTACCATGTTTGGTTCACCCAAAGAAGTCATGAGTCATGAATTACCTGAAAAATACAATGTTGATTTAATTATGGTGGGACAATCAGGATTAAACGCAGTCGAACGTGTGGTCATGGGAAGCGTCAGTAGCTACATTATTCGTCAAGCCCCTTGCGATGTCTTAATTGTTCACTCTGAAGAAAAATAAGCAAAAAAAGTTATTGATTGAATAGAGAGTTGACCCTACGTTTCTTTTGTTTTTTCAAAGGATCAGCGGCTTGTCACTCAAAATTGAGGACTTGGAGAATAAGTCGTAGCGACATATTTTCCAAGTCTTTTAGTTTTTCGACAAAAAAGTATGCACAAGGGGTCAATTTTTGATAAGATAAGACAGGAAAACGACAGAGGAGGAACAGAAATGATTTTTGCATATAATAAAGAACACGTTGGCGATGTCTTACTTGTCATCGTTGCGGACGATCAAGGTGCGGAAAACCAAGTAAAACGTGTCGGCGATGTGGCACGTGTAAGTTTAGTTGAGGCGCCAGAAACAGTGGTAGCTTGGAATATTTTCAATGCTTCAGTGCTTCTAGGTGACATTAATGGCACCGGCCAAGTGACTTTAACAGACGAACAAATCGAAAAAGTCAATACAGCGATTAAAGATGCGGGATTTTCAGAAACCCTTGAAAAAGACGACACCCCTAAAATTGTGGTTGGCTTTGTCAAATCATGTAAAAAACACCCAGATTCAGATCATTTATCTATCACACAAACAGAAGTAGACAACGGCGAAATCTTACAAATTGTTTGTGGCGCACCGAACATCAAAGCAGGACAAAAAGTAGTTGTGGCCAAACCAGGCGCAATGATGCCTGATGGTTTAATGATTTGGCCAGGGGTTTTACGTGGTGAAGAAAGTTTTGGAATGATTTGTTCAGCAAAAGAATTACGTTTACCAAATGCACCTGCTAAAAAAGGAATCTTAGAATTGCCTTTTGATGCAGAAGTTGGTTCTGCATTTGCGGTAGGAGAATAAAAGAAAAAAACGACCTGTTGTTCAGACAACAGGTCGTTTTTTTCTTTTATTGATTGCTGCGATTATTTTGTTGTGTTAAAGCTGATTTATCAATGGTTAAATCGATGGTTGCTTTCATTTCTTTAGAACCACGATAATAAGTCACTTCCATTTTGTCGCCAACTTTTTTCTTGTAAAGCGCGCTTTGTAAATCTGTAGTAGAGCTTACGTCTTGGCCGTCAACTTTCGTGATAACATCGTATTTTTCCAATCCAGCCTTTTCAGCAGGGGTCGCTGCTTCAACGCCACGAACCACTACGCCAGTTTTTACAGAAGCTGGAATTTTTAAAATTTGTTCTTGTTGTTGTGAAGAGATACCTGTTAAATCAGACATCGTAATCCCGAGAGCTGGCCGCGTCACTTTACCATCTTTTTCTAATTGGTTGATAATGTTGACTACGTCATTACTTGGAATGGCAAAGCCCATCCCTTCAACGCTCACTTGACTAGTTGATTGCACAATTTTTACTGAGTTAATGCCAATGACTTGTCCTTCAATATTGATTAGTGGACCACCGGAGTTTCCTGGATTGATGGCAGCATCGGTTTGAATGGCATTAATATTGATGGTTTCACCAGACTCGTTTTTATTGGTAATATTTCTATTCACAGAAGAGATGATTCCTTGTGTGACAGAGTTAGCATAATCAGAGCCTAGAGGGGAACCAATTGCAATAGCAGGCTCACCGACTGTGATTTTACTAGAATTTCCAAACTCAGCGACTTGATCAACTTTGTCGGAAGAAATTTTAATCACGGCTAAATCCGTGTAAGCATCGGTTCCGACTAATTCGCCTTTCACTTTGGTACCATCAGATAAAACAACTTCCAATCCTTGCGCTTTATCTACGACGTGGTTATTTGTCACGACATAAGCCGTTTTACCATCTTTCTTATAAATAACCCCACTACCTTCACTGGCTGCTTCTAAATCGTTACCATTGTTGCCGGAAGAGTCTTGAGTACCTTCATTCCCACCAAACAATCCCCCAAAAGGATCATCTGCCGAAGAATTGTTGCTAGCACTTTGCATATTAATGACAGAAACCACAGAATTTTGAACTTTTTTCACGGCTTTTGTGACATCGCTAGAAACATTGTAACTCACATTGCTGACTTTTGTGTCGCCGTGATTAGTGGACGTCGTCGTCGCCGCATTATTTCCGCCGTTGGGTGTGGGAATAATCCCAGAATAAGCGCCTCCTAGAATAAGAGCGCCACCAAGTAAGCCGCCAGCTAAACCAATCCCAAATTTTTGCAATAAACTTTTTTTATCTGAATTAGGTGTAACATCTTTTCGTTGCATAAAATAACCTCCCAATAAGTGCATCTGAATTTTCTATATTAAGTATATCTGTTTCCTACTCCTTTAGTCTATCGAATAGCTTTGAATTTTTTATGAACAACTTAGGGAAAAATTACAGAAAAAATACGAATGAAAAAGTTATACACAGAAAAATGTGAACAAATCGGGAATAACTCTGTGTATAGTTTTTAAGAAAGTTATCCACAGAATGTGGATAATGTGGACAAATCAGTGGCGAATATGTGTTTGTATTGAAAAAGCTGTTAAATAAAGTAATTTTTTAGTTTTTTCTGTGGATAACTCTGTGTATATGTGTATAAGTATGTGGAAACGTTGTGGAAAGTAGCCAAACTTCGTGCTAAAATAAGAAAGAAGAGAAAACGAGAAAGTAGTGGAATAGGTGAAAATTAAACTAGTAACAGTCGGAAAACTGAAAGAAAAATACCTGATTCAAGGCATTAATGAATATCTGAAACGTTTAAATAGCTATGCCAAGATGGAAATCATTGAAGTACCAGATGAAAAAGCCCCAGAAAAACTCAGTGACGCTGAAATGCTTCAAGTCAAAGAAAAAGAAGGCCAACGTATTTTGGGGAAAATTAATGACAACGAATACGTCTTTGTTTTAGCCATTAATGGCAAACAATTATCTAGTGAAGAATTTTCAAAAGAAATTGAACAATTAGGGATTAGTGGCAAAAGTAATCTAACCTTTGTCATTGGTGGCTCCTTAGGTCTCAGTGATTCAGTCCTTCAGCGAAGTAACCAACAAATTTCTTTTGGCCGCTTAACTTATCCACATCAGTTAATGCGTTTGGTATTAGTTGAACAAATTTATCGCGGTTTTCGGATTATGAAAGGGGAACCGTATCATAAATAGGGGCGGTTTCCTAACGTAAAAAGGATAGCAAGAGCTTTGCAAAAGTAGTGAAATAAGCAGGAGGTATGGTAACAAGTTATACTATGTGATTTTCAAAAGATATAGAACTCGTTAACGAGACGAATAATCAATCGGTCAAAAACGTTATTTTTTGTTAATGAAAGCGTTGACAGCTGAATGCAACTATGCTAATCTTAATTCATAAAGTTAAACGTTTAACTTTATTTGATAGGAGTGTTTTTGTGAAAAAAATTACGATAAAGGATATTGCGCGTGAAGCAGGAGTCAGTATCGCCACGGTTTCAAATGTCATTAATAATAAAGCAAACCGTGTTTCAGAAAAAAAGAAACGTGAAATTCATGAGTTGATGGATAAATACAATTATGCACCTAATTTAAATGCTCGTTCCCTCGTAGCACAGGAATCAAAGATGATTGGTATTTTATATTACTCTATTAAAGAAGAAATCGATTTTGGCGATCCATTTATTGCTGATTTGATGACCGGCTTAGAATTTGAAGCAAAACGACAAGGGACGTTCATCTTATTTCATGGATTTAATGAATTAAAAGACATTGATTTATTGCAAAGAAACTGGAATTTTGATGGTTTTATCATTATTGGTGCATTTAAAAATATTATTACAGAACTTGTTAAAAAAATCAGTAAACCCATGGTCTTTATTGATAGTTATTATGATCTATCTATCCAAAATCCACAAATTTTATTTGTCAATAATGATGACAGAAAACTTGCTTATGAAGCTACAAAAGTATTATTAAATTATGGGTATCGAAATATTGCCTTTTTCAGTCCAGCTTTTTCATTAAAAGATGATGGCGTAGTCCCACAACGTTATTTAGGTTATTTAGATGCACTTTTGGAATTTGGCTTGGCTGCTGACGATAAACTGTTATTTTCGGAAGAAAAATTGACTAATTTTATAGAAGCTGAAGAAACTTATTCCGCATCCATCATTAATTCAGATTATTTAGCAGCACAATATTTGTATAAATTAAGAGAAAGAAATCAGCAATTCAAGTCACTGATTAGTTTTGACAATAATATATTTTCTCAACTATTGAATCCTCCTCTGTCTACCGTTGATTTGAGACAAAAAGAAAAGGGACGTATTGCTGTTAAATTAATCAACGATATGCTTCAAAGGTCAGAAAAGCAGTTTGAAAGAAATATTATGATTGAAGGTCAGCTAATTAGTCGAGAGTCAGTATTGGAAAGGACAGAGTGAGATGGTAAAAGTATCAAGTAAGCAGAAAATAGTGGGAAAGGGATATCGATTTACAGTATTAACGCCACAGCTAATTCGAATGGAATATTCAAAAGAGAACTTCTTTATTGATGAGCAGACACAGGTGATTCAAAATAGAGAGTTTCCTGAGTTTGAGTTTGAACTAGAGGAAAAAAATGAACGGTTAGAGATTGATACGGAGGCGTTTCACCTAACTTATGATAAGAAAGCTTTTACCAGTCAAGGGCTGGTAATTACTATGAAATCTAATTTTACCGATTACAATAATAAATGGTATTACGGCCAACAAGTAAATACTTTAAAAGGAACTGTTCGCACACTTGATAACGTAGATGGAGAAATTGAGCTAGAGGAAGGAATCATTTCTAGACAAGGTTATGCCATACTTGATGATTCCACCTCATTTATTGTATCAACTAAAGGTTTACCTAAATCAAAACAAGTGGAACATAAAGATATTTATTTTTTTGGTTACCAACATGAGTACAAAAAAGCACTCAAAGATTATTTCAAGTTAACTGGGGCAACACCGATTCTGCCTCGTTATGCACTTGGAAATTGGTGGAGTCGATTTTGGGCTTATACAGATCAGGAATATTTAGCGTTAATGGATCGATTTAAAAAAGAAGAAATCCCGCTTTCAGTGAGTGTGATTGATATGGACTGGCATCTTCGAGATATTCCCAGTCGATTTGGCAGTGGTTGGACAGGCTATTCTTGGAATCGAAAATTATTTCCTCAACCAGCTGAATTTTTAGAAAAGTTGCATGAGCGAGGACTGAGGGTAACGTTAAATGTTCACCCTGCTGATGGCATTCGAGCATTTGAAGATTGTTATCCGAAAGTTGCTGACCGATTAAAGTTAAACGTTTTACTTGAAGAGTCGGCAGAATTTGATATGACGAGTCAAGCATTTGTTGAAAGTTATTTTAAAGATGTCCATCATCCTTTAGAACAACAAGGCGTTGATTTTTGGTGGATTGACTGGCAACAAGGTGAACAAAGTAAAGAGGATGGTTTAGACCCTTTGTGGCTATTGAACCAGTATCATTTTGAAGATAATAACAAAACAAAAGATGGCTTGATTCTTTCACGATATGCAGGCCCGGGCAGTCATCGTTATCCAGTTGGCTTTTCTGGGGATTCGATTATCAGTTGGGAATCACTACAATTTCAACCTTATTTTACAGCGACTGCTTCTAACATTGGTTATTCTTGGTGGAGCCATGATATTGGCGGACATATGGGTGGAAAGAGAGATGATGAGTTGACATTAAGATGGATGCAATTCGGTATCTATAGTCCAATTAATCGTTTACATAGTTCGTCCAGTCCATTTAATGGAAAAGAGCCTTGGAATTTTCCACCAATGATTGAAGAGGCCATGAAGGAGTCCTTGAGAGAGCGGCATCGCATATTGCCGTATCTATATACAGCAAATGTAGAACTAAGTGAACAAGGAAGCCCTTTGCTACAACCTATGTATTACGAAAATCCAGAAAAAGATGCAGCCTATAACTATAAAAATCAATATTATTTTGGGAATGAACTTCTGGTTGTTCCAATCGTTCACCCTACAGATAAAACGTATAAATTTTCAAAAGAAGATATCTGGCTGCCCGAAGGAAAGTGGTATGACTACCATAATGGCTATCGTTATGAAGGGGATACTGAAATTAGTATTTTTCGAAAAATTAATGAAAGCGCTGTGTTTGTCAGAGGAGGAGCTATTATTCCAACCGCAGCAGATTTCCTCACAACAAAGCCAGATGAACTACCAAAAGTCATTGAATGGAAAGTTTTTCCTGGTCAGTCAGGAGAATATCATTTAATCGAAGAAAAAGAGGGTAAACGTTGTACTACTTCTTTCAAATTAGACTGGGAAAATTTGAAAGTGACAATTGCGATCAATGGTGAGTTATCGATTATCCCTAGTGACAGAAGTCATAGATTGATTTTACATTGTGTAGAAGCTGGTGATGGTTCTGCTTTTCCTGAAAATATTTTCCGAGCAGAGATTGTTGAACACTTGTCGTTACCAGTAAAAGAAATAGACAAACAAATGATGACAGATATGCTCTTTGAGCGCATTGATTTACCAGAAATTTCCTATGATTTAAAAAATCAATTATGGGAAATACTAGCCGATACTACAGATTTTAAAAATAAATTGTTAACTGTCAAGTGCTTTAAAGATGAACAGTTAACAGATTTATTAACGGAAGTCTTTTATATAGAAGAAAGTTAAGGGGGGAGGAAAGCGATGATTGGTTCAAAAAAAAACAATGCATTATGGATAAGTTTATTTTTACTACCGAGTTTGATGGGTTTTTTAGTATTTATTATCTATCCAGTATTTTATTCTCTTGGGGTGAGTTTTACTGATTGGGATTTAATCAATCCAATGAAATTTGTTGGGATAAAAAATTATCAAAGTTTAGTTAATGATTCTACATTTTGGAATTCTTTGAAAAATACGTTTCTGTTTATAATTGGCTATTTACCTTCCGTGATGATAATTGGGCTACTTGTGGCATTGTTGTTAAATAGTAAATTATGCTTAAAACCTGTTTTTAGAGGGGTTTATTTCCTACCTGTAGTGACATCATGGGTGGCGGTATCATTGGTTTGGAAATGGTTGTTTAATCCGAAGTATGGCTTGATTAATTATTTTTTGACAATGATTGGGCTTCATGGACCTAATTGGTTAAATGATCCTAAGACCGCTATGTTAGCTATTATTATCACAAGCGTTTGGAAAGATATTGGTTTTATCATGGTCCTTTATCTTGGTGGTTTGCAAAATATCTCTGTATCACTTTATGAGGCAGCGGATATTGATGGTGCTGATAAGTGGCATCAATTTTGGAAGATTACTTTACCTATGCTAAAACAAACAACCTTTTTTGTTTCAATGATTTCGTTAATTAATTCTTTTCAGGTATTTGATCAAGTAAATATCATGACAGCAGGTGGTCCTGGAGATGCAACGACAGTGTTGGTACAAAACATCTATAATTCAGCGTTTAAATATTCAGAAATGGGCTATGCGGCGGCTATGTCGTGGATATTATTTTTGATTATCTTAGTCGTATCGGTTGTTCAGATGTGGGGAGAAAGGAAGTTGACGAAATGAAAAAAGTAAGACTAGTAACGATTTTGAAATATCTGATCGTTCTTATGGGCTGCGGCATTATGATTTTGCCGTTTTTATGGATGGTTTCCACGTCATTAAAAGAACGTGGAGCGACAATGGTCTTTCCACCAACATTTCTTCCTGAAAATCCCATGATTGAAAATTATCAACAAGTAATCGACCGTTTTCCAATGCTAATATTTATGAAAAATTCAATCATTGTATCCTTGGTGACAACCGTGGGAACAATCATTGTAGCATCAATGGCAGCTTATGCTTTTGCCCGAATGCGTTTCAAAGGAAGAAACCTATTGTTTCTACTGTATTTGAGTACAATGATGATTCCGTCACAAGTAATCATGATTCCTCAATTTATTCTCTTGAAAAATTTAGGCTGGATTGATACGTATCAAGGACTAATTTTACCAAATATCTTTGGTGTGTTTGGTGTATTTCTTATGCGACAGGCATTTTTGAACATTCCTATTGAGTTAGAAGAAGCAGCTTTCATGGATGGTGCGAATCACTGGACTGTTTTTATAAAAGTTGATTTGCCGTTAGTAAAACCAACGATAGCAACATTGTTTATTTTTACATTTATGCAATCATGGAATAATTATTTGTGGCCGTTAATCGCTACAAGTAGTCGTGAAATGGCTACTTTACCTTTGGGACTTTCATTATTACAAGGTCGTTGGAGTACCAACTGGAACCTTGTAATGGCTGGCGTTGTAATTAGCGTGATTCCTATTTTAGCAGTTTACCTATTTGCACAAAAATATTTCATTCAAGGGATGACCATGAGTGGTATGAAAGAATAAAAAATGGAGGGAAAAATATGAAGAAAAAATTATTATTTATGAGCATTGCAGCATTGACGTTATTGGTATTAGGCGCTTGTGGTGGAAGCAACTCTACATCCGACAAAAACAAAACAGAAATAAAATATTATAGTTTTTCAGCTACACCTGATTATGAAGATCAGCTAAACGAGATGGTTGAAAAATTTGAAGCCGCAAACAAAGAAATCAAAGTTGATGTTGAATTAGTGCCGTACAACGATTATTTTACGAAGCTACAGACGTTGATGGCAGGAAGTCAAGCACCAGATGTTTTTGAACTGAACTATGAGAACTTTGTTTCCTATGCAGAAAAAGGGGCATTATTAAACTTGGATAAATACATTGCAGAGGATCAGAATTTTGACAGCAAGACATTGAATAAAGAAGCCTTTGAAGCATATCAGTATGATGGAAAGCAATACGGAATGGTTGAAAGTTTTTCAAACGTAGTGACTTTTTATAATAAAGATCTCTTTGACAAAGCCAATATCGACTATCCTACAAAAGATTGGACGTGGTCAGATGAAGTGGCAGCTGCTAAAAAACTGACAAATGCAAAAGAAAATATTTATGGCACGTATGCGCCTGTTACAATGAATGAATTTTACAAAGTTGCTGCTCAAAATGGTGGGAAATTAAAGGATGATGCTGGAAATTGGACAATCAATGATTCAAAAAATGTTGAAGCACTGGAATATATGGTGAACAACGTAAACAAAGAAAAAATAGCCCCTTCGCCAGAAGAAATGTCTGGTCAAAATTCAGAAGACCTTTTCTTAAATGGTCAACTAGCAATGGTTCATACTGGAATTTGGATGTTTAGTCAATTTAAAGAGGCTGATTTTGATTGGGATATTCAAGTTGAAGCTGGGAATGTAGAAAAAGCAACGCACTTTTTTGCGAATGGCTTAGCAGTTTCTAAAGATACCAAACATGCTGAAGCAGCCTATAAATTTACTCAATTCATGAGTGCGAGCAAAGAAGCTGCGGCAATTCGTGTAGAAAATGGGTGGGAACTACCAGCAATTACGGATGATTCAACTTTAAAACCATATTTAGAACAAACACCACCAGAAAATCGGAAAGCTGTATTTGAATCATTAGACTATCTAATTTTACCGCCAGTAGATAGTGATTGGAGTAAAGTAAGTGATACTGCAGATAAAGAATTCCAAAAAGTATTATTGAATGAAGAAAGTGCACAAGAAGCACTGGATAAACTTCAAAATGAGTTTGGAAAATAGATAAAATTTTTGAGTGTGGTATAGAAACAGGGGAGTCCCCGCACCACACTCTTTTTTAAGAGAGGAAGCATTTATGAAACTAGCGCAAGAATTCTCAGAAATACTTTCATTTTATAATAATTATATCAATAGTCGTCGTGATAATGAACAAAAATTAAAGCTAACAACTACTTCTTTACCTATCACAGCCGCAGCAATTTGGGTAAAAGTAAGAACTGGCATAATATTAAATGAAGAAGATTATACGATGATTTATAGAATTCAAAAAGAATGGTCAAATAAGACGAAAAATGTCTTTGAAGAACCCGCGGATATCTATACATCAAATTTGGCTATTTATTACATGACATTGTTAGAGGTTAAAAACAATTATAGTTTTTTTGAACTACAAAAAGAAATTACAGAAATTCGTGACTATATTTTTGCACATATGATTCGAAAAGGTGCACTTATTTCGTCTATTGAAAAAGGAGAGCCTGATTTTGACATAGTGTTAAGTGTGTTGCCTTTTGGCCTTTTTGCACCAGAAGATTTAGTTATGGTCGCAGGAATCCAACAGCTAACAAAGAAGAAAAAGCTAGTATCAAAAAATGAAGCAGCATTGTTAGGGATTTACTATACAGAAAAATATGATTTTACGAAAGCAGACAATTATCTGGCACAAACGAAAATAGCAGTTGATGACGGCAACATACTCACCTGTCTTTTTGAAACCTATTTGAAAGAAAAAAAAGCCAGTATATCAACCAATGATTTTATCCATAAGCCATTAGGCAATGGCAATATTTATGATAACTTACCTTATGAAAGAAGCCCTCATTACCCAATCGTTGGGGAAGACTGTACCTTTAAGGTTCAAGTAAATAGCAAATATGTAAAGGAGGTTGTTTTGATTCTTGATGGACTAGGTGAGGTTATTTGTGAATTGGTAGATGAGCAACAAAACATTTATCAAGGAACTGTCAATATTCCTGTAGGTTACACAGGTGGAACCTATTCATTTTTGGCTGTAGGAGATACAAAAGAACGTTCGGAAACCTATCAATTGACGATTCAAAAAGTTTCGACAGGGGCTAAGCCTATGTTCTTAGGTTCTTGTGTAGAAGGGAATATTTATCAGTTGGAGAGTAATGGACCCCCACTTTTTTTAATGTTTCAACAAGCAAAAGTACAACTTGTTTTGGCGCAGCCACAACCTTGCTCAAAGGAAGTAAATAAACGATATATGTATTTAAACGAGCAGCAGCAGATTATGACACCGACTGGTGAGCCGTTGCTTCAATTTCATGAAAATATGCTTCAACTACACGAGCTAATGGGGCAAGGAATTAGTGGCATTTCAATGAATTTTAACGATCAATCAGAGATTTATTACGGCTTTGGTGAACGCTATAACGCAATCAATCAATTAGGAAATCAGCTGGATTGCTTTGTCTATAATCAATATCGGGATCAAGGAACTCGAACGTATCTGCCGATGCCTTACTTTTTTACAGATCGTGGATACGGAATGTATATAGACACAGATTATTATACAAGCTTTGATTTACAAAAAGCACAATCGGGTGTTGTGACAGTATTTATAGAGACAGAACCTACAGACTTTTTTGTTGAAATTAAACTACTTCACGGCAGCATGAAAGAGATGATTGGTCAATATATCACATGTACAGGTGAGCCGATTATGGTGCCTAGTTGGGCATTGGGACCTTGGATGTCTAGTAATAATTGGGATCGGGACAGTATTGTTCGTCAGCAAGTAGAACTGACTAATCAATATGATATCCCCTCTACGGTGATTGTTCTTGAGCAGTGGAGTGATGAGACAACCTATTATATGTTTAATGATGCCCAGTATCCAATGCTGAAACCTGGTGAGAGTCATTCTTATCATCAGATGACTTTTCCTAAATGGGGGCGTTGGCCTGATCCTCAAGGGTTGATTGATTATTGTCATGAAAATGGGTTGAAATTTATATTGTGGCAAATTCCGATAGAAAAATATTTAAATCAGCAAAAACATCCCTTAAAAGATCAAGACGAAGCGTATATGATTGAAAAAGGATTTGTAGTTAAGAATGCCGACGGATCGCCGTATAGAATTCCAGAAAATTGGTTTACAGATAGTCTTTTGATGGATTTTACGAATGACGAGGCAAAAAAATGGTGGTTTGAAAAACGACAATATTTAATTGAGATTGGTGTTGATGGCTTTAAAACAGACGGGGGAGAAATGGTTTACGGAGCAGATGTGACCTTCTCAGATGGAAGCACGGGGAGAAACATGCGCAATAACTATCCTAAAGAATACATCAAAGCATATTACGAATTTGCACAGCAAAACAAAGGCATCACGTTCAGTCGGTCAGGTTATACAGGAGCTCAAACTTATCCAGCGCATTGGGCAGGAGATGAACGCTCTACATTTGAAGCGTTTAAACGACAACTTATTGCAGGAATAAATTCAGGGATGTCTGGCGTACTATTTTGGGGTTGGGATTTAGGGGGATTCAATGGTGATATTCCTAGCGCAGAACTATTTATGCGTGCAACTTCAATGGCTACTTTTTGTCCAATTATGCAGTATCATGCGGAAAGTAAAGGGGAATTTAATCAAGATAGAACGCCATGGAATATAGCGGAAAGAACGAACACACCGAAAGTCATTGACGTATATCGTTTTTTTGCAAATACTCGAATGAATTTGCTACCGTACATCTATGATCAAGCCATGAACTCAGTGAATCAACAGAAACCATTGATGAATGCATTACAAATTGAGTATCAAAAAGAAGACTTTCAAAATTGTTATGATCAATTTATGTTTGGCGAATCTTTACTTGTTGCACCTGTGATTGAGGAAAAAGCAATTGCAAGGAACGTGCAATTCCCAGAAGGTCGTTGGACAGATTTTTGGACGCATAAGATTTATGACGGAGGCACAACTGTAGAGGTTTCTGCTGAAGTTCATCAAATCCCTGTTTTTATAAAAGAAAATTCAGCTGTCTTTTTGAATTTAGGCAATACAGGAGTGTTAGGAGAGACTATCGGAAATGATTTAACACAATATACAAAACCAAAACTGATTATTACAGTCAAAACAGATTTTGAACAAACAATTGTTGACTATTTAGGAAATACAATCCATATAAAAGTAACGAAAGACGACCGTTCAGTCAGTTGTGAGCAACAATTAGCATTTGATATTGAATGGATTGAGTTGTAGGAGGAACAAACATGAAAAAAAAGTGGTGGCAAAAATCAGTGGTCTACCAAATCTATCCTAGAAGCTTTCAAGATTCAGATGGAGATGGAATCGGCGATTTACAAGGAATCATTCAACGCTTAGACTACTTGGAAAACTTGGGGATTGACGCCATTTGGTTATCTCCAGTTTATCAATCGCCAAATGATGACAATGGCTATGATATCAGCGACTATGAGGAAATTATGGCGGAATTTGGTACCATGGCAGATATGGAGCGTTTGATTGAAGAAGGAAAAAAACGCAATATTAAAATTATCATGGATTTAGTCGTCAACCATACCTCTGATGAACATGCTTGGTTTATTGAAGCAAAAAAAGGTAAAGATAATAAATACAGAGATTATTATGTTTGGCGCGATGGAGTGGCTGGAGCGGTTCCCAATGGCTTGCGTTCAACATTTAGCGGCTCTGCATGGGAATTTGATGCAGAATCTGGACAGTACTTTTTGCATTTGTTTAGTAAACGTCAGCCTGATTTAAATTGGGAAAATGAGAACGTTCGTCAAGCAGTATACAAAATGATGAATTTCTGGATTTCTAAAGGTGTAGGCGGGTTTCGGATGGATGTCATTGACCTAATTGGTAAAATACCAGATAAGGAAATAACTGGCAATGGACCGAAGCTTCATGAATATCTCCAAGAAATGAACCAAGCAACTTTTGGCGATAAAGAGTTAATGACAGTAGGTGAGACGTGGGGAGCGACACCTGAGATTGCGAAGCTGTACTCTGATCCGAAACGGCATGAATTATCCATGGTTTTTCAGTTTGAACATATTGGTTTGGACCAAGAACATGGCGTAGGCAAAGATAAGTGGGATTTAAAACCATTAAGTATTCCAGAACTGAAAACCGTTTTATCTAAGTGGCAAGTTTCACTAGGTGATGAGGGCTGGAACAGTTTGTTTTGGAACAATCATGATTTACCTCGAATTGTCTCTCGTTGGGGCGACGATACGATTTACCGAGAACAGAGCGCCAAAATGTTTGCTATTTTGCTGCATATGATGAAAGGAACGCCTTATATCTATCAAGGAGAAGAGATTGGGATGACCAATTACCCAATTTCAGATATTTCTGAAGCGGAGGATATAGAGACAATTAACATGTATAATGAACGATTATCTTTAGGTTTTTCTAAAGAAACGCTGATGGAATCAATCAATGCCAAAGGTAGAGACAACGCACGTACTCCTATCCAGTGGGACAACTCAGAAAATGCAGGCTTTACAACGGGAACACCATGGTTACATGTGAATCCAAATTATAGAGAAATTAATGTAGCTGCCAATTTAGCAAATGCTGAATCAATTTTTTATACTTACAAAAAATTAATCCAGTTGCGAAAGAAAAATGAAATTGTTGTTTGGGGAGAGTACACACTATTGGAGAATACACCACCTGAGGTATTTGCCTATCAGCGCACACTTAATGACGAAGTTTGGTTAGTTGTAGCGAATATCAGCAGGAATCAGCAGCAGTGGACGATGCCAGGAGCGGGAAAAGAAGTAATTATTTCCAATTATCATTTAGCGGAATTACCACAAGGAGAAATCATGCTGCAACCATATGAAGCTTTTGTAATACGGCAGAAATAAATCAGTTTAGTGAAGAAATGTTTTGGATTGATAAAAAAAGAAAGAGTTTGGGGGCGCTACAAAATGACCGATGCCCCAAACTCTTTTTTTAGATAGTCGATGATAAAGGCTTTATAGGAACTAAACACTTTTGTTTCAATCTCATACGAGCGTATTTGCTTTTAATTACTCCGCTTCCGCATTTTGCAAGTCAGCGACATCAGTCAGATAAGTGGCTTCATCCAACAAATCTTCCGAATGTGCGACATAAATCGCAGTGGCGCTATCACCAACCACGTTTAGGCTAGTAACGAGCATTTCGATTGGACGATTAATGGCTAAAATCAATGAATACGTCGCAATCGCAATCTCATTGTTATAGTTTAAACCAGTTAAAATAGTGAAAAGGATAATTCCGCCAGCGCCAGGTGCCGCCGGTGTACCAATAGATGACATTAAAGCTAAAATGGCAATCAAGGCAATATTAGCTGGTGTCACTTCATAACCAGCTACGCCCGCCACAAAAATAGCCGCAATTACTTGCATAATCGCTGTGCCGTTCATATTAATAGTCATTCCTAACGGCAAGACAAAGGCGGCAACATCGCTGTCGACACCTAACTCTTCAACCGTTGTTTTTGTATTTAACGGTAAAGTGGCTGCCGAAGAAGAAGTAGAAAATCCAAAGACCACAACTTTCATAATCTTTTTAATAAAAGGAACAGGATTTAATTTTGTCGCAAATAAGATAAATAATGGGTAACCGATCATCAAAAAGGCTAAGAGCGTCGCTGTCGTTGTTACGACGTAGACTAACGCTGGTTTTAAATAATCAATCCCGTAAGAAGCAAACGTCCGAACTAACAACATAAAGACGGCGATAGGAGCAAATTTAGTAATTACAAAGGTTAAAAATAACGTGACCATCGCATTGACTTCTTCAATTAATTTTTTGAAAACACGAATTTTATCCCCTAATGCATTAATACATAAACCAGTAATCACTGCCAAC
Source organism: Enterococcus sp. AZ197 (assembly GCF_050556405.1). NCBI lineage: Bacteria > Bacillati > Bacillota > Bacilli > Lactobacillales > Enterococcaceae > Enterococcus > Enterococcus sp. AZ197. Next base: position 2,464,036 of record NZ_CP187873.1, on the reverse strand, counting down.
ACAACAACGGCTAAAATTGCACCATTGTCGCTAAATGCAGAACCGATATTTTTCGTGACAGCATTGACAATCACCATTAATGGGTTGCCGCTCGTACTTACTTCGACAGGAGCTAGCGTTTCAGATAACGACACATTAAAAGCGCCAGTTAAATATACGCTATAGCCCACAATTCCAGCCGTTAATAGCGCAATCAGTGACATCGATAAAAAGCCAAAAATCGTTTTATAGGAAATTCGTCCTAATTTTTGCGTATCGGTAATATGACAAATGGCTAAAGTAATTGAAGTAAAGACCATCGGCACAATCACTAATTGTAGGCTGTTGATAAATAGTTGACCAATAATATAGAAAAGCCCAATCGCAGATTGTCCTTTTTCAGGATCTGAAATATCTTGGAAAAGAATCTGATTGATTGTCTGCCACACAGCGCCTTGATTGCTGCGAATAAGGTGCTCTCTTAAAAATAAAAAGCCGAGCCCAACGATTAACCCTCCCACCAATGAAATCACCATTTTTTTGGTAAATGAGATACCTTTCACTTCACGTTTTTTCTTTTCCACTTTGTTGCCTCCCAAATAAATTGATTAAGCACCGCGCAAAAAAAGCCTTGCACACAAAAAAAGGGCAAGACATCTCGTATCATTCACTATACAAAAATACAGAATTTTACAGAACTTTGCCTTGTTAGCCTCTCGGACTATCTTAAAGGTACTTTTCCACATACTAAGGGAAACTACGAGAATTGTCAATTCTTTTTTACTTAGGGGGGTGTTATTTTTGAAGAAATGAAAGGAAAGAAACAGACGTTTTTCATTTTTTGTTTAATGATTGTGTTAAAATAATCATTAGTAGAATAAGTGAAAGGAAATATTACCTTTCTATATGATAGGAGAGTATTTTTAATGAGAAGTGATCGACATCATAATAACAAGTATTTAGGAATAGTGATTGGATTATTAATTGTTATTATTGGATTATTAGTATTCATCTTAGTGAATGGGCAAACAAATTTAAAAAGAAAGACGGTAGAAGAAGTAGATGCAACACCATCTTCCTCGACAAAGACCGTTAGCAGTTATTCAAGTACCTCAGTGGTGAAAGAAAGTGAAAGTAGTTCAGCAGTTACTACTATTTCAGATGAAGAAAATGTGGCTGCAGAAGCAGTAAAAAAACTCTCCACTAGCCAACGTGCGGCGTTAGTTATTTTGGGTGCGCCTTCAGGATGGCGGTTTAATGGCTATCCAGCTCAAGAAAATTCGAATCAATCAGTTCAAGAGATTGCTTTATCCAATATGAATGCCATAACGTTAACCAAAGTAAGTAGTAAGTTAAGTGATAACACTAGTGAAAATGATCAAATGTTTTTTGCAACGGGGAAAAATATACAAGGTGTTGGCGGTGTTCCCTCACAAATCTATGCGTTCGGACGTGATGGTGAAATGATTTACTATTATGTTGTTAAAACAAAACTGGATAATTCATCCGCTCAACCAACAGCGATAAACTTGGGACAAGCTAATATGAATAAAATTTGGAAAAATTTTTTTGATGTGGGTGATTTAAGTAGTATGAATCGAGTGGCGGATCAGATTGTCATAAAGTAATAGAGCACTGATTTAGAAAAGGAGTTAAAGCGTATGTTTAATCATCGTCACAAAAAAAATAAATACTTCTTTGTTGTGATTATACTGCTACTAGTCATTATTGGGTTACTTATTTTTATTATTGTTACTGGTGGGAAAAATTCTGAAAAACAAACAAAAAGTTCCAGCAAAACAACCCAAACAACAAAAATTAGTAAAGAGAGTTTGAAAACCATACCTCAAACAATGAGTTCACAGCAAAATAGTTCAACAAGATTAAACGAAAGGAATTATACGGAGTCAGAGAAGCGAGCAATAACTAATGAATTTCTGCTCTGGGCTAGTAAGCGAGCAGAAATTGGTGGAATGGCTGTTACCACTAGATTTTTTGATCATGGAGCTAGTGGTAAAGGTGATTGGTATGCATTAACACCAGATTGGCAAGCTATTTTAGTTCAGCGGCAAGATTCATCTAGACAAAATAGCTACTCTATTCAAGCCTTGGGTGGGGTAACATTTTATACTTCGAAAGATGGCACCTTGGGCCAGTCTGATAAAGTAATGACTTCGGCTTTAGCAGCAGGCTATAATGAAGTTGCTGATTTAGGAAAACCAATTATAAAATATTTACTTGGTGATGATGGTGAAATTTATGAATATCACAGTAGTGGTTCTTTTACAGATGGTTTTTATGAGATGGATGATAAAGGCAATCGGCAAGAAAATGGAAGGCCTATTCAAACATTTACCCTTTCCGCAGATACTGCAGCCAAAAAAGAACTACAACGGATTCTTTTGCAGTATAATAGAAAATAGAAACGAAAGAACAGGCACCAACACAAAGGAGGTATTTTTATGAAAGTCACTCAACTTTCTAGTGAAACCCTTGACCGAGCGCACGAACGTTTTGAAGAAACCCTTGCGCAAATGACCGTTGCCGAAGCAAACACGATGCCCGCACCATTAATTAAGTCTGTTACTTGGCTAATGTGGCACACAGCCAGAGAATTAGACCTACAAATTTCCGCACTTAATCATAGTGAACCGTTATGGCTTAGCCAACACTGGACAGAAAAATTTGCCTTGGATTTGCCAGATGAGACAGAAGACTGGCATCACACACCAGAAGAAGCGGCGAAAGTCGTGGTGGCAGAAAAGCAATTGCTTAGTGACTATTTGGCTGCTAGTGTGGCACTTACCAAAAGCTATTTAGACCAAATCAAAGAAGAACAATTGTCAGACGTGATTGATAAAAATTGGACCCCGCCGGTGACTAGACAAGTCCGTTTAGTTTCAGCGATTGATGATGCAGTGATGCATTCTGGGCAAGCCGTTTATACACGAAGATTAGTCATTGGAAAATGATAAATAAGCAAAAACAAAAATGCTTCTGCTTAAGCAGGAGCATTTTTTATTGAGAGAAAAATACATAAAAATAATGAACGAAGGACTGTCCACTTTTTCCCTAGTTGAAACGTTGTATAAGTGAAAGGAGAAATCAGATGAAAAAGGAGGCAAATTTTGACGAAGTACTATTTTCTTTGGGGCAAGAAGTCATCCAAGTCTTGATTCACCGAGGAGCAAGTCTTGAAGATGCACAAGATGCAGTGTCGCAAACGTATACAACGATTTTTTCAATATTACCTGAAATTACATCAGAAAATCTACGCCCGTGGTTTTTCCGAGTAACATTTAATTACTACATTACGATGTATCGAAAAAAGAAACGAGAACGCACTTTTGTGGCAAACAGCCATCCTGTGCAATCAATAGAAAAAATGGAAGGGCAAGAGTTATTATTATTGATCGATTCCTTAAAAGATGAGGAACAAGAACTAGTACTTTTGAAATATTATTATCAATTATCGTATGCCGAGATTGCGTTGATTTTAGAATTATCTGTTGAAAATGTTCGCAAAAAATTGTATCGCACACGTCAAAAATTAAAAAAAGAACTGGAGGAATAGAAGTGGATTTAAAAAAAAGTATTCGTAAAGCGAAAAGAAAACAATTTATCGTGATTGGTGCCATAACCGTTGTTAGTTTTGCCGTATTGTTTGTCGGTTTTTTTGTGGGAATGGATAAACTTTCGACGAAAAACTATCATACCCTACTAGAAGTAATTAATGATCAAGAAATGATTGCTTCACCAAACACTCAATTAGATTCCCAAGTAATTGCTAATAGTTCGCCTTTTGGGGGCGAAGTTGTAACTAATCGTTCAAAAAATATTGATGGTTACACGGTGGAGTGGAGTAATTTACGTAGCAGATATAGCTTTTTCAGAAATTCGATTGACTGGAATGAAGTCTATCCTGGTAGCTATTATTCTTCTAAGAATTTTTATGAATACAACCGACAAACCAAGCAGAAAGTAGCATCTTTTTATAACCCAGCGATTACCAATTACTATGGTGGTATCAAAAACGAATTAAGTGAATTAGATAAAATGGAAAACCAAGTAGCGGAAGTGGCGATTTCTTTTGATAAACCTTATCCATATGAAGAAGTCCGCAAAATGTTACCGAGCAATGTCAACTTAGTTTGGCTCTATGTTTACTCCGAAACGGTTAATGAAAAAGAGGGTCCTTCTGGTACGCTGCCTTATGGTTTTCAATTAAGCATGGACGATCAAAACGAAATATTTGATCCTGAAAACGACAAGCAACACTTTTTTGAAACCTTAGAAAAATCCCCCATGTTTGCTGACAACCAAGAAGGCCAAAAGTTTATCCAACAAAATAAAAATAAAAAAGTCGAAAAATTACCTATTTGGGGAGTCATGCTCACCGGACAAACCAAAAATTTCAAAGCCTTACAAAATGAACCTTTTGTTCGTGGGGCTTCAATTGGCGTGACCGCACCTATCGTTCCTTATATTCAGCCAGAGAAATAAACGTTCTTCAAAACTCTAAGCCTTCCGACTGATTTTGCTTCAACGATATTGTCAGTAAAAATAGAAAACGTTATAATAGAATGGATCACAGGAAGTGCTTCTACAATGCGTGGGAGCACTTTTTTACTTATCTATGAGGAGGGCAAGTGAATGTTTTTTAATTTTATTGGGTTAACGTTATTTTTTGGTATCGGGATCTTAGTTGCGAATGGCGCCAAAATTGTAGCGAATAAAGGGAAAAAGAGTAAGGGGACCATTCTATTAATGGTGATGGAATTGCTCTTGTTAGGTATCTTTTTATTTGTGACTTTGCCAAGTAAAAATCTTTCAACCGTGTTATGGATTAATCTGATTGGCGCAGTGATTGCTAGTGGGGTGTTATTAAGTACACGCTTAGCTAGTAAAGTCGAAGTTCCTGGTATCCAAAAGGGCCGCAAAGAAGTAGGGAAGAATACCAACAAAACGGCTAACAAAGACTGGTCTGGCAAAATTTTGGGTGTTGCCGTTTTGGCAATGATTTTGTTGACTGTTGTCAGTAGTATTACCAGAATCTCTTCTATTGATGAAATTTATCAAACGATTCCTTTAAAAACGGAAGAAAAAGCTGAAGTTTTAACTTCGGCGAAAGAAACACCCATTGCGATTGCACCACAAACGGCGAAACGAAAAATGTTACAAAAATTTTCTGTCATTCCCAATTCCAATATGTTTACTTTGGATGGTATAACGGCACAAGTTGTCAATGGCGAGTATGTTTATGTAGCAACAGTCGAATTTAATGGCTTCTTTAAATGGCTAAAACTGGGGGAAGTACCTGGCTATTTCATCATTAGTGCGACAGATATCAACGCACAGCCAGAATTTGTAGAAAAACCAATTGTTTATACTCCTTCAGCTTACTTTGGCAAAGATGCTGCACGAAAAATTTATTCCGCTTATCCAGGTTATGCAGCAACTGGCACAATCAATTTAGAGTTGGACGACCAAGGAAATCCTTACTATATTCAAACGCTTTACAAAGAGTATGGGGTTTCTGGTCGCATGCACTATAATGAATTTAAAACGGCGGTATTAAATGCTACAACAGGAGAAGTTAACGTTTATGACAGTCAAAAAGCCCCAAGTTTCGTTGATGCGCCGATTACTAGTTCAGCGGCGAATAGCTTAAATGAATTCTTTGGTCGTTACAGTCAAGGCTGGTGGAACCAGACAATGTTTGGTGCCAAAAAAGATGTTAAAATTCCAACTGAAAATGGTATTTATGCATCAGGACAAATTACGCCGATGATGAACAAGGAAGGGAACCAGTTGCTTTATTTTACGGACTTTACAAGTAGTGAAAAAGACCAAGATTCCGCTTTAGGTTATTCCTTAATCAATGCCCGAACAGGCCAAGTTACGTATTATCGTGATACTAAAGTCGGCATTATGGATAGTGATGGCGCCATTTCTATCGCTTCAAAAATTTATCCAGAAAAGAAATGGAAAGCTAGTATGCCAGTCCTTTATAACATTGATGGCGTGCCAACGTGGATTGTTTCGTTAATGGACAGTAAAGGGATTTTCAAAAAATATGTCTATATAAACGCCGTAGATAATGATATTGTGATTGATGCAGACACGGCACAAGGCGCATTAGACGCTTATCGAATTGAGTTAGTAACCAAAGGAAGTAACAATGAAAATACAGACAAAGCCAACTTGAAAACGATGCAAGGTAAAGTAGCTCGTGTCTCAGTAGTAGCTGGGGAAGCGCAAACGGTAGTTTCATTTTTACTAGAAGATGAAAAAACCATTTTTAGCGTAACAACTAATAACAGTCCGCTGGCGCTATTCTTAAAAGAGGGCGACCAAGTGACATTTAAAGCCGTAGTGACTGAAAATGCTAAAGCAGCGAATGTTGAAGAATTGAAAATTGCAGGATTAAACTAAATAAAACACCTCTTTTCTATAGAAAAGAGGTGTTTTATTCTTGGAAAAGAAGAAAAATCCACTTATTTCTGCTATGATAAGAGAGAAAAAGAATACGAAGGAGCTTCGCCCATGCGCAACATAAAATTAACCATTGAATACGATGGTAAAAGATACTCAGGTTGGCAACGACTAGGCAATTCAGAGAAAACGATTCAAGGGAAAATTGAAAGTATTTTAACACAAATGACGGGTGAACCGATTGAAATTATTGGCTCAGGCAGAACGGATGCCGGCACACATGCACGTGGTCAAGTAGCGAATTTTAAAACGACTAGTTCACTAACAACAACCGAAATGTTATCCTTTTTAAATCGATATTTACCTGGCGATATTGTTGTTAAAGAAGTTACAGAAATGCCTGAACGTTTTCATGCACGGTATAATGCCACAGGCAAACAATACAGCTACTATGTTTGGAATAGCCCAATTCCTAATGCCTTTGAACGGTATCATAGTTTTCACTTTCCCAAAGCGTTGGATCAAGAAAAAATGGAACAAGCTTGCCAAAAATTAATAGGGACCCATGATTTTATTGGCTTTTCAGCATTGAAAAAAAACAAAAAATCGACTACTCGAACGATTGAAAAGATTACGATTGAAAGAAACGGCGAAATGTTACAGTTCACTTTTGTGGGCAATGGGTTCTTGCATAAAATGGTCCGCATCCTCGTTGGGACACTTTTAGAAATTGGTGCAGGCACCAAAGAATTAGCGATAATTGATGAATTGTTCGCAACAAAAGTCCGAGAAGGCGCAGGTGAAACGGCTCCTGCACAAGGGTTATTTTTAGATGAAGTGTATTATAAATAACAAAAAAATAAATTTTCTTTAACCACACCAATTAAAAAGTTGAACTTCATCTAAAAAGTGCTAACGTTAAGAAGAGATTAACAATAGAAAGAGGTCATTTTTTTGCTATCTTTACTTATTTCTGTCAAAAAACTATTTTCATCTTTTTTAGGTATCTTAAAAAAAGAAGACACTCGTGCCTTGTTCTTTTTACTGGCAACCACGTTGTTGAGTGGGACTATTTTTTATTCAACAGTGGAAAAATTGTCGCCATTAGATTCGTTATATTTAAGTTTCATGACGTTAACCACGATTGGTTATGGAGATGTGCATCCAGTTACTGACTTGGGAAAAATTTTCACCATGGTTTATGCTACAGTAGGCTTGGGGATTATGGCTATGTTTATTTCGGTCGTAGCAAAATCCTACTTGTATTCTAAACAAAGTCATCACCACCATCACCATAAAAACAAAGAACATTCAGCGGAAAAGTCTTCAGAAAAATAGACGAAATTGATGAGTTGACCAAGTGTTTCTCGAAAAATGAAAGTTTTTTGAGAAACACTCTTTTTTTATCTTAATAATTATGGTAGTATGTCCCAAACTGTATTTTATTTTAAAGGAGCGTGAAGTGAATGGTCAAAGCGATTCGGAAATTATCGTTAATTCAAAAAATCATGATAGGGATTGTGATTGGAACCACCTTGGGTTTCTTGGTGCCAGAATGGACCTTCATCAGCGTTCTTGGTGAATTGTTTGTGGGCGCCTTAAAAGCAATTGCGCCGATTTTAGTTTTTGTCTTAATTATTGCGTCGCTAGCCCAACAAAAGGCTGGGGCGAAAACATATGTTGGATCAATTTTAGTTGTGTATCTGTTAGCGACATTTTTGGCAGCTGTTGTTGCAGTGACGGCAAGCTATCTGTTTCCCGTTAAGATTGTCTTGGAGGCGGCGCAGGAAGCGCAAGCAGCCCCAACGCAACTTAGTGATGTTTTAAGCAATGTGTTAACAAGCGTTGTCCAAAATCCGATTCAAGCGATGATTGAAGGCAATTATTTATCTGTTTTATTTTGGTCCTCATTAATCGGTATTGGGCTACGTCAAAGTTCGGTCGCTACCAAGGATGTGATTGCCAATCTTTCAACAGGGATTACCACGGTCGTTCAAATGATTATCGGCATTGCGCCAATTGGAATTCTAGGTTTGGTGTTTCATTCGGTGGCAACAACAGGCATTGCAGGGTTAGCCAAGTATGGTCAGTTACTATTATTGTTAATTGGTACGATGGCCGTGGTTGCTTTAGTCGTTTATCCAGCGATTGTTTTTTGGAATATTCGGCAAAATCCGTATCCGTTAGTCTTTTTTGTATTAAAGGAAAGTGCGATTCCCGCATTCTTTACACGCAGTTCTGCGGCCAATATTCCCATTAATATGGAATTGGCGAAAGCAATGGATTTAAATGAAGAATCTTATGCGGTCTCTATTCCGCTGGGCGCAACGATTAATATGGGCGGCGCAGCCATTACGATTACCATTATGACATTGGCGGCAGTCCACACATTAGGCATGTCCGTGCCAATCTATTTAGCATTATTGTTGAGTATCATCGCCGCTGTTTCTGCTTGTGGGGCTTCAGGAATTGCTGGTGGTTCCTTGTTGTTAATTCCGCTTGCATGTAGTTTGTTTGGCATTTCCAATGATATTGCCATGCAAGTCGTCGGCGTTGGCTTTATCGTCGGCGTAGTCCAAGATTCCATTGAAACAGCGTTGAACTCTTCTAGTGACTTGTTGTTTACCACCTCAGTTGAGTTAGCAGACCGACGTAAAAATGGTGAAATTATTGATGTCAAAGCGTTAATTGGCAAAAGTCAATTGGTGGTCGAACAAGAAAATATTTAAAAGAAAGGAACAACCCGCTAAAATGCGGGTTGTTCCTTTCTTTAATAATCTCGGCCCCATTTTTTTCAGGGGCCACTGAAATTATCGACCATTTTGTGAAGAAAATCCTCTCTATAATAAAGGTATCAAGTAAATAGGAGGTACACGAAATGAAATGGTATCAACTTTCCTCAACAAAAGTAATCGAGCAGACTAAGACGAAGCAAACGGGTCTTTCTAGCGAAGAACGTCAGCAACGTTTACAAACGAATGGTCCAAATAAAATTGAAGAAAAACAACAACTGAAAACGTGGCAAAAGCTAGCCAAACATTTTACAGATTTACTAATGGTGGTCTTACTCGCTGCCGCAATTCTAAAATTTGCCACAGGCGAAGTGGTCGAAGGAAGTATCATTTTTCTAGTGGTACTTGTCAATGGCTTTGTCGGTTATTGGCAAGAGCGTAAAGCAGAAGAATCATTAGACGGCCTGAAACAGATGATGGGCCAAGAGGCAGTCGTTCTAATTGATGGACAAAAAACAACCGTTTCTTCTGAAACATTGGTTCTGGGAGATGTAGTCACGTTACAAGCTGGCGATGTAGTCCCAGCAGATTTGCGCTTATTTGATGTTCATAATCTGATGATTGAAGAATCAATTTTGACAGGCGAATCAGAAGCCGTGGAGAAAATTACCGGTTCCTTGAATGAAGAATTGCCAACAGGCGATCAAAAGAATTTGGCTTTTTCAGGAACTCTTGTCCAAGCGGGCTCAGCCTTGGGCGTTGTAGTAGAAACAGGAGATTCCACTGAAGTTGGAAAAATTAATCACGCGTTGCAGTCAGTAGATCAAAAAACAACGCCGCTCGTACGGAAAATGCACCAATTAAACAAGCAAATTTTCCAAGGGATTATGGTCTTGATCGTGTTTCTGATTTTCTTTACCACTTTTCGTCATGGCATGGAATGGAGCCTCTTATTTTCTGCGATGATTGCATTAATTGTAGCAATGATCCCAGAAGGCTTACCTGCTGTGTTAACGATGATTTTATCGATGGGTGTTCATGAGATGGCTAGAGAAAATGCGATTATTAAAGGCATGCCTTCCGTTGAAACATTAGGCTCAATGACAGTTATCTGTTCAGATAAAACAGGAACGCTAACTAAAAATGAAATGACGGTAATGGATGTAGTGACTGAAGAAATGACCATTGTCAAAGAGATTATGGCCAACTGTCAAGAATTGAAATTACAAGACCAACAAAAAATCGCCGACTTACAAGGGAATCCTACCGAGTTAGCTTTATTACAATATGTTGATCAGGATCAACTGTCTTTACGCCCTGTAGAAAAGAAAATTCCGTTTAGTTCAAGTTACAAATACATGGCCACTCGCCATCCGCAAGCAGAAGGTTCAATTATTTATGTCAAAGGTGCGCCAGAAGTATTGTTACAACTTTCTACGTTATCTGATAATCAAAAAGGTGCTTGGCAAGCACAAGCTGCGCAATTAGCGCAAAAAGGACAACGGGTATTAGGTTTCGCTTATAAGACAGTTACGTCACAACAGGAACTGACACATGAAACATTGTCAGGATTGACGTTTGCTGGACTGGCAGGCATCATCGATCCGCCAAAAGAAAGTGCCATTCAAGCCGTCAAAGAATCTCAAGAAGCAGGTATTTCCGTCAAAATGATTACCGGAGACCATAAAGATACAGCGCAAGCCATTGGCGAGCAGGTTGGTTTAAAGCATACGAAAAAAGTTCTTGAAGGATTAGAAATTGATGTTATGTCAGATGAAGAATTAGCTCAGCACGTTCAAAAAGTCGATGTATTTGCACGAACGACGCCAGAACATAAATTACGAATTGTCACGGCGTTACAAAACAATGGCGAAATTGTCGGAATGACCGGCGATGGTGTAAACGATGCGCCAGCACTAAAGAAAGCCGATGCCGGAATTGCCATGGGAATTAAAGGAAGTGAAGTAACCAAACAAGCCGCAGATATGGTTTTGGCAGATGATAATTTCCATACGATTGCTAAAGCCGTGAAAGAAGGACGCCGCATTTTTGATAACTTGAAAAAGACGATTACCTTCTTCTTGCCAACCTCTTTAGCACAAGGTTTAATTGTTGTCTGGGCGCTTTTAATGAATCATCCTCTACCGTTGACACCTGTCCAAATATTATGGGTAAACATGGTAACTACGATTACTTTGTCTTATGCATTAGGTTTTGAAAAAGCGAGTGCTGATACAATGAAACGACCACCAAGAGATGTTAACGAAGGCATTTTAACAAAGTACAGTATTTTTAGAATCGTCTATGTGTCGGTACTCATTATGGTACCAGGTTACCTTATGGCATTACAATTTGAGGGCCAAGCCTTACAGCAAACGTTCCTCTTACAAAGTATCGTCTTAGCGCAAGCAGCGTATATGATCAACTGTCGTAAGTTGGTTGATCCGTCGTTAAGCACAGGATTTTTCCAAAATAAAGTGTTGTTTGCTTCATTAGGAATCCTCTTTTTACTACAAGCGCTAGTAGTTTACTGGCCAGTAGCGCAGCAATTAATTGGCACAACTTCTTTAAATGGCCTTCAATTAGCAATGATTTTCGTCCATGTTGTGAGTCTGTTTTTCCTTGTTGAAGGGGAAAAATATATAACCAAACGATTCATGACGAAAGAAAGCCAAAAAACTAGCGAATGTCCTCGCTAGTTCCTTTAAAAATAAGAATGAAGAGTGAGCTCTGCTAGTCGGCGGAGTTCATTTTTTGTTGGAATTAAAGAGAGATAAAAGACAGGAAGATCAAGATGATCCAAGGGAAAATTGGAAATAATTATGTCGACTTCATTTAACGTCAACTGGCTTAGTTCCACATATTCAATGGCTTGTAATTTCACACGAGTACCTAAATAAGCAGCTAATTCTTGTTGTAAAAAAGCTTTCCAAGCAGGTTCCCCTTGAAAGAGGAAATAGGCAGTCATCGTTTGCGCCTGAATAGAATAACTGGCTTGTTTTTCTAACAAAGAAGCCAAACTAAGAAAATAAGTTGGTTCTTCAATCGTGGTGTAGCGAGATAAAATCTCCAAAAGTTCTTGGTTGCTCTTTGATAACGCAAGGTCCTCCGCGGCTTGTTCAGTCATTAATTCTTGATATTCCAATTGAAATTGCTCAGAAAGTGTTGGGGACTCGGTATATTTAATGAATAACAATAACAGATTATCCAATAAATTTGTTTGGATTAAATCAGGCCGGGCTTCTTCAGTGGACAAATTAGTGACAAACTGTTGTAACGACTTTCGCAGCTGACTGTAATGAGTGTGGAGCGCAGAAGCCAACGTTTCGCCATAGACATTATCGTAATTCCAACTTTCTAAGAAACAAAAGAAGGCGAAAAAACTTTCTTCTCCTTGCAAATAGATGCCTTCAGAAGCATAAAGTTTTGCCAAGGACGGTTGATAAAGTTGAAACAAGACATCTTTTGAATCAAAAGAAAATTGACTCACTCGGCAATTGGCTTTGTTGCGAATCGTGTTAATAAAAAACCAACAAGCGCCAAAAATTTCTTCCGTTTCCACCGTAAACTCACTACTGTAAACTTGTTTCAAAAATTGAAAATAATGCTCCTCATGAATAGAATAATCGTCAAAAAAATAATTATTATGAGTAAAAGGCACCAACAAACGATGATAAAAAATCCGAATATTGCTTTCTGCCCCGATTAACTGAATGGTGGCTGTGGTTAGCTGAATCGTTAAATGAAAATCACGTAAGGCCAGATTCATCTTTTTGATATGTCGCTTCAAAGTTTCATAAGAAACACCACTAGTGCTCAAAAAAGAAGTTGTCACTAACTCTTTCGTAAATAGTAGCTCTTTTAATAGTTGAATACTAATGGATTGAGGTAAAAATAATGACCAAAGCTCATTGGTTTGCGCATTCCCCTGATTGCGTAACCGAATACCACTGCTATCGGTTTCAATGGACCAGTCGGCGGGTAATTGACTGCGAATATACTGTAAATCCGAAAAAACGGTTCGCTCTGTCGTTTGGATTTGCGTGGCTAAACGCTTGGCTGTCAGCTGGGGAACATTTAACAACTGTTCCAACAAACGAATTTGCCGAAGCAAATCTTTTTCCGTTATCACACGTTTTAACATGGAGTACATGGCAAAACCTCCTTTTGCTTAAGAATACGGATAAAAAGGGGATTGGTCAATTAAAAAAAGAAGCGAATCGTCATTCGCTTCTTTTTATTCACTATACAAAAATATCAAATGTATGCAAAACGGCTGACAATAAAATGGTTACAACAGCCATTCCTGATACAAAGCCGACAGCGCCAGGAACAAACGGAGGTAATCGTTTAGCAATATAGCTACCGACAGGGGCCGCACTAATTCCTGCTAAAACGGCGATGGTCAGGGAAAGCCAAAAGCCACCACCCATCATTAAAATCACACCAGGAACAATGCTGACCAGTGGCATAAACGTTGGATACCAACCTTCTTCAGCGAAATGTTTTCGATAAAGAAAAACACCAACAGCCGAAGCAATCATTTGTCCCATTAAAATGTCAGGAACCAAGCCAGAACCATTTGTAATATGATTAATGTTGACAAACCAATCTGTTAAAACGCCTAGAATTACCAAACCTCCAACTAACTCATTTCCATAAAACCAAGCTTCGGAGAAGTCAGCAAAAGTGCGTCGTATTGACCATTGAAAGGTTTGCGTATTTTCAATTTTAGGTTGTTTTTGCCGCTTCTGAGCGATTGGTGCAACAGAAGGAACCATCCAAGGAAGTTGATGACAGATGGCTGAAACAATCCAGCCAACAAAAGCCATTGTGGTAACGTTGGAAACTGTCCCAGGTACATTTAAAAGGGGCATCAATTGCGCATTCAGCCAATTGGCAAACGGAAAGGTGAAAAGCGCACTCAACAGAGAAATCGTTCCTAATTTTTTCCAGCCAGGACCATAAACGAGCGTTAAAGCTGGCGGCGTGCCGACCACCACAATAAACGTTGGTAACCACAACACTTCTTTTGTAAAAAAGCGTGTAAAATCAAAAACATAAATAGTTAAAAAGAGGGAAAGTAGCTGAGAAGCAAGTACCCAAGGCCAAGCACCAGAACCACCAGCAATTGCAAATCCCTGCCATTTTGAATTTTTCCGATAAAGTTGCCAAGCAATCAGACCGCCGATTAGTAAGAAAAGCGTTGTAAAAAGTCCACCGTAAAATTCTCCTTCCGTGAAGTTCATAACAAAATAGATAAATTTGTAAAATCCCTGCTGATTCACTTTGGTAACTACGTCATTGTAAGGAAAAAAATTAGACACATGTCGAAAGCCATTCATGATCCAATACAGGAACATTCCCAAAAAAATTTTTACAACAAGAGCTAAAACGGCTTCGTAATTGATCGATTTATTTTTCATATGATCGCTCCAAAAAAATGACATTTTACTAAGTTTTTGAAATTAGTTTATTGTAGCTATTAAAGCTTTTAGTGCCTCGTTAAAGACATTTGCTGGCGGATTAGTCAATCCAGCGCCAATCATACCAATCCCCGGTTCTTTATGAGCAATAGCAGTATTAATGACAGGCAGCATCCCTGTTTCTAAGACTTTTAAGACATCGATGCCTGAAGGAATCCCCATAAAATCTAAAACAGGAATCGTGACATTGGGATTTTCTTTCGTAGTAATTTCCAGCATTTCTTTTGAATAATTCAATGCTTCTGCCACTGTTCCGCCAACTAATGGGACAATTGCTGGTGCAGCTGCCATGGCAAATCCGCCAACACCATACGTTTCTGTAATAGCACTATCGCCCATATCCAAACCAGCATCTTCTTGTGTGTAACCAGCAAACATCGGACCAATCACCCGTTGGGCAGGCCCCGTAAACCAGTGATTTCCACCAATCCCACTGACACGAATTCCAAATTCGACCCCGTTTCGACACATGGTGGTGACAATTGTACTATTCTCCACATTATGCCCAGCATCTAACGCACATTTAGCGGCGCCCATCCAAGTCGGACCAGAAAAATAGTCAGAACTGCCAAGAAATTCAAATACTTCTTTTAATTGTTCACGAGAAAAATCAGTTTGAACCATGTAAGGTGTTAATGCTTGGACTAACAACGTACTTCCAGCTACATTGCGATTATGACACTCATCGCCCATATGCAAGGCTTGCGAAAGCATTAAGCGTAAATCAATGCCTTCTGGACAAAAAGTCATGGCATCATGAAGTAATGGACCTAAAACATCGCGCATCCAAATCAGGCGATCCACGACGGATTGATCATTTGCACCAAATCGTAAAACTTTCGCCAATTGTTCACTTAAATTAGTAAAAGCCGTGTTGCCGTACGTTTCATTTTTGATAATATGAACGTACATATTCGGAGAAGTCACGCCAGCCATAGAACCAACGGCATCATGTTCATGACAAGGAGAAAACGTAATCGCGCCAGAACGAGCAACCCGATCGGCATCAGCTAGATCTTTTGCTAATCCTTCAAAAACAAGCGCTCCTTGAACGGCACCTTTCATCGGTCCGCACATATTTTCATAAGTAATGGGTGGCCCAGCATGTAAGATGGTCGTTTCAGTCATATCGGGCATGACATTAATTGCTTTATCAAATCCTACTAAAATAGGTTTTGATTGAATAATGCGGGTAACCGCTTCTTCGTTGGCTTGTTGGATTTTTTCATAAAGTGTTGGATTTTTTAACTGATCCAATAATTTTAATAGCTCTGGGTCGCCATTGGCTGGCGGTGCCCAATTTACTTGATGTGAAGGAATCCCTTGTTTTTTCATATCTTCATGAATAAAGTCAATGCCTACATTGATCGTATCTAAAGGCTGTTTAAAAAGATCATTTCTGCTCATGTTCGTTCGCTCCTTTTACAAAAGTTTTGGTGGCTTCGCAAAGTTGATGACTGCTGTCGACAACGAGAACCTCTAAATCTTCTAAAATTTTCCGCTGTTCATGAATATCTTGTGGATCTTCTTCGGTCCCTAAAACATAGCCAATAATGGCTAACTCACGCCCATCTGCTTTTGCTATTGCTTTGGCTTCCTTTAACGCCTCCGCTAACACGCCAACAGGATTTTCGTGAGAACCATAACCTAATTCAAAATCTAACGCTAAAACTGCCACTTCAGGATCTTTGGCTTCTTGAAGAATGCGAGTAATCCGAGAAGTCGGATCGATCATTGGATGTGGGCGGCCTTCTGTGAAACGATCATCACCGAAATCAATCAATGTATGTGCTTGGCTGTGGTCAGGATTTGCTAATTGTCGTTCAGGAATTTTATGAATATTACTATAAACATCATCAGAGACTTCTGTTAAAGCATACAAAAGTTCATCACAAAGAGTGCCACCACAGAACAACCCACGAACAAATTTTTGAGAAGGGGCTTGTTGCTGTTGGATAGCTGTTAACATTGCGCCTGTCGGATTTTGATAGAGGCTGGTTTCCGCTTCCTGTGTTTGACTAAATTGAATCACTTTTTGAACTGCATCCAGAGAAGAAGTAGCAAAAGTGACGTTGTCTATTTTTCGTTCCGTTTGTTCACTGGCGATAAAATAAATAACAACTGGTTTAGTTGAAACAGCTAATTTTTTTAAAATTTTCTCTGTTACTTCTGGAGCAGGCGGTTTAGAAATAAGCAAAATTGCCTTAGTTTGTTCGTCAGCCATTAAAGCATCCAGCCCGTCAAGCATCATCAGCCCACCAATTTCAGCAGACAAATCACGGCCACCAGTACCAATTAATTGTGAAATCCCATAACCATATTTATGGATTTGGACACTAACTTCTTGGCTGCCTGTACCAGAAGCGCCGACAATTCCAATATCTCCTGAACGTACTTCGTTAGCAAAACATAACCCGACGCCATTAATAATCGCTGTTCCACAATCAGGGCCCATCACAAACAGTTCTTTTTCGTGTGCTTTTTGTTTTAACGCTAATTCCTCGTCAACCGTCACGTTATCACTAAAGAGCATGACGTGTTTTTGCTGATCTAAAGCTTTATGCGCTTCTCGTGCAGCAAATTTTCCATTGACAGAAATTACAACTAAGTTGGCATCAGGCTCTTCATGAAGGGCTGAATCTAACGTCTTATAGGTTACTTCAGAAGAAGCGGTTTTCTTTTTCTTCGTAAATAACTCGTCGACTTGCTGTAAAATTTCTTCTGAGTTCGCTTGGTCATCAAGATCTAAAACAATTAATAAATCACCTGTTGTAACATGATCCAAGGCGGGTGTATATAAACCAACATTCCGAATCACTTCAAGATTCATGTCGGTTCCCATCCCAATCATTGCAGTTTTAACTCCAGCCAGTTCATTGGCTCGTGTTGAAATGGTCATTAAAGTAACTGAATCAAAATAGGCGTTCTCTTTAATTACTGTTTGAATTGTCATGATTATTCTCCTCACAAAATAGTTTTAAACCAAAAATAATGCCGCAAAGTATGTCGCTTCCTGAAGTTGAGCCCACCTCCTCTAAAGCTGAAACCGCTTGAGCCATTTCGTTTGTATTTCCACTTTCAATTGATAAAAAAACACGCTGAACTAGCTGAGAAAACCGCTCGTTCACTGCTTCATGGATTTCCGCATAACTGACCGCATTCGTTCGTTCCTTGGCTAGCACAGCCAGCTGTTGGAAATTCGAGGGAAGCTGCTGTAATGCAGAAAAACTAGCAAGTAATCCTGTGATAAAATCATCGCCAGTGGGGGTTAAACCAATCCCCAATCCCAAAATCTTCGTTAAACAATCAAGAGCTATTTTAAAAGATTTTTGCTCCCAAGCCTGTTGAAAATGAATCATTTCTTTTTGAATCTGGGTCCGACTATAAGAATCAAAAAGAAAGGTTGACGGCGAAGCAGGAAAAAGCGCTTGCCAAGGATTGAAACGAGTTTGCTGAATATACGTTAAAAAAATAGCTATTTTTGTTTTACTGGGTGTTAAATAAAGTGGCGTTGGTTGCCAAATTTGGGCATCGGCTAGGGTTAATTGTCGTCGGCCTAACCGGATAAACAGGGGCTCAATTTGGACAGGTAAATCAGCGAAATGGCTAAGTTTTTTTTCATCGAGTATAATCGTGTTAGGTGCTATATGTTCGGGATGCGTTGAAATGGTCAAGAGAATTTCTTGGGTGTCTACATGACCATAATTAATAGCGTGCGTAAAACATTGCAAACTAGTCAATGTTTGATGAGGGAGTTTCGATAAAATCGTTTGGTCATAAGCTAAAATTTTTGTCATTCCAACGACCTCCTTTTTAATAGCGCTTTCACGACCTCATAATAAAAGAATCCAGCACGCTAAACAATTGCTAAAAATGACATTGATTTACAAGTTTGAATGGACAATTTGTACATTGGGAGGATAAATGATGTTAAAAGTGAGTGATTTATTAACGTTAGAAGAATTACCTGGCATTACCTTAGTGGCAGGACATAAAAATCAGGACCAACCGATTTTAAAAGTCAATATTTTAGAAAATCCTGATATTTTAGATTGGCTAACAGCAGGTGAGCTGCTGTTAACGACAGGGTACATATTTAAAGATGATCGGAAATTACAGAAAAATTTTTTGAAAGAACTAGCCAAACACCATTGTGCTGCCTTGGGATTTAAAACCCAACGTTATTTTGAAGAAGTTCCACCAGACCTAATCAAATTAGCAGATGAAATGAACGTTCCTATTTTAGCAATTCCTTACAATTACACCTTTTCGCAAATTGCTGACGTGTTGAAAAGTCGTGTCACGTTAGAACAATTTGACATGAATGCGCAAGAAACCGCATTGCATAATAAAATTTACCAAATCTTAGAAACGGGAAGTAGCAGTTTTCATTTGCTGCAGGATCTAGCAGAAACCATTCAAAATCCTGTCTTGTTATTGAATGACCACTTTGAAGGAGTTAATTTTTTTGACTTGCCTAAAAATCCAATTCGTATTTCTAGCATTTTAGAAGATAGACAAGAAACCTCAGAGTTCCAAAAACAATTGCTGGAACAAAGTCATCCATTATTACGCTTTTATCAAGAACCGATTCATTTACAGTTGAAACTCCAGAACCAAGTGGTGCCAATTGAAATTTATCCAATTAAAAAGAAAAATGTTATTTTATATTATTTACTCGTCTGGAACACCTTGGCCCCATTACGGCCAGTCGATGTGGCTCATTTTAAAATCACAGCTCATTACTTACTTTTACAATTGCAATTGGAATACTCACGGAAATTTGAAGAATACCAACAACGAAACGAATTATTTTTTAAGCTGATTGCGCATGAAAAGAGGGACCAAGCTGTTTTCCAACAATTTCAACAATATTATCGCTTGGCAATAGATAAGCCCTATGCAATTTTGCTAATTTCATTAACCTTAAATGAACGCCAAAGGCAAGAAAGAATGTCTATTTTAGGCAACCAGCTAAACCAAGTTATCTTAGGGGACAAACAAAAAATTGTTTGTATTGAAATTGACAGTTCCTTTGTCTTATTGGTTGAAGATCCACCTGAAAAAGAAGGCGATTATCTGAAAATGATGCAACGCCTAGCACAAAGTAGTATAAATCAGTTAATGAAAGTACAAGAAGATGTGGAACTTTTCCTAACAATAGGACCTAAGATTCAAGGTCTGACCCAGATTCATGAATCTTATCAACAAGCGATTGACGTTTTAGCCTTTCAACGTCAATTCATTGTAGAAAAACCTGAAATGAGGATTGCTTCCTACGCGAATTTTCATCTTAGACAGACATTGCAACGTTATTTTTTAGAAGAAGGACAAGCAACCCTCAGAAAAAAATATCTTCAACCATTGAAGAAAAGTGATCAACAGCAACATACCGACTTTGTCCATACACTGAATGTCTATTTTCAATCAAAACGAAACTTGTCTCAAACAGCCAAAAAGCTCTTTATTCATCGTAATACTTTGTTACAACGATTGGAGAAAATTGAACAGCTAGTGCTGTTGGATTTTGATAAGGAAGTGGACTTGTTGGCGCTGGAAGTGGCGTTGTTTGTGGGAACTTAAGAAGCAATATAAGTGGCGGTTTTTAATTTAATGGAATATATATAGCCAAAAGAAACGATTATACAAGAAGGATAATTTGATCAATAAAAAATGGAATCTTTTCATAACCTCAATTTTTTCAAAAAAATAAATCCTTCCCAAAATCTTCAAACACAAACCACTAACTATCTGCTACTATAAAAGAAACAACTATCATTTGGAGGAAGTATGTGTAACAGAAAAATGTGGACAATTATCGTCAGTGGGTTATTTTTAAGTAGTATCATCGCGGGAATTTCAGGAGCATTTTTAATCATTGAAGGAGAGCTAACGACTCTGCTCTGGGAGGTGTTGCCAGCGCAAATGAAATGGCCAATTCTCTATTATTTTGTCTTGTGTGTGCTAGGAGCGTTGGTATTGAGTTATCTGAAGAAACGCTTCGGGCAAATACCACAAACGGCGCATGAGGCTCTGACAGAATTGAAGGCGAAACAATCGGTCGATTATTCAGGTGTGTTTAGAAATTTATTGGCCGCCTTGGTAATTTTAATTTTCGGGGCTGGTGTCGGTCCTGAAGCTGCATTGTTGGGAGCAATTATTTCGTTGTCAGTCTGGCAATCTGATAAGTTACGGTACCTTTATTTTCATTATGACGAGCAAGAACAGCAAGTATTTTGGACAAAAATTCAGCGCTTGCTACATCCGCAACAGTTTGTTCAGCGCTACGATACGATGCTCGCTCCTGTGGATAAAAAGAAACTGAAACAAGTGATGAACGGGTTATTTATTGTGAACGGGTTGGTGGTGTTTACCTTTTTAATGAAATTGGTGGGACACCCATCGTTTATTACGAAGTTAGGAACTGGAAAAATTGAAATGGCTTCGTTATGGCTGATTTTACCCGCTTTATTAACTGCTTTTGTGATTGGTAACGCCTATCAATGGTTGCAAGCTGCTCTGGCTAAACTATGCCAACCTTTTGAAGAAAAGCAAAGCATACTGGTAAGCTTTGGTGCAGCCTGTATTTTTCTCTTTGTTATTTTAATGCCAAGATTACTATTTTCAGGACAATCTTTTATGCATTTAGTTCCTAGTTTTGGTAGTCAACAAGCCTGGTATATCTTGGTAATCGCTGCGATAATGAAACTAGTATTTTTACAAGTTTGTTTACACACGGGTTGGATAGGTGGCGATATTTTTCCCGTCGTTTTTTCAGCTATTTTAATCGGGTTTGCGGTCGCACAATTTTTTCCAACAATTAACTCGCTTTTTGTTGTCGCAATTTTTGCTACGAGTTTAACAACCCAAATCTTAGGAACGATTCTTGTACCAGGCATTTTTGTGGGGCTTTTTTTCCCAATCACGCTTTGGCCAGTTGTAGTCCTTGTGTTATTTTTACAATGGCTATTGAAAAATAAAATTATTAAGAGTAACTAGAAGATACTAAAAAGAGGGAATAAAATGAACCTAACCCATCAAGACTTCAACCTATTCAACCGAGAAATCTTCACATTTAAACAACTCAAAGAGCAACAAACATCAGCAGAAATCGATGCCTTAAAGCAAACCTACAAGCAACATTGGGAAAAGTGGAAAGCCTTAAACCTCGCAATCGCCCAAGGTTTACCAGCTGAACTCGGCATCACTAAGCCGAAAATTGAAAGCTGGACCAACGGCTGGAATTTACGCAGTCATTTCTGGGCTGCGTATCGCAGTGAGCAACGTCAAGCGGAAAATGCTTGTTTGGCGTTGTTATTAAATAAAAAGCAATTTCAAGTGTATTTGATGTTTCAACATTACAAAAGTGAGGAGCGGACAGGCTCAGTCGTCGCTTACAATCAATTGCTTAATCGTTTAGAAGCTTGGAGTCAAACCATCGACTGCGAAGGCTATTATATTTGGCCGCAGGAGGAGCATGAACTAGTGGACCATTTGCCTTTAAAAGATTATTTAGCAGATGAAAAACAACGGAAAATTCTAGAAGAGCGGATAGGCAATCGCTCATTTCAGATCGGTAAGTTGTGGTTTGCGACGGAAAAGCTTGAAACGATTGAAGAAAAAAGTTGTCAGGCGCTTCAAGAATTAGCGCCGTTGTATAACGCATTATCTGAAAAATGAACGAAACAACGTCTCTGACCAATTACCTGGTCAGAGACGTTGTTTGTGTTTTTATTGATTTAAATCTGTTAGTAGTAGCTCGTTAGAAACAGCAAAAGTAGTAACTTCTGTTAAAGCTGGATCCAAAGTGTATTTTGTAAATGAGGTAGTACTTTCTGGTTGGACATACATGGTTAAATTAGTTACATCATATCCTGACCAATAATGTGTGAAATCAGACAGAGAATTACTTTGACCTAAATGGCCAATTCCCCGAGGAATCATCACTGTTTGGAAGGCGCGATAGAGTTGCATAATCCCTTCAGAGCTATCAAATTCTTGGAGATTGTCAGAATAGTATAACGCACGAATGAAGCGTGACGGCGAAGTGAAGTCTCCTGGGATTCCTAATAGTCCGTAAGAAGTCCCACCTTCAATTGGGTCAAGTGTTGCGCCTGATTTTAAAGTGTAAGGTTCCTTAATAGCATAGTTGCGCATCCCGATATAGTTTCGTGCATTGGTTAAATGATAATTGTATTCTGGACTGTTTGTGACTACGCCAATCGAATCATAAATGACGAACGCTCCGTTATCTGTTGGTTGCAAAACGATACTATTATTATTTTTATCATTAATGGTCCAGTGTAAGGTAAAATGAACTTCCCCCAATGAATCAAGTTGGAATTTTTGATCTAACAGGCCGATTTTTTCAAAAGCTACTTTTACTTCGTCAACGCTTTCAAAATTACTCAAAATATAAGCAAGTACTTCTTCTGCAATATGAGGTGTTAAACCACGATCTGCTAAACTTTCAGCAGGTGCTGTTGAAGATTCCATTAAATATTGAATATCACCAGATAAGCCGGCTTCATTGATACCATCTGTGATAGCAAGGCTGACGGTTTTACCATCGTTCGCTGGTTGATCTGTGCCTGACATTGCTAGTCCCATAAAGGCATATTTTGCCGTCCAAGGATTTAGTTGGCTGTTTAGAACTGTACCTTTTGGAAATTGAGCAATTAGAGTAGGGATTTTTGGTGCAATTGGATCTTCGTTGCCAAAAAAGTCAAACGTAAAATCCATCGTACGTCCATAAAAAATATCATTTGTTTTGGAAATAATCTTGATGCCTGTACACATAATAGTTTCCCCCAATTAATGTAAGTTTGTGAAGCCTGTTTACTAGTTAAGCATATCATACTCTAGGAAACAGCGGTGGCTAAATTCCTAAAATATTAGACAATTTTGTCTAAATGAGGTGAAAAAAATTTTTTAGCGATTTCCTTCACAAAACACCTTATTATCTTTCCGAAAATATGATATCTTTAGAATGGAAATTTCATGAAAAGAGGATGCGAATGTTTAAAAAGTACACACAAATGATAAGGGATGAATTTAAAGGGTATAATCAAAAAAAAATGAAAAAAGATTTCTTGGCAGGTTTGACTGTCGCAGCCGTCGCGTTGCCATTAGCGTTAGCGTTTGGGGTCTCTAGCGGTGCTACTGCAGCAGCTGGCATGATCACGGCGATTATCGCTGGAATTGTGATTGGGAGCCTTTCGGGTGGGTTTTATCAAATTTCAGGACCAACAGGTGCGATGGCAGCTATTTTAATGTCAATTGCGGCAGTGCATGGCATGCAAGGGATTTTGTTGGCCACCTTTTTGGCGGGAATTTTCTTGCTTTTGGCAGGGATTTTGCGCTTAGGGAGCTTGACTTCTTTTATTCCGTCACCGGTCATTACCGGGTTTACTTCAGGAATTGCTATTATTATTGCGTTGGGGCAGCTTGATAATTTCTTTGGGGTTCGTTCAGAAGGACACAATTTAATTGAGAAAATCAGCAGTTATCGTTCATTGGGCTTTGATTTAAGTATACCAACGACGGTTATGTCGATTTTAGTGGTGCTTGGATTAGTGTTCTTTCCGAAAAAGTGGAATGCGATGATACCAGCTTCATTGGTGATGATTATTTTAGCTACTTTAGCAACAGTGGTTTTTCAACTGCCAGTGGCCACTGTAGGGAAAATTCCGACAAGTATTTTTAGTGATACACGTTTGGAACTTGGTTCACTTCAATTAAGTGCGTTTCAGGATATTTTGGTGCCTTCGATTAGCATTGCTATGTTAGGTATGATTGAAAGTTTGCTTTGTGGCGCTTCGGCTGGTCGCATGACAGGGAAACCATTAGACAGTAATCAGGAACTAGTGGCACAAGGAATTGGCAACTTAATTTTGCCATTTTTCGGTGGCGTGCCTGCGACGGCAGCGATTGCCCGCACGAGCGTAG
Source organism: Enterococcus sp. AZ197 (assembly GCF_050556405.1). Lineage (NCBI taxonomy): Bacteria > Bacillati > Bacillota > Bacilli > Lactobacillales > Enterococcaceae > Enterococcus > Enterococcus sp. AZ197. Next base: position 2,439,456 of record NZ_CP187873.1, on the reverse strand, counting down.
TGATTAAATCTGGTGCGCAAACACGTTTAGCGGGTATTTTTCATGCGGTCTTTTTATTGTTATCGATGTTGCTTTTATCGCCAGTCATGTCTAAAATTCCCATGCCTGCGTTAGCTGGTGTTTTAGTGGTGACAGCGTGGCGAATGAATGAATGGTCGGTGATTAAAGAATTCTTCCAGAAACGTTTCCACACAGCCTTATGTTTATTCTTTTTAACGATGGTAGCGACCGTTATTTTTGACTTGAGTTTAGCTATTGTTTTAGGGGTCTTAGCGGGTTGCCTGTTTTTCATTGCGAAAAGTGCCGTGATTACGATTAATGTCGAGGAAGTTGATTGGTCAAGAATGGGGCTAGTACCGACCGATTGTACGGAAAATTGGGTGGTGGTTTATTTGAGTGGCCCGTTATTTTTCATGTCTTCTGAACGATTGAAACAAACGTTACTGCAATTGGAAACAAAAAGTGGTGTAGTATTTTCAATGCGAGGAGTTCCTAGCATTGATAGTACGGCGTTAGATATTTTAGAAGAATTTTGTCTCGCAGCAGAAGGTCGCGGACAACAAGTTCAGTTTGCCGCTCTGCAACCAGAAGTTGAGAAAATGATTCGAACCATTCAAGGAAATCAAGAGAAAGAATACCATTTCTCAGTCGCAGAATTTTTACAAACGGTGCATGTTGCAGAACCATAATTCATTTTCAAATGAAATGTTCTATTTTCTATCGCGAGCTTAATGGGTGAAGAAATAAGAAAAATAAGTGGGGACTAAAACGAGTTTCTAGAGGAGTTCCTAAAAAATAATAAAGAGAAAACTTCTAAGTATGAAGTTTTCTCTTTATTATTTTTTTTGGTTATTTATTGAATTACTTCTAGCATAACGTCTTTTTGATCATCCGTAACATTGCCTGCGTAGTTAGAAGTGATTAAAGATATCGAACCATTTTTATTGTTGAATAAGTATAAAGTACCCGATCTATTTTGTTCATCGTTTGAAGAAATATTAGTTCCTAAAATTAACTCTGTATTTACTTTAACGGTGCGAATACTGTTATCGGCCGCTGAAAATATTCTAATCTCTTTTGTAGGAATTGTATTTATAGATAGCTCATATTTATTAATGGCTTCTTTCACTTGACCATTTTCAGCCCCAAACAATTTAGTTCGGAAGGTAGCAGTTGGTGTTGAATTTAAGTTTTCTAACGTAATTGAAGTTGGCACATTCATTCCTTTAAAATTAAATACTAGTGGATTGTTTAAACTACTAAGATCGACAGCATAAGGTGTTGCTTCTAAAGAATTTGCTTCTTCGACATTTGTGGATACTTCATTTTTAGACTTTGCCGAAGCTTGAGTGGTGCTGGCACTTTCTGAAGTTTCTTTTAGTTTATTATTAGAGCTTGTTTCTGTGCTAGAACTGTAATGATTAGTACTGCTTTTTATTGATGTTGTATGATTGGTAGAATTTTCTTGTTTTTTAGGTTCATTCGCTTTTTGAGAACTACAACCTGTTAAAAAAATAACTAAAATAACACAAAATAATTTTTTCATACTATTCCTCCTATAGACGCTATAACTAATTTTATCTTACTTGTTAATATAACAAAAGAAATAATTATTTTATTTTCACGAATGCTCAAATTGTTTAAATCTGTAGTTTTTATACTTATTTTTGTTGCATTTGCAACAAAAATAAGTTACAGTAATGACAATCATAAAATATTAGCGAAAGGAAGTGTCCTAGTGACAGATATTTTAAGAGAAATTGGCATGATTGCGCGGGCCTTAGATTCAATCAGTAATATTGAATTTAAGGAATTATCTTTAACACGAGGACAATATCTTTATTTGGTCAGGGTCTGTGAAAATCCTGGGATTATCCAAGAAAAGATTGCCGAACTGATTAAAGTTGATCGAACCACAGCGGCGCGGGCGATTAAGCGTTTGGAAGAACAAGGCTTCATTTATCGTCAAGAAGATGCAAGCAACAAAAAAATTAAGCGGATTTATGCCACAGAAAAAGGGAAAAACGTTTATCCAATCATTGTGCGCGAAAATCAACACTCGAATCAAGTTGCTTTGCAAGGCTTGTCAGAAGTGGAAATTTCACAATTGGCAGATTACTTAGTCCGGATGCGTAAAAATGTCAGCGAAGATTGGGAATTTGTCAAAAAAGGGAACACTCGAAATTATTAAGGAAAGGACGACTGATTGATGGGAGAAATAAAACAATTAACAATAGAAGATGCACCAGCGTTACAAGAAATCAGCATTGAAACTTATACAGATACTTTCGGACCATATAATACCCCAGAAAATATGCAAGCCTATTTAGTAGAAGCCTACAATTTAGAAAAATTACAAAAGGAATTGGCTAATCCCCACTCTGACTTTTATTTTATCTTTGTCGATAATCAATTAGCTGGCTACATGAAATTAAATCGTGAGACGGCACAAACGGAACCGATGGGGCCAGAAAAGCTCGAGGTTGAGCGATTGTATATTTTGCCTGCGTTTAAAGGAAAGAAGCTGGGGACACAATTGTTAGAACTGGCGGAAGAGAAAGCTCGTGAATTTGGTAAAAACGCACTGTGGCTAGGTGTCTGGGAACACAATGATGCGGCGCGGGCATTTTATAAAACGATTGGCTACCGCTATTACAGTCAACATTCATTTTTTATGGGAGACGATGAACAGACGGATTTTATTTTGTTAAAGGAATTATAGCAAGAAAATTTAGAAACAAAGATTTCTGATAAAATCAGAAATCTTTGTTTATTTTTTTGACTAAAATTAAGCATTTTTTTTATTTTCAAAATGTTATTTTTTAAAACGTAAAAATTGAAAAAGAAGATTTTGAATCTGTGAAAAATTGTCGATCTTGTGAGAAAACTCTTTTGTCAGTGTCTTTTTTCAGGATGGGTCTCTTCCTGAAAATCCACTTCAGTTTATCTGATTTGTGTGTGTTTGATTAAAAAATGTTGTGTTGGATTTCATTTAACTGTATAATTTGTTTATGTCATTTTTAACAATAAGCGTATTTTAGCATTTGAAAAGAGAAGTTGTACATAATATGTGAATAAAAAGATTTGTTTCTTACTTTCTAGAGTGAGAGGACGATATAAAAAAGGTTGCTATTTTTTCGTTCGAAGTGAACAAAGAATCGTTTGTTATTTAGTTGGGGTAACTAATGATTGTTGTTATAAAAAGCGCTTACAATTTGTGTGATGAGAGTAGTACGCATGTTTGTGCAAAAGTGACAAAAAAGAGAAGGCAGGGTGTTTTAATAGAAAAAAATTTTTAATAAAAAGGAGAGTTTGTCGTGGAGAAAAATGTGTCTCAAGTAACAGCTCAAGAAGAAACAGCGCTGAAAGCACGTGGCTACAATGAGGATTTGTTGCCAAGTAGCCCGAAACAACGGACAATGAGCGCGCGCAATTTTTTTACATTATGGATGGGTTCGATTCATAATATCCCGAATTATGCAGCAGTGGGCGGCTTTATTTTCTTAGGTTTATCGCCGCTGCAAGTTATGTTGGCAGTTGTGTTAAGCTCATTCATTGTAGCAACTTTCATGAATTTGAATGGCGTGGCTGGCTCTAAATATGGCATTCCTTTTGCGATGCACTTACAGTCTACTTACGGCAGTCTCGGGGCAAAACTGCCAGGGTTCTTAAGAGGTTGTGTGGCCGCGATTGCTTGGTTTGGTCTGCAAACATTTACAGGATCGCTGGCTTTATTAATTATTCTCGGGAAATTTTGGCCGAACTTTTTAGAAATTGGTGGATCATTCCAGTTTTTTGGTCTCAGGCTACCTGAATTAATGGCGTTTACTCTTTTCTGGCTCTTAAATGTGGCAATAGGTTTCGGTGGTAGCAAAATTTTGAACCGTTTTACCGCCATTTTAAGTCCGTTGATTTATGTCGTTATTATTGGATTAACGATTTGGGCCATTCGAGCTGGGGGCGGTTTAACACCAATTTTGTCCTATCAAGTTTCTGGTGCGATTCGTTCAGTCAATCCACTGGTGGCGTATCTGATTATTTTTAACTCGGTTGTGGCCGTTTGGTCAGCGCCTGGTGCGAGTGTGGCGGATTTTACTAAGAATGCGCGCTCGACACGTGCTCAGGTTGTGGGGCAAACAACAGGTTTAGTTGTTGGTTATGGGATTTTCGCTTTTTCCAGTGTGGTTATTCTGTTAGGTGGTTCGCTGTATTTTGGGATTCAAGAATGGAATATTTTAAACATTATTGATCGTTTAGATAATGTGGCAGTGGTGGTCTTAGCCATGTCGGTTTTCTTATTAACGACTATTTCAACGAATGCAACGGGGAACATCATTCCGGCAGGTTATCAATTGGCGGCGCTATTTCCTAAAAAAATGACGTATAAAAAAGGCGTCATGATTGCCAGTGTTATTAGCTTTCTTATTATGCCTTGGAAACTGATGGAAAACGCCGATAGTATTTTTATTTTTCTGAACGCAATTGGGGCTGTTTTAGGACCAGTCGCTGGTGTGATGATTGCGAATTATTATTTTGTTCAAAAGCAACAAATTGATTTAAATGCTTTATACGTAGATAAACACAAAAAAGAGGAAGCCAATCCTTTTTACGGATTAAACAAGCCGGCGTATGTTGCTACTATTCTGGCGTTGGTTCTTTCCTTAAGTGGTCAATTTATTCCACAGGTTAAAATCATTGCTGATATTTCGTGGTTTGTGGGCTTTGCCACAGGTTTTGTGCTGTACTTAGTGTTAAAAAAATGGACTTGGGATTCAAAAAAAGTGAAAGAAACAGCTTATCAGGAGGGAAAATAAATGCAAGCAGAGTTAGTGATTAAAAACGGGTTAGTTATTTTAGAAACTGGAGAAGTCATTACGGATGTCGCCGTTCAAGGAGGAAAAATCGTAGCGATTGGGCAAGACTTGTCAGGAGAACGTGTGATTGATGCGACGGGTTTAGTCGTTAGTCCTGGGATGGTGGATGCTCATGTTCATATTACCGATCCTGGTGGTGGTTACCGCGATGAATGGGAAGGGTATGTCACAGGAACAGCCGCTTGTGCCAAAGGGGGCGTGACGACCTTTATGGAAATGCCTTTAAATCAGATTCCAGCAACTGTGGATAAGACCTCTCTTGAGATCAAATACAAGGCAGGAGAAAATAAACTAAAAGTAGATGTAGGGTCATTTGGCGGCGTGGTCCCGACCAACTTGGCTGGTGGGATTCAGGAACTTGATGAAGGAGGCGTTTCCGGCTATAAATGCTTTTTAGGAACGTGCGGCGATCGTTCAATTGAAGGAGATTTTCAAAATGTCGACGATTATTCACTATATGAAGGAATGAAACAAGTCGCCAAGACTGGCAAAGTGCTAGCAATCCATGCAGAAAATGCGCCAATTACGGATAAATTAGGCGCGTTAGCTTATCAAAATGGCGAAACGACTTTAGCAGCATATGTAGCTACACGTCCTGTGTTTACCGAAGTTGAAGCGATTCAAAAAGCTATTTTATTTGCCAAAGAAACAGGTTGTCGGATTCATATTTGTCATGTGGCTTGTCAAGAAGGCGTGGAAGAAGTTTTAAAAGCCCAAGCAGAAGGGGTAGATGTGACTTGTGAAACATGTACGCATTATTTATATTTTACCACGGATGAACTTGATGCCATTGGTCCAGTTGTCAAATGTTCACCGCCGATTCGTGACGCGGACCAACAAGCCGCATTATGGAACCACGTGCAAACAGGCGGCATCGCGTTTGTAACCTCTGACCATTCTCCTTGTACGCCAGACTTAAAAGATACAACCAATGCTTTTGAAGCTTGGGGCGGCATTTCTGGTGTTCAAAATAACGTCGATGTGTTATTCGATGAAGCCGTCCAAAAACGTGGTTTATCCTTGAAACAATTCGCGGATATGATTGCAGCAAACCCAGCTGACCGTTATCACTTAGCACAAAAGGGCCGCATCAGCATTGGTAAGGATGCCGATTTTGTACTAATTAAACCTAATGCGCCGTATATCTTAAAAGCAGAAGATTTAGAATACCGAAATAAAATTAGTCCTTACATTGGTCGTGAAATTGGGGCCCAAGTGATTCAAACAATTTTAAGAGGCGAAACAATTTACGCACAAGAAACTGGGGTAACCGAGGCGTTTAACGGCGTATTTATCAAAAATTAAACACCTATTTTAGAAATGAAAAGGGACAGAAGCGTGATTGAATTAGCGCCTCTGTCCACGAGTTAGAGGATGTTCGTTGGTTGTTTTGCACAAAAAAAGGCTTAATTTTGTTTGATAAGTACAATGAAGATAACTAGGGAAACGTTTACAATCAAAGTGTAATCAGTCAGGAGGTTTTGTGATGGACTTGGAAAAAGTTTTAAAACAAAGAATCGAAGAGTTGTCAGCAATTGGGAGTGATCCTGCAGGAGGGATGACACGCTTACTTTATACAGATTCGTGGTTGGCAGCACAAAAGTATGTGCAAAGCCAAACTGAGGCGTTTGGACTGGAAACGCAATTTGACGAAGTCGGGAATCTGTTTTGTCGAGTGGCAGGAACGGAATTTCCTCAGGAAACGATTTTAACTGGGTCACATATCGACACAGTAGTAAATGGTGGGACCTTAGATGGTCAATATGGTGTTATTGCTTCCATGACGGCTGTTCAATATTTATTAGACAAATATGGGAAACCACGGCGTTCTTTAGAAGTGCTTTCCATGGCTGAAGAAGAAGGGAGTCGTTTTCCAACGGTTTTCTGGGGAAGCAAAAATGTCGTTGGTGAAGCCAAACGTGAAGAAGTAGTCGATATCTCTGACAACGAAGGTAAAAAGTTTGTTGATGAGATGCATCGCCAAGGCTTTGATTTTCGGCAGGAGCAAACAAGACGTGAGGACATTGAAGCATTTGTCGAAATTCATATTGAACAAGGCAATATTTTAGAGAACGAAAAGCTCCAAGTCGGTGTTGTTCATAGTATTGTAGGGCAACGTCGCTACACGGTTAACTTAAAAGGGCAAGCCAATCATGCAGGCACTACGCCAATGAGTTACCGTCATGATGCGGTATATGGCTTTGCTAAAATTTGTGCAGAAGCCATTGATCGTGCGAACGAAATTGGGGATCCGTTAGTTTTAACATTCGGCAAAGTTATTCCGAAACCCAATACAGTCAACGTGGTGCCTGGAGAAGTGGAATTTACAATTGACTGCCGTCATACCGACGCTGCTTTTTTACGACATTTTACCGGTGAATTAGAAGAACGGATGAAAACAATTGCTCAAGAATTAGGCTTGACGATTGCGATTGACCGCTGGATGGATGAAGCCCCTGTACCGATGAATCAAGCAATTGTAGAAGTTATTGAACAAAAAGCCAAAGAAGGCAAGTATCAGTATCGTATGATGCATAGTGGTGCTGGGCATGATTCGCAAATTATTGCGCCCCATTACCCGACAGCGATGATATTTGTGCCAAGTATTGGTGGGATTAGTCATAATCCAGCAGAAGCAACGGCATTTCCAGATTTGGTTGAAGGCGTCAAGCTTTTAGCAGATACCTTATATGAATTAGCGTATAAATAAGATAGAAAAGGAAGAATTGTGATGGGTTATAAAAATAATCGAGTTGGTTACCAAAAAGAATTGTTAACATCAAGAGCTGTGATAAAAAAAGACAATTACGCCATTATTCCCCATGATGGTTTGGTGCAAAATGCAGTACCTGGTTTTGAAAATGTCGATATTTCCTTTTTGGGATCGCCTAAATTAGGTGCGACATTTGTGGATTACATTGCTACGTTTCATAAAAATGGTCAACAAACAACTGGTTTTGGTGGCGACGGGATCCAAACGTTGGTTTATGTCATTGACGGTCGTTTGCGCGTTTCAGATGGTCAAGAAACTCATGAACTTGAAGCCGGGGGCTACGCCTACTTTACGCCTGAAATGAAAATGTATTTAGCGAACGCACAGGAAGCGGACACAGAAGTTTTCTTATATAAAAAACGCTATCAGCCGTTGGCAGGCCATCAACCTTATAAAGTGGTTGGGTCAATTCATGACCAACAACCCGAAGAATATGAAGGAATGACAGACGTTTTACTTTGGAGTTTATTGCCGAAAGAGTTTGACTTTGATATGAATATGCATATCTTATCTTTTGAACCAGGCGCTAGTCATGCCTATATTGAAACGCATGTCCAAGAGCATGGTGCGTATTTAATTAGTGGCCAAGGGATGTACAATTTGGACAATGAATGGTATCCAGTGGAAAAAGGGGACTATATTTTCATGAGTGCCTATGTGCCACAAGCAGCCTATGCGGTTGGCCGTGAAGAACCGCTAATGTACGTTTATTCCAAAGATGCCAATCGTGAACCAGAATTATAAAGAAAAGCCGAATGTAAAGTAATGACCTCGGAACAATAGGATTTGAACACGCAGTGGTGAACGGTAGAGTCCTTTTTCTTGGTAGACGTTACTTTTATTCGGCTATTTTCCTGTTAATTATTTTCCTGAAAGTTCTAGCGCTACCCGTAAGAGTAAACTCGTCTCAGGCTCTTGGATAGAGGTGCCTAATAATTTTTCACATTGATTCATGCGATATTTAATGGTGTTTCTGTGTAGGTAAAGAGCGTTGGCCGTTTTAGTAATTTCGCAATTGAAATCTAAAAAAACTTTCAAGGTTTTTCGTAATTCTTGTAACGTCGGTTCCGTCGGATAGGCCAACTCTTTCAATTGTTGCTGGCAAAAGTATTCAACATCTTCAGTGCCAATCTTTTCAAAAAGTCCAGCTAGGCCTTTGGGATGGAACAATTGCACAGTCGCTGGTTTTTGAGCGTGTAAAGAAGCCTCTAATGTCGAGGAAGCTTCAATATAAGAATTAGGCAAATCTTCTAGGTTTTCATAAGCATTGCCTAAAGCAAAGCGAATGGTAATAGGCAAAGCCTGTTGCAAACGTTCAGCGAGGTTTTGCAAAATCATCAAATGGTCATTTTTTTTAGATTGAAAAATCAAGATACTTTTATTTTGATTTTTTAATTTAAACAAGGCGACATCTGGCAGGATTTCCGGCAATTGTTCTTTGAGCCATTGGAAAATTAGTTGCCCTTCCGCTTGCTGATAACGAATATGGGTTTCATTTTCTGGTTTAGTCACGCCGTAGACAATCGCTAATTGATAATAATCACTGTTGATTAAACGATAATTTTTCCAAAGTTCCAACCAATTTTGATGTTTACTCAGCGCTTCTTGATGTGTATCAAGCAAGCGGTCCAAAAAGTCTGTTTTGAGATGCTCAAAAGATTCAGCAATTTTCTGGTTTTTAAATAACATAAAAGTCAAAACTAAAATGGCCTGATCAATGGCAAATTCAGAAATAGGATAAGGAATCTGTTCAGGAGATAAGACCAATAGATAATAGGGAAAATAATCGTTCACACGAATTGGAAAGCCAGCTACTTGAATGTTTTCTTGTCGCTCATCCTGTAAACGAAAGATTTTCTTTTCTTGTGCCAATTGTTGAAAGTGGTCTTTTGATAATTGTTTGATAAAAAACTCCGCCGATTTTTGATTGCCATAAAAATAATTCGAGTGGGCAATCACCTGTTGCCAAGGACTTAATAAAATAATTGGCGCATTTAAAATTTTCGCAAATTCAGCGATGAAACGCGTAGCATCAACATCTTGCATTAATAATGTTGAAAAACGCTTTTGGATGTCAAATGCTACAGACATCTGTTCGGTTTTGCTATCACGAAGATAGCCTACAATTTCATGCAACAACCCGCCTAGTGGCTGTGTGCTAGGAATTTTAATCAGGGGCAAATCAACGGCACTGGCATAGGCAACAATTTCTGGTGAAATTTCGTCAAGGAACCGCCCAACTTTGATTCCTAAAGCCGTACACTCTGCTTGTTTTAGCGAGTCAATAAAAGGTTTCAATTTTTCTTGATCATCTTTATAAATCATTGCCGTTGTTAAAATCATGACATTTTTAGGGATAAAATCAGCCACATCAGGTGTTTCCGTGATTTCTACACTTTCCAAGGGCTGTGTTAAGTTTGAGTGAGACGATAATAATTGTAAGTCAGAAAATCTTGGTAAAGCCAAGACCTCAGCTAATATTTTCATCACAACAACCTCCTTTTTTTATAGTATAGCGAAGAATAAAAAGGAGTACAAAAGATAGTTATTGAATATGTCTAAAAAACCAAGTCAAAATAGTGCAAATTGAACAATGAATTTCTGGGTTTTTCCAAAGATAATAAAAGAGAAGAATTAAAAATGAAGTGAGGGATTACTATGTATCAACAACCAAATTTTGTACGGCGAACAATCATGACGCCGGGACCAGTCGAAGCCCATCCATCGGTACTTCGTCAAATGGGTCAACCAATTTTAGGGCAATTTGATCAAGAATTTCTACAGATTATGGACGAAGTTCGGGAAATGATTAAAGTACCTTTTGCCACAAAGAATCAACAAGCCTTTGCCATTGATGGCACGTCACGTTCAGGCTTGGAAGCGGGGTTATTTGCGTTGATTGAGCCAGGCGACAAAGTGCTTGTGCCTGCGTATGGCCGGTTTGCTTATTTATTAGGTGAAATTTGCGAACGCGCCCGGGCCGAAGTCATTTATTTAGAAAAGGACTGGCTCGCACCGTTTGAACAAACAACGGTGATTGAAGCGATTAAAGAACATCAACCAAAAATTGTTGCGATGGTCCACGGCGAAACGGCGAATGCACAAATGCAACCGCTGGATCAAATTGGCGCCTTTTGTCGGGAAAATGAAATTTTCTTCGTAGTAGATATGGTGGCGACTTACGGCGGTGTCGAAACAAAGGTCGATGATTGGAAGATTGATATTGCGGTAGCAGGCACTCAAAAATGTGTCAGTGTACCTTCAGGCCTTTCTTTGATTACTTACAACCAACGTGTGGCCGACTATCTGGCGGGCCGTTACCAAAAAGAGTTAGGGCTTGGCGCGGATGCGCGGAATGAACGGTTCATTCAAAGTAACTACTTGGATTTATCGCAATTAGAAAAATATTGGGGACCAGAGCGCTTAAATCACCATACAGAAGCGACTACAATGATTTATGGGCTACATGAAGGGCTGCGCTTGTTACTTCAAGAAGGCATGGAAAATGTCTATGCACGCCATCGGAAAAACAATCGTATTTTAGTTGAAAGTCTGCAAAAAATGGGCTTAGAAATTTTCGGGAAGTTAGACACAAAAACACCAACAGTCATTCCTGTGGTCATTCCAGAAGGAATTGATGGTGAAAAAGTGCGGAGCTTATTACTGGATCATTTTAAAGTTGAAATTGCCTCTTCCTTCGGTGATTTAAAAGGAAAAATTTGGCGGGTCGGTAATATGGGTTACAGCAGTCGCGAAGACAATGTGTTGCATTTCTTAAGTGCCTTTGAGACTGTATTGAAACACCAAGGCTATCAATTTGAAGGCGGTAGCGGTAGTACTCATGCATTGGCTGAGTATTTAAACTAAAAAAGAAGGTAGGACAAAGGTCACTACGTAAAAAGCGTAGTGCTTTTGTTCCTTGTGAAACGTTAACCAAAAAAATGATTGGTGGAGGAAAAGAAAATGACAGACAAGACAAAAAGTTCGTTGGCTTATTGGAAAAAAATCGTTATTTTACTATGTATGGGCTGGGTAACAATCTGGATTTATCGTTCCGCGCTTTCTCCTGTTTATCCACAAATTCGTGCGTCTCTAAATGGTAACGCTTCCGATACGGCCCTAGGGTCCATTTCTAGCTTTTATTTTCTCGGTTACGTAGTCATGCAGATTCCTGCAGGCTTCTTGGTAGACAAAATTGGGAAAAAACGTGTATTAATTCCAGGCTTTATCTTGTTTGCGCTGGCAGCATTACTGATTGCCCAAGCCCAAACGATTGGAACAATTTACTTAGGTAGCTTATTGGCAGGCTTAGGATGTGGTTCTTTCTATGGCTCGGCTTACTCGTTGACGTCGCAAAACATTCCTCAAGCCAAAAAAAGTTTTGCAACAGCTATTGTCAACAGTGGTTCAGCCGTTGGTTCAGGTTTAGGGATGATTTTATCTAGTTATTTAGTTGCCCAAAAAGGATTACCTTGGCAAGTGATGATGTACATTTCCGCCTTTATGATTATTTGTATGTTAGTGGCTTTTCAAGTGATTATTCGTAATCATAAAGAAGACATGGCCTTGATTCAGCCAACCGTTGTTGATGAAAAAGATAACGGAGCGGTAAAAGAAAAAGTGCCCTTTAAAAAACTGTTTGCGCCACATATGCTATTTGCGTATATTTTATATTTTGGCACTTGTTATGCATATTATATGATTGTGACTTGGTTACCTAATTTTTTAAGTACCGAACGTGGTTTCCAAGGAGCAGCAATAGGGTTGTCCTCTTCACTGGTCGCATTTGCCTCTATTCCAGGAGCGTTATTTTTTAGTCGGTTGGCGGATAAGTACATGCATAAAAAAGTTCAATTCATCGTTGTTTTAGAATTTTTAGCAACAGCCATGCTCTTGTTAACTGTACAAGTAAGTAATGCGACGTTGTTATTAATTGCTTTAATTATGTATGGGTTCTTAGGAAAATTAGCTGTAGAACCGATTATTATTTCTTGGCTAGGTGAAAATGCACCAAAAATTGGAATTGGCACTACTTTGGGCGTGTTTAACTTTTTCGGCATGATGTCATCTGTGATTGCCCCAGCTTTAACTGGGAAAATTTCTGACACAACGGGTTCGAAAGTCATGGGCTTTTATATCGCCGTCGTGATTTTACTAATTGGCACGATTCTTTTTATGCTTGTCAATTTAAAAAAACGCAGGGCAGATTCGTCTAATAAATAAAAAAACAACGCAAACTTATCTTTCGCTGAATAAGTTTGCGTTGTTTTACTTTTTGACAATCATATTAATCGCTTGTGCTAATCGCTCTTCTTGTTCTTTAGGATCTTTTTCAGGATTTTCAAAGCAATGCTTTAAATTCTCCGCAACTATCATCCCCATTACGCGATCAATACTAGAACGGACCGCACTCAACTGAGTGATAACATCGATACATTCTTTTTCTTCATCAATCATTTTTTGAATCCCGCGAATTTGACCTTCTGTGCGGCGTAAACGATTCAGCACTTTCTTTTTTTCTTCAGTCATTTTGCCCCTCCTTAAGAGTAGTGATTGTTTTAAAATATACCTACACGAGGTATTTTTGTCAACTATCTTTTCTTTGAATCTAAAAATGGCAGAAATCTCTTCAGTTGACAAGTCTAACTTTTTCATGTTAAATATACCCCGTAAGGTATATAAGAGAAGGAGAAAAAGATGTTATTTCAATTGTTTAAAAAAACGCCAAGTATTTCAACAAAGGAATTGCAGTCACGTTTATCTAAAGAGATAACGTTATTAGATGTCCGGACACCTAGCGAATACCGCGCAGGGCATATTCCACAAGCGATTAATGTCCCACTTAACAAAATTCCCGCCTACAACAAATCCGCTAACGAAGTCTATGTGATTTGCCAGTCCGGCATGCGCAGCAAAAATGCGGCCAAAATTTTAGCGAGAAAAAACTATCACGTGATTAATGTTCGTGGCGGGATGTCCCAATGGTCTGGTCAAATTAAAGGAGGAAAATAAATGAAAATTGTAATTATCGGAGGCGTGGCTGGTGGTATGTCAGCAGCGACACGTTTACGTCGTTTAATGGAAGATGCTGAAATTGTTGTCATGGAAAAAGGCCCTTTTGTTTCATTTGCAAACTGTGGTTTGCCTTACTACGTTTCTGGCGAAATCGCAGAAAGAGAGCAACTGCTTGTTCAAACACCCGAAGCGTTAAAGGCACGGTTTAATTTAGATGTTCGTCCTCACCATGAAGTCGTGGCTATTGATCCAATAGAAAAAGTGATCACAGTGAAACATGAAACAGAAATTTTAACAGAACACTATGACAAATTAATTTTATCACCAGGGGCGAAACCTTTTGTGCCACCAATTACAGGATTGGCAGAAGCCAAAAATGTTTTTTCATTAAGAAATGTTCCTGATTTAGATCAAATTATGACAGCCTTGACACCAGAAACAAAACGAGCCGTCGTGATTGGCGCAGGCTTCATTGGCTTGGAAATGGCAGAAAACTTGCAAAAACGCGGATTAGAAGTCACTCTCGTGGAAAAAGCGCCTCATGTTTTACCGCCATTAGACGAAGAAATGGCCGCTTTTGTCAAAGCTGAATTAAGCAAAAACAATGTTCAAGTAATTACGGGACAATCTGCGGTTGCTTTTGAAGAAGAAGGGCAAGTGATTCGCTTAGAAGACGGTCAAACATTAGCTTCTGATTTAACCATTTTGTCGGTGGGGGTCCAACCAGAAAATACCTTAGCAGTTGAAGCAGGTGTAGCAACTGGTTTACGTGGCGGTATTGTTGTTGATGAACACTATCAAACGAATCAACCCGATATTTATGCGGTTGGGGATGCTATTGTAGTGAAACAACAAATCACTCAAGAAGATGCGCTGATTTCTTTAGCTTCTCCCGCCAATCGCCAAGGACGTCAAGTAGCGGATGTGATTGCTGGGTTAGAGAGAAAAAATCAAGGAAGCATTGGGACCGCCATTGTGCGAGTCTTTGATTTAACCGCTGCTTCAACTGGTTTAAGCGAACGGGCTGCTAAAGCTGCTGGACTAACAACAGCTGTTGTGCATATCAGTGGAAAAGACCATGCGGGGTATTATCCTGGCGCAACAGATCTTCAGTTAAAATTAGTTTTCCATCCTACGACAGGGGAAATTTATGGCGCACAAGGAATTGGGGCAAAGGGCGTAGATAAGCGGATTGATATTCTTGCGACCGCTATTAAAGGACAGTTAACTATTTTTGATTTGCCTGAATTAGAGTTTACCTATGCGCCGCCGTTTGGTTCAGCGAAAGATCCTGTGAACATGTTAGGCTATGCAGCGATGAACCTTGTAGAAGGATTGAGTGAAAACGTTCAATGGTATGAGTTATCCAACGAATTAGCTAATGGAGCTGTTTTATTAGATGTCCGTAATCCCGCCGAACGAGCCAATGGTCAATTTAAAAATGCTGTGTCTATTCCTTTAAATGAGTTAAGAGAACGTTTGGAGGAATTAGACAAGTCAACGGAGTACATTGTTAGTTGTCACAGTGGTTTGCGTAGTTATATTGCAGAACGGATGCTAAAACAAGCAGGCATCTCAGCCAAAAATTTAGATGGTGCTTTTGCGCTATATCGAATGGTAAAACCGGAGGAACTAGAAAATGTATAACACGATTGGCATGCCTGAATTTTATCAGGAAGCAAAACGAAAAAAATTACCGATTATTGATGTACGAGAAGAAATGGAATACCAACTGGGGCATGTCCCTCAGGCCATCAACTTACCTTTAAGTACTTTAACCGAAAATTATCAGCAATTAGATAAAAACCAACCCTATTATCTGATTTGTCAAATGGGGTCGCGCTCCGCACAAGCGTGTGCGTTTCTCAGTCAACAAGGGTATCAAGTAACCAATGTTCTAGGTGGTACATCTGGCTGGTTGGGTCAATTAGAACAATAAAATAACAAAAAACGTTTATTCTTTTACACAGGATAAACGTTTTTTTGTTAGATAAAGATGTGTCAAAACTGTAAGAGGAATGATAGGAAGATGAAGGGACCAGTTTTTTTATTCATTATATACTAAATAAAATGACAAACTCGTCAACAGAAATCAAGGAGGAACAAATAAATGAAAAAGTCAGGCCAGAAGAAGCGAAATAAAAAAGTGTGGTTCGGTATTGGTGCCGCAGTGGTCGTCGTCGGATTTATCGGAGCAAAAACAGTTTTTTCTTCAAAAGAAGTTGAACCTGAATACACAACGTATACCATTACAGAAATGGCCTCATTAAAATTAGATGGTCAAGTGAGTTTTCTAGATACTCGGGATATTTTCTTTGATCCTTCTTTAGGAAAAATTGCCGAAATAAATGTTGAAAATGGTAAAGAAGTCAAGAAAGATAGTCCATTGTTAACGTACAATAACTCAGACATCCAAGCCACAGAAACAGAACAAGCGAATGCTGTTAATCGGAACAATCTTCAAGTTCAACAAGCACAAGAGAACGTTAACTTAGCCACTCAAAAATACAATGAAGCGTTAAACAAAGTTGCTGCAGCCAAGCAAAAATTAAACACCGCAAAAGAGGCTGAAGAGAAAGAAACACTAAATGCGGAAATTCAGCAATTGAATGAAGCCGTTAGTGCTGCGAATAGTGAAGTCGCCCAAGCTAACCAAGCCCTTCAATTAGCCAACAGTGATGCCGTCGGAGCAGCAAACACGCTTGAACAAACACGTGGCAAAGTCAACACAGTCGTTACAGCACCAATTGATGGCCAAGTCACTGTTGATGCTAGTGCCATGAGTAGTACCGACAAACCAGTCATTAAAATTGCAACACAAAAGAAAAATATTCAAGGAAAAGTAACCGAGTATGATTACGATAAATTACAGATAGGGGAAGAAGTAACAGTGACGACCGTTGGTTCAGGTAAATCAGCACCAGGCAAAATTGTTTCCATTGCGCAAACCCCAATAGCTAAAAATGAAGGCAATCCAGTAGTGAGTTATCAATTTACAGTAGAAGGTGATTTTCCTTGGGCAGAAGGCTTGTCTACTAGTATCGCTGTGCCACAAAAGCAAATGATTATACCGACAGCAGCAATCCAAAAAGAAGGCCAAAAAGAATTTGTCTATGTTTACAAAGCGGGCAAAGCGAAAAAAACACCGATTGAAACAGAAACAAATTTAGGTCGTAAAGTTGTCAAAAGTGGCTTGAATTGGAAAGACCAAGTGATTGCCAATCCCAATAAAGAATTAAAAGATAATCAAGATGTTCAGGTAGCTGCCAATGATTAAGCTAGCCCATATTCATAAATATTATTATTCCGAAGAAGAAACACTGCATGTGTTAGATGATATTAACCTCCAAGTAGACGCTGGAGAATTTTTAGCGATTATGGGTCCTTCTGGTTCTGGGAAATCGACTTTGATTAATTTGCTAGGCTTTATTGATAAAAAGTTTGAAGGAACGTATTTATTTGAAGACCGTGAAATTGGCGACTTTTCTGATAAGGAACTATCCCGAATTAGAAATGAAGCAGTCGGCTTTGTCTTTCAGAATTTTAGTTTAATTGAAACACTAACAGTTGAAGAAAACATTGAATTACCTCTTTTATATAGTGGGTTAACCCCAAAAGAAGCCAAAGATCGTGTCCACGAAGTTCTGACAAAAGTCGGCTTGCCAGATAAAGGCAAGAAGCATCCAAAACAACTTTCGGGCGGACAACAACAACGTGTTGCCATTGCGCGTGCGATTGTCAATCGGCCAAGTTTTATTATTGCAGATGAACCAACTGGGGCTTTAGATAGTAAAACATCGGAAGAAATTTTAACGCTCTTTCAGCAATTAAACAATGAAGGTGTCACCATTATTTTAGTGACACATGATGAAGAAACAATTGAATACTGCAATCGTTTGATTAAAGTTCGTGATGGAAAGATTTTAGAGGAGGTGCTGACATGAAATGTTCAATTATTTGGAAAACCGCCTTCCGTTCCATTTTGAAAAATAAGCGACGCAGCTTGTTAACGATGCTAGGGATTGTCATCGGGATCGCTTCGGTGATTACCATCGTGGCTATCGGTAACGGCTTTAAAGAAGACATGGTCGATAAATTATCTGCTGAAAAACAAAAAGAAAATGTGAAAAAGATTTCTTTTTCGGCCTACAACACTTCGGATATGTTTAGTGACCAAGCGATGTTTACCGACAATGATTTAGGGGTCGTGCGCATGGTTCCTGGCGTAGAAAAAATTGATTTTGATCAAAGAGAAGTTGATGGCGCCCAAAAAGGTACACTGAATTTTCAAGCAGGACCGAAAAATCTTTCTGTAACCTATGAACTTGCCAACAAAACCACCAAAGAATTGTTGGCGGGACGCCAACTGAATGATGGAGACAATGCAAAACTGGATAAAACAGTGGTGGTGGATGAACTGGTTGCCAAAGAACTCTACCAAGACCCGACTGCAGCAGTTAATCGAACTTTTCCATATAAAGAGCAACTTTTTACCATTGTTGGCGTGACAACCAATACCAGCGGTGCCATTGGTCCAGGTAATGATGACTCATTGCTTTATTTTCCCAAAAAGACCTATGAACATTATTTCGGCAAGCTAAAAGATACATCTACGTTGAAACTAACAGTAGCACCTGGCTATCAACCAGATCAAGTATTGAAAGAAACAATAAAAACTCTCTCTCAACAAGGAACCATGAAAAACAGTGGGACGTATCAAGAATATAATGTTAAAGATACCATCAAAGAAATGGGCTCTTTATTAAATAATTTAACCTTGTTTATTTCCGCAATTGCGGCTATTTCACTGGTAATTGCTGGGGTCGGCGTTATGAATATGATGTACATTTCGGTCTCAGAACGGATTAAGGAAATTGGTATCCGACGTGCATTGGGCGGGACAGCCAGTGATATTAAAAAGCAATTCTTAACAGAAGGGATTGCCTTGACCTTAATCGGCGGAATTACTGGTTATCTTTTAGGAATGATTATTGCCTACTTAGCCTCAATGGCACTACCGTTTTCTGTTCGACCAGATTTAATGACCGTTTCATTAGCCATTGGGATTTCTGTCTTTATCGGGGTTGTATTTAGCTATTTCCCTGCCTCGGCAGCTTCAAAAAAAGACTTAATCGATATTATGAAATAAATATAAATAGCAAAGAAACAGCCATTTTTGGCTGTTTTTTTTAGTGAAAGTAGAAAAAAATCCAAAGATTTCAAGAGAAAGTAGCTAACAAACGTCAAAAGGTTGGTAGCTAATACCAACCTTTTGACGTTTGTCAGCTAAATAAAAAAGAAAAAAATTAAAAAAATAGCACGTTGAGGATTAAATAACAAACATTTTTTAAATAAGACTATTGGAAATCCTTTATAAATCGGGGATTACAGGAATGACTGTTAATGACTGATTTGCTTGTAAATTTCTAAATTTTAATTCGAAAAATTTCCAGTATACTAAATATATCAAAACAAAACACGAAAATTGAGAAAATTTTGAACCAAAAAAGAATTAAGGAGGAATCAAGAATGAAAATAATGGTCATCACAAAAAATATTTTATCAGAAACTGCTTTTCAAAACCGCTTACAGCATTTAGATCACCAAGTTTTTTGTACGACGTGTCTGATTGGTGAAATTAAGGAAAGTCATTTGTTTTATCGAAAATTTGATGCCATCATTCTCAGCGAAACGATTCCTCGCAAAGAACAATATTTATATCTAAAGGAATTAGCCAGAGTTAAAACGCCGTTGTTTCTTCGCTCGGAAGACATTCCTACCTCGGAAGAATTGAGCATTAGCTATCAATATGGCATTCTCAATTGGTTACGATTGGATGCGACTTTGGATACATTAAGAGAAAATCTCCTTTTGGCAGAATTAAATAAACCCATCCAACGAGAAGATGAAAAGTTAGATGTAGAGGGGATAAAGCTAACAGCCGCAGAACGTGCACTACTGGCTGTCTTGTATAGTACGCCAAAAGAACACTTACCAATGGAGCGCCTGTGTAAATTAATATATGACACAGAAGAAACAGCCAATAATCGAAAAAAAATGACCAAACAGCTGACAAAATTAAATAAAAAAATTCAAGTAGGGGGCTTTAAAAAACAAGGTATCCAAAATACACGTTATAAAGGCTACAAACTGCATCCGCAGTTGCTTCCTTACATTGGCGAATTATTTACTTAAATTAGAGAAGCACTTGACGAATGAGAATCACCATCACAGGATGCCCCTTAAAAACCATGCTATACTAATACTGAATAGTATAGGAGGTGGGTCTGTATGAAAGACGGACTATATTGGGTACAACAATTAAAAGAACAGAAAGTAAGTCACACAGAACTCTTAAAGGATATTGAGAAAAAAGTCCAAAAGTTAAATCCAAAGATCAATGGCTTTGTAACCTTTGACAGCCAAAAAGCAGAAGCAACTTATCAAAAAAATAAACAGCAGGACACACTATTTGCTGGTTTGCCATTTCCTTTGAAAATGTTAGGCCAAGAAAAAGCGGGGTGGTCAGCAACGGCCGGCTCGCAACTTTTTAAAAATAGTACTGCAACAACGACCTCTAACTTTGTCAAACAAGCAGAAACGATTGGCTTGATGCCTTTAGGACAAACCAACGCTCCAGAGTTTGGCTTTAAAAATATTACGGACCCTGCGCTTTACGGGCCAGCCCGCAATCCTTGGAACCTGGAACATTCGCCAGGCGGTTCCAGTGGCGGCGCTGCCGCAGTTGTCGCTAGCGGGATTGTTCCTATCGCCGGCGCTAGCGATGGCGGTGGCTCCATCCGAATTCCCGCCTCTTTTAGTGGCTTAATTGGCTTAAAACCTAGCCGTGGCTCCATGCCTGTCGGCCCAGAAGGCTGGCGAGGCTGGCAAGGTGCCTCGATTGACTTTGCGTTGACTATTTCTATGAGAGACACCAAAGCGTTATTTTATGGCCTACGTGGTAGCCACAGTGGCGCCCCATACCAAGCGCCCTTGGCAGAATGGCAAACACACCCTAAAAAACAACGGCTAAAAATTGCTCTGTGTACCGCTTCGCCTATCGGCTCAATGATTTCGCCAGAAGCAACACTAGCGGCGAAACAAGCGGCTGATTTTCTGGCAGCCGCTGGTCATGAAATCATTGAGATTCCTTATCCAGTCGATGGTGCAGCGCTGATTCGCTCCTATTATCAAATGAACGGCGCAGAAACTACAGCAATGATGAACAGCATTCAACAGGGGCTCGGGCGCCCAATTCGTAAAGAAGAAATCGAACCTTTTTCATGGACCATGCATCAATTTGGCCAAAAGATTCCAGCAGCCACCTATGTTCATTCATTACAGTTGTGGGATCAAGCAGCAGTAACGATGGAAGAACTTTTTCAAAAATTTGATCTGTTTTTATCACCAACAACGGCTTTTTCAGCACCAAAAATTAACGAAGATTTGCAAAGTGAGCACATTCGTCAACGAATGGAGCAAGCAGCAGAATTAACAGAAGCAGAGTTAGCTGAATTAATCTATGATTATTTTGATAAAAGTTTACAGCTAACACCGTATACTCAACTAGCGAACTTGACAGGACAACCAGCCATCAGCTTGCCCACACATGTTACGGCAACGGGGTTACCCTTAGGCATTCAATTGCTGGCTGCTCGTGGACGTGAAGATCTCTTATTCCAAGTAGGCGAACAGTTTGAGCAAGAAGGTAAATTTAAATTACCAGAAAGTTACCGCTAAATAGGGTGTTATTGTGACCAAATTTCAGATAAAATAGACACAAGACAAAAAACTGAGGTGGAAAAATGCTGTACGTAGTGAGACATGGTGAAACAGATTATAATGTGGCCCGTAGAATTTGTGGTCATGCGGAAGCGCAATTGACCGAAAAAGGCTATCAACAAGCGGAATTGGTAGCTGAAAAAATTGCCAAACAAGGAATTCAAATCGACCGTTTACTGGCGTCCCCTTTAAAACGGGCGCAAGAAACAGCACGTAAAATTGCGGAACGAAATCAATTGACGACTGAAACAGAACCTCGTTTAATTGAGATGAATTTTGGCATTTATGATGGTGAACCGATTGAAACAACGGCTTTCCAAGAAAATCGTTCTGAGATTTCCTTGCCGTTTCCAGAAGGGGAATCAGTCCTAGATGTCGCGGGTCGAATTTATCCCCTGATTGAGGAAGCCTTGGCTTCAGAGGAAACTTACCTATTTGTTTGCCACAATGCGGTTATGCGAGTCATTGATAACTACTTCAATGGTAAAAAAATCCAAGATTTCTTGGACTTTCATTGTGAAAATACACAACTTGTACAATACGGAGAATAAAAATCAAGTCTTTAATCTTTTGGTTAAAGACTTGATTTTTTTTATGGTAAATAAGAAACCGCTTCCGTTTTAATGTATAATAAATTAACTTTTGGATCAAAAAAGAAATGGGGAAAAGACTATGAGAATTGATAATATTCATCAAGCGTTAAAACAGTTTCACGTACAAAATCCAAGTAGCAAAGAAACCTTGTTGCCCGCAACGGCTTCGCAATTAAGTCAGGCCTCTGGCTATACCCGAACCGCTGTTAGTGAAGAGCTTTCAGAATTAGTGAGAAAAGACCAAGTCGTTAAAGTTAAATCAAGACCGGTGTTATTTTTTGATAAAGACTACTTAGAGGAACAGTTTCCTTTTTTTAAAAGTAGCACGTGCTATGATTCCCTCGCTTCGCTGCAAGAGGACATTTATCAACAGACAGAACAGATACATAAGAAAAAGCAGCTACTGAAAATGAATCCATTTGCGAACGTAATTGGTTTTGATGGGAGCTTAGCAGACGCCATCAAGAAGTTGAAAGCCGCTATTTTATATCCGCCTAATGGCTTGAATATTTTACTTACTGGAGAATCTGGGGTGGGGAAAACCTTAATTGCGGAACAATTACACCAATTTTATCAAGTTAAAATGAACCAAGAAGTTCCGTTTATTTATTTTAATTGTGCAGAATATTTCAACAATCCAGAATTATTAACTTCGCATCTGTTTGGCTATAAAAAAGGCAGTTTTACTGGTGCCGTCAATGACCAAAAAGGCTTAGTGGAGTTGGCAGATGGCGGTTTTTTATTTTTAGATGAAGTCCATCGATTAACGAGCGAAGGCCAAGAAAAATTGTTTACAGTTTTGGATAAAGGGTATTTTACACGGATGGGTGAAGCCGAAAAACAAAGAAATGTATCGATAAAATTTATTTTTGCAACAACCGAAGCCGTCAATCAACATTTTTTGAAAACGTTTTTAAGAAGGATCCCTGTGACATTAGCCATTCCAGCTTTAGCCGAGCGCTCTTTGAAAGAAAAAATTCAATTGATTTTGTCCTTTTTCTTAGAAGAAAGTCAACGGATTCAAAAGAATATCCATATTCGTTATGAGGCGTTGAAACAATTAACGTTTACTCATTTTGAAGCCAACGTTGGCGAATTGAAAGCGGCGATTCAATTTATGAGCGCACAAGCCTATTTAGAAGTATTCGATCAATTAACGGAAACTATTTGCATTGAAGCAAACGAGGGGACAGTCAAAGAGCAACCTGATGTAGAAAGTCTGCTGGCTTTTAATGAGTGGATACCTAACGATGGCCTCACGATTCAATACAACCATTTTTATTTAAGCAGTCAAGAGTTACTCAAATCGGAAAGTCTGAAAAATGATCGTTTTTATAATTTTCTATTGAAAGAATATGCGGATTTGAAAAAATTAACTCTTTCGACAGAGGATGCGCTAGCAATCATGCAAAACAAAGTAGAGCAACTTTATGATATGGATATTTTTGCTCAAGAACCGCTAGCCATAGAGGCCATTGACGAAACATTGCAGTCAAAAATTCAAGAAGCCATTGTCTTTTTTGAACAATTAATCCAAGAAAAATTGACAGAGGATTTCCAGAATATTTTAATTGTCCACCTTTATTCTGCTGTTTTTTATTCTGCACAAATGAATGAAACATTTTATTCAGATACCAAAAATATCTATTCTGGCAAAGTAACCCAGTATCAAGCTGCTAAGACCATGGTGGACTTTCTACAAACATTGTTTGGGATTTCTTTTGCTGATACGGAAATCCTCTTTTTTGATCTATTTATTCGTAAAGTCACAGCTAAAAAAAGAGCGCACTCAGTTGAAGAAAACTGTGGCGTTATCGTCGTTGCTCATGGTACCGCGACGGCCAGCAGTATGGTTGAGTACACCAACCTTCTGTTTTCAACAACGGTCATGCGTGCAGTTGATATGCCGATTAATCAATCCGTGGAAGAAACATTAGAAAAAGTCCGTGCAATTGTAAAGCAAAATCAGTATAAAAAAATTATTTTAATGGTGGACATAGGTTCCCTGGTTTACTTTGGTAATGCTATCAGTCAAACGTTTCAAATGGAAGTGCTGCTAATTAGCAATATCAATCTCTTAACATTGCTAGAAGTGGCCCGAGAAGTCATTTATGAATCGACGGCATTTGAGTATCTATTACCAGTCTTAAAAGAAAAAAATCATCGCGCCTTGATTTGCAGTAAAGGTCGCTTCAACGAGGCAAAAGTTCTCATTATTTCCTGTCTAACTGGCATGGGGACTGCTATTAAAATTGAACAGTTGTTACTAAAAACTTTTCCTAATGAATTACTAACGAATGTACGCATCATTACTTTAGAGAAAAGAGAAGTGGAAGATATTGATCGCTTGCATTCTTTTGTTCGAAAAGAAGAGAAAATCGTTGGTATCATTGGCACCGTAAAGACAGAAGTGCCAGATATTCCGTTTATTTCTTTACAAGATTTACTATCGAAGCGGGGCATTCAGCTAGTTTTCGAATTATTAGGCCATCATTTAGAAGAAAAACAAAACCAAGAGTTACTAAAGAAAGTTTCAGCTAAATATATTCAAGGATTATCAATCGAAGCTATTACAGACTTACTAACGGTTTTGAATCCTACAACCATTTCGATCGAATTAGCTAAGATTTATTCAGATATTTGCTTACAAACTAAAATAAAAAGTGACGAAAAGATTTTACTTCGTTTTATCATTCATTGTGCTTGTATGTTAGAACGGCAATTGCTAAATCCAGAATATGACCCGACAGCTTATGAAGTGTCATACCGAGAGTTGCCAGAAGTAGTATCTGTCATAAAAATGGCGTTTCGACCGCTTGAAGTGTCCTATAATCTGTTGATTCCACCTTTGGAAGTGCGCTATATTTATGAATTGCTCTTTGAAAAGGCTTAATTCAAACGGAAATGAAAGTTGGCACACTTATTGCTTTTAATAAAATGATTAATTAGCAAAGGAGTTTGTTTATGGAAAATGAACCAATTTTACTTTTAACACACAATGGTTGGGGCTTGGAATTAGTCAAAAGCGTCCAGATGATTGTAGGAGAAGTCACAAATGTACATGAAGTAGCATTACAAGCAGAGGATTCACTGGGGGATTATTTAGAACGAGTCACAGAAAAAATTGACCAATTAACGTGGCACAACCAGTTGCTAATTTTAACAGATGTTAAAGGCGGCACACCTAGTAACGTTGCATTACGTTTATCAAAAGATTATGACCTCCTGATTGTGTCAGGATTATGCACATCGTTATTATTAGAATCCGTCATGAAACAAAGTGGTCCTGGATTTCGTTTACAAGATGCAGAGATGATTCAACAAGCAGCAGTAGACAGTTGTCAAATTTTAGAAATTCCAAAATAAGAAAGTACAGGTGAACAGAATGTCAAAAATCGTATTAACAAGAGTCGATAGCCGTTTAATCCATGGACAAGTAGTGACTAAATGGTTACAACAATCAGGTGCAAATGAAATTTTGGTAGTGAGTGATGAACTAGAGCAAGATGAATTTTTACAAAGTATTTATTTAATGGCGGCGCCTCCAGGGGTTTCTGTAGTAATTAAAGGGATTGAAAGTGCCAAAGAATATTGGGAATCGCAAGAAAAGGAAGAGAAAAAGGTGTTATTTTTAGTGCCAGATTTAACGACCTTAAAAGCGATGGTGGACCAAGAAATTATTAAAGAGGAGATTCAAGTTGGTGGCTTAGGTGGCGGACCAAATCGGAAAAATGTTTTAAAAAATATCAATTTATCTGAAGAAGATGTTGCAATTTTGACTGAACTTTTAACGAAGGGCATCCATGTTTTCTTCCAAGCGATTCCCGAAGAAAATCCCCTACCAATTCAAAAATTAATTGAAAAATATCAATCACTATAATCAGAGAAAAAGGAGAGAATCATATGGGCGTTTTAGGTGTTTCAATTATTATGGGACTTTATTATTGGTTTGCACGTTTGCGTTTTGGGTACACATTTTCAGGCATGCTGTCTCAGCCATTAGGCGCAGCGTTGGTGGCTGGTTTAGCAACAGGAAAACTTAGTGAAGCAATGGTTGTGGGGGCGGGGATTCAACTTGTTTATCTAGGAGTCACCTCCACACCGGGCGGCAATGTGCCTAGTGATCCGGCTTTAGCTTCAGCAATCGCGATTCCGATTGCTTTAGGTGTGGGAATGAATGCCGAGGCGGCTGTTGCACTAGCTGTTCCTTTTGGTGTGTTAGGCGTCTTTATGGATCAATTACGGCGGACCATCAATGCGACTTGGGTGCATATGGCTGATAAATATGCAGAAGAGTTAAATTATGGGGGGATTTACCGAGCTGCGTTTGTTTATCCAGCTTTAGCGGGATTTTTAATTCGCTTTCCGTTGGTTTTTGCGGCGAACTTTTTTGGTCAATCCGTGGTGAATAAAGTCTTAGAAGTTATCCCAGCATGGTTGATGCACGGCTTTGAAGTAATGGGTGGTATTTTACCAGCGTTAGGATTCGCCTTAACAATTATGGTAATTGGCAAGAAAAATTTGATTCCTTATTTTTTAATTGGTTTTGTTGCAGTAGTATATTTTGGCGCAGAAGTTATGGCCGTCGCTATTTTAGGAATCTGTATTGCCTTTTTAGTTAGAAATAAGGCATTGAGTGAGGAGGCAGCATAATGGAACAAATGACACAAGCAAATGAACAACAATTGGAACAGAAAAAAATTACTAAAAAAGAATTATCCAAAGCCTTTTGGATTTATCAACTAGGCTGTGAATTATCAAATTCTTATGAACGTCTCCAAAGTTTAGTTTTTTGTGCATCGATGATTCCTGCAATTAAAAAACTTTACGCAGACGATGAAGAACAACAAAGAGAAGCTCTGAAACGTCATTTGAATTTTTTTAATACTGAAGGAACAGTAGGGGCTTCAATTCAAGGGATTGCAATTGCTATGGAGGAAGAAAAATCCAATGGCGCAGCGATCTCTGATACGGCGATCACATCGATTAAAACTGGGCTGATGGGTCCGCTGGCTGGGATTGGCGATTCGATTATTTGGGCAGCATTAATGCCGTTAATCATTTCCATTTTTATTCCAATGGCTAAAGGAGGTAACGTGATTGGAAGTATCGGTCCGTTGGTTCTGTACACAGCCATTACGTTATACATCAGTTGGACGTTAGTAAATAAGTCCTATACATTAGGGCGTAATTCAATCTTAAGTTTGTTAAAAGACGGCAAAATTAAGCAAGTCATTTATTCAGCAAATGTTTTAGGAATGATGATGATGGGCGCTTTAAGTGCGAGTTATGTTAAAATTGCTAGCCCGATGACGTTTAAAGTTACTGGCGGTGCCACGATTGTTTTACAAGATATCCTAGATCAAATTATGAAAGGGTTACTTCCTTTAGCAGCAGTCATGGCTATTTATTTCTTCATGGTAAAAAAAGGTCCACGTTACGGTATCATTATCGGCACGATTGTCTTAGTTAGTTTGGTCACTTCATTCTTTGGTTTGTTATAAAGGAGAAAATAATGAATAGTTACGAAAAATTCCACTTAAAAGAAGTCATCAATGCTTCTGGGAAAATGACCATTCTAGGTGTCTCCAAAGTTTCGGAGGCAGTCCTAGCAGCTCAACGATTCGGCGGCGAACATTTCTTTGAAATGAGTGAACTTAGTGTGCAAACAGGGGCCTTTTTAGCCGACTTGTTGAAGGTAGAAGATGCCCAAATCGTTTCCTCGGCTTCGGCGGGGATTGCCCAATCGGTGGCTGCCTTGATTGGAAAAGGCAGCTTGTACCACGCGTATCATCCCTATTCAGAAAAGATCGAACAGCGGGAGATTGTTTTACCTAAAGGGCACAACGTGGACTACGGCACGCCTGTAGAAGTTATGGTAGCGCAAGGCGGCGGCCAAGTGGTGGAAGCTGGCTACGCCAACATGTGCAGTCCAGAACACGTGGAAATGATGATTTCTGAAAAAACAGCGGCCATTCTATACATCAAAAGCCATCATACCGTGCAAAAAAGTATGCTGACGGTAGCCGAAGCGGCCAAAGTGGCGCAACGCCACAAGGTGCCGCTAATTGTTGACGCGGCAGCAGAAGAAGATCTTTTCAAATACACTGAAGCAGGCGCTGATTTGGTGATTTACAGCGGCGCCAAAGCCATTGAAGGGCCAAGTGCCGGTTTAGTGGTCGGGAAAAAAGAATACATTGACTGGGTGCGCCTACAAGGCAAAGGCATTGGTCGAGCAATGAAAATTGGCAAAGACAATATCCTAGGCTTTACGCAAGCAGTGGAAGAATACTTGGCGCATGGCAGTGAATCAGGGGCTTCGATGCAAGAGCGCTTAAAACCGTTTGTTGAAGCCATCAACAACCTGTCAGATTTAACCGCCAAAATTGTCCAAGATGGCGCTGGCCGAGACATTTATCGCGCCAGTGTCAAAGTGGACGGCAGAAAAACCGCCAAGGAAGTCATCCAAGCGTTAAAAGCAGAAAGTCCAGCCATTTATACGCGAGAATATCAAGCCAACAATGGCATCATTGAATTTGACATTCGTTCTGTCAATCAAGAAGAAATGAACAAAATCGTGCAACGATTACAAGAAATTATGGACACAAAGGAGAAATAAGCCATGTCATTAAAACCTAATTATTTAGAAGAACGCATTTGTTTAAACGTTTTAGCCAATTCAGTAGAAAATGCCCAAGCCTGTTATGAAGCAGCAGAAGGGCATGTTGTGTTAGGCGTCCTTTCAAAAAACTATGAAACCGATGAAGCAGCCATTGACGATATGAAAAAATACCAAGCAGCAACCAACAACGCTTTATCTGTCGGCTTAGGAGCTGGTGATCCAAATCAAAGTCAAATGGTGGCTCGCTTATCAGAAGTTCTACAACCGCAACACGTGAACCAAGTTTTCACAGGTGTCGGCGCTTCGCGGGCCTTACTTCGTCAAGACGAAACAGTGATTAATGGCTTGGTTTCACCCACAGGCAAAGTTGGCTATGTTAACATTGCGACAGGTCCGTTAAGCTCGGGTGCGCCAGCGGCGGAAGTACCTATCGAAACTGCCATCAAATTGTTGAAAGACATGGGGGGCAGTTCCATTAAATATTTCCCGATGAAAGGCTTGGCTCACAAAGAAGAATACCAAGCAGTAGCAGCAGCTTGTGCCAAGTATGACTTTTATTTAGAGCCAACAGGGGGCATTGATTTAGAAAACTTTGAAGAAATTGTTCAAATTGCGGTGGATGCCGGCGTTAAAAAAATCATTCCTCATGTCTACAGCTCAATTATCGATCAAGAAACAGGGGACACTAGAACAGAAGACGTGAAAACGTTACTAACCATGATGAAAAAGACATTGAATAAGTAAAGGGCCAATCTTTATTTGACTTTCTTCGCTAGATTTGCTACTCTCAAGTGGAGAATAAATAAAAACCAACAAATGAATGTGGGGTATTTTGGTGAGTGTCGTAGGTATCTAATTGATAAGTTGAATAACCAGTGAACCAAGCAAGGTTTATTTGGTGTGCTTAGAAAGTGATACCTGTCAGTCATCTCATTTACTAAATACCTCCTTTAAAAGAGGTTTCTTTAGTAACCTTTATCCAATGATAAAGAGGACAGCGGTAGAACGCTGTCCTCTTTTTTCTATAGAAACTGGTTTTTATTTAAAGGCGCCAGGTATTCTTTTCGTGATAGAAAGGAAGAAAAAACAAATGAATCATGAAACCATTCAAAAATTACAATTTACAACAATTCTTAAAGAAGTTCAAACACGTGCGATTGGCGAGTATAGTAAAGAACGGTTGGCGAAAATGGTCCCTGCAACACGTTTAGAAACAGTGCAGTCCCGCTTAACGGAAACAACCGAGGCCCGCTTAATTATTGATAGCGGACAACACGTCCCTTTCATGGGCTTGAGCCAAATTACCCGCTTGCTTCAACAAGTGAAAAAAGGCTTAATCCTTACACCAAACGAATTGATTGAGGTCGCTGACTTTTTAAGAAGTAGTCAGCGAATCCAGAAGTTTTTTGAAAAAAATCAATACCAAACACCACGCCTATTTAGTTACAGTCAGCACTTAGCTGATTTCAGAGCAATTGAAGAACAAATTTATACGAAAATCCATAATCAAAAAGTTGCCACCGATGCTTCTCGACAACTTCGGAAAATCCGGCGTCAAATCAATGAATGCCAACAAGAAATTGAAACAAAAGTCACCAAATTTTTACGCAATAAAAATAATCAACTGTATATTCAAGAAAATATGATGGTGAAAAAAGGGGAACATTACACGGTACCAATCAAAGCTAGCTATAAAAATAAGGTTTCAGGCACAATCATTGAGCAATCCAATAAAGGACAAACGGTCTTTATTGAACCTGTAGCAATTAGTAAATTAAATGAACAATTGACACTCTTAAAAGCGGAAGAAACAGCGGAAGAATATCAAATTTTGGCGGAACTAACTGGGTTAATTAATGAGCAAGAACGACTTGTCGATCAAGCCGTCGATACAATGACCACCTTAGATATTATTTTTGCACGAGGAAAGTATAGTCGCGAAATTGGTGGGATCACGCCAAAAGTAAACAAAGAAGAACGCTTGCGCATTGTTCAAGGAAAACATCCACTTTTATTAGAACACGCAGTACCATTGACGTTTTCTTTAGGAGCAGAGTATCGAGGACTTGTCATTACAGGTGCCAATGCTGGTGGTAAAACGGTTGTCTTGAAAACAGTTGGCTTATTGACTGTCATGACACAATTTGGGTTGCAAATTCCAGCACAAGCGGGCACAGAGATTCCAGTATTAGATGAAATTTTTGTCGATATTGGTGATCAGCAAAATCTGGAAAATGCGTTAAGCACTTTTTCTGGGCACATGAAAAATATTGCGGAAATGTTGCGTAATGTTAAGCGACACACGCTTGTTTTATTAGATGAAATTGGCAGTGGTACCGAGCCGAACGAAGGAGCTGGCTTAGCGATTGCGATCATGGAAACGATGTATCAAAAGGGTGCCTTGGTAGTTGCGACGACCCATTATGGTGAAATTAAACGTTTTGCCCAAGAACATGATGATTTTGTGCCCGCCGCAATGGCCTTCGATCGTGAAACATTAACACCCAAATATCAATTGAAAATTGGTGAAGTTGGCGATAGTCAGGCGCTTTGGATTGCACGTAAAATGAAGATGGAGCCACAGCTCATTGAAAAGGCGGCCCATTATATTCAGCGGAAAGAATACCCTACTAATCGAAGTTTATTTAAACCCCTGAAAGCAAAAGAAACGACCTTTGCCATGTTTGTAAAAGAAACACACCGTTATCAAAAAGGTGATCGTGTCCTATTGACAGAAACACAACAAATTGGGTTGGTTTTTACAGATGAGGGTGAACAAGAAATCCAAGTATTTGTGAATGATAAAATTGAAAATGTACCACGAAGACGGTTGAAATTACAAGCGAAAGCACAAGATCTATATCCGCAAGACTATGATTTAGAAAGTTTATTTACAGATTTCCATGAACGAAAGAAACTCAAAGATATTGAACGCGGCTCAAAAAAAGCGCAGAAACAATTACGCAAAGAGGCCGAAAAAAGAGCAGCAAGACGCGATAAATAAGGAACTTAACAGAAGCAATACAACAACTTAACACTTTGTTTACTTGTTATTTATCAGAAATCAACTAAGACTTGTTATAGTCAATGTATGGGTAGATATGAAGGAGGAAACAAGGAAATGAAGAAAAGAGCTTTGCTAGGGGTTACCTTATTAACATTCACAACATTAGCGGGTTGTACAAATTTATCTGAACAGAAAAGCGGCGAAAAACAAACAGAGGTTGCTGAAGCGAAGGCAACTGAATCTGAAAAAGCATCAGTAAAAAATGTTATTTTTATGATTGGAGATGGCATGGGGAATCCGTATACAACGGGCTATCGCTATTTCAAAGCCAATCACTCAGACAAGCGTGTTCCCCAAACAGCTTTTGATACCTATTTGGTCGGACAGCAAGCCACTTATCCAGAAGATGAAGAAGAGAATGTCACCGATTCAGCTTCCGCAGCGACAGCGATGGCTGCCGGAGTAAAAACCTATAATAATGCTATAGCACTCGATAATGACAAGTCCAAAACAGAAACAGTGCTGGAACGTGCGAAAAAAGTGGGGAAATCAACGGGGCTTGTAGCAACATCTGAAATAACACATGCAACCCCTGCTGCATATGGCGCACATAATGTTTCACGCAAAAACATGGCAGAAATCGCCGATGACTATTTTGATGATCAAATCGACGGACAACACAAAGTCGATGTGTTACTTGGCGGCGGCTCCGAATTATTTGCCCGGAAAGATCGTGATTTAGTCAAAGAATTTTCCCAAGCGGGTTATGGTCATGTCACAGACAAAAAGTCGTTGAATGAGAACCAAGACGACAAAATTTTAGGCTTGTTTGCACCAGGCGGGCTACCTAAAATGATTGACCGAACGGAAGAAGTCCCTTCATTAGCTGATATGACAGAAGCGGCTCTTCAACGGTTAGATAAAAATGAAAAAGGTTTCTTTTTAATGGTTGAAGGTAGTCAAATTGATTGGGCCGGGCATAGCAATGATATTGTTGGCGCGATGAGCGAAATGCAAGACTTCGAAGCGGCGTTTGAAAAGGCCATCGATTTTGCCAAAAAAGATGGTGAAACATTGGTGGTTACAACTGCAGATCATTCAACAGGGGGCTTGTCTTTAGGCAAAGGAGATCAATACAACTGGTTGACGGAGCCTTTACATGCGGCAAAACGCACGCCTGATTTCATGGCAGAAGAAATTATTAAAAATGGTAATGTGGAAAAAACAGTGACTGAGTATATTGATTTTCAATTAAGTGAGGCTGAATTGAAAGCAGTGAAAACAGCGGCGGAGTCAAAAGATGTTGAAAAAATAGCTCAGGCATTAAGAAAGATTTTTGATGAACGTTCGAATACTGGTTGGACTACTGGCGGACACACAGGAGAAGATGTAAATGTCTATGCTTATGGCCCACAAGCAGAAGCTTTTTCAGGACAAATTGATAATACAGACCAAGCGAAGATTATTTTTGGCTTAGTAGATGGCACCGGGCAAAAAGCTGAGATTAAAGATAAAGGTATTGGTAAATAACAAAATGAAGAAAAAGCAGAACGTATAGAAGTTCTGCTTTTTCTTCATTGAAGGCATAAAAATTTTATCTCTGTTATAATGAAGGTAACCAGATAAAAGTGAGGTCAAATAATGAAAAAAATGCATGTTGAAAGTGAATTTGCACCGTTGCGTTCAGTTGTTTTAGCACAATCGCAATTTTGTTTACCAGATAAATTTGATGAAGCGGATACGACTTTTTTAACAGAGGAAAATGCCCGTTTAACACAGAATAATGAAGGGCGTGATTTAGCAGACTTTGCACCAGAACAACAAGTGCGTTGGGAAAAAGAAAAAGAAGTCATGCAAGGAGTATTAGAATCTTATGGCGTAGAAGTATTTCGTCCACGTTTATTGACAACCTATGAAAAAGAACATGGCAAGGAATTGGGCGTAGGATATAGTAACTTCTTTTCACGAGACCCTTTTTTTACAATTGGCAATCTCTTAATAGAAGGAAACTTAAGATTTCAACACCGTCGACAAGAAATTTTACCAATTCGTCCGATTATTCAGCAGTGGACACAAGAAGCAGAAGGCTATTATTTTGCTGCGCCACAACCTGACATTTCTGAAGGGGCTTTAAGTGAAGCAGGTCCCTTTATTGAAGGCGGCGATGTTTTAGTTCTAGGAAAAACAATTTTTGTGGGCTACTCTGGCTTGGCAAGTAACCTAGCAGGAATTCAGTGGTTAGCCAATATGATTGGTCATTTTGGTTATGAAGTGGTGCCGGTTCGGTTACATCCGCATATTCTCCACTTAGATTGTGCGTTAAGCTTGTTGAGAGAAGGCTTGATGATTGTTTGTGAAGAGGCCTTTTTGGATGGACTTCCTGCGCAATTAGCCAACTGGGAAAAAATTCACGTTACTTTGCAAGAAGCAGCGTATTTAGTGACAAATGGTCTACCGCTTAACGAAGAAACTTATATAACGGACCAATCGTTTACAACTTTAATTCCTCAAATAGAAGCAAAAGGTATCAAAGTTGAGGCAATTGATTACCATGTTTCTAGAATGTTAGGTGGTTCCTTCCGCTGTACAACGCAAGCTTTGATTAGAGAATAGTCAGCGAGTGATTATCAATTTTCGTAAGAAAAAATGTACGTTTTGTCTATGAAAACGATATAATTTTAGTTTTCACTATTTTTTTTAAAAATATTGAGGAAATTTCGATTTAATAAATGCGAGAAAACGTCAAAATGTTAGTGTTTGTTACTAATGTTTTGACGTTTTCTCGCTGTTTTTTTATAAAATTACTACTTTATATGTGAAAAAAAACAATATATTTTTTGAAAATTACGTTTTCAAAGACACGAAAAGTCGTTGGAACCTTGCTGTTATAGTAAATTCATTTTTTTTGCATGAGGTGTTTAAAATTTGAAATCACAAGCAGTCTTTTTTTCGCTATACTTAGTTTACGTTCTACTGAGATAGAAAAGTTTTTCACTTTTTTATTCATTAATTAACCAAGATATAAAGGAGAGAGTAAAATGAAGAAAAAAACATTGGTAACTTTATTTGCAGGAACGGCAATTTTAGGGGCAAGCATCGCTCCTGCAGCAGCACATGCAACAACGACTGGTACAACACCAGCAAACGTAGAAATGACGAGTGGTTCATTACCAGGTGGTAATGGTGATGGAGAAGATGGAAGTACCCAAGAACCAGAACCAGGTACGAATACTAACTTTGATTTGTTATATGTTCCAACAGAATTCAAATTTGCTTCGACAGAAGTTAGTTCTGATTTATCAGCGATTTCATTAGATGCAAATGGTACACAAACAAAACGTTATGCGGTCGGGGATGTTCGTGGAACACAAGCGGGTTGGTCAGTTACTGCAGGCGTTGCTGAAATGAAAAATGGTACTGCTACTTTAGAAGGTTCAATTACCTTTGCGCAAACAGGAGCAGTAGCTAAATACGATGAAACAGCAAAAACATACTCACGTGATGTGGCTGCCTTTGCAGCAGATCCAGGAAGTCCTGAATTTGCTGGAACAACTATTCCAGTAGGTGGAGCAGCTGTATCAATTGCTACAGCTGCAGTTGGTAAAGGTCAAGGTACATGGGATTCTGAATTATCAAATGTAAAATTAAACATTACAACACCTAGTTCACAAATTACAAATGGTGCGTATACAGGTAACGTAACTTGGACATTAGTGGCTGCGCCATAAAAAGTTACTAACGAGAATACTGCATTACTAGAAAAGGAGCTGCGCAGTGGTGCACGGCTCCTTTTCGATACATAGGAGGAACAAATAATGAAGACAATGCGCTGGCTAATCGTCACAGTTTTTATTTGTGTGATGGCATTAAGCATCCCTTCTGCTGTACAAGCAGAAGAAGCGGATGACAACATGAATACAAAATTTACAGTTAAACCCAATATTCCTGAGAATCAAGCGAAAAATACGCAATCCTACTACGATCTCATTGTAAAACCAGGACAGAAACAAGAAGTCGAATTATCTTTAATTAATAAAACAGATGAAGAATTGACGATTGATTTAAATTTGGCGAATGCTGTGACGAATGACAATGGTTTAATTGTGTACAATGATTTCGAGAAAAAACCAGATTCAAGTTTAAAAGTACCCTTGACAACATTAATTAAATTACCTGAGGAACATGTAAAAGTTCCCGCTAAGAAAACCGTAACAGCCAAAATGACTGTCGAAATTCCAGCGAATGGTTTCCAAGGATTAGTTTTGGGTGGTGTTTATGCTTCGCTTGCAGAAGATGAAAAGGAAGAAAAAGGAAAATCAACGGGTTTAACCAGTCGATATGGATTTAATGTAGCAATTGCTTTACGAATGTCAGAAGATACACCGATGTATCTAGCAGAGACTCTTCAATTAGTTAAATTAGTTCCGACCATTGCTTTAGGAAATAAATCGGTCCAAGCGGTTATTCAGAATCCGACATCCGCTATTTTTCCTGAAGTACGTTTAGAAGGAAAAGTAACGAAAAAAGGCGAAACGAAAGAATATGCCAAACGGATTTTACCAAGTGTTCGTTTTGCGCCAAATTCGACGATGAACTTCCATTTAGATTTCGGGAAAGAAGATGTTCGTCCAGGAACCTATATTTTTGAAGGAAAAGCGGTCTTGAAAGAAGATGAACAACAAGTGTGGCCGTTTAAGCAAGAATTTACCATCAGTAGTCAAGAAGCCAAAAAATTAAATAAAGAAGCAGTAGTGAAATTGGTCCTACCGACTTGGTGGAATCAAGCTTTTTATGGCTTGTTAGTTGCAACAATTGTGAGTCTAATTCTAGCTATTTGGCGTTTTACGCAACAGAAAGCAACACTGAAACAACAAGCCTATTTACAACAAGAAAAACAGGCAGCCTTGAAAAATAGACAAGGAGTACGCTATGATGACAATGAAAAGTAAAGGGTCACTTCTGGTGACGTTGGGAATACTTTTAACCGTTGGCATTGCGAGTCTAATTGTTTCTTCTGAGAGTTTTGCAGAAGAAGTAGGGCAAACGAATATCGGTGTAACGTTCTATGGAGGGAAAGAGCCACTAAAAACGGAAGGTGTCATTAAGCCAATAGAGCAACCAGTCACTGATAAAGATAAAAAAACGTCACAACAACAAGACAAAGTGAGCAGAAAAACCACTGCTAAAACGAATCCGACTAATGCACAGACGTCATTACCAAGGACAGGTGAACGAAATAGCACGTGGCTTTACAGCCTTGGTATTGCATGTTTACTCGTAGTACTAACAAGTTTCTATTATTTGAATAAAAAAAGGAAAAAGGAAAAATAATGTGCTGTTTTTATAAATAGAGTTAATGTAGAAGGAGGAATATAGATGGAGATTACGATGTGGATTTGGATTTGTGCTGGCTTGGCCGTCCTTTGTTTTGCTTTATTTTTACTGTTCTTAGTAAATAGCATGAATTTTGTACATCTGGCAAAGCCTAAGCAGTCTTTAGTAAAACAATCAATGTTTAGTTGGCTGCTTCTGGTGATGTGTGGCGGCTGGGTAGCGGTGGCTATCTTGCTGAATATCGCATTACAAACACAATTAACATAAAGAAAACCCGTTGTAAGTTTTTAAGAAACTTGCAACGGGTTTTTGTTAACTTTAAAATAAAGAACGGTACAATTTATCAAAAAAGTACAGTAGACATTTGTACCCAACTTAGATAGAAATTAAAGCGCTATCATTATATGATGATTACAGGAGGAGGACACAGCTGTGAATTATAAAATAAGTTATCTCCTTGACGAGTATGCAGGGCAAAAAATTGCGCTCTCTTTGGCTCAACAAATAACCGATCTTTCGCAACGAGAATTAGTGACGCAACTTTCGACAATAGGCGGAGAAGTTCAACAGGATACCGTCAGCATTCCAAACCTTTCCGCAAATGAATGGGGAAAACAACTTTTTCAACAACGTCAAGTGATCTATAGCGAAACAGAAAGACAAGCACTTATTTTTTTGCTCACTTATTCAGAAATCGAAGAACTATCGGTGTATCATTACCAAAATTTTTTAGACGTTTCGAAAGGCACTATTTTAGCGGATATCAAAAAAGTACGACACCAACTAGCAACTGAAAACATTGCTTTATCCTACGAACGAAAACGAGGGTTTTACCTAGAAGGAGATGAATTTCGGATTCGTCGTTTCGGGAAAAATTGGCTTGCCCGCCTCTTACAACAAAAGTCGGGCACCTTCGCTTTATTTTGCTGGCTCAGTCAGCATCAAATGAGCCAATACGCAAAAATACGTGACGGCATTCAATTAGCCGTCCAGGAAGCACAGCTTCAACTGGTACCCAGCAGATTAGATGAAATTAGTTACTTTCTTGCTTTTTCTCAAAAAAGATTAGGCAAATATAAAACAGTCGTCTGGCCTGAGAACCAGTTAATTCAGTCCTTACGCGCTTATCCCGTCAGTCGTCGTATTTTAAGTGATTTAGTTGGGCCAGTGGCGAATGTAGAAACTGAGAGTCTTTTTTTCACGATTTGTTTAATGACAGCCTTGCAAGGAGAATTGCGAGATACGAAGTTAGAGTTTTTATTAGATATTTCTGGTGAAATTATTCGGAAAATGGAATTGTTGGCCGTTGTTCAATTTGAACAGCCTCGTGAATTGCTCATGAATGTGTATTATCATCTGGTTCCTGCCTATTTTCGGATTAACTATGGCTTTTACTTGCCGAATGTTTTAATCAAGGATATTCGACAATCGTATCGGTCGCTTTATCATCTTTGTGAACAAGCGTTAGCTCCTTTAGAAAAATTAACGAAACGGTCAATCCCGTCAGAGGAAATCGGTTTTTTTACCATATTATTTGGTGGAGAAATTTTCGGCCAAAAAAATGAACAGCGGCAAGAAAAGCTAAAAGCGCTAATTGTTTGTCCCAGTGGCATCAGTTCTTCGTTGATTTTGCAATCGGAATTGCGTCGGCTATTTCCAATGATTGAATTTAAAGAAACGAATGCGGTGAGGGAAATAGAGAATGTATCTGAAAAAAGCTATGACATCATTTTCTCAACGGTCCCTATTGAAACAGCCAAAAAAGTTTATCTTACCAAGCCCATTATGAGCTCTTTGGAGAAAAATCAATTGATGCACCAAGTTCAATCAGATTGGCTATTGCCAGGTATTTCCATGCCAGATGTTAAAGATATTTTAGATGCCTTAAAACCTTATATTTCCTTAAAAAAAGGAGTCACAGAAGCGCAGTTATATCGTGTCTTGCATCGTAAAATGAACAAAATTTTAGAAAAAGAGGAGGATCTGCGTCCAATGTTATCGGAATTATTAACAACAGAAACAGTCCAAGTCCTGCCTGAAGTTGCAGACTGGCGAGCGGGAATTACAGAAGCTGCCAAGCCGTTATTAAAAAATGGCAGTATTACGGAAAAGTACATTGATGCAATGATTCAAAAAGTCGAATCGTTTGGGCCATTTATCCATATCTGTCCAGACGTAGCATTGCCTCATGCGCGACCAGAAGATGGCGTTAATCAGTTAGGCATGTCATTACTAAAAATCCAAAAAAGTGTCGATTTATTAGAAGATCCTAAGCATGAAATTCACCTTTTTATTTGTTTAGCTGCTTCAGATAACGAAACACATTTACGGGCCTTATCTAGTCTGACAAAAATTCTATCAAAAAAAGAATCATTACATCGCTTAGTGGCGGCTGAAACCGTCCCAGAAATACTATCAATTATCCAAGAAGGAGAGAAATAAGATGAAGATTTTTACAGTTTGTCAAAGTGGTTTAGGAACAAGTTTTATGGTGCAAATGAATATCCAACAAATTTTAGAGGAAGTCGGTGTTGATACAGATAATTTTCAAATTGATCACACAGATGTCGGGAGTGCCAGTGGCGATATGGCTGATTACTTCTTTGTCGAAAAAACATTGCAAGATGCTTTAGGGTCAATTCCTGATGAAAAAATCATTCCTTTAAATGCGATTATTGATTACGATGAAACGAAGGAGAAAGTCTTGAAAGTTTTAGATGACAATGGCATTGCACATCAATAAGAAGGAGGAAAAACATGGAAACTTTATTGAATTTATTTGTTTCAATTGTTAGCCAGCCAGCGATTCTGGTTTCATTAATTGCTTTGTTGGGATTAGTTTTACAGAAAAAGAAATTTTCTGATGTTGTTCAAGGAACGTTGAAAACATTCGTCGGCTTTTTAGTTTTAATTGGTGGCGCAGGGCTATTAGCGAACTCGTTAACGCCCTTTGCGGAGATGTTCCAAACCGCGTTAAATACACAAGGCGTGGTGCCTAGTAATGAAGCAGTTGTAGCGATTGCCTTGCAACAATATGGGACACCAACTGCTCTGATTATGTTGGTGGGCATGGTTGTTAATATTCTGTTGGCGCGTTTTACACGTTTTAAATATATCTTTTTGACAGGTCAAGCGATGATGTACGTTTCGTGTTTGACAGCCGTTATTTTAGTGGGGGCCGGTTTTAGCGTTAGTTTGCCAATGATTCTTTTAGGTGGTTTATTTGAAGGAACTTTATTAACAGTGACACCTGCTCTTTGTCAGCCCTTTATGAAACAAATTACTGGAAATGATAAAGTAGCAATGGGGCATACAGGGAATATTGGTTATGCGGCAAGTGGCTTTATTGGAAAAGTCTTTGGGAATAAAGAAAAGTCAACGGAAGATATTAAAATTCCTAAAAGTTTTGGTTTTTTAAGAGACTCAACCATCTCAATTATGATTTTGATGTCGATTGTCTATGTGATTTTGGCTTTGCTGGCTGGGACAGGCTATGTCGAGCATGAGTTAAGCAATGGCGAAAATGCGATCATCTTTTCATTAATTCAAGCAGGAACCTTTACGGCTGGTTTCGTTGTGGTTTTACAGGGTGTGCGGATGGTTTTAGGAGAAATTGTGCCAGCTTTCCAAGGAATTGCTAAAAAATTAGTGCCTAATTCTAAACCAGCACTTGATGTTCCCATTATCTTTCCTTATGCGCCAAACGCTGTCTTGATTGGGTTCTTTGCGAGCTTTATTGTGGGAACTATTTCAATGTTAGCGATGGTTGGTCTGAATACCACCGTGATTATACCAGGCGTTGTCGGGCACTTTTTCTGTGGTGCCGCGGCAGGCGTTTTTGGAAATTCCACAGGGGGACGTCGGGGAGCGATTTTAGGGGCTGCGTTTAATGGCTTATTAATTAGTTGGTTACCGTTATTCATTTTACCAGTCTTGGGTGATCTACAGTTAGCATCCTCAACGTTTGCGGATACAGATTATTTAATCCCAGGCCTATTTTTAGGTAAATTAGGTGAGGCAGGTCCGAGTCTTTTAGTAGGAGGAATCATTGCTTTTGTAGTGGTTGTTCTTTTGGCTAGCGCTGTTTTGACTATGCGGGAGAAAAAAGTCGCCGAAGAAAACTAAGTGTTTAGTTCTAAAAAGGCAAGTGGGACAGAAGTCGTTTTGACTTCTGTCCCATTTGCCTTTTACCATTGTTCTTGGATAAATTGTGCAATTTGTTTCCGCGCTTGTCGTCCTTCTGGCAAGTACTGTTTCATTGCGAAAACGTGTTGCATGCCAGGCACCAATCGGCAAGTATCTTGTGGTCGTGGCCCTAATTGTTTTAAAAATTGGTGATAGGAAGGGCAAAAAACTTCATGTGTGCCGCCCACGAAAAAAAGTGGCGGAAATTTTTGATAATCAAAGGACAAGCAATTTAAAGAAAGTGTGGCGTGATTGGCCGTGTCGTCAATCTCTTGGGCAATTAATTGTAAATAGTTCATGCCAATCATTTTGTCCTTTTTTTGATAACTTTTGGCAACAGGAATGTCTAAATGTCCATCTAACCAAGGAGAAATTAAAACAGCAGCTTTGGGTAAGCGTTCAGGGAAATCGGTGGCTAAATTCTGCAATACGTTTAAAACCAATGTGCCACCAGCAGAATCACCTAATAAAATAACATCTTCGGGATCATAATGCTGTAAAATTTCTTGATAAGCAGCATAGCAATGATTATAAATATCAGCAAAAGACTTATTTGGTGCTAATGGATATACAGGGATAAAATAATCTGTTGCAAAAGAGAGATCTTCAATTAGTTTATAACTAAAGTCTAATTGGCTATAGGCGAGATTCAATGTAAAGCCCCCACCATGCAGGTACAGTACAGCTTTCTTGGTAGGTGCAATAACGGAGTTTGACATGCGATACATCGTAGGAAATTGAGTCATTTCTTGAAGAGGAAAAAGATGACGTAAATGTTTTGGCAAAGTTACTTGTTCATTTAATGATCGTTGCCAATGATAAAAAGCCTTGGTGACTTTCGGATTTCGTTCAAGGCGAGCAATTTGGGAAAGACGTAAAGAATCTTCAAAAAGACAGGCTTTTAAGGATTTTTGACGAGAACGTGTGTGAAACAAATATGCGCTAGCTAACAACAAACCAATCGATTTCTTTTTCAATTAAGGCCCTCCATTCAGCAAAAAGTAAAT
Source organism: Enterococcus sp. AZ197 (assembly GCF_050556405.1). Classification (NCBI taxonomy): domain Bacteria; kingdom Bacillati; phylum Bacillota; class Bacilli; order Lactobacillales; family Enterococcaceae; genus Enterococcus; species Enterococcus sp. AZ197. Next base: position 2,397,264 of record NZ_CP187873.1, on the reverse strand, counting down.
CATTTTTTCTACAGTATAACATTTTAAAAGTAGAACAACGAAATTTGTTGAAGGGATGAAAGGACGGTTTAAACGAATGTACGTATTTATTTGTGGTTGCGTAAAGTAAATGATTGTAGTAAATTAAATGAGATTAAGAGGTCCGGTGAATGGGCGCGTTCACGGCAAGGAGAGAAGTAGGATGACAAATAAAAAGGTTACAATTAAAGATGTTGCCAATGACTCAGGTGTCTCCATTACTACCGTTTCACAAATTTTAAACGGGAATGGGGCACGGTTTAGTGGGAAAACGGTCGAAAAAGTATTGGCTGCAAAAGAGCGATTAAACTATCAGCCCGACTATTTTGCGCAACGTATGGTGATGAAAAAAAGTAAGACGATTGGCGTAATCGTACCTGATATTACTAATCCATTTTTCGCGCAATTGATTCGAGGAATTGAAAGTGTTTTATACAAAGAAAATTTTATACTGATGTTATGCAATGCGGACCAAGATGTTACAAGAGAACATGAATATTTAACAGAGTTGATTCGTCGTAGTGTCGATGGCTTTGTGATTGCAAGTTCTGAAATTTCCAATCAAACGATTAATGAAACGCTACGTGCGAAAAAGATTCCGTTTATTGTACTTGACCAAAAAAAAGCAGAAGGCTGTAGCGACGCTGTTTTGACAGACGATTATAGAGGTGGGCAACTAGCAGCAAAGCATTTACAAGAGCAACGACATGAACAAGTCATCGTGGTAATGCCGCCACATGCGCCAGTCAATATTCAGCAACGTTTAAAAGGTTTTTGTTCTGTTTATACGGAAAAGGTCCAGTTAATCGAAACAGAATTATCAAAAACTGGCGGCTACCAAGCTGTCCCCGAAATTTTAAAAACAGAGAGCACCGGAATTTTTGCTATCAATGATGAAATTGCTTTTGGTTTATATCGAGGATTAGCAGAAGCAGGCAAAAAAATTCCTGAGGATTATAGCATTATTGGTTATGACAATGTTGATATGTGCGAGTATGTTTCGCCGCCGCTAACAACAATTGCTCAACCTGTTTTTCAATTGGGGAAAACTACGGCGACTTTATTATTGGAAAGAATCCATCAGCCTGCAAAAGATTGGGAGGAGCAAACCTTGCCTGTCCAACTGATTGAACGATTTTCGACAGCACCCTTGAAATAGCTTTCAAGGTGTGCTATATTTTTGTTGTGGAATTAAAACGTTTTACTAAAACGTTTTAATTAGAATGAAAAAATAAATTTTATTGAGGTGGATGAAAATGAACGCGGTTACAATTATCGGAAGTATCAATTTAGACACAACATTAAGAGTCAAAGAAATGCCAAAACCAGGCGAAACAATTCACGCCATTGAACATTTTACAGCAGGTGGTGGTAAAGGAGCAAACCAAGCAGTTGCAGCGAAACGTTCAGGCGCAGAAACATATTTTATTGGTGCTGTGGGAAATGATGGCGCTGGAGCTATGATGACTGATTTAATGAGTCAAGATGAAATTAATTTAACTGGGGTCACCACTTTAGAAAAAACAGCTACTGGCCAAGCCTTTATTATGGTAGATAACGCTGGTGAAAATAGCATTATGATTTACGCAGGAGCCAATAACGCCTTTACGCCAAAACAAGTCCAGGAACATCAAGAAATTATTGAAAAAAGTGATTTTGTGATTGCCCAATTTGAAAGTGCGATTGATAGTACGATTGCAGCGTTTAAAATTGCTAAAAAAGCAGGCGTCAAAACGATTTTAAATCCCGCACCTGCGTTAGAACAAGTTCCTGAAGAATTACTAAACGTGACAGATATGATTGTACCAAATGAAACAGAAACCGAAATTTTAACAGGCATTAAAATCACAGATGAAGAGAGTATGCGTAAAGCCGCAGAAGCACTTCATCAATTAGGGATTGAAGCAGTAATTATTACAGTAGGTAGTAAAGGCGCCTTTTATGACGTCAATGGACGAAGTGGTATTGTGCCTGCTTTTAAAGTGAAAGCGGTTGATACAACGGCTGCTGGCGATACTTTTATTGGCGCATTAAGTAGTATATTAGAAAAAGATTTTAGCAATTTGGAAGAAGCTATTCGTTATGGAAACAAGGCGTCCTCGTTGACTGTTCAACGTTTTGGAGCCCAACCTTCGATTCCTTATCAACACGAATTGGTAGACAAATAAAAAGGAGCAAGCGACATGAAAAAAACAAAAGTTATTAATTCAGATATTTCCCGCGTCATCGCACAAATGGGTCATTTTGATAAATTAAGTATTGGTGATGCAGGCATGCCAGTGCCTCGGACTACAGAAAAAATTGATTTAGCAGTTACCAATGGCGTCCCTAGTTTTATGGAAGTTTTAAACAATGTCCTTGAGGAATTGGCAGTTCAACGAATTTATTTAGCAGAAGAAATTAAAACAGAAAATCCTGACATGTTGACAGCAATTGAAACTCGTTTACCAGAAACTCCCATCAGTTTTATTCCTCATACAGAAATGAAACAAGAATTAAACAACTGCCATGCATTTATTCGGACGGGGGAAATGACTCCTTACGCAAATATTTTATTAGAAAGTAACGTTGTCTTTTAAACGAGAGAGGGGAAATAGAGATGAATGCGACTGCATTATTAATCGGTTTAGGACCGCTTCTAGGTTGGGGGCTTTTTCCAACAATTGCTTCAAAAATTGGTGGACGTCCGGTGAATCAAATTCTCGGTACCAGTTTAGGAACATTGATTTTTGCCGCTATTTTTTCAATGATTAATGGTTTGGCTTTTCCAGCGGGCATGGATTTATTCTTTTCAATTTTATCTGGTGTCGGTTGGGCCTGTGCGCAAATCATTACGTTTAAATGCTTCACGATGATTGGTTCATCACGTGCCATGCCAGTAACGACCGCGTTCCAACTTTTAGGTGCTTCTCTCTGGGGTGTCTTTTTCTTAGGAAACTGGCCAGGTGCGACAGCCAAATTGTTAGGCGCATTTGCCTTAGTGTTAATCATGATTGGTGCCAAAATGACGGTCTGGTCGGAAACGGAGTCCGCTGAGAGTGCTGGGATTATGAAAAAAGCAGTTCTTCTATTAGCCGTTGGTGAAATCGGCTATTGGGCGTACTCTGCAGCACCCCAAGCAACGGCAATTGATGGCATGCATGCCTTTTTACCACAAGCAATAGGCATGGTAATTGTGGCAGTTATTTACTCAGCAGTTGTCACTATTAAGGGTGGGGAAACATCCCCATTTATAGAAGCTGTTTCTTACAAACAAATTTTTTCAGGCTTTTTCTTCGCCTTTGCAGCGTTAACTTATTTAATTTCAGCGCAGCCAGATATGAACGGCTTGGCAACTGGCTTTATTCTATCCCAAACATCAGTTGTGCTTGCAACGTTGACAGGTATTTGGTTCTTAGGTCAAAAGAAAACAGCCAAGGAAATGACCGTAACGATTATCGGCTTGGTTTTGATTTTGGCTGCAGCTACGATCACAGTGATGATTTAAAAAAGTATTCAACGACCTATTATTCAGGGCGTTGAATACTTTTTTTTATTTGTTCTAAAAATAATGCAGCAGCTGTGGAAAGAACCGTATTTTTGCGCCAAATTAAACTAATTTTGGCTGTTAAAGCAGGATATAGCGGGATAAAACGTAAATTTGTTTGCTTTGTTTCTAGAATACCATCAATGCTTAGGGCGCTACCTAGCCCAGCTTCTACCATCAGTGAAGCGTTGTAAAGTAAGTTGTAGGTCCCAACGATTCGGAACTGATCTAGACTTGCTTCGAGCCAATCAGAGAGTTGGCTCGGAACTTGTGCTTGTCGAGAAATAAATAAAGGTTCTTCTTTTAAATCGGCTGCAGTAATAACATTTTTAGTGGCTAAGGGATGGTCCTTTACAGTGATTAAGCCCCATGTATCTACAACTGGTAATGTTAAATAGCTATATTTTTGTTTAGGTGCAGGCTCAATAATTAAACCAAAATCTAATAATCCTTTGTCTAGCCGTTCTATTACATCATCTGCATTCCCGCTGTATAAATGAAGGTGAATATCAGCTGAGTGCTGGCTTGTTATTTGTTGTAGTGCATTCGCTAAAAAAGACATAGCTTTTGTTTCGCCGCCACCAATCGTGATTTCGCCATTAATGAATTCATTTTGCGACAAGTTGGTGACTGTTTTATTCGCTAAGCTTAAAATATCTTGCCCTTGTTTAGCTAAATATTCTCCTTCAGGTGTTAATTGTATTTGTCGATTTCCGCGTATAAATAATGTCACGCCTAATTCTTCCTCTAATTCTTTTAATTGCTTAGATAATGTTGGTTGTGATACATGCAATTGTTTGGCTGCGCCACTAATCGTTTTTTCTTGGACCACTGCTAAGAAATAGTGAATCACTCGTAATTCCATTACTTTCCCTCCTATAACTAAAACGCATACTTATCTATTTATTATAAGTATTAGACAGAGGAGTTGTCACGTATTACGATAAATTTAGCAAAAGGAGGCGATTAGGAATGCTTACAAAAAATCTCCAAGAACTAATTGCAACAGGTAGCATTGATAAAGATGAACCACTATTTCAACTTATTCATCAGATTCAAGAGGAAAATAGTCGCTATTTAATAGAATTAAATCAACAAGCCTATACACATAATGAAGTAAGGAATCTTCTTGCCACGATTATCCAAGACAAAATTGACGAAACCGTTACGATTTTATTGCCTTTTTATACAGATTTTGGACGCAATATACATTTTGGTAAAAATATTTTTATTAATCGGGCAGCTATGTTTGTTGATTTAGGGGGCATTATAATTGAAGACAATGTTTTAATTGGTCCGCGCGTTAATCTCTTAAGTGTCAATCATCCGGAACTGCCAATGAAACGGCGAGGCGTATTGCTAGCACCAATTACCATTAAAAAATTTGCGTGGTTAGGCGCGGGTGTTACTGTTTTACCAGGTATTACGATTGGTGAAAATGCTATCGTAGCAGCTAATGCGACTGTAACTAAAGATGTGCCAGCTAACGCTATTGTTGCAGGAACACCAGCTAAAATTATTCGTTGGATTCAGGAAGATAAGGAGGAAATATAATGAAATCATTATCAGAAAAAGTTATTGTTATCATGGGCGCTTCCAGTGGAATCGGTGAGGCAACAGCCCGTTTACTTGCCAGAAAAGGAGCGAAGTTAGTCATTGCAGCACGTCGACAAGAACGTTTAATTGCTATAAAAAAAGAACTTCCTGAAGCAACGATTCTCGTGCAACAAGCAGATGTAACGAAAGAAGAGGAAGTTCAGCGTGTAATCAAGCTTACAATGGAAAAATATGGACGAATTGATGTTCTTTTTAACAATGCAGGAGTTATGCCAACGGCGCCTCTTATTGAAGCACCAAAAGGATAATGGCGTCAAATGCTAGATATTAATATTATGGGTGTTTTAAATGGCATTGCGGCAGTTCTTCCAATTATGGTTGAACAAAAATCAGGGCAGATTATTGCTACTGATTCTGTGGCAGGACATGTCGTTTATCCAGATTCGGCTGTCTACTGTGGAACAAAGTTTGCTGTTCGAGCAATTATGGAAGGATTGCGACAAGAACAAAGAGAGAATAACATTAAATCAACGATTATTTCACCAGGTGCTGTACAAACAGAACTTTATCAAACAATTTCTAATCGAGTAGTAGCTGAAACGTTACATCTAGAACAGTTAAGTTGGGTCTTAAAGGCGGAAGACATTGCGCAAGCAGTGGTCTTTGCCATAGACACGCCAGATCGTATGTCAATCAGTGAAATGGTTGTTCGCCCGACCACACAAACGATTTAATTTAAAAAGTATTCCTAGAAAGGAATACTTTTTTTAAATCGTGATTGTTCGTTTTTTACAGAATTTAGAATTTGATATTTACTTATTTGTTGGTTTATTATATGATTAAACACGTTGTTTCATTAATAAATTGAATATTTTACGAACATTGTAAAATATTTAGATTTTAGGAGGACGGAACATGAAAGAAAAAATAAGTTCATATTTTGAACTTGAACAATTGAATACGAATATGAAACGAGAAATGTTAGCTGGTTTCACCACGTTTATCTCAATGGCGTATATTTTGTTCGTTAATCCAACCGTACTTGGTGCTTCTGGCATGGACGAAGGCGCTGTTTTTACTGCCACCGCTTTAGCGAGTGCCTTAGGTTGTATTTTAATGGGTGTGTTGGCGAAATATCCGATTGCGACAGCACCAGCTTTAGGAATTAATGCATTCTTTGCTTATTCAGTCTCTGTTGGTATGGGGATTCCTTGGCAAACGACATTAGCAGGCGTTTTTGTGGCTTCATTGATATTTATTTTAATTACAATTTTTAAATTACGCGAGCTAATTATTGATGCAATTCCTGCAGACTTGAAATTTGCCATTTCAGGTGGGATCGGGTTGTTTATTGCTTTTCTTGGTTTAAGCCAAGGTGGCTTAATTGTGGCTAATGATGCGACACTCGTTGGCTTAGGACCTTTGAATGTTGGTTCAACGTGGGTTACCATTGTCGGCTTAGTCGTAACTGCAATTTTGTTAGTTCGTCGAGTACCGGGTGGTATTTTTATTGGGATGGCAATTTCAACGATTGTTGGTTTAGCGACAGGCGTTATTCCAATGCCTGATAAGATTATTTCAAGCGCGCCAAGTTTAGAACCAACATTTTTAGTGGCGTTAGGACATGTGAAAGATATCAATACGATTCAAATGTGGGTCGTGGTTTTAACGTTCCTATTAGTAACATTCTTTGATACCGCTGGTACGTTGGTGGGCTTAGCCAATCAAGCAGGTTTTATGAAGGACAATAAAATGCCGCGTGTGGGGAAAGCTTTAGCCGCTGATTCAACAGCGATGTTAGCTGGTTCTCTATTAGGGACATCGCCAGTTGGCGCATATGTCGAATCATCTGCGGGGATTGCTGTGGGTGGTCGTTCAGGAATCACAGCTATTACAACCGGGATTTTATTTATTTTCAGTTTGCTATTTTCTCCTTTGTTAGCAGTTGTCACTTCGCAAGTTACAGCACCAGCGTTGATTATTGTTGGTGTTTTGATGGCACAATCCTTAAGCAAAATTAAATGGAACGAGATGGAAATTGCGATTCCTTCCTTCTTAATCTTGTTAGGAATGCCATTGACATACAGCATTTCAGATGGGATTGCCTTAGGCTTTATCTTCTATCCAATTACAATGATTGCGGCAAAACGCGGGAAAGAAGTTTCGCCAATTATGTATGGCTTGTTCTTTGTTTTTGTCGGATTCATGTGGATCCTGAATGCGCAATAAGCAAGAGAGAAAGTTATCAAATAGTTGATTCATAAGACAATGAACTTATGAATCAACTATTTTTTTTCGACTAAGCACTAGAAAAACGCCCCTTATTTGATGTATAATTTGCAAAGACATTGACCTGTGAAGATACAGGAACAGAGAGGAATTAATTGAGTGAAGTATACAGAAATTATGGTTCGCTATGGCGAATTATCAACTAAAGGAAAAAATCGTAAAACGTTTATCATGCAGTTAGCACAAAATGTGAAACGTGCGTTAGCTGATTTTCCAGCATTGAAAATCCATGCAGATCGAGATAGAATGCATATTTTATTAAATGGGGAAGATAGTGAAGAAGTGATTCCGAAACTAAGTAAAGTGTTTGGAATTCAAAATTTTTCGCCAAGTATTCGTATTGAAAAAGAAATGCCAGCGATTCGTGCAATGGTTCAAGAGGTTGTTCGGGAAGTTTATACGCCAGGTAAGACGTTTAAAATTACTGCTAAACGCTCGGATCATTCATTTGAACTTGATTCAAATGGCTTGAATCAAGAATTAGGTGGGGCCGTTATTGAAGCCATTCCGGAAATTCAAGTACAAATGAAAAAGCCTGATATTAACTTAAGAATTGAAATTCGTAAAGATGCGGCGTATTTATCTTATGAAACGATTCGCGGTGCGGGTGGATTGCCAGTGGGCACCAGTGGTCGTGGTATGTTGATGTTGTCAGGAGGCATTGATTCACCAGTTGCTGGTTATTTAGCTATGAAACGTGGCGTGGAAGTGGAAGCTGTCCATTTTGCTAGTCCACCTTATACAAGTGAACAAGCGTTACAAAAGGCTAAAGATTTAGCTGAAAAATTAGTCCCTTATGTAGGAACTATTCAATTTATTGAAGTGCCCTTTACAGAAATTCAAGAAGAAATAAAACGAGTTGTTCCCCAAGGCTACTTAATGACCATTACACGACGTTTAATGTTACGCTTAACAGATGCAATTCGTGAAATGCGGAAAGGTTTAGTCATTATTAACGGTGAATCGTTAGGACAAGTGGCTTCGCAAACACTTCAAAGTATGGTAGCAATTAATGAGGTTACCTCAACACCGATAATTCGACCCGTTGTTTCAATGGATAAGACAGAAATTATCGAAATTGCCGAAAAAATTGACACGTTTGAATTAGCCATCCAACCCTTCGAAGATTGTTGTACAATTTTTGCGCCACCGCAACCGAAAACACGACCTCGCTTGGATAAAGCGCAAGATTATGAAGCGCGCTTAGACTTGGAAGGTTTAATGGCTCGGGCCTTAGAAGGACTCAAAATTACAGAGATTTCAGCAGAAACAGCGAAAGATAAACAAGAAGACGAATTTGCAGATTTCCTATAAGAAATAAATACAGTGACGGTCGCTTAGACGTCACTGTATTTATTTTGTACTTATTTCACAAACAAGTTGCTCGGAGAGGGGAACCGTGATAAACTGAATATGTGAAGTAGGTAACAAGGAGGACAGAGGATGGAGAAAAAAATGCCTAAAGCAACGGCAAAACGTTTGCCGGTTTATTTACGTTATTTAAAAATGTTAGGGGATTCTGGTGTTAAACGCATTAAATCACGAGAGTTTAGTGAAATGATCCAGATTCCTTCTGCAACGATTCGGCGTGATTTTTCCCACGTTGGTGAACTGGGTCGAAGCGGTTATGGTTACGATGTGCCGTATTTAATTGAGGTATTTAGTAATATTTTAAATACGCAAGAAGAAAAAAGAATTGCTCTGATTGGTTGTGGCAATTTAGGCAAGGCATTATTAAAAAATAATTTTAGACGCAACGAGAATTTGAATATTGTCTGTGCTTTTGATAATGATTCAGCTTTAGTTGGCACCACGATTAATGGATTATTAGTTCATGATATGTCTGAGTTAGAAGCATTCGTTCGACAAGAAGGGGTCACGGTAGCCATTTCTACAGTACCAAGTCACCATGCTCAAAAAGCCATCGACAAAATTGTACAAGCGGGTGTGACTGCGATTTTAAATTTTGCGCCAGACCGTGTCAGTGTGCCAGCCAACGTTAGTGTGCAGTATATTGATTTAACAACGGAACTGCAAACACTGATTTATTTTAATGAAACTTTTTCACTAGCAAATAGCCCAAAGCAATAAAATTGTCTTCATAAAAATCCTCTACTATACTTATTATTGAAAGTGGAAAAGGAGGATTTCAGAATGAATGTTACAAGAAAAGGGCACGTATTAGAATTGACAGGTGAACAGCCCGAAGTTGGCACAAAAGCCCCCGTCTTTTCTTTGAAAAATTTAAACAACCAAGAAATCAACTTGGCAGATTATAAAGGTAAAACGGTTTTAATTAGTGTGGTTCCTGATATCGACACACGTGTTTGTTCACTGCAAACGAAACGTTTCAATCAAGAAGCGGCGAAATTAGACGGTGTTCAGATTATCACGATTTCCAATAACACAGTTGAAGAACAAGCAAATTGGTGTGCCGCTGAGGGTGTCGAAATGGAAATGCTTCATGATACTGAAGGCTCATTTGGTGCAGCTTATGGTTTGTATATTCCAGAAATGGGCCGTTTAGCACGTGCTATTTTTGTGATTGACCCAGAAGGAACGTTAGTTTATGAAGAAATCGTCTCAGAAGTTTCGTCGGAACCCGATTATCAACAAGCGTTAGAAGCTGCAAAAAAAGTGTAATCCCTCTAGATTACAAATTGACTTTGCTTGCGCTTCATTGTAGAATGAAGCAAAGACAGCGAACAAGAGGAGTATCATTGGCGTCGTTTTAGAGAAAAAGTCGTTCAGGTGCAAGACTTTTACACAACCAGTGAGAAGGTAGCTTGTGAGTCAATGGTTTGAACACAGTACGTTAGTAGAACGATTCGTTTCGTGAACGTTATCTCACGAATGAGTGGCATTTGAATGAATTCAATTCAAATGCAATTTAGGTGGTACCGCGTAAATAAGATGAATCTACGCCCTAAAATACGAAAGTATTTTAGGGCGTATTTTAGTGTTTAGCCAAAAAAACTCATTTGTAAAATAATTACCGCTCCAAATCGCGTATTTTAAGAAAGAAGGGGAAAAAATGTCAGAAGAAAAAAACTTACCAACGAAATATCAACCGACAGAAATCGAAGCTGGCCGTTATCAAAAATGGCTAGATCAAGATTTATTTAAACCAAGTGGCGACAAAAAAGCGAAGCCCTATTCAATTGTTATTCCACCACCTAATGTAACAGGGAAGCTACACTTAGGGCATGCTTGGGATACAACATTACAAGATATGATTATCCGCCAAAAAAGAATGCAAGGCTTTGATACGTTATGGCTGCCAGGAATGGACCATGCTGGAATTGCTACGCAAGCAAAAGTAGAAGAGAAACTAGCACAACAAGGAATTTCACGTTACGACTTAGGTCGTGAAAAATTTGTTGATCAAGTGTGGGAATGGAAAGAAGAATATGCTTCTCACATTCGTGAACAGTGGGCAAAAATGGGTCTTTCTTTAGATTACAGCCGTGAACGTTTTACTTTAGATGAAGGGCTATCGGAGGCCGTTCGTAAAGTGTTTGTCTCTCTTTACGAGAAAGATTTGATTTACCGTGGTGAATATATCATTAACTGGGATCCGAAAGCGAAAACAGCATTGTCTGATATTGAAGTAATCCATAAAGATATTGAAGGAGCTTTTTACCACATGAGCTACCCATTATCAGATGGTTCTGGCGTTGTTGAAATTGCGACAACGCGTCCTGAAACAATGTTGGGAGATACGGCGATTGCGGTCCATCCAGAAGATGAACGGTATCAGGAACTTATTGGTAAGACAGTTGTCTTGCCATTAGTAGATAAAGAAATTCCAATTATTGCAGATGACTATGTAGATATGGAATTTGGAACAGGGGTTGTAAAAATCACACCTGCCCATGATCCAAATGACTTTGAAGTCGGTAATCGTCATGACTTACCTCGAGTAAATGTTATGAACGAAGACGGCACGATGAATGAACTGGCTGGAAAATACGAAGGAATGGATCGTTTTGCCGCACGTAAAGCGATTGTCTCCGACTTGAAAGAACTAGGTCGCTTAATTAAGATCGAAACAATGAATCACAGCGTGGGCCATTCAGAACGAACAGGCGTTGTCGTGGAACCACGTTTATCGACCCAATGGTTTGTAAAAATGGGACCATTAGCTGAAAAAGCAATGAAAAATCAAGAAACAGAAGACGCTGTTGAATTTTATCCACCACGCTTCAATCAAACATTTTTACGTTGGATGGAAAATGTACATGACTGGGTTATTTCGCGACAATTATGGTGGGGCCACCAAATTCCTGCTTGGTATCACAAAGAAACGGGCGAGATGTATGTTGGGATGGAAGCGCCAGCCGACAGTGAAAATTGGGTTCAAGATAGTGACGTCTTAGATACATGGTTTAGTTCTGCTTTATGGCCATTTTCAACGATGGGTTGGCCAGATGAAGCAAGCGAAGATTATCAACGTTACTTCCCAACAAGCACATTAGTTACTGGCTATGACATCATCTTCTTCTGGGTAAGTCGTATGATTTTCCAAAGCTTAGAGTTTACAGGCGAACGTCCCTTCCAAAATGTCTTAATTCACGGCTTAATTCGTGATGAGCAAGGACGCAAAATGAGTAAATCATTGGGGAATGGGATTGATCCAATGGATGTCATCGAAAAATATGGCGCAGATGCGTTACGTTGGTTCTTATCAAATGGTTCAGCACCTGGTCAAGATGTTCGTTTTAGTTATGAAAAAATGGATGCTTCTTGGAACTTTATCAATAAGATCTGGAATGCAAGTCGCTTCGTTATCATGAATGTAGAAGGTATGACTGCTGCAGATATTGACTTTAGTGGTGAAAAGACTGTCGCTGATCGTTGGATTTTAACGCGCTTAAACGAAACAGTCGCCCGTGTGACAGAATTATTTGATCGCTTTGAATTCGGTGAAGCAGGTCGCCAATTATACAACTTTATCTGGGATGACTTCTGTGATTGGTATATTGAAATGAGTAAAGAAATTCTTTACGGAGAAAATGAAGCAGCTAAACAAACAACACGGAGCATCTTGGTGTACACATTGGATCAAATCTTACGCTTATTGCATCCAATTATGCCGTTTGTAACAGAAGAAATTTGGGAAAAAATTCCGCATCAAGGTGAGTCATTGGTTGTGGCAGAGTATCCAGTTGTTCATGAAGAATTTAACGATGAAGCAGCAGCTCGAGGAATGGAAGTTCTGAAAGAAGTTATTCGTTCGGTTCGGAATATTCGAGCAGAAGTGAATACACCACTTTCTAAACCAATTACCTTGTTAATTAAAACAAACGATACAGAAGTAGAAGAATTTTTAACAGCTAATACTAGCTACTTGGAACGCTTCTGTAACCCAGAGGAATTAGTCATCAGTCGTGAAATAGAAGCGCCAGAATTAGCCATGTCCGCTGTATTAACAGGCGCAGAACTATTCCTACCATTAGCTGGGTTGATTAATATCGAGGAAGAAATTGCTCGCTTAGAAAAAGAATTAGACAAATGGACAAAAGAAGTCAAACGTGTGCAAGGCAAACTTTCAAATGAACGTTTTGTGTCAAATGCACCAGATGAGGTCGTGGAAGCAGAACGTGCAAAAGAAAAGGACTACCTTGAAAAACAAGAGGCTGTCAAAGAACGGATTGCCCAATTACGTTCAATCTAAAAAAGAAAAGACAACAAAACCAAACGTTGGTTTTGTTGTCTTTTTGTTATAATTTGCCAAATAATTGAAACAAATACAACATTAAATAGCTGTAAGTAGCCACAGACCAGAATTTTAATAAAAGAACAATTTTCATGAATTCCTTTAAAGATATATCTGTAATTCCCGCCACTAAACAAACAATATCATCTGGAGCGAAGGGGACTAACATAGTAAAGATTAAGAGCTTTTTGACATTGTGTTCATTTTTGTCCAAAATCTCTTCAAATTTTTTGTATTTATTGGGTGAAAGGATTATTTTTACAAAGCTACGTCCATAGTAACGAACCAGTAAAAAGCCAATAAACTCACCAATAATCAATCCAAGATAGCTATACAAAAGTCCTTGCAAATTGCCAAACATCAACATTCCTGCAACAGAAGAGATTCCTCCAGGTAGAATAGGGATAATCACTTGGACGATTTGTAAAAGAATGAAACACAGAACCGCATAGTTACCAAACTGTTTAATAAAAGCTTGCAAGGAAGCAACAGAATGAAAAATTCCTCTGGAATATCCCCATAAAATTAAGCCGAAGAAAAGCACCAGTCCAACTAGAGGTAACCACCGAATGAGTCCATTTAAAAATTTTTTCTGATTAGTCATGAGTGGCCTCCTGACGTTTTCGACGGTATTTTTTAAAGCCAAGATAACCAGCCGTTCCCAGTAAAACCGTTCCGCTGACGGCAGTGCCAAGATAAATCATTCTTGGATGATAGGCAAAGGTTAACTGCTGTTTGCCAGCAGGGACTTCAACAGCTAAAAAGCCACCTAGAATGCGTTGTGTTTTTAAGGGTTCTTTTTGTAGCGACGATTTGACTTGCCAATCTTGGTCATAAGGAATGGACGTATACAGTAACTGAGTGTCATTTCCAGGTACATTCAGTGCGCCATTTAAATGGCCTTTTTTAGTTGCATTCACGTGAAGAGCTTGTTGGCGTAATTTGTCAACCGCACGATTAAAGGCTGTTTGGTCTAAAGTTTGAAGTTGCCAATTAGTTAAATCAACCACTTGTTCAGCAGTTAGTGACAGGGTCACGGTAGTTCCTTTTTCAAAATGCCCTAAATTGAACAGTTGATTGGTTGCAATATAAATCGGCGTCGAGATAACTTGTTGGTTTACCTTCAATTGTGTAACTTTTTTCCATTTTAAATTCGGAATATAAAGATGCAAGTCACCAGTGCTATTCACTTTAAAGGTTGCTTCAATTGTTTCGTTGGTATGATGAGGTTCATTTATCAACGAAGCTGTTTTAAAGTAAGGTTTATCCGTCGGCACGAGCGTTTGCAGGAGTTCTTCTTGGGCATCTAAAGGATTATTTTTTGCTAATTTTAACTTGGTTAATGCGGTTGGCGCCAAAAAGCCCATACCAATCGCTTCATCATTTTCCATGATTTTCGTGGAACCAACTGTTTTTAGCAATTTTTCACTCGTAGGTTTTTCAATTGGTAAAAAGTCATATTTCACATTTAAAAGTAAATTGGTTAGTTGTGAATTATCCACATAGGCAATCCGGCGATCATTTTTTCGATATAAACCTAGCGCACTTAATGTGTCTTGGGTAGTGGCAGTTAAAGTCGAAGTATAGCTAGAAACGCCAGCATAGCCATAAAGTAAAGGATTATTGTAGCCGTTATTGATTTCACGGAACCCTGTTTCTTTGGAAGGAATGACTTGTTTCATGCGATAAAGTTCTGGTGCTGAGGCCATTTTTTCATCGATTAATTGGCTGTGTTTTCGGTAATCTTGGGCAAATGTTGCTTGGCTACCAAAGGGCATATGTTTAAAAGAAATCCAGAAATTCGTTGTTAATTCTGTGCTGACCAGTAAGAATAAAGCCACGACTACATAGTTTCTTAAGGCCTTTTTGTGCGCTAAACGCAAGCAAAAGAAAATCAACCAAATAAAAAGTAAACTTAGCCATAAATAATTGATCGAAATTAAGAGATTCTTTTGTGGACCATAATACAAAGATCCGTAGCCAATGACTAACAGCAGACTAAAAATAATAGGTGCGGTCCAAGGAATGGTCACTTTTTTAAGCCAAACTTCATAGGCAAAGACAATCAATAAAAAGCTAAAAATAAAGACATTTCGGTAAGGGAAACCAGCTGGGCTTTGAAACATGTGCCAGACAGTATTAAAGGCTTCTAACCAAAAGCTTAAAAAGAGAATGAATAAAAGAATTGCTGAAGCTATTCTTTCTTTTAACGCAATTTGTTTCGTTTGAAAATAGGCAACACAGAGGAGTGTCACAAATAATCCAGCAAAAACGGTTGGTAAATGGTCTAAACGCAACTCATAATTAATAGAACCTAAGCCTAATTGCGAGAAAAACGAAGTGTTGAACTTAGGCGTTAAAAAGAACGTCGAGACATCAAAATCTGCTTTTTTTGTATAGAGCATCCCTTCTGCTGCAGGTAATAATAAAAAGCTAGTTGCAGTTCCTGTTAAAAAAGAAACGAGGATGAATAACGGACTTTGTTTAAAAAATTGCCGAATAGCATGGGGTTGGGTATTCTTTTTAAAGAACCAATAGATACTGTACAAAACAGCAAAGAGACAAATCATATAACCCATGTAGTAATTCGTCACAATCGCTAAAAACAGGGTGATACTGTATAAGCCCCATTTACGTTGATCCCATAAACGTTGGAGTCCCAATAAGATAAGCGGGAATAGAATCAGTGCATCCAACCACATAAAGTTTTGGCTATAGACGGTGACAAAGCCACAGAAACTATAGGACGTTGAAAAAAGTAACGTGGTGCCATCAACTTTTTGATAGGTGTATTTTAAATAGCTAAACATCGTCGTGCCCATCAAGGCAAGTTTTAAGGTAATAATCCATAAAATTGCTATAGGTAATTGTTCATAAGGAAAAAAGAAAGCCAACACATTAAAAGGGCTCAGTAAGTAATAGGCTGCCAAAGGAACAATCGACTCACCAATCTCATTGGAAAAAGAGTAGAATGTAGTTATTCCCTCGTGAAAAGAGCGTTTTAAAAAACTCAAGAAAGGCATGTATTGTGTGCCTAAATCACTAACTAATAAGTTGTTGTCACCAAAAGGCGCAAGTTGTAATGTCATCCATACAAGCAATAGAAGTAAAAACGGCAAGAAAAAACTTCCTAACCATAAAAGCTTCGATTTGTTTTTCATCAAAATAAGTCCACCTTTATAAAAAAATCATGAATAAGCGTGTTGAACGCTCTAAAAATAGTTTTTAATTGGCTGGCTGGAATGAACCATCCAGAATGTTAGTTTACCATAAGTTCATTAATGTATCCGCTAATAACGCAAAATTATGAAAAATGCAAAAAGTTTTCAAGAAAAAGTTTCAATTGGTTATTAGTGAAAAAGTCACCTAACTTAGTTATAATGTAGAAGAAGACAAGGAGTTGGACAAGATGCAATTAACAATAGAAGAAGCCATTGAATGGATTCATAGCCGGTTACCCTTTGGCTCAAGACCTGGTTTGGATCGGATTAATGCGTTATTAGAAAAAATTGATCATCCAGAAAACAAAGTGCCAACGATTCATATCGCAGGAACCAATGGTAAAGGCTCAACCGTGACATATTTACGCTGTCTATTAGAAGAAATGGGCTTGAAAGTCGGAACCTTTACCTCTCCTTATATTGAATCATTTAATGAAAGAATTGCGATAAATGGTCAACCAATTTCAGACGAACAATTGATTACCTATGTGGAAAAGTATCAACCAATCATTAAAGAATTAGACCAGATCACTGAAGTGGCTGGAATTACAGAATTCGAAACATTGACAGGAATGGCCTTGGACTATTTCGTGAATGAACAAGTGGATATCGCCGTTGTTGAAGTTGGCTTAGGTGGATTACTTGATAGCACCAATGTCGTGAAGCCATTATTGACGGGAATTACGACAATTGGGAAGGATCACACAGAAATTTTAGGTGAAACAATTGCTGAAATTGCCTATCAAAAAGCGGGTATTATTAAAGAAAAAGTCCCAGTAGTAACAGGCAATATTTGTGCTGATGCGCTAGCAGTCATTGAAAAAGTCGCACAAGAAAAACAGAGTCCAATTTTTCGTTTTGGCAAAGAGTATCAAGTGGAATATCTACATCCTGATACACAATGGGGGGAAGTATTTAATTTCTATGGAGAAATGGGCAAACTGACAAAAATTAAAGTTCCCTTGTTGGGGCGTCACCAAGTAGAAAACGCGGCGGTAGCTATTCAATTATTTGACAAGTATTGCCAACTACAACATTTGCCGTTTAAAGAACGAGACATTACTCAAGGGTTAGCTAAAGCGCAATGGCCAGCTCGAATGGAACGTCTTAGTGATGAACCGTTGATTGTTTTAGATGGTGCCCACAATGATCATGCAGTAAAACGCTTAGTTGAAAACTTGCGCAAAGAGTTTCCACAACACACGATTCATATTTTATTTTCAGCTTTAGCAACTAAAGATGTGGATGAGATGATTCAGGACTTAAAGCAAGTACCGAATGCGCATCTTTACTTAACTAGCTTTGATTACCCTAAAGCTATTGCACTTACAGAAATGGAAAAATATGAAGACGATTTAACAGAAATTGTGTCTTTATGGCAATTTGGCTTAGGCGAAATTTTAGAAAAAATGTCGACAGATGATTTATTATTAGTAACAGGTTCATTATATTTTGTTTCTCAAGTAAGAGAATTACTTTTAACTATAGGAGGAAATGATGAAGAAATTTGATGGCGTAATTTTTGATATGGATGGGTTGCTTTTTGATACGGAGTTGATTTACTATACATCTACTCAAAAAGTAGCAGATGCAATGGGGTTACCATATAGTAAAGAAGTCTATTTAGACTATGTTGGGATTTCAGATGAAGAAGTACAAGAGAATTACCGACGTATTTATGCATCCTATGGTCACGACACAGTGGAAGAATTTATCCGCCGTTCTTATGATGATACCTTGCAAGAGTTTCGATCTGGTAACGTCCCTTTAAAACCAGGGGTGGTGGAATTTCTCGACTTTTTAGATGATCAAAAAATTCCTCGATTGGTTGCTTCAAGTAACGTCCGTCCAGCAATTGAAATGTTATTAAGCCATGCTGGGATTCAGGATCGTTTTGTAGGAATTGTTTCAGCAGAGGACGTTAAACGAGCAAAACCGGACCCAGAAATTTTTCAAAAAGCACGTCAACTTTTAGGAACAGAAGCCCCGAAAACCTTGATTTTCGAAGACTCATTTCATGGGGTAAGTGCGGCTCATAGTGCGGGCATTCCAGTGATCATGGTACCTGATTTATTGCAACCAACTGAAGTTATCCAAGAGAAAACATTACATGTCTTGGAGAGTTTACATCAAGCGCCACATTATTTAAAATAATAAAAACAACACTCCTTTGCGTAGTTTATTAATGACTAGCAAAGGAGGTTTTTTTATGCAAGTATCGGATCTGTTTATTCGCGAGATGCCGAGTGATTGTTTACCACGAGAACGGCTCTTAGCGATAGGAGAAAAAGCATTATCGAATCAAGAGTTGTTGGCGATTCTGTTACGTACTGGCTCAAAAGAAGCAGACGTGATGACTGTTGCCGCAACGCTGTTAAAACAGTTTAAGCAACTTTCTTATTTGCAGCAAGCCACGTTGAACGAGTTAATGGCTATTAAAGGCATTGGCCAAGTGAAAGCCATTGAATTACGTGCGGCCATTGAATTAGGGTGTCGAATTTATCAAAGTAGTCAAATCAAATTTGGCAAAGTTACGTCCAGTCAACAAGTCGCTCAACGATTACTTCAAGAGATGAAGGGGCTGCAACAAGAACATTTAATTTGTATTTACTTGAATACCAAGAATGACATTATCCAACAGAAAACGATTTTCAAAGGTTCACTGAATCAAAGTATTGCTCATCCACGCGAAATTTTTCGGGAAGCGGTTAAATATTCTTCTGCTCGCATACTATTAGCTCATAATCATCCATCTGGCAATCCGACACCGTCTCCACAAGATATCCAATTTACCAAACGAATGGAAGAATGTGGCGAAATGATGGGGATTCAATTGTTGGATCATATTATTGTTGGTGATAGCGGATACATTAGTTTGAGAGAAGAGAATTTTTTTGCTTCAGAATGAGGACAATTCTTGCAAAAATATTTTATCACGTGTAAAATGAAAGGGTAATCTTGTTTGGAATTATGTAGACTTTTTAAATTTTTTTAAATATTCTATTGGAAGCGAGCAAAGTTACGACTATTTATGTGCAAATGCACGAGGAGGAACAAAAGAATGGAACAAGGAACAGTAAAATGGTTTAACGCAGAAAAAGGTTTTGGGTTTATCTCACGCGAAGACGGAAGCGACGTATTCGTACACTTCTCAGCTATCCAAGGTGATGGTTTCAAAACTTTAGAAGAAGGTCAAGCAGTGACTTTTGATGTTGAAGATTCAGACCGTGGCCCTCAAGCAGTTAACGTAGAAAAAAACTAATAAAAAATAATCCAAAAACACCTAACGCATGTTAGGTGTTTTTTTGTTAGAAAAAATAGAGAAGAAAAATGGACAAACACTTTTCTTCTCTATTAAATGAGAGCTTTATTGATCACTAACTGTGGCAGTCATAATCATTGGCAGAATCATTGGATGACGTTCTGTTTGTTCAAACAAGAAAGGCTGTAAAGCGGTCGTCATGGCTTCGCCTAATTTTGCTTCGGTACAGTTTTTATCTTTCATTGCTTCACGTAGAGCATTGAATAAAAGACGTTGGCCTTCATGAATCATATCACCAGACTCACGCATGTAGACAAAACCACGGGAAAGAATGTCTGGACCAGCCATAATTTCTTTATTTTTAATATCAACTGTTGCTACCGCTAAAACTAAACCTTCTTCAGATAAGATACGACGATCCCGTAAAACAACATTCCCGATATCACCGACACCATTTCCATCAACGTACACGTCATTAGCGTTGAAGTGACCAGCAGGACGTGCGCTATCAGCCGTTAAAGCTAAGACATCGCCGTTGCCCATGATAAAGCAATTTTCTTCAGGAACCCCTGTATCTTGAGCGAGCGAAGCATGGATTTTTAACATTCTAAATTCACCATGAACAGGCATGAAATATTTAGGCTTCATCAAGCGAAGCATTAATTTTTGCTCTTCTTGTCCACCGTGACCAGAAGTATGGATATTATTGATTTTTCCGTGGATAACTTCTGCACCGGCTTCAGATAATAAGTTGATTAAACGGTTAACGCTTGTCGTATTCCCAGGAATTGGTGAACTTGAGAAAACAACCGTATCGCCTGGTTGAATACTAATTTGGCGATGTGTACCGTTAGCAATCCGACTAAGCGCGGCCATAGGTTCTCCTTGAGAGCCAGTACATAAAATCATTGTTTCATTTGCTGGCAATTGATTCAGTTCCGCCGCATCGACAAACGTTCCTTTTGGCACTTTGATGTAGCCTAAGCGTTCGCCATTGACAATGGCATTTTCCATGCTACGACCAAAAACAGCAATTTTGCGACCGGTTTTCACGGCTGCATCAGCAGCTTGTTGTAAACGGAAAATGTTTGAAGCAAAACTGGCAAAGATAATCCGACCATCAATTTTTTCAAAGATTTTTAAAATAGAGGTCCCAATTGTTTTTTCGGATTTTGTAAAGGTGGGTATTTCAGCATTGGTACTGTCTGAAAGAAGACAAAGGACGCCTTCTTCACCTAATTTCGCCATTCTGTGTAAGTTGGCTGGCTCACCAACGGGTGTAAAGTCAAACTTAAAGTCACCTGTTGCGACAATGTTACCAGAAGGCGTTTTAACCACAACGCCCAAGGCATCAGGAATACTGTGAGTCGTCCGGAAAAAGCTAATCGCTGTTTTTCTAAAACGAATCACCGTATCTTCATTAATTTCGTGTAATTCCGCTTCTCGCAATAAACCATGTTCATCTAGTTTGTTGGTAATTAAAGCCAAGGCTAGTGGTCCCGCATAGATTGGGATATTCGCTTGACGTAAAAGATAAGGAACGCCACCAATATGGTCTTCATGACCGTGGGTAATAACGAGTGCTTTGACTTTATGCAAATTTTGAACGATGTAGCTATAATCTGGAATCACGTAGTCAATCCCAAGTAAATCATCTTCTGGGAATTTGATCCCAGCATCAATAATGATAATTTCATCTTGGAATTGTACCCCATATGTGTTTTTTCCAATTTCGCCTAAACCACCGATTGCAAAAACGCCAGTTTCGTTATTTTTTATGTTTACTTTCATGTTAAAACTCCGTTAGAGTGAAGTCCGCATGTTCTTGCTCGTAAGCAAGATGTTTTTCGTCTAATAATTGAACGTATTCAATATTGTATGGGGTATTTTCTTCAACTAATTGGCGCACGATTACATCGCTATCGGCTTCCATGTAAAGAGATTTTGTGTCTTCTCTTTTTGGGTTTCTGATTTTTGTTTCTTGATAGTATACTTTGTAAATCATCGATTCATTTCTCCTTCAGCTACTAATAGTAGCAATTTATAGTTTTTTTCATTTTAAGACAGAAAATTAAACACAACAAAACGAGGTGCTGATCACCTAAAAAAGAATGCTCATCAAAAACATCTGTTAATGATGAAATGAAGCCTCGACTTTGCTTCATTCTGGGTATTTGATTTTATGTGTTCTTTTTTCAACCGTCCCGTGTGTTGTGAATAACAACAATTAAGCTTATTTTATCATAGAATGATAAGGAAGTATAGAAACACTCACTGGACTTTTAAAAAAAACAAACTTCTTGTTTCACCTTATTCTTGATCAAGTTCGAGTGCCTTTTTTTTAGGACGCCAATACCAACTTAAGCCGATCACGTGGGCTAAATAAACAATCGCTAAAGTCGTAGTCATCAACGTATTTCGGACAATTAAACACGGAATGGCAAATAAAAGAAACATGGAAATAAATAGTTTCCATTTACCTTTACGAGTAATTTTTTTCTCAAAGAAGGCTTCTTGGATATATTTTTGATAATAAGAAGAAGCTAAAAATTTGTTATAAAGTTTATCTGAACTACGCATCCAAAAAAAGGCCGTTAATAAATAAAAACCAGTGGTGGGTAAAAGCGGCAAAAAGATTCCTAACGTGCCTAAAGCAAACGTACAGGAACCGAGAAAAATGAAGAATAATTTTTTCATTCAAAGGGTCCTTTCAGTTTTTCCCAATTATGGCACAATCAAAAGGAAGTAGCAATTTTAATCGTATAAGTAAATCATTAAAATTATCTATTTTTTAGAAAATCTAAAAGAGAAAGGATAGAAAGAGAAAGGCTGTTTTTTCTAGCCAGACAGCTTGTATTACCGATTTCTTTTTGATACAGTGGGAGTACTAGAAAATTTAAAGTAAGATAAGAAGGAGATGATTAATTGAAGTTAATGTGGCGTTACACAATGCGTTATAAGAAATTACTTTTTGCTGATTTTATTTGTGTGTTTGGTTTTATTTTGATTGAATTAGGCTTGCCGACCATTTTAGCACGAATGATTGACAAAGGAATTATTCCTAGAGATATGGACTATATTTATCAGCAAGGGATTTGGATGGTTGTAATTACGATTATTGGTGTCGCAATGAATATTTTGCTAGGGTACTTTGGTGCCAGAATTACAACAAACATTGTTCGTGATATTCGTGATGATTTATTTGAAAAGATTCAAACTTTCTCACACAGTGAATATGAAAGTATTGGGGTTTCTTCCTTAATTACGCGAACGACCAATGATGCATACCAAATTATGCTCTTCTTGGGAAATATTTTACGTCTTGGCTTTATGACGCCAGTGATGTTTATTGCCAGTCTTTACATGGTGATGCGAACGAGTCCGTCGTTAGGAATGTACGTTTTAGGTGCCTTGCCTTTTCTGCTGCTAGCAGTTGTCGGGATTGCTCGTTTGTCAGAACCGTTATCTAAAAAGCAACAAAAGAACTTAGATGGAATCAACGGGATTTTAAGAGAAAATCTTTCTGGATTGCGGGTAATACGCGCATTTGTTAATGAAAAATTTGAAGAATCTCGTTTTAATAAAGTCAATGAAACTTACACTAAAAGTTCAAAAAGTCTGTTTCGTTTAATGGCAGCAGCCCAACCAGGGTTCTTTTTCTTATTTAATATTGTGATGGTCTTAATCATTTGGAGCGGGACTGTTCAAATCAGCCATGGGGATTTAGAAGTTGGGAATTTAATAGCTTTTATTGAATATATTTTCCATGCGCTGTTCTCGTTTATGTTATTTGCCAGTGTCTTTATGATGTATCCTCGGGCTGCGGTTTCGGCTTCGCGGATTCAAGAAGCCTTAGACATGGAACCAGCTATTCGTGAAGAAGAAGGCGTAACAGAAACAGCTACTAAAGGCTATCTAGAGTTTAAAAATGTAACCTTTGCCTATCCTGGACATGCGGAAAGCCCAGTCATCCGCAATGTAAGTTTTAAGGCGTCACCTGGTGAAACAGTGGCCTTCATTGGGAGCACAGGTAGTGGGAAATCAACATTAATTCAATTGATTCCACGGTTTTATGATGTATCAGAAGGTGAAATTTTAATCGATGGAGTGAACGTAAAAGAGTACCAACTTAGTGCATTACGCAATAAGATTGGCTATATTCCACAAAAAGCGTTACTTTTTACTGGTACAATTGCTGATAACCTTCGCTACGGTAAGGAAGATGCGACGTTAGAAGAAATGGAACGAGCAATTGACATTGCTCAAGCCACAGAATTTGTTTCGCAAAAACCGCAAGGCTATGATGAACCTCTTTCAGAAGGTGGCACGAACTTTTCTGGTGGTCAAAAACAACGTTTAGCTATCGCACGGGCGATTATTCGCAATCCGGAAATTTATATATTTGATGATAGTTTTTCTGCGTTAGATTATCAAACAGATGCAAATTTACGAGCGCGTCTGAAAAAAGAAACAACAGAATCCACTGTTTTAATTGTGGCACAACGTGTTGGAACAATTATGCATGCGGACCGCATTGTTGTTTTAAACGAAGGCGACGTGGTCGGAATTGGCACACATCGTGAATTACTTGAGACTTGTCCAATTTACTATGATATTGCGGCTTCTCAATTGTCAGAGGAGGAATTAGCATGAAACACGCCTTTTCTTCTATGAAACGAATCGGTCGCTATATTAAACCGTACCGAGTGACGTTTTATTTAGTTATTTTATTTACAATATTAACCGTTGCCTTTAATGCAGCGTTGCCTTATTTGACTGGATTACCAACGACAGAAATTAGCCGTAATATTGCGGCTGGCGAATCCATTAATTTTGATTATGTAATCCAATGTTTAATTTGGATTTTAGTTGTGGGAACAGGTTATTGTGTGGCACAATTTTTGTCAGGCTTTTTAATGACGAATGTCGTTCAACAATCCATGCGCGATTTACGCCGCGATATTGAAGAAAAAATCAATCGTTTGCCAGTTTCTTATTTTGATAAGAACCAACAAGGAAATATTTTGTCACGGGTGACGAACGATGTGGATGCTGTCAGCAATGCGATGCAACAAAGTTTTATTAATATTGTTTCGGCAGTCTTAGGTATTGTGATGGCGGTAGTGATGATGTTCTTGATCAATCCGCTGATGGCGATTTTTTCAGTGATTATGATTCCGTTGTCTCTGATTATTTCCAGAACAATTGTTAAAATCTCCCAGAAATATTTCCAAGGAATGCAAAATTCTTTAGGAGACTTAAATGGTTATGTCCAAGAAAATATGACTGGGTTCAGTGTTTTAAAATTATATGGTCGGGAAAAAGAAACCCTTGAAGGCTTTAAACAAGTCAATCATCGTTTAAATGGTTTTGGTTTCAAAGCATCCTTTATCTCAGGATTAATGTTGCCATTGGTTCAGATGACCGCTTATGGGACCTATATCGGGGTAGCTGTCCTTGGTAGTTACTATGTGGTTGCTGGTGTGATCGTAGTGGGGCAATTACAAGCGTTTATTCAATATATTTGGCAAATTAGCCAACCAATGGGGAATATTACGCAGTTGTCTGCAGCTTTACAAAGCGCTTCAGCTTCGACCATGCGGATTTTTGAAATCCTAGATGAACCAGAAGAAGAACTTAACGAACAAGATGTTCCTTTGCCAGAACCTATTTTAGGCTCTGTTGAATTTGAAAATGTCAGCTTTAGTTATGACCCAGAAAAACCGTTAATTCGTAATTTGAACTTTAAAGTTGATGCGGGCCAAATGGTTGCGATTGTGGGACCAACTGGCGCTGGGAAAACAACCTTAATCAACTTACTGATGCGTTTTTATGATGTAACAGAAGGCGCCATTAAAATTGATGGCATTGACACGAAAAAAATGAACCGTAGTGATGTCCGTTCTGTATTTGGAATGGTATTGCAAGATGCTTGGTTGTATAAAGGTACCATTGCAGATAACATTCGTTTTGGGAAGTTGGATGCCACGGATTATGAAGTTGTGGATGCAGCGAAAACGGCCAATGTGGATCACTTCATTCGGACAATGCCAGACGGGTATGAAATGGAAATCAATTCTGAGGGAGATAACGTTTCCCTTGGTCAAAAACAATTGTTGACCATTGCCCGAGCGGTAATTTCTGATCCGAAAATTTTGATTTTAGATGAGGCGACTAGTTCAGTCGATACACGCTTGGAAGCCTTAATTCAAAAAGCAATGGATCGTGTTATGGAAGGACGAACGAGTTTCGTTATTGCCCACCGCCTATCAACTATTCGTGAAGCTGATTTAATTCTTGTTATGAAACAAGGAGAAATCATTGAAAAAGGTACGCATCATGAGTTGCTGGAACAAGGTGGTTTCTATGAAAAACTATACAATAGTCAATTTGCTGAAGAAGGCGACTATGAGGAATAAAAAGAGGTCGGGACAGAAGCGTTTAACTCCGAGAAATAAGAAGGAATTTCCGAAAATTGTTCTGTAATTTTTGGAGAATTCCGGCTTATTTCCGAAGGAGTTGCTTTTGTTCCCGCCGTTTATCATTTTTTGAGCGTGGAGCAAAAATCCAAAGTGATTTTTGTCCCACGCTCTTTTCTTGTCTTTTTTACTATGAAAGTGAGGAATTCTTGTCTATACTTAATGAAAAGAGGTGACAGAGTTTGAAAAAAGAGTATTTTATTGCTGCTAGTGCAGATGTCTATGGAAACGTACAACTAGCAAAGGATAGTAATATTTGGTTTCAGTCGGTCTTAAGAGGTGACAGTAACACAATTACCATTGGTGAAGGTAGTAATATTCAAGATGGCACGATTATTCATGTTGATGAAGATGCCCCGACAATTGTAGGCAAGTATGTAACGGTGGGCCATCAATGCATGTTACACGGTTGTGAAATCGGTGATGGTGCTTTGATTGGCATGGGTTCAACCATTCTAAATAACGCTATTATTGGAGAAAACAGCCTGATTGGTGCGGGCTCTTTAGTGACAGAAGGCAAAATTATCCCGCCAAATGTTTTAGCATTTGGTCGACCCGCGAAGGTTATCCGTCCGTTAACGGCAGCAGAAATAGCCAGTAATCATACGAACGCCTTACATTATATTCAACGAGCAGAAGAATTTCGCCAACAAAAATACCCGAAACTAACATAGAATTAGGAGGAAAATGATGAAGAAAATTAAAGTAATGACGGTTTTTGGAACACGGCCAGAAGCGATCAAAATGGCGCCCTTAATCAAAGTTTTAGAAGAGCAAAGTGAAGGATTTGACTCTGTAGTAGTCGTAACAGCGCAACATCGCCAAATGTTGGATCAAGTGTTAGAAGATTTTCAAATTACACCGAATCATGATTTAAATATCATGAAAGATGGGCAAACCTTAACAGATATTACAAGTCGTGTTTTGAATTTATTAACTGAGGTTCTTGTGACAGAACAGCCGGATATTGTCTTGGTTCATGGCGATACAACCACGTCATTTGCGGCTGCATTGGCTGCTTTTTATCAACAGATTCCGGTGGGACATGTGGAAGCAGGATTACGGACCTGGCAAAAATATTCTCCGTTTCCGGAAGAAATGAATCGTCAACTGGTAGATGTGTTAACGGATATTTATTTTGCCCCAACCACTCAAAGTAAGGACAATTTAATCAAAGAAAATCATCCAGAAGAACATATTTATGTAACTGGCAATACAGCGATTGACGCGATGGCGTACACTGTTGATGCCCACTATCAAAATGATTTATTGGAAAAAATCCCTACAGACCAACGCATCGTGCTAATTACAATGCATCGTCGTGAAAATTTAGGCCTGCCAATGGCAAATGTGTTTAAAGCTGTTCGTCGGCTTGTAATGGAACATCCAGAAATTGAAGTCATTTTCCCTATGCACAAAAATCCC
The DNA here is from genome assembly GCF_050556405.1 of Enterococcus sp. AZ197. Lineage (NCBI taxonomy): Bacteria > Bacillati > Bacillota > Bacilli > Lactobacillales > Enterococcaceae > Enterococcus > Enterococcus sp. AZ197. Next base: position 2,369,768 of record NZ_CP187873.1, on the reverse strand, counting down.
AAAGTCCGTGAAATAGTAGCGGAACACTTAGGTGAATTAGCTCGTGTGCATTTAATTGAACCATTGGATGTCAAAGATTTTCAAAATTTTGCAGCGAAAAGTGCTTTAATTTTAACTGATTCTGGCGGTGTGCAAGAAGAAGCTCCTTCCTTAGGTGTGCCAGTTTTAGTTTTACGAGATACAACGGAACGTCCAGAAGGCGTAGCGGCAGGAACATTGAAATTGGTTGGTACAGACGAACAAGTAGTCTATCAAGAGACAAAAACATTATTGACTGATTCTGATGCTTACCACGCGATGGCGCATGCACAAAATCCGTATGGGGATGGTCAAGCTAGCCGTCGAATCGTTGAAGCCATTGCCTATGAAATGCAGCAATCAGATAAAAAACCAGATACGTTTACAGCAAAATAAATAAAAAGGCAGAGAAGCGCTGAAAAATGTGCTTCTTTTGCGTATCTTATTTTGAAGAATCAATTAGACAAAAAATGCTAGAAAGTAGTGAAGTGAAGATGTATCAAACGATTTTATTTGATTTAGATGGCACAATTACGGATTCTGGTAGCGGCATTATGCGTTCTATTTTGTACGCAACAGAACAATTAGGCTGGCCAGCTCCTAGCGAGGAGACGTTACGTTCTTTCATAGGGCCGCCTTTATATGAGTCATTTTTGCACATGGCGCCTTCAGCTGAAGCAGCGCAACAAGCCGTGGGTCATTATCGAGCGTATTATCAGAGAAAAGGTATGTTTGAAAATCATGTGTATCCAGGGATCCCAGAGGTACTAATAAGGTTAAAGGAAGCGGGAGCAAAGTTATACATTGCGACTTCCAAGCCAGAAGAATTTGCTAAAAAGATTATTACTCATTTTGATTTAGATCGTTATTTTACAGGCATCTATGGAGCGAGTATGGACGGTCATCGTTCTAAAAAAGCAGATGTGATTCAGTATGCATTAACGGAAGCTCAACTAGACCCAACCAAAGAAGCAATTATCATGGTTGGTGATCGTAATCATGACATTCTTGGTGCTCAACAAAATGGCTTAGATAGTATAGGTGTCTTGTATGGATTTGGTGAAGAAACAGAGTTACAAGAGGCGGGAGCGACATTCCTAGTACACTCGCCTAAAGACTTAGGTGCTATTTTGCTACGAAATTCTTAATAGAAAATGGATTTTCGATAAATTTAGGAGGATTTTAAGATTTATTATCGTTTCAATAGAAAAGCGCCATCATAGGCTTTAAACGTTATCAATGATGAATTTTTTATCGGGGAATGACGGTCTTTTTATTAAAAACATTTAATTTTAAAGAGGTTTCATGTATAATAGTTTCAGTCATAAACGATAGAATAGTAAGGAGGGTTAGTTTTGGCTAATGATAACCAAAATAACCAAGATCCCAAATCTTCGCTTAGAGATCAAGTAACTGGGTCTTTAAATGGTAGAAATGATGGCGATCAACCTGATTCCTCTGAAAAAAATGATAGGTCACCCCAACCTTCATCTGATGAATCACAAGAAACAGCGAGCCGCACAACACAAACACGTGCAGGTTCTAGAGCTGCTCGAAGACGTGGGAAAGACAAGACAACACAGACAGTCGAAGAGCCAACCCCGATTGAAACAGACGAAAAGCCAACAAATACAAAAAAACAAACACGTAAAAAAGAAGATCGTTTAGTCGGTCGTATCGTGTTAATTGTAGTTTCTGTATTAGTTTTAATGATGGCAATCTTTGGGTTTACTTTTTATAAATATGTAGATGCTGGGCTACAGCCACTAGACAAGAACAATAAGAAGCTTGTTCAAGTGCATATCCCAGAAGGATCTTCTAATAAGCAAATTGCTGCGGTTTTAGAAGAAAGCAACGTCATTAAAAGCGGAATGGTTTTTAACTACTACGTAAAATTTAAAAACTTAACAGATTTTCAAGCGGGCTATTATCAAATGTCTCCAAGCATGACACTCGATGAAATTGGTGAAATGCTAAAAGAAGGAGGTACGCCAGAACCAACTAAAATTGCAGATGGCAAAGTAACGATTCCTGAAGGCTACGATATAGATAAAATTGGCGAAGCTATTGAAAAAAATACAGATTTCAAGAAAGCAGATTTCATTGCATTAATGAAAAACGAAGACTTCTTCAATCAAATGAAAGCTAAGTATCCTGATTTACTTGAAAGTGCTGCAACTGCAGAAGGTGTTCGTTATCGCTTAGAAGGCTATTTGTTCCCGGCAACTTATGATTACTACAAAAAAGCAACACTTCCTGAATTTGTCGAACAAATGATTGCTAAAATGAACACAGTAATGGAACAATATACGCCGACAATTCATGCAAAGAATTTAACCAATCAGCAAGTCTTAACGTTAGCTTCATTGGTTGAAAAAGAAGGAGTCAAAGAAGCAGACCGCAAACAAATTGCGCAAGTATTCTTTAACCGCTTGGCTGCCGATATGCCAATCCAATCAGATATTTCTATTTTGTATGCTCTAGGAGAACACAAAGAAACTGTAACGTATGCTGACTTGGAAGTGGACTCGTCTTATAACTTGTATAAAAATACTGGTTATGGACCAGGACCATTAGATAGCCCAAGTGAGGAGTCAATTAAAGCAGTCTTGAATCCGACACCAAGTGACTATTTATACTTTGTAGCAGATATTTCTACAGGAAAAGTCTACTTCTCAAAAACATATGAAGAACATCAAGTATTAGTAGATCAGTATGTCAATAATTCAAGTAGTGAATAAAATGAAAACATAAAAGAGCTTGGTGAATCAATTTTGTATGATTCACCAAGCTTTTAGATACTCAAAAAGTAATCTGTTTAACAGAGGGAAAGAGTAGCAACTAGAAATTTATATAAATAAAATTTAGCAAAATCACAAAAATTCAATAATTATATTTACAATTTAGAAAAAGCGTGGTACTCTTTTGTGGATTGAAAGCGGAATTTTTTTCAATAACCAACCAAGAACTACGTATCGTTAAGCGAAAAAGGAGAATTAACATGGTAGAAAAAGTATATCCAATGACTCTTGAAGGAAAAGAAAAATTAGAACAAGAGCTAGAAGAATTAAAAACAATTAAACGTAAAGAAATCGTAGAGCGTATTAAAATCGCTCGTAGCTTTGGGGATCTTTCAGAGAACTCAGAGTATGAATCAGCTAAAGATGAACAAGCTTTCGTTGAAGGACGTATTACAACGTTAGAAAATATGATTCGTTTTGCAGAAATCATCGATAATGATGGCGTGGACCAAGACGAAGTTTCCATCGGTAAAACAGTTACTTTCCAAGAATTGCCTGATGGAGAAGAAGAGGAATACACAATCGTAGGAAGTGCCGAAGCCGATCCATTTTCTGGTAAAATTTCTAACGATTCACCGATTGCGCAAGCCTTAATTGGTAAACAATTAGGTGACCAAGTGATTATTGCAACACCTGGTGGCGACATGACAGTTAAAATTACAAAAGTTGAAGCAAACTAAATAATTGAGTAGGGCAGGCAGCTTCCAAGGCCTGTCCTTTCGCAATCTAAGACATTTAGGGCTAAAGTCCTATGGTAACCTGAGGCGCAAACCACTATGATTAAATAAAATAAACGAGTAAAATAAATGACAGAGGGAGGAGGCAAATCTATGAATAACCCTTGGCGCTTTTTTATCGTCGCAGAAGCATTACTTTTTATTCTGGCGTTATGGCAAATTGTACATAATCCTGGATTAGCTGTTTTATTAACAATTGGCGTTTTACTTGTGGCCTACGTTTCCAGGAAAGCATCTAAAACACATTTTAACAACTTTCAATTCGTCCTCGGCGTTGTTTTTATTGTCATTGGTGCAATGAACAGCACGGCTGTTTGGTTTATGTTGATTTTTGGCGTACTCTTTATCGGCTTAAAAGGCTTTGAGATCTCAGGCGTGGATATAGCTGAGCGAGCACCTTGGCGTAAAAAACAAATGATTATGGTGGAGACGGCGGCAAAAGAACCTAAAAATGGCAAACGATTTAAACGCCGCTGGTTTGCCAACGAACGCATTGGTAACAATATCTATGAATGGGACGATATCAATATTGATTTAATCTCTGGGGACACCATTATTGATTTAGGTAATACGCTACTACCGAAAGAAGACAATATTATTATTATTCGTAAAGGTTTTGGCCGCACGCGAATTCTAGTGCCGTTAGGTGTAGCTATTTTGTTAGAACATTCAACTTTTTACGGAACGGTACGTTTTGAAGAAGAAAAATATCAATTGAAAAACGAATCATTAAAAATTTACAGCAATGATTATGATACCAATCTTCGTCGTTTGAAAATTATGACGAACACTTTAGTAGGAGATGTTGAGGTGATCCGTGTATGACCGATCGGATTTCAAGACGCATGATTTCATTATATGCGTCCCTTAGCACCTTTATTGTTATCTTAATTACATTGTTTTCATATTTTCATTCGATTAAACAAAACCGGTGGTTATTAGAGCTTCTTCAGAGAAAAGTCTTTTATTTACCACTAATTGTGCACATTGTTCTCATATCCTTACTAATAGGCTTATTGACCTTTTTACTGATTTCATTGGTTCAAAAAGGGCAATATGGACGGATTGAAGAAAAACTTCGGTTATTGGCCAACGGTAATTATGAAAGTCCAGTCTTAAACAAACCAACGACCAGTGAAAATCAAGACCATTATCTAACCGAAGTCGAACAAGATATTTGGTCGATTAAAAATAAATTATTAGAGATGTCTAAAGAATTGCAATTATTAAACAGTCGACCGCAATTAATGGATGGGCAAACAAAAGAAGAAATTTTAGAGAACGAGCGGCATCGTTTGGCGCGGGAGTTGCATGATTCAGTCAGTCAACAACTTTTTGCAGCCATGATGATGTTGTCTGCCTTAAATGAACAAGCACAACGAACAGAAACCCCGGAACCATATCGTAAACAACTAGCCATGGTGGCAGAAATCATTAACGCCTCCCAATCGGAAATGCGCGCGTTACTATTGCACTTGCGTCCTATCAGTCTAGAAGGAAAAAGTTTGCGTAAAGGTATTGAACAATTACTGAAAGAACTACAAACAAAAATTAAAATTGAATTGATTTGGGATGTTGAAGATGTTCATTTAAATAGCAGCATTGAGGATCATCTTTTCCGAATTGTGCAGGAATTACTTTCAAATACCTTAAGACATGCCAAAGCAAAGGAATTAGAGGTATACTTACACCAAGTCGATAAAAACGTGCTATTGCGTATTGTTGATGACGGTGTCGGCTTTGATATGAAGGAACAAAGTAATAAAGCCGGTAGTTATGGCTTAAATAATATCCGAGAACGTGTTGTCGGCATGGGCGGTACAGTTAAAATTATTAGTTTTAAAGGGCAGGGAACCAGCGTTGAAATTAAAGTTCCTGTCATAAAGGAGGAAACTGCAAGTGATCAAAGTAATGTTAGTGGATGACCATGAAATGGTCCGTTTAGGCGTTTCATCATATTTATCTATTCAAGAGGATATAGAAGTCGTAGGCGAAGCAGAAAATGGTAAGATTGGCTATGAAAAAGCATTGGAACTACGTCCAGATGTTATTTTGATGGATTTGGTAATGGAAGAAATGGACGGCATTGATTCAACAAAAGCGATCTTGAAAGATTGGCCAGAAGCCAAGATTATTATTGTGACGAGTTTTATTGATGATGAAAAAGTGTATCCGGCGATTGAAGCTGGTGCAGCGGGCTACCTATTAAAAACATCAACAGCACATGAGATTGCTGATGCAATTCGGGCGACTTATCGCGGAGAGCGTGTGTTGGAACCTGAAGTGACGCATAAGATGATGGAACGGTTAACAAAAAAACAAGAGCCGGTGTTGCACGAAGATTTGACAAACCGGGAACACGAAATTTTAATGTTGATTGCACAAGGTAAAAGTAATCAGGAAATAGCTGATGAACTCTTTATCACTTTGAAAACAGTTAAAACACATGTTTCAAACATTTTAGCAAAACTAGATGTGGATGATCGGACCCAAGCGGCGATTTATGCTTTTCAACATGGTTTAGCCAAATAAATATCAGATAAATCCATAAATAAATTCTAGGAAATCCTTCTAGGAATTTATTTATGGATTTGTTATACTAATTTTAACGAACAGACAGGAGCGGTCAGAAGAAATGAAACAAAATTTTGCAATTATTGGTTTAGGACGTTTTGGCGGCAGCATATGCCAAACTTTGGTGGAAGCTGGTCAAGAAGTTTTGGCCATTGACAGCAGTGAAGACCGTGTCAATGAATATATGAATATTGCAACGCATGCAGTGGTGGCTAACGCCCAAGATGAAATGACGTTGCGTTCTTTAGGGATTCGGAATTTTGATCACGTAGTGGTGGCAATTGGTGAAGATATTCAAGCGAGTATTTTAGTAACATTAATGGTTAAAGAGATGGGGGTTCCCAATGTCTTAGCCAAAGCAGTCAATGAATATCATGCCCGTGTCTTAGATAAAATTGGGGCAGACATGGTCGTTCACCCAGAGCGGGATATGGGCATTCGAATTGCTCACAAACTTGTTTCACGCAATATTTTAGATTATATTGAATTATCTAGCGAATTTTCATTAGCTGAGGTTCGGGTCACCAATCCTAAATTTTACAATAAAACCTTAGCAGAATTAAATTTCCGTCAGCGATTTGGTTTAACTGTGGTAGCGATCCGCCGCTCGAAAACAGAAGTAATTGCTTCGCCAGATGCTTCTGAAATTGTTCGAGAAAACGACAATTTATTAGTTATCGGTGATACCGCAGACGTGGATTTATTAGATGAAAAAATGAATGGCTAAGCACTTTATTCTCTAAAAGCACTGCGCTGTGCTACAATAAATGGCGACAGAGATGTGAAGGAGGAACAAAGAATGAAATTAGAAGTGACACCGAAAGCCCAACAATGGTTTAAAGAAGAAACCGGGGTTCAGCCTGAGACAGGCATTCGTTTTTTCGGAAAAATTTACGGAAAAACACCTGTTCATGATGGTTTTTCCATTGCGATGTCTGTAGAAGCGCCAGATGAGCCAATGATTAAAGAGAACCTAGATGGGATTACCTATTTTATTGAAGAAACAGATGATTGGTTCTTTAAAGGGTATGATTTGATTGTTGATTATGATGAAAAGAATGATGAACCGCGTTATCAATTTGAAGCAAACCAAGAAGATTTAACAAAATAATTTTAGTGCTAAACAAAAGAGGCTGAAGTAGTGCGTAGGACTATTTCTGTTGCTTTCGTTTAACCGCTAGTCAGCCTGAGAAAAAATCGTTTTGGATTTTTTCTCAGGTTCTTTCTATTTAAGTTATTTTTAGTTGGATATCGTTATTTAATAAGGCTATTATATGGTATAATGATAATTAACTGAAGTGTGGAGGAAATAAAATGTTATCAATTGTTGTCCCTTGTTATAATGAGGAAGCAGCGATTCCGCTGTTTTTTGAAGAAGTAGAAAAAATTAGCCAGCAACTGTCTCATTCAGTAGAATATATATTTGTGAATGATGGCTCAAAAGATAAGACGTTAGCTGTTTTAAGACAGCTTTATCGCGAACATCCAGAGAAGGTCCGTTATCTTTCTTTTTCACGAAATTTTGGGAAAGAAGCAGGCTTATACGCTGGTTTAAAAGAAGCAACAGGTGACTTAGTGACAGTCATGGACGTTGATTTACAAGACCCGCCCGAGTTATTACCTCAAATGATTGAGATGATTGAAACCAGTACAGATTTAGATTGTGTTGGCACACGACGCATAACAAGAGACGGCGAACCGCCCATTCGTAGCTTGTTTGCACGGATGTTCTATAAACTCATTAATCGAATTGCTGAGACGGAAATGGTGGATGGTGCCCGTGACTTTCGTGTCATGACCCGACAAATGGTCGATGCGATTTTAGAGTTATCTGAGTATAATCGTTTTTCAAAAGGGATTTTTAGTTGGGTCGGTTTTAAAACAGAATATATTGAATTTAAAAATCGAGAACGAATTGCTGGAGAAACCTCTTGGTCTTTCTGGAGTCTATTAAGTTATTCAATTGACGGGATTGTCAATTTTTCAGAGACACCATTGAATATTGCTTCATACGTTGGCGCCTTTTCGTGTATTGGTTCTGCACTAGCAATGTTAGTGATTATCTTTCGAACATTAGTTAATGGTGATCCAACAAGCGGCTGGCCTTCAATGGTTTGTATTGTACTTTTTGTAGGTGGTTTGCAACTATTATGTTTAGGAATTATTGGCAAATATATCGGCAAAATTTTCTTAGAAACGAAAAAACGACCAATTTATATTGTAAAGGAATCAGAAAAAGATTCTAAAAAATAACCAAAAAAGCAGAGAAAAATTCTCTGCTTTTTTGTTATGCGTTAAAAAAAGTGTAAACAGGCTTTTCAGAAAAACAACATTTTTTACATAAAAAATACATTAACTTTACCTATTTTTATCTTAATGAAACAGCTTTGCTCTCGCGGTTGCAAGAAATAAATGTTAAAATCAAAAGGTATGCTATTAAATGTTTTTTTGGAGGTTGGGTCATGATAGAAGTTATCGACTTGAAAAAAGTATTCGATAATGGGTTTGAAGCGTTAAAATCGGTCAATTTTACGATTGAGCAAGGGGACTTGGTTTGTTTGTTAGGACCAAGTGGGTGTGGGAAATCCACAATTTTAAACTTAATTGCAGGTTTATTACATCCAAGTGATGGAGATATTCAGTTTCGACAGCAATCGGTTGTCAAAACAGCACCAAAAGATCGGAACATCGGGTTCGTTTTTCAAAACTATGCCTTATATCCACATATGACTGTTCTAGAAAACGTAATGTTTCCTTTGACGGTAGGAAGTAAGAAAGTTCCTAAGGCAGAGGCACAAGCTATTGCCGAAGAATATATGAAACTAACGAATATTGAAGAGTTAAGCCATAAAAAGCCAGGCACACTTTCTGGTGGTCAACAACAGCGTGTTGCGATTACCCGGGCGTTAGTTCAAAAACCAGATGTTTTATTATTAGATGAGCCTTTAAGTAACTTGGATGCACGTTTGCGTTTGAAAATTCGTGAAGAAATCCGCCGCTTGGTGAAAGAAGTAGGGATTACAACAATCTTTGTAACGCACGACCAAGAGGAAGCGCTATCAATCAGTGATAAAATTATTTTATTAAACGAAGGGGTTATTCAACAAAATGATGAACCTCAAAACCTTTACTTAGAACCAAATAACTTATTTGTTGCTCAGTTCATAGGTAACCCAATTATTAATTTATTGTCTGTTGAAGTGAAAGACGGCAAAATGTACCACGAAAGTTTTGAAATTCCGCTTGAGCGTTTTGAGCAAGCACGCTTTAAAATGCCAATGACTGACGGGAAATATACGTTTGCTTCTCGTCCAGAAGATGTGGTACCAACTGAAACAGGTCTCTTTACCACAACGACAGATTTAGTGGAATTGATTGGTCGAGAACGTATTTTACGATTTACATTAGGAAATGAACAAGTGAAATCAATTGTAAGTGTAGAAGAAGCGATTGAAGAAGGAGACACTTTATCTTTTGATTTTTCATATAAAAAAGTATTTATCTTTAACGAAGCGGGAGACCGGGTTTACTAATGAAAAAATACAATCCAGAAAATCAACCAAAAGCATGGCTCTTCCTTCTGCCATCATTAGGAATCATTTTACTGTTTAGCGTTTATCCACTGTTTCGTTCTTTGTGGATGAGCTTCCAAAAAGGTTCCTTAATTAACCAACGCTACGCTGGTTTAGAAAATTATCAACGTGTATTGAATGATCCAATCTTCTATAAAGCGTTAAAAAATACAGCGCTCTATGCATTTGCTGTGGTACCGATTGCCTTGATAATTTCCCTAGCAATTGCTTGGATTATCTTTGAAAAAGTTAAACATAAGAGTTTCTTTGAAACGATTTTCTTTATGCCTTATGTAACGAGTACGATTGCCATTGGGATTGTCTTCCGTTACTTCTTTAATGGCGATTATGGAATTGTCAATTACTTCTTAGGCTTTTTCGGCATTCCTTCTGTCAACTGGCTAGATAATGTTCAAATGAGTATGCCGACATTGATTATTTTTGGGGTTTGGACGAGTTTAGCATTTAATATTATTATTTTGTTGGCTGGGTTGAGAAATATTGATGAAGAACATTTTAAAATTGCAAAAATGTTTGGCGCCTCAGACGGCGAAATTTTCCGACGTATTACGTTTCCGCAGCTAGTCCCGACCATTGCCTTTTTATTAACGGTCAATTTAATTGGCGCCTTTAAAGTTTATACACAAGTTTATGCTTTATTCGGTGGTCGTGCGGGGATTGCCAATAGTGCCACAACCGCAGTGTACTATATTTATGACAAATTCCACATTGCAGGGCGTCCCGGAATTGCGATGGCCGCCACAGTGATTTTATTTGTGATTATTTTAGTGGTCACTTTCTTACAAAATAAACTCTTAAAGAAAGTGGGGCAATAAGCCAATGAAAAAAGTTTTAACGATTATCGCATTTGTTTTCTTAGGCATTTTAGCCGTTATTACGTTATTTCCATTTGTCTATATGATTTTAGCTGGTTTAATGAGTTACTCTGAAGCGACCAGCATGCCGCCAACCATGTTTCCAAAACAACCACAATGGCAAAACTACACAGAGGTCTTTCAAAAAGCACCCTTTCTTCGGTATTTCTTGAACACAGTCTTTGTTTCAGGCGTTACAACGATTGCTACGGTAGTCACCGCCGTGTTAGCTTCATTCGCATTAACGAGTTTGAAGTTCCGTTTTAAAAATGTGGTCATTGCTTTGATGATTTCGTTGTTAATGGTTCCGTATGAATCTATTATTTTTACCAATTATCAAACGATTGCGCAATTAGGTTTGTTAAATACTTACAGCGCCTTAATTATTCCATTTTTAACTAGTATTTTTTATATTTACTATTTAAACGGTTATTTAAAAGGTATTCCTGATACTTTTTACAAGGCTGCCAAGATTGATGGCGCTAGTGATTTAGAATATATTTGGCGTATTTTAGTACCAATGTCAAAACCAGCGTTGGTAACAGTAGGGATTTTAACATTCATTTCTAGTTGGAATTCTTTCTTGTGGCCATTGTTGGTGACGAACGAGAAAAAATACCGTCTATTGAATAATGGACTATCGGCCTTTGCGACAGAGAGCGGTAGTGACGTACATTTACAAATGGCTGCTGCAACATTAACCGTTATTCCAATTTTAATTATTTACTTGATTTTCAGAAAAGAAATTATCAGAGGAGTTGCAAAAAATGGAATCAAAGGCTAAAACAACTGTGACTTTTCACAGTGGCATTTTAACAATTGGAGGAACCGTGATTGAAGTGGCGTATAAAGATGCCCACATCTTCTTTGATTTTGGTACAGAATTTCGACCAGAATTAGATTTGCCTGATGATCACATTGAAACCTTAATTAATAATCGTTTAGTGCCAGAATTAAAAGACTTATACGATCCACGTTTAGGTTATGAATATCATGGTGCAGAAGACAAAGAGTATCAACACACCGCTGTTTTCTTATCTCATGCCCACTTAGATCATTCACGCATGATTAATTATTTAGACCCAGCTGTTCCGTTGTACACCCTAAAAGAAACGAAAATGATTCTAAATAGTTTAAATCGCAAAGGTGATTTTTTGATTCCATCACCGTTTGAAGAAAAGAATTTTACCCGAGAAATGATTGGTCTTAATAAAAACGATGTGATTAAAGTTGGCGAAATTTCAGTGGAAATCGTACCTGTTGATCATGACGCGTACGGTGCTTCGGCATTACTGATTCGCACGCCTGACCATTTCATCACATACACAGGTGATTTGCGCTTACATGGCCATAATCGTGAAGAGACTTTAGCTTTTTGTGAAAAAGCCAAACATACTGAATTATTAATGATGGAAGGCGTAAGCATTAGCTTCCCAGAACGTGAACCAGATCCAGCCCAAATAGCGGTTGTCAGTGAAGAAGATCTTGTTCAGCACTTGGTTCGTTTAGAACTAGAAAACCCGAATCGACAAATTACCTTTAATGGTTATCCAGCAAACGTGGAACGTTTTGCTAAGATTATTGAAAAGTCACCACGTACAGTCGTTTTAGAAGCAAATATGGCTGCGTTGTTACTTGAAGTATTTGGAATAGAAGTTCGTTATTATTATGCTGAATCTGGTAAAATACCAGAATTGAATCCAGCGTTAGAAATCCCGTATGACACGTTACTAAAGGACAAAACAGACTATTTGTGGCAAGTTGTGAACCAGTTTGACAACCTCCAAGAAGGTAGTTTATACATTCACAGTGATGCACAACCGTTAGGGGACTTTGATCCACAGTATCGCGTGTTTTTAGATTTGTTGGCTAAAAAAGACATTACTTTTGTCCGCTTAGCTTGTTCAGGACATGCAATTCCAGAAGATCTGGATAAAATTATTGCATTGATTGAACCTCAAGTATTGGTTCCAATCCATACGTTAAAACCAGAAAAACTGGAAAACCCGTATGGTGAAAGAATATTGCCAGAACGTGGCGAGCAAATTGTTTTATAAATTTTTTTAAGGGAGAGAAAAAAATGAAGTTCAAAACTCTAGCAACAACAGTGTTAGCAACCGCAGCTATTTTCGCATTGGGGGCTTGTGGTAACGGTAATGGGGCCAAAGAATCAAACGATATTGTGAAAGAAGTGAAGGAAGATACGACAATCACTTTCTGGCATGCAATGAATGGGGTTCAAGAAGAAGCGTTAACAAAATTAACGAAAGACTTCATGAAAGAAAATCCAAAAATTAAAGTGGAATTACAAAATCAATCTGCTTACCCTGATTTACAAGCCAAAATCAATTCGACTTTAACTTCACCAAAAGATTTACCAACAATTACGCAAGCGTACCCAGGCTGGTTATGGAATGCTGCACAAGATGAAATGTTAGTGGACTTAAAACCATATATGGATGATGACACAATCGGCTGGAAAGATGCAGAGCCAATTCGTGAAGTATTGTTAGACGGCGCCAAAATCGACGGCAAACAATACGGCATTCCATTTAATAAATCGACAGAAATGTTATTCTATAATGCTGATTTGTTGAAAGAATATGGTGTTGAAGTACCGAAAACATTAGAGGAATTAAAAGAAGCTTCTAAAACAATTTACGAAAAATCCAACAAAGAAGTCGTTGGTGCTGGTTTTGACTCGTTAAATAACTATTACGCAATTGGAATGAAAAACAAAGGCGTTGATTTTAATAAAGACTTAGATTTAACAAGCAAAGATTCACAAGAAGTCGTGGACTATTACCGTGATGGTATCGAAGCAGGTTACTTCCGCACAGCTGGTTCAGATAAATATTTATCTGGCCCATTTGCAAACAAAAAGGTAGCAATGTTTGTCGGTAGTATTGCTGGTGCTGGTTTTGTTCAAAAAGATGCTGAAGCTGGTGGCTATGAATACGGTGTTGCACCACGTCCTGAAAAAATCAACTTACAACAAGGAACAGATATTTATATGTTCGATAGTGCTACGCCAGAACAACGGACAGCGGCATTTGAATTCATGAAATTCTTAGCAACGCCTGATTCACAATTGTACTGGGCACAACAAACAGGTTATATGCCAATTTTAGAATCTGTTTTACACAGTGATGAGTACAAAAATTCTAAGACAACCAAAGTACCTGCACAACTTGAAAACGCAGTAAAAGATTTATTCGCTATCCCAGTAGAAGAAAATGCTGATTCAGCCTATAATGAAATGCGGACAATTATGGAAAGTATTTTTGCTTCATCAAATAAAGACACGAAAAAATTATTGAAAGATGCAACATCACAATTTGAACAAGCATGGAACCAATAATCAATAAATAAACAGACGTGGGAGGTTGGGATCTGAGTCGTTATGGCTCGTGTTCTAACCTTCCTGTTCTTTTGGGTGGAAGAAGGAGAGAAACAAAATGCAAATAAAAATTTTAGCAACAAGTGATATGCATGGGTACATTATGCCAACAAGTTATAGTGAAAAAAAGATGGATTTGCCTTTTGGAACCGCAAAAGCAGCAACCATGCTGAAAAAGTTACGGGCGTCTGCCAAAGGACCAGTTTTTCAAATTGAAAATGGGGATTTTATTCAAGGTTCGCCGCTTAGTTACTACGTAAGAAAAGCAGAAACACATTCAGTGGAAGCCATCACTAAAATCATTAATCAAATGAATTATGATGTTAGCATTTTAGGTAACCATGAATTTAATTACGGATTAGATTATTTAAAGGAAACGATTGCCAGTTATCAACAGCCAGTTTTAGCTGCCAATATCCTTGGTAAAGATGGACAACCTTATTTCGGTCAGCCGTATGTCATCATAGAAAAACAAGGGATTAAAGTAGCCATCCTTGGCGTGACGACTCAATATATTCCTCATTGGGAACAGCCGGCAACAGTCAAAGATTTAACGTTTAAAAGTGTCGTTGAAACAGCGGCAGAATACGTGCCAAAACTGCGGGAAGAAGCGGATCTAGTTGTTGTCGCTTACCATGGCGGTTTTGAAAAAGATTTAGAAACAGGGGAACCCACGGAATTACTAACAGGAGAAAATGAAGGCTACGATTTATTGGAAAAAGTTCCTGGGATTGATGCCTTAGTCACTGGTCACCAACATCGAGAAATTGCTACAAAACTGAATGGAATACCTGTGATTCAACCAGGTTTTCGAGGAGCTTTTGTTGGAGAAATTACTTTAGAAATTGAACCTATGGCTAAAGGCTATCGCGTTATTGGAAGTGACGCAGCTATTCATCCTGTTGGAAACGAACAACCAGATGCAGAAATTTTAGCTTTGACAACAGCGTTACATGACGAGGTAGAAGAGTGGCTTGACCAACCAGTGGGAAATGTGGAAGGGGATATGACGATTCAAAATCCGAATGCCGTACGCCTCAAAGAACATCCATATATAGAATTTATTAATAACGTCCAAATGGCTTCAAGCGGAACGGATATTTCAGGGACTGCACTTTTTAACAATGAAGGCAAAGGATTTAATAATCAAATTACGATGCGCGATATCATTACCAACTACATTTATCCAAATACTTTGGCTGTATTGCGTGTCACTGGACAAGACCTCCGTGAAGCGTTAGAACAAAGCGCTACTTATTTTGTGTTAGAAAAAGGCCAACCAATTTTTAACCCGAAATATGTCGATCCAAAACCACAATACTATAATTATGATATGTATGAAGGCATTGAGTATACGCTTGATTTAAGACAACCGTTTGGTGAAAGAGTGACGAAACTTAATTATCATGGCAAAGCAGTGCAAGCAGAAGATGTTTTGGAAATCGTGACAAATCAATACCGAGCAGTCGGTGGCGGAAACTATCAAATGTTCCAACCTGAAAAAATTATTCGAGAAATTCAAATTGATATGACGGAACTGATTGCAGAATATTTAAAAAAACATCCAATCATTCAAGCGTCGACAAATGATAACTTCAAGGTTATCTGGTAAAAAATAGCAAAAAAAAAACCTTCAACCATGCAATTACTTGAAAGATGGTTGAAGGCCTTTTTTGAGTTAATAGCCTTTTTTTAAGGAAACTTGGTTTTTGACGAGGGTCTGATCCGTCACAAATTGATTTAAGTTTGGAATAAAAATCGCCAGTAATTTTGATTTGAACTTCGGTGTCATGCCAGAAATATGAGGTGTTAATAAAACATTCTGCATCTCCCATAAAGGGCTATCTTCGGGAAGAGGTTCTTCTTCAAAGACATCTAAGGCAGCAAAAGCAATGGTTTTATTGTTTAAGGCAGTTATCAAATCGTTCGTTGCTACTGAGGCGCCTCGACCAACATTTACGAAAATTGTTTCAGGAGCCATTTTTTCAAAAAGTGCCTGATTGTATAAATGTTTTGTTGTTTCAGTCAAAGGAAGAATGTTCACAACAATGGACATTTCATGGATAATTTTACTCATATTCTTCTGTGAATAGCATTCAATGAAGCCTTCCGTCACATGTCCAGAGGTATTCACGCCATAAACTTGAAGATTTAAACCTTTAGCAAATTTAGCTAATTGTTGTCCGATTTGCCCGGTGCCTACGATTAACATTTTTTGCCCAGAAAGTTGTTGATAGGAAGGGGCTGTTTGATTCCATGTGTGTTGCATTTGTTGTTGGATACTTTCTTGCAGTCCGCGGGTATGTGCTAATAAAACGCCTAAAACATGTTCTGAGATAGAAACACTATGGATTCCGCTACCATTAGACAACAGAATGCCTTTTTCTCTTAATTTATCAAAATCCATATAATCAGCACCAGCAGAAATGAGCTGAATCCATTTTAGGTGACTAGTATCAGATGCTAATAAACGCGGACCAATTTCTTTATGCCAGCCTAACATAATTTCGATGGCCTCTTCTTCAGCAGATGATAAATGATCGGTAGATGTTTTAACTAGATAATTGGGTGCCACAGCTTTCACTTGTTCCAGTTGTTCTTCGTTGAATACTTCATTTAAATAAATAATTGGTTGGTTCATCTTTCTTCCTCCTAGCACTTTTTATTGTATCAAAAATAAATTTAAAAGAGAAAAAGAAAGGCTTTTCAGTAAAGCAGAAAGCCAAGGACAAAAATCCGATTTAGATTTTTGTCCTTGGCTTAAAAACTGCTAAAGTCCAGTGCTAACCTTATTTAGGTACGCCGTTTTCAAATAAACTTGTACTATGAACTGGTTGACGTCGAGCATCGGGCCGTAAGTAATGTAAAGCATTATTTACGGCAGTAGGTGCCTCACCAAAGCCTGTAGCGATTAATTTCACTTTTCCCTCATAGGAACAGATATCCCCTACAGCGTATACACCAGGAATGTTAGTTGACATATCGGAATGAACATTAATAGCATTTCTAGAAACGTCTAATCCCCATTCTTTGAGGTGTGTTAAAGAAGAAGTGAAGCCATAATTGATAATTAAATCATCCAGAGGGAGATCCAATGTTTGGTCACCTTTTGTCTCCGTTAATTGGATGCCTGTGAACGTTTCGTTTTCCTTTAAAATATCACTAATGATATAGGGAGTTCTGATAGAAACACTAGATTTTTCCAGTTGTTCCACGCTATGTTCGTGGCCGCGAAATTGTGGGCGACGATGGATAATAGATACTTCTTCTGCGACGTTTTCTAGCATTAAAGCCCAGTCAATTGCGGAATCGCCGCCACCAGCAATCGCAACTTTTTTGCCAGCGAATTTTTTCATGTCAGTCACATAATAATGGATTGACTCACCTTCAAAGGCTTCAACATTTTCGATAGCTAAACGTCGAGGTTGGAAAGCGCCGTTACCAATCGCAAAGATAACCGTTTTAGAATAATGTGTGCCTTTAGTTGTGTCTAAGCGCAAAAGTCCATCTGCTTCCTGTGCAAGGTGTGTGACCTCTTCTTCCAAGCAAACATCGTGCTGAAATGGCTGCATCTGTTTTTCCAAATTGGCAATTAACTCACCGGCTTTAATAGCAGGGAATCCAGGAATATCATAAATATATTTTTCGGGATACAGCATTGTTAGCTGACCACCTAATTGCGGCAGGCTATCAATGATTTTCGTTTTCGCTTTACGAATTCCCGCATAAAAAGCGGCAAATAATCCAACAGGACCGCCGCCGATAATCGTTAAATCATAAATATCTTTTTCATCAGACATTTGAAAATTCCTCCTAATTCATTTAGGGTTGAGACAACTATTGATCGTTTTGCGAACACTTCACAAAATAGCACGGCTTTTCGAAAAAAGCAAGTTTGGCTAACGAATCAAAGCATTCTTTAATCATTGGAAAAAGATCATAGCAATTTTCAGCATTTTTCGATATGATGGAACTATAAAATAATTATCTAGGAGGACATTCTCATGTCACAATTTCCACAATTAGATTTAGAAAATGCTAAAGGCCCAAAAGCGGTCATTAAAACAAACCGAGGCGACATCACTGTTCAATTATTCCCAGAACAAGCGCCTAAAACGGTTAAAAATTTTGTTGAATTAGCGAAAAAGGGCTACTATGATGGCGTTATTTTCCATCGTGTGATTCCTGATTTTATGATTCAAGGCGGTGACCCAACCGGAACAGGAATGGGCGGCGAAAGTATTTATGGAGAAGCATTTGAGGATGAATTTTCTCGGGATGTTTTCAATTTGCGCGGCGCATTGTCAATGGCAAATGCTGGTCCTAACACAAATGGCAGCCAATTCTTTGTTGTTACTAATCAAAATGTTCCAGCTCAAATGATGAGTCAGTTAGAAGATGCTGGTTTTCCAGAAGAAATTATTGAAGCTTACAAACAAGGCGGAACACCTTGGTTAGACTTCCGTCATACTGTTTTTGGTCATGTTGTTGATGGTATGGATGTAGTGGATGAAATTGGTGGAGTCCAACGGGATGCCCAAGACCGTCCAACATTTGACGTCGTGATGGACACAGTTGAAATCATTGGTGAATAAGTTTAACCAATTGAAAAAGAGAGTACCAACGAGGGACAAATTCGTTGGTACTCTTTATTTTTTTCTTAAAACGACTAACTTTTTTTTAAAAGCATCCAAATCGCTTCTTTTAATGAAGTCTTTATAGGATACTGAGTTAAAGAATAGAAGGAGAGGAAGCGAATTTGTTAGAAAAATACAGATATCCAATGGCCTTGGCTTTGTTTGCAGTAATACTCCCATTTATAGGAACGTTTTTTACGTATGTAGATCAGCAAGGAATCGTTCATGAACCAGGATTTTATACAATCATAATTGGAGAAATTTTACTTCTATTTTCAGGTATCTGGTTCGTCAGAGTTTATTTAGCTAAACGCAAAAGAAAGAATTAAAAACAGCTGTCCTAAAAACTAGGACAGCTGTTTTTAATTAAAGGCTTTTTTGATACGTAAAAGGCCTTCTTCGAGAGTTTCTTTTGAACAAGCTAAGTTTAAACGCATGTGTTGAGAACCTTGGGGACCAAAACTAATTCCTGGATTTAGAACCACTTTCCCCTTATGAATTAAGGTATCGCGAAGTTCTCGATCCGTTAGTGAATAAGAACTAAAGTCTAACCATAAAAGATAGGTCCCTTCAGGCTCCATTACACGAACGCTAGGCAGCTCTTCACGGAAAAAAGAAAGGGCAAAATCAATATTTTCTTTTAAATAATCAAGTAATGCCGTTAGCCATTCCTCCCCTGTTTGATAGGCAGCTGCCGTTCCAACGTAGCCAAAAGTATTGATGCCGCCTTGATGATTTTTGTCTTGTAAAGATACGAAAGATTGCCGTAGTTTTTCATTAGGAATGAACAGCATTGAATTTTTAATCCCCGCTAAATTAAAGGTTTTCGTTGCTGCGGTTAAGGTAACAGTGAATTCCTTAAATGCATCATCAGCGACAGTGAAGGAAGTGAAGGTATGCGGTTTGAAAATCAAATCCTGATGAATTTCATCGCTAACCACAGTTACTTGGTGTTTTTGGCATAAACGGCCAATTGCCAGCAATTCTTCTTTTGTCCAAACACGTCCACCAGGATTATGGGGATTACAAAAAAGTAACAGTTTCACCTTTTCTTCGATTATCTGTTGTTCCATTTTAACCAAATCAACTTCATAATGTCCGTTAACTTCTAGTAAAGAATGGCGCACAAGTCTACGCTCATTTTGTTTTACCACATCTGCAAAAGGGGGGTAGACTGGATCACAAATCATGACAGAATCAGCAGGTGCTGTATACGCTTGAACGGCTGTGGCCAAACTGGGTACCACGCCACTATTAAACAAAATTTCTTCTTTTTCAACAATCAATTGATGGTGTTGCCGTTGCCAATCTTGAATTGCTTGATACAGTTCATTAGGTGCAACTGCATATCCTAGAATGCCCTGTTCAATAACTTGTGACAAGGCATCAAGAATAGGCTGATGTACCTTGAAATCCATATCAGCAACCCATAAAGGTAGTAAATCTTTTTCGTGGTAACTCGTTTCAACGGTGTCCCATTTAACACAATTCGTGTGGCGACGATCAATGGTTTCATTAAAATTAAACATAAGATAACTCCTTTTCTTCTATATAAAGTCTTACTTCCTATAGTATAGTAGATTTTGCTTAAAAGATGAAACAATAGTTTTAACAACTAGGGAAGAAATAATGCACAAACGTTGAAAAAATGCTATTATTTTAAATGAGTAGAAACGGAAAAAGAAATTTATCGTATGAAAAGAGGAAATTTGATGAAGTACAAAATTGGTATGGTACTTTCTGGCACAATTACCGGACTTCAACCATATGGCGCATTTGTTTCTTTAGACGAAGAAACACAAGGACTGATTCATGTTTCGGAAGTACAAGCTGGCTTTACCAAAAATATCCATGGACTCTTAACCGTTGGACAAAAAGTAACCGTTCAAGTTATTGATGTTGATGAATATTCTCAAAAGATTAGCTTATCTTTACGAACCCTTGAAGACAAAGTTCATTCAGTGAACCATCGACGCAAAAAATATTTTACGGATAAGAATAAAAAAATTGGCTTTGCAACCTTAGACAAAGAACTTCCAGAATGGATTGATGAAGCAATGGATAAGTTGCTTGAAAAATAATTCTGTATTTTTTCAGAAAGTGTGTTACAATTTCTTTTGTTAGTGAATCTAAAAATTAATTGAGGTGGATGTCGTGTCTAACAAAAAAGTCGCTGGAACAATCATACTGAACTTAAACGATGGTAGTAAAAAATTTTTGATGCATCCAATAGGTGAAGCGATTGAGTTTGCGATGGCAAAAGTTTCTGATGAGATGACGGGTTTAGCTAGTATGCTACAATGGTTCAAAGAAGAGGTTCAATTGGACGTTACTTCAATTAGCTTAGTAGAATTAACTAACGCGCATATCAATAAAGAAAATGTTCCGCTGTTTGTCTTCGAGATGGATGAACAAGCACTTAAAAATGAAATGGATAAAGACTATACATGGGTAGCACCTGCAGAATTAAAAACGATTTGGTCAAAATATCATATTGAAGGTGTCCCAATGTTTTAAACAAAAAAGAAAGAATCTGTCGATAATCGAACAGATTCTTTCTTTTTTTATGTTGGACGTAAAAAAGTTAATCGAACTATTTCAAATATATGATTCAAATTGTTCGATTTTTAGTAAGGAATTAAACTGTTTTGATAGACAATTAGGATTTAAAAAGTTTAAAAACGAAATAATTGAAAAGAATGAAAACAGATTGAAAACTTCTTTTAATTTTTTTGAAAAAAAGTGTTGACCAAACATCAAAATCTTGATATATTATTACATGTCGCAAGGCGAGTCACACAGCTGAGCGATTCAGAAATCAATAATTAAATAACAATTCTTGGTTTCAAATCTCTCGAAAAAAGTTTGAAAAAACAACAAAAAAATTGTTGACAAATAACAAACGAGATGATAAGGTATAGAAGTTGTCACAACAGACGACAACAACCGAGCAAAACAACTTAAAAAACTTTTTTAAAAAAGTTCTTGACATTCAAACGAAAGTTTGTTATGATATAAAAGTTGCTGCGAGGTAACGTAGACCTTTGAAAACTGAACAAAGAATAGACGAACCAAATGTGTAGGGCGTCTTGATTCAATTCAAGACAACAAACATTTTTAACAAGCAAGCAATATGCTAGCAAACAAATTGAGCTTAACAATCGCAAGATTGTTCTAACTTTTATTATGAGAGTTTGATCCTGGCTCAGGACGAACGCTGGCGGCGTGCCTAATACATGCAAGTCGAACGCTTCTTTCCTCCCGAGTGCTTGCACTCAATTGGAAAGAGGAGTGGCGGACGGGTGAGTAACACGTGGGTAACCTACCCATCAGAGGGGGATAACACTTGGAAACAGGTGCTAATACCGCATAACAGTTTATGCCGCATGGCATAAGAGTGAAAGGCGCTTTCGGGTGTCGCTGATGGATGGACCCGCGGTGCATTAGCTAGTTGGTGAGGTAACGGCTCACCAAGGCCACGATGCATAGCCGACCTGAGAGGGTGATCGGCCACACTGGGACTGAGACACGGCCCAGACTCCTACGGGAGGCAGCAGTAGGGAATCTTCGGCAATGGACGAAAGTCTGACCGAGCAACGCCGCGTGAGTGAAGAAGGTTTTCGGATCGTAAAACTCTGTTGTTAGAGAAGAACAAGGACGTTAGTAACTGAACGTCCCCTGACGGTATCTAACCAGAAAGCCACGGCTAACTACGTGCCAGCAGCCGCGGTAATACGTAGGTGGCAAGCGTTGTCCGGATTTATTGGGCGTAAAGCGAGCGCAGGCGGTTTCTTAAGTCTGATGTGAAAGCCCCCGGCTCAACCGGGGAGGGTCATTGGAAACTGGGAGACTTGAGTGCAGAAGAGGAGAGTGGAATTCCATGTGTAGCGGTGAAATGCGTAGATATATGGAGGAACACCAGTGGCGAAGGCGGCTCTCTGGTCTGTAACTGACGCTGAGGCTCGAAAGCGTGGGGAGCAAACAGGATTAGATACCCTGGTAGTCCACGCCGTAAACGATGAGTGCTAAGTGTTGGAGGGTTTCCGCCCTTCAGTGCTGCAGCAAACGCATTAAGCACTCCGCCTGGGGAGTACGACCGCAAGGTTGAAACTCAAAGGAATTGACGGGGGCCCGCACAAGCGGTGGAGCATGTGGTTTAATTCGAAGCAACGCGAAGAACCTTACCAGGTCTTGACATCCTTTGACCACTCTAGAGATAGAGCTTTCCCTTCGGGGACAAAGTGACAGGTGGTGCATGGTTGTCGTCAGCTCGTGTCGTGAGATGTTGGGTTAAGTCCCGCAACGAGCGCAACCCTTATTGTTAGTTGCCATCATTTAGTTGGGCACTCTAGCGAGACTGCCGGTGACAAACCGGAGGAAGGTGGGGATGACGTCAAATCATCATGCCCCTTATGACCTGGGCTACACACGTGCTACAATGGGAAGTACAACGAGTCGCTAGACCGCGAGGTCATGCAAATCTCTTAAAGCTTCTCTCAGTTCGGATTGCAGGCTGCAACTCGCCTGCATGAAGCCGGAATCGCTAGTAATCGCGGATCAGCACGCCGCGGTGAATACGTTCCCGGGCCTTGTACACACCGCCCGTCACACCACGAGAGTTTGTAACACCCGAAGTCGGTGAGGTAACCTTTTTGGAGCCAGCCGCCTAAGGTGGGATAGATGATTGGGGTGAAGTCGTAACAAGGTAGCCGTATCGGAAGGTGCGGCTGGATCACCTCCTTTCTAAGGAATATTACGGAAATACACATTTCGTCTTTACTTTGTTCAGTTTTGAGAGGTCTACTCTCAATCAAATAAGTTCGGGGCCTTAGCTCAGCTGGGAGAGCGCCTGCTTTGCACGCAGGAGGTCAGCGGTTCGATCCCGCTAGGCTCCATTGATAGCTTTTGCTATCAGATTCGTTCATTGAAAACTGGATATTGAAGTAAAAAGAATCAAAACAAACCGAGAACACCGCGTTGAATGAGTTTTTTAATAAGTTCAATTGCTTATTTATTGATTAACCTTCTATCGCTAGAAGAAGTGATCAAGACCCAACCGTAAGGTTGATAAGGTTAAGTGAATAAGGGCGCACGGTGGATGCCTTGGCACTAGGAGCCGATGAAGGACGGGACTAACACCGATATGCTTTGGGGAGCTGTAAGTAAGCTATGATCCAGAGATTTCCGAATGGGGGAACCCAATATCTTTTATAGGATATTACTTTTCAGTGAATACATAGCTGATTAGAGGTAGACGCAGAGAACTGAAACATCTTAGTACCTGCAGGAAGAGAAAGAAAATTCGATTCCCTGAGTAGCGGCGAGCGAAACGGGAAGAGCCCAAACCAACAAGCTTGCTTGTTGGGGTTGTAGGACTCCAATATGGTAGTCTGTTAGTATAGTTGAAGGATTTGGAAAATTCCGCTAAAGAGGGTGAAAGCCCCGTAGACGAAATGCTAACAACACCTAGGAGGATCCTGAGTACGGCGGAACACGAGAAATTCCGTCGGAATCCGCGGGGACCATCCCGCAAGGCTAAATACTCCCTAGTGACCGATAGTGAACCAGTACCGTGAGGGAAAGGTGAAAAGCACCCCGGAAGGGGAGTGAAATAGATCCTGAAACCGTGTGCCTACAACAAGTCAAAGCTCGTTAATGAGTGATGGCGTGCCTTTTGTAGAATGAACCGGCGAGTTACGATTGCATGCGAGGTTAAGTCGAAGAGACGGAGCCGCAGCGAAAGCGAGTCTGAATAGGGCGAATGAGTATGTAGTCGTAGACCCGAAACCATGTGATCTACCCATGTCCAGGTTGAAGGTGCGGTAAAACGCACTGGAGGACCGAACCCACGTACGTTGAAAAGTGCGGGGATGAGGTGTGGGTAGCGGAGAAATTCCAAACGAACTTGGAGATAGCTGGTTCTCTCCGAAATAGCTTTAGGGCTAGCCTCGGAATTGAGAATGATGGAGGTAGAGCACTGTTTGGACTAGGGGCCCATCTCGGGTTACCGAATTCAGATAAACTCCGAATGCCATTCATTTATATCCGGGAGTCAGACTGCGAGTGATAAGATCCGTAGTCGAAAGGGAAACAGCCCAGACCACCAGCTAAGGTCCCAAAATATATGTTAAGTGGAAAAGGATGTGGGGTTGCA
>NZ_CP187873.1:892500-2342500 GCF_050556405.1 Enterococcus sp. AZ197 | reverse complement strand
AAAGCACGCAAACTAGGAAAAAAAGTTATTTATCATGCCCATTCGACAGAAGAAGATTTTCGTAATTCCTTTATTGGGTCTAATCAACTGGCACCATTAGTAAAAAAATATCTTATCAGTTTGTATTCTAAAGCGGATCATTTAATTACACCAACACCGTATTCTAAAACATTGCTAGAAGGATATGGCATTAAAGTGCCTATTTCGGCTATCTCAAATGGTATTGATTTATCACGCTTTTATCCTTCAGAAGAAAAGGAACAAAAATTCCGAGAATATTTTAAAATAGATGAAGAGAAAAAAGTAATTATTTGTGTGGGATTATTTTTTGAACGCAAAGGAATCACTGATTTTATTGAAGTTGCGCGACAGTTACCAGAGTATCAATTTATTTGGTTTGGTGATACACCAATGTATTCTATCCCAAAAAATATCCGACAATTAGTTAAAGAAGATCATCCAGAAAATGTTATTTTCCCAGGTTATATTAAAGGAGATGTCATCGAAGGGGCCTATGCGGCAGCGAATCTCTTCTTTTTCCCTTCTCGTGAAGAAACGGAAGGAATTGTTGTTTTAGAAGCATTAGCTAGTCAGCAACAAGTTTTAGTGCGTGATATTCCAGTTTATCAAGGCTGGCTAGTAGCTAATGAAAATTGTTATATGGGTCATTCTATTGAAGAATTTAAAAAATATATTGAAGGCTTATTAGAAGGGAAAATACCTAGCACTAGAGAAGCAGGCTATCAAGTAGCAGAGCAAAGAAGTATCAAGCAAATTGGTTACGAGTTAAAAGAAGTCTACGAAACAGTCTTATCTTAACAAATATTGAAGGCAGTTATTGTTAGATGAAATGGAGGTAATGAGAGTGAAAATTGGTTTTTTTACTGATACGTATTTCCCGCAAGTGAGTGGGGTAGCGACTTCTATTAAGACCTTAAAAGATGAATTAGAAAAGCACGGCCATGAAGTGTATATTTTTACGACAACCGATCCTAACGCGACGGATTTTGAAGAAGATGTCATACGAATGCCTAGTGTGCCATTCGTGTCTTTTAAAGATCGCCGAGTAGTGGTTCGCGGCATGTGGTACGCCTATTTAATTGCCAAAGAATTGGAATTAGATTTAATTCATACACATACTGAATTTGGTGCGGGTATTTTAGGGAAAATGGTTGGGAAAAAAATGAAAATCCCTGTCATCCATACGTATCATACAATGTATGAAGATTACTTACATTATATTGCTAAAGGAAAAGTTGTCCGTCCATCACATGTTAAATTCTTTTCAAGAGTGTTTACAAATCATACGACAGGTGTTGTTTGTCCCAGTGAACGTGTAATTGAAAAATTACGGGATTATGGAGTGACCGCACCAATGAGAATTATTCCAACAGGGATCGAAATTGATAAGTTTTTACGTCCCGATATTACTGAAGAAATGATCGCTGGAATGCGTCAACAACTAGGTATTGAAGAGCAACAGATTATGTTGTTATCGTTAAGTCGAATTTCTTATGAAAAAAATATTCAAGCAATTATTCAAGGGTTACCACAAATTATTGAAAAATTACCACAAACTCGTTTAGTAATAGTTGGAAATGGTCCCTATCTAGAGGATTTAAAAGAATTAGCAGAAGAACTAGAAGTTAGTGAATACGTTCAATTTACGGGTGAAGTGCCAAATGAAGAAGTCGCCATTTATTATAAAGCTGCTGACTATTTTGTCAGCGCCTCAACGTCAGAAACACAAGGCTTAACTTATACAGAAGCGATGGCTGCTGGCGTTCAATGTGTTGCAGAAGGGAACGCCTATTTAAATAATTTATTTGATCATGAAAGCTTAGGCAAAACTTTTAAGACAGACAGTGATTTTGCCTCAACATTGATTGACTATATACAAGCAAATATTAAAATGGACCAAACTATTTTAGATGAAAAATTATTTGAAATTTCTTCTACAAACTTTGGCAACAAAATGATTGAATTTTATCAAGACACATTGATTTACTTTGATCAACTTCAAATGGAAAAAGAAAATGCGGACTCAATAAAAAAAATTAAAGTAAAATTTACATCTTTAAGAAAATAAACTGCAAAACTTTCCTCCTTCGTTTATACTGAAGGAGGAAAGTTTTTTATTTTAAGAACGGAGGAAGCTACTATGTCTAAAATCGGCTTTATTGGAACGGGTGTCATGGGGAAATCAATTATTCGTAACATGATGAAAAACAATTTATCTGTCAATGTTTACAATCGAACAAAAAGTAAAACAGATGATTTAGTTGCTGAAGGAGCAGTTTGGTATGATACGCCAAAAGCAATTGCGGAAGCGAGTGATATCATTTTTACAATGGTTGGCTTTCCTTCAGATGTTGAAGGCGTGTATTTTAATGAAACAGGGATTTTTCAAGCAGATCTTACAGGTAAAATAGTAGTAGATTTAACCACAAGTACGCCGACCTTGGCTGAAAAGATTGCCAAAAAAGCAGCAGAAGTGGGTGCTCATGCGTTGGATGCGCCAGTTTCTGGTGGTGACTTAGGTGCTAAAAATGGTACTTTAACAATTATGGTTGGTGGCGATCAAGAAAGTTATGACACCGTCTTACCAATTTTCAAAACATTTGGTAAAACGTTTATGCTACACGGCTCAGCTGGAAAAGGGCAACACACTAAGATGGCGAATCAGTTAATGATTGCAGGCACAATGACCGGTTTGACTGAAATGCTCGTTTACGCAAATGCGACAGGATTAACTTTAGAAAAAGTTCTGGAAACAGTCGGTGGTGGCAGTGCTGCAAACTGGTCGTTAAGTAATTATGGACCACGTATTTTAAAAGAAGATTATACGCCAGGCTTTTTTGTTAAACATTTTATCAAAGATTTAAAGATTGCGTTAGATGAAGCAAAAAAACTTGACCTTCCATTGCCAGCGACGCAAAAAGCGACAGAATTATATGAAAGCCTTGCAGATAAAGGGTTTGAAAATGATGGCACACAGGCCTTAATTAAGCTTTGGTGGACAGATGGCAAGCAACCAACGAATAAAAATTAAAGAACAACAAAAAAATCAAAAAAAATGACGAAAAATCATGCAAGTTAGGCAATGTTTTGTTACAATGGTACAGAACTAGTTTGCAAAAGGAGGCCCACTGATGAAACATTCACAACTTGTGGCGATTATTAAGAGACTGGAAGCAATGATCGAAGCAGCAGATAATGAAGTACAAGTACGCCGCTTTGAACGTGAAGGCGTAGAGAAATGTATTGTAAGTTTTGATAAATCAACAGAAACATTTGAATTAACAGAATCTGATACGCACCAAAGCTATCAATTCGATAACATCGATATTGTAGCAATGGAAATTTACGACTTAATTCAATAATTAATCGTCCTACATTTTAATAAGGGAGTGGAGTAGAAGCACCAAAGCTTCTGGTTCACTCTCTTCTCGTATTATCCAGTCAAGTTGTAGCAATAGCTTAGTGGGAGTTTAAGAATTATATAACAAAAATCACTGGCACTTCTCAATCAGGGGAGTGCCAGTGATGCTTTTTAGTTGCACTTCTTTCCTTTTTCTGTGAAAATAGTTTGGGTATCAAAGTAATTGATCCTTTTTTTAAAAGCCTCGTCCCTTGAAAATGCGCCTTTTTTGAAATATTTGAAGAATATTTCATTAAAAATATAGAAAATTCTCTTGCATTCTTTGCTTATTTACGATATAGTTTGAACATCAAATGTTTTGATAATCAAAGTATATGGATGGTGCACAGAATGGAACCTAATTTAGAAACAGTCAACGATTATTTAGTCAGTGTCTTTAATGACATCTTAACGATTGAAGAATCTGAATTGAAAAAATCACAATTTAATGATTTATCCATTACGGAGATGCACACAATCGAAGCAATTGGTATGTACAAGAAAAAAACGTCTTCAGAAGTAGCCAAGGAACTGTCAATTACCGTCGGAACACTTACTGTAGCGATTAACAACTTAGTTAAAAAAGGCTATGTTGAACGTTTGCGTAGTGAAGATGATCGACGTGTAGTAAAGCTTGGCTTAACTAAAAAAGGAAAATTACTTTTTAGAGTCCATCAGCATTTTCATCGTGAAATGGTTAAAAACATTTTGAAAGGCATGGAGCAAGAAGAAGAACAAGCGCTGTTAAGAGCACTAAAAAATCTTCATGATTTCTTGCAAGAATACAAATAAAAAGTGAGGATCCCCATGAAGAATTATGCACGAATTAGTTGTACAAGCCGTTATGTTCCAGAGAATTGTGTCACGAATCACCAACTGAGTGAAATGATGGATACCTCTGATGAATGGATACATTCGCGAACAGGCATTAGTGAACGTCGCATCGTTACGCAAGAAAATACGTCTGATTTATGTCATCAAGTCGCAAAACAGTTATTGGAAAAATCTGGAAAGCAAGCAAGTGAGATTGACTTTATTTTAGTTGCAACAGTGACACCAGATTTCAATATGCCTTCTGTTGCTTGCCAAGTGCAAGGCGCAATTGGCGCTACTGAGGCTTTTGCTTTTGACATCAGTGCAGCGTGTTCTGGTTTTGTCTATGCCTTAAGCATGGCAGAAAAACTAGTCTTAAGTGGTCGTTATCAAACAGGTCTAGTAATTGGTGGCGAAACATTTTCCAAAATGTTGGATTGGACCGATCGCTCCACAGCGGTGCTTTTCGGTGATGGGGCTGCCGGCGTCTTGATTGAAGCGGCTGAGACACCGCATTTTCTAAATGAAAAATTACAAGCAGATGGACAACGGTGGGCGGCTTTAACGTCAGGCTACACGATCAACGAAAGTCCTTTTTATCAGGGGCATGAGCAGGCTAGTAAGACGCTACAGATGGAAGGACGTAGTATTTTTGATTTTGCGATTAAAGATGTTTCACAAAATATTTTATCACTCGTGACGGACGAAACCGTGGATTATCTTCTACTACATCAAGCAAATGTGCGCATTATCGATAAAATTGCACGTAAGACGAAGATTTCCCGCGAGAAGTTTTTAACGAATATGGATAAATATGGCAATACCTCAGCTGCTAGCATTCCTATTTTGTTGGATGAAGCAGTTGAAAATGGGACCTTAATTTTAGGTTCCCAACAACGCGTGGTGCTAACAGGATTTGGCGGCGGCTTAACATGGGGCTCACTGCTCCTAACGCTGTAAAAAACTGTTCACATATAAATGAAGAAAATGACTATTTTGGAGGAATATACACATGGTATTTGAAAAAATTCAAGCAATTATCGTAGAAGAATTAGGAAAAGATGCTGAAGAGGTACAATTAACTACAAACATTCAAGAAGAATTAGACGCGGATAGCTTAGATTTATTCCAAATCATTAACGAAATCGAAGATGAATTTGATGTGAAAATCGAAACAGAAGATGGCATCCAAACCGTTCAAGATTTAGTAACATATGTAGAAAAACAACAAGCAAACTAATACATGAAAATAGGGGGCTGGGACATTTAATTGCTAAATGACCCAGTCCCTAAAAAAACAAGTAAATAAGCCGGAAAAATCCTTTTTTACTTGAATGAAGTGTACTTATCTTAGAACTAAAGGACGTATAAAATCAATGAATCAACAGTTATGTGAGTTGCTTGGAATCAATTATCCCATTTTTCAAGGCGGTATGGCTTGGGTAGCCGATGCTTCATTAGCAAGTGCCGTGTCAAACGCTGGTGGATTAGGGATTATTGCTGGCGGCAATGCCCCAAAAGAAGTCGTAAAAAAAGAAATTAAAAAAGTTAAAGAATTAACGGAGCAACCCTTTGGTGTCAATATCATGTTACTTTCACCTTTTGCCGATGAAATTGTCGATTTGGTTTGTGAAGAACAGGTTCCTGTCGTAACGACAGGTGCAGGCAATCCAGCCAAATACATGGCTCGTTTTAAAGAACATAACATTAAAGTAATCCCAGTAGTTCCTTCAGTTGCTTTAGCAAAAAGAATGGAAAAAATTGGTGCCGATGCTGTCATTTTTGAAGGAATGGAAGCTGGTGGACATATTGGCAAGTTAACCACTATGAGTGGCTTACCGCAAATCGTTGACGCTGTGTCAATTCCTGTGATTGCAGCAGGTGGGATTGGTGATGGTCGTGGTATGGCTGCGGCCTTTATGTTAGGTGCTGAAGCAGTCCAGTTAGGCACACGTTTTTTAATTGCCAAAGAATGCAACGTTCATCCAGATTATAAACAGAAAGTTTTAAAGGCACGTGATTTAGATGCAGTAATTACCTGTCAACATTTTGGCCATCCAGTGCGTACTTTAAAAAATAAATTAACTGCTCAATATAATCAATTAGAAAAGCAAGAACTTCAAAAAGAAGTACCTGATTTAGAAATGTTTGAAAAGATTGGTCAAGGCGCTTTGCGCAAAGCTGTCGTTGACGGGGATATGGATTACGGTTCCGTCATGGCGGGACAAATTGCCGGGTTAATAAAAAAAGAAGAAACAGCCCAAGAAATCATTGATTCACTCATGTCTGAATGCAAAGCGATTGTACATAAGATGAATCAGCGTTGGGGCTAAGTGAATAATTTTAACAAAAAATGAGGTGTCGTATGAAAACAGCGATTTTATTTAGTGGACAAGGAGCCCAGTATCAAGGGATGGGTGAAGAATTATATCACCAAGAAACGATTGTTCGGGAAACCTTCGATGAAGCAAGTCATATCTTAGGTTATGAGATGGCAGAACTTTGTTTTACTGAAAATGAACGTTTAAATGAAACAGAATATACGCAACCTGCTATTTTAACAGTCAGTGTCGCATTTTACCGTCTTTTGCAACAAAAAGGACTAACGCCTGATGTCGTAGCGGGTTTAAGCTTAGGGGAATACAGTGCTTTGGTTGCCAGCGGGGCTTTGCGTTTTTCAGAAGCAGTGGCCTTGGTCCAAAAGCGCGGTCAGTACATGACAGAAGCAGCACCACAAGGAACTGGCAAAATGATTGCTGTCATGAATGCTGAGCGTGAAGTAATTGAAAAAGCCTGTCAAGAAGCCAGTGCTTTCGGAATTGTGGCTCCAGCAAATTATAATACACCACAACAAATCGTGATTGGTGGTGAGGTTGCTGCTGTTGATCAAGCGATGACACTTCTCAAAGAAGCTGGTGTGAAGCGAATGATTCCGTTAAATGTGAGTGGCCCTTTCCATACGGCGCTGTTACAACCAGCATCAAAAAAATTGGCTCAGGATTTAGCAAAATTGAACTTTCAAACGATGCAAATTCCTGTCATTAGTAATACGACTGCCGAAATTATGCCCCAAGAGGCAATTCAAGCGTTATTGGAAAAGCAAGTCATGTCTGCGGTACGTTTTGAAGACAGTATCGAAACGATGAAGGCTATGAACGTGGGAACGATGATTGAAGTTGGTCCAGGGAAAACATTAACTGGTTTTGTTAAAAAAATTGACAAAACAATTGAAATGCACCGTGTGGAAGATGTTGCAACATTAACAGAAACGTTAACAGCACTTACTGGGAGGTAAAAAATGGAATTAACAGGAAAAAACGTATTTATTACTGGAAGCACTCGTGGGATTGGCAAAGCAGTTGCGTTGGCTTTTGCGAAAGAGGGCGCCAATATTGTTTTAAACGGTCGGAGTGAGATTACGCCAGAACAACGACAAGAAATTGAAGCCTTTGGGGTAAAATGTATTGGCCTTTCTGGAGATATTTCCGATTTTGATGCAGCGGGTGAGATGATTCAAGCAACCGTTGACCAATTAGGCTCGATTGATATTCTGGTGAATAACGCTGGGATTACGAATGATAAATTATTATTACGAATGACAAAAGAGGATTTTAATGCCTGTTTAGATATTAACTTGGTAGGAACTTTTAACATGACCCAACAAGCGGTTAAACGTATGATGAAACAACGAAGTGGTCGGATTATTAATATGGCTAGCGTTTCTGGTTTAATGGGAAATGTTGGTCAAGCAAACTACGCTGCGAGTAAAGCCGGTGTCGTTGGTTTTACTAAATCGGTGGCACGAGAAGTTGCGCCGCGCGGTATTACCTGCAATGCGATTGCACCAGGGTTTATCCAAACAGAAATGACGGATGTTTTATCGGAAAAAGTTAAAACACAAATGAATGCGCAAATTCCCTTACAAACGTTTGGGCAAGTCGAAGATGTCGCAGCTACAGCGATATTCTTAGCTAAAAGTCCCTATATTACTGGGCAAGTCGTGAATGTTGATGGCGGCTTAGTCATGCACGGATAAACGAAAGGAGTCAAAAGGATGAATCGAGTAGTTATTACCGGTTACGGTGTCACCTCGCCGATTGGCAATGAACCTGAGACTTTTTTAGAAAGTTTGAAAACAGGGAAAAATGGTATCGGACCGATTAGTAAATTTGATGTTAGTGAAACAGGTGTCACCTTAGCAGCTGAAGTGAAAGACTTTCCAATGGAAAAATATTTTGTTAAAAAAGATGGCAAACGCATGGATAAGTTTTCGTTATTTGGCATTTATGCGGCCTTAGAAGCAATGGCTATGAGTGGCTTGGATACCAGTCAACTAGATGTGGATCGGTTTGGCGTTATGGTGGGTTCCGGGATTGGTGGTTTGGAAACAATTCAAAATCAAGTAATTCGGATGCACGACAAAGGACCTGAACGTGTGGCACCGTTATTTATTCCAATGGCGATTGGAAACATGGTGGCGGGAAATATTGCTTTACGTGTTGGTGCCAAAGGAATTTGTACGTCAACAGTGACGGCTTGTGCTAGTGCAACCCATTCAATTGGGGAAGCGTTCCGCAATATCAAACATGGCTACTCCGATGTCATTATTGCTGGTGGAGCAGAAGCGCCTATTACAGAAATCGGTATTTCAGGATTTGCTTCCTTGACCGCTTTAACAAAGGCGACTGATCCAGAAAAAGCCTCAATTCCCTTTGATAAAGAACGTAGTGGATTTGTGATGGGAGAAGGAGCGGGTGTCTTTATTTTAGAATCATTAGATCATGCTCTAGAACGAGGCGCAACTATTTTAGGTGAAGTGGTTGGCTATGGTGCTAATTGCGATGCCTATCATATGACATCACCAACACCAGATGGGAGCGGCGCAGCGAAAGCCATGGTACTAGCAATGGAAGAAGCTGGGATTTCTCCAGAAAAAATTGGCTATATTAACGCCCATGGAACAAGCACACAAGCCAATGACAGTGCAGAATCTAAAGCAATTGAATTGGCTTTAGGTGATGCCGCAAAAACGGCGTATGTAAGTAGTACAAAGAGTATGACGGGACATCTCTTAGGCGCCGCTGGTGGAATTGAAGGAATTGCTACCCTAAATGCTTTACAACATCAATTTATTCCGCCAACCATTAATGTGGAAAATCAAGATGAAGCAATTACGGTGAACGTTGTTTTAAACGAAAGCAAAGAGCATAAATTTGATTATGCTTTAAGTAACTCGCTAGGCTTTGGTGGCCACAATGCAGTTATTTGCTTAAAACGCTGGGAGGATTAACATGCAGTTAGAAGAAGTAAAAGCACTATTAACACAATTTGATCAATCAACTTTAACCGAATTTGATTTACGAGAAGGCTCGTTTGAATTATATATGAATAAAAATACAGTTTCTGGGCGAAGTGCCGTAGAACCAGTGGCGCAACCACAAGAAACACCAGTAGCCGCTAGTGGTGTGTCAGTGCCTGTTGAAACAGTTTCTGTCGTTGAAGAAACGCCAACTAATACACCGACAGCCAATGAAAAGACAGAAGAAATTACGTCACCCATTGTAGGAATCGTTTATTTACAACCAGCACCAGATAAAGAGAACTTTGTCAAAGTAGGAGACACTGTTAAAACGGGTGACGTTGTGTGTATCGTTGAAGCGATGAAATTAATGAATGAAATTACGGCGACAGTTGACGGTGTGATTACTGAAATATTAGTCAACAATGAAGATGTGGTTGAATTTGGTCAGCCGCTATTCCGAGTTGCTAAAGGAGAATAAAACATGAAATTAACAATTACAGAAATTCAAGAAATTTTACCACATCGCTATCCCTTTTTATTATTAGATAGTGTTGAAGAAGTCATTCCCGGGGAACGCGTTGTAGCGAAAAAGAATGTAACGGTTAATGAGCAAGTTTTTCAAGGTCATTTTCCTGGGAATCCTGTTTTGCCAGGAGTTTTAATTATTGAATCGTTGGCTCAAGCAGGCGCCGTGGCATTACTTTCAATGCCTGAATTCAAAGGGAAAACGGCATACTTTGGTGGATTAGATAAAGCAAAATTTAGACAAAAGGTAACACCAGGCGACACATTAATTTTAGAGGTTGAACTTTTAAAAGTCCGCGCTTCTGCTGGAATGGGTAAAGGTGTGGCAAAAGTTAATGGAAAAAAAGTTGCCGAGGCTGAATTAACCTTTATGATTGGATAGGTGAAAAATGTTTTCGAAAGTATTAATCGCAAACCGCGGAGAAATCGCTGTTCGTATTATTCGTGCCTGTCGCGAATTAGGCGTTCAAACAGTTGCTGTTTACTCTGAAGCGGATCAAGAAGCGTTACACACACAGTTAGCAGATGAAGCCATTTGTATTGGACCGGCGAAAGCAACTGATTCTTATTTAAATGTTCAAGCTGTTTTAAGTGCAGCGATTGTTACCAATGCTGAAGCGATTCATCCAGGGTTTGGTTTCTTATCTGAAAATAGTCAATTTGCTTCAATGTGCGAAGAATGCAACATTACTTTTATCGGTCCTAAAGCAGAAACGATTGATGCAATGGGCAATAAAATAAACGCACGTCAACTGATGCAAAAAGCCAAGGTACCTGTTATTCCTGGGAGTGATGGCGTCATTGATTCTGTCGAAGAAGCGTTGACGATTGCTGAAGAAATTGGTTACCCAGTGATGTTAAAGGCAGCTGCTGGTGGTGGCGGAAAAGGAATCCGAAAAGTTCTTTCAAAAGAAGAGTTACCGAAACACTTTACTTCAGCGCAGCAAGAAGCCAAAGCCGCATTTGGTAATGATGATATGTATTTAGAAAAAATTATTTATCCAGCACGTCATATCGAAGTGCAAATTTTAGGTGATCAATATGGGCATGTGATTCACTTAGGAGAACGTGATTGCTCACTACAAAGAAATAATCAAAAAGTGTTAGAAGAATCACCATCGATTGCTATTTCTGAAGAAAAGCGTCAGATGTTAGGCGAAACGGCCGTTCGAGCGGCACAAGCTGTGCATTATGAAAATGCCGGAACCATTGAATTTTTGATGGATCCAGCTGGCGACTTTTATTTCATGGAAATGAATACCCGCATCCAAGTCGAACATCCAGTTACGGAAATGGTAACAGGGATTGATTTAGTCAAAGCACAATTAGAAATTGCTTCAGGTGAACCTTTAGGCTATACCCAAGAGGATGTTACCATGACTGGGCATGCGATTGAGTGCCGAATTAACGCTGAAAATCCTGCCTTTAATTTTGCTCCTTCACCAGGTAAAATTCAAAATCTCTTGTTGCCTAGTGGTGGAATGGGCTTGCGTGTAGACAGCGCTATGTATTCAGGGTATTCAATTCCGCCTTATTATGATTCAATGATTGCAAAAGTCATCGTACATGGTGAAAATCGTTTTGATGCCTTGATGAAAATGCAAAGGGCTTTAAATGAAATTGTAACAGAAGGTATTATTACGAATGCCGAATTCCAATTAGATTTAATTACACATGACAATGTTTTGACAGGTGACTATGACACAAGCTTTTTACAAGAAACATTTCTACCAAATTGGGAGCCAGAAAGCAATCATTAAAGAAAGAACGCCGCAAGAGCTGTGCTCTTGCCGCTAAAATACGAGGAGTAAGCAAATGGCATTATTTAAAAAGAAAAATTACATTCGCATTAATCCAAATCGTGCTGATGCAAATGATGCATCAAAGAAGCCTTCTGTTCCAGATAATATGTGGGCAAAATGCCCTTCTTGTAAGCGAACACTGTATACAAAAGAAATGGGTGCAGAAAAAATCTGTCCGCATTGTGGCTATAGTTTTCGGATTGGTGCATGGGAACGATTAGCGATAACCGTTGATGAAAAAAGTTTCCACAATTGGGACAGTGAATTAGTGACAAAAGATCCACTAAATTTTCCTGGTTATCTTGAAAAAATTGAAAAAATGCAAGAAAAAACTGGGCTAGATGAAGCTGTCTTAACGGGAGAAGCAACAATTGAAGGACAAGCTGTTGCAATTGGAATCATGGACGCTAATTTTATCATGGGCAGTATGGGAACGATTGTTGGTGAAAAAATCACACGCTTGTTTGAGCGGGCGACAGAAAAGCATTTAACAGTAGTGATTTTCACTGCATCTGGTGGTGCCCGTATGCAAGAAGGAATTTTTTCATTGATGCAAATGGCGAAAATTTCGGCCGCTTTGCAACGGCATAACAAAGCAGGGCTGCTGTATCTTACGGTATTGACTGATCCAACGACTGGCGGTGTTACCGCAAGTTTTGCGATGGATGGAGATATTATTTTGGCAGAGCCTCAGAGTTTAATCGGTTTTGCTGGCCGCCGTGTAATTGAACAAACGATTCGTCAAGAGTTGCCAGATGATTTTCAAAAGGCCGAGTTTCTTTTAGAACATGGTTTTGTAGATCAGATTGTGCCAAGAAATCTTTTGCGTCAACGATTGAGCGACTTGTTACGTTTACATTCTTTGGAAGGGTGGCGCTAACATGGAAAAGAAAACAGCCAATGATGTTGTTACCTTGGCAAGAGCCCAAGATCGTTTGACAACTTTAGAATATATAGAAGCCATTTTTGAGGACTTTTTAGAATTTCATGGGGATCGTTACTTTGCCGATGATTTAGCTGTAGTCGGTGGTGTTGCTACTTTGCAAGGGAAACCAGTTACAGTGGTAGGTATCCAAAAGGGTCGAAATCTACCAGAAAATATTGAACGTAATTTTGGTTCACCTAATCCTGAAGGGTATCGCAAAGCGTTACGTTTAATGAAACAAGCGGAAAAATTTAACCGCCCAGTCATTACCTTTGTGAACACTGCTGGTGCCTATTGTGGAATTGGTGCCGAAGAGAGGGGAGAAGGGGAAGCCATTGCGCAAAACCTGTTAGAGATGTCTGATTTGAAAGTGCCAATCATTTCAGTCATCATTGGTGAGGGCGGTAGTGGCGGTGCTTTAGCGTTAGCAGTCGCAGATGAAGTTTGGATGTTGGAACACACGATTTATGCGGTTCTTTCGCCAGAAGGTTTCGCCTCTATTTTGTGGAAAGATGGCAGTCGTGCGAAAGAAGCAGCAGAATTGATGAAAATCACAGCGACAGAGCTGAAGGAATTAGCTATTGTAGATAAAGTAATTCCAGAAGTTATGAACGGTCAGCCTCTGGAACAAGAAAAAATTAATCGCATGTTACAAAAAGCGTTTATTTCAAAATTAACTGAATTAGCTAAATTAGATACGGAAACGTTACTAGAAAAAAGATACCAACGTTTTCGCAAATATTAGAAGTTACTACTCATCAACGAACTTTTCAGGGGTTGATGGGTGGCTTTTTTTATTTTTTCTTTTATTTTACTTGTTCTTTTACAAGGAACGACCGTCCTTTATAGAAATTTTCAGTAAAATGCAGTATAATACAATAGGTAGAGACTGAAGCATAATTGTTTAGTTATGTTTCAGTCTCTTAAAATCGAAGAAACTACATAGTGTCAGTGAGAGGAGTCACGATGTTTTCAAAATATAAACCGACATGGATGATTGATGCGATTTATAAAATTACCCCCGCACAATTAAAAAAACTGGGGATTAAGGCAGTACTAACTGACTTAGATAATACTTTAATTGCTTGGAATAATCCCGATGGAACAGAAGAATTAAAAACTTGGTTATTAGAGATGAAAAATGCAGGAATTACCGTCCTTGTTGTTTCAAACAACAAAGACAGCCGGATTAAACGCGTTGTTGAAAAGTTTGACTTAGATTATGTAGCACGTGCCTTGAAACCAACCGCACGTGGCTTCAAATTAGCAGAAAAAAAATTAGGCTTGAAGCCATCTGAAATGTTAATGGTCGGCGATCAGATTATGACAGATATTCGGGGAGCTAACGCAGCGGGTATACGCAATGTTTTAGTTCAACCGATTGTCGATACAGATGGCTGGAATACTAGAATCAATCGGTTCTTTGAACGGAAAATTATGAAATACTTATCAAAAAAACATCCAGAAATGACATGGAGAGGCGGATTAGAATGACAGAGGCAATTCATTGTATTGGCTGTGGTGCGATTATCCAAACGGAAAATCCTCATGAATTAGGCTATACACCAAAAACAGCTTTCGAAAAAGGAATGGAAACAGGGGAAGTTTATTGCCAACGTTGTTTTCGCTTAAGACATTATAATGACATTCAAGATGTCCAATTAACAGATGATGACTTTTTACGTTTATTGAATGGTTTAGGAACAGAAGATGCACTGATTGTGAACGTAGTGGATATTTTTGACTTTAATGGCTCTCTTATTCCAGGACTACATCGTTTTATCGGAGATAATCCTGTGTTGTTAGTTGGTAATAAAGTGGATATTTTGCCTAAATCATTAAAAAAACCTAAAATGGTTCAATGGATGAGAGAACGGGCCCATGAAGCAGGATTACGCCCTGTTGATGTTTTACTAACAAGTGGCAAGAAACCACAAGAAATGCAAGAGTTATTAGATACAATCGAAAAATATCGTGAAGGCCGAGACGTTTATGTCGTAGGTGTGACCAATGTTGGAAAATCAACATTAATCAATCAAATCATTCAACAAACAGTGGGTGTTCAAGATGTGATTACGACATCACAATTTCCTGGAACAACGCTAGATAAAATTGAAATTCCATTAGACGATGGTCACTTCTTAATCGATACGCCCGGAATTATTCACCGTCATCAAATGGCACATTACCTAGGTAAAAAAGACTTGAAAATTATTGCACCGCAAAAAGAAATCAAACCGAAAGTTTACCAATTAAATGCTGAACAATCCTTGTTTTTAGGTGGCTTGGCTCGCTTTGATTATGTCCAAGGTGCTAAAAGTTCCTTCATTGCCTACGTTTCCAATGACTTAAATTTACACCGAACAAAAACAGCAACCGCCGATGCTTTTTATGAAAAACATGTTGGTGGCTTATTGCAGCCTCCACGTGCCGATGAAGTCGCTGAGTTTCCTGAATTAGTGCGCTTTGAATTTTCCGTGAAAGAAAAAACGGATATTGTGTTTGCTGGTCTAGGTTGGATTACTGTCACAGAACCTGGTGTAGTCGCTGGTTGGGCGCCTAAAGGTGTCGATGTTTTAC
Source organism: Enterococcus sp. AZ197 (assembly GCF_050556405.1). Taxonomy (NCBI): domain Bacteria; kingdom Bacillati; phylum Bacillota; class Bacilli; order Lactobacillales; family Enterococcaceae; genus Enterococcus; species Enterococcus sp. AZ197. Next base: position 2,327,132 of record NZ_CP187873.1, on the reverse strand, counting down.
GTAGAAAAGCATTAATTTAAATTTTAGAGAGAAGGCAAACAATTTGAAACTTAGAGGAAAACAAAAACGTTATTTACGTAGTCAGGCACACCATTTACAACCTATTTTTCAAGTAGGCAAAGGTGGTTTGAATGACGCAATGATTACACAAATTGATGAAGCGTTGGAAAAACGTGAATTGATTAAAATTACGTTATTACAAAATACAGATGAAGTAGCAGAAGAGGTTGCAGAAGAACTAACAGCAGCCATTCATTGCGATGTGGTACAAATTATTGGTCGCGTGTTGGTCTTATTCAAGCCATCAAGTAAAGAAAAATATCAAAAAATTTCAGCAGCAGTCAAAGAGATTTAATATTGGAGGGATGAACAATGGGAGAAAAAAGACAAGCGCGTCAAGGAGCGGACGTTCTCTTGCAAGAGGAACCGTTACGTTTTCAAACAAGAAAGCAAGTCGGCTTGTTAGGTGGTAATTTTAATCCCGTTCATTTAGCACATCTTGTCATGGCCGATCAAGTTCAAAATCAACTAGGTTTGGACAAAGTTTACTTAATGCCTACGTACTTACCACCACATGTAGACGAAAAGAAAACAATTAGCAGTGAACATCGGTTAGCGATGTTAGAACTAGCAGTGGCTGATAATCCCTGCTTAGATATTGAGCCAATTGAGTTAATTCGCAAAGGCAAAAGTTACACGTATGATACGATGAAAGCTTTAAAAGAAGCCAATCCAGATACTGATTATTATTTTATAATTGGTGGAGATATGGTGGAATACTTGCCCAAATGGCATCGGATTGATGACTTACTCCATTTAGTTCAATTTGTCGGCATTCGGCGTCCTAATTATCCAACGGAATCTACCTATCCAATTATTTGGGTCGATGTTCCGCAGATGGCGATTAGTTCCACTTTGATTAGACAAAAAGTCAAAAGTGGTTGCTCAACACGCTATCTTCTTCCAGAGAATGTGATAAACTATATTCAAGAGAAGGGACTGTATCAAGATGAGCTGGATAACAAATTATGATGCTGCACAACGTGAATTATTAATGCAAAAAGTTCAAATGCAAATGAGTGAACGTCGCTTTCGCCATGTGTTAGGAGTCGAGGAAACAGCTGTGGCCTTGGCAGCGAAATATGGTGCCGATGAAGCGAAAGCCAGTATTGCTGCTTTGACGCATGATTACGCCAAAGAACGTCCAAACGATGAATTCGAGTTGATTATTCGCCGAGATGGTTTTGATTTGGCTTTATTAAACTATGGCAATGAAATTTGGCATGGCTTAGTTGGGGCGGATATTGTTCAACGGGAATTAGCCATTGATGACGAAGAAATCTTGCAGGCAATTCGTGTGCATACAACTGGGGCTGCTAAGATGAGCTTGCTAGATAAAATTATTTATGTCGCAGATTACATTGAACCAGGACGTGATTTTCCAGGTGTGAAAGAAGCCCGTGAAATTGCCCTTGTTGACTTAGATGCAGCGGTTGCTTATGAAACGAAACATACCTTGTTACATTTGATTGAACAAGAACATAAAATTTATCCAAAAACGTTAGAGACCTACAATCAATGGGTCGTTAATCAAAAATAAAAGAAGAAAGAATTACTAGGAGGGAACTATCATAGATAGCCAGAAAATTTTAGAAATTGCTGTCAAAGCAGCAGATTCAAAACGAGCAGAAGAAATTGTCGCATTAGACGTAAGAGAGATTTCATTATTAGCAGATTATTTTTTAATTTGCCAAGCCAATAGTGAACGTCAAATCAATGCGATTGTTGATGAAATTAACGAACAAGAAGCCAAAAATCAAGTAGAAGTCAAGCGTGTGGAAGGTAAAGAAGGCGGAAAATGGATTTTAATCGATTTAGGCGATGTTATTGTCCATGTATTCCAATCTTCAGAACGTGCCTTTTACAACTTAGAAAAATTATGGTCAGATGCCCCAATGGTTGATCTAAGCGCTTGGGTCGACTAAAATGGCCTATGAAACGTTTGCTTTCGTCTATGACGAAGTGATGGACGAAAGCCTATACCAAAAATGGTTGGATTTTTCCAATCGTCATCTCCCACAAGGAACCCAACAAATTCTTGAAATGGCTTGTGGTACAGGCGCTTTAGCAGTTGATTTCGCGAAAAGTGGTTACGATGTGACGGCCTTAGACTTATCAGAAGAAATGTTGATGATTGCTAGTGAACGGGCCTTTGAAGAAGAAGTGCCAGTTCAATTTGTTCAGGGAAATATGCTAGATTTATCTGAAGTGGGACAATACCAAGCCATCACTTGTTTTTCTGATTCACTGTGCTATATGGCTAATCGCCAAGAAGTACAACAAGTGTTCGATGAAGTTTATCAAGCGTTAGAAGAGGAAGGAACGTTCATTTTTGATGTTCATTCTACTTACAAAATTGATTCAGTTTTTCCAGAATATAGCTATCATTATCAAACAGAAGAATTTGCTTTTCTATGGGATAGTTACGCTGGTGAAAAAGAACACAGCATCGAACATTTCTTAACATTTTTTGTGAAAGAACAGGAAACAGATGAGCACTTTGTTCGGTATGATGAATTGCATCAAGAACGAACCTATTCGTTAGATAACTATTTACGAATGTTAGAAAGTGCTGGTTTCATGAACGTCAAAGTTTATGCAGACTTTACAGATGAAGCACCAACTGAATCAAGTGAACGCTGGTTCTTTGTTTGTCAAAGAGATTAATAAGATTTGGCTTATGAGCTTGGGACAGCGCTTAAAAACGTTTGTCTCTTTGCTGATAAGTCCATTTTTTTATAACGGAGGTGGCTAGAGTGAAAGCCTGTGGCATTATCGTGGAATATAATCCCTTTCATAATGGACATCGCTATCATGCCCAACAAGCTCGCCAACAAAGCGGAGCTGAAGTAGTGATTGCTATAATGAGTGGAAATTTTTTACAAAGAGGAGAACCAGCCTTACTAGATAAGTGGGCCAGAACAGAAGAAGCTTTGCAAAATGGTGTGGATTTAGTCATTGAATTGCCGACAGCTTGGTCGGTACAGTCTGCGGATTACTTTGCCAAAGGCGGTATAAAGTTATTGCAGGCGTTGCAATGTGAGAGCTTATGTTTTGGAACAGATAGTACAAGCGCAATTGATTATGCGTCTTTCGGCCAGTTTGTCCAAGAAAATCAATCCTTAATTGATCAAACGTTCCACGCATTGACAGACAAACAATTGAGTTATCCACAAAAAATGACTGCTGTTTTTCGTCAAGTATATCCTGAAAGCAGGTTCGATTTTTCTTCGCCTAATCATATTTTGGGGATGAGTTATGCAAAAGAGAATGCCACGTATCCAACTCCGATGACGCTCTACCCAATTGCTAGAAAACAAGCGGGCTTTCATGATGCAACGATTTCTGGGAAAGTTGCTAGCGCCACGGCGATTAGGCAAAGTGTTTTTCAACAAGAAATAACGCAAGTGTTGCCAACGGTGCCTTCTATAACCGCACAACATTTACAAACACAGACAATGATTTCATGGGAAAACTACTGGCCCTTCCTAAAGTATAAAATTGTTCAATCCTCGTTAGAAGAATTACAAGCCATTTACCAAATGACGGAAGGACTTGAATATCGACTAAAAGATCAAATCCAAGCAGCAGGTTCTTTTCACGAATTAATGGAACGTATGAAAACGAAGCGTTATACTTGGACAAGATTGCAACGATTAGCAACATATATATTGTTAAATATGACCAAAGAAGAAGTTGAAACTGTTTGGCAAAACAGTTATCTCCATGTGCTAGGATTTACGCCAAAGGGACAAGCTTATCTAAAAGAAACCAAAGCACAGATTCAATTGCCGGTAATTTCCAAAGTATCTAAAGAAAACCGCGCAATGCTTTCGTTAGATATTCGCGCCAATCAACTATACCAAATGGGAGATTCTTCTTTAAAAGAACAAAATTTTGGTCGGTTTCCCTTACGATTTTCGCCAGATACCTAAAAAATACTTAACAAAAATCAGTTTCCCCAGTATAATAAACAAGGGATAAGATACTAACAACAAATCAGAGAAAGCGAAGTGAGAATATGGGCCGTAAATGGGCAAATATTAAAGAGAAAAAAGCTGCCAAAGACGCAAACAATAGCCGTGTTTATGCAAAATTCGGGATTGAAATTTACGTAGCAGCGAAGTCAGGAGACCCTGATCCTCATGCAAACCAAAAATTACGGTTTGTAATCGAACGCGCCAAAACATACAATGTACCAAAACATATTATTGATCGCGCTATTGAAAAAGCAAAAGGTTCAGCAGATGAACAATATTCTGAATTACGCTATGAAGGATTTGGGCCAAATGGTTCAATGGTCATTGTTGATGCTTTAACAAACAACGTGAACCGAACAGCAGCAGATGTGCGGGCCGCATTTGGTAAAAACGGCGGAAACATGGGTGTCAGCGGTGCTGTTTCCTACATGTTTGATAATACAGGTATCATTGGCTTTGCTGGTGACGATGCGGATGAAATTTTAGAATACTTAATGGAAAAAGACATTGATGTTCGCGATGTTGTTGAAGAAGACGGTCAAATTATCGTTTACACAGAACCAGAAGATTTCCACCATGCACAAGAAGCGTTAAAAGAAAAAGGCATTGAAGAATTCACGGTTACTGAGTTAGAAATGGTTCCACAAAACGAAGTAACATTAGAAGGCGACGATTTAGCGAACTTTGAAAAAATGTTAGACGTTTTAGAAGATTTAGAAGATGTTCAAAAAGTTCATCATAATGTAGATTTACCTGAATAATCCATTTGTTCGTTTGTTTTAAGATTTAGAAATGAGCCATCGGTCATTTTGACTGATGGCTCACTTTTTTTCATATAATACATAGAAAAAAGAAAGTTGATTGATAGGTCCATGTGACACAAAGCATTCAATGACAGGTTCAACTTTTGTCTGTTCCATAAATATTTGTCTAAACAGTTGAATTAATAGTACAATAGTCTAATAAGATAGATCATTGAACGGGGTGAATAGGCGTGAAAAAGGGAATGTTAGCGTTTTTTGTCGTGCTAGCGGTTTTATCATTAACTGCTTGTCGGGAACCAAAAGAAAAGAAAGTAACCGCTTCAACGGAGGCATCCTCTAAAGTTGAAGAGACGAATGAAAAAACCAGTGAAACAATTGATAAGACAAACGAACAAGCGAGCAGCAGTGTCGAGTCTAACGAATCAGTGAAAAATGAAGAGTCCACAGCTGATGAAGACAACAGTCAGCTAACTGTAGCTGATTTAGATACTACAGCGATTAATGCTGGCGATTTTACTACTTTAGTTGGAACATGGAAAAATGGTAAAGGAGAGAGTTTGATCATTCATCCTGATGGTAGTACAAATACCGGAGGAATGATTACGAAGGATTCACCTACTGATGAGTCGCGACCAATTACAAGCTTAAGTATTAGGTGGGGGCCTACTGGTGCTGCGCTATTATTATATAAAATTGGTGTTGAAAATCCTAACGGCGACCAATCGGATAAGACGAAACCGCGATTGTTAATTACTCAAGATAGTGGAAATTATCCTGCGGAAGAGTATTACTATCGTTCTTCTGAAGAGGAAAATCAAGACCAAAATGAAGAGGCAAAAATCATCGATACACAAGAAAAAGCAGAGACATATATTAGAAAGACACTGACTGATGCAGAAAATAATGATACGAACCTTGGATTTTTGGGTATGAATGGAAATGACTTCTTTTTTAGAGCCCAATCGAAACAGATGGCTGCAAATGGAGGGACTGGGACTGTTGGTTTTTTCAGAGTATCACCACAAGGAGCAGTCAGAATAACGGATGCACGAGGCAACTAAAGATAGTCTCGTGGCAATCTATTTAATTCCTATAAAAGTAGCAAAATAAGAATGAAATGATCACAAAATCTTCACATTTAGTTTGTAAGATATAAGCATATCAACAAACAACCTTAACAACACAAAACACTTTTTCATTTTTAACTCCTTTCCCGTCCTTACCCAAAGGGCGGGTCTTTTTTTGTGTAAAACTATTCGCTCAAGATACCAAAAAGCCAGCTTGTAGTAAGCTGGCTTTTAACTCTTTACATGTTGGCGCTTGTAGACACGAGATAATATTAAGGTGTTGGAACAGTTGGTGAATAGTTCGTTTTTCGACCATAAAGTTCTTGTGTCGCCGCCGAGATATACGCAGATGAATCTTTTCCTGGGAGGTTATACATTAGATAAATACCATATTGCTCCGCTTTTGTACGTTTAGCATATTGCGCAGCTAGATTTTGATTGACACCAACTTCAACGGCAGAAGCACCTAAACGAGAAGCAGGCATCCCCGCAATTTGTGGCGGATTCCAGGTACTATAATAAGGGTTCCAAGCATAATCAATTAAAGAACTCATTTGAGGATTAGCTGAAGAGTTCGCAGCCGCTGGTCCAATATTATAAAAAGTAATTAATTTATCATTACCTAAGCGATTTCTTAAGGCTTGAAGTAACCAAATGAACGAAGAATTATTTGGTTGAGGCGTCCCATTTTTTCCGTATTCAGCATACTCATCATCAAAATCAATACCATCTAAATGATACGTATTAACGACTTGTTCTAATTGAGCTGCAAAGGCATCCGCACTTTCGTAAGTTGGGAAGTTAGCAAAGCCAGCGCCTTCATGGTTGCCTAAAATAGACAATAGGACTTTAGTGCCGCGTGCTTGAACTGGACGAATTTGTGTTTCAGCTTCGTTTAAAGTTTGTTGGACCCGTTCATTTAGATATAAGTAAGGTTTTTTATTGACCGTATCATAATTAATATTGGCTGCAAAAATAATCCCCATATCAAAAGCAGGTTGATTGGTTCCAGCTAAAGTATATTTTCCCACATTGTTAAAATCGTGGTTATTTACTTCTACATACATGACTGTTTTAGGTGTAACAGTTGATGCTGCTTGTACTTCAAATGCAGGTAGTGCAAACAGTAACCCACCGACTAAAAGTATCAAACTTAAAAAAGTTGAAATAATCCCTGTTTTCTTGTTAAAAAAATGAGTGCTCAATTGATGCCCCATAACTTTCTCCTCCTATAAAATAAATATTATTTGTAAGCGCTAACAAAGATATGTTATCATTTTTATAATTTAAACACAAGAAGAAGAGAACAAAAGTGAGCAAATCCACAGAATATAAAAGCGTCCTTCGCAAAATGGTCTTGCGAAGGACGCTCTTTTACCAATCAAAGAGTAAGGCATAGCCTAAAGAAAGCAGCTCTCGACCAAAATTTTTGATATCTTTTGGAAAAGAAGAAGCCGCAGTGATGCCTGAAACATTTGAGATGCCTGCTCGCTTGGCTAAAAGTTGCGAGCGGTACATGTGAAAGTCACTAGTAACAATCACTAGCCGTTTAAAAGAAAGGAGTTTTTGTGAATTGACAATATTTTCTTTGGTGCGTGTGGCACGATTTTCTAAGAGAATCTGTTTTTCTGGAACACCTTTATTTAGCAAGTATTGTTTCATAACCGCGGCTTCCGTAGCCGGCTCATCTGCTCCTTGCCCTCCGCTAACAATAACGGGTGTCTCGGGGTGTTGTTTAATATAGGGGATAGCCACATCTAACCGAGCTTGCAAAACACGGCTGGGCAGTGCGGTTTCTTTAGACGTCCCTAAAACACGGGCCCCTAAAATTAAAATAGCATCTGGTTTATCGGTGGGTTGCGTATTTTTGCCAGTAAAAATAAGTAGACCTAAAATCAAAAGAATACAAAAGCCAAAACTGACAATGGATAAACTTGTTATTTTTAACCAATGCATGAAACATCCCTCCTTGTAATGTTAGTGTATACGAAGTACCATAGAAAAAGCGATAGAAAACAAAAGACTTATAAAAAAATCTATGTTTTAATAGAAACTTTTGAAGAGAGGGAGCGAATGCATGCGTACAGAAGAAGAAATGTTTCAACTTATTATGGATGTAGCAAAACAAGAAGAACACATTCGAGCTGTGGGAATGGTGGGTTCTCGCACGAATGTGAAAGCGCCAAAAGATAGTTTTCAAGATTTCGACATTGTTTATATTGTAGAACCATGTGCTGAGTTTTTTGAAACAGCAACGTGGATAGCAAAATTTGGACAACCATTAATTATGCAACGTCCCAAGGAAATGACCTTATTTCCCACAGAACCGAAGACGCGGGAAACATTTTTAATGTTATTTGAAGATGGCCAACGTATCGATTTAACATTGTGTCCTCTCGCAGAAAAAGACAATTGGCATGAAGGCGATTCTTTAGCAATTATCTTGTTAGACAAAGATGAAAATTTGCCATCTTTACCTGTAGCATCTGATAAAAATTATACAGTAACAGTTCCGAATCAGCAGCAGTTTAACGATTGTTGCAATGAATTTTGGTGGGTTAGTACGTATGTAGTTAAGGGGCTTTGTCGGAATGAACTATTTTACGCTGTCACACATCTCTATGAATATTGTCAGCAGGAACTGTTGCGCTTGCTTTCTTGGCAAGCGGCTTGGCAGGAACCGGAGCCAATTTCTGTTGGGAAACAATTTAAGTATCTGAAAAATTATGTCACTCCTGACACGATGGATCAATTAGCATCATTGCTGGATTTTTCTAGTAAAGAAGCTTGTTGGAACAGCTTAATAAAGACACAAGCCTTTTTTGACGTCGTCGCTCAGGATTTTGCTAAAATGGCCCAGTTTACGTATCATTTACAAGAAGCAAAAAAAGTCACAGAGTATACAAATTCTTTAAGATTAAAGGATTTACAAGGAAAATAAGCTGAAAACAACGTAAAAATAGTGTATAATTGAAAAAATTAATCTGCGAGAGAAAGGGAACCTTTTTTGATTGTAGATCACCGCAGTTGTTTGTTGCCTAGTCTCTAAGAAATAAACCTAAAATTATTGATATAAAGGATGAACAAATGAAAAAAGAAGAAGTGCAAATGCGTAATACACGTCGTCAAAAATCAGGAAAAAATAATAAAAAGAAAGTAATTATTACTTCTTTGGTTGGACTAGCTCTAGTTGCTGGGGGCAGCTATGTTTATTTTCAAAGTCACTTTTTACCAACCACAAAAGTAAATGGAGTTTCTGTAGGCTGGTTAAATGTAAATGCTGCAGAAGAAAAATTAGCGCAAGTTAATCAAACCGAAGAAGTTGTGGTTCAAACTGGGACAAAAGAAGAAAAAATTCAACTTCCTAAAAAATACCAATTGGATCAAAAATTTTTAAAAGACCATTTACACAGTAGCAAGGTGAAGCTACCGTTAAACGAGGCATTCAAAAAAGAACTAGAAGCCAAATTAGCGACTTTAAGTTTTCCAGAGGGGAAACCAAGCAAAAATGCGAGTATCCGTCGAGGCATTGGCACTTTTGAAATTGTTCCCGAAGAACAAGGCACAGTAGTGGACACACAGCGCTTAAACCAGCAAATTATTGCGGATGTTGAAGCGGGAAAAGGCAACTATCAATACAATGCCAAAGATTTTTATAAAGCCCCTGAAATTACAAAAGAGGATCAAACGTTAAAGGCAACATTGACAACGCTCAATAACAAGTTAAATAAAACAATTACAGTTGATATTAATGGTGAAAAAGTAGCCTTTGATAAAACACAAATTCAAAACGTGCTGAATGATGATGGCACAATCAACAAAGAAAAACTAACTACTTGGGTGACACAATTAGAAACAACATATGGTTCTGCTAATCAACCAGTTTTATTTACAGATGTTCACGGTACGACACGTCGTTTTAAAAACAATGGAAGTTATGGCTGGTCGATTGATGGGGCCAAAACGCAAGAACTACTAGTAAACGCGCTGAATAGCCAAGAACAAACGAATGCAATCACTGCTCCGTTGGTTGGCGATACCAAAGAAAATAGTAAAATTGCCAATAATTACATTGAAATTGATTTAAAAGATCAAAAAATGTATTGTTTCATTGATGGCAAAAAAATAGTCACCACAGATGTCATTACTGGCAGATATAACAAAGGAACCGCAACAGTACCAGGATTCCATACAATTTTATATCGGACAACCGATGTGAATTTAGAAGGTCAAATGCTTGATGGTTCTCGATACAGTGTGCCAGTAAAATATTGGATGCCGTTATTAAGTCAAGGGGGCGTTGTCACACAAATCGGGATTCATGACTCCGACCATAAATTGGATAAGTATGGCGATAAAGAAGCCTTTAAAACCGATGCTGGTAGTAATGGCTGTATCAATACGCCCGGAACAGAAGTTTCAAAAATCTTTGATGTATCCTATGACGGAATGCCGGTAATTATCTACGGACATATCTATGATGATGCACCAGGTGAATTTGATAAACCTGTAGATTACGGCGAAGAAGTATAAAAAGAGATATTAGGCAAGACCGCACTTTGGTCCAGCTGTGTATCTGAAAAGTAAAAATTGGAGACGTCAACCGTAACGACTGACGTCTCCAATTTTTTATTGACAAGCGTCATATCCCGCTCTATGATACAAACAGAACAAGCAATTTAAATTGGGGGAACGAAGATGCCATTTGTACATGTAGAATTAATTGAAGGCCGCACAGAAGAACAGTTAACTAATATGGTCAAAGATATTACAGAAGCTGTGTCAAAAAACGCTGGTGCACCAAAAGAGAATATCCATGTGATTGTCAATGAATTGAAAAAAGACCGCTATGCACAAGGCGGCGAATGGAAAAAATAAGTTTTCAGAGAATTTCTGTTGAATCACTTGCTTTTTCTGAAAATAAGTGGTTAAATAAGTGCATAAATGATTGATGAGAAAGACAACTGAACTTGCCCGCGATCTATTAGAGAGGAAAATCTTGGCTGAAAATTTTCCAGATTGGCACAAGGGATGACCACTTTCGAAACCTTTGTTGAAACAAAGGCGGTCGCACCGTTAACACGCTAGAGGAACACAGATTATTTGTGTTCAAAATTAGGTGGAACCACGATATTTTCGTCCTAGTATTCGTTAGAATACTAGGACTTTTTGTTTTTTAACAAGGGGAACAGGTGGCTGTTTCGTTTCATTGTGAAAAACAGGAACACAATGAAACGCTTCAAATCAAAAAAATTAAAAGGAGAGAATTTTATTATGTCTATTCACATTACTTTTCCAGATGGCGCTGTTAAACCGTTTGATTCTGGGGTTACAACATTTGATGTTGCTAAAAGTATTAGCAACAGTTTAGCCAAAAAAGCTTTAGCTGGTAAATTCAATGGTGTTTTAATCGATTTAGATCGTCCTATCGTAGAAGATGGTTCGCTTGAAATCGTGACACCTGATCATGAAGATGCTTTAGGAATTTTACGTCATTCATCAGCTCATTTAATGGCTAATGCCTTACGCCGTCTTTTCCCTAACATTAAATTTGGCGTAGGTCCTGCGATTGATTCTGGGTTCTATTATGATACAGATAATGGAGAATCCCCTGTGACAGCGGAAGATTTACCTGCAATTGAAGCCGAAATGATGAAAATTGTGAAGGAAAATAACCCAATCGTTCGTAAAGAAATCTCACGTGCAGAAGCGTTAGAATTATTTGCTGATGATCCTTACAAAGTTGAATTAATTACAGATTTGCCAGAAGATGAAATCATCACTGTCTATGATCAAGGCGATTTTGTTGATTTATGTCGTGGTGTTCACGTTCCTTCAACAGGACGGATTCAAGTCTTTAAATTACTTTCAGTAGCTGGTGCTTATTGGCGCGGAAACTCTGACAATCACATGATGCAACGGATTTATGGCACTGCCTTTTTCGATAAAAAAGATTTAAAAGAATTTATCAAAATGCGCGAGGAAGCCAAAGAACGTGACCACCGTAAATTAGGAAAAGAATTAGATTTATTTATGGTTTCACAAGAAGTTGGTTCAGGGTTACCTTTCTGGTTACCAAAAGGCGCAACCATTCGTCGTACAATTGAACGTTATATTGTGGACAAAGAAATTAGCTTAGGTTATCAACATGTGTATACACCAATTATGGCAGATGTGGAATTATACAAAACATCTGGTCACTGGGATCATTACCATGAAGATATGTTCCCACCAATGGATATGGGTGATGGCGAAATGCTGGTATTACGTCCAATGAACTGTCCACACCATATGATGGTTTATAAAAATGACATTCATAGTTACCGCGAATTGCCAATTCGAATCGCTGAATTAGGGATGATGCACCGCTATGAAAAATCTGGCGCATTATCAGGGTTACAACGTGTTCGTGAAATGACTTTAAACGATGGCCATACTTTTGTTCGTCCTGACCAAATTAAAGACGAATTTAAACGTACTTTGGAGTTAATGGTGGCAGTCTATGCTGACTTTAACATTACGGATTATCGTTTCCGCTTAAGCTATCGTGATCCAAATAATACAGACAAATATTTTGATGATGATGCGATGTGGGAAAAAGCGCAAGCGATGTTAAAAGCTGCCATGGATGAATTAGAATTAGATTACTTTGAAGCAGAAGGCGAAGCTGCCTTTTACGGTCCGAAGTTAGATGTTCAAGTAAAAACAGCTTTAGGAATGGAAGAAACATTATCAACCATCCAATTAGACTTCTTATTACCAGAACGTTTTGACTTAACTTATGTTGGCGAAGATGGTGAAAATACACATCGCCCAGTTGTTATCCACCGTGGTATTGTCTCAACAATGGAACGATTTGTGGCTTACTTAACAGAAGTTTACAAAGGCGCTTTCCCTACTTGGTTAGCACCAATTCAAGCAACTATTATCCCAGTTTCTGTAGAAGCGCATTCTGAGTATGCTTATGAAATCAAAGAACGTTTACAAGCACAAGGCTTACGTGTCGAAGTCGATGATCGTAACGAAAAAATGGGCTACAAAATTCGGGCCTCTCAAACACAAAAAGTACCTTATCAATTAGTGGTCGGGGACAAAGAAATGGAAGACGCAACGGTGAACGTCCGTCGTTATGGAAGCAAAGAAACGTCTGTCGAAGATTTATCAATTTTCATTGACAGCATGGCTGCTGAAGTTCACAATTACAGCCGTTAAAAAAAGAGAAAAAGTCAAAAGGACTTCTGAATTCAGAAGTCCTTTTGACTTTTTTCAACAACAAAATAATTAAATATTTCCTTAGAGCTGGGAATAATCCTGATTTTTTGACTATTTTTTGTTACAATGAGAATGCGAAACTTTTTAGTGAAGGGACTAGAGGTATGAAGAAAAACTCATTTATAGATAAAATAAAAAAAACAGATGCCGCAGCAAAGAGTCAACGAGGTAGAAAGCCACATATTCCTTTTCGATTGAACTTATTATTTTTTGTGATATTCACTTTATTTGTTTCATTAATTGTTCGTTTAGGGTATTTACAGATTGTAGAAGGAGAAGAGTTTAACAAAAAAATCACTGCCAATTCTTCACTACAAATCACGACACCATCCCCTCGAGGACAAATTTATGATTCACAAGGAAAAGTCTTGGTTTCTAACAAAGCCAATTTAGCAATCACTTACACACGAGGAAAAAATATTGAAGGAAAAGATATTTTACCGATTGCGAATAAAGTTAACGAACTTATTAACGTTCCAGTTGATCCAAACTTAACGGATCGTGACAAAAAAGATTATTGGTTAGCGAATCCTGAAAATTTAAAAGCAGCCCAAGCCCGCTTAACCGATCAAGATAAAGAAGATGAAAAAGGCAACAAAATTACGGACGAAGGCACATTATATGCCAAAGCAGTTGAAAAAGTCACCCCTGAAGAAATTGCGTTTGATGACCGAACCTTACAAGCAGTAACGATTTTTAAACGAATGAATGCAGCGTCACAAATGAACACGGTCTTCATCAAGAATGAAGGGGTAACAGAAGGTGAAATTGCGACAATTGGTGAACACACAGCGGAAATATCAGGTGTTTCAACAGGGACTGATTGGACGCGTGATTATTCTCAAAGTGGTGCATTACGTAGCCTGTTGGGTACCGTTTCAACTGAAAAACAAGGATTGCCAGCCGAAGAAGTCGATGAATATTTGAAAAAAGGCTATGCACGAAATGACCGTGTTGGAACTAGCTATTTAGAAAAACAATATGAAGACGTTCTACAAGGTAAAAAAGCAAAATCAGAAGTCGTTTTAGACAATAACGGAAAGATTGTTTCACAAACCCCAATTTCCAAAGGGGAAAAAGGCTCCAACTTAAAATTAACGATTGATTCAAATTTCCAAAACAAAGTTGATGAAATTTTACAACGAAACTATTCACAAATAGTCAAAACCATTGGACCATACTCAGAAAATGCATATGTCGTTGCTATGAACCCTCAAACAGGTGCTATTTTAGCGATGTCAGGATTTCATCATGATTTAGCAACTGGAGAAGTCACACCTAATCCTTTAGCACCTATTTTGAATTCTGAAGTTCCTGGATCAGTTGTGAAAGCAGGTACTTTAACAGCTGGTTATGAAACAGGCGTCATTAAAGGCAATGACGTTTTAACAGATGAAGCTATTTTACTAGCAGGTAGTAATCCAAAAGCTTCTTGGTGGAATGCTTCTGGCGGAACAACCATGCAATTAACTGCGGAGCAAGCGTTAGAATATTCTTCGAATGCTTATATGATGAAATTAGTCTTTAAAATGATGGGTGTGAATTATTATCCCAATATGATTTTCCCTTATGAAGTAGGAGATGACACTGTCTTTAAAGAATTAAGAAAAGCTTTTGCAGAATATGGTATGGGAACGAAAACTGGAATTGATATACCAGGAGAAACAACAGGAATTCAAAACAAGGACTTTAAGGATTCGTCTTCTGCGCCACAAGGTGGTAATCTTCTTGACCTATCTTTTGGGCAATATGATACCTATAGCGCGTTACAATTAGCACAGTACGTTTCCACTGTCGCAAATAATGGTATCCGCGTGCAACCCCATGTGGTAGAAGGAATCTATGGCAATGATGAAAATGGAGCTTTAGGAAAAATTTTAAAAGAAATTGAACCAAAAGTTTTGAATAAGGTGAATATTTCTGAAGACCAGATAGGAATTCTTCAACAAGGTTTCTATAATGTAGTAAATGGAACTAGTCCTTTTACAACTGCACGTGGTTTAAAATCAGACAAGTTTTCGATTGCTGCTAAAACAGGGACCGCCGAAACGCAAGCAACAGATGCTAATGGAGTAAACCATACAACGGTTAATAGTAACTTGGTGGCTTATGCGCCGTACGAAAATCCTGAAATTGCAATTAGCGTTGTTTTACCACACTTAAATGATGAATCTTCCAAACCAAATCAAACGATTGCCAAAGAAGTTTTAGAAGCGTATATGGAAATGTACAAAAAATAAAATTTGTAAAGTAGAACTACTTTACAAATTTGCCCAAAAGGGTAGTCAAATGACAAAAAAAATGGTATGATATTCAAGTCTAAGAAATCTCTTGGAAAGATCAATTATTAGTAGGAGGGGAAAACATGCGCGTAAACATCACTTTAGAGTGTACTTCTTGTAAAGAACGTAACTACTTAACAAATAAAAATAAACGTAACAATCCTGATCGTTTAGAAAAACAAAAATATTGCCCACGTGAAAGAAAAGTTACTTTACACCGTGAAACTAAATAATTTAGTTAGATAGAGCCTAGAATCCTTATCCAACAAGGATTCTAGGCTATTTTTTTGTTGTTAGTAATTTACTGATTTAGTTATTGATGTAGATTTGCTATTTTAAAAATTTACATAGCTACTGAAAGCATCTGTTGCTTCTTTAGTAACTTCATCAGAAACATGAGTGTAAGTATCCATAGTTATTTGTAAAGAAGAATGTCCTAAACGTTCTTGGATTATTTTAGACCTAACATTATCTGATTCGAATAATAATGTTGCGTGTGTATGCCGAAAACCATGACAACCAATAGAATGTAAGTTAGCTTTTTCTGCCAATCTTTTGGAACGTTGGTAAATGTCTTGACTTCGGAACATGGTACCATCAATTTTTGTAAAAATAAGCTGTGTTTTAAACCCACCTTTTTTCATTAAAGCCTCACGCTGTCTAAGTTTCCATTTTTTTAAGATATAAGCAGTCTTGTTATCAAAAGAAATTTTACGAATAGAATTGGGAGTTTTAGGATCGTTTATAGTCAATCCATTTGTACTGATAGCAGTAGTTTTATTTATATTAACTACCTGCTCTTTAATATCAATATCATTCCAATTCAATGCTAAAGCTTCACCAACACGTATACCAGTAAAAGAAAGTAAGCGAAAAATAGCACAGTCTAAGTCGGCATAGTATTTTAGAACTAAACTTTCTTCTTTGGCTTGATTGGCAATGCTATCAGCTGTATTTAAGAAATGTTCCAGTTCGTCTTTTGTATAGAACTTTCTTTTTGTATTCTTTTCTAATTTCTTTAGCGAACTAGGTTTAGTTATTTTCTTAAATGGGTTTGAGTCTATTATTTCTAAACCAACAGCATAGTCACAAACACGAGAAGCATAACTCAAAAGTACTTTTCCCATCTCATTCTTTTTATACCATTCATTAACAGATTTTTGCACGATCTTGACTGTTAAACGCTCAAGTCGCATTTTCCCGAATGTGGGTAAAATGTGTTTTTTCATACGTCGTTCAGTAGCTATGAATGTGGATTCCCTAACTGTTTTTTTGTATTCGTCCAACCACATATAATAAACTTCTTCAAAAGTGGTTAAACGAGTATGCTCGTTAGCTAGATTTCCGTTATCAAAATCTAATTTTTTTTGATTAAGCTTGAGCTGTGCTTCTTTTTTTGTATTACAGTTTCTGATAGTGACATTAATTTGTTTTCCAGTTAAATAATCTACGCCTAAATAGGCAGTTACTTTCCAGTATTTTTTTCCTTTTTTTGTATATTGTTTAAAAGTTGCCATTTTTTATCCTTTCCACTTGGGCAAGCGAATAGAAGGAATGACAAATTTCTAGCACCTCCTTATTAAATTTTAAAGCCCCTAGCATGAATCGAACACGCTAGAACTCACCAGAGAGGGGGATTTATAGTAGAAATTATGTTATAATTGGCCTATGAAGATATCATCCAATTTTGATGTTAGTCGTTTCTTGATGCGCTAAAATGAAAAGCAATAGGATTTATTTTTCTGTTCCAGTTATATTCGAAATTTGGGTTGTAATGCATTTTTAGGGAGAAGTTTTTAATTAACGAAAGAATAGCTTCATGTACTATTTGCCTCATAATCGCTAAGTGTATGTCTGTGAATTGAACTGGCTGATTATTATAATCAGGAGACCCTCCTAAAAATATGTGATTATTTGATTGTGGTGGAATCTGAAAGCCAGTAGTTCCTTTAATCAATGAACTGTAATTACTATCGATTGTAGGATCAAAGTGAGCACCGCCATCTTGATTTGCTAAAGTGATAATGATTTTACCTCTTGAAAAGTCACTATTTTTCCCAACTCTAAAAATTGTCCCATTCCACCAATCATCAAAAGAAAGTTCGATATGTCTTTTTTTTAGTGGATTAAATAAAAATGTATCGTAGTATCCAACCTTGGGTGGTTGTGCTAAAAATCTGGCACAATAAATACTACCGTAAAAGATTTCTTGTTTGATTGGATAATCAATAAAACTATACATTTTGAGTGATTTTTTACTTTCTATTTGATTTATCAAGCTATGAGAAGTTCGAGAATCGTAAAATAACATTCTCAAAGTGGCAGAAGAACGTTTTATCATATTAAACATTCCGTTATCGTATGCTTCAGAATCCAAGATTAAGGCTTCTACACTTTCGACTAATTGTTGTTTAGTTTCTTCAGGTAATCTGTTAACTCTATAATTTTTTTTCATGAGGTGATAAAATGACAACTCCTTCCGAATTAGTTCCAATAAAAGAAATTAATGATATCTGGGGCAGTCCTAATGTCGAAACTATGTGTTCCGTTTTTGATAATACACCAAATATCACAAAAGAAATATTAGTTCATTTATTGGCAGGGTATCCTATTGTTGATTTAAGCGATGGTGAGTATATACATTTTTTTCAGTTGGATGATGAAGCTATACAGTTTATAAAAGAAAAAAATATTCTTTAGTCCGTGTTCCCAGCACGGACTTTTTTTATTTCAAATAAATTTCTTGTCCCATTTTTAAGTTGTAATGAGCTATAACATTTGAGTAATTGTATTGTCCTTCATATTTTTCGATTAAGCTTCTAAACATATATTGTTCTGCTTCGGCTTCCATCTTAGAACGAAAAACAGGAATTTTATACAATGCCATTATATCCACATGGTCTTTTACATGCTTTAACTCGTGATATATTGCTTCTTCTTGTTCTGATGGTGTTAAATTTTGATTTACAAATATGATACCGTAGGTAGGGTCGAAACATGCGCGTTTGTTCAAAGTAGTAAAAACTAACTCCACATTATATTCTTCTACCAACTCTTTGATACTTTTCATATAAGCACAACCTTTGACTTATTTCCCGAATCTACCCTTTAAATATGCACGAATAACTTCTCTGTCATGATCATCAAGCGGTTCACCGTCAAAACTCATGACGTTATCCAGTACATCATCTAAATCATCAGATTTTTTTTCATCAGTTGCTTTAGTATTATCAGTTCTTCCCAATAGATAATCTACCGATACATTGAAGTAGTCCGCAACTTTTTGTAGGCCTTCTGAGTTTGGAGAAACTTTTTTCCACTTGCTAAAATATCCATTTGAGTAACCTAGAGTAATTTCTAATTGTCGAATAGACATTTTCTTCCTTTTTGTCAACTCTTTTATTATTTCATAAGTATTCATTGATTTGACAACCTTTCTGAATGCTTACAAAAAAAGTTTAGAAAAAAACTCTATTTAGTGTTGACAAAATAGAGTTAAAGCTCTATACTTTATCTCGTAAACAAGTTAATCAACTAAAAAGACAACAAAAAAACAATATTGATAAATAAACGCTAACCGCCAAGAAAGCTATAAATCAATGTTTTTAATGTCTTATTTAATTACGGTTTGATTATAGAATAAAACTCTATTTGTGTCAACTGAATTTAGAAATTAGTTGATTAATTTGTTTACTAATTCAGAGAAAGGAGAAAAAGCATGGCAAATATTCAAGAAACACGTCAAAAAATCTTGAATCACTTTGAGAAAAATCAATGGGAGATTCCTGATGTAGCAAGTGCTTTAGGAATTACAGAACAATATCTACGTAAAATCCTAAACAATCCAGAAAAACATCTGAAACAAATGACCGATATTATTGCTTATTACAAAATCAGATAGGAGGTGATAGTAATGGAAGTGATTTTAACTCCAGAAAATGAAGCTTCTCTAAGAGATTTTGTACACGGAATTATTGTTGATGAAATAGAAAAAGCACGAAGAGATACCGCAGTTGATAAGCGGGTCTTAAATCAAACAGAGATTGCAAAATATTTCAATGTATCCACCACAACAATAAGGGAATGGGAGAAGCTAGGTCTTCCACATGGATCAGTAAGTAAGCAAGGGAAGTTCTACGACAAAGAAGAGTGCCGCAGATGGCTTCTATCACAAAAAAGATAAATCTTGGGCAAGCGAAATTTAGGGAGGTTTTACAAAAATGATTATTTGCTACAAAGGCGAAGATTTAAAAGTGCAAGACACTTGTAGCACCTATGACAACATTTCAATTGTGTTGTTTAAAAGGCAAAAACGAGTGTATAACCATCGAACTAATGAAATTGTCGGCGGCGATGAACGCTTGCCAGAAGCAAAAGCAATTCGAAATTTTAACGGTTCTGTGATGGTTTTAGGGAGGTGAAAGCAATGAAAAAAGTTTATCAATCACGTTTGGTGTTGACCTTATTTGCCGCATTTCTTTTTGGGATTATCGCAAGAGAAAGTACAAGTTTAAATATTTTGTTACTAATTTGCGGACCTGTGGCTGCGTTGTTATGGGTACATCACGACGAAGTGAAATATCAAAAAGAGGAGAAAAAACTATGTTAACAGCTAATGAAGCTTTTTTAGTACGCGAGGCAGTACGAGAAAAGATTGAAACGTTAAGAGATGCAGTACGTCACGAAAGTGCAAAGCATCCGACAATGCAAGACCTTCGCACTCTAAAGCATTTTCAAGCAGAGTTAGAACGTTACGAAGTTGCTTATCAAAAAATGCTCAACGAAGTGGGGTGTTAGGTGGTGGCACAACGTCAAGCAGCAAAATCTGACGAATGGTACACACCTGTTTACGCAGTAGAGCCGATTATCCCTTATTTGAAAAAGGGGAGTACGGTTTGGTGCCCGTTTGATTTGCCAGAATCAAATTATGTCAAATGCTTAAAAGAAAATGGTTTTAAAGTTATTCATTCTCACATTAGTGAAGGAAAAGACTTTTTTAAACAAGAGGTACCTGAGTGCGATTATATTGTCAGTAATCCACCGTACAGTTTAAAAGATGACATTTTAGAAAGGTTGATAGCTATTGGAAAACCTTTTGCGATGTTGCTTAACGTTTCGGGATTATTTGATAGTAAAAAGCGTTTTGAATTATTAAAAGATAATCCAATTGAGATTTTATATATGTATCCGAGAGTTGATTTTTTCAATTTTGATGGAAGAGGAGAGAAATCAAGTCCAACTTATCAGAGTAGTTATGTGTGTAAAAATATTTTACCAACGCAAATAGCTGCAGTAAAAATCAATAAACAAAAAGAGCCTACCTCGTCCGCCAACGAAGTAAGCTGCTAAACAAAAAATATACAAGTAAATAATAGCACGAAAGAGGAGAAACGCAAATGAAAAACTATTATCACGTAAAAACACAAGAAGCATACGATAGCTTAATGGCTTTTTTGGAAGAACAAGGGTATGTCTGGGCTACAGGACTTGAGCCTACAAAAACCGATTTATGGAAATGGCATAAAGAAAAAACAGTTATTGAAGTAAATAAAGCGAATAGAGAATTGTCAATTATTAGTGCTCCTTTTCTAGAGCATATATTAGGAATTACTGATTTTATTGAATGGACAGCAACTTCACCTAAAAAATCAATCGAAGTCTCAAAAGAATTTGACGAATGGGTTCAGAACAGTAAAGAAGCACATATTGATTATAAAAGTTGGTGTATTTGGCAAATTGCTAAGATGGGATGGGATCACTGGTTGGAAGATCCTATTACAGATGAAGAGTTGCTTCCTTCGAAAGGCTTTGAGTGGACGGAAGAAGTAGAAGAAAACAAAGAACTGCATATACGTGCGATTCTTGATGGTTATACAGTGAAAAAAGAACCAATGTATGAAATTCCCTTGTCTTGTTTAAAAACAACAGATGGAGAAGTTCAGTATCTAAGCTATAAAGATAAGACATGGTTTGCTAGTAGAAAACATACTTGGCTAAAACAACGTTTCACAGAAACAGAACTAAAAGAAAAAGTACCTGGATTTTATCGGGAATTGGCGGTGAAAGTTGATGAGCAATAAAAAGATAGTACTTCCTGACTTTTTAACATCGAAGCAAAAAGAGCAGATATTAAAAGCATATAAATGGGGAAAACCAATCATTGTGAAAGGTCCGCAGGAGCCTACGGGAAAAACAACACTTGTTAATTACCTTAGAAAACAGGGAATCCAAGCATTTGAAGCGTGGGAATGTTTAACCATAACGTTAAATGATTTTATTGAATGAGTGGACCAGAAAAGAAAGTTGAAAACCAGATAAAAAAATATCTCGATTCTTTAGGTGCCTATTATTTAAAAGTGCATGGTTCTATGTATCAACCAGCAGGAACGCCTGATGTTTTGGCTTGTGTTAATGGTTATTTTGTTGCTATTGAAGTAAAGCGGCCAAATGGTGGGGTTGTCAGCGCATTGCAGAAAAGCAAACTAAAAAGAATCGAACAAGCAGGAGGGATAAGTATTGTCGCAAGAAGTGTGGACGATGTATCCACAATGCTCAAGCAAAGAAATGTTATATGACTTTCAAAAGAAAATAATTGATTCAATCGATGCCAATTATCTATTAGCAATGGATACAGGAACAGGAAAAACAATCACTGCAATTCATCAATATTTGAAATATAGCAGAGGAGAACCAATTTTAATTGTTGCTCCACCGCAGAAAATCAAAGAAGGCGGATGGCGAAGAGATATACAGGCCGTGTGTGATTTCTACAAAATTGAAATTTCATTTACTGAACTAAGTTATGGGAAATTAACAGATAGTCACAAACTGTATAAAGGTTGGTTTGTCATTTTTGACGAAGCACATTATATCAAAAATCCAACTTCACAACGTGGGAAAGCAGCTGCAAAACTAACAAAACAATCCAGTCATTTTCTTCTTTTAACAGCAACGCCAGCTAGTAACGGCTGGGAAGATACGTACAACTATTTCATCATGTTTGGTTATTTTAAATCAAGAAAAGAAATGAATGATCAGCATGCAAAATGGGGAACAATGTATCTTGGTACACGACGAGTACCTAAAATTGAAGGCTGGATTCATGAAGAAAAATTGTATTCAAAATATGATTCTTTCACTATTTCAATATCGAAAGATGAAGCATTAGATTTGCCGCCATTGATTTTTGAAGATGTGAAATTCAAAAAGAGTAAAGAGTATATGACTGTGGCCAAAGATAGGGTACTAGGTGATGAAGAATACGATACACCATCTAAATTGGCTCATGGGTTGAGATACTATGCGAACCAAAAAGACAAATTAGACTATGCCCAAATGCTTTGTGAAGGTACAGAAAACAACATTATTATCTTTTATTACTATCAAAAAG
This sequence comes from Enterococcus sp. AZ197, assembly GCF_050556405.1. Classification (NCBI taxonomy): domain Bacteria; kingdom Bacillati; phylum Bacillota; class Bacilli; order Lactobacillales; family Enterococcaceae; genus Enterococcus; species Enterococcus sp. AZ197. The sequence goes on along the minus strand of NZ_CP187873.1, from coordinate 2,304,317 downwards.
AAATTGAAGCATTGAAGGAAAAAATTAAAAATAAAACATTTTTTGAAGTGAACGGAAAGCATTCTAATTTACCGCCTAAGCAGTCTTGGAAATCGTTGAAGAATAGTGTCACTTTTGTTCAATATATGGCTGGTAGCGCAGGAATTGAACTGCAATATGCGAATACAGTTATTTTCTACACACCAACTTATTCTTATCAAGATTATAGCCAAGCGCTGGGCCGAGCTTATCGTAATGGCCAAACTAAGAAAGTAACGGTTTATCGTTTTATAACGCAACAGACAATTGAACAAGCCGTTTACCAAGCCTTAGAAAACAAAGAAGATTTTTCAGAAGAATTGTATATGACTACAAGAATGGGAAGTGGAGGAAGAATAGATGGAAATTAAAATAAGTATACATTTGAAAAGCGGCAAATTTATTTCTTACCTTGAATTGGATATAGATCAAGAAACAATAGAGCGTTGGTTGGATGGGCTCTTAGATGATAAGAGTGAATGGATTTCAATAGGCGATTTACCATCAATGTCGCTTATTCCTATCAAGGCTATTGAGTGTATAAATTTTGAAGAAGTAACACAACCCATAGAGCGTGAACAGGAGGAAGTATATGGAAGATAAAACAAATTGGTTAGAAATCAAATTAACTTTTTTTAAGTCTACAGGAAAATTTTATTCGGAAGAATCAGTGCTTATTCCAAATAAATTATCTCTGTATGATCGAAGAAAGTTTTTAGAAGAATATATAGAAAGCATTGATGGCAATGAAGTGTTCACATATGTTTCATTAGATTCAAGCGTAATTGGATATCCCTATATGCGTTGTGCAAAAAAAGATTGGTATGAAGATTAAATTGTGAGGGGATGGTAAAAATGATGGATTTAAAAGAAGTATCAACAGAAGAGTTATTAAAAGAACTAAAAAAAAGGAAAGAAATTCAATCTTATCAATGTGGTATTTATCAAGAGTACATGATTACTTTGATGAAAAAATATGACCACAAGTTGATTGAACTTCCATCCCAATTTGAAACTTTAATTTTTATTTCTCCAAACTAATTCGTTGTTAACATAAGTAACTAAATTTTCATCAAGAGAATAGTATAAATATGCATTTTCAGCAGTAGAAATTGCAGCAGTTGATGCTCTCTTACTACCTAAATACTCTGTAATATCTTCAACACTATTAATCTTGTTGGGAAAATCTTTATCAGATAGAACATCTCTGGCTAAATCTCCAATTGGATGATCTACACTTTCAAAAGTTTTTAACCACTTTTTGAATGTCAAAATAATCACCACCTTTTAAATTAAATAATAACACAATAAAGACAGGAGGAATAACATGTTTGGTGTGCAAAAGCAAGATAAAAATGTAACTGAAAAACGTACACAATATGTTGGTGGTTCAGATGTACCAGTTATTCTTGGCCTTTCAAAATATAAAACACAATTTGAATTGGCCAAAGAAAAAGCTGGCATTGTAGTACCAGAACAAATTAGCAATCCGTATATAAATTTTGGTAACAAAATGGAGCCTGCTATACGTGAGTACATTAATACCATGAATAGCTTAAATTTTCATCCAGAAACATTTATAGATAAGGATGACTATATTCGTTCAAATGTTGATGGTATTGATAATGAAAATAAAATTTTATTGGAAATTAAAACACATGGAACAAAACCAACAATTGCTGTTTATGAAGCTCAAATGCAACTTTACTTCTATCAAACAGGGTGCGATTATGGCTGGTTGGCCATGTATCAAAGACCAACAGATTTTGATTTAGAATTTGATTCTTCACTATTGAAAATAAAAGAAGTTGAACGCGATGAAGGACAAATTGAAAAGATTCTGGATTCAATCGAAACTTTTTGGATTCGTGTGGAATACTTAAAAGAAAAACCTGATATGACTGAAACTGAATATTATTCTATCGGGAATGATGTAAATAAATTAGTTGCACGTGTAGAACGCTTTGAACTTGAAATGTTGGACTTTAACAAGAAAATTAAACAATTAAAAGAACAACAAAAAGAGTTTCGTGAGCTTCTTTATCAAAAAATGGAAGAACAAGATATTAAAAAGATTGATACAGGTGACATTGTGATTACTCGTATTCTACCAACCACTCGTAAATCTGTAGATAGTACGAAACTAAAAAAAGAAAAACCTGATATTTACAATAAGTATTTAAAAGAATCGTCTGTTAAAGGTTCCATAAAAATTACAGAAAGCAAAGGAGAAAAATAACATGATTAGAAAATTACAAAATACACGAAAATTTTATGCTACTACACGGAAAGAAGCAGAAGAAGAAATTCAAAAAATTATTGATGAAACCGAAGGATCAGTGATTAAACAAAACATTGTTTCTAAAAACCATAAAGATTTTGGTGATTACTATGAAGCACAAGTGACCGAAGAATTTGCACGTAGTAAAGAAATTGTTGAAGGAGGATTTTTAGCATGAGTATTTTACCACCAAATAAACCACAAACACCAAAAGATACACCACGTAATTATTTTATCTGGGGTCCTACTATGGGCGGAAAATCTTTTCTAGCTTCACAATTTCCAAACCCAGTTATTTTTAACACTGATGGAAATGCAGAAGCAAACACTGTGCCATCCGTTCAGCTTAGAAATATTAAAGATACAAATGGAAAAATCAAGCGTTCAGTGATTGATCAGCTAGATAAATTAATTACTGCGTTACAGACTGAAAAACACACTTACGAAACAGTGGTTCTTGATGTAATTGACGATATTGTAGTAATGATAGAGCAATATATCTGTGACAAAGAAGATGTTGAAACTTTAGGTGATATTCCATACGGAAAAGGGTACGCAGCATTTACTAACATTTTTCAACAGCTGGTTATTGAATTGAAATCATTACCAATGAATGTTATCTACATTTCAAGAAATGCGACAAAACTTGAAGGGACTACAGAAATTGAGATTCCCTCATTGAAAGAAAAACATCAAAATATTGTAAATGGTAATTGTGACTTATCTATTCAATGTAAAAAAGTTGGAAAGAATTATATTCGAGTAGCAAAAGCACGTCGCAAAGACTATATGCGTGATCAAGTTGATGATGAAACCATTCTAGGAATTTTAGATACTATCACTGGAGTTTTTGGACGAACAGCAAAAACAACAAAGAAAAAGCAAGATGAGATTGTTAAGCAATTAGAGCAAAACGAAGATATCTTGAAATCAGCAGAAGATACACCCAGTGAAAAAGCAACTGATGAAGTTAGTGAAACTAAGTCAACTAAACAAAAGGCAAAAGCGACAGCACCAGTTAATCAAACGGCATCTAAAGTGGAACCAGCAAAAACAGCGAGTGTTCAACGCCGTATCAAACCAAAAATTTAAAAGACAACAAAAAAATAAAACTAAAAATATATTGAAAAGAGGAATTTAACATGGGATTAAAAGATTTAGCAAGTGAAGTATTAGCAGGATTCGATCCAAAAACAGATAATCCAAATGCAGGAGATTTTGATGGACTTCCTGATGGTGAATATGATGTAACGTTGGGAAATGTAGAGCATAAAATTTTCAATAGTGGCTGGGAAGCTTTGTCTTTCACAAATGAAGTCACTATTGGTGAAGCTGCAGGACGAAAGGAATTTATTAACTTAGGTTTTGATGAAAATGCAGTAAAACCATTTATTTTAAATAAAAACATCAAATTAGTAGGGAAACTGGCAAGCGTTGTTGGTTTGCAATTGACTGATGATGATTGGGAAGATGAAGAAACACTTGCCGCAGCTTTTCAAGATGTAATCGGTAGTCAATATATTTTAGTGATTACCTCATCACCAAATAAAAAAGACCCATCAAAACCATATAAAAATTATGATTTTGTTGCGTATGAAGATGAATCAGAAGCCGATGATGTGTCTGTTATTTCTGATGAAGAAATTCCATTTTAAAAATTAAGAAAGGGGCTTGGCCAATGTTTACTTTTTATTGGTTGTACCAAAACAAAAATGATTGGCTAGCAGTTTTCAAAACAGATAATACGTACACGACAGCAAATGACAGAGAGAGCCTAACACAGGCTCTTTCATCTGTCACTTATCTTGTTAGCTATGGTAATCATCGTGGAACAGATAAATTTTTGGCCAAAATTTTAACTGATGGAAAAAGTTCATTTTTACAAAAACAGCTTTGTATTGATTTAAGCCAAGAAGCCAGAAATTGCACTATTGAAGAAATAGCGTTTAATTTACGTATGGACATTTCAGCGCAAACGTTAGAGGAATTTTGCAAAAAGCGAATTGACGTATGCGAAAAGATTTTTGAAGAACGTGAAGAATATTTAGAAACAAAATTCGAGATAGTGAAAGAATTTAATTTATCACCACGATCTGTGACAAAAACACGTGCAAATTTAGCTGCAGAAATTTTACAAGCTAAGAAAATGCCGAAGCGCCCCAATATTTTATTTTTTGATATTGATAAAAATGTACCTAAGAACGAACTACCTGACCGCGTGTTAAATTTCTATGAATCAATAAAAAATAATTATAAGAATACGCTAGAGGAAAAACTCAAAACGGAAAAGTTCAAAATGACATTAGCAGGGTTAACGCATATCTACGGTTTTGGTGGGTTGCATGCAGCAAAAGAAAAATACAAAGGAAAAGGACATTTTTTACTTATAGATGTGAAGCAGTTCTTTCCAACTATTATTTTGAATAATAATTTTCTAAGTAGAAGTATAAAAAATCCTAGTGCTTTTTCTGATTTGTACGATAAAAAGGTTCAGACAGAAAAACTAACTTACAAGACGTTAATTAACGCAGTGAATGGCTCAATGAATAATCCTTATTCAGCTATGTATGATCCACAAAAGTTTTTTTCAGTAACAGTTAGTGGTCAATTAATCATTACGCATTTGATTTTGGTTTTGGAACACTTTGTTGAAGAATTAATTCAAACTAACACTGACGGCATTCTTGTAAAGATAAATCCAATCATGGAACCACTGATTCAGGATTTATTAAATCGTTGGTGTGAACAATTGCATGTGACTGTGTCTGTCACATCAATAAAACAAGTATGGCAAAAAGCGGTTAATGATTATGTGTTCCAAACAACTGATGGTGATTTTATTCGTAAAGGAATATTTGCACCACCTACTTATTTATCTAATAATATGCCAATTGTCAGTGCTGGTGTGTTTGCAAATGTAGTTGCTAACATCAAACCACAAGATTTTGTTATTCAGCAATTCAAAAATGGTGATATTGAAGACTTTTATTATATTGGCAAATTACAAGGTGATTTTGAACACATCGAACAAAGAGTAAATCAAACGTACAAACAAATGAATAATACTGTGTGTGGAATTGCAACTACGAACAAAAGTTGTGGTGGCGTTTTTCAAGTAAAAAAAGATCTACACTCGAAATTACCTGGATCACCAGATAAATTTTTATCTTCAAGTATAGCTACAAAAAAAGATATTGATGTTCAGTGGTATATTAACCAAATTGAAAAAAATATTTTCTAAGGCAGGTGAAAAAATAGTGTGTTAAATTTTATAAAATTAAGCCCAGGGGAGAAAAAGCCAGGCCAAAAAAGTTTGGATGATTTCTATACTGATTTATCAAAATTAGATAACGCAGCTATTTTGTTAAACAAAGAAACAGTTGTAGTTGATTTTGATGAGTTCTCAGAAATTGGCCGTAAAATATTAGAAAAATATCCAACTATGGCTTTTGAAACCAAACGTGGTATTCACCTTTACTATAAACGACCTGTCCAAATCAATGGCCATAAAATTCTATTAAAAAACTGGACCAAGAAATTAACGGTTTCAGGTGCGCTAGTTGATTACAAAACAGGCAATAAATCAACAGCAACAATTAAACAAAATGGCCAACTTAGAAAAATGCATGGCACATTTGAAATGTTTGATGATTTACCTACCTTGCCACTCGAATTATTGCCAGTAAAAGTAAAAAATGTACTTGCTGGCATGAAAGAAGGAGCAAGAAACAGTTCGCTCTATTCTCATTTAATGACAGTTCGTGAAATGTACGAACTTGATTACGATACATTAATGAAAATAGCTGAATTTATTAATAATGATGTCTATGCAGAATCACTGCCAGCTACTGATATTCATGCATTGGTTAATTCGGTGAATGAGAAAGAAATTCGCGAACAGTTATATCTTGATCCAAAAGACATGATTATAACGAGTGAAGCGTTGGCTAAAGAATTTCAGGTGAAGTTTTTCAATGGTTCTATTTTTCATAAAGAAGATAATTATTGGATTAACGACCAAAACAAGCTACTACGAAAAATTGATAAGCGCATAAAACTACTGCCAGCAAAATGGAAACAAATTTTAGACTTGTTAAAAATTAAAGGTGAATTGATCGAAGCTACAGATTTTCCCATTCAGTTTAGAAATAATTTCATGTTAGACGGTGCTGAAATTATTCCAATGTCAACTAAGGAATTTACGCCTTTCTTTTTAGATGTTGATTACGATCCAGATGCATATGATAAAACTGTTGATGAATTTCTGAACTTTCTCGTTTCAGATAAGAAAGATTTACGCATAATCGTTGAAGAGTTGCTTGGTCATATTTTAATGACTGCAGGTTTTCCGCATAAAGTATTTTTCTTGGTTGGCTCATCTGGGGCAAATGGAAAATCCACTTTTTTAGAAATGCTTAATTCATTTATTGGGGATTTAGGTTTAAACCTAGCATTAGAGCAATTCAATGACCAAACGTCTGTGATGGAATTAGAAGGTAAGCTTGTAAACATCGGAGATGATATTGATGCTGGCTATATGGAAAAATCGATGAATTTTAAAACATTGGCATCAGGAAACACTATTATGGTTCGTCCGATTTATTCCAAGCCATATAAATTAAAGAATAAAGCAACGTTAATTTTCACAGCAAACGAAATGCCAACGTTTAAAGATAAATCAGGTGGGATTGCTCGTCGTGTGGTGATTATTCCATGTGAAAACAAAGTCAAAAAAGCAGACCCAAAAATTGACGAAAAATTATCGTCTGATAACGCGAAGTCTTACTTATTAAATCTTGCTTTAAAAGCTATGGAGCGAATTATTAACAATGGTGGCCAACTTTCCTCTTCCGAAATTGTCGCGAAAGTCACAGAAGAATATTTTGTTGAAAGTGATTCTATTTTAACGTTTATTCATCAATGTGGGATTGACGAGAATATGACAACAAAAGGTGTTTATGACGAATACTTGAAAACTTGTGAGGAATCTGGAAGTAAGCCATATACACAAACAAAATTTACACAACGTCTCAAATCTTTAGGTTATGAAAAAACACAACGCAGAATGATGGGCAAAAGATATTTTTATTATAAATTTAATGAAACAGAATAAAAGCCACACTTTTTGTAAAAAGCCATACTTTGTACACACTTTTTTTTGAAAAGTATGGCTCGTATAAAACATTGATACTATTGACTTTATATACTACTGTCCATACTTTTCATACTTTTTTTTATTACTTAAAGAAAAAAAAAGAAGAATAATAGTATATATATTATAAATAAGATAGTCAAAAAAAGTGTGGCTTCTGTGGCTTACAAGTCAAAACCATTGAGAGAGTAAGGGTTTAATCGGCCACACTTTCAAAATAAAAGTATGTACAAAGTGATGACAGCCACACTTTTTAGAATAAGGGGTGATTCAAATATATGAATGGGTAAATTCATTAGTTGCTATTGATAATGAATTATTTGAACTAAAATTGTCTATTGAACTAAACGAAAAAGAATATGCTCGATGGTCCAATTATATAGATAGTGATGGCGATTTAGCAAAACATCAAACGTTCTTAACTTCATTAGAAAAACAAAATCACCTAAAGGGAGTGATCAAAGAATTGAATCAGAGAGTAGAGCAACTTGAAAAAGAGCGCAAGGAAATTATTGAACTTATTGATAAGTTCAAAGGTTTAAATCAAAAGATTTTAAAATTGAAATATGTTGAAGGTTTAACACTTGAAGCAATAGCAAAAGAAACTGGCTATAGTTATCAGTATATAAAAAATAAACATGCTGAAATTATGCGAATGGTTCAATTTTCTAAAAAAGTATAGTACGTACAGTACCAACATAGTACCGACATATTGATTTTCATGTGTTATTCTAATATTGTCAAAAAATATCAAAGACGGCAGCTATTAATTTAGTTGTCGTCTTTTCATTTTGAAAGGAGATAAACAATGCGTGTATTAACTAGAAGTTCAGCATCTGGCACAGAGTATTGGGATACCGAAGAAAAAAGAAATGTGTTTGTACCTAAAGGTCAAGAACCTGATTTTGAAGTTACTGAAAATCCTGAATCAATGCTAAGTAAAGAAGCTGATTTATATGTTGGTGGTTTACCAATTACTGTTGGGAATGTAACGATTGATACTGATGGAATTAAAGGCGAACGATTATTAACAACTGCAAGTGATGATGATGAAGAACAAGATGAGATTGTTCCGTCTGATGAATCTGTTGTATTAGAAGAAATGAATGTAAAAGAATTGCGTGAATATGCAAAACGAAAAGGTATTGAGATTCCAAGTGCTGCACGTGCAAAAGGTGACATTCTCAATATTATTAAAGAATCTGAATAATGCGTTATTGTCAGTTTGAAGGTTGCTCTAATACAACAGAAAAAGGGGCTTATTGTTCCGAACATGCTAGGAAGTCTAGAAAAAAGAAAAAGCCAAGCAATGTTTATCATCATGACAACAAATCATTTTATCGAACAAAAGCATGGCAGGATGTCGCTGACTTTGTTTATGAAAGAGAAAACGGCTGTTGTCAAAGGTGTGGTCGTTTTGTATTCGGAAGGCAAGCACATCGACATCATATAATACCAATCAAGAAGAACGAAATGCTCAAGCTTGATCCAAACAATATTCGTTTGTTGTGTCCGAAGTGTCATGTGATTGAAGAAAATGAAGCAGATGAGAAAAAAGTTTTTCCATCTTATTTTAAAAAATGAAGCCCCCCTATCAAATTCGATTCAAATTTTTTGTCGGGGGATAGGGTAGGGGGCAGTCACGCGTGTCGTTAGGTCAAAAATTTTAAAAATAAAAGGGGGGTGTATAAAAAATGACCACAAAAGCGCAACGTAAAGCGATTATTGATGAAAAAGTTAATCATGAAAAAACGCGAATTTTAGAAATTATGCGCAAGTCTGATTTATACACTATTACTCTTGATCCATTGATTGAATCATACTTGGATATTTTTGAAGTTTACCAATACAAATATATGCTGTGGAAAGAAAAAGGATTTCCCGAAACCCAAAAAACAACAAATAAGGCTGGAGCTACTAACAATAGCAAGCATCCACTAGCGCAACAAGTCGAAGTTTGGGCCGATAAAAAAATGAAAGCATTGGATTTATTAGGATTGACCAATAAGTCAAAAACAGGCAGACAAATTACTGGTGGTTCAACAGCTAGAGCAGATGAAGAAATGAAACGGCCAGAAGAAAAGCCTGTAGATGAATTGGCAGAACATCGGAAAAAATGGCGTAAAAAGGCAGGGAATGAAACATGATTGAACCTGGTGTAAATTATGCTGATTTATTTGCGAAAGAAGTTCGAAAACATCCTAAGAAATATCCGAAAACGGTTCGTTTAGCAATAGATCGTTGGTATCGATGGAAGAAACGAAAAGATATCTGGTTTGATGTTGATCGTGCAAATGAAATGATGGACTGGGTAGAATCTTTTATTGTTCATACAAAAGGCGATATGGTAGGTAAACCATTTCTTTTAGAGCCATGGGAAAAATTCATTTATTCTTGGATTTATGGCTGGGTAAAAGAAAATGAAAAAGGGCAAGTAGTCCGTGTTACTCGTGAGGCATATGTACAAATACCAAAGAAAAATGGGAAAACATTAATAGCCGTAGGGGCGTTGGGATATGCTATGTATGGCGAAGGTGCCTTATCTGTCGATTGCTATGCATGTGCTTCTGATTTTGCGCAAGCTCAGTATGCTGCTAAGCCTTTTGCCGCTACTATCCTAAATAATCCAGTGCTATTAGATGGGACTAAAATATTTAAAGGTCCAAAAGGCACCGTTTCAAGTATTACGTATGACTATTTACATGGAGATATGGCTTATACAAATAAGTTTATTGTTCAGACAAAAAACATTGATAATATAGAAGGTTCCAATCCATATTTTGTTTTAAATGATGAACTGCATAAACAAGAGAAAATGGAGCAGTACGATAACTTTAAATCTGCACAAATTTCATTGCCACAGCCGTTAATGTTTAATATTTCTACAGCTGGTAAAGGAAGTAGTTCGGTTGGTATTCGTGTTTATAAAGAAGCAAAAGAAGTCTTGAAGCGCGATGATAATGATTCAAACTTTGTTTTGATTTATGAACCAAATAAGGGATACGATTGGACAGATAGAAAAGTTTGGGAAATGTGCAATCCTAACTGGGGAATATCTGTTGATTTGTCTGCTTTAGAATCAGCCTTTAAAACTGCGCAACGTTCCGCTCACTCGAAAGCTGAATTTTTAACGAAGCATTTAGATGTGTTTGTGAATGGTGCAGATAATTTCTTTGAACAAGATCAAGTGGAACCGTGTTTGGTTCCCACAAATGAATTAGGAAACTTAAGTGGGGAGCCTTGTTGGATTGGTTTGGACTTATCTAAAAGCCGAGATTTAACTTGCGTATCATTAAATTTTCCTACATGGGATGCCGAAGGAAAAGCGATACTCAAAGTAAAACAATTATATTTTATTCCTAGTGAAAATATTGATTTTCGAGAAAAGGAAGATAATGTGCCGTATTCTGAATTAGCAGAACAAGGATTTGTTGAATTTTGTGATGGTAAGTTAATTGACCAAGAACAAATATTTCATTTTATTGAAGATTGCATGGATTTTTATGATGTTCAACAAGTCAATTATGATCCAGCGATGAGTGACCGATTAGTTGAAAAATTAGAAAATTTAGGCTTGGAATGTGTGCAAGTTGATCAGTACGCAAGAGTATTGAACTCGCCGCTTGAAGATGCCGAGCGATTATTTTATGAGCAAAGGATTATGTTTGATAATCCTTTATTTTTGTATTGCGCTTTAAATGTGGTTGTCAAAATGGATTTTCAAGGTCGTAAAGTACCAAGTAAAAACCAGTCAAAGAAAAAGATCGATGGATTTGTTGCTTTTCTTTGTGCGCATAAGGAAACAATGGATCAAATGATTGATGTCAACGAAGATGATATGGATGAATATTTAGATTCTATCTATCGATAATAGAAAGGCGGTGAGATTTTGAAGCTAAGAGATAGACTTTCAAATGCTGTATATGGATTTTTGGAAAAGCGTGGCTGGATTGAAGATATTTATGGCAATGTAACAAGATATTCACAACGTTTTGTTAACGATTCTTCTATTATGGAATCGTCTGATGTTTATGAATTGGTACAAGATATTTCTAATCAAGTTGCACTAGCAGAGCCAGTAGTAATTGGCCCTGATGGCGAAGAAGTCAAAAACCATTTCTTACTAAACATATTGAAAAATCCTAATGATTATTTAACTGGTTTTGAATTTGCAAAGCTTGAAACAAATACATTGTTAATCAATGGAGAAGCTTTTCCTATTACAGATAATGACCAGTTACATTTAGGATATGGTGTTCAAACGAAATTAGATGATCGTTTGATTGAAAAATTTTCAATGAATGGCCAACCAATACCAGGGAGTATGATTCGTCATATAAAAAATATTGGTGTGGATTCCTTAAAAGGTGCTGGAATTATTGATCTTGCAAAAAGCACGCTAGAAGGTGTTTTAAGTGCTGAAAAGGTTTTGACAGAAAAATATAAGAAAGGCGGCTTGCTTGCTTTCTTGTTAAAGCTGGATGCGCATATCAATCCAAATAACAGCGCTCAACAAAAGATAGTAAAAGCTATTTTAAATCAGTTGGAGGAAACGCAAGATAATGATAGTCATTCAGTTAAAATGATTCCTTTAGGTAAAGGATACTCAATTGATACTTTAAAAAGCCCAATTGATGATGCAGCTATTCTTAATTATTTGGGTGTTTATAAAAAAGACCTAGGAAAATTTTTAGGAATAGATGTAAATACTTATCAAGCATTAATGAGAACAGATATTGAAAAAGCAATGATGTATCTGCACAACAAAGCAATTAAACCAATATTAAAAAATAAGAGCGAGCATTACTCGGCTCTTTTTTTTGTGCCTAATTCTGGTTATCGAGTGGAATGGAAAATTAATATTTTGGACTTTGTACCTTATTCCACCAAAACAAATATTGGGTACAACATTGTTCGAACTGGTATTACCAGTCCTGATAATGTGGCAGAAATGCTTGGTTTTCCTAGACAAAATACTGAAGCAACACAAGCCGTCTATATTTCAAATGATTTAACGGAAATCGGCAAAAAGAATGCTACCGATAACTCATTGACAACAGAGGATGACTTGAAGGGAGGTGGTAAGAATGAAGAAACAGGAAATTCGGACATTTGACATCACAAACCTTAAAACAAGAAGCGAAGAAGATAGTCAAACACAGATTGTTACTGGCTATGCGGCGGTGTTTAATAGTCCAACAGAATTATGGGAAGGCCTAAATGAAGTGATTAAGCCTGGAGCTTTCAGTCGTGCTTTGTCAAATTCTGATGTTCGTTGTTTATTCGATCATGACTGGGGCAAAGTATTAGGGCGCACAAGAAGTGGAACTTTGAAACTTGAAGAAGATGATAAGGGACTACGATTTGAAGTTGAGTTGCCCAATACAACTGTTGCCAATGACTTGATTCAATCAATGTCACGTGGGGACATTAATCAGTGTAGCTTTGGTTTTTATCCAACGGAAGAAACTTGGGATTATAGTTCAGACCCAGTTTTAAGAACTATCCATGAAGTCGAATTGTATGAAGTTTCTATTGTTTCTTTGCCTGCTTACGAAGATACAGAAGCAGCACTAGCAAGAAACAAACAAGAAATGAAGCAAGATATTAAAACTAGAAAAAAATTAATTGAAAAAATTAAAACAGCGCTTGAAGCGTAGGAGGAATTTATTATGAACAAAGAATTATTGCGTCAATTACAAGCTCGTCACGAGAAACGATTAAGTGATTTACAAGGCAAAATTGAATCTGGAGAAGTGCGTGAAGCAGATTTAGATTCAGTTAATGAAGAAATTGATGGTTTAATCGATGAATTAAAAGCCATTAAAGCTGAATTAGGGGATGATAATTCAGAATCTGGTGATGGTGAAGGCGATGACGGAACCGCTAAATCTGATAATACTGATGATGAAAGTAAAGAAGATCGTGAGAAAGATACGAACGGAAACAACGATGATAAAAACGAAGAAAATCGTGGCGGCATGATTAGCCAAGAACAGCGTGATGGTTTGTTACGCACAATTCATGAAGGAATGGAGGCTAGAAATGTGATGTCTAATGAACAACGTGAAAAACAAATTCGTAAAGCATTTGCTGATTTTGTTATTGGTAATATTTCAGAAAGTGAAGCACGTGCATTAGGTATTGAAACAGGCAATGGTTCAGTGACAGTACCAGAAGTGATTGCATCCGAAGTGATTTCTTATGCTCAAGAAGAAAACCTATTGCGTAAATACGGAACTGTGATTCGCACGGCTGGCGATGTGAAGTATCCAATTCTTGTGAAAAAAGCAGAGGCTAATGTAAACAAAAAAGAACGTACGACAGATATTACTGAAACAGCGATTCAATTTGATGAAATTTTACTTGATCCAGCAGAATTTGATGCATTAGCAACTGTAACGAAAAAACTATTAAAAATGTCTGGTGTGCCAGTAGAAGATATTGTTGTAGAAGAATTGAAAAAAGCATATGTTCGCAAAGAAATTAATTATATGTTTAATGGCGACGATGCAGGAAATGAAAACCCAGGAGCTTTAGCTAAAAAAGCTGTTGCATTTGAAAAACCTGTAGATTTAACAGCTGCAGGTGCTGGTCAAAAATTATATGATGCATTGATTGAATTTAAAAATACACCAGTAACAGAAGTAATGAAAAAAGGTCGTTTTATTATTAATCGTGCAGCTTTAACTGCTATTGAAAAAATGAAAACAGATGATGGATTCCCATTGTTACGACCATTCACGCAAGCAGAAGGTGGTATTGGTTATCAATTAGTTGGTTATCCAGTTGATTGGACCGATGCAGCAGATAAAAAAGGTGAACCAGATACACCAGTATTATATTTTGGTGATTTTTCTGCTTTCAAAATTCAAGAAGTTATTGGAGCGTTAGAAATTCAAAAATTGGTTGAAAAATTCTCTGGAAAAAATCAAGTTGGTTTCCAAATTTACAACTTGTTAGATGGACAATTAGTTTACTCACCATTCGAGCCAGCTGTTTATCGTTATGAAATTACAAAACCAGTAGGTGGTTAATGTGAATAACGAAGCTGAAACATTATCTTTAGAAGAAAAATTCAAAGCACATATTCATTTTGAAGAGGGGATGGATGATTCCATGCTCTCTTTTTATTTAAATATGGCAAAAAATTATGTAAAAACTGCAACTGGAGGGAAAGAAGAATATTTAATTTTGATGGTTGCTGGTATTGCTTATGAATATCGTGTTTCAGAAGATGAATTAGATAAGGCGTTGAATGCGATCACGCCATTTATCATCCAAGGAGTGATTCAACATGCCGAAGAGGCAGACGAATAGGTTTCGATGGAAAGCGGACTTGCTAAATGTAAAAGAAGAAACAGATTCGAACGATAAAGTAGTTACGACCTATAAACTTAATAGGCTTTTATGGTACGAAGATATTGGAGTAACTGCACAAGAAAAATATCTTTCGCAGCAAGCCAAAACAGACGTTGTCAGACGGATTAAAGTGAGATTGGATAAATCTATCACAGAAAAGTTTAGCGCTGTTAGAATCGATTCTGTGACCTATAAAATCACTCGTATTTACACAAATATGGATAAACGAGAAATGGAGTTGAGTTTGGCTTATGTCGATTAGTTTTGAAAAATTGAGAATAGCTCTGAAATCAGTAGGCGTACCTGTGACACGTGATAAAGCGGAAAAAGGAACGGACTATCCATATATTGTTTATTCAAATGTTAGTCAAGGTAAAAAAATGGCATCGTCTAAAGTGCATAGACGAATGCCCTACTATCAAATCTCTTTTTATACAACAGGTACTGAAAAGGATTTAATTGCTTTAGAAAATGCATTGGAGGAAGCTGGTATTCCTTACACTGATTTTGTAGGCATTCAAGGCGATGAAAATGATGATACTGTGACAAATTTTTACACATATGTGAGGTGTATTGAAGATGGAAAATAATAATGGTTTTGCAGATATGGCAGACTATTTAGGAAAGCTTTCGCAAGTAGATGCGACAAAATTATCAATAGAATCATTAACCACTGCTGCTAATTTTTATATGGAAAAATTACTACCCAATATACCTAAATCGCTTCTAAAAAAGAAGCACATGGTTGATCAAGTGAAAGTAAATATTAAAGATGATGAAGTACAAGTAGCTTTTGAAGATACAGCCTTTTACTGGCGATTCGCTGAAAACGGAACAGTAAATCAAAAAGCGCAACATTTTGCCAGTGGAACATTTGAACAAAATAAAGATCAAATTGAAAAAATTATGACTCAACAAATATTAGATTTATGGAAAGGATGAGTAAATTGGGAAAACAAGATGTGTATTATTTTGAAGGCTTAGATGACATCTTAATTGCCATGATGACCACAAAAGATGCAGTAGGTACAGAACCAGCATTTGGCGAAGTTGTTCGTTTGCCAATAGCAACAAAATTAGGAATTAAAGGAAATGGAACAGCTTTAGAAAAATGGGCATCAAGTAAAATGTTCCGACGCGTAAGTCGTGAAACGAAACATGAAATTGCGCTAGATCATGTGGGCATTCCTATTGCGGTGATGGATGAAATAAAAGGATTAATCGCTCAAAGTGGAGTGACTTTTGGTAAAAACACTGCGCGAGAATTTCCTTATTTTGCCTTTGGGTTTATCGGAAATATTGAAAATGGTGGAAAAAAAGCTGTTTGGTATCCTAAAACGCAGTTATCAAATGTTATTGATGAAGAATACACTACTGCAGAAGATGAAACCAAAATTGATGATGTAACTGCTAACTTTGTTTCAACTGGTTTAACATACAATAATGTTATGTATTCAAGTTTTGATTCTAATCGGGATAGTGCTTCAATAGAACTATTTGAAAAATTTATCGCGCAACCTGTTTATGACGAAGAACAATGGAAGAAACTAGCAGGCCCTTCACGTGGAGGTGGCAGTGACTAATGGCAAAATTAGCGGATTATGGGATTGTTATTTCAGATACACCCACAGTTACTATTCAAGGCCAACAGTTTCCGATTTTGTTAACAATGGAAACAATGGAGTATATTGCTGATGTTTATGATGATGACTATTCAAAATTTGAAGCAGATATGAATGAAATGATTAACAAAAGTGGTGGTCGTATTTCATCAAAAGATTTATCAGCTTCTGATTTAAAAATTATGCGTGCGTTGATTTATGGCATGCTAAGAACTGGTGGATTGGAAGAAACGCCAGAAACTATTTTTAAGTTTTTAGGCATGAGTGCCACAATCGTTGAAATTTATAGTACATGTATGGAAATATTTGCAAAGCAGAATTTTCAAGTTGAAGACTTAAAAAAATCCAAGAAGCCACAAGATTATCAAACTCCGAAAAAAAGGAAAAACAAAAAGAAAAAGCCTCAACGGAAATAGGAACGCCGTGGGCTTTTTATTTATATGTAGCTCTCACTCTTTTGGGATGGAGTGAGGACTTCTTTTTAAAAGCAACTCCCAACTTGTGGCTTAAGTCATATATTCAGTGGTTAGTAAGTAATACGGAGTTTGAACCACCTAGAAGTGTGACAATGGATAAAAGTCCTTGGTGGTAGGAAAGGAGCGCTAACGTGTCAAAACAAGAATCTGATGTTGTCTTAAATTTTAAGATGAATGGAGAAATAAATTATTCTAAAACGATTAAAGAAATTAATCGTGAAATGAACTTAGCGGCTACTGAGTACAAAAACCAGGTATCCGCAATGGATAAAAATGCAACTCAAACTGAAAAACTAACAGTTACAAAGAAAAAATTAGAAAAACAATTATCTTTAGCTGAACAAAGAACAAAATTATTACGTGAAGAATATGAAAAATCAGTAAAAGAAACTGGTGAATATTCAGAGCAATCACAAAAGCTGTATAAGCGTTTATTGGAATCAGAAACAGGTGAAAATAAACTGCGTTCTGCATTGCAAAGTACCAATGAAGCTTTGAAAGAGCAAGGTAATTTATCAATAAAAACAGCTGAAAAACTAGCCAAAATTGAAAAAGCTGGAGACAAAATTAAATCAGTTGGGCAAAAACTGTCTGTTGGATTAACAGCACCAATTATGGGAATTGGTGCTGCTTCTATTGCCGCATTCAAAGAATTAGATGAATGTTTGGATAATATAACAACAGCAACAGGAGCTACTGGTAGTCAGCTAGAATCTTTACAAGCCAGTTTTAAAACAGTAGCAGGTCAAATACCCGCGGATATGCAAGATATATCAACTGGTATTGGTGAAGTAAATACTCAATTTGGCTTAATGGATAAGCAATTGGAAGATACAACAGGCCGAATGCTTAAATTTTCAGAAATTAATGGATCAGATGTTTCTCAATCAACTATCAATGCAAAAAAATCAATGGACCTTTTTAGGTTGTCTATTGAGGATTTGCCAATGATTTTAGATTCAGTATCTAAAACTAGCCAAGATACTGGAGTAGGGGTAGATCAGTTATTTGATGCAGTAAATAGAGGTGCGCCCCAACTCAAAGCTATGGGACTTGTTTTTTCTGAATCAACTATGTTAATAGGTCAAATGGAAAAAGCCGGTATTGATTCAGCAGGAACTCTTGGCTATTTGGCAAAAGCTAGTGTTGTATATGCGAAAGATAATAAAACCATGCAAGAAGGGCTTAGCGGAACAATTGAATCTATTAAAGGGGCCACAACGGAACAAGAAAAACTTACTATTGCTAGTGATGTTTTTGGAACTAAAGCTGCTTCAAAAATGGTAGAAGCAATTGATAGCGGAGCGTTGTCAATGGATGGTTTAGCAGATTCAGCAAAAAACGCAGCTGGTACTGTGGATCAGACGTTTAGTGATATTCTTGATCCAATTGACCAAGCAAAGTTGGCACAAAATCAATTTAAAATAGCAATGGGTGAACTTGGAGAACAAGTACAAATAGCATTATTACCAGCATTTCAAGCTGCAACTGATGCAATAAAAAAAGTTTCAGAATGGTTTGGAAGTTTAACAGATAGTCAAAAGCAAACCATACTGAAAATAGCTGGTGTTGTTGCTGCTATCGGTCCAGTATTAGTAGTTTTAGGAACACTTGCTAGTTCCATTAGTAGTTTGATTCCAGTTATTGCTTTTATCGCGTCACCAATTGGTTTAGTAATTGCGGCGGTTGCCGCTTGGGTAGCTGCAATCGTAGTTGCATATAATAAAATCGGTTGGTTTAGGGATTTTATCAATACGTCCTTTAAAGTAATTAAAGATATTGTGGTTGGTGTATTCAATGTTTTGAAAGATACGACAAAATCTACTTTTGATTTCATCACAGGATTTATTGGTGGTGCCATGGATGGGGCTGCAAAAATTATTGGCGATTACGTAAATGCAATTAAGCGTATTTTTGGCGGTATCGTTGATTTTGTAACGGGAATATTTACTGGAGACTGGTCAAGAGCGTGGCAAGGTGTTGTTGATATTTTTGGTGGTATTTTTGAAGGTATCGCTGCAGTAGCTAAAGCTCCAATCAATGCCATGATTACGTTAATCAATGGATTTATTGGTGGATTAAACAATATAAAAATACCTAAATGGGTGCCAGGAATTGGCGGTAAAGGATTTCATATTGGAAAAATTCCTTATTTAGCAGAAGGTGGAACTATTCTAAATGGTCAAGCCATTGTTGGTGAAGCTGGTCCTGAACTATTAACCGCTAAAAACGGCAAGACAACAGTAACTCCATTGTCACCAGAAGAAAAAGCTCGTGGAATTGGTGGTGCTTTGAAAGGTGGCAACACTATTGAGCAACATGTTCATATTGGCCAAGTAGATGCAAATAATCCGAGTGAAATTAATCGTTTGAACAGGAAAATGTTTCAAGCTAATGTTTGGAATAATTTAGCGACAGGGGATGTGTAAAAATGGATAGATATACGCCTAATTTTGTATGGAAAGGAGCGAATGCTCTTATAGATTATGGTTTAATTATTGAATCTGAATTGCCTGAAATTGTCGCTAAACCAAGATATAACGAGATAACTATTGTAGGTAGTAACAGGGTATTGAATGAATGGTTTGGCGATTATGAACCATTTGATTTCAAAATTAAAGACGTCAGTGTTAGTTATGAACGATTATCGGAAGTGAAACGATGGCTTAGTGGCAAGTCAGAATTAATCACACATAATAATGAAAACCTGTATGTTAATGCGGTATGCAATGTTAGTAATGAAGTTGAATACACAAATGAGTGGGGAACTTTTTATACTTTTGAAATAAATTTTCGTTGTGAACCTTTAAAGAGAAAAGTAAATGAAAAATTTGTCAGTCTAAAAAAAGGAGAGAATGACATTACCAATCATGGGGATGAAATTTGCTTCCCTTTATTTGAAATTCAATCTACTGGCGGTGACATCAGTATTACTTGTGGTAAAAATACTTTGATTTTAATAAATACACCTGCTGGCTTGTTATCATTAGATAATGAACTAGCTGTTTGCGTACATGAGGGAAGAATGCAACGAACAAAAGGAAACTGGATACGAATGACACCAGGTACCAATAAAGTAAAGGTAACAGGAAGTGTTTCAAGTATAAAAATAAAGGTGAGGAGTGTATATTTTTGATTAATCCAATTTACATTTATGAAAAAGTACCAAAAGATTTATCCGAAAATGGCATCCCTCTGTTAGATTGGGCCGATGCCCCTGAAATTACTCGTTCATTGAATAGTGAATATTCTTTTTATGGTAATTATTCATTGGTTGGTGAGAATAAAGAATATTTAAAGAAGGGTTACTATATAAAAGCTTTAGTTTCTAATGATTCATGGCAGTATTTCAGAATAAAATCAGTTGATAAAAATTTACATTCTGTTTCAATCAAAGCTCTACATTTAGGGTATGAGGCAAATCGTAACTTTATTCAAATGGCATATACTGCTAATGGTACTGGTAATCAGATTATGGAAAACTTAAAAGCGAATTTAGCATTTAAGCAACCTTTTATCTATGAAAGTAATATCAATTCCAAACATCAATTTACCGCAAAAGAAGTAAATCCAATATCGGCTATTATTGGGCAAAATAACGGTAATGAAAATTTAGCAGGTGTAACTTCTGGCGAACTAGATATGGATAACTACAGACTTATACTAAAAGACAGAATTGGTGAAGATAATGGTTTTAGAATAGATTTAGGTGTTAATTTAGAATCAATAAAAGAGACTGTGGATGACTTAAATGTATCCAACAGTCTCTATTTAATTGGTGGAACACCTGAAGATATTAATTATAACGAAGATCAAGAGCCAATAACCTTTGCTTTTTTAGAAACAAAAGGGGTAACCGATGAAAATAGACGTATTACTAGTAGGACCAATAGCGAATGTAAAACTGTAGAGGAATTAAAAAAATGGGGACAATCACTTTTTGACAAAGAACGAATCCATGAACCAAAAGTAACACATGAAATCAATATGGTTACTTTAGAAAATACTATAGAGTATCAAAAACTTTACGGTAAGATAATGAAGTTGAATTTTGGGGACACTGTGTATTGTGATATTGAATACAACGGAATAACTGGAGTAAAAGAAAGAGTGACAGAGTGTACTTGGTTTCCTACTTTAGGTAAGTATAAAAATATCGTACTAGGAAACGAAATAAAATCTTACACAGATTCAGTAAATACTGCAGTTAATCAAATAACTAAAAAGCTTGAAGTAAAGAGTGAGGATTTACAGAATGCTATCGTGAACGCTACTCAATGGATAACAGGAACAAAAGGTGGCTATGTTCGTTTTCGTCCTAAAGATGCACCAGAAGAAATTTTAATTATGGACAGACCAAATGCGAATGATGCAAAAAAAGTATGGCGTTGGAACCTAGGAGGTCTTGGTTATTCAAACAGCGGTGTAAATGGACCATTTGAAACGGCAATTACTCAAGATGGCTCAATTGTTGCTAATTTTATTACAGCAGGAATTTTGACAGGCATTTTAGTACAAGGTGTGGCTTTAAAAACGTTAGATGATAAAGATTTCCAAGTTGTGGTTGAAGGTGGAAAGGTAGCATTTGAACGTAAAAGAGTAAGCACAGGCCTAAAAGATGTTCATGGTGAATTATTTGGTGACATTAAGGCTACGTATGATGGAAGTGGGAAAAAAGCTAATGGTTTTGCTGTTAGACAAAAACATGGGTACATTTTTTCAATCAATACGATCAGTAAAAATAATGAGGGACAATCAGTTCCAATTATTCAAATACCAGCAGATGTTCATCCAGATAATAGGAAAGTGAATAGTTATGCTAGCTGGTCGCACAAAGGTAATTTCAGTGTTTCTAATGAAGTAGATATTAGTGGTATTTTAAAAGGAACTATTGGTAAATTCGATAAATTATATGTCGGAGGTAAAGAAGTTATTCCAGGAAGCGGTACTGGTGGAACTGGTAGCGGGACACCTCCAGAATTGACTACTGAAAAAGAGAAAAACGCTTGGGCGGTTTGGCAGTTCTTAAAATCTAAAGGTTATAGCGAACAAGCAACTGCAGGTATTTTAGGAAATATGGAACAAGAATCTGGAATTATGCCAGACATTGACGAAGGTGGTGGCGGTCCTGGCTATGGTTTAGTTCAGTGGACATCACCTGTAGCTGGTGAAAGTGGTCGTGCATATGTTCAACGTTTGTTAGCACAAGCTGGTATTAGTGGTGACTATCGAAATATTAATACGCAACTTCAATTACTGGACTGGCATATGCACAACGGGCAGTATATTCCTACTTCTGCTTATCCATATTCAGTTGCACAATTTAAAGCATTAACAGATATAGGAACAGCTACGATGGCGTTTGAAGCCAACTTTGAGCGACCAGCAGTTACACATCCAGAGCGGATTGATATGGCGATTTACTGGTATAACAAATTGCATGGGTTGCAACCTAGCAATCCAACGTGGATGAACCCTGTACGATCTAGCTATACGATTACGCAAGAGTGGGATCAAATTGGCTGGGGAACGAACGTTATTCATGGTGGAATTGATATTGCTTCAGTTCCTGCTGGAAGTACGCCACCTGTTTATGTGGCACGTAGCGGCACAGTAGAAACTGTCACTTATGATGGAACTGGAGGAAATTATGTTGTCATTAAACACGATGATGGTTATTGGACCTATTACGGTCACTTAAATTCTGTTGATTTAGCTATAGGCGATAAAGTAACGACCAATTCACGTGTTGGAATAATGGGTTCCACTGGGCTTGCTAAAGGTATTCATCTTCATTTTGAAGTATGGAAAGGCGCACAGTGGCAACGAATCAATCCACGTGATGTAATTAATTTTTAGAAAGGAGTGCACAAATGGCTAAATGGCAAGCAACGCTAAGTACAACCGAACCATACAACTATGTCGGTATTATTAATGTACGGCAAGGGAATAAGAACACAGAAGTATTACAAGTAAATATTGTAGAAAATGCTTTGCCACTTGATTTAACAGGTTGCGAAGTTTTTTTTGAATCGATTATTGATAAAAAATTTCCTGTTCAACGACCAACAAAAATTATAGATGCCAAAAAAGGGATTATTC
The DNA here is from genome assembly GCF_050556405.1 of Enterococcus sp. AZ197. Taxonomy (NCBI): domain Bacteria; kingdom Bacillati; phylum Bacillota; class Bacilli; order Lactobacillales; family Enterococcaceae; genus Enterococcus; species Enterococcus sp. AZ197. Next base: position 2,281,304 of record NZ_CP187873.1, on the reverse strand, counting down.
AGTATACCTTTGATGAATATTCTATGCAGTCGTTACACAGACAAGAAGCATATTTCAGTATTCATAAAGGTGATAACCTGATTGGTGCAACGCAAAACTTTTCTTACTTTGTAGTGAATGCTGCTTCGAAAACAGAAGGTGAAATGGGTTCTTATTGGCAGTCCATTGAAGATTTAATCGCGGACATGACCGCTTTTATCAACGAAAATAAGGGCGATTTTACTGATTGGATGAATGCTAGAAAAGAAGAGTTCGAAGCGTGGCGAGATGCGCAAAAAACAGATTTCACTTCATGGTTCGAATCAATCAAAGATATTTTAAAAACGATTGATCCTGGCGGAACAATGCTAGCTGAATTAATGGATGCACGTGTAGACATTCAAGGAGTGCGCCATAATTCAATTTCTGAACGTTTATTGGCAGATATGGAATATTTGTATCAGAAATTAGAGAAACGCTTATATACGTTAGAATATGGCGAAATAAGTGACTTGATTGTTTTACAAGATGATGCTTTTTCGCTGAATCATGAAACAGAAATTGTTGGCACTGTTGATTATACTGTGTCCGATGGAGCATTGGTTATCGCAACAGTTGATGATACAAAACAAAACACTTATGTGTTTGAAAAAGTGGGTGAAATAAGTGGTTAAAGCAAAACGTATGATGGAAACCGAAGAAAATGGTGTGGAACGTCAGTTTTACCCTATAACACATGTATCTGCTGTTCGAGGATTAGAAAAAATTATTGCGGGTCAATCAAAAGTATTATCTGTTAATGGATATACTGGGGCAGTAATTATCACTAAAGCAGATCTAGGCTTAGAAAATGCACTGACAGAACTTCCTTATGCGACAGAAGAAACAGACGGTATTATCACTGCTGAAATGTTTCAACGGTTGTCAAATGGCGAGGGAGGCGTGTACATTCTTCCAATCGCTACCACAGACGAATTGGGCGGAATAAAGGTTGGCCAACTGTTAGAAATTGCAGAAGACGGAACGTTGTCTGCGGTAAAGCAAACAGATCAAAATTTCACCACTGAACTAAAATCGAAACTGGAAGAACTGAAAAATTATACTGCTGGAGCGAATATCTCTATTTCAGAAGATGGTGTGATTTCAGCAACTGGTGGTGGCGATGGCGGCGGAGTGAATCAACAATATGTCGACCAAAAAGTCCAAGAAGCCATTGACAGAATACCTGATATTACGTTTGAGAAAGTAGGCGAAGTACAATGACAGACATTGTTAAAGTAAAACAAGGAGGAACACAGGTATTTCCTCAAACACATTGGAATGCCGTGGAAGGGAAACCAGAAGTATTAAAAGGTGAAAAGGGAGACCCAGGTCCACAAGGTCCAAAAGGAGATAAAGGAGACGTTGGTCCGCAAGGTCCTGCAGGGCAAAATGCAACAACGACAGACGTTGCAACCTCAATAAAAAATGGCTTGATGTCTAAAGAAGATAAAACAAAACTAGATGGATTGCCAGAAATTACATTTGAAAAGGTAGGGGAAGTGTAATGACAACAGATATTGTTCAATTAAAAGAAAAAGGAAAGTTTAAATATCTGAAAACACACGTTAATGCAGTTGATGGGCTTGAATTGTATCCAACTAAAGTAGATACGGATAAAGCGTATTTAAAGGTACCGACAATAGATGAGTTATGGTCTGGTGGTTGGTTTATGAATGGTTCGCAAACAGTAACACCTAAGAAAAAACTTAGTGAGTGTGCAAATGGGTGGTTACTAGTTTTTACAAATGCGGAAAACGATGCTTCAACAAAAACAGAATTCCAATATTTATTTATACACAAACGACATGTAAAAAAATATAGCGCAACAGGTATTGTTTTTCCAACAGCAAATTACAATGGCACAAAAACAGGAGTGAAGTATCTTTACATTACAGATACTAATATAAAAGGGAATGATTTGAATGGTAACGCTGCGAACAAATTCAAAATCTTGATAGAAATTTATGAATGGTAGGAGGAAAGAAAACATGAAAATTTGGATTGTAAACAAAGAAGGATTTTTAGAGGGCTATTCATTAATTCAACAACCTGATTTATTGGAGATTGAAGTAGAAAAAGAACCAACAGATTTCTTTAATTATCGTTGGGACGGAACAAGCTTAATTTATGATCCTGACAATGTGCCAGAACCAGAGCCAGCACCACCAACCGACATTGAAGTATTACAAGCAGAAAATGCGGAATTAAAACAATTGAATTCAAAACTTATGATTAATGACATGAATTTAAAAAAAGAGCTTTCAGAAGTAACGAAAAAAGCAGATAATTTTGCGCAAATTAGTGCAAAATCAATGCTTGCGATTAATCAATTAACCAATCAAGTAAAAGAAATTAACGAAAAATTAGCAGAAGGAGTGGAATAAAATGTTTACATTTGATGACATTAAAATGATGTACGACTGGGGCTGTTTTACAGATGAACAAGTAATGGAGTTTGTCCCACTTTGCATTACAGAAAAAGAAGCGAAAGAAATTGTCGGAAAGTAGGCGGAAATTTTGGAAGAGTTTGTCAAAGGATTATTAACAAATCCAGAGCAAATTTCGTTTGCAGTATTATTCGTAGGTTTGCTTTTTTGGGTTATGAAACAAAATAATGATCGTGAGCAAAATTATCAAAAAACAATTGATAAATTAGCTGATTCATTAAAAGATGTTGAATCAATTAAAACTACCGTTGAAAAAATCAACGAGAAACTCAACTAAGGTATAGCATGATGCTATGCCTTTTTATTATTAATTTTAGGAAGGTGACTTTATGAAAAAAATTGTGACGTTGATTATTGTAGCATTGGCAGCAGTTACTCCTTTAAATGTATTTGCTGCAAAAGGTGACCAAGGTGTGGATTGGGCTATTTACCAAGGTGAACAAGGCCGTTTTGGCTATGCACATGATAAATTCGCTATCGCTCAAATTGGCGGCTACAACGCTAGTGGTATTTACGAGCAGTATACCTACAAAACGCAAGTAGCAAGTGCCGTCGCTCAAGGTAAACGCGCACATACCTATATCTGGTACGATACTTTTGGTAGCATGGATATTGCAAAAACAACAATGGATTACTTCTTGCCACGTATTCAAACGCCTAAAAATTCCATTGTTGCATTAGATTTTGAACATGGAGCTAGTCCTGATGTAAACGCAAATACAGAAACGATTTTGTATGGTATGCGCCGCATCAAACAAGCAGGATATACACCAATGTATTATAGTTACAAGCCTTTTACGTTACAATATGTGGACTATCAGCGAATTATTAAAGAGTTCCCTAATTCTTTATGGATTGCTGCCTATCCTAGCTATGAAGTAACGCCAGAACCACTATATGCTTATTTCCCAAGTATGGATGGTATTGCAATTTGGCAATTTACCTCAACTTATATTGCAGGCGGTTTAGATGGTAACGTAGACTTAACAGGTATTACGGATAATGGATATACAGCTACTGACAAACCAGAAACGGATACACCAGCAACAGATGCAGGCGAAGAAATTGAAAAAATACCTAATTCTGATGTTAAAGTTGGCGATACCGTCAAAGTGAAATTTAATGTTGATGCTTGGGCAACTGGCGAAGCTATTCCGCAATGGGTAAAAGGAAACAGCTATAAAGTACAAGAAGTAACTGGAAGCAGAGTATTGCTTGAAGGTATCTTGTCATGGATCAGTAAAGGCGATATTGAGCTATTGCCAGATTCAACAACTGTTCCTGATAAACAACCAGAAGCAACACATGTGGTTCAATATGGCGAAACATTATCCAGCATTGCGTATCAATACGGAACAAACTATCAAACGTTGGCGGCATTAAATGGATTGGCTAATCCAAATCTTATTTATCCTGGTCAAGTTTTGAAAGTCAATGGATCGGCAACAAGTAATGTCTACACGGTTAAATACGGCGATAATTTATCTAGTATTGCAGCCAAACTCGGCACTACTTATCAAGCCTTAGCTGCATTAAACGGATTAGCAAATCCTAACTTGATTTATCCTGGTCAAACATTGAATTATTAAGAAATAAGCAAATCCCTACTTCTCACTGTGAGAGGTAGGGATTTTTTTGTTTATTCAGTATATTTTACATGTCTATTCGCTTGCCTTTTTTTATTTTTTGATGTAGATTTTATCTTGTTGTTATAGTCTATTTTGCTAATTTGAATTAAAATGATATTACGCAAACCCTTGTGAGTTCTAGTCTGTCTAAATATGGTGTTGTAGAAAAATTACACCGTGAAACTAAATAATTTATTTAGATAGAGCCTAGAATCCTTGTTGTGTAAAGGTCTAGGCTTTTTATCTTTTGATTCATTACATGTTCATTTGTAGATGGAATGTAGAGGGAGGATTACCCAAGTTTGGCTGAAGGGGACGGTCTCGAAAACCGTTAGGCGAGTAACATCGTGCAAGGGTTCGAATCCCTTATCCTCCGTACTGAGAAGCAGTTGAGTTATTAGTTGCAAATAAAACGACAGAGACGTACACTTAAAGTAGAAAAATACTTAAGAAGAGGTGTCTATTATGTCAAACTATGAAGAAAAAGAAGCGCAAGCATTAGTAAAAATTGCAGACGTTTTGAACAAATTGGATGCAAGTTTAGAAGAGTTGAGCTCGCTAGATGAGGATACAAAAAAACATAGTATGAAGAAATGGATTGTTGAAAAAAAAGCCATTCATGAGATTAAAAAAATTGCACACGAAGCTGGTAAGTATGACAAGTATGATGAAAAAGAATTAGAAAAAGAAATGGATCTGTTGGAAAAGTTTATGTAAAAAAGCGCTAGCTTTTGTTCAACAGTTATTTAATTTTGAGTCTAGAATTAATCGTTTTGATTTTTTCTAGGCTTATTTTTTATGAAGTAAGCAAATCGTATCGGGAGAGGTATTGAATTAAGAAATAAAGCATGTATTGATTCAGAAAAAAAGTTGTAGTAAAATGTTCGTCACAACTACTTTTCTTCTGATTTCATAGAAGGAAAAGTTGGAATAATGAATTGAGAAGAGTCGATTTTTAGGAGATGATTTTAGGTGACTTTTTATCAATTATTGCAGTTAGATCCATTTATTTTAAAACAAAAAATTCATCAAGCGGATACTAAAAAACAGCGGAGATATTTTTGGCGCGCCTTGTTAATAAGGGATATCTTATTAGTTTCGTTTGCGATTTTATGGGTGTCGACGATTACTTTTTTCTTTGGAAAAGCTGTAGCGCCTTTTTCAATTGTATTATTTTGTTTGCTGTTGAGTATCCGTTTCGTCTCATATGGCTACAGGGAAAAACAGGCCTTGCTTAGTTTAGGAATCGTGTTAACAATTCTAGGTGTTAGTCCATTAATTTCACTGATTTCTGTATCATTTTTACAATTGGGCCTTCATTTTATCTGCTTGCTGGCATTGTTTTTCTTAACTGGTAAAAACCCTAAAATGGGTAATCCTGGCTTGTATACGTTCTCCTACTTATATTTAGTTGGCACGGTTCACTATCAATCGTTTCAGCAATTAGAACAAACTTTCTTTGTATTAGTGTTTGCTTATCTACTTTTAGCTTTTGTTTATCATGTGAAACATAAAAAATTGGATCAAGAGATTACTTTTATACAGATGGTTACAGAAAATGGTTTTTTTAATCAAAGAAATATTTGGTTTGGTTATTACGCTTTAGGCATTAGCTTATTACTTTTTATAGGAACGCACCTTCAGATTGACCGCTTTATGTGGGCAACATTTGCTAGTTCGTCATTATTTTCTGGGTATGATACGTTTAAATTGTCTGAACGAGCAAAAGAACGAATAATAGGGGTCGTTATTGGTTCTCTAGTATCGGCTATCTTGTTATTTTATATACCAACGAACCTACTTGGTATTTTAGGAGGACTTTGTTTAGGCTTATGCACATCTTATAAAAGTAAAACGATTTTTAATTGTGTTGGTGCTATCATGGCAGCCTCTATGATATTTGGGCTAGAAACAAGTCTTTACTTAAGAATTTTGTTAAATATGTTGGGACTAGCTTACGGTTTGCTTTATCATTTTGTCTTTGTAAAAACTATGTCCTATTGCAATCGTAAGGAGTGGCTGAAATTGTCTGAATAAAAGGAGCCTAACATTCTTTCTTGAAAGAATGTTAGGCTCCTTTTATTTTTAAATAGAATCATTGACTATATTTTTTGTAAATAAGAGTTTAAAAATGGCAGAAGCTGGTTACTAATTTGGCTACCAAATGGCTACACAGGATAGTATAGATAAGGATAGTATAGGTAAGGATAGTATAGGTAAGGATAGTATAGGTAAGGATAAAGTAGGATATAAACAAATGAATTCAGTGAACACAAGTTACGTAGTAAAATTGTATTTTTGGAAGATAAGTAGAAGTAACTTCATATTGGGAATTTATTGGGAAATTTTAGTATAGTCAACATGATAAATTAGTAGTATGAAGAATCGCTAAAAATGAATTATCAATGCTATAGATGCTTGTTTATATAGCTAAGTTTTAAAAAATAGAATGTTCAATATCTTTAAATCAAGTTAAGTATATTTAAGTGGAAAAATAGAATCGCTTAAATCTAAGAAAAAAATAAGTTTTGTCATTATAGATCGCTTAAGGAGTGGTCTATTTTTGTATATAAAATAATCTAGGAGGTGGACAGTTATTGATAAATGGGAAAAAAAGGAGGGGTAGAAACGAATAAGTTAGATTTTGAAAATGAATGTGATCAAAAATAAGAGTAGATGGATAAAAGGAATACATGGAGGATGAACATACTATTTCTATTATCTGTAAAAGTTCTACAAATAAAATATTAAGTGGTTAGAGGAGAGGTACAATGAAAGCTGGAATAAAAAAACATATTCGACAATTATTATGGGATTATCAACATATTGAAAAAAAATTACAAGAGTACGAGGATGTTATGTTAATGAATCGTAATCCTTTTTTAGAATACCCTGTAGAGCAACCAACTGAAAAAATAACTATCAGTCAAATTGCATTTCATAAATTATTTTTACAAACGGTAGAAGATATCTTAGCTGATTCTACAAGGGATGTACAGGATATCTTTTTAGTGAAATATAAAAATGGTTATCCATATAAAAAGAATGAATTTGTTGCTTGTGAGACGTTTTTGAGCGAGTCTACAATTGCTCGACGAGATACAGAATTTATCCATGAAATTGCTTATCGACTGGGTTGGTACGAAATTTGACAAAACGAAACAGGTCAATTCAACTATACTAGGTTTATGAACATATGTTCGCCGTGGACGCACGGAATAATGATTTAAGGAGGTAAATATAAGTGGTAAAAACAATTGGAGAAGTACGGAGTTATCTAGATAGTCTTATTGGAACAATAACTATTGATAAGTCAGACCGTTCTCTTGATGGCCAATGCGTAAGTTTAATTAAGAATTTACTAGAATTTCTCGGAGCGCCTAATCCATATGCTGCAAGAGGACATGCAAAAGATATTCCGTCTACGTATGTTCCTCAAGGTATTGCGAAAACAGGCTTAGGAACACTAAATATAGCAGTTAATCGCTATGGCGGTAGCGGATACGGACACGTTTGGGTAAAAATTGGTTCTGATAGTTGGCAAGCAAATTGGGCTGGCAGACCCGTAAAGAAAAATGTTGGTGAAGATCCTATTACAGACATTTTAAATTTAGATCAATGGATTTCAACAGGTAGTAATCCGATTGATGAAGAAAAAGCTACGACCTTAGGATCAAATGGGGAAGCGCTAATTAAAAAATTTGAAGATTGTCGACTTACAGCCTATGATCTTGGCGATGGTATGATTACTATTGGTTGGGGGCACGCTGAACCAAAAGGGCAAACAAGTTTAATCCCAGGAGTAACTAGATGGTCACAAGCGCAAGCAGATAGTCAGTTTTGGAAAGATATAAAAGTTTATGAAAGTGCAGTAAATAGCTACTTTATCCGTTCTTTTAATCAAAATCAATTTGACGCAATGGTAAGTTTTACTTATAACAATGGTACGGGAGTATTTGCAAATTGGAATTGGGATAGAAATGCTTCTAATAGCTATATCACTGAATCATTTGCAAATTATATTAATAAAGGAACTGAATATGAGGAAGGATTGCGGCGACGTCGTCAAGAAGAAATTAACTTATTTAATAAACCAGTGAGTAATGAAGATTCTAGTTCGATACTAAATACAGAGGAGGAAGACGAAATGATTAAATTAACAGTTGTAGAAGGACTATATAAGGGAACAAAAGGCTATCTATATAATGGTCGATTTATCGTAGGTGGAAATACGGGAGACTATAACATTGTTTATCAAAAATTAAGATTGATGGAATCACAAGGTAAAATTAAACCAATCAATGATGATATTAATACTGCTGAATACGAAAAATTAATTAACATTTTCCCATCTTACAAAAATTCTAAATAATTGAGTAAAACAATTTTGATAAAGTTATTTAAGTTCTATTCAACAAATTTACTTAAGTTGTAATTTAAGTTTTTTTAAGCACAATATCTTGTGCGCGCTGGCTTATTATTCAATTTTTTTATGGTCGATGTATTTTCTAAATAGTATATTGTAATTAATAGACAGCAATGCCTCCATATCCGAAAGCACAGTTATGCTCGGATATGGGGGCTCTTTTTTTTGATGAAAAAGAATGGATGAACTATCGTATTTAAGTTGACAAGCATAGTTTGACTCATTTTTTTCCGTAGGTATGAAAGTAGGTAAGTGTGATGTAAATAAACTTGAACATATTAATTACTAAAGATTAAAGGAGTTTACTAGACTAATATCTAAAATAAAAAAAGACGTTGCCCTGATTGGCGAAAATGAAGTCGATTTCTAGGACATAATACAATTCAGATTTATAATTTCGCTAGGAGAAGTGAAGAATATATATCTGAAGAAAATTCATTTGAAAGAGAAGCTGAATAGTGTGAAACGGTAGCTGAATTTTTTGATGATAATAGAACTGCTATATTATAGTAGTTTCGAAAACAAAAGAATATAGGAATAGAATAAAATGGTCAATTTTGAATGCATAGTCTGTAAAAGAAATTTTAAGATTATTTAACTGAGCAAAATACAATGCCATTAAAATCTTGAATAAAATTAAGGTACACGCAAATACAAAAAAATGATTGGTACATAGTAAACGTAAATATCAGTAACAAAAATCCAAATGATTAGAAAATTTTTTAGAACGAAGTAAAATGGTTCACTAAATAATTGACTGGTTGGAAAAACGTTTGGAATAATGATTAAAGCCCTTTTTTAGATAAATGAATGAACTAGACTAAAATCATATAGTTACTATATCTCGAAAAGTTATACTATTAATAAATGAAAAATACTAATTCACTGTACAAAATGAATATTTTTTTGATTGAAAAATATCATTTAAGTAGTTTGAAATATATAAATAACTTATCTTTACTTAATTTTTGTCCAGCGTATCTCTCAATCCCAGCCAACCACTCGCTGATAACAAGTACCAAAACGGCATAAACTGGATTAAATAGCGAGAGCGGCCGCCTTCAAAGAGCAATAAATACAGAATAGCTCCAATGAAAGCTAATTTTAAAATCGCGTAGTTATTTTTTGAATCTTTTAGAGGGATACTGAACAATAGACCTAGTAATGTGAGTAAATAGAAAAAATGCATATAAATTCGTAGATAGTTACTTTTTTGATTTTGCGGATAATACAGTGACCGCAAGTGTTCTTGCCAACGATTTTTAGAAGGTGTTTCTGGAATTAAATCACCGCCATCCCAACCCCAGTCAAAATCACCATTGGCAGTATTATGACGATTTTTTTGAGCCAGAAAACGGAGATAACCGAAGAATCCTTTATTTTTTAAACGGTCTTGAATCATTTTTATAGTATAAGCTTTTTTGGCTTCTTGTGTAGGCAACTGATTTACTGCTTGTGTATCTGCATCATTGTAACCGCCAGTTCCAGTCAAACCCATCATTACAAAAAGTGTCCAAGGTTTGGCTTGTTCTTTATCGATTTCCGTAATCGTTTGTTTTTCCACAAAAAATTGAAAACTATAATATGCGCTGGCGAAACCAGTCAGTAAAAAGAGAGCAACCACGGTTAATTTTACGATAGACTGTTTGTTCCGATTTACTAAAAGAAGTTGCAGCACTTTGATACAACTAAATGCAATAAAAAAGATAATAGACGAAGGTTTCATTAAAAAACACCAAGCTAGGCCAATCCCAATAAACAGTAATAAACAATATTTTACGAAGGGAGGGGAAACTTGGTCAAAAAGGCTATATGCAAAAAAGACTAGGTTGATGAACAATAAGACGGCCGTATCTGTATAAGGCGTGAGTAACCATGGAGACAATCCGAAAGAAAGAAAAAATAAACTGTAAGCAACGAAGGCCGTTAATGGATTAAAGACACGCTTAGAGGCATGATAAAAGAGAAATAAACTGCTATTAATAAACAAGCAATTAACCACTTGCCAACTAAACCAAGTATTGCTCCAGCTCCCTGTTACATCAATGAAACGCAAAAATTTATTAAGGTAATACATCATGAAAAAGAAAAATTCGTTATTGGGGTTTAAAGAAAGTACGATTTTTGAATAATCCTTATTTTCAGTGGTAATACTATGAAAGTTGTCAAAAACATCCCAGCCAATCGGCACAGTAATCTGCGTCAGGAGTAAAAGTTGTAGTAAAAATAAACTGATCAAACTACCAATAATAACCACACGATCATGGGTTTTTATTAAGTGCCAGAGCGCTTGAATCTTAGTGTAAAGAAATTTTTTGTTTTTATAAATAATCAACAATAGAATAATTAATAGAGGAAGTAAAACAAGCAAGTGCTTAGGCTTTTCCCAAAGAATTTTTACCAGCGAATAGGGAGAGTTAATTGCGCCGTAAAAGACAAATAAAATAAAAAAAGTAAAAATATAATTTTCTAGATTCAGAATCCGTTTAAAAGTAGCCATATTTTCTCCTTCCATTTTTTTAGCTAGACTAGTTCTTATTTTATCATAAAGATTTTAAAATAAGAAAAAAGCCCTTCTTTTAAAAGAAAGGCTTAAAACTTTTCCTTACTTCACTTCTTTGTAACGGAAGAAGAAGCGTAAGACGCTATTTTGGCTAGTTGTTGTTAGTTTATCTGTCGGTAAGACTGTTAGTAAGAAGAAAAACAGACTAATCACAAGAGTGAAAAATAAGAAGACGGGACTGCCACCTGTTATCACAGTATCTGTTTGAACGTCATATTTAAAAGTTGACATAACAGAGAAAACTTGTGTATAGCTACAGGCAATAGAAAGTAGATATAAAACAAGCACGCCCCAACCTGTCATCCCAGCATCACGATAACGACGTACACACATTGCCCACGTTGGTAATAATAAAGCTAACCATAAAACAAGTGCAAAAAGCATCAACGGTAATAAGTTTCCAAAATCATAGGTTTCAAAATATTCAGCTGCTAAAATTGCTGACACGGCTTTGCCGACAATGGCAATATAAAAAATAAGTGCTAAAATGCTTAATACCAATGTCATCCACCAATAACCAGCACGTGTGGTCCGACCTTTAAAATCAACATATCCACGAAAATAATCTTTAAAAGCTTGTCCAAATGTTACTTTACCTTTTTCCTCAATTTTAACCATAAAAACACCCCTTTGTATTTAATAAAATGATTATAACGGAAAGTAATAAAATAGGAAAATGCGAATTCGCATATTTTGTGGTTTTTTTGATAAATCATATAAAGAGCAGGTTTTATCAAAAAACGGTAAAATAAGAGAAGATATTTTATAATGGAGGAATCATGAATGAAAATCAGTATTAGACATCGCTACATAGCAAAAATTCCAGCATTAGAAGTGACAACAGAAGAGCAAAAAAACGAAGCATTACCTTTAATTGTTTACTATCATGGTTGGCAATCAGCTAAAGAATTATCTTTAACACAAGCAAGAAAATTAGCACACGAGGGGTTTCGGGTCATTTTACCAGATGCCATGAACCATGGAGAAAGAAAAACAGGACCTATTTCCACGATTCCATCGATTACATTTTGGAGTAGCATTCAATATAATTTGATTGAATTTCCAGTAATTATCCATCATTTTCATAAATTAGGGTTGATTAAAGAAAATTGGATTGGCGTGGGTGGTGTATCCATGGGCGGTATTACTACCAGCGCTCTTATGACCCAACATCCTGAGATTCAAGCTGCCGCTTGCTTAATGGGAACACCCTATCCGGCGCGCTATATTCAGCGAGTGATTCAACGGGCGAAAGAATTTGCTATTTTTGTACCTAAAGACTTGCCACTGTTGCTAAGTTGGGTACATCAATACGATTTATCACAAACGCCAGAAAGACTACAAGAACGACCGATGCTGTTTTGGCATGGAACGGAAGATGAAAAAATTCCCTATGAAGACATGGCTGATTTTGAACAATTAGTGTCTGGGAAAACGTATGCGAGAAATACGCAATTTATAACGGAAATCGGTGAGCGGCATTTAGTGAAAGGAGAAACAATGGATTTGGTTGTTGACTTTTTTAAAGAAGCGTCAAAAACGTTAGAAAAATAACGGGATTTTTCAAAGAGAAAAGGGGAATCAGCTTGTTTTTTAAGAACACTTTCTATAAACTTAACAGAAAAGGGGTTGAAGGTGTACATGGAGAAAAATAAGTTGAGAAAAGTGGGCTTAACTGCCCTGGAATGGCTAAAACAACATCCAGAAATTAAACAACATAAAGAATCAAGTCTCTATGAACAGTTGTTTGCTAGTCAGCAATGGCAACAAGCACAAACAATCGGAATGATTCGGTCGTTACCGCTAGAATTATCAACACAGCCAATTTTCGAACGGGCCATGCAAGAGGGCAAGCAAGTGGCGGTGCCGCGAACATTTAAAGGAGGCAAAATGCACTTTTATCAAGTTTTTCCAGAGACGGTTTATGACACCAGTGCATTTGGCGTGGAAGAACCTCCGTTAACAGCGGCAGAAATAACAGCTACAGCGATTGATTTATTGATTGTGCCAGGGATTGTTTTCAATCGTGCTGGCTATCGAATAGGCTTCGGCGGTGGTTTTTATGATCGTTATTTGGAACATTTTTCGGGCCATTCATGTAGTTTAGTTTTTAGTGAACAACTCCATGAGCAATGGCAACCAGAAGCGTTTGATCAGCCAATCGAACAATTATTTATACAATAGGAGGAATGGAATGAATTATCAAACAGAAATGAAATTGAAACGGCTAAAAAATCAGCCGTTCATTACGTATGCCCTTTTAGGTATTTCAATCATTGTTTTCCTTGGATTGGAATTAACTGGAGGATCAGAAAATATTTTAAACTTAGTTAATTGGGGAGCAATGGTTCGTCCACTGGTAGCTCAAAATCATGAATACTGGCGGTTTATCACGCCAATGTTTCTTCACATTGGGTTTATGCATATTATTTTGAATATGGTTACTCTTTATTATATCGGCGCACAGGTTGAGGCAATTTATGGGCATTGGCGCTATTTGGGAATTTATTTATTGAGTGGGATTGCTGGAAATATCGCCAGTTTTGCCTTTGGGACACCCAACAGTGTCTCAGCGGGTGCTAGTACAGCGCTTTTTGGTTTGTTCGGCGCATTTGTTATTTTAGGACGCCATTTTAGAGACAATCCAGCGATTATGTATATGGTGCAACGCTATTCAATGTTTATTGTGATTAATTTGTTATTTAACTTGTTTAGTAGCTCTGTAGATATGATGGGTCATGTTGGCGGTCTAATCGGTGGACTATTAGTCGCGACGGCTTTTGCTGTTCCAAATCGTGAAGAAGCATTTAATAAGCACGAGCGAATTATGGCCACGTTAATTTTTATTTTTCTTGTCGTAATTTGTCTGTTATTGGGTTTTAAAAAATACGGTTTACCTGTATAATAAGGAAGTGTTTTCGTATGGAAACGTTATATGATGTACAACAACTTTTTAAACAGTTTGGGATGTATATTTATGTCGGTGCACGGATTTATGATATTGAGTTAATGATGATTGAATTAAAAAAATTGTATGAAGGTCAATTGGTAGACCGAGATACGTATTTACAGGCCCGGCATATTTTGCAAAGAGAGCATCGAATAGAAGAATCTAGAGGGAAGCAGAAAGGAATCGACTAAATGGATAAGAAGATTATTGGGATTGATTTAGGTGGAACGACCATCAAATTTGCTATTTTAACAACCGATGGCGTTGTTCAACAAAAATGGAGTATTGAAACGAATATTTTAGAAGATGGCAAGCATATTGTGCCATCAATTATTGAAAGTATTCGTCACCGTATAGATCTTTATAATATGAAAAAAGAAGATTTTGTAGGAATTGGTATGGGAACACCAGGAAGTGTCGACATTGAAAAAGGAACTGTTGTAGGTGCCTATAATTTAAACTGGACGACTGTACAGCCTGTCAAAGAACAAATCGAATCTGCTTTAGGAATTCCGTTTGCCTTAGATAATGATGCCAATGTTGCCGCTTTAGGTGAGCGTTGGAAGGGCGCGGGGGAAAACAATCCCGACGTGATTTTTATTACTTTAGGAACAGGTGTCGGCGGAGGCATTGTTGCAGCGGGAGAATTGCTCCACGGTGTTGCTGGCTGCGCTGGTGAAGTTGGGCATGTGACGGTTGATCCTAACGGCTTTGACTGTACCTGTGGGAAACGTGGCTGTTTAGAAACTGTTTCTAGCGCTACTGGTGTCGTTCGTGTTGCACGTCATTTATCAGAAGAGTTTGCAGGTGACTCTGAACTGAAACAAGCGATTGATGATGGACAAGATGTTTCGAGTAAAGATGTTTTTGAATTTGCTGAAAAAGGCGATCATTTTGCATTAATGGTTGTGGATCGTGTTTGTTTCTATTTAGGCTTAGCCACAGGAAACTTAGGTAACACGTTAAATCCAGATAGCGTGGTTATCGGTGGAGGTGTTTCTGCAGCAGGAGAATTTTTACGTAGTCGTGTCGAAAAATATTTCCAAGAATTTACTTTCCCGCAAGTTCGAAATAGTACAAAAATCAAATTAGCAGAGCTAGGTAATGAGGCCGGCGTCATTGGTGCCGCTTCACTAGCATTACAATTTTCAAAAGAGAAATAGAGAGGGCTTTTTAGAATGAGTATTTTATGGGTAATCAATGGCATTTTGCTAGTTATTGTACTAGCGATGGTATTCAATGAATTATATTTGAAAATTATGGTGAAACGTTCAGCAAAAATGCTGACGGAAGAAGAATTTAAAGAAACAATGCGTAAAGCACAAGTGATTGACGTTCGTGAGAAAGATACATTTGATGCTGGGCATATTTTAGGGGCGCGCAGCATGCCATACAGCATGTTAAAAACAACAATTGGTTCTCTTCGTAAGGATCAACCTGTTTATCTTTATGATCAGAAGAAAGCTTTAAGTATCCGAGCAGCTAATTTATTACGCAAAAATGGCTATACTGATATTTATATTTTAAAAGGCGGCTATGATGGCTGGACTGGGAAAGTGAAAAAGAGAAATAGTTAATAACAAAAAGAGTTGGTCTTCATTGAGACCAACTCTTTTTGTATAGGAAAGCTTAATAGAGATGTTGCTTTTTGTCAGTCCTCACTTTTTGAGCTACAATAAAGAGAAGAGGTGAAGGCAGATGATTCAAATCAAGCGAGCATATGAAGCACCGACAGAGCAAGATGGCTACCGTGTTTTAGTTGACCGTATTTGGCCACGAGGAAAATCCAAGGAATCTGAAAAGTTAGATGAATGGCTCAAAGAAGTGGCCCCAAGTACAGAGCTACGGAAATGGTTTAATCATGAAGCAAATAAATATCCTGAGTTTAAACAAAAATACCAAGAAGAATTGAAACATGAGCCAACTGCCACAGCGTTTAAGCAGTTACAGACGATTGTAAAAAATCAGCCAGTAGTCACGCTGGTCTATGGAGCGAAAGATACAGTGCATAATCAAGCGGTTGTCTTAAAAGAATTATTAGAAAAATAGAGTAGGTGATTGGATGAAAATTGCAATTGTAGGTGCTGGACCCAGAGGCTTATCAGCTGCAGAACGAGTCATTGAATGGGCTCGTAAAACGGAAATAAATGTTCAGCTCACGTTGTTTGATCCATACGGTCCAGGTGGGAAAATTTGGCGAGCAGAGCAACCTAATTATTTATTAATGAACACCGTGATTAGTCAAGTCACTTTATTTACAGATGAATCTTTTAGTGGCGAAGGACCAATTGTCAAGGGCCCCACTCTCTATGAATGGACCCAAACAGAAGCTGCGCAGTACATTCAACAGCAACAACCCTATAATTATCTTGAGTTGTTGAAAGAATGTCATCGCCTTGGACCGAATGATCACTGCTCGAGGGCTTTTTATGGCATGTACCAAAAATGGTTTTATACGTATTTAGCCACGCGGTGTAACGAACAAACATCGCTGACGTTTTTTAAAGAGCCAGTAACTGCTGTGCGGGCAGGAGAGGATAACTATTATGTGTATACTCAATCCATTGAGTTTACGGCAGACAAAGTAATTTTAGCTTTGGGTCACCAAGAAAATGAATTAACGACTGTTGAACAAGAGCTTGCGGACTACGCCAAGGAGCATCGTTTGTTTTATTCTTCTCCTAAAAATGCGGCGGATGCTTTATTGGCACTTGCCAATATACCCGCAAAACAACCCGTTGTGTTAAAAGGCTTAGGTTTGGCATTTTTTGACTATTTATCTGCCTTGACGATTGGCCGCGGGGGTGTTTTTTCTCGTCAAAATGGCCGCTTACGTTATGAACCTTCTGGAAGAGAGCCTATTATTATTGCTGGTTCTGGTCGCGGTTTTCCTTCTCATCCTCGAGGGATTAATCAAAAAGGCTACGGGGAAGCCTATCAGCCTGTTTTTTTAACCGAAACGTATTTAGCTGAATGTCGTAAAAAAGGACAGGTTACAGGCGCAGAGTTTTTTGGGTATTTAAAAAAAGAAGTGGAATATGTGTATTACACTTGCTTAATCGAAGAAAAATATCCGCATCTTTCTAAAGAGGCCTTTCAACAGCTGTTTATTCAAACCAAGGGAGCGCCAGAAAGCTTAGTCCACTTTGAAAAACAAGATTGGTTTGATTGGCAAGTGTTAGAACATCCTGAAACAAAGAAAACCACTCATGAACGTTTTCGTTCGTTTTTACTAGAGTATTTAAAATGGGATATTCAAGAAGCAGAGAAAGGCAATCTTAGCGGTCCTTTGACCACTGCTTTAGACAGTTTAAAAGATTTAAGAGATCAGATTCGCTTTGTTTTGGATGAAGGGTTATTAACGAATGACGAGAGTCAAAAGTGGTTGTGGCATTGGTTTACCCCGTTGAATACCTTTTTGTCAGTGGGACCTTCTGTTGAAAGAACAGAAGAGCTACAGGCGTTAGTTGAACTGGGATTAGTCACGATTCTGGGGCCAGAAATGCGTGTCGAAATGAAAGCGGGTCAATTTATTACTTATGCTAATTTGTTTCCGGAAAATCGGTATAATAGTCACTTTTTAATTGAAGCACGCATTCCCAAAGTTAATAATGAAAAAAGTTTGAATCCTTTAACGAGGCAGTTGTTAGCCGATAAGCTAGCTACGCTCCATCAACTGGCATTAGCTGATGGTCAAATAGTCAAAACAGGTGCACTCTTGATTCTACCTGCCACGAATCAAGTCATCACAAAAGATGGACAGGTGGCGACAGGCCTTTTTAGTTGTGGTATTCCAACAGAAGGTATTCATTGGTTAACAGCCGCTGCAGCTCGTCCTGGTGTGGATCCTTGGAATATGCGCGATATGGATCGGATTGCTGCTACTATTTTTAATAGTTAAGAAAAATAGTCAGCTCCTTTGGTAAAAAAGAAAGCATAACAAGTGGTCATCCATCAAAGCGATGGATGACCACTTGTTATGCTTAAGAGAATCAACAGAGCCAGAAGCGCTTCTGTTGATTTCTTGGCGTTAGATTTTTTATCTCAACGTCACAGCTATTTTTTAACGTGCAATACGTTTACGCATCGCTTTTTTACGGTTTTCTTCAATCATATCTTCTTTTTCTTCAATTGGATCAATGACTGTTTTTTTAATAGTTGTAGCCACACCGGCTAAAGCAGCAACTGTGATAGCAGTACCGACTAACATACCTGATACAAATTTTTTCATCGTTCATTCCTTCTTTCAAATTGTATTTGTTTCTATTATGACGGAAAAAAGCAAAAAAATCCAATAGTTACAATGATTTTTCATAAACTCTACGACTAATTTAGAGATTTGTTAAAATTTACCAAGTCTTTTCTGTATTTTTATAGGAAAAATGAATAAGGAGAAATGGCCAAATTAAATCCTGTTTACAAAATGAAATAATTCAGAAGTAAACCTTATTTAATGGTACAATAGAAAAAGAAATTAGGGAGTAAAAGGAGCGTATTTATGTCTATTTTAGTATTAGGTGGCGCAGGCTACATTGGCTCACATGCCGTCGATCAATTAATTTCAAAAGGATATGCCGTTGTTGTTGTTGATAATTTATTAACGGGGCATCGTTCAGCAGTTCATGAACAAGCGGCTTTCTATGAAGGCGATATTCGTGATAAAGCTTTTTTACGTAGTGTCTTTGAAAAAGAATCAATTGAAGGGGTGTTGCACTTTGCGGCCAATTCTTTAGTAGGAGAATCCGTGGAGAAACCGTTAATGTATTTCAATAACAATGTTCACGGCACTCAAATTGCCTTGGAAGTCATGCAAGAATTCGGAGTGAAACATATTGTTTTTTCTTCCACAGCGGCCACTTATGGCGAACCAAAAGCAATGCCTATTACAGAAGAAACCCCAACGAATCCTAAAAATCCGTATGGGGAAAGTAAATTAATGATGGAAAAAATCATGAAATGGTGCGACAACGCTTATGGAATGAAATATGTTGCTTTGCGTTATTTTAATGTTGCAGGAGCAAAAAAAGATGCCTCAATTGGTGAGGATCACACGCCAGAAACGCATATTGTGCCAATTATTTTACAAGTGGCATTGGGCCAACGAGCAGAGCTAAGTATTTTTGGGGATGATTATGATACACCAGATGGCACGTGCATTCGAGATTATGTTTATATTGAAGACTTGATTGCAGCACATATTTTGGCTTTAGAATATTTGAAAAATGGCGGCGAAAGTGACGTCTTTAACTTGGGAAGCAACAACGGCTATTCTGTTAAAGAAATGTTAGATGCTGCTCGCGAAGTGACAGGCCAAGAAATTCCTGCAACAATCGCGCCACGCCGAGCAGGGGATCCTAGTACGTTAATTGCTTCTAGTGAAAAAGCCAAACGAGTTTTAGGCTGGCAACCAGAAGTAACTGAGGTCAAGGATATTATCGCCACCGCTTGGCAATGGCATCAAGCTCATCCACATGGATATCAAGAAAAGTAATAGGAGGAATGAATCGATGACCACGAGTCAAATGATTGCCGATTTTACCACACTTGCTATTCAAGCAGGTGGTTGGATGGAATTGGATCGCTTATATCTTCAGAACCGTTTATTATCAATGATTGGTGAACAAGAATTAGGCGAAGTAGACATACGGCCTGTGGCAACACCCGCCGCTGATTTGGCGGAACAATTGTGTCAAGTTGCGAGTGCCAACCAACTTGTAAAAACAGAGCAACAAAAAGAACAGTTCATGGTGCAATTGATGGATTTGTTAACACCGCCACCTTCTGTGGTTAATGCTTTTTTTGCACAACATTATGCCAAAGAGCCACAAGAGGCTACCGAGTATTTTTACCAACTTTGTCAAAAAAACGGTACGGTCATTGAACAGGAAGAACCTGTTGTTTTTTCAACAGTCTATGGTGATTTTTTAGCAAATAAGGTCCACAGTGAGGCGTCAAAAGCAACGCTCTCTGCACAAAGCTATCCCCGCTGTGAATGGTGCATGGCCACAGAAGGCTACCAGGGAAGTCAGCAATTTCCTGCGACTACGAACCATCGAGTGATTCGAATGAACTTAGATGGCGAAAGCTGGGGATTTTCCTTTGTAAAACAGGCACAATATCAGCAACAAGGTGTGATTGCGTTTGAAAAACATCAGTCAGCGAAACGTTCAATTAAGACTTTTCAGCAATTGTTGAAAATTGTTGAGGTCTTTCCTCATTATTTTGCTGGGATTGATGCTGACTTTGAACAAAATGAGCATGTCTATTATCAAACGGGTTTGCAACAATTTCCATTAGCCGAAGCGAGCATTTCAGAATATGTTGAGTTAGCTAACTATCCTTTAATCAACGCAGGAATGGTGAATTGGCCAGTTGCGACATTTCGCCTAGAGGGACCGAATGCGTCAGAAGTTGCCCAAGCCGCAAATGATATTTTTGAGCAATGGCAAATGCTGAAACTGCCAACGGATGAGATACAAATCGTTGCACGACGAAAAGAACTTTTATATGTCATGGACTTAATTTTTAGTCGACCTCAAGCAAAGCCTTCGTTAACGTTAGCGGAAGTCCAAGGTTTAACGACTTGGAGCAACCAGAAAACGCAGGCGCTTGAAACTGTCGCTTCAGCGTATCAACAGCGACTAAAAGAAGCCAGTGCGTTTGCAGAAACAAGTGAAGGAAAAGCGGCTTTTTTAGCAATGGTTGCGCCAGTGACTCATTAAAAGAAAAAAGATGCCGAATGACTAAAAATCACGTATAATAGATAAGAATGAAAAATAAGGGAGGGTAAAAAATGGCTTATCAAGCACTTTATCGGGTCTGGCGTTCACAACGTTTCGATGACGTAGTAGGACAAAAAGCAATTACTCAGACACTGAAAAATGCGATAGTGCAAAAGAAAACATCTCATGCCTATTTATTTACTGGCCCTCGTGGTACAGGTAAAACCAGTGCCGCAAAAATTTTCGCTAAAGCGATTAACTGTAAACATAGTCAAGATGGTGAACCTTGTAATGTTTGTGAAACCTGTGTAGCCATTACGGAAGGTCGTTTAAATGATGTCATTGAAATTGATGCGGCGAGTAATAATGGTGTGGAAGAAATCCGTGATATTCGTGATAAAGCAAAGTATGCACCGACACAAGCCGAGTACAAAGTTTATATTATTGATGAAGTTCATATGCTATCAACAGGCGCGTTCAATGCACTTTTAAAAACCTTGGAAGAACCGCCACAAAATGTTATTTTTATCTTAGCAACGACTGAACCACACAAGATTCCGTTAACGATTATCTCACGGACGCAACGCTTTGATTTTAAGCGAATTAGTACGCAAGATATCGTCGATCATATGGCCCATATCATGCAGGAAATGGCTCTTGATTATGAGGAACAAGCCCTTTATGTGATTGGGCGTGCTGCGGAAGGTGGGATGCGAGATGCCTTGAGTATCTTGGATCAAACGATTTCATTTAGTGATGAAAAAGTAACACTGGAAGATGCAATGCAAGTGACAGGCAGCCTAACCTATGAAATGATGGATCATTATATTCAGTGTTGTGTCGCCGGTGATGTTGAACGAGCATTAGAAGGCTTGGAAAGTATTTTAGGCGAAGGTAAAGAAGCGCGCCGTTTCTTAGAAGATTTGTTATTATATTGTCGAGATTTGCTGATGTATCAGCAAGCACCGAAGTTATTAGCAGAAAAAGCAGGAACTTTGACAGAAGCATTTAAGGAACTAGCTACACAAACACCTGCTGAAAAAATCTACCAACTAATCCAAATTTTAAGTGACACACAAAATGAGATCCGCTTTACCAACAATGCGAATATCTATCTGGAAGTAGCCACTGTCAAATTAGCTAAAACGGTGCAACCCAATAAACACAACACGCCAGAAACAGCTAATCAAGATGGTAGTGCAGAGGGAAATCCAGAATTAGCAGATTTACAAAATCAAATCGGGCAACTGAAGAAAGAACTGGCTGAATTAAAGAAACACGGTGTAACTGCCAAAGAAGCAGATGCGCCACGTCAACAAGCACGACCACAAGCGCCAAAAAGTTCGTTCCGTGTACCCACAGAACGCGTATATCAAGTCCTAAACGAAGCGACTAGAACACATTTAATGAATGTGAAAAATGTCTGGGAAGACTTACTGCAAACATTATCTGTGACTCAACGAGCGATGCTCAAAGCTAGTGAACCTGTCGCAGCGAGTCCTAAGGGCATCGTGGTGGCATTTGACTATGAGATTGTTTGTGCTCGTGCAACAGACGATGAAGAGATGCAGTTAGCTTTCAATAATAATTTAAGCCGTTTGATGGACTATACACCAGAGATGGTCTGCATTACTAGAGAAAGCTGGCCAAAACTAAGACAAAGTTTTATTAACCAAAATCAGGGCAGTTTGAATCATTCTGAACCTGAAAATGAAATGGCTCGTCTAGCGGACGAACCGCCTGTAACAAATGAACATTCACAAGAAAATCCAGTAGTAGATGAAGCAATCGCTATGTTTGGTGAAGAGCTTGTCGAAGTACTAGATGATTAATATGAAGGAGTAGAGGAATTATGATGCGAGGAATGGGCAACATGCAAGGCATGATGAAACAAGTACAAAAAATGCAAAAAGAAATGGCCAAAGCGCAAGAAGCGCTAAATGAAAAAGAATTTATCGGTGAAGCCACCAATCAACTTGTGACAGCGACCTTTACTGGTGATCGCACAATGAAAGATTTGACCATTAAAGAGGACGTGGTTGATCCTGAAGACGTTGATATGTTACAAGATTTAGTCATTATGGCTGTCAACGATGCGTTAGTAAAAATTGAAAAAGAAACCGAAGCAACTTTAGGTAAATACACCAAAGGAATGCCAGGATTCTAAATAATAAGACCAACGAAAGTATGAAAAACGTCATGCCCAAAAAATCGAACTTTTTGGGCATGATGTTTTTTCTGTTTTTGTGGGAAAACTCTTTGGCAATTTTAGTAGTCGCTTCCAAAAAACTATGCTATACTAAAGCCAATTGAAGAGAAACATTTGGGGTGCTATTAGCTGAGATTATACCCATGGAACCTGAAACAGTTAGGACTGGCGCAGGGAAATGTCTTGAAATTTTGACCGATTATTGCACCCAACTACGTTTATTTGTGGTTGGGTTTTTCTGTCTTTTTCAGTCGCGCCTCCTTTTGCTTCTCGCAGAAAGGAGTTTTTTTACGTGGAAAAAAATCGAATCCACAGAGTTACGTTACTAGCTTTAATGATTGCGATGGACGTCGTATTATCACCATTAATGCGAATTGAGGGAATGGCCCCTATGTCCAGTGTCATGAACATTATTGCCGGAGTTTTATTAGGTCCTCTTTATGGAACGCTCATGGCACTTGTCTGCGGCTTAATCCGTATGACATTCTTAGGTATTCCGCCATTAGCGTTAACAGGTGCCGTCTTTGGCGCGTTTTTTGCTGGTTTATTTTATCAATGGGGACAAAAATTAGGCTGGTCGATGCTAGGGGAAATTTTGGGTACAGGCATCATTGGCTCGTTATTGTCCTATCCTGTAATGGTTTGGTTTACTGGCAGTAAGCAGAATTTTTATTGGTTCATTTATACACCACGATTTATTGGTGCCACACTGATTGGTTCAGTGATTGCTTGGCTTGTCTTAGTAAAACTGAAAGAAACTCGAGTATTTAAACAAACACAGGAATTATTTTTGGGAGGGTACTTTTATGAAAACAAGCGTTAAGTTTGAAACGATTTTTCCACTGACAACGGCACCATTAATTCAGTGCATTACGAATGAAATTACGTGTGAGTCTATGGCGAATGCATTACTTTATATTGATGCTAAGCCCATTATGGCAGATGATCCCCGGGAATTTCCGCAGTTGTTTCAGCAAACCAGTGCCTTGGTTTTGAATTTAGGCCATTTATCACAAGAACGAGAGCAAAGCTTGTTAGCAGCTAGTGATTATGCTCGGCAAGTGAATAAACCGACCGTAGTCGATTTAGTCGGTTATGGCGCCAGTGATATTCGGAGTGAAGTCGGGGAAAAGCTGGTGCACAATCAGCCAACCGTTGTGAAAGGGAATCTTTCAGAAATGCGGACTTTTTGCCAGTTGGTGAGTCATGGCCGAGGAGTGGATGGCAGCCCTTTGGATCAAAGTGAAGAAGCAATTGAGGAGCTGATTCAAGCTTTACGTCAACAAACACAAAAGTTTCCCCAGACGGTATTTTTAGCAACAGGGATTCAAGATGTTTTGGTTAGCCAAGAGCAAGTGATTGTCTTACAAAATGGCGTTCCTGAGTTGGATTGTTTCACTGGCACGGGCGATTTAGTCGGCGCATTAGTTGCCGCTTTATTAGGTGAAGGCAACGCGCCAATGACTGCGGCAGTAGCCGCAGTGAGCTATTTTAATCTTTGCGGAGAAAAAGCCAAGACTAAGAGCCAAGGGCTGGCCGATTTTCGCCAAAATACGTTAAATCAGTTATCTCTTTTAATGAAGGAGAAGGATTGGTTTGAGGCGGTGAAAGGACGAGTGCTATGAGAGAGCAATTGAAAGTTTATTTGGTGACAGGACGGTATGATTTTAGTGATACTGAATTTTTAAAACGAATTGAAACTGCTTGTCGCAGTGGAGTGACATTGGTCCAACTGCGCGAAAAGGAAGTGTCAACACGGCGCTTTTACGAATTAGCAGTGAAAGTTAAAGCGGTAACAGATGCGTATCAGATTCCGTTGATTATTAATGATCGTGTCGATATTTGCTTGGCAGTGGATGCGGCAGGTGTGCATATAGGGGATGATGAATTACCGGTTGCTCTTGTGCGAAAACTGGTTGGGTCCACAAAAATCGTAGGTGTTTCAGCCAAAACGGTGGCACGAGGAGTTGAAGCGGAAAACGAGGGCGCCGATTATTTAGGCGTGGGCGCAATTTTCCCCACAACGACTAAGGACAGTCCGTTAACTTCTTTGCAGACACTTTCTGAAATTGCCGCAGCAGTCACGATTCCTGTTGTAGCGATTGGTGGAATCAAAGAAGAAAATATAGAACAACTTATGGGAACGAGAGTGGCTGGTGTTTCACTGGTCAGTGAAATTATGCTGGCTGAACAGATAGCCGAGAAAGTTCAAGGGTTGATGCGTGTAACGGAGCGAATGTTGGAGGCGAGAAAATGACCGAATATAATTTGACCCCACAAGTAGTCACGATTGCTGGTTCTGATTCTGGTGGGGGAGCTGGCATGCAAGCAGATTTAAAAACATTTCAAGCGCGGCAGGCATTTGGCTTAAATATTGTCATTGCATTGACGGCACAAAATACGTATGGCGTGCAAGATAGCTTACCGATTCCTAGTTCATTTATTGATGCACAATTTCAATCACTGGCGGCTGATTTTAAAATTGGGGCAGCGAAAACGGGGATGTTAGCAGATAGTGAGCGTGTCGAAGCTGTTGTTCGCAATTTGCAGAAAGTTGATTTTGGTCCGTTGATTGTCGATCCTGTAATGGTGGCTAAAGGTGGACATCATTTGTTAGAAGCCGAGGCAGTTCAAACGATTAAAGAGCAACTGTTGCCATTAGCAACGGTCGTGACACCTAATTTACCAGAAGCGGAAGTTTTACTAGAGACGACCATCAAGACAGAACAAGAAATGCAGACCGCAGCAAAAAAATTACAGCAATTGGGCACAAAAAATATTATTATGAAAGGCGGACATAGCACAAATCAACAAGCGGCTGATTATGTGTTAATGGAAGACGGTTCGAGCTTTTGGCTAAGTGCACCACGAATTGTAACGAAAAATACTCATGGAACAGGAGATACTTTTTCAGCGTGTATCGCAGCCGAATTAGCAAAAGGTACGCCGTTAGAAGCGGCGATTGTGATTGGCAAACAGTTTATACAAGGGGCCATTAGCCAAGCAATTTCTGTTGGACATGGTCACGGACCTACTAATCATTGGGCCCAATTAACGCAAGATATTCAAGTTATTAAAGCATAAGAAGAGCCTGGGGAAAAATCTAAAATGATTTTTCCCCAGGCTCTAAATAGCTTAAAGCTCCCTCTTAATATAGTTTATAAACGTTTTGTTCACTAATCTTCACATTTTAAATAAATTTCTTGGCCTTGTTCTTGCAAATGAGCCACGTGGGATTCTCCCCAATTACATAAGTTATCTAAGACAGCAGAGAGGCTTTGACCATAATCGCTTAAATAATATTCGACTTTTGGTGGAACTTGGTTGTAAACTTTCCGCTCGATAATGTTGTCTTCTTCGAGTTCCCGTAATTGTTGTGTCAGCATTTTTTGACTAATGCCAGTAATGCCGCGTTTTAAATCGCTGGGGCGCATGGCGCCGTGCCGTAAATTACACAGAATAATTGGTTTCCATTTGCCGCCAATAACATCCATCGTTGCTTCGACACCAATCGCATATGTACGAGTTTCCAAAAAACATTCCTCCTTAATAGGTTGATAATAACCAAAAGTTACTAAAAGGTACCTATGATACAAAAAAGTAGGTACTTATCAAAATTTCAATCTTAGTATATAGTAATTTTTGTTGAAATTCAAATGTTTTTTAGGAGGAAGAGAATGGAAAAGAAAATTTCACCAAATTTAACGCTCTTTGCATTAGCTATCAATGCTTTCGCAATCGGTTCAACAGAATTTATTAGTGTGGGTTTATTACCAATGATTGTTAAAAGTTTTCATATTAGTCTTTCCCAAGCAGGTTTGACTGTTTCTTTGTACGCTTTAGGTGTGACGATTGGGGCGCCGTTATTAACAATTTTGACAGGAAAATGGAATCGTCGCTCATTAATGCTGGGGATTATGCTTCTTTTCATTAGTGGGAATTTAATTGCTGCGTTTGCGCCAACGTTTATTATTTTATTGGTAGGGCGGATACTTTCTGCATTGGCGCATGGCATTTTCATGTCTGTTTCGACTGTCATCGCCGCAGATGTTGTGCCGCCATCACGTCGAGCCAGTGCCATTGCTATTATGTTTACGGGGTTAACGGTTGCAACAGTGACTGGCGTACCTTTAGGGACGTTTATTGGGCAACAAACAGCTTGGCATATGTCCTTTCTTTTTATAGCCAGTATTGGCTTGGTGGGACTGATTGCTAGTTATTTTTTAGTTCCCAAAAATTTACCGATACCAGGGAAGGTTGACTTAAAAGGAATCACGCGGATTTTTACGAACAAACCCCTCGTTTTCTCTTTTCTAATTACTGCTTTTGGTTATGGTGGAACGTTTGCTGCATATACGTACTTGTCACCGTTATTGGAAAATTTAGGCTTTTCAGCCAACGCGGTAGTGATTATTTTAGTTGTTTATGGCGTAATGGTCGCAATTGGCAATACAGTAGGTGGTCACTGGGCAAATAAAAAACCTTTAGATTCGTTAGTAAAAATGTTTAGCTTATTAATTCTGTCCTTAGTCTTTTTATTCATTACTGTTTTAATGGATAACAGTCTTCTAGGCTTATTAGCAAGTTTGATGTTGGGTCTATTTGCCTTTATGAATGTACCTGGTTTACAACTATATGTTGTAGAATTAGCGGAAAAGTATGTTCCAGAAGATATCACTTTGGCCTCAGCTTTTAATATTGCAGCCTTTAATATTGGGATTACCGTTGGCTCAATGACAGGTGGGGTGGTCACAGATCATTTATCAGTAACATATACACCGATTTTTGGTGGTTTTATCGTACTAATTGCTGTCTTGTTCGTACTTTATATTCGGAAGCAAGAAGAACAAAAAAACAACTATCTTTAGAAAACTAAAAAAAGCAGCTGGTTACTATGGAACTGACCAGCTGCTTTTTTTTAAGCTTTTTTGCGGAAATAATTCCAGCAAGCAATTAAAACAATTACTAATAAGGTTAACAAGAAAATCAGAGAAATGAGGGAGCCCATCGTTGTCCCCTGAGCAAAATTATCTGCGTGGTCTTGAGCGATATTAATAATCGTCGCTACAATGGCCGTCGCAATAGCGCCAGAAAATTGTTGAAGTGTATTAAATAACGTATTGCCGTCGCCAAAATCTTTCTCCTCTAACAAGCTCATACCAGTCGTCATCATATTACTGTATGCAAAACCTAGACCAATCATATAGGTAACATGTCCAGCGACGAATCCTAATAAAACAGGCATCTCTAGTAAAATTGTTAAAGCTAGCCAACCGATTGTCGCCAAACTTAAGCCAAATAATATAGGTTTTTTAGCGCCGTATTGATCCAACACTCGTCCAGAAAGTGGTGCCAAAATGGCCCCAACTGTAGCACCTGGCAGCATGACTAGCCCAGCTACAAACGCATTTTTTCCAAGGACGATTTGAACAAAGTTTGGTAAGACAAAGGAAATACCTAACAATAAGAATTGACAAACTAAAAAGCCACATAAAAATAAAACGAAGGAGGGATTTTTTAAAATTGTCAAACGTACTAGTGGCTGTTCAGCGGTCGTTGCTCGTTTATAAAAAATAACAAAGCCAATAACGGCTGCCAGAAGTGAAAGCCAGCCAAACAATGTGCCAATTTTACTTAAAAACATCAACAAACCACTAAATAACAGGGCAATACCAATTAAACTAACCAAATCAAGAGTGGTGGTTTTTTTAACAGGTATTTCTGGAATAGCAGATAAGCCCATAAACAAAGAAAGCAGTAAAATAGGAATTAAGAATAAAAAGATGGCGTGCCAAGACAGGGAAGATGTTAAGATTCCACCATACGTTGGACCAATGGCTGGAGCAATTGAAGTGGTCAATGTGCCTACCCCCATCATCGTTCCCCGTTTTTCCAGCGGGGTAAAGTTCAAAATAATATGAAACATCAGTGGCAAAGCAATCCCAGTGCTAGCCCCTTGGAAGAGTCGGCCTAATAACAAGATACTGAAAGATGGCGAATAGACATCAATCGCTAAACCAATCAAAAAGAAAAGATTTGCAACGATAAATAAGCGTCTTAGTGAATAGGTTTTTAATAAATAATTGGATAAGGGTACCATGATAGAAATAACTAATAAATAAATCGTTGTCACCCACTGCACGGTACCGGTGGAAACACCAAATTCCTTTGTTAATGTCGGAAAGGTTACATTCATTGCTGTTTCAATTAATACGCCAGCAAAAGACATAATTCCTGTCGCTAAAACGGCAGGGAATAATCGTACGTTTTTTTGTTCCATTTAATCACCTCTATAGTTTTCATTTTTTCGTAAAAAAATAGAAGCAGTTTCTATAAGAATAGAAACCGCCTCTCTCTCGACACGCAACTTGCGTGTTATCTGTACGATTTGTTTACATGTTGCATTGTAAACAGTTTTTAGGCAATCGTCAAGCAGAAAATAATTAACGTTGCATGAAGAAACTAATAATTGCAAAAATAGCAATGTGAGCTGGATAGAAAATATAAAAGAAATTCCGCATGCCACGGCCTTTTTCACCATTATAAAGAACAATTGGAATCGCTGCTAAAATCATCATCCATTGGTGGTTCACCCCGAATAGTTCTTGGAAATTATAGCTGGCTGCTGAAATCAACGCAACAACGCCAATTGCTGAAATTTGTAACCACTTTTTGCCATGGAATAAATAAAAAGCCACGGCCAAGAGAACAAATAAAAACCCACCTTCTGTCACCATTAGTGATGGCACAATCAGATTGAAAATTTGGAAACCAATTAAGATAGCAGGGTTGCTTAATATGTCTGGAGAACTAAAAACAACGAGAGGTAGAGCACTGATTAATAAAGGCACAATAAACCAAAGAAGCCCTTTACCAATTTGTTTTTGTTTAAAATAGTCCATAGACTGCATGTAGACCGTACCTAAAAATAACGTCCCAAAAATATTATTGATAATTAAGCCACCTGTTGAAAAATACGCATTTAAAATGCCGTTCAGAATCCCCATAATCCAGAAGCCTAACAATAACCGGAACATGTATTTTCGCCGATTGCTTGTGTGAATGAAGCCTTCAGAACTTTCAAATAAGAAAATAGGTGCAGCAATTCGTCCAATCCATCCGAACCAACCAGGCACGCCTAAAAAACTAAAAAATTGCAATAGATGGTCAAAGACCATTGAAATAACCCCAATGACTTTCAAGTGAAAGCCAGTTAATGTTTTACCCATAGTATAAACGCCTCTCTTTCATAAAGAACAATATAACAAAGTCCAGAAAAACCAACCATTTATTTGCCTAACAGTTATCTTACAAAATTGTTTGATTTCTTCAGCTTTTGATGAAAGAAAAAAAGTGCCAAGACTAGTTTTTATAGTTATTCTATGCTATAGTAAAAGTACATTTTAATAAAAAACATTTGGGGTGCTGTTATGGCTGAGATGATACCCATTGAACCTGATGCAGTTAGTACTGTCGCAGGGAAATGCCGATTTACTTTGATTTTTCACGCACTCATTCTGTCCTAGGATGAGTGTGTTTTCTTTTATCAGGGTTTATTTAAGTCACTCCTTTTGCTTTTTGTTAAGAGAAAGGAGTTTTTTTATTGAAAAAATGGTCATTGCAACAAGTCGTCTTACTCGCTTTTTTAGCCTTTTTGTTTGGCGGTGTTTTTATGGGGGCAGGGTTCCTCTATGCGTTATTGAATGCTGCGCTGTTACCATTAGGCCTGAGTCCATTTGCCAATGAGCTTTTATTTGGAATGTGGACCATGGTGGCACCAATTGCAGCGATGCTGATTCCACGAGCGGGAAGTGCTGTTTTGGCGGAAGTTTTAGCCGCTTTGGCAGAAATGCTTTATGGTTCGTATTTCGGACCTAGTGTATTAATTTCTGGTGTGATTCAAGGCCTAGGTAGTGAAAGTGGCTTTTTTGTGACACGCTACAAACGGTACGATACACTAACGTTATTTTATAGTGCGATTGGGACGACTATTTTTAGTTATGTGTATGAATACTTTAAGTTTGGTTATGGCAATTACGGTCTGGGGATGAACATTGCTTTAATTAGCGTTCGATTCGTTTCTATTTGTTTCTTTGGTATTTTCTTAACGAAGGTTATTTTACGAATGTATCAGTCTGCGCAAGGGTTAGCTGTGAAGGCAAAATGAATAGTATCCAATTAAAAGCTGTGTCCTTTTCACGAGAACAACCCTTGTTTGAAAAGACAAATTTAGCAATTCCTCAAGGAACGTTTTCCTTATTAATTGGCGATAGTGGTAGTGGAAAATCAACGCTCTTACGATTGATTGCCGGATTTGCTCCGCTTGATTACCAAGGAGAAATTTTGATTGAAGGAATGGAACGCCGACAATTATCAACTCGTGAAAAGACGCAAAAAATTGGCATGCTGTTTCAAAACCCCAGTCAACAATTTACAATGAAAACCTTGGAACGAGAACTGATTTTTGCTTTAGAAAATTTAGGAATCTCGCCTGAAGAAATGAACCGAAAAATCCAAACAGCGCTTCAACTTGTTCAGACTCAAACCTTATTCACACGAGAATTAGCGACGTTATCTGGTGGTGAAAAACAAAAAGCGGCGTTGACAGTTCTGCTAGCAATGAACCCAGATATTCTTTTATTAGATGAACCTTTTGCAAGTATTGATCCAACCTCTCGAAAACAATTTATTCAAATTTTAGCAAGACTCCATCAAGCAGGCAAAACGATTTTGGTGTGCGACCACGATTTCAACGATTACGCTGATGTTGTGGACCAAGTCGTCACGTTGAAAAACGGCCAGTTTGAAAAACAACCGTTGACGTTTATCAAAACAAAACCGCAGACATTTCAGCTTACAACTTCTGTGGTAAAACAACCAATGCTCCAATTGAAAAATTTTCGTTTGTCTCAGGGAAAACGAGTGCTACTTGAAGAAAAAGAAGCGCTTTTGTTTAAAGGAATTACCACGTTGACGGGGCCAAATGGGGCGGGAAAATCCACCTTATTAAAAGCCATCGTTCAGAGACAAAAATATCAAGGGAAAATGTTCTTGGCAGGCCGCCGCTTGCGGGCTTCAAAAAAATTGTATCAACACATGACATTAGCGGTGCAACAAGCCAATCGTCAGTTTGTCACGTTGACTTTACGAGAAGAGCTTTTGTTTGGTCAGAACATGACAGCAGAAAAAAGAAGAAAACAAGAGGAAGCCTTAACTTTTTTAGGTTTAAAAGAAAAACTAGAGCACAGTGTTTTTCAACTAAGTGAAGGGCAAAAAAAGATGGTGCAATTAATTAGTTTGCTGAGCTTAGATTTGGACTGTTTACTTTTAGATGAACCTTTTGCTGGATTAGATGAGCGAGCATGCAATTATTTTGTTGAATGGATCAAAGAAAAAAGTGCGCAACAAGATTTTCTAATCGTCACGCATCGGCTAGAACCTCTCTCTGGCGTGAGCAATTACCGAATAGAATTGCTGCAGCAACAACTGAATATCTGGCAGGAGGGAACCACATGCAAATAAAGCAAACAAATGCAGCAATTTATGCTTCTTTGATTCTTATTTTGACCTTTGAATTATCTTTTTCTCAGTCAATTTTGGCAAATTTGGCGGTTTTTATGGGTTGTATCATTTTTTTAATAGGCCAGCGAAAATCCCGCTTACTGCTTTGGTTATTTTTCTTGCCACTTTTACCAGCAATCGGGACGTTTTGGTCTATTTATTTGCATGGTACGAGTAGTCAACAAGCCTGGCTTTTGTTTAGTCGAACGTATGCCTTTGCCGGTTTAGGACTAGCTTTTGCTGTAGGCGTTGATTTTGAAGAATTATTGTTATTATTGGAACAAAAGGGGCTAGCACCAAACTTTGTTTATGGAATTTTAGTGGTGGTTCACGCCTTACCGGAAGTGAAAAGAGAAATTAATGATTTAAAAGAAGCAAGCCTACTCCGTGGCAAAACGTTTCATTTTTGGTCGCCGATGCTTTATGTTAAAACACTGCTCGTTGCTGTTTCTTGGCGAGATAAATATACGGAAGCAATGTCTGCCCATGGCTATGAAGAAGGAGCCACCAGAAGTCGAAAAGAGCATTTTGTGTCAGCAAAAGTCAGTCTTGTGCTTGCTATTTTGATCATCATTTTTACCAATTTGTTTATTTTTCTAACGTAAAGGAGAAACCTATGACATTTACAGAACAAGCCAAAGAACAAGCGCAAGCTTCTTGGCAAGGAAGTTTTCAGCATCCTTTTATCACAGAGTTACATGAAGGAACCTTGAGTCCAACGATTTTTCGCTACTATTTAATTCAAGATCATTACTATTTAAAACACTTTAGTCAACTTTATCGCTTGATTGCGGCACAAACGCAACAACCTCGATTGAAAAAATTACTCTTAACAAATGCGGAAAATCTCGCGTTGGGCGAATTAGCTATTCGTGAAACTTTTTTTGAAGAACTAGCGATTACGGAAGAAGAAGTTGCAGCGACACCGATTGCACCAACCGCTTATCACTATGTTTCTCATATGTATCGCCAACTTATTGAAGGAACGCCTAAGACGGCCGCAGCAAGTATGTTGCCTTGTTCTTGGCTCTATCAAGAAATTGGTGCACAGTTAGTCAAACAACACTCACCAGAGCCACTGTACCAACGTTGGATTGAAACCTATGCTGGGGAGGAAGCGTACCAACACGTCCAAGAGGAACGCCAACTGTTAGACCAATTATATGAAGAAAGTTCACCACAAGAACAAGCAGCTATGATCACCGCTTTTGTTATCAGCAGTGAGATGGAATACGCTTTTTGGGAAATGGCCTATACACACGAAACCTGGATTGGTTAATACAAAAGCAAGTCGTTTAGTGCTCGTAACTAACGACTTGTTTTTGTATTAGAAAGCAGTAATTGTCAGTTGCTTTTTTGACAGGGCGTGATAAGATATTCAGTGACGCAAAATCTGTTGTAACTCGCTCAGTAATAACAGAAACGCCTTGCTAAGAAAGGACTGTAGAAGCCTCATGAATTATCCAGAACCGATTGCAAAATTGATTGAAAGTTATATGAAATTACCAGGAATTGGTCAAAAAACAGCGACACGGCTTGCTTTTTATACAATTGATATGAAAGAAGAAGATGCTAATGCTTTTGCAAAAGCGCTAATTAGTGTCAAGAGAGATCTCCATTTCTGTAGTATTTGCGGAAATATTACTGAAGAAGATCCTTGTGAAATTTGCCAAGATAAAAATCGTGACCGTAGTATTATTTTAGTAGTGGAAGAACCAAAAGACGTTATGGCAATGGAAAAAATGCGTGAATATCAAGGCTTGTATCACGTACTCCACGGGGTGCTTTCACCGATGGAAGGAACAGGACCAGAAGATATTAATATTGCCTCTTTGATCAAACGATTGCACGATGATGAAGTGAAAGAGGTCATTATAGCAACCAACGCTACCACTGAAGGAGAAGCGACGGCGATGTATTTATCACGGCTCATTAAACCAGCTGGAATCACCGTTACTCGTTTGGCACACGGCTTGTCTGTCGGCAGCGATATTGAATATGCAGACGAAATAACCTTGCTAAAAGCAGTCGAAGGACGTCGAGAAATTTAAAAGAAACATCGTTGGAAAAAGAGGTTGAAATCGAAGTAGGTCGTTTCTGTGAGAAAATGTCGCAGTTCAAGCTTTTCCGTACTTCTTTTTCAGTTTCTTTTTTTCAGCAGATGCATCACTTTAAATAGGACATAAGGATTTCAATTAGACTGATAGAGCAAGATGAAGTATAATAGATACAAGTAAAAATTGATTGGAGTTTTCGCACGTGCAGGGTATTTTTATCACATTTGAAGGTCCAGATGGCGCTGGTAAAACCAGTGTTTTGAAGGAAGTTTCTGAAAGATTAGCTAAAGAGTCAAAACGAAAAATTGTCACTACAAGAGAACCAGGCGGCATACCGATTGCCGAAAAGATTCGAACAGTTATTTTAGATCCAAGAAATGACAGAATGGATGAGCGAACAGAAGCTTTACTTTACGCAGCTGCTCGTCGTCAACATTTAGTGGAAAAAATCTTGCCAGCTTTGGAAGCGGGTCATTTAGTCCTATGTGATCGTTTTGTTGACAGCTCATTAGCCTACCAAGGCGCTGGGCGTAGAATTGGGATTGCCCCCATTGCTTCAATTAATGCGTTTGCGACAGAAGGTGTCTCACCAGATTTTACAATTTATTTAGACGTTGACTCAGATACTGGCTTACGGCGGATTCAAGAAAATCGAACACAGCAAATTGATCGCTTAGATTCAGAAGGATTAGAATTTCATCAACGTGTTCGTCATGAATATTTGAAATTAGCAGAAGAAAATCCACAACGTATCAAAAAGATTGATGCACGGATGAGTTTAGAACTTGTCGTAGAAGCAACGTATCAGGCGATTATTGAACGTTATCCAGAAAACTTTTAATTATAGGAAGGTGTAGACCATGAAGATTATTTTAGCCATTGTACAAGACAAAGATAGTAACCGATTAGCCAACGAATTTATTGATGCCAATATTCGTGCTACAAAATTATCCTCAACAGGTGGGTTCTTAAAAGCGGGAAACAGCACATTTATTATTGGGATTGATGATGAACGTGTCGACGAAACATTAGCTTTAATTAAAGAAACATGTCAATCAAGAAAACAATATGTTTCAACACCTGTGACTTTAGATATCACAATGGATGGCCAAATTCCTTATCCTGTGGAAGTTGAAGTAGGCGGCGCTACTTGCTTCGTCTTACCAGTTGAAGGATTCCATCAATATTAAGATGAATGAAGCACAACAGCTACAGCAAATGCAACCTTTGCTGTACAAGCAACTCCAAAAAAGTTTTGAGCATGGTCGTCTTGCCCATGCTTATCTTTTTGAAGGAGATACAGGAACTGGAAAACAAGAATTTGGCTTATGGATGGCGAAACATGTCTTTTGTACGAATTTAGTAAATCAACAGCCTTGTAACGAATGCCATAATTGTGTGCGGATTAATGAAAATGAACATCCAGATGTTTTAAGAATTGCGCCAGATGGGCAAACCATCAAAGTGAACCAAATCCGTGAATTAAAAGCGGAGTTTTCTAAAAGTGGGGTCGAGACTGCTAAAAAAGTTTTCTTAATTCAAGAAGCAGATAAAATGAGTACCGGCGCAGCTAATAGTCTCTTAAAATTTTTAGAAGAACCAGAAGGACAAATTTTAGCTATTTTAGAAACCACTTCGCTTTCTCGAATTTTACCAACGATTCAATCACGATGCCAAACCTTACATTTTCAACCATTAGTCAAAAAAACATTAATTGATCGCTTAATCAAACAGGGGATTGGTGAAAAGACTGCAACCCTTTTAGCTGAGCTGACAAATAGTTTTGAGAAAGCAGTTGAAATCTCTCAAGATGAATGGTTTAATGAAGCTAGGGAAATCATTTTGCAATGGTTTAATTATCTAAAAAGTAATGATTTACAGGCATTTATCTACGTTCAGAAGAAAATGGTCAAAGTATTTAAGGAAAAAGAACAACAAGCGCTTAGCTTTGACTTGCTCATGGTTTATTACCGTCAATTATTGGAAGAAAGTGTTGCGACACAGCAAGCCAAAAAAGTAACGGAAGAGCAGGCGGAACGGTTGGCGCTAATTTTGAAAGCACGCCAAAAATGGACTGCCAATGTTAGTTGGCAAAATGTTTGTGAACAATTAGTTATCCAAATGATTCACCCTAAATCATAAAGGAAAAAAGTGCCAAGTGGCATTCAGTTTCATAATATAGTAGGAACTTAGTTGTTTCAGCAAGTTCCTTAACCGATTGAAGCGACGTTCACTTGAACTAGATTAGGAGGAATAAAATGGTAGAAGTAGTAGGAGTTCGCTTCCGTGAAGCCGGTCATATCTATTATTTTGCTCCTGGAAAATCTGAGTATATTTATAATGAGAAAGTACTCGTTGAATCTCAACAGTCAAAACAATTAGCTACTGTTGCTATTCCTAAAAAAACAGTCGATTCAGACGATTTACCAGAGGACCTAAAACCCATTTTAAATAAAGCAACAGCCAATGATTTAGAAAAAGAACAAAAAAATTTGGCTGATGCAGAAGCTGCCAAAAGCATTGCCAATGAAAAAATTCGAGCTCATGACTTAAAAATGAAATTAGTGCGAGTAGAATATACCTTCGATCGTAGCAAAATGATTTTTTACTTTACGGCAGATGGGCGAATTGATTTTCGTGAATTAGTCAAAGACTTAGCGGCTATTTTCCGGACGCGAATTGAGTTACGTCAAATTGGTGTCCGAGATGAAGCGAAAATATTAGGTGGCATTGGCCCTTGTGGCAGACAACTATGTTGCTCAACATTTCTAGGAGATTTTATGCCAGTTTCAATCAAAATGGCTAAAGATCAAGGGTTATCTTTAAATCCTGTCAAAATTTCGGGATTATGTGGCCGCTTAATGTGTTGTTTGAAATACGAAAACGACGAATATGAAGCCGCTAAAAAAGAATTACCAGATTATGGAAAAGAAGTAATAACACCAGATGGCAAAGGCAAAGTCGTCGGGTTGAATCTATTAAGTCGGATTGTCAAAGTTCGTCTGCATGGTCGTGAAATCGCAGCGGATTATGATTACGAAGAAATCAAAGAAGCTACTGCGAAAGTTGCTGCTGAAAAAGGTGATCAAAATGGATAAACGTTCGCTCTATGATGGATTAAATTCGTTGGAAACTGATTTAGACAGTTCAGTGACACAATTAAGAGAAATTAAAGCAGCACTCCATGAGTTGGTAGAAAAAAATACCACGTTGGAAATCGAAAACCAACGCTTACGGGAGCATCTCCAAGAACTGAATAAGTTAGCAGGAAATACAACTGAAACTGAAAAACAAGAGCTATCAAAATCACGTATGAATTTGGAAAAACTTTATGAAGAGGGCTTCCATGTCTGCAATATTTTATATGGTTCAAGACGTGAAAATGATGAAGAATGTGCCTTTTGTCTTGATGTTATTTATGGGGAACGTACGCGTTAAGTCTAGTGGACACTGCAAATAAAAAGGAAAGGTTTGGTTTGACAGTCAATCGATTGTCAAATCAAACCTTTATCTATTTATAGAACGAAAAAGGAAAATGAGGGATGCGCTATGCAAAAACAGAAAAGTTTTGATAAGCAAACAACAAAAGGAAAATTGTATCTTGTCCCAACACCGATCGGCAATTTAGAAGATATGAGTATTCGTTGTTTAAACATATTGAAAGAAGCAACGGTGATTGCTAGTGAGGACACAAGAAACACACAAAAATTGCTAAATCATTTTGAGATTACAACACCACAAATTAGTTTACACGAACATAATTACAAAGAGCGAATTCCTCAACTGATTACACGATTGCTGAATGGTGAAACGATTGCCCAAGTTAGCGATGCAGGTATGCCTTCAATTAGTGATCCTGGTCATGAATTGGTTACAGCATGTCTTGAAGAAGAACTGGCAGTGATTGCCTTGCCAGGACCTACGGCAGGAATGACCGCCTTGATTGCCTCGGGTCTTTTACCACAGCCATTTACGTTTTATGGTTTTTTACCAAGAAAGAAAAAAGAACAGAAAGACGTGTTATCAGCATTAAAAGAAGAACGGCCGACACAGATTTTTTATGAGTCTCCCTATCGGATTGCTAAAACGGTAGCAACGTTTGCTGAAGTCTATGGTCAAGAACGCCCCGCTGTGATTTGTCGAGAATTAACGAAACTTCACGAAGAGTATTTACGAGGTACCTTAGGAGAACTAACAGAATATTTAGCAGAAAATACGCTAAAAGGCGAGTGTTGTTTATTAGTTAGCGGATTTGCTGGTGAGAAAGAGACAATAGCAGCAATGCCGGCTATTTCCCTCAAGGAACATGTACAAGTTTTAATGGAGGAAGAGGGACGGAGTTCCAAAGAGGCAATCAAAGAAGTGGCCAAATTGAGAAATGTAAAAAAACAAGAAGTATATAAAGAATATCATTCCATTTAAAAAAGGAGAGAAACATGAGTAATTTATTGCGAGCAGAAGGCGTGTCTTATCAAGTAAATGGTCGTAGCATTCTTTCTGATATTGATTTGTCATTTGAAACAGGCAGCAATACAACAATTGTTGGTCCTTCAGGTAGCGGGAAAAGTACATTTTTAAAAATTTTATCTTCATTATTAAATCCTACAGAAGGCGAAATTTTTTATCAAGAAGCGCCAATTACTACAATGCCAATCGAAACATACCGCCAAAAGGTTTCTTATTGTTTTCAGCAGCCAACTTTATTTGGTGAAACCGTGTATGATAATTTGTTATTTCCATTTACCGTCAGACAAGAAGCGTTTAATCAGGAAAAAGTCGTGGCATTGCTCCAACAAGTGAAATTGCCCGCTGCTTATCTTGAAAAGAAAATAGCCGAACTCTCTGGTGGTGAGCGACAACGGGTTGCTTTGCTACGAAACATTATTTTTGTACCAGATGTTTTATTATTAGACGAAGTTACAACGGGATTAGATGAAGAAAGCAAACAGATTGTCAATCAATTGTTAAACCAATTAAACAAAGAGCAAGGAGTCACGCTGGTTCGTGTCACGCATGATACCGAAGAAATTCAGCAAGCACAGCAAGTGATTCGTATTGTAGCAGGAAAGGTGGCGCCGACAGATGGATTTAGCAGTTAATAATTTATCCTTATTTTTTTCAGCCATGCTAGTGGTGGTCGCATTAATTATTAGTACTAAAGAAAAATTAGGTTTTACCAAAGATATTATTATTAGTGTGATTCGAGCAGTCATTCAATTAGTCGCAGTCGGCTATTTATTAAAATATGTTTTTCAAGTCAATAACCTGATTTTAACGCTCATCATGGTTTTGGTGATTGTTTCCAACGCAGCCTTTAATGCAAAAAAACGCAGCCAGCAATTACAAAAGGGCTTTTTGATTTCTTTCATTGCAATTGGTTGTAGTACAGGAATTACCATTGGTATTTTGATTTTTTCTGGTTCTATTAAATTTATTCCTTCTCAAAT
Source organism: Enterococcus sp. AZ197 (assembly GCF_050556405.1). Classification (NCBI taxonomy): domain Bacteria; kingdom Bacillati; phylum Bacillota; class Bacilli; order Lactobacillales; family Enterococcaceae; genus Enterococcus; species Enterococcus sp. AZ197. The sequence continues at coordinate 2,241,273 of NZ_CP187873.1, read as the reverse complement.
CATTCCTATCAGTGGGATGATTGCCAGCAATTCGATGGTGGCAATTGGTTTATGCTATCGCAATTTAGATACTCTTTTTCAAAACCAACGGCAAGCGGTAATGGAGAAACTAGCATTAGGTGCAACTATCAAACTCGCCTCTTTACCAATCATCCAACAAAGTGTGAAAACCGGGATGGCGCCGACGATTGATTCTGCCAAAACTGTCGGAATTGTTAGTTTACCTGGGATGATGTCAGGCTTAATTTTTGCGGGCGTTGATCCGGTCCATGCGATAAAATATCAGATTATGGTGACCTTTATGTTGCTATCAGCAACAAGTATTGGTTCAGTAATTGCAACTTATCTTGCCTATAAAGGCTACTATAATCAACAAAAACAATTGGTTGTTTAATTAAAAAGCTGGAAATCTGTGTTTATAACTTCACGGATTTTCAGCTTTTTCTGGTTGAAATAAAGAAGTTTCAATTTGAAAAAGAACGGATGTTCGTATATAATGGAGGGAGGAGGCGAATCAAAATGATGAGCGAATTACGTTTTCCCTTAAAAAAAGATACGTCGAGAAAAATTATACATATAGATATGGATGCGTTTTTTGCTTCAGTTGAAGAACGAGATCATCCAGAGCTAGTAGGACATCCGTTAGTTATTGCGCGCCATCCAAGTGATACTGGGGGCAAAGGAGTGGTGACCACAGCGAATTATATTGCTCGACAGTACGGTATTCACTCGGCTATGAGTGCTCAAAAGGCGTATGAACTATGTCCAAGTGCCATTTTTAAGCCAGGTAATTATCAGAAATATAGTGAAATTTCTCAAGAAATCCGTGAAATTTTTCGCCGCTATACAGATGTGATTGAACCAGTATCTATTGACGAAGCGTATTTAGATGTAACTGAAAATAAGGTCAACAGTAAGTCGGCTATTAAAATTGCGAAAATGATCCAATATGATATTTGGCATGAATTGCAGTTAACTTGCTCGGCAGGTGTTAGTTACAATAAGTTTTTAGCCAAGTTAGCATCAGATTTCCAGAAACCAAAGGGCCTGACGGTTGTCTTACCAGAAGAGGCCGAAGATTTTTTGAAAGCATTACCGATTGAAGATTTCCACGGAATCGGGAAAAAAACAGTGCCTAAAATGCATGAACTAGGGATTTTTACTGGAGCAGATTTATACAAGCAAGATGAGATGACGTTGATTCGGTTATTCGGTAAAATGGGTTATTCATTGTATCGTAAAGTCCGCGGTATCCATGATGCGCCAGTTCAAGTGACTAGAGATCGTAAGTCGGTAGGCAAGGAACATACTTACGGCACCCCTTTAACGACGGAAGAGCAGGTTACGGCTCAATTGAGACAATTAGCAGCAGGGGTTGAGCGTGCATTGCAACGAGTGCAAAAGCATGGCAAAACAGTAGTCCTGAAAGTTCGTTATACTGACTATACGACGATTACGAAACGTGTGACATTACCTGAATATATTTCTAAAAAAGAAGAACTTTTCTATCAAGCGAATTTAATTTGGGAAGATATTTTAGGTTTAGAACAAGGAATCCGTTTATTAGGCATTACTTTAACGAATTTAGATCCACTAGCGTATGAAAACATTGTTTTACCTTTATGGGAAAAAAGTTAGCCCTTTAGACACATCCTCAAGAGATGGCTAAAGGGCTAACTTTTTTAAATTGATTTTTTGATTTGTTCATAAGACGTTTCGGCGTCATGACATTTTTCCCAAATAACAGCTTTGCCAGCAGCAAGTGATTTGGGTACATCAATAATCCGTTGATTACTACTGCCACGAAATTGTAAATTTAAATTACGTTTTGCCAGTTCAAAGCGCCCATCAACTAAAATGTCAATTGAATGGAGTAGTTCAAGCTTATCAGGCGTTTCTAAAAGTAGTTCTTCAAAGGTATACCCAGACCAAGACCAGATATCTTTGGCTGAGCCAAATGTTTCCCGCACACGTTTGACTACACTAAGACAAACATCTGTATTCAGAAAAGGTTCACCACCCAAAAGAGTCAAACCTTGGACATAGTCATGGGACAAATCTTCAATAATTTGATTCATTAAAGATTCTGTAAACGGCGTACCGTAATTGAAATTTTGGACAGCTTTGTTAAAACAACCTTCACAAGCAAAGAGACAGCCACTCACATATAAACTATTGCGTACACCTTCGCCATCAACAAAGTTGAACGCTTTGTAATCGGCAATCTTTTTTTGGCTGTAGTCTTCGGTTTTCCATTCTTGTGGTTTCGGATTACGCATCAGCAAAACTTCTTTCTATAGAATAATCGAGTTTAATTTTTTAAATGTTTCACACGAGAGGAAATTTCTTTGTGACGACCATGTACCATTGGGCGAGCTTGCGGGTTACCTAAATAACCACAAGTCCGTTTAACGACATCACAAGTCTTAGGATCATGATTGCCACATTCTGGACATTCAAAGCCACGTTCAGTTGGATGGAAGTCCCCTTCAAAACCACAGGCATAACAATGATCAATTGGCGTATTGGTTCCTAAATAGCCAACTTTGTCATAAGCGTAATCCCAGACAGCTTCAAGTGCTTTGGGATTTTGCTGTAACATGGGGTATTCACAGTAGTGGATAAAACCACCAGAACAGTATTTTGGATAATCTTTTTCAAAATCAAGTTTTTCAAAAGGCGTTGGATTTTTGCGTACATCATAATGGAAACTATTTGTGTAATATTCTTTATCTGTAATATTTTCGACGATGCCAAATTTTTCAGTATCTAAACGGCAAAAACGGTCAGTCAAGCTTTCGCTCGGTGTAGAGTAGACACTAAAATGATAGCCGTATTCGTTGCCCCAGTTGTCGGCATTTTTTTTCAGTTCTTTTAAAATATCCAGTGTAAAGTTTTTGGCCTCTTGATTGTCCTCCCAAGCACCGCCGTAAAAGGCAGAAGCCACTTCATACAAGCCAATATAGCCAAGCGAAACCGTGGCACGTTTGTTTTTAAACAGTTCATCTACGGCATCCTGTGTAGCTAAACGTTTTCCAAATGCACCATACATGTATAAAATCGGTGCATTCGCTGGTTTAGCTTCTTTAACACGTTCAACCCGATAAACCAAAGCATCTTTAACGATCGCCAAACGTTCATTTAAAATTTGCCAGAACTTTTCTTGGCTTCCTTGCGCTTCTAAAGCGATTCTTGGTAAGTTCAAGGTCACAACGCCTAAATTCATTCGGCCAACATTTACTTCTTCACCTTGTTCGTCTTTCCAGCCTTGTAAAAAGGAACGACAGCCCATTGGTACCTTAAAACTACCTGTTAGTTCAACGATTTTATCATAGTTTAAAACATCAGGATACATGCGTTTCGTTGCGCATTCCAGTGCCAGTTGTTTAATATCGTAGTTTGGATCAGTAGGTTGCGCATTGACGCCGCGTTTAATTGTGAAAATCAGTTTTGGGAAAATAGCTGTTCGTTTTTCAATCCCTAAGCCATTAATTCGGATTTGTAAAATCGCCCGTTGAATTTCTCGCTCAAACCAGTTGGTACCTAAACCAAATCCCAGAGAAGTAAAAGGGGTTTGTCCATTGGAAGTAAATAAAGTATTAATTTCATACTCAAGACTTTGCATGGCATCAAAAATATCTTTTTTCGTTTTCTTCCGAGCGAATGCTTTTTGGCGTTCTTCTCCTTCAATCCATTCTTGCGCATCTGCTAAATGTTTTTCATAATTACGTTCCGCAAAAGGCGCTAATAATTCATCAATCCGATCGGCAGAGCAACCACCATATTGACTGGAAGCTACATTGGCAATAATTTGAGAAATTTGTGCAGTGGCCGTTTGAATTGATTTTGGTGATTCGACATCAGCGTTCCCAATTTTAAAGCCATTGTTTAGCATGCCTTTAAAATCAATTAAACAGCAGTTTGTCATGGGCGTATATGGATGATAATCTAAATCGTGGTAATGAATGTCGCCTTTTTGATGGGCATTAGCCACGTGTGAAGGCAACATCTTTAAACCAATTGATTTTCCAACAATCCCAGCGGTTAGATCACGTTGCGTATTAAAAACGTCACTGTCTTTGTTGGCATTTTCGTTCACGACAGTCTGATCTTTATTAATTAATTTGCCGATAGATACATTAATATCAGTTGCTTTACTACGCTCAAAATCACGTTGGGTTCTGTAATGAATGTATTCTTCGGCTAAGGCATATTCATTGTTGGATAGCAGAGTATGTTCCACAATATTTTGAATTTCATAAATTTTTACGTTATTGGTAAAACGTTCGGCAATTTCTCGATTGACATCGGCAACAATCGATTGGACTTTTTGATGTGTCAAAGGAGTGACTTGGTCATGTATTTTTTGTTCAGCTTTGATCAAAGCATCGTATATTTTTTGATCATCGAAAGTCACTAAACGACCATCTCGTTTGACGACTTTAATTGTTGAGAGATTAACATCCTCGGCTTTTTCATCAGTAATCTTCATCATTTTATCCAGCTCCTTATATCTCGTTAGTAACTATCCTAATACAAAGTTCGGCTAAATTCAATCGATATATTGCGTATTTTTAGTAAAATATCACTAGACAAACACTATATATTGTGCTTGCGCTGTTTTGAAAAAATATGAAAACAAATGAAGAAAAGGATTGAGCAAATTTTTTTGTGTGAAAAAAATTCTTTGTCCAAATTAAAAAACAGCAAAGAGTTTTTTGCCAAATTGCTAAAAGCAACACTAAAAAATAACAATTATTAAATAATAATTGTTTGCGGATTTATTCACGAAATGCCAATTATTCTTTGACTACCGAACGATATTGTAAGATAAAACGATGTTCATTCAGATTTTTTCTTGGTAAAATAAGAGTAATAACAAAACGTTGGAGCGAGAAAAATGAAAAAAATTGTAGAAGTAAACCATGTCAGCAAGACATATGGTCGTTTAAATAATAAAACAGAAGTATTAGATAATATTTCGTTTACCGTTGATGAAGGCGAATTTGTGGGGATTATGGGTCCCAGCGGTGCTGGGAAATCGACACTGTTGAATGTCTTATCCTCGATTATTTTGCCAACCGCAGGAATCGTGCGTATCGCCGGACAAGATATTTTAAAAATGCGAGATAATCAATTAAGTGATTTTCGGAGAAACGAAATGGGGTTTATTTTTCAATCGTTTAACCTAATTGATACGTTAAATGTGAAGGACAATATTCTGTTGCCTTTAGCTGTAGAAAAAGTTTCATTAGAAGAAATGGATAAACGTTTGTTACATGTGACTTCGATTTTGGGGATTCAGGAGCTTTTATCTGCTTATCCACCAGAGATATCTGTGGGACAAAAACAACGGGTAGCAGCTGCTCGTGCTTTGATTACGAACCCTAAAATTATTTTTGCAGATGAACCAACTGGCTCACTGGATTCAAAATCAGCAACAGAATTGTTGAAATATTTAGCTGAAATTAATCTACATGATGATGCCACAATTTTGATGGTGACACATGACCCGTACACGGCCAGTTTTTGCAATCGCATCTTGTTCATTAAAGACGGTGCGATTTTCTCAGAAGTTGTTCGTCAAGGATCACGTAAGGAATTTTTTAATCGTGTGATAGATATGCAAGCAACGATTGGTGGAGGCGGGCGCGCAAATGATTTTTAAACTATCATTAAAAAATTTAAAAGCTCATGTACCTAATTATCTGGTTTATTACATTAGTATGACTTTTGCAGCGGTCGTTTATTATTGTTTCCGTGCGATTGCTTACAACCAGCCTCTTGTCGCAGGTGCAGGCCGTGATATCGAAATTAAGCGATCTTTAGGACTTGGTAGTACCTTAGTCACCATTATTATTTTGGGCTTTATGTTGGCAGCAAATCGTTTTTTTATAGGAAAACGTAGCCAAGAAATTGGATTGTATCGATTAATTGGCTTGAGAAAGAGCCAAGTTTCACTAATTTTTTTAGTGGAAAATTTAGTTTTAGGCTTTGTTTCACTAATTAATGGAATTATTTTAGGAGTGATTTTCACCAAGTTGTTTTCAATGATTTTAGCCAAAGTTATGTTTTTAGAAGTCCCCAGTTTCTTCTATATTTCTTGGCGTTCCGTTATTGAAACCGGTGTAGCTTTTGCATTTATGATTTTGATTGTCTGCTTAAGAAGTATTTGGATGATTTATCGTTATCCATTGTCGCAGCTTATGCACCAAGAAAAAATTGGTCAAATTAATTATAGTCGTTTAACGAAACGGCGGCAGTTTCTAGGTATTTTAGGACCTATTTGTTTACTGGCTGGTTATTTTATTGCGTTTGATTTTCGGAATTTAGCGACAGGTATTGTGTATAAACAATTAAATGATTCATTGGATATCTCGATTCCGATGATTATTACATTGACGCCTTTTATCATTTTGGGTCTATGTGTGGTGGGAACGTATTTATTTTTCCGTTATACCATGTATTTTATCATTCGCTTATTTAATCATAGAAAAAAATGGTATTACCAAGATTTACGCATGATTACTTTAGGCAATGCCAAACGCTACTTATTTAAAAGTAGCAAAACACTCACTGGTTTGACCTTGTTAATTGCGACGGCCTTGAGTGGGATCGGCGTGATGGTTTTTGTGTATACGATTAGTATGCACACGGTCAACAGTGATGGCCCCGTGGACTTTTTAGTTTCACAGGAAAGCTATCCTAAATTGAAGAAAGTTCTTGATGAAGCGAAGGACACCAAAATAAAAAATGAAGTGACACTTTCTTATAAAATTACTGGAATTGAACGCAGTTTGCGAATTGGTCAAGCGCAAGAGGAACAAGAAACGATTGAAGCAGTTAATGTTTTATCTTTCTCCAACTACCGCAACTATCAAAAAATTAATCCTTATTTAAACGATTTACATTTAAAAAATGACCAAAGTGTTATCTATATGGATAGCTTTACCAATATTTTAAGTGGTATGTCTCGTTATGAATCGAAACTGCAATTTGTTGAAGGGGAGAAGGCACAACTGCAACAAGTGCTGCCTAACTATCTAGGCAATTTTTTATTGCAATATTCCTTACCAACGATTGTCGTTTCCGATGCCCTTTATCAGAAAGTGACAAAAAATTCCATTCAGTATCAGATTAACGCCGTAAATGTTGACACGAAAAGCCGTGAAAAACTTTATGAAGCCGTAAATAAACAGATTGCCACAGAATGGCAAGCGCCAATTTTGTATAAGTATGAAAAAAATAACCAGCAGTTGAGTGGTTTTGCCAAACAAATGCCTAACGAAGAGGTAAAGAATACGCAAGATGATGTCACAGAAACTTGGCGGCTAAATATGAATGATCGCTACGCCTCTTTACGCTATGAACGAAAAATTAACGGCTTGACTTTATATGTCTCCATGTTTGTGGCAATTTTAGCGTTGTTTATTACGGGCAGTATTTTGATGTTACGACAACTGTTTTCAGCTGTAAGTGAGCGTCAAGATTACGTGACTTTAAAACGGATGGGTGTTTCTAGTAAAGCGATAACTAAGCAAATTTATCGACAGAATAGTTTGATTTTCTTTCCGCCGATGGTCATTGGGATTTTGCATACTACCTTTGCCATTTATTTGCTAAGCCAATTTATTAAGAGTCCAGGATATTTGTTAGTATATCTTTCTTGTGGAATCTTAATAATTGTTTATCTAATTTTTTATATTTTAACGTCTGCCATTTATGCGCGGATGATTCGACACATCCATTTTTAAAAAACTGTAAAAGCCGTTGTGAAGCGGTTTTTACAGTTTCTTTATGCGAAAAAATTATGAGAGTTCCGTTTATGAAAATCATGAAAATTTAAGAAGTGACGAAATTGTTAGTTTTTTTATTAAATTGTAAGAAATTTCAATGGACTTTGCTGAAATATAGCATAAAATAATGGATAGCGATTAACCTTAGGAGGTGAATGATAATGAAAACAACTTTTCAGAAAATTCTCAATAACGAAAGTCTTAAATTCATCGGTAAAACGTTATTTTATTCTTTCATTGTCATTGCATTAATTTATCTTTATCATTACAAGAATATCAATGGAGGAACCTTCATTTATAACGAGTTTTAAGGAGGCGGCTATATATGGAAAAAGTAATTAATATGATTCAAACGATTGATGAATGGGCACGTAAAGAACCCCAACGTCCTGTTTATTTAACCGAAGAAAAAGTCTCTACGTATGGAGAGTTAAAAGAAAAGTCAGACAATCTAGCCGCTTATTTAGCTGAGCTGAAAACGGACAAGTCAGCGATTGTCGTATACGGAGAATTAGATTTTGAAATGATTGTGAGTTTTTTAGGCGCATCGAAAGCTGGTTTTAGCTATATCCCCATTGATGCACATACACCAAAAGAACGCATTGAACTAATTCTAAACGTAGCCAAACCAACCGCAGTGATTGCTGTGCATGAATGGCCTGAGTTAGCCACTGAAGTGCCAGTAATTACGGCGGAAGAATTAACAGAAATGATGATACATGCACCCCGGCATGCGCCTGCGTTAATACCTGTCACAGGAGCAAGTAATTACTATATCATTTTCACTTCAGGGACAACTGGCGTACCAAAGGGTGTGCAAATCAGCCATGATAATTTAGTTAGCTTTACGAATTGGTTGTTGCAAGATTTTGGTTTAGAAGAAGGGGCCCGCTTTTTAGCACAGGCACCTTATTCGTTTGATTTATCGGTGATGTCTATTTATCCCGCATTGGCGTTAGGCGGCTCATTAACTCCGTTACCCAATGAAATCATTAACGATTTTAAACAATTATTTACGCGTTTGCCACAATTAACAATCGACGTCTGGGTTTCAACACCGTCCTTTATTGAATTGTGTCTAATGGAACCAAGCTTCGATGGTGAACATCTACCAGCACTGCGCACGTTTTTATTCTGTGGAGAAGAATTACCAAAACCAACGGCTGAGAAATTAGCCGCTCGTTTCCCAACTGCGCATATTTATAATACGTATGGGCCGACAGAAGCGACTGTAGCGATTAGTGCCATTGAAATCACTCAAGAAGTTTTAAAAAGTGTTCAACGTTTACCAATCGGGTATGTGAAAGAGGATACGCAAATTTATATTATGGAAGGCATGTCAAAATTACCTGCAGGTGAAATTGGTGAAATCGTCATTGCTGGACCAAGTGTTTCCAAAGGCTATCTAAATAATCCTGCGAAAACAGCTGAAGCTTTTTTCCAATTAGATGGCGTACCAGCTTATCGCACAGGCGATGCTGGAAAGTTAGTCGATAACCTATTGCAGTATGAGGGACGCTTAGATTTTCAAATTAAATTGCATGGCTACCGCATTGAGTTAGAAGAAGTGGATCATCACTTAACGAATGTTTCCTACGTGAAACAAGCAGTCGTTGTGCCGAAATATCAAGGAAATAAAGTCCAACAATTAATTGCCTATGTCGTTCCGCAAGCACATGAATTTTCAAGTGATTTTCAATTAACTAAGGCAATTAAACAAGAATTAGCCACGTTGACAATGGACTATATGATTCCGCAAAAATTTGTATATGTTGAACAATTACCTTTGACAAGTAATGGCAAAATTGATCGGAAAGGGTTGATGAATGAGGTGAATGCCACATGATGAATTTTCCTCATATGATTCCCTATAATGCACCGTATTACTTTGTTCTGCTAATTGCGGCCTTGTTGCCAATGATTTTAACTTTAGCCATTAAAGGGACACGTTGGCCTTGGTACCAAACGCTCGTGACACTGGTCTTTCTATATATCAGTTTTGGTGGCGAATTTTGGCAACAAGGAGTCGCTCTGATTGTATATGTTATTTATCAGACGTTACTAACGTGGGGCTATGCGGCTTATCGAAAAAATAAAAATGCAGGTTGGGTCTTTTATCTGGCTGTCTTTTTAGCTATATTACCGCTTGTTTGGGTGAAAGTTTCTCCCTTCATGACAGGCAAAACAACCTTACTTGGCTTTTTAGGGATTTCTTATTTAACCTTTAAAGCGGTCCAAGTGGTCATGGATTTACGGGATGGCGTAATGAAAGAATATCATCCGTTTCGTTACATTCAGTTTCTCTTGTTTTTCCCGACTATTTCTTCAGGACCCATCGATCGTTATCGGCGCTTTGAAAAAGATTTGAAAAACCCGCCGAGTGCGGAGAAATATTTAGACTTTTTAGAAAAAGGAATTTTTTATTTATTTCTAGGATTTTTATATAAGTTTATTATCAGTCATTATCTTGGTGGTGTCTTTTTACCACATGTGGAAAAAATGGCCTTGGCACAAGGTGGTTTATCCTGGTGGACAGTCGGCTATATGTATAATTACAGTTTGTATCTATTCTTTGATTTCGCAGGCTATAGTTTACTGGCCGTTGGCACAAGTTATTTAATGGGCTATGATACACCAATGAACTTTAACAAACCGTTCCTAAGTTGGAATATTAAAGAATTCTGGAATCGTTGGCACATGACCTTATCTTTTTGGTTCCGTGATTACATTTACATGCGCTTAATGTTTTTCTTAATGAAAAAGAAAGTCTTTAAAAGTCGGATTGTGACTTCTAATATTGGTTACTTTGCGTTGTTCTTAATCATGGGCATTTGGCATGGATTAACGTGGTTCTACATCGCTTATGGGCTCTACCATGCAACACTAATTTGTGTAACAGATGCTTGGCTACGTTTTAAGAAAAAACATAAAGACAAGATACCATCAAACAAATTTACACATGCATTTGCAGTCTTTTTAACTTTCCAAGCGGTTTGTGTCAGCTTCCTGATTTTCTCAGGATTTTTAGACAAACTATGGTTTAAATAAACAAAAATAAAAATATAAAGGGGCAATTTACAATGAACATTCAAGAAACAGTATTAAACATTTTAGAAGATATTACAGGAACAGACGAAGTTGTGAACAATCAAGATATTCAATTATTTGAAGAAGGATTATTGGACTCTTTAGCAACGGTTCAATTATTAGTAGAAATTGAAGGACAATTAGGAATCCAAGTTCCTGTATCAGACTTTGACCGTGAAGTATGGGGAACACCAAAACAAATCATTCAACAAGTGGAAGCTTTACAATAATGTCTAGAAAAAAACGACTAATCAGAATCTTAGGTCCAGTGCTTTGTTCAGCGGTCTTGGTTGCAGTGTTCTTTTTTGCACCGTTCAGAATCAATTTAACTTCCGAAAAAACGTTGAAGGAAGCATCAACGTCAATGGCACCGAACGTTTTAAAAGGCAATGTGATTAAAAACAAAGCAGTGGCTTCTGGTAAATATGTTCCTTTTTTTGGCTCTTCTGAATTAAGTCGATTTAGTGCTTTCCACCCTAGTGTGCTCTCTGAAAAGTATCAACGGAACTACCGACCGTTTTTACTAGGAGAAGCGGGCACACAGTCATTAACCCAAGCAATGGTCATTCATTCGATGGGCGATGCGATTGCCAATAAGAAAGCGGTCTTTATTTTATCTCCGCAATGGTTTGTCAAAAAGGGTGTACCTAATGATAGTTTTGGTGCACACTATTCACAATTACAAACCTATCAATGGTTAGCTAATTTAACCGAATTAACCAGCGGTGACCAATATCTAGCACAACGTTTGACCAAATTTCCAGTTGTTCAAAAAGACAAAGTCTTAATGGAAACCTTGGCAAATCTGCAGGCAGGGCAACTTCCCCAACGCTCTCAACGAGATTATTTTATAATGAATCTCCGTTTCTTGAATCGTGAAGATGAATTGTTTAGCCAAATTGGCATGGTTAGCAGAGAACCAATTGTTGAAAAAGATATGAAACAATTACCTGCTACTTATAATTTTAATGAATTAGATCAGCTAGCTGGAAAAATTGCGGCAAAAGCCATTAATAATAATAAATTTGAAATTAGTAACGGCTTTTATCGCCAACGGATTAAACCAGTTTTACCGAAATTAGCTCATTCACAAAAGAAATGGGATTATCGTTTTTCTCCAGAATATGGTGATTTCCAAGCTGCGTTAGAACAGTTAGCAGAAAAAAATGTCGATGTTTTATTTGTAATCCCACCTGTTAACAAACGTTGGTCGGACTATACGGGCTTGTCACAAGATATGTTGCAACAAGTAGCACGCAAGCTGAAATATCAACTTCAAGAGCAAGGCTTTACTAACATTGCTGACTTCTCAACATGTAGTAATGAACGCTACTTTATGGCGGACACGATTCATTTAGGTTGGCGTGGTTGGCTTGCTGTTGATCGTCAAGTAGATGAATTTATGAAACAACCTGCGTCTAAAAAGTTAGCGTATCAAATTGATGATCGTTTTTATCAGACAGATTGGCAACAACAAAATCCATTGGTCTTACCTCAATTTTAAGAAGGCAAGATGGATCAAGTACCAATTATCTGAAGCGGACTAGAAACGCTTCGTAACAATGAAAATAGCCTGTACCTGCCGTTGAATAACGAGCGTGCAGGCTGTTTTTTCGTTTATTTTTAGTGGAGAACGTTGCTCAATTTATTTTTTGTAAGTATTTTTTTAGTTCGTGGTATAATGGATAAAATTGGTTTTTGAGGGGAGTTATTTTTATGGATGCAAAAGAAGAAAAAATGTTAATTGATTTAACAAGTGCTAAAGGGATTGCTGGGAATGAAGACGAAGTACGTTCGTTATTTAAAAAGTATGCAGCACCGTATGCGGATAAATTTTTATATGATGGCCTTGGCAGTATTATTGCAAAAAATGTTGGTGATAAAGAAGGACCAAAAGTCTACATTTCTGGGCATATGGATGAAGTCGGTTTCATGGTTACCCAAATCACAGAAAAAGGCTTTTTAAAATTTCAAACCGTTGGTGGTTGGTGGGGGCAAGTGATGTTGGCCCAACAAGTTCAGATTAAAACTACGACTGGTAAGGTTTACCATGGTGTCATTGGGTCTAAACCACCGCATGTGTTAACAGCGGAAGTTCGTAACAAACCCTATGAGATTGCAGATATGTTTATTGATATTGGTGCAAGTAGCGATCAACAAGTTGCAGAATGGGGGATTCATCCAGGGGATATGGTGACACCATATATTGACTATCGTCGCATGAATGATACAAAATTTTTATTGGCAAAAGCGTGGGATAACCGAATTGGTACGGCCGTTTCATTAAAAGTTTTAGAAAATTTAGCGACAGCAGGGCACCCCAATATTTTATTTGCAGGCAGTGATGTGCAAGAAGAAGTCGGGCTACGCGGTGCGCAAACAAGTACGCATCTTGTGAATCCAGACATAGCGTTTGCTTTAGACACAGGAACAGCTGGTGACACACCAGGAATGACACCTAAAGAAGCTGACTCTGTTTTAGGTGAAGGGCCACAAATTTTGATTTATGATGCATCAATGATTCCGCATAAAAAATTACGTGATTTTGTTATTCAAGTGGCGGAAGAAAATAACATTCCCTTCCAATATACAGTGATTACAGGGGGAGGTACGGATGCTGGTCGCATGCATTTAACGCGCAATGGGATTCCATCATTAGCCATCACGGTGCCTGTTAGATATCTGCATTCACATACCTCAGTTATTCATGAAGATGATTATTTCAACACAGTCAAATTAGTCACAGAAGTGGTGAAACGTCTAGATAAAGAAACAGTCGCTAAATTGACTAGTTATTAGTTTCAGAAAGGATGGAATGAATGAAAAGTTTAGTAACAAATTCGCAACATCGTGCCAATGCTCGCAGAGCCCTTGATGGGCAATGGGGGATCATGGCTTGGTTAACTTTCTTAGGAGTGGTTTTACAGAGCTTCTTAACATCGATTGTGCAAAATTTATTTTCTGGTGAAAATCAAGTTTTTCAAAGTAGTTTTGCCGCAGTATTACTGCAAATTTTTGTTTTATTCGCGTTAAGTTATGCGCTATATTACGCAGCCTTGAAGGTGTTGCGTGGTGAAAAGGTGCGGGTCAATATTTTAATGAGTGTTTTTCAAGGAAAATATTATGGTCCGCTATTTGTGGTCAACCTACTTCAAAAAGTACTTGAACGTGTAATTGGTTTGTTATTTTTGTTACCAATTTTATTTGGGGCAGGGACAACCTTGTATTTCAAATTGATGTTTAATACAGTTACACCAGAGGAAATCCAAGCCTTTTTCTTAAATGATTTTTCCTTTTTCCTAGCATTTGGCGTTGCCACTATCTTGATCTTTTTAATTGGTTTATTTGTGAGTGGCGTTTTTCAATTTGCTGTGTGGCTACGTTTTGATAATCCAGAACTGCCAATTATGATGGCATTGAAACAGGCGTTATATTTAATGAAAAATCGTTTTTGGCAATATTTATGTTTACAATTTTCTTTTATTGGTTGGTATATTGTGGGCTTTTTAGCTATTGGTATCGGTCTATTATGGGTGATTCCTTATAACTATGTATCGTTAGCTAGTTTTTATCAAACTGCCTTAGAAGAAAAAGGTTTAGCCGAAGAATAAAAAAGAAGCTTGAATCCTTCGTTATCTCGACAAAGGGTTCAGGTTTTTTCTTTGGTCTTTTTGTGAAAATTTAAGCGTTTTAACCTCGTTTTTCCGTTATTTTATGGTAACATGGAAGTATCGTATTGAAGGAGGTTGTCCACACATGAAATTGACTGTCTTAGGCTGTTTAGGTGCTTATCCATACAAAGGAGAAGGAACGAGTTCCTATTTGTTAGAATCTGAAGGCTTTCATTTGCTTATTGATGCAGGCAGTACGACATTAGTGCGTTTAGAAAACTATCTAGATCCATTGAAATTAGATGCTGTCATTCTGTCGCATTACCATCATGACCATATCGCAGATTTAGGTGTTTTACAATATTATCGTCAGCTTTATCCAACGCTGGAACCGACGCCTATTTTGCCAATATATGGCCATACACAAGATCAAATGCATTTCAAAGAACTAACGCTTCCTAACGTTTCCGAAGGGAAAGAGTATTTTGAAGCAGAAGAGTTGGCAGTAGGACCATTTTTAATTACTTTCATGGAAACGATTCATCCTGTCACTTGTTACGCGATGCGGATTGTTGAAAAAGCGACTGGCAAAGTCTTTGTCTTTACAGGAGACTCTGGTTACTTAGCAAGTTTTGAAGACTTTGCAAAAGACGCTGATTTATTCTTAGCGGATACGTACTTATTTGAAGGTAATGAACGACATCATGCACACTTTACGTCAAGAGAAGCGGGTGAAATTGCCAAAGCAGCACAAGTCAAACAATTGATGTTGACCCATTTACCACAGCATGGGTCATTGGAACAACTACGGGAAGAAGCGCAAAACTATGCTGGAACGGAAATTCCAGTGACATTAGCCCAACCAGATTTAACAGTTGAGATTTAAAAAAGTAACTATACCAAGGGAGAGAACCGATTGTGATTTTTGTACCGAATGAAAATAATGACCCACGAGTGAACTTAGCAATTGAAACATATTTGTTAACAGAAATGCCTTTAGATGAGCCCATTCTTTTATTTTACATTAACGAGCCGTCAATCATTATTGGCCGTAACCAAAATACAATTGAAGAAATTAACAAAGAATATGTAGATGAGCACGGCATTCATGTTGTTCGTCGCTTAAGTGGCGGCGGCGCCGTTTATCATGATCATGGTAATTTGAATTTTAGTTTTATTATGCCAGATGACGGCAACTCTTTCCGTGATTTTGCGAAAGTTACCCAACCAATTATCCAAGCATTGCACGACTTAGGCGTTGAAGGTGCCGAATTAAAAGGGCGCAATGACCTAGTGATTAATGATATGAAGTTTTCAGGAAATGCGATGTACGCTACCAACGGCCGCATGTTTGCACATGGAACCTTAATGTTTGATAGTGATATTGATGAAGTTGTAAATACATTGAAAGTACGGAAAGATAAAATCGAATCTAAAGGTATCAAGTCTGTTCGTTCACGGGTAACAAACATTAAACCATTTTTATCTGAAGATAAACAAGAGATGACAACGGAAGAATTCCGCCAAGAAATTCTTTTGAAAATTTTCGGCGTAGATTCGATCGACCAAGTTAAAACGTATGAATTAACTGATCAAGACTGGGCGGCTATTAACAAAATTTCAGAGCAATACTATCGCAATTGGGATTGGAATTATGGTAAATCACCTGCATTTAACTTAGAACGTCGCCATCGTTTTCCAATTGGTTCAATTGAAATGAAAATGAACGTGGCGGATGGTGCCATTCAAGAAATTAAAATCTTTGGGGACTTCTTTGGGCTTGGTGAAATTAAAGATGTTGAAGATATTTTAACCGGCGTGAAATATGATAAAGCTTCTTTAGAAGAAGCCATTGATCAAATTGACGTTAAAAAATACTTTGGCAATATCGAAAAAGAAGATTTGCTTGGGTTAATTTATTAAAAAAAAAGACAGCCGTTTCAAACGGTTGTCTTTTTTCTAGCTAAAAATAATTTTTAGCTTTTAGAAAGGTAGTGCTATGTGCAAAATCGTCGAAACGATTTTTATCAGGGAACTATCAAATAGCTCGCCTGCATATGTACTTGAACCAAGTCAAGTCCGGGAATTTGGTTATGTGCTTCACTATAAATCACTATCTGTAAAGAGTATACAAGATTTCCTTTCTTTTGTGATATCAAATTTTTACAGACAAAGTAGTAAAATTTGACGTTTCTTATTTTGGCAAGGTTATAGGCTTGTTTTGGGGCTTGAAATAGCAAGAATTAATAGTGATTTAAGGGAAAATATTAACATATGTAGAAATATTTTTATAAGAAATAACGAGAAAAAATCAATAGGTATGTTCTTGAGGGCTACTTTTTGACGTTTTCTGAATAAAACTTAATAAAAAATAGCAGAAACAAAGAAAAAATGTACTTACAAGAAGTAATCCGCACTTAGCTAGGAAGTTAAGAATGTGCATGTTATTTTCAAACAAATAATAAGAATCCTATTTCAATCCTTTACATAGGAACAAGGACTTCGTATAATAAAGGGACGAAAAGGAGCGAAAGTGATGAGAAACGAAATGATGCATCGACCAGTCGTTAAACCAGAATTGGTTGAGTATATGCGTACAAAACAAAAGAAACTTCCCGGAGAATTAGGGGCAGTGGAGGCGGAAGCCAATGAAGCAGGAGTGCCGATTATTCCACACGAAACAGTAGTTTTTCTACAATTTTTGCTAGGACAACTAAAGCCCAAAAATATTTTAGAAATCGGGGCAGCAATTGGTTTTTCTTCAAGCTTGATGGCCCAATTTGTCGGTGAAGATGGTCACGTGACCACGATTGATCGTTTTGACGTAATGATAAAAAAAGCGAAGAAAACCTACCAACGCCTAGACTTAGAAGAAAAGGTCACTCTTTTAGAAGGACAAGCAGCTGAGATTCTACCAACGTTGGAAGGACCTTATGACTTTATTTTTATGGATAGTGCCAAATCAAAATACATTGAATTTTTACCTGAATGTTTACGATTGCTACCAGTTGGCGGCGTTTTGATGGTGGATGATGTATTTCAAGCTGGGACAATTTTAGACCCTGCTGAGGAAGTACCGAAAAAAAATCGAGCGATTCATCGTAAATTAAACCAATTTTTAGATGTAGTCATGGCTCACCCTGATTTAACTTCTACTTTAGTTCCTCTTGGTGATGGAGTTATTTTAATTACCAAAGAGAAAGAAACGATTATTTTAGATAGTTAAAGAATGTCTTCACAAAAAGAAAGCGAATCATTAAAAAGCAAGTTCTTTTAATGATTCGCTTTCTTTTTTATGTTATTTAAAAAGTTATCTCGCTATTTCTAATTGAGAATGATAATCATAAAATTCTCAATATGACAGTATTATGTGTTAATAAAACCTCTTTTATTTATAATTATTCTATTGACGGAATAATTATAAACTGTTATCCTTAAAGAGTAAAAAAACAGAGGAGGAACGACAATGAATTTAATTAATCAAAAACTTTTTGACTTTGAATGTGATGCCTATCACGATGGTGAATTTACACGAGTATCAACAGAAGATATTTTAGGAAAATGGAGTATTTTCTTCTTTTATCCAGCTGATTTTTCTTTCGTGTGTCCTACGGAATTAGGGGATATGCAAGAGCATTATGCGCATTTACAGGAATTAAATTGTGAGGTTTACTCTGTTTCAGAAGATAGTCATTATGTGCATAAAGCATGGGCTGACGCTACAGAAACGATTGGAAAAATTAAATATCCAATGTTAGCCGATCCCAACGGTCAACTTGCTCGTTTCTTTGGCGTTTTAGATGAAGCTTCTGGAATGGCTTACCGTGCTTCATTTATTGTGAGTCCAGAAGGGGACATCAAATCTTATGAAATCAACGACATGGGTATTGGTCGTAATGCTGAAGAACTTGTTCGTAAATTAGAAGCTTCTCAATTTGTAGCAGAACATGGTGATAAAGTTTGTCCAGCCAATTGGCAACCAGGAGAAGAAACAATTGCGCCAAGCTTAGATTTAGTTGGTAAAATTTAAATTCGCTTTGTAAATAGAGGTCAAAGAGTTGGATAAAACAGAGAAAATGTTTTGTTCAGCTCTTTTTCTGAAACACAGAAGAAAGAGGAGAAGCAAGTGACAGAAGAAATCTACGATTTGATTATTATTGGTGGCGGCTCAGCTGCTTTATCTGCAGGTATCTATGCAGGTCGCGCAATGATGGATACCTTAATTATTGAAAAAGACAAAATTGGCGGACAAGTAACGACGACTTCTGAAATTGTGAACTATCCAGCGATTCGTCACACAACAGGTCCAGAACTAATGGAAGAAATGCGCATTCAAGCACAAGACTTCGGTGTAGCTTTTACAAACGACGAGATTATTGATGTTGATTTTAGTCAAACGATAAAAACTGTTCAATCAGCGAGTCAAACCTATCAAGCATATGCAGTATTGATTGCGACAGGGGCCTCTGCTCGTAAAATTGGTTTCCCTGGTGAAAGTGAATTTACAGGACGCGGCGTGGCCTATTGTTCTACTTGTGATGGGGAGTTTTTCCAAGGCCTAGATATTTTTGTGATTGGTGGCGGTTATGCAGCAGCGGAAGAGGCCGTTTATTTGACACGTTACGGTAAATCAGTAACGATGATTATCCGAGAACCCGATTTTACATGTGCAAAATTAACTGCGGAGGCGGCTAAAAATCACCCGAAAATTAAGATTGTTTATAACACAGAAGTGAAAGAAATTACGGGAGATGATTTTGTCCGAAAAGCTGTGTTTGTCAATAACCAGACGGGAGAAGAAACGGTTTATGAAGCACCAAAAGACAGTACATTTGGTCTGTTTGTTTTTGCTGGAAATAAACCAAGTACAGAAATTTTTGAAGGGAAAATTGCCTTAGACCGTGGGTATGTGCCAACAACTGAGAATATGGAAACCAATATTCCCGGAGTTTATGCAGCAGGAGATTTACGAATAAAAGAATTACGTCAAATTGTGACGGCGGTTGCAGACGGTGCAATTGCCGCCACTCATGCGCAACGTTACGTGACAGAACAAAAAACACAGGCAGGTCAACCGATTGTAACGAAGCGAATGACTGAACGATTAGCTAATCAATCTGTCCCTGAAATAAACAGTCAGCAACCAAAAGAAAAACAGCCAGCGAAAGTTACTGGTAAGCATCAGTGGTTCCCAGAAAGTATGCGCCAACAATTAAACGGTATTTTCGCTAAACTAACCAAAAAAGTGACATTGCTTCAGTTTTTGGATGCAAGTGATGAAAAATCATTGGAACTTCAGTCATTCTTAACAGAATTTGCAAGTCTGGATCAGAAGATTACTTTAGAAACGATTTTGAAAGATACTGAGCCAGCCAAAGAATTGCTGTATGGGATTGAAAAAATGCCTAGCGTTGTGCTCTTAGATGCGGCAGGAAACTATACAGGAATTAAATTTAGTGGTATTCCTAGTGGCCATGAAGTAAACTCGTTGGTTTTGGCGGTTTATAATGTCGGCAGCGAGGGGCAGCCGTTAGAAGCAAGTCTGCAAAAGAACATACTTGCATTGCCAAAAAGAAAAATAGAAATCTTTGTTTCACTAACATGTCATTTCTGTCCCGATGTCGTGGCGGCTTGCCAACGTATTGCATCAATTAATCCTCATGTGGAAGCAGAAATGGTGGACATTAGTCTATTTCCAGAGTTGAAAAAAGAAAAGAAAATTATGAGCGTTCCAGCAATGCTGATTGATGGAGAACAAATGATTTTTGGTTCAAAAACAATGACCGAAATTATTGAAGCCTTGGCTTAAAAGAGGCGGAAAAAAGTAATTAACCTAAAGAACCTAAGTCATTCAAAAAAGTGAGAAATACGTCGAGATGACGTATTTCTCACTTTTTTCGCATAGTTAGTCAAGTACCTTTTTTGATTAAGCGATTGAGTTTCCTAAAAAGAATTAAAAAGACACAACAGCAAATGAACAATAGGCTTCCTGTTAGTGGTAAAAAGATACCTTGCATGTAGCTATCGATATGCATTAAACCAGGTACCTCGCTGAAAAAATCATGGATAAACTGTTGAATGAGCTTATTGGCTAGAAAAGCAGCTAAAGGCAAAATAAAAATCAAATAATAGATGGGTTGTAAGGCATAGTTAATTAAAATTTGTAATTTTGTCGTACCTAAAAGAGCTAAGATCAGTAAGTCGTTTTTTTGCTCTAAAAAAGTTAGGAAGAAAGTTCGGCAAATATAACTAATCAGGAAGAAAAAGAGTGTTCCAGCGCTGATTCCAGCCAAACCTCTGAAAATTTTCAAGGGAGGAATCACTGCATAATTATCAAGAAGAATCATTTGTGAAAGCCATCGAGAAAACAACAAAGTCAATAATAGAGCAGAAAAAGTCAGAAAACTAATAATAAAGATAAGAATCAACGTACTAAATTGGTTTTTTGAGCGCCACGTATTTTTAAGAGAGTCTGTGAATAAGTAAAGAATCGAATACATCATCGCGTCCTTTCAGAAAAATTTTTGGTCTAGAGGAAAAGTTATGTAAAAGAAAAGACGTTATCTCCTGCCAACTAGCCACTGAAAGAGATAACGCCTTCGCTGGAAACAAGAACTGGATTATTTCACCAATACTAATTTTTTTAAAGGTTCAACCCCAAATCGTTGTTCTTGCTGTAAAAGAATTTCGGCACAAGCTCGGCTATCTTCTAAAGCATCATGATGATTATTTAAAGTGATATTGAGGTTTTCACAAACGGTATTTAATTTATGATTAGGAAATTCAGGAAACAGTTTGCGACTCGTTTTGACTGTACATAAAGAAAGGTAATTAGGTTGTTCTAAGCCATAGTAATCTAAACAGCCAGCCAAAACACTACAATCAAAACTTGCATTGTGAGCGACCACTAACCGATTTGGTTGAAAACAATGCTGAATTTGTTGCCAGACTTCAGGGAATTTGGGCGCATTGACAACATCTGATTCATGAATGCCGTGAATTTGCGTATTTCGCCAGAAAAAAGGTGTTTCTGGTTTGATTAACGTGTAAAATTCATCCACAATCCGACTATTTTCTACTTTAACAATTGCAATGGAACAGGCACTATGTTTATCATAACTAGCTGTTTCAAAGTCAAAAGCGTAAAAGTTCATTAAAAAAACTCCTTTCAACGCGTTGAGTAACACTTAAAAATCAAGTACAACTTCCACTGGACAATGATCACTACCAAGAATATCTGTATGGATTTTAGCACTGACTAAACGTTCATTCAAGGATTCTGACACAACGAAATAGTCAATCCGCCAACCTGCGTTATTTTTTCGTGCGTTAAAGCGATAACTCCACCATGAGTAGATGCCTTCAGCTTCTGGATAAAAATAACGGAATGTATCAGTGAAGCCACTGTCTAACAACTCAGTAAATTTTTGCCGTTCTTCAGGCGTGAACCCCGCATTTTTTTGATTGGTTTTCCAATTTTTTAAATCAATCTTTTGATGAGCTACGTTTAAATCACCGCAAAGAATGACGGGTTTTTCTTGATTTAATTCGTTTAAATAGGCACGAAAAGCATCTTCCCATGTCATTCGATAAGCTAAACGCTTTAGTTCAGCTTGTGAGTTTGGTGTGTAGCAAGTGACCATGAAAAATTCTGGATATTCTAAAGTGATCACGCGGCCTTCTTGATCGAGAGCCTCGATACCTAAGCCATAGCGAACACTTAACGCTTCTTCTTTAGCGAAAATTGCTGTGCCAGAATAGCCTTTTTTTTCGGCATAATTCCAATACTGATGATAGCCAGGAAGTTCTAAATCAATTTGCCCAGCTTGTAATTTTGTTTCTTGTAAACAGAAAAAATCTGCATCTAATTCATTAAAAACATCCATAAAATTCTTTTTAACAACCGCTCGTAAGCCGTTGACATTCCAAGAAATACATTTCATTGTTGAAACTCCTTTCAAATAAGAAACGCTTTTGCTCGTTTCAGTGCAAACCAGAACCAAAGAAAAGGTCGCTTGGTGCTTTCTTCTATTCTAATACTTTTTAAAGAAGTTTTAAATACTTGAAAAGAAAAAGAGAAAATGACTGATTTTTGGAAAGAAGTAGTCTATGATAAAATAGTAAAAAGAGCAGAAATGAGGACAAACGAATGAAAATTGGAGTCATTGGTTTAGGAAATATTGCACAAAAAGCGTATTTGCCAACTTATAGTGAATGCCGCCACTTGGCAGAGTTTGTATTAGCAACTAGAAACCCAGAAACACGACAAAAAATCGCTGATCAGTATGGCTTTACAGAAACCGTTGGGACCATAGAAGAATTGATTGAAGCAAAGATTGATGCTTGTTTTGTCCATGTAGCCACAAAAGTGCATGGTGCAGTCGTTCGCCAATTATTACAGGCTGGTATTCACGTCTTTGTGGACAAACCTTTAAGTGAAGAGCTTGCTGAAGTCAAAGAATTACAAGCATTGGCAGCAGCCAAAAATCTGCGCCTGATGGTTGGCTTCAATCGTCGTTTTGCCCCTTATACGGAAGTATTGAAAAATATTCCTGAAAAACAAACAATTTTTATTAAAAAGAACCGCATCAATACAACGAGAGAAACAAGTTTTATGATGTATGATTTATTTTTACATGTCGTTGATACCGCCGTTTATTTAGCGGAAGGACCGCTCCACGTGGTGCAGTCAAAATTAGTGGAAGAAAACGGTCATTTAAAACGAGCAATTTTACAATTAGAAACCGAACAGACAACAATTGTTTGTTCTATGGATTTACACTCTGGGGCCAATACAGAAACTTTTGAAGTCACCAGCCCCACAGGTACTTATCGCTTGGAAAATTTAACGCATTTGACCATCCAAACAGAAGAAGAATACCAAGTAAAAGAGATGGGGGATTGGACGCCAACATTGGAAAAAAGAGGTTTTTACCAAATGGTTACTGCTTTCATCCAGGCCATTCAAAAACCGCAAGAGCAAGAGTTAAAACAAGAAAAAGTCTATGAAAGTCATGCGTTATGTGAAGAAATGCTACGCCAACAACAACGGCATGTTCTTTAAAGAGGACTAGCAACTTTCTTTCTATCATGCTAGAATAAGACAGATATTTTGAAAAGAAAGGACTAACTTTCGTGAACACTAAAGCTATGTTAGAAACATTAAACGAAATTACTTTATTAGTAGATGAACCATTAAAAAACGTAACCTTTACCAAAACAGGCGGCCCAGCTGACGTGTTGGCCTTACCCAAAACAAAAAAAGAAGTCGAAGAGATTGTGGCGTATTGCCGAGAACAAGGACTTTCATGGTTAGTATTAGGCAATGCTAGCAACTTGATTGTTCGTGATGGCGGTATTCGCGATGTCGTGATTATGCTAACAGAAATGAAAGAAATCAAAGTAGCCGGTACCACCATGATTGTGGATGCTGGTGCCAAGCTGATTGATACAACCTACGAAGCCTTAGCAGCTGATTTAACTGGTTTTGAATTTGCTTGTGGCATTCCGGGAAGTGTCGGTGGTGCTGTTTATATGAATGCTGGAGCATACGGCGGGGAAATTAAAGATGTTTTCCAATCTGCAGAAGTGCTGTTGGCAGATGGAACTATCCAAACAATGACGAAAGAAGACCTGAATTTCCGTTATCGTCATAGTGAAATTCAAGAATTACATTGTATTGTCTTGCAAGCAACGTTTGCTTTAGAAAAAGGAAACCATGCAGAAATTAAAGCCCAAATGGATGAATTAACGGAACTTCGTGAACTGAAGCAACCGCTAGAGTATCCCTCTTGTGGCAGTGTCTTTAAACGCCCTGTTGGTCACTTTACAGGGAAATTAATCCAAGACGCTGGCTTACAAGGCTTAAAATGGGGCGGTGCTCAAATTTCCGAAAAGCATGCGGGATTTATTGTTAACATCGATCATGCAACCGCAACAGATTATGTGGAATTAATTGCACATATCCAAGAAGTGATTAAAGAAAAATTTGATGTTGAATTACAAACGGAAGTTCGAATTATTGGTGAAGAAGTCTAAAAAATAAGCTAGGGAGGTAAGTCATTTTGACTTGCCTCCCTAGCTTTAAATCCTAAGATAAAGGTCGTAAATTTTACTCGTCTTCTAAATTTTCCAATTCTACAACTTTAAAGTTTTTCCGCTCTAAATGTTCTACAATGGCTGTACACGTTTCGGCAGTTGTGCCGGCTGGTAAAGTAATAAGTGTGCGACGAACAAATTCTTCACTATCGACATCCAATGTAATACAGCTGGCGATGCTGCTATATTTGGCAATGATTTTTGAAATGGCTGCTAAGTCGCCTTGTTGACCAACTGAAGCAATTGTTAAAACGTAGCTCCCTTGTTTTACATTCCAAGATTGCGCTAAAATATTTAATAAGGTGCTGTGTGTTAAAATGCCGTAAAAATAATTATTTTCATCTAAAACAGCAATGTAAGGTAGTTCTTTAATAGTAAAAAATACCTTGAAAAATGAAGTGTTGACATAAATAAATTTTGTGGCATTTTTTAACAAATAGGTAACAGGTAAACTCATATCGCCACCGTTTGCTTTATGGCGGTAAATATGCATTTTATAGATATTTCCTCGGAAAATTTTTCCAGATTCGTCTAAAATTGGGACACAACGGTAACCTGAGTCTTCTAAAATAGAAAGAGCTTCTTCTAGAGTACAAGATTCATTGACGGTTGTTAAATTATCTTTTTTAATAACTACAGATTTTAATAACATAAACAGGCCTCCTAAGGGTTCATTTTTAATAAATTTATCATATCATAACTTAGCAGAAAACAATAGCTGAGACCTCAGAATAAAAGCAATTTTGTTAAAATAAATAGAAAATAAAGAAAAATCAGATATTTTATAAAAGAAATCAAGCACGTATTCGCGATAATGGTAAAAAATTACGTAAGAATCGGCACAGCGCTTCTTTAAAAAGTAAATTAAACTTTGACAACTTTTTCGAATAATGGTACTGTTAAGAAGTAAATTTGTGAATAGAGGAGGTCGAAGAACATGGCAACAAAGAAAGCAGCTCTTGCTTGTTCCGTTTGTGGCTCTCGCAACTATTCTAAATCCGTTAGTGAAGGTAAACGTGGCGAACGCTTAGAAATCAATAAATTCTGTAAATATTGTAATCAATACACGTTACATAAAGAAACGAAATAGATTTAGAGGAGGGTATCAACATGAAATTTTTCCGCAGCGTTGCTGATGAGATGAAGCAAGTAACTTGGCCAACAAAAAAACAATTGCGTAAAGATACATTAGTTGTAATTGAAACATCTATTTTATTTGCAGCATTGTTCTTTATCATGGATACTGTTATCCAAACGGCATTTGGCTGGATTTTAAAATAATTAATTCTAGTATTTCCCGACGAGGGGTGCTATAATAGTATTCGAGAAAAAGCTTCGGGAAACTGAGCTTTTTTTATTTGCTCGAAAAAAATAAACTAAAACATTTAAAGGAGCCGAATCAGTAATGGAAACTTTTGAAAGAAATTGGTACGTATTGCACACCTATTCAGGCTATGAAAATAAAGTAAAAGCAAACATTGAATCACGTGCACAAAGCATGGGGATGGGCGATTATATTTTTCGTGTCGTTGTACCAGAAGAAACAGAAAAAGAAGTCAAAAATGGTAAAGAAAAAGAAATCGTTCATAAAACTTTCCCTGGTTATGTGTTAGTGGAAATGATTATGACCGATGATTCTTGGTATATTGTTCGTAACACGCCAGGCGTAACTGGTTTTGTAGGCTCACATGGTGCCGGTAGTAAACCCGCTCCTTTATTACAAGAAGAAATTAACCACATTTTACGTTCAATTGGCATGAGCACCCGTCAATCAGACTTAGAAGTAGCGCTAGGCGATACAGTGAAAATTATCGAAGGTGCCTTTTCTGGTCTTGAAGGTGTTGTGACAGAAATCGATGAAGAAAAACAAAAATTAAAAGTAAACATCGATATGTTTGGTCGTGAAACAAGTACAGAATTAGACTTTGAACAAGTCGATAACATTGATTAATAAACAAGCTGACAAACTATTGTTCAGCTGATTGATACAGATTGTAGGGTCTGGAAAAGCAGTCAACTGACTTCTTTTCCAAGCCCTTTTTTAGTTCATCGCAGAAAGGAATGAAAAAAATGAAACATGCCCAAAAATATCGTTATTTTTCTTTGCTAATGGGTCTTGTTCTATTATTAAGTGCTTGCCAAATTGGGGCAACCACGAAGAATGACAATCAAGCCGCCACAAAAGAAGCAACTGTTGAGTTAAACCGCACAACAACACCAACACTTTTTTTTCATGGTTACGCAGGAACTAAAAATTCGTTTGGCTCGTTACTGCATCGCTTGGAGAAACAAGGTGCCACAACTCAAGAATTAGTGCTACTCGTTAAACCTGATGGGACCGTGGTTAAAGAGCGAGGAGCTTTAAGTGGCAAAGCGACGAATCCCAGTGTTCAAGTTCTATTTGAAGATAATAAAAACAATGAATGGAATCAAACAGAATGGATAAAAAACACATTACTCTATTTACAAAAAAATTATCAAGTGAACAAAGCCAATATTGTCGGGCACTCTATGGGCGGTGTTAGTGGCTTACGTTATTTAGGAACCTATGGGCAAGACGCATCGTTACCTAAAATTGAAAAATTCGTCAGCATTGGAGCACCCTTCAATGATTTTATTGATACGAGTCAACAGCAAACCATCGAAACGGAACTAGAAAACGGCCCCACAGAAAAAAGTAGCCGCTATTTGGATTATCAAGAGATGATTAATGTTGTTCCAGAAAAACTGCCCATTTTATTAATTGGTGGTCAATTAAGTGCAACAGATTTAAGTGATGGAACGGTGCCGTTATCTAGTGCCTTAGCAGTCAACGCCTTGCTAAAACAGCGAGGAACTCAAGTCACTAGCCAGATTATTAAAGGAGAAAATGCACAACATAGTCAATTACATGAAAATCCTGAAGTAGATCAATTGCTAATCGAATTTCTATACTTTGGCTAGCGAAATAGCTTTTTTCAGCTATAATAAATAAAATTATTTATTTTTAGGAGATATTGGAATGGAATCCTCATGATTTAAATAAGCACAAATCAAGGCTTCAAAGGTGATTAATGTTTGGCCAAAAAACATTTGTGGCTGAGCGACACTTGTTGAAAACGGGCTGTAAGAGTCAGTTGAAAAAACGAGATCTGCCAGTCGACCAAGAGTTGAATTTTTGGCGCCAACAAAAGAAATGATAGGATGTTTTTTCTCTTTCGCAAGCAGAGCTGTTTCTTTTAGGTATTTTTCTTCACCAGAATGTGACAGAATGATGAAAAGAAAATTCTGATTATTTTGACTATTTATCGAATGAGTATAGGCTGTTGTGATACTGGGGATGCCATGAAAATTGAAAACTTCACTAATGTAAGCCGCCAAATGTCGTGAAAAGTCATGACCTAAAATAACAAATAAATGACTCTTGTGTTTGGCAAGCAGTTGACAAAACTCGTTGGTTGTTTCAAATGAAGGCGCTGTTTCAAAAGGGATTGGCTGAGAAAAATGGGCTTCTTTTAATTTGTAAATAAGTTCATTATAACCTGATAAATTTAATTTTTTGGCTAAACGAATGATGGAACTAGGCGAAGAAAAGCAGTGTTTGGCAACTTCCCGAATACTCAAATCGGCCGCATTCGTACTTTGTTGATCCAAATAATACAAAATCTGACTTTCTGTTTTCGTTAAATGATACGTTTCTTTTAAGTAATCTAAGTTCATGAGCAAACCTCCTTTATCAGATTATAAATAATTTTGTGGGAAAAAGGTATCAAAAAATAAAAAAATGAGGTGTTTTTATGAAAAGGGCAACAAAGCAAAGGCTGTCTTTGGCAGCAATCATGGTTCTACTTCTCTCGGGCTGTGGAAGTGTTGGGAAAGAAACCAAAAAGCAAGAACAACAGGTATTACGGGTCGGGATTGATTCGGAATTATCAACGGCAGACGTGTCGTTGGCAATGGATAATACCGCAGCAGATGTAATGAGTCAAGTAGGAGAGGGACTTTTCTCCTTTGACGAAAAAGGAGAAGCGAAACCAGCATTGGCAACTGAAAAAGTACAGCCCTCCAATGATGGTTTAAGCTATACTTTTACGATTCGAAAAGATGCAAAATGGAGTAACGGCGAGCCAATCACAGCCAATGATTTTGAATACTCTTGGAAGCGCACAGTGGACCCAAAAACAGCTTCCCCGCAAGCGTATTACTTTGAAGGGCTAAAAAATTATCGTGCTATTGTTGACGGTGGCAAATCTAAAGAAGAGTTAGGAGTAACAGCCATTGATGACCATACCTTGGAAGTAGAGCTAAGCTATCCTATGAGTTATTTTCAACAATTATTGGCGGTACCAGCTTTTTATCCTTTAAATGAAGCATTTGTCGAAAAAACGGGCAAAAACTATGGTACATCAGCTGAGTCAACACTTTACAATGGCGCCTTCACATTAGAAGGTTGGGATGGCACGAATAATACTTGGTCCTATGTGAAGAATAAAAATTATTGGGATCAAGCGAATGTTTCGCTAGATAAGGTGGATGTCCAAGTAGTTAAAGAAGTCAATACTGGGAAAAATCTTTTCGAAGGGAAAGAATTAGATGTTGTAAAAATTTCTGGAGAAATTGTTGCACAAGAACAAGGCAATGCAGCTTTGAAAATTCGTGAAATTCCTGGAACGTATTATATCCAATTAAATACGCAAAAAGATCTTTTGGCAAATAAGAATGCACGTCGAGCAATAGCATTATCATTGAATTCTGAGCGTTTAGCTAAAAATGTTTTAAATGATGGCTCAAAAAAAGCACTTGGCTTCGTGCCAACAGGTTTCACTAATCAAGAAACGCAAAAAGATTTTGCAGAGGAATTAGGAGATTTAAATCCTAGTGAACCAGAAAAAGCGAAAGAGTTATGGCAAACGGCTAAAAAAGAATTAGGAATTGAAAAAGCGGAGCTAACGATTTTAAGTTCGGATACAGAAAATGCTAAAAAAATCAGTGAGTATGTTCAAGGAGCTTTAGCAGATAATTTAGAAAATTTAACAGTCAATGTTTCGCCAGTTCCTTTTAATAATCGTTTAGAAAAAAGTCGCAGCGGAGATTTCGACATTGTGGTTGGTGGCTGGACGCCAGTATATGCTGATCCAATCGACTTCTTAAACCTATTGCAATCAAAAAATTCCAATAATTTTGGTAAATGGTCTAATAAGACCTTTGATCAGTTGCTTCAAGAAGCAAACGTAACTTATGCAAATAAATATGAAGAACGTTGGAAAACATTACAAAAAGCGGATCAATTGGTTGCGGAAGAAGCACCCCTAGTTCCTCTTTATCAATTAACAGAAGCACGCTTAGTGGCCGATTCTGTCCAAAATTTAGTCTATGGTCCATTAGGTTCAGGCTATTACAAATCAGTCTCTATCAGTGACAAGTAAAGGTTGGGAAAAAATGAAAAAAAGTCAAGCTGTTCAATTAATTCAGGAACTTTCAAATGCTAATGGTGTTTCAGGCTTTGAAACAGAAGTCGTTAGAATCCTTCAACATGCAACTGCGGATTTTACTATTCAACGGCTAGATGCCATTAAAAATTTATATCTTGAGAAGAAAAATAATCTAAGTGAAGGTCCAGTTGTGCTTTTTGATGCCCATAGTGACGAAGTGGGTTTTATGATTCAAGCAATTAAAGAAAACGGCTTGTTGCGTTTTCTTCCGTTAGGTGGCTGGGTCCCTAATACGATTTCTGCACAAAAAGTTCGGATTCGTAACCGGGAAGGCACCTATCTGCCAGGCGTAGTTACTAGTCGGCCCCCTCATTTTATGACACCAGAGGAACGTCAGCGGCCATTAACCATTGCTGATTTGACGATCGACATTGGTGCTACCTCAAAAGAAGAAGTAATTGAAACGTACAAAATCGATCTTGGTGCACCGGTCATTCCAGATGTGACGTGTTGTTACAACGAACAGACAGATCTTTTTTTAGGAAAAGCTTTTGATTGTCGCATTGGCTGTGCTTGCTTAGTGGACGTCATGGAGGAGTTGAAAGAAGAGACACTTCCATTCAAGTTAGTTGCGACAGTAACTGCACAAGAAGAAGTTGGCGAAAGAGGAGCACTTATTGCCGCAAAACAAGTCAATCCTGATTTAGCTATTGTTTTCGAAGGCTGCCCGGCTGATGATACGGCAGAAACGCCAGAGATGATTCAATCAGCAATGGGAAAAGGACCGATGTTACGTTATTTTGATGTTTCTATGATTACGAATCCAGAATTTCAAGAGTATGCACTAGAGATTGCTAAAATACACAAAATTCCTGTTCAAGTTTCTGTTCGAAGTGGTGGTGGAACCAATGGCATGGCGATTACACAAGTTCAAGGAGCCCCGACGATTGTTGTAGGAATTCCTGTCCGTTACGCTCACACACCCCATTGCTATGTGGACTTTCAAGATTACCAAGCGGCGAAAGAATTAGTCATTCAATTAATCAAAAATTTAGATGCTGACAAAATTCAAGCACTGGTTCAGCCATTGTCAAAGGAGTGGAACAAATGAAGATTTATGTATCATGCGATATTGAAGGATTAGCAGGTATTGCGACATTTGATATGGAAAAAGAGGACACCGTTTTATTCCGAGAATTATATCACCAACATGTGGCTTGGTTGATTGAAGGGATTCAAAAGAGTGCTAAAAATGAACAAATTACAGAAATTACTATTGCCGATTCGCATAGCCGTGGATTGAATTTAGCTTATGCGCGCTTGGCAGAAATGGATGAACGAATTTCCTTAGTGAGCGGCTTTCCTCGCATGGATTATATGATGAGTGGCTTGGATAGTAGCTATGATGTAGTCTTTTTCTTAGGTTATCATGCCGGTATTGGTAAACAAAAAGGGAATATGGATCATGGGTATAGCGCTAGTGTTGCTTATGGTTTAAAAATAAACGACTTAGCGATGAATGAAACGACAATTAATGCAGCTTACGCTAGCGAATTAGGTGTCCCTGTTGGTTTAATTATCGGTGAATCAGGCTTAGAGGAACAACTTTTTCAAGAAAAAATGATGCCCGAAGTTCCCTTTGTTTCCACCAAAGACTCTCTGGGACGTTATGCAATCAAAAATAGACCCATGCAACAAGTTCGGGAAGCTATCGTAGCGACTACAAGTCAGGTGTTAACTTCCTTTGCGTTGTCTGAATTACCCCGATATACCTTGCAAACACCAGCAACTGTAAAATTGCAATGTGTGACGACAGCACAAGCAGATCGTATTGAAATGTTACCAATGATTAAACGCGTTGATGGTAGAACTGTTTCATTTGTGGGTGAAACGATGAAAGATGTCATGAATGGAATTGTCGCTGTGGTTGGTTTAGGCGGAACAAGTTATTAAAGAAGAAGCTTACGGAAAAAACGAATGGACGTTTTTTTCTGTAAGCTTCTTGCTATAGTTATTTCTATTTTTGTTTCTCTAGAATTTCTTTGCTTAAACGTTGTGCAGTTGGTGTCACCGCAAGACCGCCTTCAGCTGTTTCCTTGAAAATTTGTGGCATTTGGCGACCCACTTGGTACATTGCGTGGATGACTTCGTCTGGTGGAATGACACTTCGAATCCCCGCTAAAGCCATATCAGCTGAGATGAAGGCTTGAGAAGAACCTAATGCATTTCGCTTCACGCAAGGAACTTCAACAAGTCCCGCAACAGGATCACAAATGAGACCCATCATATTTTTTATCGTAATGGCTACAGCTTGAGCAGATTGATCAGGCGTACCGCCAGAAGCCGCAACTAAAGCGGCACTTGCCATTGCACTAGCAGAACCGACTTCAGCTTGACAACCACCTTCGGCACCACTGATTGAGGCATTATTGGCAATCACTAAGCCAAAAGCCCCAGCGGTAAATAGAAAATCCAATTGTTGCTGATGCGTTAACTTTAAGCGGTCAATAACTGCCAACAAGACGCCAGAAACTACTCCGGCACTGCCTGCGGTTGGTGTAGCACAAATCAAGCCCATTTTTGCATTAACTTCATTAACAGCAATCGCATTTCGCACGGCTTGTAAAATGGTCTCACCGCTTAAAAAGTTGCCTGAATGTATGTAATCATTTAAGCGGGTTGCATCGCCACCAGTTAGCCCTGTTACTGAGGTAACACCAGCGATTCCTTCAGCGACGGATTGTTTCATAACGGCTAGATTTTTTTCCATTGTTTCAATAATTCGTTCACGAGAATACCCGCCATGAGCCATTTCTGTTGCAATCATTAATTCGCTCACAGAAGGGTAATCTTTCGCTTGAGCTACCAAATCTTCAATTGAATAAAACATCGTATTACTCCTTTACGTTCATTTAGTCAAAATAGTTAACGCTATATATATGAGGGATTTCAGCTAATTGCATGACAATGTCACCGACTTCGGCTTGATCAACTTCAATAATCATAATCGCTTTTTCCCCTTTAGATTCTCGGGTAACGGTCATTGTACTAATATTGATATCGCTAGCTGAAAGGATGTTGGTCACCTTAGCAATCATGCCAGGAACATCTTGATGAACAACGATAAATGTTGGCGTGCCCATACTTAAAGACAATTTGAAGCCATTTAATTCAGAAATTTGAATGTTTCCACCACCAATTGAAATTCCTGTCACAGATAGTTTTCGGTCGCCAGAAGAAACCACAATTTTAACGGAATTAGGGTGGTCTGCTTTTTCACTTTTAGGAATAAAACAAACTTCCATTCCTTGTTCATAAGCAATTTCCAAAGAATTGGCTAATTGCTCATCATCTGGTTCCATACCTAAAAGGCCGCCAACTAAGGCGATATCTGTTCCGTGACCACGATAAGTTTTGGCAAAAGACTCATATAAATAAATGTCAACGCTATCAGGTTGCTGTCCAAAAATACTGCGAACCACTTTTCCAATTCTTGCCGCTCCAGCTGTATGAGAACTGCTTGGACCAATCATAACGGGTCCGATAATATCAAAAACACTATTAAAGCGTAACTCTTCCATTTCAGCACCTTCTTCATTAGAATATGTTTTCATTGGAAGTCTAACACAAAAAATGGCGGGGAACTAGGCAATCGCTTGTGTTTTAGCGAATAATTTAAATTTTTATCAGAATGAAAGCAAGGGGCCTTCGTTGACAAATCAGTGAAGAGATGCTAAATTCTAGATAATAAAAGACGAAAAGAGGGATTCGTGCGTTGAAAATTTAAGTTAATTTTTTAGAGAAACTGTATAACTTTGCCTGATTATAACGGGTGGAGTGTGCGGATTTTCGGAAATTAGCTTAAAGAATTCAGCCACGGGTCTTTTTGTATACCTTGGATTGATGCCGCTGATTTCCGTAAAGCTGCATCAATTTTGCTTTATGGAGGTATATTTATGTCGAAAATTGAACTAAAACAACTATCTTTTGCCTATGATAATCAAGAAGTATTGCTTTTTGATCAGGCAAATATCACGATGGATACCAATTGGAAATTAGGATTGATTGGCCGCAATGGCCGTGGGAAAACAACCTTATTAAGATTGTTACAAAAGCAGTTGGATTACCAAGGAGAGATTCTTCATCAAGTCGATTTCGTCTATTTTCCACAAACAGTTGCAGAAGAACAACAGCTCACTTATTATGTCTTACAAGAGGTGACTTCTTTTGAACAGTGGGAATTAGAACGAGAATTAACGCTTTTAAACGTTGATCCTGAAGTTTTATGGCGGCCCTTTTCTTCTTTATCAGGCGGCGAAAAGACGAAAGTTTTATTAGGTCTTCTTTTTATTGAAGAAAATGCCTTTCCTTTAATTGACGAGCCAACAAATCATTTAGATCTAGCTGGCAGACAACAAGTGGCTGAATATTTGAAAAAAAAGAAACACGGGTTTATTTTAGTCAGCCACGATCGGGCATTTGTTGATGAAGTGGTTGATCATATTTTGGCGATTGAAAAAAGTCAATTGACGCTGTATCAAGGGAATTTTTCTATTTATGAAGAGCAAAAAAAATTAAGAGATGCTTTTGAACTAGCAGAAAATGAAAAAATCAAAAAAGAAGTCAATCGCTTGAAAGAAACCGCTCGTAAAAAAGCGGAATGGTCGATGAACCGTGAAGGTGATAAGTACGGCAACGCTAAAGAAAAAGGGAGCGGGGCGATTTTTGATACAGGAGCCATTGGTGCCCGGGCAGCGCGCGTAATGAAGCGCTCGAAACACATTCAACAACGCGCCGAAACACAATTAGCAGAAAAAGAAAAACTATTAAAAGATCTTGAGTATATTGATCCTTTGTCAATGGATTATCAGCCAACGCATCACAAAACATTATTGACGGTGGAAGAGCTTCGTCTAGGCTACGAGAAAAATTGGCTATTTGCGCCACTTTCTTTTTCAATAAACGCGGGAGAAATTGTTGGAATAACAGGAAAAAATGGCTCAGGAAAATCGAGCTTGATTCAGTATTTGTTGGGGGATTTTTCTGGAGATTCAGAAGGCGAAGCCACTTTGGCTCACCAATTAACCATTTCTTATGTGCGCCAAGATTATGAAGACAATCAAGGAACTTTATCCGAATTTGCAGAGAAAAATCAGTTAGATTACACCCAATTTTTAAATAACTTACGAAAACTTGGGATGGAGCGTGCCGTTTTCACTAATCGAATTGAACAAATGAGTATGGGGCAACGGAAAAAAGTCGAAGTAGCCAAATCATTGTCTCAATCAGCAGAGCTTTATATTTGGGATGAACCCCTTAATTACTTGGATGTGTTTAATCATCAACAATTAGAAGCGCTAATCTTATCTGTGAAGCCTGCAATGCTAGTGATTGAGCATGATGCGCATTTCATGAAGAAAATAACGGATAAAAAAATTGTCTTGAAATCATAAAAACATCTTGAAAAAGTAAAGGGAATCCTGTATAGTAATAGGGTATGTTTTAAATGTACGTTGAGTGGGAGGGGAAATCTCAACCCCATTAACCACGCACGAGAACTTAAGGAGGTATTTTCGTGGCTAAAAAAGTAGAAAAAATCGTTAAATTACAAATTCCTGCGGGGAAAGCAACACCAGCTCCACCAGTAGGTCCAGCGTTAGGTCAAGCAGGTATCAACATCATGGGATTCACTAAAGAATTCAATGCTCGTACAGCTGACCAAGCAGGCTTGATTATTCCAGTAGTAATCTCTGTATATGAAGATCGTTCATTTACATTCATTACTAAAACACCACCTGCTGCAGTCTTATTGAAAAAAGCTGCAAAAATCGAAAAAGGTTCAGGTGAACCAAACAAAACTAAAGTTGCAACAGTTTCAAGCGATCAAGTGAAAGAAATCGCTGAACTTAAAATGGCAGACCTAAACGCCGCTGACGTTGAAGCAGCAATGCGCATGGTTGCAGGAACTGCACGAAGCATGGGTATCATCGTAGAATAATTTTTATTCCACACTTACTCAAAGAAGTAGCTTCTCAGTTCGTTTCATATTTAAAGATATGAAAGACGTGGGAGGTACAACCGTTATAACCACAATCAAGGAGGAAACAAAATGGCTAAAAAGAGCAAAAAAATGCAAGAAGCATTGAAAAAAGTTGATGCTACAAAAGCTTACTCAGTTGAAGAAGCAGTAGCTTTAGCAAAAGATACAAACATCGCGAAATTTGACGCAACAGTTGAAGTTGCTTACAAATTGAACGTTGACCCTAAAAAAGCAGACCAACAAATCCGTGGAGCAGTTGTGCTTCCAAACGGAACTGGTAAAACACAAACTGTTTTAGTATTCGCTAAAGGCGAAAAAGCTAAAGAAGCTGAAGCTGCTGGTGCAGATTTCGTAGGCGACGACGACATGGTTGCAAAAATCCAAGGTGGATGGTTCGACTTTGACGTAGTTGTTGCGACTCCTGACATGATGGCTACAGTTGGTAAATTAGGCCGTGTCTTAGGACCAAAAGGTTTAATGCCAAACCCTAAAACTGGTACTGTAACAATGGACGTTACAAAAGCTGTTGAAGAAGTTAAAGCTGGTAAAGTAACTTACCGCGTTGACAAAGCTGGTAACATCCACGTACCAATCGGTAAAGTTTCATTTGATAACGAAAAATTGGTTGAAAACTTCAACACAATTAACGACGTATTATTGAAAGCTAAACCATCAACTGCTAAAGGTCAATACATCAAAAACATTTCAGTAACAACAACATTTGGACCTGGAATCCACGTTGACCAAGCTTCTTTCTAATTTGAAAGAAAATAATTAAAAAATTCTTGACTCACTCACTTACCCTATGGTAAAGTGAGTGAGGTTAATAATTAACTGTACCGAAGACAGTAGGTGACGCAAGTCTTAATTTCCTACCGAGGACAATTGTTGAGTTATATACAATTCGGTCCCTCTATGTCTACGGTGGCATGGAGTTTTGTTGTTTTACACGACTTTTTGAAAAAAAGCCGATGTAAAACAATACTTGGCGAACGAAGTGAGCGAAGTTTCATTTGATTCTTCTACTTTACATATCGTAAACCAAGTCCAACTCCACCATCAAAATCAGGAGGTGAAATAAATGAGTGAAGCAGCAATCGCTAAAAAAGAAACCCTAGTTCAAGCAGCCGCTGAGAAATTTGAATCAGCAGCATCAGTTGTAATCGTGGACTACCGTGGTTTAACAGTTGAAGAAGTCACTAACTTACGTAAACAATTACGTGATGCAGGCGTAGAAATGAAAGTCATCAAAAACTCAATCCTTTCTCGTGCAGCTAAAAAAGTTGGTTTAGACGGCTTAGACGAAGTCTTTACAGGCCCAACTGCTGTCGCATTCAGCAACGACGATGTAGTAGCACCAGCTAAAATCATCGACGAATTTGCTAAAGATGCAAAAGCATTAGAAATCAAAGGTGGCGTCATCGAAGGAAAAGTTTCTTCAGTGGAACAAATTACTGCGTTGGCAAAACTACCAAACCGCGAAGGTTTACTATCTATGCTATTATCTGTATTACAAGCGCCAGTCCGCAACGTGGCTTACGCTGTCAAAGCAGTGGCAGAGAAAAACGAAGAAGTTGCTTAATTGCAGTCTAATTCAAACAAATAAAAAACAAACAATTTTAATTTAAATGGAGGAAATTCAAAATGGCATTAAACATTGAAAACATCGTTGCTGAGTTAGAAACAGCAACTATCTTAGAACTAAGCGAATTAGTTAAAGCTATCGAAGAAAAATTTGACGTATCAGCAGCAGCTCCTGTAGCAGTAGCTGGACCAGCAGCAGGTGGAGCAGCAGAAGAACAAACTGAATTCACTGTTGAATTAACAGCAGCTGGCGATCAAAAAGTTAAAGTTATCAAAGCAGTTCGTGAAGCAACTGGCTTAGGCTTGAAAGAAGCTAAAGCTGTAGTTGATGGCGCTCCTGCACCAGTTAAAGAAGCTGTTTCTAAAGAAGAAGCAGAAGCTTTAAAAGCTGCTTTAGAAGAAGTTGGCGCTTCAGTAACAGTAAAATAATTCATTCAACTTTTGAATGTTCGAGAACCCTTGTGTTGCAAGGGTTCTTTTTTTATAGCAAACGGTAGTTGTCTTTTGCTAAAACAACTACCGCTAGTAAAATATCTATAAAATTTAATTGTCTACTTTGACAAATTAACAACAATACAATCATCTACCACTCGGATAGAATCTTTGCTAGGCCAGACATTCATTTCTGCTTGTAAAGCTTTGTGTTTTTCAAAATCTTCTGGTGTAGGATCATTAAAATTTAATCCAAATGTTTTCATATAGAGTAAAGTATTTAAACTAGTATGCACCGAGTTAGGCATGAATTCAAATAATGAGACACCGTTTGTTTCACCTTTTATATTTGAAACATTCCGAGGAGAACGATTTCCATACATTAAAAGTTTATAGGATTCTGGATTCTCAATTTCCATTGAATAAATATTATTTGTAATCATTTCCGCAGTACGTAAATCTTCTTCCGCTGTTAGATACTCAGAATATTCTAGGTTGGTTGTTTCCCGGACTTGAATAAAAGTAAAGAGAATTACTATGCCAACTAATAAATGTTTAAGCACAAAGTTGTATCCCCAGTAAATCATAATAAAGATGAGTAATAATGCTAAAACAGCAGGGAAGTTAGGTACTTCACCTCTAATTGCCGGACGTTTTCCACCTAAAATTGTAAACATGAGTGGAGTGATTAGAATACCTAACAAGGTAATAAAGATGAAGAAAATATTTTTGCGTTTTAGATAGGACATATTAATTAATACAATGACCAGTAAAAGAACACATATCAAAAACAGCGGTGTAAAAAAAGTGTCTCCGACTGTAGGGAAAAATAGTTCTTTGGCGTAATCTTTAATATCATTGATAGAATCTATCAAGGGACGTTTACCCCAAAGAATCATATTATCTAGATAGGAGCTTTCAACGTTTAAAACTTTTTTCGCTAACATCGCCATTAGTTGAGATAGAACGAGAGATGAAATAGCTAGTAGAATAAAATGACCAATTTTGAAGGCATAGTCTTTAAAAGAAATTTTAAGGTCATTCAACTGAGCAAAATACAATGTCATTAAAATCTTGAATAAAATTAAGGTACACGCAAATACAAAGAATGATTGGTACATAGTAAGTGTAAACGTCAGTAACAAAAAGCCAAATAATTTAAAAATTTTATTGGGAATATGGTAAATAGCAATGAGAGAAAGTATAACCAAACAGATACCTAATGAAAATTCAAAATTTTGTAGGACGAAGTAAAATTGTTCGCTAAATAATTGACTGGTTGGAAAAATACTTGGGATAATATATAAATACTTTTTGTTATAAATCTGCTTAGTTGAAAGATCAACATAATAGCACAACAAGATAGTGGCGATAGCAAAGAAAATAATAGCTAACAAATTTAAAAAATAAACATTTACATAGTTGTATGTTAAAAGCTTTAAAGCTACTAATCCTGGTCTACCAATGGAAACCCAATGTTTTAAATAGCCTCTGTAATTAGTCATTAAGTGCATAGTATCAATAGCGTAAGTATTGTTAAATAGTTTAATACCATAAGTGGCAAAGACAATTAAAAAGCTGTAGATGGCTAAACCTTTGTTTTCTTTAATAAAATGTTTCATTTTTCTCTCCAATATTGTTTATTTGCTAAAACTTGTAAATTATTTATTGGTTTTGATTAATCTATATATCACACTCCCACCTATAATAAAACCCTAATTAATTATTAAATAAATTGTTTTTTTCTTTAACTACAGATAAGCAACAATTTATTTTAAGTCAAAAACTGTTGACGATATTGTCGAGGTGTCATCTCTTTTTTCTGGAAGAAAAATTTTGAAAAATAAGAAGGTGAAGAAAAACCTGCTTCAAAACTGATTTCCGTGATGGTTAAGGAACTTTTTCTTAACAGAGAACAGGCTTTTTGCAATTTTAAGTTTTGTACATAAATACTAGGATTTGTTTGTTCATAACGCTGAAACAGCTTAAATAAATAGCTACGATCAATGTTATACTCAGAAGCTAATTGACTAATTGAAAGATTGTTTGAAAAATTTTCGTGAATAGCCATTTTAATTTGGTTAAATAATTGTTGGCTTTGA
The DNA here is from genome assembly GCF_050556405.1 of Enterococcus sp. AZ197. NCBI lineage: Bacteria > Bacillati > Bacillota > Bacilli > Lactobacillales > Enterococcaceae > Enterococcus > Enterococcus sp. AZ197. Next base: position 2,201,112 of record NZ_CP187873.1, on the reverse strand, counting down.
TTTTCGTGCTGTGTAACGGAATGATGCTCTAGATAATTCAACAATTGAAAGCTTTCACTTAAACTGCCAAAATGATTATGTTTCTTCGCTTCTTGGTAAATATTTTTAAATAAACTTTCTAATTTCTTATCAACAGTTCCTTTTAAAATACAATTTTCGGTAGTCAGGCCTATTTTTTCTAAATACTGAGACGAAAGATCTCCAACAAAACCAACCCAATGATAGGTCCAAGGATTTTGCCGATTAGGATAATAAATATTGCGACAATTGGCTGGAATCATAAACAAATCGCCAGCGGTAATGTGTTGTTTTTCCATAAAGGGTGTTGAAAAATAGCCTTCACCATCGCTACAATAATGCAAAACCCAATAATTAATGGGGGCAAACTCAGTTGGTTTTGTCGGACGGCATTTTTCATAGCCAGCTTCATAAAGATGAAATTCTTGGCTAATAGGTTGATCATTAATCAGGATGCTGACATTATTTGTAAAAACATTTTGCATGCTATCACCTCTTTATAAGAGTATGTAAAGGCTTTCTAAAAGTCAACATCTTTACAAGAAATAGGCAACATTTTTTATTTTTAAAAAACTGTAAGCGTTTTACAATGTGTGAGTACTAATTAATTTGATAAAGAGAGGATGTAGTAAAATGGCAACACATTCACGGGAACGATTAGGTTCTGTCGCATTGATGCTCATGACTTTTTCAGCGGTTTTTGCCTTTCCCAGCATTGTTAACAACAGTATTCAGATTGGCCTAGCAACTATTCCAGGCTATTTATTCGGCTCTATTTTTTACTTTTTACCATTTATTCTAATGATTGCAGAATTTGCTTCTGCTAATTCTGAAAATGAATCAGGTGTTCACAGTTGGTTGGAATCTGTGCTAGGACCTAAATGGGCATTTTTAGGCGCTTGGTCGTATTTCTTTGTCAACTTGTTTTTCTTCTGTTCATTACTACCGAATACATTGATTTATGGTTCATACGCTTTTTTAGGTCAAAACGTTTTTCAAGGAAACCATAGTACTAAAATAATTGCAGTGATTTCTATCCTGTTATTTTGGTTAATGACATGGGTTTGTATTAAAGGGGTTTCGTGGATTTCGAAAGTGACTAGCTTAGCGGGTGGTGCTCGTTTATTTATGGGCGTAGCTTTTGTGGTTTTAGCCTTTGTCGTCGTGTTTGGTTTTGGCAATGAACCAGCACAAGAGTTTACCACGACGTCAATTATGCCAACTTTTAATTGGACTTTTTTCATGACGATGGCGTGGATTTTACAAGCTGTTGGCGGTGGTGAAAGTATCGGTGTATATATTAAGGATGTTAAAGGCGGCAATAAAACGTTTGTCCGCACGATGATTGGTGCAACGATTGCGGTCGGTATCATGTATATTCTTGGTGCCGTTGCTGTAGGTTTGGTAGTGCCAACGGACGTCTTAAAAGGAAATTTTTCAAATGGTATTTTTGATATCTTTAAAATTTTAGGTACGTATTTCCATATTCCCGCAGCAATGATGGTGCGCTTAGTAGGAATTATCTTATTTGTCGGAAGTCTTGGTTCTTTGGCTCTGTGGACGGCAGCACCAGTTAAAGTATTTTTCTCAGAAATTCCAGATGGGGTCTTCGGTAAGTGGCTAGTGAAAACGAACGAAGAGGGAAATCCAACCAATGCTTTGTTAGTTCAAGGAATTATTGTGACGATTTTAGTTGCCATTCCAGCATTAGGAATTGGAAATATGGATAGCTTTTTAGAAACGTTAATTAATATGACAGCTTCTACGTCATTAGTGCCTGTCTTGTTCTTGTTAATCGCCTATATTGGGCTTCGTTGGAAAAAAGAAACAATGCCGAGAAGTTTCCGCTTTGGTAATCGAACCTTTGGCTTAATTGCGGGAATTTTCTTATTAGCCATTTTTATCTTTGTATTCTTTATGTCAACTGTGCCGGATCCAAAATTAATCATGGAAGAAATCAATGGCACGTTACCGAAAGGAACCGCTAGTCCACTGGGCATGTTGGCGTATAACATTATTGGGTTAATTGTCTTTATGGGCTTTGCTTGGATTTGTTGGAAACGATATGAAACAAAAGAAAAAAATGAAGTTGGTAAAGGAGAAATGGATTATGAAGACTTGGGAAAATTATAAAGTAGATAGTATTAATCGGTTGCCTGGACGAGCACATTTTTCGAGCTTTCCTTCGAAAGAAACAGCGTTATTAAATGAAAATAAATATACACAAGCATACAAAAATTTAAACGGACGCTGGCATTTTCTCTTTTTAGAAGCGCCAGAATACAGCCCAGAAAACTTTTTTGCGACGGACTTTGATACAAGCCAAATGGATCAAATCACTGTTCCTGGAAATTGGCAAGTCCAAGGATATGGCAAAATGCATTACTCTGATTTATGGTACAATTTTCCCATTAATCCGCCGTATGTACCAACGGAAAACCCAACAGGTATTTACAAACGGACATTTGCTATAGATGAAACATTTCACGATAAAAAAATCATTTTACGTTTTTGTGGCGTAGATTCAGCTTATCATGTTTGGGTGAACGGCCATGAAGTTGGCTACAGTAAAGGTGCACGAAATGAAGCAGAATTTGACATTACGCCTTACGCTAAAATTGGTGAAACAAATGATTTAACGGTGCGAGTCTATCAATGGTCAGATGGTACGTATTTAGAGGATCAAGATATGTGGTGGTTAAGTGGTATTTTTCGTGATGTTGAATTACTCGGTGTACCAGAAAATGGGCTGGAAGATTTCTTTATTATTTCCGATTTAGATGATTCGTATCAAAATGGACACTTGGCAATTACGGGTAAATTTTGGCAAGACAAAGGACAACAAGTTCAATTGGAGTTGATGGATCAGCAGGGAAAAACGGTTCTTAAAGAGACTGTCGCAGGAAATCAAGGTACGGTTGAATTTTCAGCAAGTTTGCCGTCTGTCACTGCTTGGTCAGCGGAGAAACCATACTTGTATCAACTATTTATCACTATTTTTTTTGAAGGGGAAGTCGTCGAAGTTATTCCGCAAAAAGTTGGTTTCAGAAATATTCATGTATCTGGTGAGACTTTCTTAGTCAATGGTGTGGCCATTAAACTAAAAGGAATGAATCGTCATGATTATAATCCGAAAAATGGTCGAGTGGTTAGTCGTGAAGAAATTGAAAAAGATATTCGTTTAATGAAACAATTTAATATTAATGCCATTCGAACCAGTCATTATCCAGCATCTGCTTATTTCTATGATTTATGCGATGAATATGGAATGTATGTGATTGATGAAACTGATTTGGAATGTCACGGCTTTGAATTAACCGGAGAATATGATTGGATTAGCAACGATCCAGAATGGGAAACGGCTTATGTTTCTCGAATGGTACGGATGATTCAACGGGATAAAAATCATCCATCAATTCTCTTTTGGTCGTTAGGAAATGAATCTGCGTTTGGTCATAACTTTATTGAAATGGCCCGTATTGCCAAAGAAATGGATCCAACACGTTTGGTTCATTATGAAGGTGATTTTGAGGCAGAGGTCACGGATGTCTATTCTACAATGTATACGTGGTTGGAACACCCAACTAGAGAATTACTGATGAATACGATTATTGAAAATTCAAAAAAACCGCATATTTTATGTGAATATTGTCATGCGATGGGGAATGGCCCTGGGAATTTAAAAGAATACCAAGAGCTATTTTATGCTCATGATAAATTACAAGGTGGCTTTATTTGGGAATGGTTTGACCATGGCATTGAATCTGTAACAGATAACGGTGAAGTTTATTATCGTTATGGCGGCGATTTCGGCGATGATCCAAGTAACAAAGATTTTTGTATTGACGGGATGTTGATGCCTGACCGTACGCCATCTCCTAGCTTGTATGAATACAAAAAAGTCATTGAACCCATTACAACTAGCGCTATTGACGTTCTGTCAGGTGAATTCTCATTATTGAGTCGGTTTGACTTTGAAAACTTGGCTATCTTTAATCTGGTTTATACAATTACTGAAGATCAAACAGTGATTCAATCAGGGACAGTATCAGTGCCAGCAATTGCTGCTAGAGCAGAAGGAAGACTGCACTTACCTTATCATTTAGATTTTCCTAAAAAGGCAGGAGCCGCCTATTATTTAACTCTTTCATATCAATTGAAAGAAACGACCGCCTATGCATCTGCTGGTCATGAATTAGCTACCGCACAGTTTGAATTGCCAATTGCAACACCAGGGATTGAGATCACACCAGTTGGCTCGCTAATGGCAAAGGAAATTGGCCCTCATTTATACATTGAAGGACCAAACTTTTCAATTAATTTTGATAAAGTGAAGGGTGCCTTAACGAATGTGACACGAGATGGTAAAAAATTATTGCATAAAGGGCCGAAATTTACATTTTGGCGGGCACCGATCAGTAATGATATGGAAATTATTGATGAAATGAAGAAGAAATATTTCTTACATTTAGAGCATGAAATTGTCCGTTCTTTTGAGTGGAAAAAAGTTGATGATTTTATCCAAGTCATCGTAAAAACAATTAACGGAACGACTAACAGTGCTTGGCATTATCAATGTACCTATCAGTATTTAATTGCACCAAATGGCGAAATTTTCTTCGACTTAAAAGGTAGTCCTGCCGGTAAAATTGAAAATGCACCAGATATGTTACCACGTTTGGGTGTGACTCTCCATTTAGACAAGTCTCTATCAGAAGTAAAATATTTCGGTAAAGGGCCGAGAGAAAACTATGTAGATTCACAAGAAGCTGGTTTACTTGGCGTTTATGATGCTACAGTGGCGGAAATGTTCACTAATTATGTTGTTCCACAAGCCAATGGCAACCACATGGCGACTAAATGGTCCGCATTCACGGATGATCGCGGCCAAGGGGTAGTAGCAACAGCGGCTGATTCATATAATTTTAGTGTTTCTTATTTTGAAGAACAAGCGCTAGATGTTGCTAAGCATACCAATGAATTACAAGAAAGTGAGTATGTTGTTTTAAATATCGATTACAAACAAAACGCCCTAGGTAGCTACTCTTGTGGCCAGTGGCAATTAGAAAAATACCGAACTACGTTTGAAGAATTCCAATTGGCATTCCGCTTAACACCTTTTAATAATAAAGAGATTCAAGCAGCGGATGTCGCACATGAACGAGTAAAACGACCAACAATTTCTTAAATAAAAGCTCAGAACAGTGCACTTCGGTCTCCTGTTCTGAGTTTTTTTAATGAAATTATCAGAAATTATTGCTTTTTTTTCATGGAAATAAGCAAACTATTTTGTTATCTAATAAAAGTAGTTCATAATAGTAACATAGCGAATTATTCGCTAGATAAAGCATTTAGGAGGAATTATTTTATGCATACTTTATGGGTTTTAATCGTTGGTGCTGTTATCGGTGCTATCGCTGGCGCGCTTACAAGCAAAGGTCAATCAATGGGTTGGATTGCGAATATCGTTGCCGGTTTAGTTGGTTCATTTATCGGAGAAAAAATCTTAGGTAGCTGGGGTCCTCACGTAGCAGGTATGGCAATTGTGCCATCAATTATTGGGGCAGTAATTTTAGTTGCTGTGGTTTCATTCTTCTTCGGACGAAAAAATAGCTAATTAAGTAAATAATTGTTTAATTAGTTAAAGGCACCAAGTCTCACGAATTTCGTGAAACTTGGTGCCTTTTTTTATTTTCTCGTTAATTTTACGACAACTTCACAACGAGCGGTTTGTGGAAACATATCAACAGATTGTAAATAGTCTACTTGATATACTTTGGCTAATTGAACTAAATCACGTGCTAACGTGGATACATTACAAGAAATATACACCATTTTCTTAGGTGGTTGTTTCAAAAGGGCCGTTAATAATTTACGATCCAAACCAGTCCGTGGGGGATCAACTACAATGGCATCAGGTTTAAAGCCTTCTTTGAACCATTTAGGTAATAAGTCTTCAGCTGTTCCAACAGCATAATGTGTGTTCGTAACACCAAGTCGTTTTGCATTGAATCTAGCATCGTCAATTGCGGCGGGAATGGTATCCATACCACGAACTTGATGCGCTTGTTTCGCTAAACTTAAGCCAATGGTCCCGACGCCACAATAAGCATCAACAACAGTTTCGTTTGGTTGTAAATCTAAGGCCTTGATTCCTTCATTATATAAAACTTCCGTTTGTTCTGGATTCAATTGGAAAAATGCTCGCGGCGATAAATCAAAGACAACGTCGTTAATGTGTTCTTCAATGCTTTCTTTGCCCCATAAGTGAAGGGTATCATCACCCATTACTAGAGAGGTTTTTTTATTTTGGACATTTTGCATAATAGAAACAACTTCTGGTAATTGTTCATTAATTGCGCGAACCATTTTTTCTTTTTGTGGAAATTTCTTCGATTGTGTAATGAACACTACTTGGACTTCGCCAGTTTGGATGCCCACTCGAACCATTAATGTTCGAAAGATACCACTATTTTTACGTTCATCATAAATTGGTAATTGAAAGTCATTCAATAAATCAACTAATGTATTCATCACCTTGGTTGTCGCAGGCTGTTGGACCAAACAGTTATCAATCGGTACTAATTGATGTGAATCAGCTTGATAGAGACCAGCTTCTACTTGGCCATCGATTTGGCGTAATTGGAATTGGGCTTTATTTCGATAATTCCAAGGATTCTCCATCCCAATTGTTTTTCGTAGTTCATAGTTTTGATAATTGACTGGCTTAAATTTGTTAAGCGCCTGCTTTAATAAATCTTTTTTAAAGTCTAATTGTGCTTTGTAGGCTAAATGTTGTAGTTGGCAGCCGCCACATGTTTCATAGACAGGACAAGGAGGGACCACGCGATCTTTAGCAGCTTTTTTGACAGATTGAAGGGTTCCTTCAGCAAATTTGGGTGTAACATTTGTGATCGTGGCAGTCACTTCTTCTTTGGGTAGCCCCCCAGGAACGAAAACAATTAATTTTTTATAATAGCCGATACCTTCGCCATTAATTCCTAATCGTTTAATTTTTAAAGAAATTTGTTGGCCTTTTTTTACTAGTTGTTGGGTCATATTCTTTCATCCTTTAGTCATCTCACATTTTTCACTTCCTCCCATTTTAGCACATTTTTATTTATTTGGCTTCCAAGGATTCTATGGTATAGTAGAATATATGTTCTGATTTAGAGGGGCAGGAGAATAAGATGACAACAATCACACGAATTAGTAAAGATAAAGGTGAATTTTATCTACTTTGGCTATCTTCAGGCGAAAAACTGCGTGTCTCGGAAGATATTTTAGTACGGCAGCGTCTGCTAAAAGGCCAAGAGTTATCAGATACTTTAATAGAAGAAATAAAAAAAGCCAGTTCTTATGATGTCGGGTTACAAATGGCGATGAATTATTTAAGCTATCAATTACGTTCAAAGAAAGAGATTTTTACTTATTTAAAAGAGAAAGAAATTGTACCTGAAGATCGAGTAAAAATCGTTCAACGTTTAGAAGAGCTGCGGTTGTTGGATGATGCAATTTTTAGTGAAAGTTACGTACGGACAGCTATGCGAACCAGTGATAAAGGACCACGAAATGTGGCACAACAATTAAAGCAAAAAGGCATTAGTGAAGAAGATATTCAGCATGGCTTGACCTTTTATACGTTAGATGAACAGCTTAATGTTGCCACAGCAACTGCAGAAAAAGCCATGAAACGCTATCGAACTAAAAGTTTTAAAGATGCACTTCAGAAAACGCGTCTGCATCTGATGCAAAAGGGCTTTACAAATGAAATCATTGATCTAGCTTTGGAATCTTTAGCTTTTGAAAAGGACGAAGAACAAGAACAACAAGCGTTAGACAAGGAAGGCGAACGTTTATGGCGTGCCAATCAGCGATTTGATTTTTCTAAAAAAGTCCAAAAAGTCAAACAAAGCTTATTTCAAAAAGGGTTTGACTATGATTTGATTCAGCAATTTATTAGCGAAAAGGAAGTAGAACATGACGAATAAAGAGCCTTGGGAGGCGTGGAGTCCCGAAAAAGTTAGTTCATTCCAGGAAGATTTTTTAGCTTGGTATGAACGAGAAAAACGCAATTTACCTTGGCGAGCGAATACAGATGCATATCGTATTTGGATTTCTGAAATTATGCTACAACAAACTCGCGTAGATACAGTCATTGATTATTTTTATCGATTTATGGAATGGTTTCCGACGATTCAAGATTTAGCGGAAGCGCCAGATGATAAGTTGTTGAAAGCTTGGGAAGGGTTAGGCTACTATTCACGAGCGCGTAATTTAAAAGTGGCAGCGCAACAGATTGTTTCAGAATTTGGTGGGAAAATGCCTGACACAATCGAAGATATTCGGAGTTTAAAAGGAATCGGTCCCTATACGGCTGGTGCGATTGGCAGTATTGCCTTTAATCTCCCCGAACCAGCAATTGACGGTAACGTCATGCGGGTAGTGAGCCGTTTATTTGAAATTGATGCAGATATTGCAAAAGCGAGTAGTCGTAAAGTATTTGAAGCGGCGATGCTTAAAATCATCGATCGTGAGCGTCCAGGGGATTTTAATCAAGCCTTAATGGATCTAGGCTCAGCCGTCTGTACCCCAACTTCACCTAAGTGTGAAAGCTGTCCGCTTCAGCAATATTGTGCGGCCTATCAGGCAGATAAAATGACCGCTTATCCAGTCAAATCAAAAAAAGTTAAGCCGAAAGATGTGTATTATGTCGGCACTATTATTGAAAATAACAAGCAAGAATTTTTATTAGAACAACGCCCTGAAACCGGTTTGTTAGCCAATATGTGGCTGTTTCCGATTGAAGAAATTAGCAAAAAACAATTTCAACAATTGCAAAAACTGGCGCAACCAGCAGAAACGGAAAAACAATTAACTTTAGAGTTAGAGCCTGTAACAGAGCCTTTGGTCGCTGAAGAACCTGTCAACTTTTTTACGGACTATGAAACAGTTGTCTGGCAAAAACGTGCCTTAGGCGAAGTCGTTCACATTTTCAGTCATTTAAAATGGCATATCTTAGTCTTTTATGGCCGAAATACAGGCGAATTAGCCACACTAGAGTCGCAGCGATGGGTAGCAGCACAACAATTTTCGGACTATGTTTTTCCAAAACCACAGCAAAAAATGGTGGAATTGTTCAAAAAAGAACACAAAAATAAATAACAAAAAAGAGAGGCTTTTAAACAAACAAGCCCCTTTTTTTTGTTTCCTCTAGGTTATACCCCTATATAAATTCTGCTATGTTTAGTTTTGAAGGGGACTGGTAAGATAGACTTGTCTCTTGTCTGCTTAGAGGAGTAGTAATGATGGTGGAGACTTTTTAAGAGAGAGGAAGTACAGCCAATGAGTAGGAAGCGAAAAATCAGCTTAATTAGTTTAGTCATCATTTTGGTTTTTGTCACAGTCGGCTCAGCATACTTTGCTGTAGCGGGTAGCTATTTAAAGAAAACAATTGATAAAGGCTATGTTCCCATAAAAAATGATTATAATGAAGCGCAAAATAAAGATAGTCAATCGTTTTTGATTATGGGGCTAGACAATACAATTGAACGGAAATTAGGCACAACTAGGACTGATGCTATGATGGTGATTACCGTGAATAACAAGACGAAGAAAATAACCTATTTAAGTTTGCCACGGGATAGTTTTGTGCAAATTGATGCGAAAAATTACCAAGGGATGCAGCGAATTGAAGCCGCCTATACCTACGATGGACCAACAGCTTCTGTTAACACAGTTGAGAAATTATTGAATATTCCAATCAATCATTACGTTGTGTTTAACTTTTTATCTTTTATTAAGTTAATTGATGCAGTTGGCGGCATAGATGTCAATGTCAAGCAGGCGTTTGATGGTGTCACCAAAGACGGGCCAGGATCCATTCATTTTGATGCAGGGAAACAGCATTTAGATGGTACGAAAGCTTTATCTTATGCCCGTGAAAGACATAGCGATAACGATATTATGCGTGGATTCCGACAACAAGAAATTATTCAAGCAGTTGAAGACAAGTTGAAATCTGGTCAATCAATCATGAAAATAATGGACATTATTGATTCGTTAAATGGAAACATTCAAACTGATGTGGATTCCAATGAATTGACTCATTTAGTCAAAGAAGGTTTGACTTGGACCAATTATGATAAACAACAGCTTTCTTTTGACTGGCGCACTTTTAGTAATGAAGGGCGCAGTATGGTTGAACTATATCCAGATAGTATTGAAAATGTCCGTCATCAATTACGTGTGTCTTTAAATTTAGAAAAGCCAGATGAACGAGATCAAGACGGCTATGTCTTCCATACGAACGGTGAATTTTTATATCAAAGTGATTATACCGTTCAAGATGAAGCAGCTGAGGAAAACGAAATGACTTCCATCAACGGCAATACGTATATTGGTGTTCCTGGTAATACACAGACCGGTCCGTTGCCATCAGTTAAAACGGAAAATGGCTTTATAAAATAATTTATTTTCCAAGTGTAGAAAATCCGAACATAACAGATTAAATAATCCGCTTACTTATTATTCTTCTAAGGAAAAAACGAAGGATTTTAGCAAGGAAACAGCGTATCATTTGATATAAACCCAACATTCCCTTTATAATGAAAGTAACAAGCAAATTTTTGTTACTTAGAAGGGGAAGGGAGCAAGGAGTTATGTTTAGTTATACAGATACCATTTTGTCAATTATGCAAAGAATTGAAGTATACAACGAAATTTTCAAAGCCATCTCTAAAGAAGTTCAAGAATACGGTTGTAATCAGGCTGCACATCGGAGAGGCCGTGACACTTATATGTTTTGCCGAAATAATGTGAATCGTTTTTTTACAGAAGAAATGATGTTTCGTAAAAATTTAGAGCCGTATTATGATAAAGAAGCAACGAAAATCTTGCTAGAAGGATTAGATACGTATAAAGAAGGAGTATTTTTCTGGTTAGAGGCATTAAGTGAATCTTGCCAAGTGACAGATGAATTGAAATATCAATTAGGAATCCGCCAAAAAGAATCCTCTTATTTATTAATTAATCAAGCTTGTAAAGAAGCCTGTGAGGGCATTCAAAGCGCTCATAGTGTTCATAAGATGTAAAAAGTTAGGGATAGCTGTCAATCTGGCAGTTATCCCTAACTTTTTTATTTCAATATCATCTGATAAGCATAACGTTCGCCATCGTTAACATCTAAAATCACGTCACCTTGATAAACAAAGCCAGCTTTTTTAATCAGGTGCTGCATGGCGAGATTTTGTGGATGTGTATCGATTCGAATATCAGTAGCACCTTGCAAACGAGCGGCTGTAACCAGTGAGCGCAAAAGCACCAAGGCCAGTCCTTGACCTTGAAAGGAACTTTTTAAAGCAACACGATGAATTGCCGTATACGTAGTTTGAGAATGAGGTTGCCAAGAACCATTAAAAATCGCTTCATAAGCAGGATCAATCTCCGAACATAAAACACCAACGCCTGCCAAGGTATCCTCAACCATTAAAATATAGCAAGTTTGCTGGTCGATATCTTTTGCTAAAATTTCTTGATTCGGGCCATCACCGTTTTGCCATTGGGGAATGCCACTTTTTTGTAAGGTGCGGCGTCCATCTTCAATGATAGCAAGGATGTCAGGCAAATCAGAAGGTTCTGCTTTTCTTAAGTAAACAGTCAAAAAATATTCCCTCCTCTTAGAAACCTGTTGTTGTTTTCAATTGGTAAATTTTTGAAGGGCGGCCAATGCCAACGGGACGTTCACCTAACTCTTCAAAATATTGTGTCATGGCTTTTTTAAAATTTGAATGGTCAATGCTGCGATAATCAACGCCGAGGAACTTCGCAAAAACTTTACGGGCTTCCGTAATGGTGAAATCTTTTCCTAAGACTTGAAGCACTTGCGGTTCATGTTCCATTTTATCAACAACACGATTAAACGCCTTAATTATAATTTCACTATGGTCGAAGGCTAATGTATCTTTACCAAGAGAGGCCGCTGTTTTCAAGTCTAAAGTAATTTCCACATCTTCATGAGATAACGTGATATGTTGACCATGCCGTTCAAGATTGAACCAATGGACTTCTTTGGCATCGTCGCCAGCAATTAAAGGTTCTTCACCAATAAAGGCTAAATAGCTGACTGTCACGACCCAGCCACGAGGATCACGATCTGGGCGACTAAAGCTGTGTAATTGTTCAATATTTTCTTGAGAAATCACCACACCAGTTTCCTCTTTTGTTTCTCTTAAAACACTATCTTCAGTAGATTCGTTGCGATTAACAAAACCGCCAGGAAGCGCCCATGAGTTTCTAAAGGGGTGACCTTTACGTTGAATCAGTAAGACTTTTAATTGATCAGCTTCCTTGTTGTAACAAAGAAGAACCATATCAACGGTTAAAGAGGGTTTTTCATATTCAGGTAATTCTTGTTGATGATACCAAGTTAAAAACTCTGCTAAGCTAGCTTGGCGTTCATAATAATTTTTTTCTTCCGCTTTAGAAGCAAATTGTGGCACAATTGCTCCTCCTTTCAAAAAGAAACATGGTTTTCTTTTATTGTATCATTAAGTGGCTGAAATACAATATTCAAGCGTAAAAAGAAAAGCAAGCCTGGGACAAAAATCACTTTGGATTTTTGTCCCAGGCTTGTACTATAAGAAGTTTGTTCTAGACGTTATTTATTGTGTTAATTCTAATAATTTATTTTTCAAATCTTCTTCCATATGGCCAAGTTCGATTTCGGCAGCTTGGCGTTTTTCTTTTCCTTCTTGTTGAATACGTAATGTTTCTTGGATAGTTTCAATTAAATCATTTTGTGTTTTTTGTAATGTTTCAATATCGACTAGGCCACGTTCGTTTTCTTTTGCTGTTTCAATTGCAGAAATTTTTAGCATTTCTGAATTTTTCTTCAGTAAGTCATTGGTGGTTTCAGAGACTTGACGTTGAGCAGTCACAGCATCTTTTTGACGGAGTAAGGTCAAGGCGATGACTACTTGGTTTTTCCATAACGGAATCGCCGTATTCACCGATGATTGAATTTTCTCAGCCAAAGCTTGGTTAGTATTTTGAATTAAACGAATTTGTGGGGCTTGTTGAATCGTAATTTGACGAGCCAAGCGTAAATCATGGGTTCTTTTTTCTAAACGGTCTAGGAATTGGTTATAATCATTAACAATTTGGACATCCATTTGATCTCCAGATTCTTCCGCTTTTTTCATGGCTTCAGGAATAATTTGCGTCCGTAGTTCTTCTGCTTTTAATTCCCCAGCGGCAATATAGATGTTTAAGGCATCAAAATAATCTTTATTTTTTTGATACAATTGATCTAACATGGCATTATCTTTTAAAAGACCATCTTTTTCATGGGTTAATTTGACAGCAATTTTGTCAATTTGCGCACCAATTTTTTGATATTTGGCGGTAATTTCGTAAACGGATTGTTTGACTTTACCTAACATTTTTTGAATAAAGTTGCCTTCGCCAGCACGTAATTCATTGGGATTGGCTTCATTTAAACGAAACATTAGATCGGTCAGTGAATCACCAACAGGACCAATGTCTTGTGCTTGAACGTGGTTTAACATCGCTTGCGAAAATTCGCCGAGTTTGATTTGGGCATTTGAACCATAGGTAATTACTGCTTGTGGATCTTGGACATCAATTTTTGAAGCTAATTCTTTTGCTTGGGCTTGACGTTCTTGTGGTAATTTATCAATTAAACGAGGAGCTGCTTGCTGTTCTTTTAACTCAGATAGTTCATTTTGTTGCGTTGGTGTTAGTTCATCCATTGATGAAAATGGATTACTTAATAAATCGTCCAATGTATTGGTTACAGATGTTGTTTCTTTGGGTTGTTGCTCAGTCATTTTTTTTCCTCCCTAATGATTATTGCTGGTCTTCGTTTACTTGAGGTGATTCCTCAGTTGCAGCTTTTTGCGACAAGCTGCTTTTAGCGATCGACATTTCGACATCTAAATCGTCTAAGTCATCGGAAACGATTTCCTCATAATCATTTTTAACTAATTTTGACAATTGGTCAATGATTTGTGCGCTTTCTTCTAATTTTTCATACGTTTGTTTGTTTTTTACTTCATGTTGTTCGATTTCTAAATGCTTACTTGTTAAGTCAACGATATTTGGTAAATGTGTATAGAGAAAGTGATTGGCTAAGTGTAACTTTTTAGGTTCTTTCACTAACTCTTTAAACAGAGCTTTAGAAACCTTCGTTGTATCATTACGTAAGTCAATCGCCCGTAATTTAGTTGAACGATTCATGTTTTCTTGTAATTGTATGATTTGTTTTTTGGCTGTGCTCATTGTACTTCTGAAAAAATCAATTTCTTGTGGAGATAACCCCAACTCACGATAATGGGCTTCTTTATCTTTTGTTAAGTAAGGCATTTGATCGCTCTTGTCGGCGGCATTTTTCTTTTTTCGATAGAGAACGAATACTAAAAAGCCTACCAGAATCACAAAAGCGAAGAAGCCATATTCTCTAGCGACAGCAATGATTAAGGCTCCTAAAAGAATATAGCCAATCAGTAATTTTGTATTTAATTTGTTCATTTATATAGTTCCTCCTATCTATCTAATCCTCGAAAGAGTCAGCTCTCGTTACAATAGTTATTTTAGCATACTCTGTGAGAGAAAAGACATACAGCGGAAGATGTATTTTATGATTTAGTGAAATCCTAAGAAAAAAAGTATAAAATGCAAAAAAAGACCCGTCCTAATTGGGGGTAGGACGGGAAAGGAGTTAAAAATGAAAAAGTGTTTTGTTAGGGTTGTTTGTTGGTATGCTTAAATAATACAAGGAAGTTGTGAATTTTTTATGTCTATTTTTTTTCGAAAATGTAATTTTTTTCTAAAGCAATAAATTTTTTTCTTTGAAAAGGGTTTAACTAGAGAAGAAGGGGTGCGATTTTTATCATTTTAGGGTATGATAAACAAGAAAGGTTGGTGAAAGATATGTTAAATTATGAGGACTTCGAAGAAAAAACACTTCAACGTCGAGAAATTTTTAAAGGAAAGATTATTGATGTTTTTTTGGATGACGTGGCTTTACCGACAGGCGGCACTGCTAAACGCGAATTGGTTTTTCATTCAGGCGCAGTAGCTATGATTCCGTTAACCGCAGAAGGAAAAATCGTCTTAGTTAAACAATTTAGAAAACCCTTGGAACAAGTGATTTTAGAAATTCCAGCGGGAAAAATTGATCCTGGAGAAGAAAACCAACTGGAAACGACGGCTATGCGGGAATTGGAAGAAGAAACTGGGTATCGTGCAGGTCAGCTCACCTACATAAATTCAATGTATCTGTCACCAGGATTTGCTAATGAAAAATTGGCTCTCTATTTGGCAACGGATTTGCAGAAAGTCGAAAATCCGCGTCCTCAAGATGAAGATGAAATCTTGGAACTTTACGAGCTAACAATAGCTGAAGCCAAAGCAGAGGTGGCAAAAGGCACGATTTGTGATGCCAAAACACTTTTTGCTATACAATACTGGGAATTGTATTTACTGCAGAGACAGTTTAAGGAGGACACGCAATGAGCAAAGGTCCGTTAGTCACTCGGACAGAGCTTCGCAAACGCAGAGAAGCAGAAGAAAAAGAAGCGGAACGTCGTCAGCAGGAAGAGCAGAAGCTGGCGGAAAAAGCGTATAAGCGAAAAGAAAAAGAAATTTCGACGTTTTATCGTAAAGAAAAGAAAAAACAAAAACCGATCAACAAGTCACGAGTAGGAGAATACTCGAAGCGTCGAGAACGGAGTACTTGGTTAAACAAGGCAATTATTATTGTAGCGATTTTATTAGCCGTTGTGGCGTATATCGTTTTGAATTTATAGAAAAGAGGAATCACTATGAAAATTGGAATTATTGGAGCAATGGATCAAGAGGTCAAAATTCTAAAAGAAAAATTGACAGACACGATGTCATGGGAACGAGCAGGCGCTTTATTTGTTTCTGGTTCGTTAGGAAGACACGAGGTGATTGTGGTTCGTTCAGGAATTGGTAAAGTGGCCTCAGCTGTGACCACGACTTTATTGATTCATCAATATGGCGTAAATATGGTGATTAATACAGGTTCTGCTGGTGGTATCGGTGAAGGACTAAAAGTCGGCGATTTAGTCATTGCAGACAAATTAGCTTACTTTGATGTTGATGTCACTGGTTTTGGTTATGCCTATGGACAATTGCCTGGTGGTGTGCCTTTGTATTTTGAAACAAGTGAATACTTGCGGATGGAAATTGCGAAAGCCGCTGAAAAAACTGGTTTAGCTATTCGTAAAGGATTGATTGTTACTGGAGATACTTTTGTGGATAGCGCTGAGAAAATCGCCAAAATTAAGAAAGAGTTTCCTGAAGCCCTAGCTTGCGAAATGGAAGGCGCAGCAATTGGCCAAGCGGCTTCACAGTTCAATATTCCATTCTTAGTTGTACGGGCAATGAGTGATACAGCAGATGGCGAAGCAACTCAAAGCTTTGACGAATTCATCGATGAAGCTGGGAAAAAATCAGCCGAAATGGTTATTCATTTTGTCGAGAACTTAGTTTAAAAAGAGAAAGAAACAGCCATCATTTCATCAATGAAATGATGGCTGTTTCTTTTTGCTTGTTGTCATTTAATGAAAGGTTTTTAAATACTGCTCTTTTTGTTTGCGCGTTAATTTTTTAAAGGCGGCTTCGGCTTTAGTGGCCGCGCTACGTGTTTCAAATTTCTCTGTATGAATCATTTTGACTGGCCGTCGTTTGGCTAATCGTGTATATTTTGCACCAGTTCCGCTATTATGTTCGGTTAATCGACGTTCTGGCTCAGTTGTATAGCCACCGTAAAAGGAACCATCTTGGCAAAGTAAAACATAAAAATAATGGGATTTCTTATTCTCCATACAGCATAGCCTTCATTTCAGCTTCGTATTCGTTCTTTTCATTGTATGTAAAAAGAGGTGGTAACACACGAAAACCGTCTTTTTTGCCTTGTTTAATGCCTTCAATTAGTAAAACATTGGCTTCTTTGCCTGGCTTCGGATAAACAAACCGAGCTTTTTTCGGCGCAATATTGGCGTTTTCCATGGCATGTAAAATATCAAGGAAACGATCAGGTCGATGAACCATTGCGAGGCGACCATTTGTTTTTAATAAATCCGCTGACACAGTGACCACTTCTTGAAGAGACGTGTGAATTTCATGACGGGCAATCGCTAAATGCGGGTTTGGATTTTTTTGGCTAGTTGGTCGTTCTTTAAAGTATGGGGGATTACATAGTACTAAATCGACAGAATCTTTTTTGATGACCTCTGTCGCTTGTTTTAAATCACGTTCATACATCGTTACTTGTTTTTCCAATTTATTTAATAGAATACTTCGTTGACCCATATCTGCCAAACGAGGTTGTAATTCGATTTGGTCGATCTTTGCAGCTGTTTTCCGACTAACGAAGAGGCCGACCGCGCCATTGCCAGCACACAAATCGACAATCTTGCCTTTTTTTGGTAGTTGCGGAAAATTAGCCAATAAGACTGCATCAATGGAAAAAGAAAAGACTTCTTTGCTTTGAATAATTTGAATATCATCCGCATATAATTGATCAATCCGTTCGCCGGATAATAACATAGATTAAGAACCTCCAACTTTTCATCTGATTGTTCATGTATTATACTACTTTTAAACCCGTATGACAAAATCTGTTCCCTAGATTAGTAGGGACATGTTATTTCTCTAATTGATAGACGTAAAAAAAGCTTGTCAAAAGGTAGAGCTTTCGGCATACTAGAAAGCGGAGAGAAGAAAGGAAGAAAATTATGTTTTTTACATTTATGCGTGGCGTGGTTCGCGTCATTTTATTTGTGATTAATGGAAATGCACATTATGAAAATAAAGAAAAATTACCAAAAGACCAAAACTATGTCTTAGTTGCGCCGCATCGAACATGGTGGGAACCGCTGTATTTAGCTGTTGCTGGCAGTCCTAAGAAGTTTAGTTTTATGGCAAAAAAAGAGTTGTTTAAAAATCCTGTTTTACGTTTCATTTTAAAACATGCGAATGCGTTTCCAGTGGATCGTGAGAAGCCCGGTCCCAGCGCGATTAAAACACCTGTCAAAATTTTAAAAAATTCTGATTTAAGTTTGATTATGTTCCCCAGTGGCACGCGTCATTCCTCAGAATTAAAAGGTGGGGTAGCCTTGATTGCTAAAATGGGGCGAGTACCTATCGTGCCATCTGTTTATCAAGGTCCGTTAACTTTAAAAGAGTTGTTTAAACGTAAAAAAGTAACGGTTCGTTTTGGGGAGCCAATCGATATTAGCGATATTAAAAAAATGGATAAAGACGGTTTAGCTGAAGTGGAACGTCGGATGCAAGAAGCATTTGATCAGTTAGATAAAGAAATTGATCCAACTTTTAAATATGAATCAACAGAAAAAGAATAAAACAAACCGCTACAAAATAGGAATGTTACTGGCAGGTAGTCTCATCAAAAGATGATGCTCCCTGTCTTTTTTCTTGTGTTAAGAAAAAAGTTTGTTAAAAATCTAATTCTTCTGTCCGATTTTCTTAAAAAATACCAGAAATTTGTTATAATAATAAGAAGGACTTTTTTAGGCGGTGAAAAAATGAAATTTTTACATACAGCAGATTGGCATATTGGCAAAAAATTACATGGTTTTGATTTATTGGCAGAACAAAGGGAAGCCTTTAAACAAATCTTAGCAATTGCGAAAGAAGAGCAAGTGGATGCTGTTGTGATCGCTGGAGATTTGTATGATCGCTCTGTTCCAGCGGTTGAAGCAGTCGAGATTTTTAATGAAATGATGATTCAAATGAATCTCAAAGAGCATTTACCCGTGTTAGCTATTTCGGGAAACCATGATAGCAGCACTCGTTTAGAAACAGGAGGCCCTTGGTTTAACCAAACGCAATTTCATTTGAATACGCGTTTAGAACAAGCCTTTCAACCAATTGAAATCGACAATACCCAATTTTATTTGTTGCCTTATTTTGAACCGATTGCGGCTCGCTTATATTTTGAAGATGAAACGATTCGAACGATTCAGGCGGCGATGGAAAAAGTTGTCGCGAAAATGCAGGAATCTTTTCTTCCCAACAAAAAACAGGTGTTAGTTAGTCATTTTTTTGTCGCTGGCAGTGAAAAAACTGATTCTGAAACAAAATTAACAGTGGGTGGTTTGGATGTTGTACCGACGGCTTTGTTAGAGCCTTTTGATTACGTCGCGTTGGGCCACTTACATGGAAAAAATGCGTTGCAGGCACCTAATGCTCGATACAGTGGCTCGCCTGTAAAATTTTCTTTATCAGAAATGACACAAGAAAAGGGTGTTTGGCTTGTTGAAACAGAAGCTGAAGTTCATTTTCAATTCCGTGCTTTGAAACCATTGCGAGACATTCAACAATTGACGGGCTCGTTTCAGCAGTTAACAGATCCCGCTTTTTATCAAGAAGTGAATCGGGAAAATTATTTACATGTCCAATTAACCGACCGAGCGATTATCCCCAACATGATGAATCAATTGCGAAAAATTTACCCCAAAATTATTGGGCTGGAACGTTTGAATGGTCGAGAAACAAGCAACGGAAATCAGAAAAAAGTGGTACAAATAGAACAACGTTCACCAGAAGAACATCTGCATGACTTTTTTAACGATGTGACAGGAGAGTCCTTGACAGAACAACAAGCACAATGGGTCCAAGAAGAACTGAGTACACTTAATCAATTAGAAAGAGGGAAGTAATAGGATGAAACCATTATCTTTAACATTGAAAAACTTCGGACCGTATATTAATGAAACCATTGATTTTACGAAGTTTGAAGATTCTTCACTTTTTCTAATTAGTGGAAAAACAGGGTCTGGGAAAACAACGATTTTTGATGGAATGAGCTATGCTTTGTTTGGTGAAAGTTCTGGGAAATTACGTTTAGGCAAAGAAATGCGTTCCACATTTGCTGACCCCTCAGAAGCCACTGAAGTTACTTTGCTTTTTAAACATAACGAGTTTCTCTATGAACTGAACCGCCTTCCCGAACAAGAACTTTTTAAAAAACGTGGCACAGGAGTCCGTAAACAAAGTGCCAAAATTTCTTTAATTGTCAAAGATGCTCAAGGGAAAGAACTACGAGCCTATTCTAAAAGACGTGAAGTGGACGAACTCATTCAAGAATTATTGCATTTGAATGCCAATCAATTTGCTCAAATTGTATTGTTACCACAAGGAGAGTTTCGGACTTTTTTAATTGCTAAAAGTGATGAAAAAGAAAAGGTTTTGCGTAATTTATTCGGAACAGAATTGTATCAGTTGTTCAGCGAAAATTTAAAAGAACGCTTAAAAATTGCCAATCAAGAGATTCAAGAAACCCAGCAAAAAATTGAACTGAAAACAGAACAGTTGCATTGGTCAGAAGAACCTGAACCGACAATGACACTTTTTGAAAAACTTCAATTATTAGAAAGCCAACAACAAGAGGCTCAGCAACAACTATTAGTTGAAAGAGAACAAATTGCAACCTTAAAACAAGCCAAACAAGCAAAAGAGCAAGTTCGTTATGCCATTGAAGAACGGCAAAACTTGCAACAGCAAAAAGAAGAATTACTGGAAAAGAAAGCAAAACAAGCTGAACAGGAAACCGTCATTGAGCGGTTAAAGGAACAGATTCAGCAATTAAAATGGAGCCAAAAACAGCAATCTTTAGCTGAAAAAGTCTTTGAAAAACGAAGCGAAAAACAACAAAAAGAGCAAGAAACAAAGTCCAAACAACAAGCTCTTATGGAAACGCAACAAGCATTGACAGATTGGCAAGCAATCATGAGTGAGTTGGAAGAACAACAACCATTGATTGCTGAAAAACAAGAACGTCTTCAAACGATTCAACGTCAATTACCACAATACCAAGAATATGAACAGTTAGCCCAACAACAAATAGCAGAACAAGCCAATTATCAAGCCATTCAAAAAGAGTATGAATCTTGCCAACAGGAAAAAATAACATTAGCGGATAAAGTGGCGACAGCCAAACAATTTATTGAACAAGAAGGAACACTTGAAAAAGCAAATTTTGAATGTTCTAGTGTAGCAGATCATTGGCAAAATTTTGTAGAACGTTGGCAAAAAAATCAAAAAGCTTGGCAAAAAATTAGTCAAAACCAAGGGGAATTGCACGAGTTGACACAACGGTTTGCTGTTGAACAGCAACAAAAAAGCGTCGAAGAAGCGAAGTTGCAGACAAAGAAAAGTCAATGGGCCTCTTTACAAATCCAACGATTAAGCTTGTTACTTGAAGAGGGGGAACCTTGCCCAGTTTGTGGCTCTTTAGAACATCCAAAACAACAAACTCATCAAGAAGTTTCCTTAGAAGAGATTGATCAAGCGGAACGGGAATTAACGGAAGTTGAAAAAACGGTTCAACGATTTACTGAAACGCTCTCTGCATTAGGGGCGGAAAAGCAACAGAAAGAAAGCCAATTACAAGAACAGGAAGCTGCGTATACTGAGGAACAAGAACAATTAGCAGCGCAGTTTGCTGACTTGCAGTTGCCGTTAACAGGACTAACTTTTTCACAAGTAACACCTGCAGAAATTGCGGAAGTTGAGTCGCAATTAGCTAAAGAAAAACAACAAATAGCACAAAAACTAACGGAAATTTCAGTCGAAAAGGACCGTCTGGCGGAACTAGAAGAACAAGTAGCTGAAAATTCTCAACGCTTTGAAGTGCTCCGACAACAAGTAGAAACAATGCAACAAAGTCTGGAAAGAATCACTATCCAGCAGCAAATGATTGCTAGCCAATTATTGGATGCAACCGTCACATACGAAGAAATGACTAAACGACAAGCTTTGCTTCAAGAAGAACTCTCTGCATTTGAACGTCAAAAAGAAAACGTGACGACACAAGGAGAAACCTTGAAGAAAGAAGAAATGATCCTTGAAAGTACGTTGACGCATTTGGAGAAAGAACAACAAACACTTCAACAAACAGTCGCACAACTTGAGAGTCAGTTAAAGGCAGTTTTAACGGAACAAGGCGTGACAGAGGACCAATTGACGGAGTGGCTGAAAGAGGTACCGACACTAGAAAGTCAGCAAGAACAAATTTCTTTATTTGAACAAGAGCAAACCCAACTGACTATCCAACTCGCTGAAATTGAGAAAAAATTATCTAGTGATACGTTCCCAGAATTATCTTTAATCACCACAGAAATTGAACAAATAACACAACAAATTGAAGAACAAGAAAAAAAATACTATCAACTGCATGAAAAAATGCTGAACAACCAACAGTTGGTTCAAGAAATTAATGTGCAAAGAACAACAATTGAAGACAAGTTTGAGGAAGTTGCTGCACTACAACAGTTGGCAGATACGGTGAATGGCAATAATCCTAAAAAAATTAGTTTTGAACGGTATATGTTACAAACGTATTTAGAAAGAGTGCTGACAGTCGCTAATCAGCGTTTAGACCGCCTGACCAATAGTCGTTATCAATTTGAATTGAATCACGAAGCAGGTAGTTATCGGAATCAAACGGGGCTAGAAATCAATATTTATGATGACAATTCAGGGACGGTGCGCAGCGCTCACACGTTATCAGGCGGGGAAAGTTTTATAGCAGCGTTAGCTTTGGCACTTTCTTTAGCAGAAGTGATTCAAGAACAAGCAGGCGGAGTCTTAATTGATGCGTTGTTTATTGATGAAGGCTTTGGTTCCTTAGATGAAGAAGCATTGGAAATGGCAATGGAGGCGTTAGAAACGATTGAAAATGAAGGCCGCATGATTGGGATTATTAGTCATATTGGCGAATTAAAAGCACGAATTCCACAACAATTACAAATAAAAAGCAATGGGAATGGTCAAAGTACCGTTCACTATCAGCTAGCTTAGTAGAAGAGGAGGTGAGTCGATGAAATGGAGTATTCCAGAGCGAATCGTTGAACAAGGGCGCGAATATATGCAAGAAGGCCGGGTCTTATCTATCGTTCAAAATCCAGAAAAAAGGATCTGGTTGTCTGAGGTTTTAGGGGAAGAACTTTATCTTGTTGAATTGGATGGTACCGCCAAAGAACAAGATGTTTGTGAATGTCAATATTGGATGGAACATGGCTATTGCAAGCATACAGTGGCAGTTGAACTGGCACTGAAACAACGAGGCGTGTCAAGAATTATTCAAACGAATCAAACAGTCAGTTTTGAGAAAACAAATCGATCAACAGCTGAAATGTTTACCAAAGGCTTTGCCAAATTAAGCAAAGCTTCTGCCGAAGTTCCCTTGCAGCCTTTACGTTTAGAATTTCATTTAGATGTGATTGAAACGAATAATTACTATCCAGAATTATCAACGATTGGTCTTTCTTTAAAAATTGGTTTGGAAGGCACCAAACCTAAAACATATATTGTGAAAAATATTGGTGATTTTTTACAAGCATATGAAAAAGAAATGACCTTTATGGTGAATAAACAACACCAATTTACCTTGCTACATGATTCTTTTTCAATGGAGATTCAAGAAATTTTAACAGAACTTGCGGCAATTTATCATACCAGCCAATTATTAGGTGCAAACGGTATTCAAGTTAAAGGGAAAATCGACAAACGTTATCTATTATTACCAATTGATCGCAGTCAATCGTTAGTTGAAAAAATGAATCGAACGGGTCAGTTTATATTGACCAATCAAACTCATAAGTATCGCTATCTAACGTTCAAAGAAACCAGTTTGCCACTTACGTTTACAGTGCAAAAAACCGAGGAACAAAGCTTCAAATTAACTATTCAAAATCCTATTACAACGTTTCTAGCCCACTATCACTGGGCGATTGCGGATCAAACGGTTTATTTACTAACAGAAGAGCAGGAAGCCATCTACACCACGTTACTTCAATTAATGAAACGCTTGGAAGAGCCGTCAATTATTTATGAAAAAGAAACAGTTTCTGATTTATTTAGTGAAGTGTTACCATTATTGGAAAAAATTGGTCGAGTGTCTGTTGAAGAATCAGTTGAAGAATTAGTCGTCCATCATCCTTTAAAAGCAGTCTTTATTTTTAAGAAAATTAAAGGTCGGATTAATGCTCGAATTGACTATCACTATGGAGAAGTCATTTTCTCGACAAACCCGAAATATGCTCAATTACCTGAAGTCAATCAAGAAATCGTTCGAGATAAAGCAAAAGAAACAGCAATTAAGCAACAATTTCAACAGTTTGCCTATCAGCAAACAACCACAGGCTTTGAAAAAGTCTTACCTGCTGGAGAGTCCTTGTATTATTTCTTTAAAGCCGAAGTTCCAGCTTTCCGTCAATTAGGAGAAGTTCGGATGGGACGGAAATTACGGGAATTGTATTTAGATGCCCAGCATCATCAACCAACGATTGAAGTTGCGGAAGGGGATTCTTGGTTAGATATTCGGTTTGATGTCACTGGCATTGATGAGACCGAAATCGATGCAGTATTGACTAGTCTGCTACGTAATGATGCTTTTTATACGTTAAAAAGTGGTGAAATTCTTGCTTTTGATTCAGAGGAATTTTTCCATACAAGTGCAATTTTAACGAAGCTGCGAAAAAATATGCATCAAGAAGACAATGTTATTCATGTGCCCAAAAACCAAGGCCTCATGATCGAAAGTTTATTAGAAGACAACGAGCGGGCACATTTTTCAGATTCCTTTAAAAAAATGGTCACGGATTTAACGCATCCAGAAAACTTTGAAGCGCAAGTCCCCAAAACCTTACAAGCAACGTTACGCCATTACCAAGAAACAGGTTATAAATGGCTGAAAATGCTTAGCCATTATCAATTTGGCGGTATTTTAGCTGATGAAATGGGTTTAGGGAAGACACTGCAAACCATTACCTATTTACTTTCGGAAAAAGAAGAAGAGCGCTTGAAAGGGACAGCTTTGATTGTCGCACCTGCAAGTTTAACCTATAACTGGTTAGCCGAAGTCAAACGTTTTGCGCCAACCTTAAATGTTCAAGTGGTTTCTGGCAACCGCCAAGAACGAGCAGCGCTTTTACAAAATAGCACCGAAGATATTCTGATTACTTCTTATGCAAGTATGCGACAAGATGTTCAGCTTTATCAGGAAATGCGTGTCGGCTATTTGATTTTAGATGAGGCCCAAATGGTTAAAAATAGTGGAACTAAAACGGCGCAAGCCTTAAAAAGTTTAAAAGTACCGCAACGTTTTGCATTAAGTGGCACACCAATTGAAAATAATTTAGATGAACTGTGGTCAATTTTTCAAATGATCTTACCGGGATTGTTCCCAGGCAAAAAAGCCTTTCGAGAAATTAAGCCGGAAGAAATTGCCAAAATGATTCAACCATTCATTTTACGACGAGACAAGAAAACGGTGCTCGCAGACTTACCAGAAAAAATTGAAAATAATATGTACAGTGTCTTAACAGAAGAACAAAAAACGGTTTATTTGGCCTATCTAAAACAAATGCAAGCAGATGTCAGTCAAATGGATCAGGCGACCTTCAAGAAAAATCGCATGAGTATTTTAGCAGGCTTGACCCGTTTACGACAAATCTGTTGCGATCCACGTTTGTTTATTGAGGATTACACGGGAGGTTCTGGCAAAGTGGAACAAGTCAAAGACTTTTTAGTGGCTGCCAAAGAAAACAATCGTCGTGTCCTATTATTTTCTCAGTTCACAAGTATGCTTTCTATCTTAGAAAAAGAATTGAATGAATTAGGTTTAGAGACGTTCTATTTACGAGGAAGTACGAAGCCTCAAGATCGGTTAACGATGGCGAATGCCTTCAATGAAGGAGAAAAAGATGTCTTCTTAATTTCATTGAAAGCAGGGGGAACTGGACTAAATTTAACTGGTGCAGATACAGTTATTTTATACGATTTATGGTGGAATCCCGCAGTCGAAGAACAAGCGGCTGGTCGGGCACACCGCATGGGACAAAAAAAGGTTGTTGAAGTGTGGCGGATGATTGCAGAAGGAACGGTTGAAGAAAAAATGAATTCCTTACAGCAAGAAAAACGCGAGCTGTTCCAAAAAGTGATTCAAGGAAATGAAGAGCAATTAGCGAAAATGACGGAAGAAGATATTCGCACAATTTTAAGCATTGGAGAATAGCCGTTCAACTTAGTTGCTATCTTATTTAAAGAGAAATGGAGTAATTCGTTTGAAACAAAAAGAATATATGGAATATCGGCCGCTAGGTGAAGAAATTGAACGGATTCGTAAAGGAAAAAATATTCCTCTGCGTGTCTTTGATGAAAATGGTGTTTCTAGTCGAAGTTATCAACGCTTTGTCCAAGGAAATAGTGAATTGCGTATTTCGGATTTAGCCATTATTGTCGAAATCTTGTCTATTTCGCCGATGGAAATGACAGAAAAATTAACGCCAATGTCCAAAACAGTTTTAGCTAAGGAGCAGTTTAATCAAGCAATCTTTAGTAAAAATTTTCAAGAAAGTAGTCGAATCGTTGCAGATTATCGGGCGTATTATGAGAAATCGTCTTTTGCTTTAGGAAAGCAAGAAGTAATGTATTCGATGTTGGCGTTGGAATATCTTTTTAACCCTCAAACAGTTGTGACAAAAGAAGAGATTATTGCATTAGAAAATCAGATTCTGGAACGATTAATTAATGCCGATGTGTATACTATTTTTAATTTGAAATTTTTAGCATTACAAAAAAACGTTGGCTTGCAGCCGTTTCCAACTTCGTTACTTTTTCGTGTACTACAATCTGTCAATGAGCGGGAAATTATTGATATTCGCTCGCTAGAAATTATCGAGCAAGTAATTATTGATTTTTTATTTGCGGCGATTGTCAGCCAAAATGTTCCCCATATTCTTCATGTATTAAGCATGTTTAAAGAATATGAAGTGGGTGAAAATAACTGGCGAATGATCCTCTGGAAAAAAATAGCAGAAAAAATAGAAATGATTTTAACCAATGAAGAAATATTCGCAGATTGGTCAATCTTTAAAGAACAAATCCTCTTATCTATCACATTGTTTTTACCAAAAGCCAAACAAGAATTTTTTGCTGGGCAATTGGAAAAAATAGAGGATAGTTTAAAAGAAATAAAAGAAAACTAGGCATAATTGAGAATTTGTCATAATACATTCTGGTTGTGTTTAGCGACAAAGAGCGCCAAATAGGGGTAGAAAACCCTATTTGGCGCTCTTTGTCTTGTCTATACAAATTAATTTGGACAGTTTGTCGTAATTGAACCCATTTTCAGTTGATATTCACTATAATTAAGAAAATATCAGGAGGTGAAGTTTATGAAAAAAATGTGCATCTCCGCAGTTAGTGCCTTACTTTTGGCTAATAGTTTATTACTTCCTGTAACAACTTTCGCCGAAACGACCGAAACAATCGCATCCTCCAGTGAAGAAAATGTTTCATCTGTTTCAGAAGAAAAGATTCCAGAAACTTCATCGGCAGAAGAGCAAAATTCAGCAACCAGTAGTTCGGAGATTCCCCAATCAGAAGAGTTAACGACTGTTGAAACAAGTGAAGAGCCGCCAAATGAAGCACTAGCGATAACGGAAGCACAACTGATGATGCCCCAATTATACGCAGGTGCTGTCTTAGATAAAGCGACGCCTATCAGTACACTATTTCCTGATCCAGCCTTTGCGGAAAATATCAGAAAACAGTTAAGCAAATCTCGGATCTCTAATACTGTCACCCAAGCAGAATTGGATAAACTGAATAAAGTTATTTTAGAAAATGTCGTTGTTTCTAATGTGGAAGGAGTTCAATACCTAAGAAACTTAGAAGAATTATCTTTTCAAGATTCACTCAATGTAACAGATTTGAGTCCTTTTGCTAAAGGTGAATTTAAGCTATTACGTTTTTTATATATGAGAAACAATAAAATAGCTGATCTTAGTCCGTTAGGTCAAGCAGGATTAATTAATTTAGAAGGCTTGTATGTTGAGAACAATCAATTAACGACATTAAATGGACTTGAAGGAATGGCTGCTTTAAAAAATTTAAGTATCCAAAATACGACAGATCATCCGTCAAAAATCACGCCGAATAATCGAGTAACTTCCTTCGACCCGCTTCGTTCTCTTCGTAATTTAGAAACCATTTGGGCTGCCAATAATCAGATTGCTACTTTAGATGGGCTTACGGAAGCAAATAACCTACTCCGTCTTTATGTGGAAAATAATCAATTAAAAACAATTGCGCCCTTGGCGAATAAGCCACGTCTAGAAGAGTTGAGTATTATGAATCAAACGATTGCTAGTCTGGAAGCTTTAAGCACTGTTCCTAATCTGCGTGTACTGTATGCAAGAAACAATCAAATTTCTTCCTTGTCACCGTTAGAGAAAACACTCAATCTAACAGTTTTAGATGTGGGAGAAAATCAAATTTCAGATATCAGTCCGTTAAAAGGCTTAACGGCCATTACAGGGCTAGATGTATCTAATCAAATGATTATCTTATCTTCTGTCGATTATATTGCTGGGAAACCACTGCAATTAAAAAATAAGGTGGTATCTCGTGATGGTCAACTATTTCCACCGCTGACGATTAGCCCTTATGGAAGTTACGATGCTACAAAAGGACTGTTTGAATGGAATTTACCCAAAGCTCATGAAGGCGTTTCTTATATCTGGGAATCAACAGATAAAGCATACTTAGGGAACTTTTCTGGAACAGTCGTCCAACCTGTCAAAGAAGTTTTCTTAAGTGAAACGAAACTATCTTGGTCAAAAGAGCGTATAGAAAAGTCGATGGAAAAAACAATCGATATTGATGACTTTCAAAAAACAGCCCTGCCTTTTTATTGGCAAGATGTCGATGCTGGGAATAGATTACAATTTATTGTCAAAAAAGAGGGTCAAGAAATCCAGAAATTAGCAGATGAAACAACCACTAATTCTAAAACATTTAAGGAAAAAGCCTTGTTATTACCAGAACTAACTTATGGAAAACAGCAGTTGGTCGTGGAAGTCTATGATAAAGGCTACAAGATTGACGAATTAGCGCTAACAGTCACTGTGGTTGGCTCTGTCAGGTTCAAAACGGTACCCACAGCGATTTCCTTTGGGAATGAGCTGCAAATCGCTAGTAGCACGACCCAATATCCAATTGTTTCCATGGATCAACCATTAGTGATACGGGATACTCGTCAAACGGGGAATAATTGGTCGCTTGCACTAACCGTTACTTCAGATTTCAAATCTGAATCAGGTGCTACGTTGCCGAATATTTTAAAATTTAGAACCAACCATCGCTTACAGGACATTCCAGAAGGCCAATCGATTCTTGTTCACAACCAAGCCAATGGACATCAAGAAACAAATATTTCTGATCAATGGAAAGAAAATGACCAAGAGTTGTTATTATCTGTTCCTGGAGGGACGGCCAAAGCAGAAGAATACGAAGCAAAACTAACTTGGCACTTGATGGACGTACCTGATGGCAGTGCAAAATAGGGGGTGAGTCTTATCAAAAAAATAGTTAGCGGTGTATTGCTATTAGGATTGATTTCATCAGTTGATGTATTTGCTGAAACAAATGCCTATCCGACAAATGCAGAAGTTTCTTTTTATGGCGAGTATGAACCACCAGCCAACAAAGAAAAACCAGATGGTAAGATACCACAGCGTTTCCCCAAGCAGTCGGAAGCAATACCAGCAGTGAGTGGAGAATCATTGAAGCATTCAACAAGTAAAACGGTTGATCAAAAAGGCTCAGGCTTCTTACCTCGAACTGGTACTAAACAGCAACAAATGTTTAATTATCTCGGAATAATAGTCATCTTTATGGCTAGTTTTATTTTAAAAAAAAGAAAGAAGGAACAATAAAATGAAAAAAATTATCTTATCAACAATCCCAGCTATCACTTTAGGCGTAGCTATTGCACCAGAAGTGAATGCAGAAGAAAAAAACTATGAATCAAATGCTATCGTTGAATTTACACCGGATGCCTCTATCAACAAACCAGTCGATCCAGTGAATCCAGATACCGAAAAACCTGTTGAACCCTTTGACCCAACGACACCAGACACAGGCAATAAGCCAAATGAAGGAACAACTGGTCCACTAAGTATCGATTATGCTTCTAGTTTAGACTTTGGCAAAAATAAAATTTCAAATAAAGATGAAAAATATTATGCAAATCCACAATACTTTTTCTTGGCAGACGGTTCTGGTCCTGATTTGACTAATCCTAAACCAAATTATGTACAAATTTCCGACAAACGCGGAACGAATGCCGGTTGGGCCTTAACAGTTAAACAAGAAACACAATTAACAGCGACAAAAGAAACATTAAATAAAGTTTTAGACGGTTCAGAAATTAAATTAAGTCAAAACAAAGCAGTGTCTAATTCCAAAGCAGTCACACCAACTGCGCATGAAGTAACTTTAGTAGCTGGCGATTCATCAAATGTGATGTCTGCCGCTGAAGGTCAAGGTTCTGGAACTTGGCTTAGTGCGTTCGGTGGGATTGAAAAAGTGGAAGTTGACGGTGAAAGCGTAGATAAAAATACAGCGATCACATTAACTGTACCAGGAGCAACACCAAAAGATGCTGTTCAATACAAAACTGTTTTAACATGGACAATCGCTGATTTACCAAGCGTATAATTATTGAAACTATAACAATAGAAGAGAAGGAGCACTAACATGAAAAAAATGACCATCGCAAGCAGCTTAATTTTAGCAACCATCGCGGTAGGCACACTACCAGTTCAAGCAGAGGAAGTGGCTAATCGCGACACAGATGCTATTGTAAAATTTAAAGCACCAGATGAAAAAGATCCTAACAGCAAAAATCCTGTAGTGGATCCAGAAGACAAAGACGGCAAAGATCCTGTGACACCTATCGACCCAGTAAATCCTGACAAACCAGTTGATGAAGGTTCTACAGGCCCCTTAACCTTGGACTATGCTTCAAGTTTAAACTTTGGTGAAAATATCATCAGCACAAAAGATGAAATCTATTTTGCATCAGCACAAGTTTTAAAAGATAAAAATAATGTTGAAAAAACGGGTCCATTATTTGCTCAAATTACAGATAATCGTGGAACTTTAGAAGGCTGGACTTTATCTGCAAAACAAAATTCTGCATTTACTTCTGCTACAAAAGGTCAGACACTTGAAGGAACTGAAATTGTCTTTCAAAACGCTTCAGCTGTGACAGCAGGACAAAGCGCTGCACCAACAAGTTTAGCGAGCGTAACTTTTGGTACAGTTGGTGAAAGTCATAACGTGATGGTAGCCGCAACAGATCAAGGTGCTGGGAAATGGTCATACTTATACGGCAATGCTAGTTCAATTGCTGAAGTTGACGGCCGTCAAGTAATGAAAGATGTTCAATTAAAAGTGCCAGGTAAATCAGTTAAATTAAACGATGCCTACAAAACAACAATTACTTGGACATTAGCTAATACGCCAGTATAAAAAGAACCTTTTTTGAGAAAGGAAGAGGGGAACTCAGCCTTTCTCCTTTACATAGAAATGGAGTGTAGAGCGAAATGAAAAATAGATATTTTATTCTGATGATCCTAAGTTTTTATTTCTTTGCTTTTGGGATTGAAACCTCAGCAGCAGAATTACGATTTAGTGTTGAAACAGAAATTCCAGAAAACCAAATAGATAAAACAAAAACATATTTTGATTTAATGATGAAACCAGACCAAGAACAAATTTTGAAAGTTCGAGCGGCCAATAGTACAGATGAAAATTTAGTGATTGATGTTAGTGTGAAGTCGGCCACAACAAACAGCAACGGAGTGATTGAATATGGTGAGTCGTTGACAGCTTTAGATAAATCTGCACCAGCAGATTTATCAGAAATCATTCAACTGAAAGACGGCGGTGAGAGTGTTGAATTGCCTGCTAAAAGTGAAAAAGCAGTTGAATTGCGAGTGAAGATGCCTAAAGAAGAGTTTTCAGGGCAACTAGCGGGCGGGATCACGTTTAGTGAAAAAGTCGATGAAACGAAAGACAAGCAAAAAGAAAATACAAACGGCTTAGCAATTGAAAATCGCTATGCCTATACAGTAGCTGTTTTACTTCGAGAAAATGAAACAGTTGTACAACCAGAATTGTCTTTAGAGAAAGTTGAACCGACACAAAGAAATGCGCGCAGTGTTATTTCTGCAACACTGTTAAACCATGAAGCAGCCTATCTTCAATCAATGAAAGTAACGGCAAATGTTAAAAATAAGAAAACAAATAACGTTATTTTAGAGAAAGAACAAGAAGATATGCAAATGGCGCCCAATTCAATTTTTAATTTCCCTATTCCTTATGAAGAAAATGAAATGGAAGCTGGGACGTATGTATTGGCAATGACTGTGGAAGGCTCAGGAAAAAAATGGCAATTTACGAAAGAATTTACGATCTCAAAAGAGGAAGCAAAAACATTTAATGAGAAAGATGTAACCGTCAAAAAAACGGAATCTAAACTTATTTATCTCTTAATCGGTTTATTGATCCTTTTACTGATAATCTGCCTGTTCATCATTTTACGTCTGAAAAAACAAAAAAATAAATAAAAAAAAGCCGTTCTTCAATTTGAAGAGCGGCTTTTTTTTAAAGATTAAATAATTTCTCCACAGTCGGACAAAGTTCGGTGAAACAAGTGACTTCTGCAAGGTGTGATGCAGGTTGGCAACTTGGTAGTTCACGAGAGCGGTGGTTAAACCAAAGAGAATGCCAGCCACCATTACGTGCGCCTACAATATCATTGTCATAACTATCACCAACATATAAAGTATGTTCAGGTTCCATACAAAATTGATTACAGGCTAAATCAAAAATTTCCTTTTCAGGTTTTTGAAAACCCGTACTTTGAGAAATAATGATATTTTGGCTTGGAACCCATTTTTCAATATTCAATTGTTTAACTTTTTTAAATTGATGGTCTGTTGGACCATTTGTAATAATCCCCATCGGAATTTCTTTCTCTTGTAAAGTATCAAGAAGCTTAGTAACTTCTGGATGCATCGTAATATTATCCAATTCTTCTTCATAAACTTGTTGGAAAATTTTTCCTTCTTCTTGTGAAATTCCTGGATAGTTTAGATCCTTTAATGTTTCATTCATCCGGAAAAACCGCATGAAATCTAGGGACCATTCATTGGCTAAAACTTTCGGAAACGTTTCATCGCTGTGGTGTCTAAAACGAAGATACAATTCATGCATATCCTCTGTCGCAACGTTTGGGAAAATTTTAGTCATCGCATTTCGAAAGGGTTGTTGCTGATCGTACAGCGTGTCATCAACATCAAAAACAATGGTTCTCATTTAACAAGTGCACCTCTTAACTTTTTTACAAAACTTTTCATATGTTATATTGTAGCCGATATTTTCACAAATAAATAGAGTATTTTTCACTGTATTTCAAGGTTTTGTACAGAAATCAAAGCCTTGCGGGAAAAGACAATTATAGTTATTTTTACCGAAAAAATGGAAACGATAAATGAAAAAATATTCTGATAATGAAAAGTTTGTGAAAATGATTTTGAGTCAAAGTTACTTAAATAACACATGTTCTGATAGAAGTTAGAATTTTGCAAGAGACAGTCTTTTTCCGTATAATGAATGAGAATGAAGGGGGAGAGTTAGGGAGTTATGTTAAAGCGTTTTTTTGGGTATTATCGGCCGTATCGTCGATTATTTATTTTGGATTTTGGGTGTGCCGTTTTTGCGGGGCTGTTAGAGTTGGCTTTTCCAGTAGCAGTCAACCAAGTAATTGATAAGATTATGCCAAAAGGAGATTTTCGCCTCATTGCATTAGCTAGTGCGGGCTTATTTGCATTTTATATAATCAATACGTTTTTACAATTTATTGTGGTTTATTTTGGTCATATGTTAGGCGTGAATATTGAAACAGATATGCGTGAAGAATTATATCAACATCTGCAAACACAACCGTTTGAGTATTATGATAATCAAAAAACAGGGAAATTAATGAGCCGTTTGACCACTGATCTTTTTGAAATTTCGGAAGTGGCGCATCATGGTCCAGAAGACGTCTTTATTACGATTATGACGTTAGCAGGTTCTTTTTTATTAATGTTAACCATTCACGTGAAATTAGCCATCGCTACGTTTATTTTATTGCCATTTATCACGATTGCGCTAGGCTATTTTAATAAAAAAATGACAAAAGCGAATACGGATATTTACGATAATTTAGGTGAATTTAATGCTGGGATTGAAGCGTCAGTAAGTGGGATACGTGTCACGCAATCTTTTGCAAATGAACCGTTTGAACGAAAACAGTTTAATTATTTAAATCAAATGTATCGAAAATCGAAATTATATTTTTATAAGGTGATGGGTGTCAGTTCCGCCTATAATTACTTATTAATTCGTCTGATAAATTTATTTTCATTAATTTTTGGTGCGTATTATACAATTAAAGGAGAAATTACAGAAGGTCAGTTTGTAGGATTTATTTTATTAGCCAATATTTTTATTCGGCCGATTGAAAAAGTCAACAATATGATTGAAAGCTAT
Source organism: Enterococcus sp. AZ197 (assembly GCF_050556405.1). Taxonomy (NCBI): domain Bacteria; kingdom Bacillati; phylum Bacillota; class Bacilli; order Lactobacillales; family Enterococcaceae; genus Enterococcus; species Enterococcus sp. AZ197. Next base: position 2,166,627 of record NZ_CP187873.1, on the reverse strand, counting down.
CCCAAAGGATTTGCTGGCTTTAAACGTTTTACGGAAGAAATGGACAAACAACCGTCCATCAAAGATTTGCCAGGAGCTGTTGCTGTTTCACATTTAGAAGGAACGATTGCCTATAAGGATGTTTCATTTGCTTATGAAGATGGCACAAAAGTTTTAGACCATATCAATTTAAAAATTCAACCTGGTGAAACCGTTGCTTTCGTTGGACAAAGTGGTTCAGGAAAAACGACCTTGTGCAATCTGTTGCCTCGTTTTTATGAAGTCAGTAGTGGTGAAATTACGATTGACGGTAGAAATATCCAGAAAATGACCTTGGCTTCATTACGTAAGCAGATTGGAATTGTTCAACAAGATGTGTTTTTATTCCCTGGAACATTACGAGAAAATATTGCTTATGGGAATTTAAATGCTACAGAAATAGACATTCAACAAGCGGTGAAATTAGCACATTTAGAACATGTAATTCAGCTAATGCCAGATGGCTTGGACACAATTATTGGCGAACGTGGCGTGAAATTATCGGGCGGTCAAAAGCAGCGAGTGGCAATTGCGCGAATGTTCTTGAAGAACCCGCCGATTTTAATTCTAGATGAAGCGACTTCTGCATTAGATACAGAAACAGAGCAAGTGATTCAAGAGTCATTAAACTCGTTAGCTGACGGGCGAACAACATTAATTATTGCCCACAGACTGGCAACGATTAAACATGCTGATCGAATAATCGTAGTGAGTGACCAAGGAATTTTAGAAGATGGAACACATGAAACTTTGTACGCGCAAAGAGGCCACTATCGTCGCTTGTACGATGCTCAATTTAGAACATAAAAAACCCGCGAATAAAACTTCGCGGGTTTTTATTATGTTTAGTTAGCGCCGAACTTTTCTTCCCAAACCAACAGCATTTTTCATTCGTTGAAGTGTTTTGTTGGCTACCAGGCGAGCGTTTTCTGCGCCCTCATCTAAAATCATATCTAATTCTTCTGAAGCTAGAAGCTCTTGGTAGCGCACTTGAATAGGTTCTAATAAGGCAACTACTGCTTCTGCTAAATCTGCTTTGAAGTCTCCATAGCCTTTGCCTTCGTATGCTTGAACAAGTTCCTCAACAGTTTGACCTGTCGCAGCAGAATAAATATTTAGTAAGTTAGTAATACCAGGCTTTTCTTCTTTATTATATTCAATTACACCAGTTGAATCAGTTACAGCAGAGCGGATTTTTTTGCGAATCACTGCTGGCTCATCAAGCATTGAAATAAAGCCCTTCACATTTGTATCGGACTTACTCATCTTTTTCGTTGGTTCTTGTAAGCTCATAATTCGACTACCTTGCTCAGCGATTTTTACTTCAGGAATCGTTAAAATTTCTTGATTTTTTTGGGCGTAACGTTTGTTGAAGCGTTCCACAAAATCACGTGTTAATTCTAAGTGTTGTTTTTGATCATCTCCGACTGGCACTAAGTCAGCGTTGTACAACACGATATCACCAACCATTAATGGAGGGTATGTTAAAAGACCAGCGCTTACGCCAGCACGACCATTTTTTTGCGATTTATCTTTAAATTGTGTCATTCGCTCTAACTCACCAATAGAAGTATTGCACTGAATGATCCAACCAGCTTCTGCATGGGCACTAACTTCAGACTGTATGAAAATTGTTGCTTTTTGTGGGTCTAAACCAACCGCTAGGTAAAGAGCTGCTAAACTACGAATTTGCTGGCGTAGCTTTTGCGGTTCTTGGGGAACGGTAATGGCATGTTCATCCACAATACAAAAATAACAATTGTATTCATTTTGTAATTCGATAAATTGTTTCATTGCACCAATGTAATTTCCGATTGTCGGAGTACCACTGGGCTGAATACCAGAAAAAATTGTTTTCATTAAATAACCACCTGACTTTAGACTTAAGATAGTGAATAGTTCTATTATACATTTTATTAGAAAAAAATACATGGGAACTTCTTGAAAAAATCACCAAGAGAAGTAAATTATAACAGCAACCATAAAAATAGAAAACTGTATTACTTTTTTACAGAATCATAACGAATATCCATAAAATTTCATAAAAATTAACCCTAATTTTACACGGATGTAATGAAGGAAAAATAAACAAAGTTAATAAAAAATGTTTAAAAACCCCTAGTATTTTTATTAGAAATTAGGTATACTGGTTTTAAATAGAGGAACAGTAAAGTTCCCTGTTTCAGAAACGCGATGATTCGCGAAAAGGAGTGATGCACAATGTTGACACTTTATACTTCCCCAAGTTGCACGTCATGTCGTAAGGCTAGAGCCTGGTTGCAAGAGCACGAAATTCCTTTTAAAGAAAGAAATATTTTTTCTGAACCTTTAAATATTGAGGAATTAAAAGCAATTTTAATCATGACAGAAGATGGAACAGAAGAGATTATCTCTACTCGCTCTAAAGTTTTCCAAAAATTAAATATGGATTTGGACGAGCTTCCACTTCAAGATTTATTAGAGTTGGTTCAAGAAAACCCTGGATTGTTGCGTCGGCCAATTATGATTGATGAGAAAAGATTACAAGTCGGTTTTAACGAAGATGAAATTCGCCGATTCTTACCAAGAGATGTTCGACAACTGGAATTGCGCCAAGCACAATTAATGGCAGGTTTATAAAAAATATAAAATTTTGTTCTTTATTTGTTAATTGTAATAAAGAACGATTCATATGAATTTAGGGCCAGGGATTTTTATCTCTGGCTTTTTAATACATATTTAGAACTTGTATTCATTTGATTTGGCAGAACGTGGTCAAGGAAAAATAGTATCTTTTTTGGAGAGACTGCGTTAAGATGAAGAGGTAGAAGGAGCGAAAAACCAATCGTTAAAAAAATTCAAAGTTTATAAAACGTTCGCTAGTTTTCGAGGATTTACAGACTTTCCACTTTACTTTTGTGTAGTTTTCGCTACAATGAACGTAAGAAGTTTCCTGATTGAAGCAAAGAGAGGTGTAGCGCTATGGAAATGGAACATATTAATGAAAATACGATTCGTGTGTTAATTGGCAACGAAGACCTGGCGGATAGAGGGATTACTTTTCTTGACTTACTAGGAAACCACAAAGATGTTGAAAATTTCTTTTATAGTATTTTAGAAGAAGTTGATGTCGAAGATGAGTTCCAAGGCAGTGAAGCAGTCACTTTCCAAGTCTTGCCTAAAAACGATGGTTTAGAACTGTTTATTAGTAAAAATGTCGCTATGGACGACTTGTCTTCCTTAGAAGGTCTGAGCGAAGTCAATGCAGATGTTAGCGAATTGATTCGCAAACAAATTGAAGCAGACAAAGCAGCCGCCGATGAACTTGACGAGATGGAAGCCACAGATGAAACAAACAGAAATGTAATCTTTGAATTAGATAATTTTGAAGCGATGATCCAATTATCCAAAGAAGTCTTCATGCAATCTGTTTTGACTAACTTATACACGTACAACGATCGTTATTACTTACAAGTTTTGTTCTTAACCGATGAATTAGAAAAAACAAATGTTGACAATGAAATTGCACAGATTTTAGAATTTGCTCATAAAACAACTGTCACTCAGGATACTTTAGTCGAATATGGCACTTGTATTATGGAACGCAGTGCATTGGAATTAACACGTTATTACTTTAATGATTAAGCAAAAAAGCAAAAACTTTCGAGTTTTTGCTTTTTTTTTGGATGAAAATTAAGAAACTTTGCGTAGTTTATTTATGAGAGGTGAAAATCATGTTAACAGCTTTAACGGCAGACAACCAAGAATTATTTTCTTTAATCGATTGCTCGATTGATGAATTAACACAGATACGAAGCGAACAAGCTTTTGTGTGTCCAATGTGTCATCAATCGGTCATTTTGAAGGCAGGCCCCATTAAAATACCCCATTTTGCTCATCGTAAAAAGAATAGTTGTTGGTACGAAGCAGAAGCTGAAACAGAAGAACACCTCCGCTTGAAGCAGCTTTTTGCGGAAAAGTGTTTACGCGAAAAGCTGTCCTTCCAAGTTGAGGCATACTTACCCACCTTGAAGCAACGCCCAGATTTACTCATTGGGAAGATAGCCATTGAAATTCAATGTAGTCCATTGCCAATTAAACGTTTGGTAGAACGGACGGAGACTTATCAAACTCATGGCTATCAAGTTGTTTGGATTTTAGGTGAACGATTAGTGCCTAAAGACAAGCTCACGCAATTAACGAAACAATTTCTTTACTTTTCGGAGTCCTTGGGATTTTATTTATGGTCGGCCAATAAGAAGCAAGAACGAATAGAATTACTTTGTCATATTGAAGAGAGTCAATGTCAACAATTTTATAGAAGAAAACAATCATGGGATTTTTACGAAAAACAATTACTAGAAATCTTCCGACTACCGACCGCTAATTTAAATTTACTGCCAGATAGACGGCACACTGGCCAATTGATGCATGATTATTATCAAAAATTGACGCAACAACTTGGTTACAGAAATGCTCAGTTGCTTAGAACACAAAGCTTTTTATACACGAAAGGTTGTCACCTTCTCCAGTTACCTCCTTGGTTTTACTATCCTGGATTGAAGCTAATACCTTCTTCTGAAGAAGATATTCATTTAAAAATGCTTGTTTGGGAAGCACTAAAAACCGAAGAAGAGCGTTTAGTGACCAAACAGGAACTATGGCGTATCTTGGAAGCTATTTTTTTGGAAGAAGGGAACTTTGTTTGGCAGCCACTGCCGAATATTGGCTTAAAAAAGCTTTTTAAAATTGTGGGAAATAACTTATTGAGATGGTTACAAGAATGTTATGTGTTAATTAAAGTAAACAATAAGTACCTAATAACTAGTATTTTCCTAAGAGAAGATCCTGAAAAGCTCATTCATTGGCTAAAAAAAGTGAAAAAACAACATTTTTTTAGTCACACGTGTTAAATTATGATAGTATAATGAGTAAAACGTTTCTTAAAGGAGAGTAAACTATGAGCGAAATTAAACAATTACCAACACGTGATGAAGTTCCAACTCCATTGACTTGGGATTTAACCAAAATTTTTAAAGATGATGCTGCTTTTGATGTTGCGTATAATCAGTTGATAGAAGAGCTAAATCAAGCAGAATCATTTAAAGGTACCTTAGGGAATGGTGCAGAAGCTTTTCTAGCTGCGTTAGAATACGTTTTAGATGTCTATCGAAAAGTGGAAACATTATATGTCTATTCTCATTTAAAAAATGATCAAGACACTACAAATACAGCTTACCAAGCTTTATATGCCAGAGCTAGTTCTTTATATGCACAAGTTAGTGAAGCTGTTTCTTGGTTTGACCCAGAGGTTTTAACATTAAGTGATGAACAAATCTGGGGATATTTTGAAGAGCAGCCGAAATTAGCTGTTTATCGTCACTATATTCAAAATATTTTAGATGAACGTCCCCATGTTTTATCGATGGAACAAGAAGCTTTACTGGCGGGGGCTAGTGAAATTTTTGGTGCCTCAAGTAATACATTTTCAATTTTAAATAATGCAGACTTAGAATTTCCAACTGTGCAAAATGCTGAAGGCGAAACGATTCAACTTTCTCATGGCGTTTATGGTCAGTTAATGGAAAGTGTCGATCCATCTGTTCGTGAAGCAGCATTTAAAGGTTTGTACAAAGTATACAAACAATTTAGAAATACATTAGCCTCAACTTTAGGTGCACATGTTAAAACACATAATTATAAAGCAAAAATTAGAAATTATGATTCTGCTCGAGCAGCCTCTTTAGCAAGTAATCATATCCCTGAAAGTGTTCACGAAACATTAGTAGCTGTAGTAAATAAACATTTACCTTTGCTACATCGTTATGTAAAATTAAGAAAAAAATTATTAAACGTAGAAGAATTACACATGTACGACTTGTATGCGCCTTTGCTAGGTGAAGCACCAATTCGTTACAGCTATGAAGAAGCAAAAGAAAAAGCAATTGAGGCTTTAAAACCACTAGGTGAAGACTATTTATCTATTGTTAAAGAAGCTTTTTCAAGTCGCTGGATTGATGTGATTGAAAATCAAGGAAAACGAAGCGGCGCATATTCTTCAGGAGCTTATGATACAGCCCCATACATTTTAATGAATTGGCATGATAGTTTGGATCAACTATTTACATTAGTCCATGAGATGGGCCATAGTGTTCATAGTTACTATACAAGAAATAATCAGCCGTATGTTTATGGCGACTATTCAATTTTCTTAGCTGAGATTGCTTCAACCACAAATGAAAATATTTTAACAGAATATTTATTACAAACAGAAACAGATCCTAAAGTACGTGCGTATGTCTTAAATCACTATTTAGACGGCTTTAAGGGAACCATTTTCCGTCAAACGCAATTTGCGGAATTTGAACATTTTATTCACACGGAAGATGCTAAAGGCACGCCATTAACAAGTGAATATTTGAGTGAGTATTATGGCGAGCTCAATGCTAAATATTATGGACCAGAAGTAGTTAGAGACGAAGAAATCAGTTACGAATGGGCGAGAATTCCACATTTTTATTACAATTACTATGTTTATCAATATGCAACTGGCTTCTCAGCCGCTTCGGCATTGTCTAAACATATTTTAGCTGGAGAAGAGGGAGCTTTAGAGAATTATCTTAACTACTTGAAAGCAGGAAGTAGTGACTTCCCAATTGAAGTGATGAAAAAAGCGGGCGTGGATATGACACAAGCCGCGTATATCGAAGATGCAATGAAAGTTTTTGAAGAACGTTTAACGGAATTAGAAGCTTTGGTTGAAAAATTATAGACAAAAAAGTGGGATATAAGTCCAGATGACTTATATCCCACTTTTTAACTCTTAAGATAATTGGTTAACAGCTTTCGTCGCAGCATCTTTTTTATAATAAATGTAAATGTCCATTTGGAAAATGATAATTGGAGCGACGTTTAAATTCAAAGGTTGCGTCACCTTGGTTCAGCAACGGTTCGTTATGTGGATGAACACGACAAAGTTGTTTAATTTCATCCATGTTTTCAAAATTTTCGACTAAAATGCCGAAATCGTTCTCGCAAGTATAGTTGTAAACGACTGCGGTAGGGTGTTGTTTAATCCCCATTTCTCGAGCAACTTTTTGGTCGGTTTGGAAAGATTCTTTGACAAAATCGGATTGTCGGTCTTTACGATACATATCAATATCCCCGCCAGCCGCTAGAAGTAGTTCTTCTGATAACTCAGGAGAGTAAGCTAGACCGTCTTCAGCTACTGCTTTTTGTAAGCCAATCAACAATTGTCGGCCTTTTTTTCGGCCTTGTAACTGTGCTGCTTTATAGTCAAGAGCGGCTGAGTATAAATCTTCAAAAATTCGATTCCGTCGTTTAATGTCATTAATCGGAATATGTTGACGACTCAAAAATTCATTGATCGTTTTCATATTTAATAAAGGAATAAAGCGCAATTGTATTTTCTTCTTGTCGTTAACAGACAATTGTATAATTTCTTTTTCAATTTCTAAACAGACGCCGCCTAAAGGATTGACGAACAAATAAATTTCAACCATTCATACTTCCTCCAATGCCATGCTTTTTCAAATACAGGTGCCAGAACGTCAGTGCTTCGAATACTAAGGGGCAGTGGTCCGCATCATGCGTTGAATCTTGTTAGGTGCAAGCGTAATGGGAATGTTCAAATCAGCCATTAATGTTTGAAACGCTTGCTTGCCGCTTTCAGCTTCAGTAACTTCTAACTCTAATTCAAAATCGTGCTGTTGGTTATACCAACTTTCGTCTAACGCAAGTAGTCCTTGAGGAATTTGTTTTTCTGCACGTGCTGTTTTTAATGAACCAATTAAATGGATCGAGGCGATTTCAATACCTAATTCTTGTAATTTCTTCGCCACAGCCCCCTCAGTAGGGAGGTGATTCCTCTTGATAAAGTGGTTCGCCGTCTCAAGCGATAAAGGGTCATTGATTTCTAATAATCCTTCTGGCGCAGGAACTTTTAAGGTTAACTCACCACGATCTGCTAATACGCGAATTCTTAAGCCCATTCGTTGTGCTTTTAATTGAAAATCGTCCGTATCAAAATAATGATTTGTTTGCGTAAAAAAGTCCGTTTTTTGAATAGCAAAATGGTCGATTAATCGTTTGAAATCTTGCGGACTAACTAATGTTTTAAATTCAATTTCTAAGTGCTCACTCATGGGGTTCTCTCTCTTTCTTAAATCACTCCAATTTTCACATATTATATAGGTTTCCGTCAAGAAAAGTGGTCTTCTCTGTGAAAAATTTTTCTAATGAAAGGCGTTTGGAAATCAAATAGCGAATAACACCCTATTTTAGGGAGGACTGTGGTAAAATAATCAGTGAATGAAATTCAAGGAAATTGAGGGATCTACCATGGAACGAGAGTGGGAGCTGTTTTTAGCGCCATATGAACAGGCGGTCAGCGAATTAAAAGTAAAACTACGAGGTATTCGTAAACAATTTCGGGAGCAAGATAAACACATACCAATTGAATTCGTTACAGGACGTGTGAAACCAGTAGATAGTATTTTGACAAAGACGGCTATTCGGCATATTCCTTTAAATCGGATTGAAGAAGAAATGCAAGACATTGCTGGTTTGCGGATTATGTGCCAATTTGTGGAAGACATTTACCAGGTAGTCGCACTTTTAAGAAATCGTAAAGACTTAAAAATTGTGGAAGAACGGGACTACATTGAAAATAAAAAAGAAAGTGGCTATCGTTCGTACCATGTGGTAGTGGAATATCCTGTGCAATTAGTCACCGGGGAAAAGATTATTTTGGCCGAAATCCAAATTCGGACACTCTCCATGAATTTTTGGGCAACGATTGAACATTCTTTGAATTATAAATATCAAGGTGTCTTTCCTGAAGAAATGAAAGAACGCCTTCAGCGAGCGGCAGAGGCAGCCTATTTATTAGATGAAGAAATGTCATCTATTCGTGAAGAAATTCAAGAAGCACAACATTACTTCTCTCATGGCCGTGGATTGCTAGAAAACGAATACTATAAGCAAATTAAAAACGAAACACCAGAAAATCAGTAAAGGAGTCTGCTTATGAAAGTGGCGATTGTTCATAACTCGGAAGAAAAATCGAAACAAGTCACAAAACAACTGACAACACTATTAGAGCAAAACCAAATTCAAATAGACAATCGTCAACCTGAACTTGTGATTTCAGTCGGCGGAGATGGTACGCTTCTTTCCGCTTTTCATCGATTTAATCATCTGTTAAACGAAGTAAGTTTCTTAGGTGTACATACCGGACACTTGGGTTTCTATACAGATTGGCGTGATTATGAATTAAAAGAACTAGTTGAGAGTTTGTGTATTCATCGTGAAAAAAGTACGAGTTATCCATTATTAGATGTGCGGATTCGGTTTAGAGATGGGAAACCAGATAAACATTTTTTAGCATTAAATGAATCAACAATTAAACGAGGAAACCGGACGATGGTGGGCGATGTGTTTATTAAAGACGAACTGTTTGAACGATTTCGTGGTGATGGGTTGTCGATTTCGACCCCAACCGGCTCTACTGCGTATAATAAAAGTATTGGTGGGGCTGTTTTGCATCCTAGCATTAATGCGTTTCAGTTAACCGAAATCGCCTCCTTAAACAATCGTGTCTTTCGAACATTGGGGTCACCGATTGTAATCGCACATACGGAGTGGCTGGAGATTAAATTACAGGAAAGTGATGATTATTTTGTCACGGTGGACCAATTAGATATTTATCAAGAAAATATCGCTTCTGTCTGCTATCGAATTGCAGACGAACGGATTCATTTTGCCTCTTATCGGCACATGCATTTTTGGCATCGAGTGAAAGATGCCTTTATTGGTGAGGATTAATTAAACGATGGAATTTCAATGGACATATGACAAAGAAACAACACAACAAGTGAAATATTTTTTAAAGGAACAAGGTGTTTCAAAAGGGTTATTAGCAAAGGTGAAATTTCAGGGTGGTAAAATTCAAGTGAATGGGACCGTTCAAAATGCCATCTATCCTTTACAAACTGGCGATGTCGTTAAAATGACGATTCCAGATGAAGCGGAACATGAGACATTATTAACAGATGATGAACCGATTGAAATTGTGTTTGAAGATGATCATTTTTTAGTAGTTAATAAGCCTGCTGGCATTGCCTCGATACCTGCTCAGTATCATCCTTCAGGAACGATGGCGAATCGTGTTAAGGGCTATTACAAGCGTCAAAATTACGTGAATCAAGTTATTCATGTCGTGACTCGTTTAGATCGAGATACTTCTGGGCTGATGTTATTTGCGAAACACGGCTTTGCTCATGCTTTAATTGACCAAGAATTACGAGAAAAAAAGGTGACAAAAATTTATTATGCCCTTGTTGGTGGAGCGATTGAGCAGTTAAGCGAGCATCAATTGATTGAAAAGCCAATTGGGCGCGACTTGTCCTCTTTATTAAAACGCCAAGTTATCGAAACAGGTCAATTTGCTAGTACAGAATATTGGCTCGCAAAAAGAGGAGCCCAAGCAGCAGCTGTGCGCATTCAGCTCCATACAGGACGAACACATCAAATTCGGGTACATTTTGAAGCAATTGGCTGTTCATTGTTAGGGGATGAGATGTATCATGGAAAGATGGATCAAGGAATTGAGCGGCAAGCGTTGCATTGCATGGAACTAATTTTTACTCATCCTTTTACCAAAGAAACGGTTCATCTGATTTCCCCACTAGCGGAGGATATGAAAAGTGTAGATGATACGTTATAATAATAAAGAGGCAGGAGGGGAAAGTGTAAGATGAATGAAGGCCAAGAAATGGAAGAGCAATTTGCCCTTCTTTTAGAAACGCTAAAAAATCAACAAATGAACGAATTTCGTGAGCTATTTTTAGCGTTACACATTTATGAACAAGGACAATTTTACCAATCGTTAGATGAAAAAGACCGACAACATTTATACAATTACCTATCTCCGAAAGAACTAGCGGATATGTTTGATGTTATCGAAGAAGATAATGAGAATATGAAAGATTATTTAGCTGAAATGCGCCCAAGTTATGCAGCCGATATGTTAGCTGAGATGTATACCGATAATGCGGTGGATTTACTAAATATGTTAGATAAGAGTCAAAAGGCGAAATATCTTAGTTTGTTAAGTAGTGAAGAAGCAGGCGAAATTAAAGAGTTACTTCATTACGAAGATGAAACTGCTGGGGCGATTATGACCACCGAATTTGTTTCGATTGTGGCGAATCAAACAGTGCGTTCTGCGATGTACGTCTTAAAGAATCAAGCGGACATGGCGGAAACAATCTATTACGTTTACGTAGTCGACCAAGAAAATCATTTAGTCGGCGTTATTTCGTTGCGGGATTTAATTGTTAATGATGATGATACCTTGATTGCTGATATTTTGAATGAACGGGTTATTTCAGTTCATGTTGGCGATGACCAAGAAGATGTCGCGCAAACAATTCGTGACTATGACTTCTTAGCTGTGCCAGTTACAGATTATGATGATCATTTGTTGGGGATTGTAACAGTTGATGATATTATTGATGTTATCGATGATGAAGCCGCTAGCGACTACTCTGGTTTAGCCGGGGTCGACGTTGAAGAAGTTAGTGAGAACCCTTTAAAAGCCGCTTCTAAACGATTACCTTGGTTAATTACGCTGCTGTTTTTAGGGATGTCTACGGCCTCGTTAATCAGTAATTATGAGTCGTTAGTTAGCGAAGCGAGTATTTTAGCCGTTTTTATTTCTTTAATTACCGGAACAGCCGGCAATGCCGGGACACAATCATTGGCGGTCGCGGTACGCCGTTTGGCTATGAAAGATGAAAAGGATAGTAATTTTGGTCGCTTAATCTTAAGTGAAGTGCTCACGGGACTAGTGACGGGGGCTGTGACAGGTTTAACCATTATGATTGTGGTTGGCGTGTGGCAACATAATCTTCCGCTTGGATTTGTGATTGGGATGGCAATGCTCTGTGCAATTACTGTGGCGAATTTAGCAGGGAGTTTAATCCCAATGTTAATGGATAAATTAGGGTTTGATCCCGCAGTTGCCAGTGGCCCGTTTATTACTACCTTAAGTGATTTAACCAGTGTATTAATTTATTTCAATATTGCCAGCATGTTTATGCGTTATTTTGTTTAAAAAATTGCACTTATTTATCATGAGACTGAGGTAAAAGGATTCGTTGGTTTGCTTGAAATCAAAAAAGTGAGATAGCCGTTAATACGACGGCTACCTCACTTTTTTAGATACAAGAAATTAAACAATTTTTGTGCCATGGACTTCTGTGACTTTTAAAGTGTCCATCACAGTTTGAACGTTTTCTGTGGAAATACCGCCACCTGGTAAAATAAGAATCCGTTGATCTGCGTAGACAATTAATTCTTTTAAATGATCAAAGTTGTCTTCGATAGGGGTACCAGCTGGCCCGCCATGAGTTAAAATACGCGTCACACCACGCTCAGCTAACCAGTCGATCGCCTTAAATTGATTTTCTTTCGACAAGGCATCAAAAGCCATATGGAAAGTGATTTGCAAGCCTTCAGCCGTTTCAATGAATAAGTCCAAAGCTTCTTCATCTAACCAACCGTCCTCAGTTAAACAGCCAATAACAATGCCGTCGGTTCCTAATTTCTTTGCTTCGATTAAATCGGTATGCATAATTTTTAATTCAATATCATTATAGACAAAATTGCCGCCACGAGGACGAATGATTGTCATCACTGGTACAGAATGTTCGCCAGCGTATGCTAAGACTTCTTCAATAACACCAGTACTTGGCGTCGTTCCACCCACGGCTAAGTTATCGCATAATTCGATGCGATTCGCACCTTTTTGAATGGCTTGGGGAATCTTAGTGAAATTTTCGGCACAGAATTCTTTAATCATTTCTTATCGCTCCTTGCTTTTTCTTCACAGGCATTGTACCATAATTCTGCTTACTACCATAGCCCTGAAAAAAAGAGTGCAACTTTTTATAAGAGAAAATGTTCATTTAATGAACGTAAGGAGTTTTAAATGTTAAAGAAAATTGAACGAGCACAACAATTATTGAAAAAAGAAGCAGCCGTTTTTCGCTGTCCAACTTGTCATGAACCAATGCATTTAGAAGGGGTTGGTCTGATTTGTCAACAGAGGCATCAATTTGATTTATCCAAGAAAGGCACGCTATACTTTCTAAATCATGGCGTTCAGACAGAATATAATAAAAAAATGTTTACTTCTCGAGGAAAAATGATTCAAAGTGGCATGTACGCGCCTGTTTTAAACAAAATTATGCACTATCTTCCTCAAAATAAAACAGTAGTCGATGTTGGTTGTGGTGAAGGGAGTTTTCTTGCTGAGTTAAGTCAAGCAGGCTTATCTGGACTGAAAATCGGGTTTGATTTATCAAAGGAAGGAATCTATTTAGCAAGTAATCAGCCAATTGATGCGTTTTGGTGTGTGGCGGATTTAACGAATTTGCCATTTGCGAATGAAGGGCTTGATACGATTTTAAATATTTTTTCCCCTTCACATTATCAAGAATTTCGGCGAGTACTAAAAGCTGACGGGACTGTGATTAAAATTATTCCTGAAGATAATTACTTAAAGGAATTACGAGCGGCTTTTTATCCCAATGACGAAAAGAAACAAAGTTATTCCAATCAAAAAGTAGTCCAACGTTTTGCCGAGGAATTAGCTGTGGAAGTAGATGAACGAATAACTTATTGCTTTGACATTCCCGAGGAAAGACGGTTGGATTTATTAGAAATGTCGCCATTAGAGTGGCAAGTTTCTCAAGAAGTTAAAGCCAAACTACAACAGCGACCATTGGAAAAAATCACGATTGACGTCCGCTTGTTAGTAGGTCGTAAAAGATAGACTTTTTTGTGAAGAAAATCCTAAAAAAGTCTTGCAATAAAGTGACATTGGTGTTATATTACTTACAAGTTGTTTTTTCATTGGTTTTTATCAGGGTCCTGTTCTGATAAAAGTTAGTGAAGAGACCTTCACTAACGTAACGACTCGCCGTGCTAGACACCGAGACGGTACGTTTTTTTTATTGGTTAGAATAGCTGCCGCCTGACATCATCGCGTCATGCGGTTTTTTTTGAAAATAAGTATTGTGGGCGCTATTTATTTTGAATTTATGCTAAAATGAACACGATTGATATTTGAGGAGCTGAAGATAGTTGACGAACCATATTGTTTTATTTGAACCACAAATTCCAGCAAATACTGGAAATATTGCACGGACATGTGCAGCGACGAATACACCGTTGCATTTAATTGAACCTTTAGGATTTTCAACAGATGATAAACACTTAAAACGTGCTGGATTAGATTATTGGAATGATGTAAATATTACGTATCATAAAGATTTGGCTGCCTTTTTAGCCCATGTGGCAGGCAAACACTTGCATTTAGTAACCAAATTTGCTCACCAAACATACAGCGAGGTCAATTATAATGATGGCGAGGACCATTATTTCCTTTTTGGAAAAGAAACAACGGGCTTACCAGAAACGTTTATGCGAGAAAACGAAGAAAAGTGTATCCGAATTCCTATGAATGATGAACATGTGCGCTCATTGAATCTTTCTAACACTGCCGCACTAATTGTTTATGAAGCCTTACGTCAGCAAAATTTTCCAAACCTAGAACTGACGCATCATTATGAAAATGATAAATTAGATTAAAAAAAGTTAAGACAGTAGCGCTTTTTTTCAAAAATGTCAGGAGAAAGTGGTTTTATTTTTACTGTTGCCCAATTTCCGAGCCTAGAACAAAAAATAATTTAGATTTTTGTTCTAGGCTTATTTTGCTTGGATTACTAGAAACTTCCATGGATATTTTCGCAGGGAAGTGATAAACTAGAAAGACATATGAAGAGATAAAGAAGTTTGGAGAAGTTACATGAAATTATATTTTACACGACATGGAAAAACTGAATGGAATCAACAGAAACGATTTCAAGGAATGACAGGAGATTCGCCGTTATTACCAACTAGTTATGATGAAATTAAACAATTAGGCCAATATTTACAAGATATTCCGTTTGAAAAAATTTATTCTAGTCCGCTATTACGTGCCAAAAATACTGCGCGGGGAATTCAACAAGAATTGAATCGTCCAGTTGAAATTGTTTATACAGATAGCTTAAAAGAATTAGGTTTAGGTAGTTTAGAAGGACAATATATTGAAGAAATGCGTAATTTTTATGGAGAAGAATTAGATCATTTAAGGCATCGTTTAGATTTGTATGATCCAACAATTTTTGATGGTGAACCAATCGAGCAAGCGATTCAACGGATTTCAGAAACAGTTGCTGAAGCGGCGAAGCAGCACGAAGGTCCAGTTCTATTTGTCGGACACGGAGCAGCCCTGACGGCGGCAATCCAAGCGATGGCTGGTAAACCATTATCAGAATTACGGACAATGGGCGGGCTGTTAAACAATAGCCTTTCAATCCTTGAAACCAAAGAGGCATCAAGGAACATGCCGTACGACTTAACGTTATGGAATGATACGTCTTTTTTAGCTAAAGAAAAAGCACAATAAGCGCACAACAGAAAGGAGGGCTTGTAGTGGTAACACTTTTTGGTGAGGACGAAGAAAAAGCCTTTATTGTTGGGACTGTACAAGCAATCTTTTTTGAAAATCCCAGTAATTTTTATAAAGTCGTTCTTGTAAATGTGACCGATACAAATACAGATTATTTAGAAAAAGAAATTGTAGTAACTGGAAGTTTTGGCCAAGTTCAAGAAGAGGAACCCTATCGTTTCTTTGGTCATTTTGTGGACCATCCTCGTTATGGCAGACAGTTTCAGGTGGATAGTTATCAGCAAGAAAGACCGACTTCGGCTAGTGGGGTGGTTAACTATTTATCAAGTGATAAATTTCCTGGCATTGGTAAACGAACAGCTGAAAAAATTGTTGAAGTATTAGGGGAAAGTGCGATTGACCGAATTATTGATGACCCGAGTGTTTTGGAAGAAGTTACTGTTTTAAATGAAAAAAAACGTCAAGTAATCGTCGAAACAATTCGCTTGAATCACGGGATGGAGCAAGTGATTGTGGGACTAAATCGATACGGCTTCGGTAGTCAGTTAGCTTTTTCAATTTATCAAACCTATCAAGAAGAAACCCTTTCTGTGATTCAAGAAAATCCTTATCAGTTAGTTGAAGATATTGAGGGAGTCGGATTTAAACGAGCGGACAATATTGCTGAACAAATCGGCATTCAGGCGGATTCTGCTGTTCGAATTCGAGCGGCGATTTTACATGAAGTGTTTGAACACTCTATTCGTTCAGGCAATACGTATGTTCAAGCAGATGTTTTGTTAGAAGAAGCGATTCGGACCTTGGAAGCAAGTCGCCCAGTGGAAATCTCACCTGATCAAGTGGCCAATGAAATCATTACGTTAGTCGAACATGGAAAAATCCAACAAGAAGAGACTAAACTTTTTGAGAACAGTCTCTATTTTTCTGAATGGGGCATTGGTACTTCGATTCAGCGTTTACTTTCTCGTAAAAAAGAAATTCATTATGAGGAAGAAGAAGTCCAAAAAAATATCCGAATGATTGAGAAACGTTTAAATATTCAGTATGGCGACTCGCAACAAGCAGCGATTGAAGAAGCGATTAAATCGCCGTTATTTATTTTAACTGGAGGGCCCGGAACAGGGAAAACAACTGTTATTAATGGGATTGTCTCGTTGTTTGCGGAACTAAATGGTCTTTCATTAGATCTCAAAGACTATACGCAGGAGATGTTTCCAATCTTGCTAGCGGCGCCAACTGGGCGAGCAGCGAAACGTATGAACGAAACGACAGGTTTACCTGCAAGTACCATCCATCGTTTGTTAGGCTTGACAGGTCGTGAAAAAAATCCGAGTTTAACCGCCAAAGAATTAGAAGGTGGTTTGCTAATTGTAGATGAAATGTCAATGGTGGATACTTGGTTAGCCAATACGTTATTAAAAGCTATTCCGACAAACATGCAAGTGATTTTTGTTGGTGATAAGGATCAGCTACCGTCTGTCGGTCCAGGTCAAGTCTTACATGACTTATTGCAAATTAACGAAATTCCCAAATGTGAGCTAAACGAAATTTATCGTCAAGGAGACGGTTCAAGTATTATTCCTCTTGCCCATGAAATTAAAGAAGGAAAGTTGCCTGCTGATTTTCAAAAAAATCAAAAGGATCGCTCGTTCTTTGCAAGTGATATTGGTCATATTGAAGAATACATTCGACAAATCGTCACAAAGGCAAAAGCAAAAGGGTTTACGCCACAAGATATCCAAGTTTTAGCGCCAATGTATCGTGGCGCAGCTGGCATTGATGCCTTGAATAAGATGATGCAAGAAATCTTCAATCCAAATGAGGGGAAGAAAAAAGAAGTCAAGTGGAATGACATCGTCTATCGGATCGGGGACAAAGTTTTGCAACTAGTCAATACGCCAGAATTAAATGTGTTCAATGGAGATATGGGAGAAATCGTCGGAATTACTTTAGCCAAAGACTCAGAGGACAAAGTGGACGAGTTGGTTTTACAGTTTGATAATAATGAAGTAACGTATAAAAGAAATGAATGGAATAAAATTACGCTATCGTATTGTTGTTCGATTCATAAAGCGCAAGGTAGTGAATTCCGCATGGTGTTACTGCCAATGGTTCATCAGTATAGCCGAATGCTGCAACGAAATTTGCTGTATACAGCAGTGACACGTAGTAAAGAATTATTAATTCTACTAGGTGAGGTTTCTGCTTTTGAAACATGTGTCAAAAACGAATCGGCTAGTCGCATGACGATGCTAAAAGAACGAATCGTGAACGCAGAACAAATGACCTTAACGACTAGAACTCAGTTAGAAGCCTATGAAGAAGGTTTAACGGCAGACCATCCATTTACTGAAAAGGAAACAAAAGCTGTCTCTTATGAAACTGAACAGCAATCAACGAAAGCCGATCAGATAAAAGAAACAGACGAGCAATTAGTTGACACAACGGTACAAGAAGTTTCACTATTTGCTGATGAAGGGGAAGAGTCAACCCCAGAAACAGCAAATAAAGCGACAAAAGTTGTCGAAGAATCATTATCAAAAGAACCACGACTAACAGTCGAAATTATTCAAACAAATGCTGTTGATCCAATGATTGGAATGAAGGATACGACGCCTTATCAATTTATGTGAGAAAAGGAAAGAGTGCCATAAGTCGTTTTGACTTATGGCACTCTTTTTCAACCTTAAGGGACTCAGTTAAAACCAAAACAAACGTTTTTGTGTGGTATAAACCATATCAATACTTCGTTTGCCTAAAATCTCGCCATCTGCGTGAATGGTTTGTGGAATCGTCGAAACAATTCGAATTTTGCTTGATTGAAAATGATGAAAATGCTTAGATTTCCCTTGTTTTTGACGAAGCAATAGGAAAATAAGCCACAAAATTTTAAAAATATTGATTCGTTCCACGACAACTAAATCCACGACTGCTTTGCGAGGATTGGCCGTCGGCATAATTGATACACCCCCGCCAAAATAAGGATGATTTGTGACCGTACATAGGAAAGCACGATTAAATGTGTATTGTTTACCATTCATTTCAACTAAAATTGGAAAGCCTTTTTGTTTAAAAAAGACATGAATGATTGAAGAAATATAGGAAAGCGAGCCAAGCTTAAATTTATTTAAGGCTTTTTTTGATGACGATTCGTTGGTTTTTTCCACGATTGCCGCATCTAACCCTAAGCCAACATTATTGGTGGCTAAGCCGATTTCTTCTTGGTTGGCTTCTACATAATGAATCGTTTGAATTTCTTTTGGTCGTCTGGTGCGCAGGATTTGATGCAATGCTTTATCAATATTTCTTGATAATCCCACCCCTCGTGCAAAATCATTTCCAGAGCCGCATGGAATATAGCTTAAAGGAATAGCTGAATCATATGGAAGTAATGAATTAATGACATTATGTAGTGTGCCATCGCCGCCTAGCACGACTAGGATTGGAAAAGTTGAAACGTCTAAGTCTTCAGACCAAGGAAGTAAAGTTGTTTCTGCAAGTTCCTTCGTCAATTCTTTTTCATGTCCAGCGTAATCAGTGTAAAGAGCCGTATATTTAAGTTCTTGTTGCTTGAGTTGTTGAATCACTTTTCTAGCGACTTTTCGGCCATTGCCGCTACTTGCCTGCTCGTTGATAATAAGATAGTAGTGAATGTTCATTGAGCTCCTCCTTTGAATCGCTATTGTCCATTATACCAGAGGGAGGAACTTCTGCGAATAAAGATTGCTTAAAAAAGTAAAAAATGACTAGAAAAAGGCACGAAATAATGCATGAGAGGTGAAAACTGCAAATAAGTGCAAAGTAAAACAGGGCTTTCATTGACTATTTTGACGTTCCATATTAGAATGTGAACTGTTGCAATTGTAACCAAGGTTCATCAACCATCCCTTGTAAAAAAACTCGGAGAAAGAAGGAAAAAGTATGCAAAATTCGTTTCAAGCCAATCGAAAGCTAAGAACAGTCTTAGCCAATGGTATCATTATGGGCTTATATATTGTCCTCTCTTTATTGGTTCGGCCAGTTTCTTCTGGTATGATTCAATTTAGAATTTCAGAAAGTTTGAATCACCTAGTCGTTTTCAATCGCAAATTGATGTGGGGTGTTTTAGGCGGCGTTATCTTTTTTAACTTATTTTTTGGTTTCGGTGTAATGGATGCTCTGTTTGGTGGAGCGCAAACATTATTTGCGTTGAGCTTAACAGCTTTTTTACAAAAAAAGGTACCAAGTATTCCTGTTAGAATGTGTCTAAATAGTCTATTTTTTACTGTAAGTATGTTTTTTATTGCCTTTATGCTAGTACCAAGTGGCGGTCAAGCATTTTGGACAACTTATGGTTGGTTAGCATTAAGTGAAGCGATTATTATGACGATTTCAGCACCAATCATGTATTTTATCAACAAGTCATTAAAATTTGAAACACGTATTTAATTGAAAAGATGTGGATAGAAATGATTCATCCTTTGAATGGCAGTGAAGAAAAGTGTCGTTGCTATTAGTGAGCTAAGTGATAGAATGAATTGTTTCTACCTCGTCTTTTTTACATAAAGAATAAGATCTACATTTTTTCTAAAAATTTTCATGTAAAACTTTACTAGTCTGTTGGAATACACTATGATAGTGTAAGATAAACGGACTATTGGAAAGTCACAGCAGAGGAGTTTGAACATGTACACATTTAAAATCGGTATTCCGGCAGAAGTACACGATACATTTGTTAAAAATCACCCATTATGTAATTTACTACAGTCATCTTCATGGGCAAAAGTCAAGGATAACTGGGGTTCTGAAATTGTTGGGGTTTATGAAAAGGATACATTAGTTGCATCAAGTTTAGTTTTAATCAAACCATTACCAGCCGGTTTTACGATGTTATATACACCAAGAGGTCCAGTAATGGACTATACAAATGAACGTTTGGTCAGCTACTTTATGGCTGAATTGAAAAAATTTGGCAAGAAAAAACGAGCTTTATTTATAAAAATGGATCCAGCGGTTCATTATCAAGATTTTCATTTGGGAGAAGAACACCAACCGCATGCTGAAGCGACATCTATTATTGAGACCTTGAAAGAAGCAGGTGCCAAATATCAAGGACTGACAATGGATATGGGGGCCACCATCCAGCCTCGCTTCCAAGCGAATATTTATCGTGAAGATTTTAGTGAGGAACAATTGTCAAAAAGTACCAAGAAAATGATTAAAACAGCTGAAAAAAAAGGGGTCGTTGTGCAGCAAGGGCATGTTGACTTTGTTGATGAATTTGAAAAAGTCATTCAATCAACCATGGAACGCCAACATATTTCTTTGCGGAATAGTGATTACTTTAAGAAGCTGTTGAACATTTACCCAGAAGACTCCTTTATTATGCTGGCGCAAGTCAATTTAAAGGAACGCTTAGATAGCACGCGACAACGCTATGACAAAAATCAAAAAGACTTGAGTAATTTGAAAGAAAATCAAGTGAAAAAGCGCCATAATTTAGAAGAATTAGATGCTTCCTTGACTCGGGAACTAAAAGAATTAGAAGAAAATATCGCAGAAGCTGGTGAAATCGTCACGGTTGCTGGCGCTTTGGCTGTGACATTTGGTCCAACAAGTGAAATCCTTTATGCTGGCTTAGATGATCGTTATAAACGCTACATGCCAACATATGTGACTTGGCGAGATGCCATTCAAGAATGTTTTAACCGTGGCTGCGAAAGCTGTAATATGGGCGGCTTAGAAGGTAGTTTAAATGATGGCTTAATTAAGTTTAAAGCGAACTTCAACCCAACGATTAATGAATTTATTGGGGAATTCGATTTACCGGTTAATAAATTATTATTTAAAGCCAGTGAATATGCCTATAAATTACGAAAACAAAAAAAATAAATAAAAAACACAGGGACTAAAAATCAAACTTGATTTTTAGTCCCTGTGTTTTTTTTCTATAGTTTTTGCGTTGCATTCCGTTTCATTAAGCGAAGCAAAACGCTAGCAATTGCTGAAGCAGCTACACCAGCAACAAGAGCTTCTGGCACACCAGAACTGAAAATCGTCGCAATAATAGCTAGGTAAACAGCAGTTCCAGCTTTACCAATAATTTCAGCATAAGCTGAATTAAAAAGAAAATAAATCATGTTCATGACTAAAATGGTATTCGTTGCTGAGCCTAAAACACCAGCCACAAATAAGGAGACAGGTTGCGCTTTTTCCTTCGTTAATTTATTTAGCCATTTGTAAGCGAAATAAGGAACGACCCCAATTAAAATCCGCGGAATGAGCACAATTAAAAGTGCCTTCCAACTACCATGATCGGTACCGATCACAGGAATAAATGGAGAAAAAACAAACGACAAAGGTGTTGGTGCTGTCGTATTTTTAATTAAGCTAATGATCCCAAACGTGCCGCCCAACATACTACCGATTTTTGGCCCTAAAACAATGGAACCAATAATTACAGGAATATGCATCGTGGTCGAATTTAAAGGACCTAATGTGATAAATCCTAGCGGGGTTAAAGCCAGTAAAAGTAAGATAGCTAAGAACATTGCTGTTAACGTAAATTTTTTCGTGTTATTCATAAATTACTCCTTGTTATCAGATGCTAAAATTTTCATCACTGTTTGAAGGATATCTTCAACAGTGGCAAGTGCGCCACGACCATAATCGCCACAAGCTAATAGAGCTTCACGTGGGATTATTTCTTGATAGCCGACTTCTTTTAAAATGCCAATATTTCGTTGGACAATGGGGTTTTGGTACATATACGTATTCATCGCGGGCGCAATAATTTTGGGTGTTTCAGGATAAAGTGCCAAAGCAACTGTTGATAATAAGTCGTCGGCAATCCCATGGGCTAATTTCCCAATTGTATTGGCCGAAGCAGGTGCTACTAAAAATAAATCCGCTTTTTTAGCTAATTCAATGTGATTAATTTTACTGGGATCAATTTCCATCATGACATCCGTATGCACTGGATTCTTAGAAAGTGATTGTAACGTCAGCGGAGTGATGAACGCTGTGCTGCTTTTAGTCATTAAAATTTCCACATTGTAGCCAAGCTTAGCTAGTTGACTTGTAATATCTGCTGCTTTATATGCAGAAATGCTGCCAGAGACGCCTAATAAAATAGTTTTCATTGTTGTTCTCTCCATTTCTTTTCAACATTTTTAACGATCATTGAACCAATCCCTTGTTTTGAACAAGCTTCTTGGACAATGCCCGTTTCGTTAATTAATAATCCTTCGTGTTCTGTTTCATGAACGTTCATCAAGTCATTGGCTAAGACAAAGTCACACCGATTTTTAACCAAAGCGGCTTGTGCAACCTGGACAAGTTCTTCTTGTGAAACGTCGACAAGTAATTTAAAGCCCACTAAAACAGTTTGGGGTTGCTTGTCACGAATCATTTGGATGACTTTAGGATTTTTCTTTAGAAAAATTAATAATCGGTCCGTATCAGATGAAATTTTTGTTGCTGTTTGAGGAATATCAGCAATCTGATTCAATGTGTTTTGAACGATAGTTACCAAGGCTTCTTTGGTCTTTGGCAATGTTTGTTCGCTTAATTGTTGAGCAAAAGAATCAATAAATTGTTCTTCCGTTTGCGCGGTTTCCGTCGTAAAATCACTGACTGCCATTGCGTGAACAATCGCATCAAATTGCTTTTCAGCAAAGAGTTGTTCTAACGTAGTGGCTAATTCAACCGTTGTTTCTATTTCTTTAATTAATAAGTCCAATTGTTGGGTTGGACGTAATGCATGTTTGGTTGTTACGTAGGTTACGGTGTGTCCAGCAGCTAAAAAACTTTCAGCAATTGCTTTTCCTAGTCCGCCAGAAGAATGATTGGTAATCGAACGAACATTATCAATCGGTTCTGACGTTCCACCAGCAGTAACTAAAACATCCATAATCAAAACGCCTCCTTAAGAAATTCGGACAATGGTCCGTCCAATATGTTGGCCTGCTTGTAATGCTTCAAAAACAGGGGGAAGTTCTTCTAAAGTAATCTCTTGATACACAGCTTTTTCAGTGATGTCTAAATCAGTGGCAAGACGTTGCCAAACTATTTTTCGTTTGTCCATACCAACATTAACCGAATCAATGCCCAATAAATGAACGCCCCGTAAAATAAAGGGTAAAACGGTTGTCTCTAATGTAATTCCAGCAGCGCGGCCACAAATGGCTGAACGGCCATCATAACGAAGTTGTGGTAAAACAGCAGAAGTAATTTCCCCACCAGTGGTATCAATTGCAAAAGCAAAACGCTGTTTCATTAATGCTTTAACAGGAGTTGCTAAGAAATCTTCTACTAATAAGCATTCACTAACACCTAACTCTTTTAAAAGCTCAAAAGAATCTGGCTTTCTAGTTAATGCAGTGATTGAAGTGTAGCCTAATTGATGCAACATCGCAATAGACAATGTCGCAACACCGCCTGTCGCACCAGTTACAATAATGGGGGCTTCTTTGTCGTCGCGTAAGCCATCGTCTTCTAAAGCTGTGACAGATAATCCGGCCGTAAAGCCAGCAGTTCCGAAAATCATTGCTTCTTTGAGACTCATTTTTTCAGGAAGTGGAACTACCCAATCGCCAGGAACACGCACATATTCAGAATAACCACCAGTATGACTAACCCCTAATTGATAGCCTGTTACGATCACTTTATCGCCTTCTTTGAAACGAGGATCTTCCGATGTGACAACAGTGCCACTGACATCAATTCCTGGAATCATTGGATAATTGCGAATCACACCGCCGTCTTTTTTTGAAGCTAAAGAGTCTTTAAAGTTAACTGAGGAGTAGGCTGCTTTGATTACTACAGTGCCTTCTGATAAATCGTCTAAAGTAATGGTTTCTAGTTGACCAATAACAGATGTATCTTGTTCTCTTAACGTAAATGCTTGAAATGAATTCATATAAAAACTCTCCTTCCAATTATGTAAAAAAGCAACTCGTCTTATTTTATCATATTCTGATTTTTTCGTATCATTTTTCTTCTTATAAACAGTAAGTTATACAGAAAAGAAAGATTGTGTGACAATTAGACTAGAAAAATAAAGAAAAATGGTTGAAATTTTTCAAAAAGTTCGTATACTAAAAAAGGTAAAACTAAACTGTAAGTTTAGTATTACAAAACTTTTGTTGAAAAGATTAGCTGAAAATAGAAACGAGGTGTGCCATGGAAATTGGTGAGAAGTTGAGAAATTTACGCATTCAGAAAAATTTAACACAAGAAGAATTAGGCGAAAGAACGGATTTATCCAAAGGCTATATTTCCCAATTGGAGCGGGATTTAAGCTCACCATCAATGGAAACATTTTTCTCAATTTTAGAAGTACTAGGCGTGACGCCAGAGCAGTTTTTTAGTCAGCAACCGCTTGAACAGAAAATTGTCTACAATGAAGAAGAAAGTACCCTCTATTATGATGAAGAACATGGCTATGAACTAAAATGGTTAATTCCAGCCTCAAATGAAAAAGAAATGGAACCTGTCATTATTACTTTTGATAAAAATGGCGAATACAAAACGTTTGAACCTTCTCTATCAGAAACATTTATTTATGTGATTGATGGCTCCATTCGTTTGACATTAGGGAAAGCCACGTATATTGCTAAAAAAGGTCAAACCATGTATTACCAAGCAACAGAACCTCACCAAATTAGCAACAATGGTCGAGGAAAAAGTCGTGCGTTAATTGTGGCGACAGAATCGTATTTATAAAGGACGAAATGGAGGAGTTTATCCAGTGAGAAACCATGTGATTTCATTTGAAAATGTTGTCAAACAATTTGACGATGAACCAGTATTAAAAAATGTCAGCTTTGAAATTGAAGAAGGAAAATTTTATACGTTATTAGGACCTTCAGGATGTGGTAAAACAACGATTTTGCGTATTATTGCGGGATTCAATGACGTGACTTCTGGCGATGTTTATTTTGATGGTAAAAGAATAAATGATGTACCTGCCAATAAACGCCAAGTCAATACCGTGTTTCAGGATTATGCTTTGTTTCCTCACATGAATGTTTTTGATAATGTTGCGTTTGGTTTAAAAATCAAAAAACTATCCAAAGCAGAAATTGAAAAAAAAGTGAAAGAGGCATTACGTTTGGTTCAATTACCCGGCTACGAAACACGTGAAATTAGTGAAATGTCTGGGGGCCAACGTCAGCGGGTCGCAATTGCACGAGCGATTGTCAATGAGCCAAAAGTATTGCTTTTAGATGAGCCGTTATCCGCTTTAGATTTGAAATTACGCACAGCGATGCAATATGAACTACGTGATTTACAACAACGTTTAGGAATTACTTTTATTTTTGTGACCCATGATCAAGAAGAAGCATTAGCGATGAGTGATGAAATTTTTGTCATGAATAAAGGTCATATCGTGCAAAGTGGCACACCAGTCGATATTTATGATGAACCGATTAATCACTTTGTTGCTGACTTTGTGGGGGAAAGTAATATTGTGGATGGCGTGATGCTGGAAGATAATTTAGTTTCATTTGTGGGCAAAAAGTTTGAATGTGTCGATGGCGGCATGCGGAAAAATGAACCTGTAGAAGTCGTTTTACGTCCAGAAGACTTAACGATTACCACGCTTGAAAAAGGCAAGCTAACTGTAACGGTGGACACGCAGTTATTCCGCGGCGTTCATTATGAAATTATTTGTTTTGATGAACAAGGAAACGAATGGATGGTGCATTCCACTCGAAAAGCCAAAGAAGGTGCTCAAGTAGGTCTCTCTTTTGAGCCAGAAGATATTCACGTGATGCGCTTCAATGAATCAGAAGAAGACTTTGATGCCCGTTTAGAAAGTTACGACGAGTAAACGAAAGGGGAAAATAAAATGAAAACAATGCGTCGAATTTATTCGATTCCCTATGTAATGTGGTTACTTTTATTCGTCATTGCGCCAGTGCTAATGATTATTTATCAATCATTTTTCGATATGAATGGCCAGTTTACTTTGGCGAATTACCAAACGTATTTTACATCAGGAACGTATTTAAGTATGACCATTAATTCGGTTTGGTATGCTTTTCTGATTACCATTTTTACGTTATTGGTAAGTTATCCTACGGCTTATTTTTTGACAAAGCTCAAGCATAAACAGTTATGGTTAATGCTCGTTATTTTACCAACGTGGGTGAATTTATTATTAAAAGCTTATGCCTTTATTGGGATTTTCAGTATTCATGGGAGTATCAATCAGTTTATGAGTTTTATGGGTTTGGGTACGCACCAAATTCTGTTTACAGATTTCAGTTTTTTATTTGTCGCAACGTATATTGAAATTCCATTTATGATTATGCCGATTTTTAATGCCTTAGAAGAGATGAATCCTTCATTGATTAGTGCTAGTCGGGACTTAGGAGCTAGCAGTGCGGAAACGTTCCGTCGTGTCATTTTTCCTCTCTCCCTAAACGGTGTGAAAAGTGGCGTTCAAGCTGTCTTTATTCCTTCGCTCTCGCTCTTTATGTTAACGCGTTTAATTGGCGGCAATCGGGTGATTACGTTGGGAACGGCGATTGAGGAACACTTCTTAGTAACGCAAAACTGGGGCATGGGTTCAACAATAGGTGTGATTTTAATTGTTGCCATGTTTATTGTGATGTTGCTGACGGGTGAGAAGAAGAAAGGGCGTGGCAAATAATGCAAAAGAAAAAGTTTAAATGGTCTTATGTGTATTTATTCGTTGTCTTTGCGCTACTGTACGCACCAATCTTTTATTTGATTTTTTATTCGTTTAACGACACGCAAACGATGAATCAGTTTACTGGTTTTACGTTAGATAATTATCGGAACGTTTTCGAAGACACACGCTTGTTAACCATTGTTCTGAATACGTTTTTGCTAGCTTTCTTATCGGCTTTAATAGCAACCATCATTGGAACATTTGGCGCGATGGGGATTTATTATACAAAACGTCGTAAAAACCGGAACACGTTGCTTAGCTTTAATAACATTTTACTCGTTTCACCAGATGTTATTATTGGAGCCAGTTTCTTAATTTTCTTCACGGCAGTAGGGTTTATCAGTTTAGGTTTTACAAGTGTGTTATTGTCGCATATTGCCTTTAGTATTCCAATTGTTGTTTTAATGGTTTTACCAAAACTACAAGAGATGAACGATTCTATGGTAGATGCGGCACGGGATTTAGGGGCCAATAATGTTCAAGTGATTAAAAATATTATTTTGCCTTTTTTAGCGCCAGGAATTATTGCTGGCTACTTTATGGCCTTTACTTATTCGTTGGACGATTTTGCCGTAACATTCTTTGTGACAGGCAATGGTTTTTCAACATTATCTGTTGAAATTTATTCACGAGCACGTCAGGGAATTAGTTTAGAAATCAATGCCTTAAGTGCGTTAGTATTCCTATTCTCAATGATTCTAGTTGTCGGTTATTACTTTATCAGTAAAGACAATACGCCAAAACGTTTAAAGAAAATGCGTCGGGAACAAAGTGAGGTGGCCAAGTTAAAATGAAAAAATTACAGTCACTTTTTATTGGAATTATCGCTATTATTGTCATCTTGTTTTTTGGCGTCCGCCAATTGGAGAAAGCAAGTGGCATGGCAGGAGCAGATACCTTGACCATTTACAATTGGGGGGACTATATAGATCCAGCCTTGATTAAGAAATTTGAAAAAGAAACAGGCTATAAAGTCAATTACGAAACCTTTGATTCTAATGAAGCTATGTATACAAAAATTCAGCAAGGTGGTACAGCCTATGATATTGCCATTCCTTCTGAATATATGATTCAAAAAATGATGAAAGCGAAGATGCTTTTACCACTTGATCACAGCAAATTAAAAGGCTTAGAAAACATTGATGCACGCTTTTTAGATCAATCCTTTGATCCCAAAAATAAGTTTTCCGTTCCGTACTTCTGGGGTACGTTGGGGATTATTTATAATGATAAATTTATTGACGGCCGTCAGATCCAACATTGGGATGATTTATGGCGCCCGGAATTAAAAAATAATGTCATGCTGATTGATGGCGCTCGCGAAGTGTTAGGATTATCTTTGAACAGTTTAGGCTATTCGTTAAACAGTAAAAACGACCAACAATTACGTCAGGCTACCGATAAGTTAAACCGATTAACGAACAATGTCAAAGCAATTGTTGCCGATGAAATCAAAATGTACATGGCTAATGAAGAAAGTGCAGTTGCTGTAACTTTCTCTGGTGAAGCTGCTGAAATGCTAGAAAACAATGAACATCTACATTATGTGATTCCCAGTGAAGGCTCTAATCTCTGGTTTGATAACATTGTGATGCCTAAGACAGCCAAAAATAAAGAGGGTGCCTATGCATTTATGAACTTTATGTTACGACCAGAAAATGCGGCACAAAATGCAGAATATATTGGTTATTCCACACCAAATAAAGAAGCTAAAAAACTATTACCAAAAGAAGTTGCCGAAGATAAACAATTTTATCCAGATGATGAAACTATCAAACATTTAGAAGTTTACCAAGACTTAGGTCAAGAATACTTAGGAATTTATAACGATCTGTTCTTGGAGTTTAAGATGTATCGGAAATAAAAAAAGTATCTTCGTAACTTTCGAATCGCCCCTAAAAGTTAGATTTTTAGTCTAACTTTTAGGGGCGGCTTTTATTCATACAAGCTTCTAATTGAGGCACAAAGAATCCTGTGCTACACTTTGTATAAAGCATAAAAGGAGCAAAGAAAATGAAGAGGAAAACAATCCGAATACTACTAATCAGTAGCGGGCTTATTTTAATCCTGCTGGTAGGTTACCGTTTGTATCTAGAATATCAAACAGATATTCAATTATTTTTGAATCCTAAAGCCAGTAAGACACAATTATTAGAGCGAATTCGTTCACATGGTTTTTCAGCAGCGCTATTGTTGGTTTTTTTGACCGCGATCATGTGTGCAGTACCAGGGATTCCGACCTCAGTAATTGGTGTGATTGCAGGATTGAGTTTTGGTCCCTTCAGCGGCACACTCATTAACGTTTTAGGGAATAGTATGGGAAATTTGGTTGCAATCTTTTTGATGCATCATATAAAATTTTTAGATAAAAAAACGGAGACCAATCATTGGGTCCAGTCCATTCGACGGATGAAGCATCCAAAAATTGGGATTATGGTGGGCTACATGATTCCAATTATTCCTTCTTCTGTGATTAATTTTGCTGCAGATACTATGCAGTTGCCATTAAAAAATTTAATAGCCGCTATATTCATTGGTGTAATTCCTTCCTCAATACTTTACGCATGTGGAGGCGAAGCGCTATTTCATGGATATAATAAAACGGCAGTATTGTTAATTGTGAGTGTTCTTTTGTTCGTTGGATTGGTGGTCATTATTGAGAAAGATAGAAAAAGATTTCAAAAAACTGTTCTTTAAGAACGGTTTTTTTGTGCATTTGAACAATAAATCCTGTTAAATTTACAATTTTAAAAAGAAAGGACTTTGATAGAATGAAAGCGTAAACAATTTAAGGAGCTGATTTTGAATGCCAGATATTACAATATCTTGGGTTGCTGCAATTTTAGGATTAGTTGTAGCGATAGTATTAATTTTGAAAAAATTTAATCCTGTGTATTCCTTGTTTTTTGGTGCAATTGTTGGTTGTCTTATTGGAGGCGCTTCCCTGTCAGATACAGTCGCTGTTCTATTAAACGGAACACAAAGTATTATGGGAACCGCAATCCGTGTCTTAGCAGCCGGCATGTTGGCGGGTGTGATGATGGAATCTGGTGCGGCAGAATCAATTGCCAACGCCATTGTACAAAAGCTTGGCGAGAAAAAAGCTATTTTATCTTTGGCATTATCCACAATGGTAATTACAGCAGTGGGCGTATTCATTCCTGTTGCAGTGTTGATTGTTGCCCCGATTGCTCTATCTGTTGGGAAAAGTACGGGTATCAGTAAGTTATCATTATTGATTGCCTTATCAGGTGGCGGCAAAGCGGGCAATATTATTTCGCCTAATCCAAATACTATTGCAGCGGCGAATGGCTTTGATTTACCTCTAAGTGACGTTATGATTGCTGGCTTTATTCCAGCCGTATTTGGCTTAATTACAGCTGTTGTTCTTGCAAATATCATGAGAAACAAAGGATCAATGGTCAAAGAAACAGATCTTGTAGAGGAACAAACAAAAGAATTATTACCTTTGAAAAAGGCGTTGATCGCGCCAGTGTTAGCGATTGTCTTATTATTACTTAATCCGATTGGCGCCGTTTTAAATATTTCTTTCATCAAAAGTTTGAATATTGATGCTCTGTATATTTTGCCGTTCGCCTCAGTTGTTGGGACAATTGCGATTGGGCAAACAAAACAACTGGCCTTTTATGCATCTTCTGGCTTGAAGAGAGTAACCGATACCGTTTTAATTTTAATTGGTGCAGGTGCAATTGCTGGATTAATTTCTGTTTCTGATTTATCAACACAAATTGTCCACTTAATTTCTGTTATGGGAATTTCTGGAACCTTCTTGGCACCGATTTCTGGTATTTTAATGGGCTTAGCAGTTGGTTCAACATCCACAGCGGTTATTTTAGCGACAGGTTCTTTTGGACCAGCGATTTTAGATATGGGCACATCTTCACTTTCAGCAGCAGTCATGGTGCATACTGGTGCAACTGTGATTGATAGTGTTCCTCAAGGCAATTATTTCCATATTACGGCACAAAGTATGAATATGACGATTAAAGAAAGAATTCGAGTGATTCCTTATGAAATGTGTGTCGGTGGGGTAATGACGATTGTTGCAACCATTTTATATGGCTTTATTTTAAACTAGTTGGAAAGTAGGCGCGAAAAGATGACGAAAAAATTTGTTTTGGCTCCAGACTCATTTAAAGAAAGTATGAGTGCAAAAGAAGCCTGTCTGGCAATGGAAAAAGGGATTTTAGCTGTATTTAAAGATGCAGACATTCAACATGTCCCGATGGCAGACGGCGGGGAAGGAACGGTGGATTCCTTAGTGGATGCAACAGGAGGTACAAGAGTACCAGTGCGCGTGGCAGGACCGCTTCCTGATCAAATCGTTGAAACCTATTACGGCTTATTAGGTGACCAAGAAACGGTGGTCATTGAAATGGCGAAAGCCAACGGAATTGAATTGGTTAAAGCAGCAGAACGCAATCCCTTGATCACTTCTACTTATGGTACAGGAGAGATGATTCAACATGCGCTCAATCATGGGGCAAAAAAAATCATTATCGGCATTGGTGGTAGCGTGACAAATGATGGGGGTGCAGGTATGATTCAGGCACTTGGTGCGCGTTTGTTAGACAAGGAAGGGCAAGAATTGACACGTGGCGGTGGTGCATTAGATAAACTGGCGCAGATCGATTTAACACAGTTTGATCAACGCATTTTTGCTACCGAAGTTCTA
This sequence comes from Enterococcus sp. AZ197, assembly GCF_050556405.1. Lineage (NCBI taxonomy): Bacteria > Bacillati > Bacillota > Bacilli > Lactobacillales > Enterococcaceae > Enterococcus > Enterococcus sp. AZ197. The sequence goes on along the minus strand of NZ_CP187873.1, from coordinate 2,134,707 downwards.
GTAGCAAGTGATGTGAATAACCCACTAACAGGGCCAACAGGGGCGTCTCATGTCTTTGGTCCGCAAAAAGGTGCGACAGAAGAAATGGTGGCTCAATTAGATAAAAACTTAGCCCATTATGCAGCGATCATCAAAAAAGAGATCGGCATTGATGTTGAGATGATGCCAGGCGCAGGAGCTGCTGGTGGTTTGGGTGCAGGGTTACTAGCATTCACAAAAGCTCAGTTACGCCCAGGAATTGATATTGTCGTAGAAGTGAATCAATTAGAAGAAAAAATAAAAGCCGCTGATTATGTCTTTACTGGTGAAGGCGGTATGGATTTTCAAACAAAATTCGGCAAAGCCCCTTATGGCGTCTCGCGTTTGGCCAAGAAGTATCAAAAACCGGTTTTCGCTTGTGCTGGCTATATCGGCAAAGATGTGGATGTCCTCTATGAAGAAGGGATGACGGCTATTTTTGGAATTTTGGCCAAAGCCGAACCATTGGAAGCAGCATTGAAAAATGGACCAGTTAATTTAGAAAGAACCGTTGAAAATATTGCTCGTACATTACAGCTGGTGCCTTGTGACTAAGAACTAACCATGGTATCATCAGTAATGAAAGCTGAAATAAAAATGTTCAGTCGTTGATCTGAAGAATTAAGCGTTTGGGACATAAGTCATTGCGGCTTATGTCCCAAACGCTACTCGCTTTTTAGAAAGTTGGCGATAGCAATGTTAAAATTAGACAAAATCCAAGCAAATAAAATTGTTGAAAAGTTGATGGCAGATATTCCTTATAACATCAATATTATGGATGAACGAGGAAAAATTATTGCGAGTGGAGATTCTGCTCGAATTGGGGAGCGCCATCGTGGTGCAGAAAGAGCCATCAATGAACGAAAAAATATTGAAATTTATAAAGATACTTCTTTAGAGAAAAAAGGCACCAATGAACCGATTATTTTGAATAATCACATTTTAGGTGTCGTAGGCATTTCAGGAGAACCAGACGAGGTGCGCAAATTTACCAAGCTTGTGCGCTCGATTGTTCTTTTACTGACAGAAGAATTAAATACACAACAAGAACGCGAAAAAAAGAAGAAACAAAAAAATCAGTTTATCCAGCACTTAATGCATGTTGATTCTGCTTACTCAGAAGCCTTAAAACTTGAAGCGTTGGAACTATATAACCTTCAATTAGATGACCAGAATCATTGTGTACTGACCAAGGACAAGCGCTTATTATCCAGTTATTATCCTGGACATGAAATATTTGAATGGGAAAATTGTTATCTGGTGATTACTTCTGAACCACCTCAGATAACAAAGCCAGTAACAGAATACCTTGTGATAAGTTCGGAAAAAGCCACGATTCAACAAATGGTCCAAGAGGCACAAAACACGTATTTACTTCTATCGTTTCTCCAATTAGAAATGGCTAAGTTTTACCAAGCAGAAGATTTTTTCATTCAAGGAATTTTTAATTTTCCTTTTCATATTGAATTGGATTTTTTTGAAACCATCCAGACGATTTATGATGAATACTATGAAACCGTTATTTTTTTCGCCAATCATAACTTAAACATCAATGAAACCTCACAAGTATTACATATCCATCGAAATACATTGAATTACCGTTTGAAACGAATTCATGAATTGACGGGGATGGATCCAAAAGTTTGGCAAGATTTTTGGAAATTGTTCTATTATTTTGCCTATTGCTTTAAAGAACGTTTTGAAAAGTAGTGAGGAGCAGGAATGCTTGTTTGTTAAGCAAGTGTCAGCATATTTTTCGCCAGAATCAAAAATATCTTTTATAATAATTGTAAGGAATCAAACGATTTAGATATCAATGAGGAGTGGTACCAGTGAAAAAAGCAGTTTTAATTGTTAACCCCAGTTCTGGTGGTGAAAAAGCCAAAGAATTTGAAACGTTAGCAGAAGAAAAATTAAAGCAGTTATTTGATGAAGTTGTAGTGAAACAAACAGAAAAAGGCGGCGATGCAGAACAATTTGCCCGTGAAGCTGCGGAAAGTCACTTCGACAGTGTTTTCGTAATGGGGGGAGATGGAACCGTTAATGAAGGAATTAGCGGGTTGGCAGAACAAGCTTACCGCCCAAAATTTGGCTTTTTTCCTTTAGGAACGGTGAACGATTTAGCGCGAGCCTTGAATTTACCGATGGACCCTGAAGAAGCGATTCAACAATTAGATTTAGAAAAAACCAGTGCTTTAGATGTGGGGAAAATCAATGACGACTACTTTATGAATGTCGTTGCGATTGGGACGATTCCAGAGTCAATTAACGACGTGGACGTTGAACAAAAAACGAAGTTAGGAAAACTCGCTTATTTTATTTCAGGTGCCAAACATTTAGCGAATGCTCAAACGTATCCTTTTCATTTAAGCTTGGATCAAAAAGAACAAACCATTGAAAGTAGTACCGTTTTAGTTGGCTTAACGAATTCAATCGGTGGGTTTGAAACATTATTACCAGAGGCCCAAGTGGATGATGGCAAACTTCATTTAGTTTATTTAAAAGATCAATCATTGTGGGATGCAGTAAAAGCAGTCCCAGATTTGTTAAAAGGAGTCGACCAGTCCACTGATAATTTAGTTTACCTAACCTTTAAAGAAGGAACAATCTCCTTAGAAAACCAAGAAGAATTAACCACTAATGTGGATGGTGATGAAGGAGCTGCTTTGCCAATTACGCTGGAAATTTTACCTAAACACTTGACGGCGTATTGCGGTGAAGAACAAACAAAATAGCTGATTTTTTGAGAAAAGCTAGAACATTTCTATTTGTTTAAAAAACAGATAAGTTCTGGCTTTTCAAATCATCTAAAAGAGAATCAATCAGGGGCTATGCTATACTTTGTTTCTACATATTGATAGATAAGGGAGTTAATGAGATGAGAAGAAAAAAACATAAAAACAAAAAGAAACAAGAACTTTTTGAAGAGATTGAAAAACAAGAATTAGCAGAACAAGAAACTAAGCAATTGAATGAAGAAATCGAAGACCCAGAATTTCGTTCTTTTTTTCAAGATGTCTTGAAAAAATTTCCACAAAAAACATCTACGGCCATAATGAATGCTTTCGCAACTTCTAAAGGTAAAGCAGAACAATTAGTGACGAACAGTCAAACACAACTCGACAAAGTATTTGATGAATTTTTGGCTGGTGTTTCACCTGACGTGAAAAAGAAAAGTCATCAAACGATTCATTTTGCTGCATTGTCAGCAGCAATTATTGGGTTTTCACCAATTCCATTTTCGGATGCTTTTTTACTGGTACCTGTTCAATTAACTATGATGTCACGGCTGCATAAAATTTTTGGTCAGTCTTGGTCTGAAAGCTTAGGGAAAAGTTTAACCAAAGAATTAGTAGTGGTTAGTTTAGGTAAGAGCGCAGTCGGAAATATTCTAAAAGTGATTCCTGTTGTCGGAACTGTGACTGGTGGCATGGTCAATGCTTCAGTTGCAGTAGCAATTACGGAAGCGCTTGGCTGGGTTACCGTCAAAATGTTAAACGATGGTGTTGATATCTTTGATGATGTGATGTCTTTCAAAGGACAATTTTCAACATTATTTAAAGCCATCCAAAATGCTAAAAAGAAATAATCGCTGTATTGATTAACTAGGGTGAGACACATTTAAACTTTTTTAAGTAATTCGTAGCAAATTTCCAAGGTTTTCGTCACAAATTATTCACAGGTTCTCGTTAATATATAAGCATACCAACAAAACACCCAACATAAACACTTTTCATTTTTACTCCTCAAGTAAAAATAACTCCTTTCCACTCAGTCTACCCAACTGAGTGGTTTTTTTTGCGAAAAAAGAGGGCGTTGAACAATTTGTTCAACGTCCTCTTTTAATAGATGGGGAAGTCATTTGTTAAGAATTATTTTTTCCATTCTGCTACTTGGTCTTTATGTGAATCAACCCAATCGCGTGCAGCTTCTTGTGGGTCTTTGCCTTCGTTAATTTCTAACATGACAGATTCCATATCCTTAGTTGTCCAATGGAAATTATCTAACACTTTGTAAGCTTCTGGTTGATCTTCTTTTAGGCCTTGGCGAGCCATTGTGTGAATCGCTTCTTCGCCGCCCATAGTGCCTTTTGGATCAGCTAAATATTTTAAATCATATTTTGCAAACATCCAGTGAGGAGACCAGCCAGTAATAACGATGTCTTCGTTGTTTTTAATTGCTTGTCCTAAGGCGACAGTCATGGCACCTGATGAAGAAGTTTCAACAGACCAATCTTTCAAATTAGGATAAGCTTCTTTAGTTTTCTCTGCTGCTGCAACAACACCAGCCCCAGGTTCAATTCCAGTAATCTTTTTCCCAGCTTGATCAGATAAATCTTCGATAGAATCAACATCCATATAAGAAGGGACGACAATTCCTAGCTTCGCACCTTTAAGGTTTTCACCAAGGTCGTCTAATTTATCTTTATATTGTTTATATTGCTCTGCGTGAGTTCCTGGCAGCCACGCACCAACCATGGCATCTGTTTCACCTTTAGCTACAGATTCCCACATAATTGCGTTATCTAAAGGAGTCGTTTTAACATCATATCCCATATCTTTTAAGACTTCGGCAACCACATGTGTGGAGGCTACTTCGGTATCCCATTCTACATAAGAAAGGGAAATTTGCTTATCATTTGTTGTTGTAAAAATTGAAGCACCAACTAAGCCAGCGACAATTACAATAACCGCTGCAATAATCCCATATTTTTTCTTTTTAGAGGTGGCACCAGCTGCTTTAGGGGCTGCTTTTTTATTATTTAAATGTTGAGTAAAACGGTCAATGATAATCGCTAAAATAACTAAAGCCACACCATTTACGAAACCGTTCCCGACTTGTGCACGTTGTAAAGCGGAAAGGACGCCACGTCCTAATCCAGGCGCACCAATCATTGAAGCAATAACTACCATTGATAGAGCTAGCATGGTTGTTTGGTTAACACCAGCCATAATCGTGTTTTTGGCTAAAGGTAATTCTAATTTGAATAATTTTTGCCATCCAGTACTACCGTAAGAATCAGCTGCTTCAACAAGTTCATTTGGCACTTGTCGAATTCCTAAGTTCGTAAAGCGAACGGTTGGTGGTAAAGCGAAGATAACAGAGGCGAAGACCCCAGGAACCATACCAATTCCGAAGAATGCAACGGCTGGAATCAAGTAAACGAAACCAGGCATTGTTTGCATGAAGTCCAAAATCGGTGTAATAATACTCTTGGCTTTTTCACTTTTCGCCATTAAAATCCCTAGTGGCACACCAATGATAATGGAAATAACACTAGAAAGTAAAACTAACGTAACGGTACTCATTAAATCGTTCCATAAGTTTTGATTATAGATAAACATTAAGCCGATAAACGTGAATAAACTTAAGCCAATTTTTTTATTAGAAATAAAGAAAGCAGCAATCGTTAATAGCACGATCAGCACAAGTGGTGGTACGGCTGTTAGTAAGGCAGTAATGTTGTCCATTACACTTTGACCAATTGTTTGTAAAAAGCTGAATAATCCAGCAAATGTTGAAGTTAACCAATCAGTAAAACTTTCAACCCAAGACGCGACAGGTAATTGATACTTATTCATGTTCGTTCACCTCTGTTTCTGCAAGTGCTTCAAGTACGCTACCACGGATGACCACGCCTAATAGTTTGCCGTTATCAGTCACAGCAAGAGGCGTTTGTGCATCATAAATCAGTGGAAAAATATCATTCACTAACATATCTTTGTCGATTGTTTGAATTTCTGGATCCACACATTCTACAAGAGAAGTCCCGTTTTTACGCGCTTCTAAAGCTTTTTCTGCGCGTACAACGCCTTTTAGTTGGCGTTTTTTATCCACGGCAAGTAACATACTCACTTCTTCTTGACGCATCCGTTTTAAAGCAACAGTTGGGCCATCAATTTCAATGTTAGTAGTTAAAGCAGGTACCATAATATTTTGGGCAGTTAAGACTTTTGAACGATCCACATCTTCCACGAAGGTTCGCACATATTCGTTAGCTGGGTTGGTTAAAATTTCTTCTCCAGTCCCAATTTGCATAATTTGACCATCTTTCATCAAAGCAATCCGGTCGCCGATTCGTAAAGCTTCATTCAAATCATGTGTGATAAAGATAATGGTTTTTTTGACATTTTCTTGTAAATCTAATAGTTCGTCTTGCATTTCACGACGAATTAACGGATCAAGAGCAGAGAACGCTTCGTCCATTAATAAAATTTCTGGATCGTTAGCCAAGGCACGAGCAAGGCCGACACGTTGTTGCATCCCACCAGATAATTGACTTGGTAATTGGTCTTTAAAAGCAATTAAGCTAGAATTTTCTAAGGCTTTTTCAGCTTTTGCTTGGCGTTCTTCTTTAGGAACACCACGAATTTCTAAACCATATTCCGTATTTTCTAAGATAGTTCGATGGGGGAAAAGACCAAAGTTTTGGAAAACCATGCTCATTTTATTTCGACGTACTTCACGTAATCCTTCTTTATCTAAAGAAGAAATATCTTGTCCATCAATATAAATATTTCCTGAAGTTGGTTCAATCAAACGATTTAATAAACGAATTAATGTTGATTTCCCACTTCCTGATAACCCCATAATAACGAAAATTTCGCCTTCTTCAACTTCGAAATTTACATCATAAACACCGACTGTGGCACCCGTTTTTTCTAAAATTTCTGTTTTGCTTTTGTTGGCACGAATCATTTCAAGTGCCGGTTTGGTTTTCTTACCAAAGATCTTGGTAAGGTGATTTACTTTTACTTTTGGCAAATCATTGTTCCTCCTCATTAAAAAAAAGTGACTACATCAGACTACTATAAAGTTGTCACTTTGTCAAATTAGATGAAAATCTTTCTGAAAATGAAGAAAAACAGTGTTTTAACTAGGTTTTATAGTGGTTTTTTATGAAAAATAGAAATAATAAATAAAAAAAGTGACTATTTACCGCAAGGTAAGTAGTCACTTTTTTGTTTAAGGATAAAAGAAATTCTGCACTCGTTGTAAGGTTGATTCGTCATGTCCAACAAAATAAAGTGTGTCGTTCAACGAAATCTTTGCATATGGACCAGGTGAGACCAGCAGCTCTTCTTTGTGTTTGATGGCGATAATCGTTGCCGAAGTGTTTTGCCAAAAATTCATTTCGCTAATCGTCGCCTCAAGATAAGCAGCTTCTTCTGTTAAAACTAATGAATAAGGATTCATTGGATTGAAAGAATCAAAACGCTTTGTTTGTTCAACAAGAGTATCTAGAATGCTAGAAAAATGAGTAAGTTCTTCTTTTTGTTTCGCTACGCTATCTAGCAATTCTTCTTTAATTTCAGCAATCGTTTGAACGTCTTGATATTGTGTCACAAAGTCCTGTGCTTTTTCTTTTGATGCCACATAGAAGCCGCTGCCGTGTTTGGCTTTAACGATTTCTAAATCGACTAAAACGATAATGGCTTTGCGAGCTGTTTCTGGCGACACTTGGTATTGGTTAGCTAGGGTGGAACGGGCATGGATTTTATCTCCAACATGTAATTTGCCTTCTGCAATTTTTTCCGCAACATCAACGGCGATTTGTTGATATTTGGGCTTCGTTAAACTGATTTTTTTGGAAGCCATAGTGAATCCCTCCGTTAATTGTTATTTTCCATTTCTTCTAATTCTAAACTGAAATTTTCCCATTGCTCAAGTAGTTCATCTTGTTGCTGACGAGCGTCATCTAATTGTTGGTTTAAAGCCAGCAATTCAACATGATTTTCTAGAATGTCTGGTTGACTCATTTGTGCTTCTAATTGTGCAATTGTCGTATCTAACTGAGCAAGATTTTCTTCGACTTGTGTTATTTTTCTTTGCAAAGTACGGAGTAATTTTTGTTGCTCCTTGTTTTGATAAAAGGTATTTTTGGCTGTAACTGGTTCGGGTTTTTTCGCCGCTTCTTCATTAGCTAAGAGGGCAGCGATTTCTTCTTCCTCTTGTTTCTTTTCTAAATAATAATCATAGTCGCCTAAATAAAGTTTGCTGCCCTTTTCAGAAAGCTCAACAACTTTTGTTGCAATTCGATTGATAAAGTAACGGTCATGAGAAACGAAGAGGATGGTTCCTTCATAATCAATCAGCGCATTTTCTAAAACTTCTTTATTATCGATATCCAAGTGGTTGGTTGGCTCATCGAGAATCAAGAAATTGTCACGATCCATCGCTAATTTTGCTAATGCCACACGGGCTTTTTCGCCACCGCTTAATAAAGGAATCGTTTTTTCAACATCGTCTCCACTGAAGAGAAAGCCGCCTAAAATACTTCGAATCTCTTTTTCAGGTGTGGTTGGGTGTTCATCCCATAATTCCGCTAAGACCGTTTTATTGCCATGTAAATTGGCTTGCTCTTGGTCATAGTAACCTACAGAAACATTGGTGCCAAAAGTTTTACTTCCTTTAATGAAAGGAATGCGATCAATAATTGATTTCAAGAGAGTGGATTTACCAATTCCGTTCGGTCCGACTAAGGCAATGGCTTCTTTGCGACGAATATCCAAGTGAATAGGTTCGGATAAAATATGTTCTTGGTCGTAACCAATGGCGGCATCTTCGACTTGTAAAACAACATTTCCCGAGACTTTTTCACTATCGAAAAGAAAATGCGCCGATTTTTCATCTCCTTGAGGTCGGTCTAAACGGTCCATTTTTTCTAATACTTTTCGGCGACTTTGTGCACGTTTCGTTGTAGATGCACGAACCAGATTTTTGGCAACGAAATCTTCTAACTTATTGATTTCTTCTTGTTGCTTTTCATACGCTTTCCATTCACTGGCTAATTGTTCTGCTTTTAACTCTAAGTATTTGGAATAGTTTCCTTTGTAGTGAGTCATTTTTTTGCGACTCAGTTCATAAACTTCATTAACTACCTTATCTAAAAAATAACGATCGTGGGAAACAATTAATAGGGCGCCGGGATAACTTGGCAAATAAGATTCCAGCCAAGAAAGCGTCTCGATATCTAAGTGGTTTGTAGGCTCGTCCAGAATTAAAATGTCTGGTTTTTGTAAAAGCATTCTCGCTAATGCAAGCCGGGTTTTTTGACCACCAGATAAGGTTTGAATATCTTTCGTGTAAAAGGATTCATCAAAGCCAAAGCCGTGAAGGACTGAACGAATTTCATTTTCATAGCCGTAGCCATTTTTTTCAGAAAACGTATGTTGCAATTGATCGTACTCTTTTAAAATTCCTTCATAAACGGAAGTGGTTGGATCCATTTCACTAATTTTAGTTTCTAATTCTCGCATACGCTGTTCCATTTCTAGGATGTCAGCAAAGGCTTTTGTCATTTCTTCCCAAACGGTTTTATCTGATTCTAAGCCGGTATTTTGAGCTAAATAACCTAACGTAGCAGTTTTATTTTTGGCAATGGTTCCGCTATCGGGAGCATCAATGCCTGCAATGATTTTTAAAAAAGTCGATTTTCCAGCACCATTACGACCAACTAAGGCAATCCGACTTTTTGTTGCAATTTCTAAATGTATGTTTTCAAACAATGTTTCCGAGCCAAAATGCCGGGCAACTTGATTTGCTTGTAATAAAATCATCAGTAGTCCTCATTTCTAAATTCATTGCCCTTAGTGTAGCATAAAATCTGCTAAAATAGCACGTATCAAAAAATGCTTTGTGAAGGTTTATACCTTTTATCACAAACTTTTGAAGAAAAATGCTATTTTTGAGCCATAGAATTGCTTTTTATTGTGAAAAACTGCTATTATGTTAATGGATAAGATTTAAGTGAAAGTATTGGAGGTCCAATTGTGAAAGATCAAGTTATTCCAAAAGCAACGGCGCGACGCCTTCCTTTATATTATCGCTACTTAAGAATGTTACATGATACAGGAAAAAATAAAGTCTCATCAACTGAATTAAGTGAAGCGGTACAAGTAGACAGTGCGACTATTCGTCGTGACTTTTCATATTTTGGTGAATTAGGTAAACGTGGGTACGGCTATGATGTTGAAAACTTAATGAACTTTTTTGCAAAAACATTGAATGAAGATGAGTTAACCAATGTCGCATTAATCGGGGTTGGTAATTTAGGAAGTGCTTTATTAAAGTACAAATTCCATCAAAGCAACAGTATTCGTGTAAGTTGCGCATTTGATGTGAATGAAGATATTGTGGGACGCATTGTTGACGGTATTCCGGTTTATCCAATGGAAGATATGATGGAACAAATCCGTGTTCAACAAATCGAAGTAGCTATTTTAACTATTCCAGCTCGCAAAGCGCAAGAAGTTGTGAACAAACTTGCCGAAGCAGGGGTTAAAGGAATTCTAAACTTTACGGCTGCGCGTTTAGTAGCGCCACCTGAAGTATTAATTCAAAATGTTGACTTAACCAACGAATTACAAACATTAATTTATTTCTTACATCATGACAACGAATTGATTGACGAAGAAGAATAAGCAAAAGAAAAGGGCCTAGTCGTTTAGACGAAGGCCCTTTTCTTATTGAATTGTACCATTATGCAAAAGTAGTTGAACAATAATCACAATCGTATTCATGCCGCAATGGGCAATAACTGAGGTCCAAATTTTTCCAGTTTGCTTGTACAAAAGAGCAAAGAAAAATCCCATAAAGAAATAAACAAAAAAGTGACCATCGGCATGTGCGAGTGAAAAAATCGCCGAACTAACAGTAGCCGCAATCCAGAAATTTGTAAAAGGCTGGATTAAATGGATAAATGCATAACGAAAGACGAATTCTTCCATAATCGGACCACCGATAGTAGTTGCCAAAATAAATAAAGGATTTGCCAAAATCACCGCTACAATAGCTTGTGTATTTTGAGAAGTAGCTTGTTCTCCTGTGATGGCTACTTCAATGGCAAAAGTAACCCCTTGAATCAGCATGGCAATGAAAATCCCACTAACACCTAGTAAAAAAATAAAAATAGGTGATTTCAAGGTTGCTGTTTCCTCTAAAGGAGAAGGTTCTGTTGTTTTTAAAAAGATGCCAATCATTACAAGGGCGCCAATAATGTAGAGAGCAGTTGTCACATTAATCGCTGCATTGGGGGAAATACCCGAAAAAAGTAACGGCCCGAAAAAAGCGATAATGTATGTGACTAAAATAAATAAACTTGATTTTCTTAAGGTCATGGTTAATCCTTTCTATAATTATTTTTTACGATTATTGCGATATCCTAATAAAAGAAAAACGAATAAGAAAAAGAAAAGAGATTCCCAAAGTGTCGAAACAATTCCTTCTGTGACACTGAAAACAAGATTTCCTAAATTCGCTATCACAAAATAAACGAATGTTGCTATTAGTGCTGTAAGTAAACGTTGTTTCATTTTATTCGCCTCCAATCGTAGTCAATTTATTTTACCATGAATTAAAGGATTGGAAAAACATTCCATGAAAAAAGAATACTCAATAAAAAATGCGTATCTTATAATTGACAAGAAAAAGAGAGAAAAGACTTGCATTTTTAGAGTGAAATGAGTATTATAAATAGTGTGAGTTAGCACTCTTATGTATCGAGTGCTAAAATAAGCGAAAACTTTTTATTTGGAGGGATTTATTGTGTTAAAACCATTAGGCGATCGCGTCGTAATTAGAGTCGCGAAAGAAGAAGAAAAAACTGTTGGAGGAATTGTTCTTGCATCCGTTGCAAAAGAAAAACCACAAACAGGTGAAGTTATCGCAGTAGGTGAAGGTCGTGTGCTTGAAAATGGCACAAAAGTTCCGATGGAAGTAAAAATTGGTGACACAGTAATGTTTGAAAAATATTCAGGAACAGAAGTGAAATACGAAGGCGTAGAATACTTAATTGTATCAGCCAAAGACATTATTGCCACTGTTGAATAATAAACAACTTTTACAGAATAATATAATAGAAGAAAAAAATTATGAGGTGAAGAAATCATGGCAAAAGAGATTAAATTTGCAGAAGATGCACGTGCAGCAATGCTACGCGGAGTAGATGTATTAGCAGATACAGTGAAAGTGACATTAGGCCCTAAAGGTCGTAACGTTGTTTTAGAAAAATCATTTGGTTCACCATTGATTACTAACGATGGAGTAACAATTGCTAAGGAAATTGAATTGGAAGATCATTTTGAAAACATGGGCGCAAAATTAGTTTCAGAAGTTGCTTCTAAAACGAATGATATTGCTGGTGACGGAACAACAACAGCGACTGTTTTGACACAAGCCATTGTTCGTGAAGGCTTAAAAAACGTAACTGCTGGAGCTAACCCATTAGGTATTCGCCGTGGGATTGAATTAGCAACAAAAACAGCAGTAGAAGAATTACACAATATTTCATCTGTAGTTGATTCAAAAGAAGCGATTGCACAAGTCGCTGCTGTTTCATCAGGTTCTGAAAAAGTCGGCCAATTAATTGCTGATGCAATGGAAAAAGTTGGTAACGACGGCGTAATTACCATTGAAGAATCAAAAGGGATTGAAACAGAATTAGATGTGGTTGAAGGAATGCAATTCGACCGCGGTTATTTATCTCAATACATGGTTACTGACAACGATAAAATGGAAGCTGTTTTAGAAAATCCATATATCTTAATTACCGACAAAAAAATCTCAAATATTCAAGATATCTTACCTTTATTAGAACAAATTCTACAACAAAGCCGTCCACTATTGATCATTGCGGATGATGTTGATGGGGAAGCTCTACCAACATTAGTATTGAACAAAATCCGTGGTACATTTAATGTTGTCGCAGTAAAAGCGCCAGGATTTGGTGACCGCCGCAAAGCGATGCTTGAAGATATTGCTATTTTAACAGGTGGTACAGTAATCACTGACGACTTAGGGTTAGAGTTAAAAGACACAACTATTGAAAACTTAGGAAATGCTAGCAAAGTAGTTGTCGACAAAGATAACACAACAATTGTTGAAGGTGCTGGTTCAAAAGAAGCCATTGATGCCCGCGTTCATTTAATTAAAAACCAAATCGGCGAAACAACGTCTGATTTTGATCGTGAAAAATTACAAGAACGTTTAGCTAAATTAGCTGGTGGGGTTGCTGTCGTTAAAGTCGGTGCTGCAACTGAAACAGAATTAAAAGAATTAAAATTACGAATTGAAGATGCATTAAACGCAACACGTGCCGCTGTAGAAGAAGGCATGGTTTCTGGTGGTGGTACCGCACTTGTCAATGTAATTGGTAAAGTCGCTGCGCTAGAAGCTGAAGGCGATGTGGCAACAGGGATCAAGATTGTCGTTCGTGCATTAGAAGAACCAATCCGTCAAATCGCTGAAAATGCTGGTTATGAAGGATCAGTGATTGTTGACAAACTAAAAAATGTTGACTTAGGTATCGGATTCAATGCAGCTAACGGTGAATGGGTAAACATGGTTGAAGCCGGTATTGTTGACCCAACAAAAGTAACTCGTTCTGCCTTACAAAATGCAGCTTCTGTGTCAGCTTTATTATTAACAACTGAAGCAGTTGTTGCAGACAAACCAGAACCAGCTGCACCAGCTCCTATGATGGATCCATCAATGGGCATGGGCGGTATGATGTAAAAATAAAAAAGTATTCTAAAAGCTTACGATTGAAAAATCGTAAGCTTTTTTTTACATAAAGAATAAATAATCTAAATAATATCTTTGCTTATGGTGTTTTCTCAAATATTTACTCAATTAACAAAAAAGATGATAATTTAAAGGCTTCGTTTTAGCTAGACAGCCTTGTTTTTATTCGATAAAATTTAGTAATAACAATCATTTTTTGAAAACTAGTAGTTGGTAATTTTTATTTATTAATAGAATATAAATAAAAATTATTATATTTTGAAGGGGAATATTAGGAAGATTGAGGTGGAAAAATGGAAAAATATACAATTGGTGTCGTTCCTTTGACAATTGAAACAAAAGAATACTGTCAAAATTGGTTTGTTAGTAATCAAGTAGAATGTCAGATCATCCAAGGAACAAATATACTTCTTCATTTGCACCATATTGATGGATTAGTGATTGAAGTTACTGACCACCAGCAAGTAAATACTTGTTGTGAGTTATTAATGACGATTCGCAAGCAGTCAGATTTACCGATTTGGTTATTTTCTCGGACAGAAGTAATTAGTAAAGTCAATCGAATTATTTATTTACAATTAGGTGCAGATGGCGTTTTTGATCATTCTTATGATCGTCAAGAATGCATGTTAAGCATGAGTAATTTATTGCAACGTGTAAAAAGACGTTTTTATCCTAAATTAGCTATTGCAAACGAGGAACAAACAGTTACTAAGAATCTTTCTGAGAGATTGTATTTAATTGCGCCAAATTTGAGTGTTTGCTTGGGAAGTGGAGAAGAAATTCTTTTAACAAAATTGGAATTTTTCACAATAGAGTATTTATACAAACACGCAGGACAAACAATTACATATGAAGAACTCTACAAAAATGTCTGGAAAGATACTGCGAATGAACGAAAATATCGTGTCGCTAATGTGATTTTCCATTTGCGTAAAAAAATTGAACAAGATGTGAACAAACCACAATATATCAAAACAATTCGCTCAAAAGGCTATATGTTAACGGTGTAAAAGGTACGAAGGAGGAGAAACAAATGTTGCAATTTTTGACTAAAAACAATGAAGATGAGGAGTATGAGAAGATGCCGGATTTTGAAAATGAACAATCGATGAAAGCACAACCAAAGGTAACAGAGGAAGCAAGCTTTGATGACGAGGTTGTTTATGCAAAAGAGCAATCCGCAAAAGTAAAACAGGTCCAGCAACAAGTGCCGACTGAACTGTCAGAAGAGTCATTTTCTTTTGTTGAAAAACTAGAAGAAGAAAATCAACTATATCAGCAATCCATTAAAAAGTTAACGGAGCAATTATTAATGCAAACCAATGAAGTGGAAGCATTACAAAAACAAGTAGTCGAAAAAGATGTTCAACTTAAACATGTTAAAGAAACATTAAGTGATAAAGAAACAACTATCACTTCTTTACAGAAACAATTGTCTGAAGAAAAGATGCAACAGAGACAGACCAGTGAAGAGAATTTAGACACAGCCGTTACGCTTTCTCAAAAAGAAATTGGCGAAGTGTTATTAGAAGCCAAACGTCAAGCAAAAGAAACAATTAGTCAAGCCAACCAACAAGTTGCAACAGTTCATGAAGAAATGGAACAACGTTTAGCAACTTTAACACGCATGAAGCAAGTGGCAAGAGAGTACCAAGCTTATTGTGAACAAATGCTGACAATCAAGAATGAATCAACAGGAACGTACCGACAGATAGAGCAGTTATTAGCAGAAATAAAGAGGTAAATGAAGGAGAAATGCGATGAAAAAAAGAAAGGCAAGATATTTGAAGTTGGTATGTATTGGAATTTTAGGGATTTATGCGGGCGCCAGTTACTACAATTCGGAACCATTAATCGCTCAAGAAGAGACCGAAACGAGGGACGAAAGTCGACAGCTATCGCTGGAAGAAAAAAGAGCGGACCAAGCCAATCAAGATCAAGGAACCCTTACTTCTTCAACGCTGAACGAAACAATAATAAGTTCGTCTGAACAACAAGAAAGTTCGATACAAAATGACAGCAGTGACCATCAGGAAAATAATGTGGAACCTTCAGAATCTGAAAATAGTTTACCGCCACAAGAAAAGACAATTGCTAGTACTAAACCAACCGAATCGTTACAAAGTGAGCAACCAGCGTCTGAAGAGCGTAAAGCACTCACTGAAAAGCCGCCTCATAATCAGGAACCACAAAATTCTACATTAACTGAAAAGACCAAAGAGCCGTTGGTACATTCAGAGGTAGACAATAGTCAAGAAAAGGAAAAGCAAGCAGGAATTCAACAACAAGCCGAGGCAAATTTTTTTGTCCAAGAGAATGCTTCTACTTCTGAGTTTATTATAAAAATCGGTGAAGAAGCACGAGTTATTGGTCAGCGACATGGTCTATACGCTTCTGTCATGATAGCTCAAGCTATTTTAGAAAGTGGCTCGGGCAATAGTGCGTTAGCGGCGCCGCCAAATTATAATTTGTTTGGCATTAAAGGCGCTTATCAAGGTCAAAGTGTCAGCTTTTCCACACAAGAAGATGATGGTAAAGGGAAGATGACCACCATTCATGCCGATTTTCGTCAGTATCCTTCCTATAAAGAGTCATTAACAGACTATAGTAAATTAATCATCAATGGGCTGGCGGGTAATCCAACGTTTTATCACGGCGTTTTGAAAGCAAACACGACGAATTATCAGCAGGCAACAAAATTTTTAACAGGTCGTTATGCAACGGATACATATTACGATAAAAAATTAAACGCGTTGATTGAAACCTATCAATTAACTGAATACGATCAAGAAAAGAAGAAACCAGTAGTGACTAATTTGGCAGAAGAAAAGAAACCTTCGTTTGATAAGGAAGCAGTCAAAGAACAGCTAAAAAAAGAAGCAGTCATCTATGAAGTAAGCAAAGGAGATTCTCTCGCCACCATTAGCCAGACGTTTGGTGTGTCAGCAACAGCCATTTTAAAGCAAAATTCAAAGACTCAAGAAATGTTTTATATTGGCCAAAAGATCACGATTCCTCAGCATACAGCGGCGACTTCTCTAGAACCGAAAGAACAAGCGTTACTTCAATCACTAATAATCAGTAAATCGGTGACTAATGCTTTGAAAACAGCAGAGCAATCAAATGGTAAAGCGAATGACTCAAAAACAGAGTCTACTGAGTATTATGAAGTAAAAAGAGGAGAGACACTCGCAAAAATTGCAAAAAAAACGGGCTATTCCTTAACCGCCCTCAAGCAGGCAAATGACTTAACGTATTCTGTATTAACCGAAGGACAAACGATAGCACTTCCTAAGCTAAAGGACTAATGCTGATTTAACTTATCGGTCGATGGAGTCAATATATTATTAGAGTAAGAGTAGAGGGTAAGTTCATTCATGGATGAACTTTTCCTCTACTCTTATTATGTTTTTCATAAATACTTAATAAATAGTAAAATTAGCAAGAGAATTGTGTCTTTACACAAAATAGATAGGTTTTCTTGCCGAAGTTTGATAAAATGATTAGTTGAAAGGATGCGTGAAAATTGAAAGAATTATTTCGTAAATACCGAGAAGTACTGGCTTATTTATTTTTTGGTGGTGCAACGACTGTCGTCAACTTAGTTGTGTTTTTTGTTTGTCAAAATGTGTTAGGGCTGGATTACAAGATAAGTAACACAATTAGTTGGTTTTTATCTGTTCTATTTGCCTTTTTCACGAATAAATATTGGGTATTCGCAAGTAAGCATGAAAGCATAGCTGGTTTTTTTAAAGAAATGGGCTTATTTTATTGGTACCGAATTTTATCTTTTGTGGCTGATATGGGTTTAATGATTCTCCTAATTGATGGCATTCATTTTTCATCGTTTTGGGCGAAAATGATTACACAAGTTGTAGTAGTGATTTTAAATTATTTCTTCAGTAAATTTTTCATTTTTAAAGAAAAAGAGGTCTAAGCAGATTTTAGGCTAAAAAAAATTTTTTTGTTATAATATAAACAAGTTTTTAATACAAAGAATAGAGGTAGAAAACGATGGACTATACATATGCAGATGATAGTTTGACATTGCATACAGATATGTATCAAATCAATATGATGCAAACATACTGGGAATTAGGGAGAGCAGATTTACATGCTGTTTTTGAATGTTACTTTAGAGAGATGCCCTTTAATCATGGCTACGCAATTTTTGCAGGTTTAGAACGTTTAGTCAATTATCTCGAAAATTTAACGTTCACAGAATCTGATATTGCATATCTCCGAGAAGTTGAAGAATATCCAGAAGATTTCTTGACGTATTTAGCAAATTTTGAATTTAAATGTACTGTACGCTCTGCTTTAGAAGGGGATTTGGTTTTTAATAATGAACCGTTAATTCAAATTGAAGGTCCTTTGGCACAATGTCAATTGGTAGAAACTGCCTTGCTAAATATGGTGAATTTCCAAACATTAATTGCGACAAAAGCGGCTCGAATTAAATCCGTGATAGGCGATGATCCTTTATTGGAATTTGGAACACGCCGGGCACAAGAATTAGATGCTGCCATTTGGGGCACAAGAGCCGCCTATATTGGTGGGGCGGACGCGACAAGTAATGTTCGTGCTGGTAAAATTTTTGGTATTCCGGTTAGTGGGACTCATGCCCATTCATTGGTTCAGTCGTATGGAAATGATTATGAAGCATTCATGGCGTATGCCAAAACACATCGGGATTGCGTTTTCCTTGTTGATACGTATGATACTTTGAAAGCGGGAGTGCCAAGCGCAATTCGAGTAGCTCGAGAAATGGGTGATAAAATTAATTTCCTAGGTGTGCGGATTGATAGTGGCGATATGGCTTATATTTCTAAACGAGTTCGTGAACAACTGGACGAAGCTGGCTTTACTGAAGCAAAAATTTATGCATCGAATGATTTAGATGAAAATACGATTTTGAATCTAAAAATGCAAAAATCAAAAATTGATGTATGGGGTGTTGGTACCAAGCTGATTACCGCCTATGATCAACCGGCTTTAGGAGCGGTGTTTAAATTAGTTTCAATTGAAGGTGAAGATGGTCAAATGAAAGATACCATTAAACTATCTAGCAATGCTGAAAAAGTGACAACACCAGGAAAAAAACAAGTCTGGCGCATTACACGTAAATCTGATAAAAAGTCAGAAGGGGACTATGTGACACTTTGGAACGAAGATCCTCGCCAAGAAGAAGAAATTTATATGTTCCATCCCGTTCATACCTTTATTAATAAGTATGTCCGTGATTTTGAAGCACGGCCAGTACTCCAAGATATTTTCGTTGAAGGAAAACGTGTGTATGAATTACCAACTTTAGATGAAATTAAACAATATGCAAAAGAAAATTTAGATTCACTTTGGGAAGAATACAAGCGGGACTTGAATCCGCAAAAATATCCAGTGGACCTTTCAACAGATTGTTGGAACCACAAAATGAATTTATTGGAAAAAGTGCGTAAAGACGTTAAACATTTAACGGAAACGGTGAATAAGGAGGCCTAGAAATGACAACACTTCAAGAAAAAATCATTCAAGAGTTAGGTGTTTTACCGACAATTGATCCAAAAGAAGAAGTTCGTAAAAGTATTGATTTTCTGAAAGCTTATTTAACTAAACATCCTTTTTTAAAAACCTTTGTTTTGGGAATTAGTGGCGGACAAGATTCAACATTGGCTGGGCGCTTAGCACAATTAGCGATGACTGAAATGCGCGAAGAAACAGGAGATATGTCGTATCAATTTATTGCGATTCGCCTTCCTTACGGTGAGCAAGCAGATGAAGCTGATGCACAAGCCGCGCTAGCCTTTATCCAGCCAGATGTTTCTTTACGAGTGGATATTAAACCAGCAGTGGATGCAATGGTTGGTTCGCTAGAAAACGCTGGCGTTCAAATTAGCGATTTTAATAAAGGGAACATGAAAGCACGTCAACGTATGATTACACAATATGCAGTAGCTGGCGAAAATGCTGGCGCAGTAATTGGCACAGACCACGCAGCCGAAAATGTGACAGCTTTCTTCACCAAATATGGTGATGGCGGAGCGGATATTTTACCGTTATTTCGTTTAAATAAGCGCCAAGGAAAAGCTTTGCTGAAAGAACTTGGGGCACCAGAAGCCTTGTATTTAAAAATACCAACAGCTGATCTAGAAGATGACAAACCGTTAGTTGCAGATGAAGTTGCCTTAGGTGTCACGTATGATGCCATTGATGACTATTTGGAAGGCAAAAAAGTCTCGGAAACAGATCAACAAACAATTGAAAACTGGTATAAAAAAGGACAACACAAACGGCATTTACCCATTACAATTTTTGATGATTTTTGGAAATAAAAACACAGACCATCGGCGAATGAACGATGGTCTGTGTTTTTTTACATAACTACTTTTTAGAAAGTAAACGTTGCTACAGCAACTATCCTATGATAATGAAAGTCGTTTTCATTTAGGCGTTTTCACTTTCTTTTTCAAAACAGAAAAGGTACGCTCAATAATGTAAAGTGAATGATGGGAGAGAAAAAGAGATGAAGCATGTAACAAAATTGGGGATTACAATTATAACAGGAGTTTTGGCATTATTATTTGAATTTATTTTACATCAGCCGAATTGGGCGTATGGTATTATTTTAATAACAGGTTCTGTAATGGCGTTAATGATGTTCTGGGAAATGATTCAAACCTTACGTGAAGGAAAATATGGTGTCGATATTTTAGCGATTACCGCTATCGTTGCAACCTTAGCTGTGGGAGAATACTGGGCCAGTTTGATGATTTTAATTATGTTGACTGGTGGTGATTCATTAGAAGACTATGCTGCTGGAAAAGCTAACCAAGAGCTGAAGTCATTATTGGATAACTCGCCACAAAAAGCTCATCGCTTGAATGGCGAAAATTTAGAAGATGTTACTGTTGAGGAAATCAATGTTGGCGATGAATTAGTAGTAAAACCAGGGGAACTAGTTCCAGTTGATGGCTTGGTAAAAACCGGGACATCAACAGTCGATGAATCTTCATTAACAGGAGAATCAAAACCAATTGAAAAAAATCCTGGGGATGAATTAATGTCGGGTTCCGTGAATGGTGATGGCTCTTTGAAAATGGTTGCTGAAAAAACTGTAGCAGACAGTCAATATCAAACAATTGTGAACTTAGTGAAAGAATCTGCGGCACGTCCAGCTCATTTTGTACGTTTAGCAGACCGCTATGCGGTACCTTTTACACTAGTTGCCTACCTAATTGCAGGTGTTGCTTGGTTTGTTTCGAAAAGTCCGACACGTTTTGCGGAAGTTTTAGTTGTTGCTTCGCCGTGTCCTTTAATTCTATCTGCCCCAATTGCTTTAGTGGCAGGGATGGGTCGTTCAAGTCGTCATGGGGTCGTTATTAAATCGGGAACGATGGTCGAAAAATTAGCTTCTGCAAAAACGATTGCGTTTGATAAAACAGGCACGATTACGCAAGGACAACTTTCTGTTGATCAAGTCCAACCAATCAATGCTGAAATAACTGCTGCTGAATTAGTGGGATTGGCAGCAAGCGTGGAACAAGAATCAAGTCATATTTTAGCTAGATCAATTGTTGCTTATGCCAGAAAGCAAGATGTCCCATTAAAAAATATTACAGATCTAGCGGAAGTTTCTGGTGCTGGCGTGAAGGCATTTGTGGATGGTGCTGAGATACGGGTAGGTAAAAAGAATTTTGTGACACAAGAGTCTCAAGAAACTGAAAAAATTGATAAAACGACTATTCATATTTCACGTAATGGCACATATTTAGGCCGAATTACTTTTACAGACACTGTACGCCCAGAAGCAAAAGAGACTATGGAAAAATTACACCAATTACATCTTCAACGAATTTTAATGCTGACGGGGGATCAAGAATCCGTCGCAGAAACGATTGCTGCAGAAGTAGGAATTACCGAAGTACATGGGGAATGTTTACCACAAGATAAGTTAACTATTCTAAAAGAATTGCCTAAAGAAAATCATCCAGTCATCATGGTAGGAGATGGTGTAAATGATGCACCTTCGCTTGCCGCTGCAGACGTAGGTATTGCTATGGGCGCTCATGGAGCTACTGCGGCTAGTGAAACTGCTGACGTTGTTATTTTAAAAGATGACTTAAGTAAAGTCAGCCAAGCGGTCGAAATTGCCCAAGATACCATGAAAATTGCCAAACAATCTGTGTTAATCGGAATTTTTATCTGCGTTTTACTAATGTTAATTGCTAGTACCGGGATTATTCCAGCGCTAATCGGGGCTATGCTACAAGAAGTTGTGGACACTGTGTCAATCTTATCTGCTTTGCGAGCTCGTCGAATTGGCCAGTAAGGTGGAACAATTAATTGCCTGAATGTCCAGCTTAGTGGTAAAATAAAGGTACGTTTTTAATATTAATAAGTTACAGGGGAGAGATTGTGCAATGAAAGGAAACCAAATAGAGGGGCAACCAGTCACGGAAGAACAACTATTAAAAGAAGGCTACCGTAAATATACGGGGGAAGGAATTGATATCTTTTATAATAAAGATATTTGTGAACATATTGGTAATTGTGTTCGCGGAAATCCAGAAGTCTTTGAAGTTGGTCGGAAACCATGGATTATTCCAGATAACGGAAGTGTTGAAAATGACATGATTGTGGTAGATTCATGTCCAAGTGGTGCTCTAAAATATATTCGGAAAGCAGGGAACGAATATGCAAATTAAAGAAGAAAACAATCGTTTTGCTCTATATAACGATGAAAACCAAGAAATTGGTGAAATGACTTGGTCAGATGCTGGCGAAAGCATGATGATTATTGACCATACGTTTGTTGATCCAACTTATCGTGGACAAAAATTAGCTGAAAAACTTGTTTTAGCCGGTGTTGAAAAAGCGAGAAAAGAGCATAAAAAAATTATTCCGCTATGTCCATTTGCTAAAAAAGAATTTGATACTAAACCTGAATACGGAGACGTGTTGAGAAAATAAAAAATAAGTTAGCAACAGCCGCAAGTAGAAATCTGATTCCTACTTGCGGCTGTTGCTATTAGAGACAAATAAGGAAAGACATTAAATTTCACTGGTGTTTACAGATAAAATATGCTACATTAAAGTAGATGAATTTCGCATATTTGTATAAAAAGGAGAATTAACGCATGTATAATCTAATCTTAACGTTGGTCATCATTTTATCTGTTTTAATCGTCATTACTGTTATGATGCAACCAAGCAAACAAAACAGTGCAGCAAGTGCCTTCACTGGCGGTGCAGATAAATTATTTGGGAAGCAAAAAGCGCGCGGTTTTGAAGCTGTTATGCAACGCTCAACAGCAGTTCTTGGCGCAATTTGGATGATTTTATTATTTGTTTTGGCGTTCTTATCTTCAAAATAAGTACGTAATCTTTTAAAATGACAAGTTTAGAACAGAGAGATGAGTGCGGACACTTATTTTTCTGTTCTTTTTCTTTCTGAAAAAGTCTTTGAAACTTATCATTTCGGAAGGTTTTCTTTTGAGAATATGATAGAATGAAGCTGAGGTGAGCGAAGTGGCAAAAAAAATCAATTTACCGAAGCCGTTATTTTCAGAAAAAGGAAAACGGGCGGTCCTTTTATTACACGCTTATTCTGGCAGCAGTAATGATGTACGGATGTTAAGCAGACGTTTAGAAAAAGAAAATTATACTGTCTATTCGCCTAATTTTTCAGGACATGGCACGCTAGTTCCTGAAGATATTTTAGATCAAACAACGGAACAATGGTGGCAAGATACACAAGAAGCAGTCGCTTTTTTGAGAGAAAGAGGCTACCAAGAAATTGCCATTTTTGGTTTATCAATGGGCGGGATTTTCAGTATGCATGCATTAACGGAACAATTAACAGGATTAATTGGTGGTGGATTTTTCTGTTCACCGATCTACCCTGTCGAAAATAAAGTCCCAGAAAATTTTGTATTATACGCAGAAAACGTGATGAAAATCGCAGAAGTTCCTGCAGAGGAACAACAAAGCCGGTTGCAATCGATTGAGCAACGAGTCAAACAACAATTAGGAGCGATTGAAACGATTGCTAGTCAGACGGCTGACAAACTAAACAAAATCCACGCACCTCTTTTCTTAGCGCAAGCTGGCAAAGATGAAATGATTGAGCCAATGGGCGTCTATCAAACGGCCCAAGCACTAACACAAGCACGTGTGACCTTACAATGGTACCCAAACAGCGGACATGTCATTACGGTGAGTGGAGAACACAAACAATTAGAGCAAGATGTGGTGCAATTTTTAGCAACACTACCTTGGAATGAGGAGAAATAATGACAAAACAAACAATTAAAGAGCAAATTTTACATTTCATGGAAAGCCAAAAAAAGAAAAGCTTTTCAATGGAAGAAATTGCACAAGGCTTGAATTTAGAAAAAAGTTCAGATTTTAAAATTTTAGTGCAAACCATTGCACAAATGGAACGAGAAAAGTCAGTTAGTTTCAACAAAAAAGGCAAAGTCCTGTTACCAATGAAAGACTTATTAATAGAAGGAACGTTTCGTGCGAATGAACGAGGCTTTGGTTTTGTAACCATCGATCCTGAAGAACCAGATGTTTATATTCCGAAAGAGGCAACGAACTTTGCAATGGATGGAGATACGGTTTTAATTGACGTGATCCAACATGCGGATCCTTTTTCAGATCGCGGCGCAGAAGGTAAAGTCAAAGAAATTAAAGAGCGAGCAGTGAGCCAAGTTGTCGGAGAATTTGTGGCATATAGTGAAGAAGAAATGGCAGAAATGGGACTGTATGGCTACATGATTCCCAAAGATAAGAAATTGAATCAGTATACTGTATCAATTGCACCTGAAGGGATTAAGCCAGTAGATGGTAGCATTGTCATTGCTGAAATTACCTATTATCCAGATCAAGAATATCCAACGAGTATGGAAGGACTAGTCAAACAAGTGATTGGTCATAAAAATGATCCAGGAATGGATATTTTATCAATCGTGGTGGCTCATGGAATTCCCACAGCATTTCCTGACGAAGTTTTAGCTGAAGCGGACCAAGTACCAGAAACTATTGCAGAAAGCGATTTAGTCGGTCGTCGGGATTTACGTGATCAGTTGATTGTGACGATTGATGGAGAAGATGCGAAAGATTTAGATGATGCAGTAACGGTACAAAAGTTAGCAAATGGCAATTTCTTTTTAGGGGTGCATATTGCAGATGTTTCTTATTATGTAACTGAAGGAAGCCAATTGGATATGGAAGCGTATGAACGTGGTACAAGTGTCTATTTGACAGACCGAGTTGTGCCAATGATTCCGCAGCGATTATCGAATGGGATTTGTTCGCTAAACCCACATGTTCCACGTTTAACCATGAGTTGTGAGATGGAAATTACACCAGAAGGAGAAGTTATTTCGCATGAAATTTTCCAAAGTGTAATCCAAACAACGGAGCGAATGACCTATACAGCAGTCAATGAAATTTTAGAAGAGCAAAAATCTGAAACGTTAGAACGCTACAAAGAGCTAGTTCCCATGTTTAAAGAGATGGGCAAGCTGCACCATATATTAGAAGAGATGCGTATGCGCCGTGGTGCGATTTCTTTTGAAGATCGTGAAGCCAAAGTCCTAGTTGATGAAAATGGTCATCCCCAAGATATTCTTTTACGCACGCGTGGCGTGGGTGAACGATTAATTGAATCCTTTATGTTGGCAGCGAATGAAACTGTGGCACGTCATTATCATGACTTAAAACTGCCATTTATTTATCGGATTCATGAACAACCAAAAGAAGAAAAAATGCAACGTTTCTTTGATTTTGCTGCAGTACTTGGCATTCTTGTTAAAGGAACAAAAGAAAACATTTCACCGAAAGATTTACAAAAAGTTTTAGAGCAAGTTGAAAATAAGCCAGAAGAAGTGGTTATCAATACGATGTTGCTAAGAAGTATGCAACAAGCGAAATACTCAGAAGACAACTACGGACACTATGGGTTGGCTGCTGAATATTATACGCATTTCACTTCACCAATACGTCGTTATCCAGATTTAATTGTGCATCGTTTGATTCGCAGCTATAGCCAAGATCAATCTGAAAAAAATCAAGAAAAATGGAACGAAGCATTACCAGAAATTGCCAACCATAGTTCAAGTATGGAACGTCGCGCAGTTGATGCAGAGCGTGAAGTGGACGCCATGAAGAAAGCCGAATTTATGGTAGATAAAGTGGGAGAGACGTATGACGGGATCATCAGCTCAGTCACAAAATTTGGTATCTTTGTGGAACTGCCTAATACAATAGAAGGCTTGATTCACGTGAACAACTTAAAACAAGATTATTTCCACTTTATTGAAAATCATATGGCGTTAGTTGGTGAACGGACGGGAATGACTTTGAAAATTGGTCAGAAAGTTCAAATCCGTGTTGAAAAAGCTGATCCAGAAACAAGAGAAGTTGATTTTGAATTGATTTCAGCTGAGGAAGTCGCGCCAGTCGAAGGACCAAAAGGACGTAAAAAAGGTAAAGCCAATTCTTCAACTCGTTCAAATAATCAACGAAGAAATAAAAAAGATGAATCATTTGATGGTAAGAAAAAGAAAAATAAGAAAAAAGGCAAAGGCAAAAAACAACCTTTTTATAAAGAAGCAATGAAACAAAAAAATAAAAAAGGGAAAAAGAAGAAGTAGAGGAGGTCGCTTATGCCAAAAGGGGAAGGAAAATTAATCGCACAAAACCGCAAAGCTAGACATGATTATTCAATTATCGATACGGTTGAAGCTGGGCTTGTTTTACAAGGAACAGAAATCAAATCTATTCGAAATGGTCGTATCAATTTAAAAGATGGTTTTGCACGAATTCGAAACGGAGAAGCCTTTTTGTATAATGTTCATATTAGTCCATATGAACAGGGCAATATTTTTAATCATGACCCATTACGTACCAGAAAATTATTATTACACAAAAAACAAATTAATAAGTTAATCGGCGAAACCAAAAATACAGGTATCACATTAGTACCTTTGAAGGTCTATATTAAAGACGGCTATGCCAAAGTTTTGATTGGTTTAGCTAAAGGGAAAAAGCAGTACGACAAGCGTGAAGACTTGAAACGTAAGGAAGTTGACCGACAAATCAGCCGAACATTAAAAAATAACCGACGTTAAAAATGTAAATTTATTCTTTTTCGCATATTTGCTTGCCTTTCTTCGGATTAGGTGTAAAATCTGGTAAGTGTTGAGTAAATGAATGTAAATGATTCATTTTTTAATCGCTTCGGAAAGCAGTACCACCCTGCATTAGATTGGTTTATGGAAAAGGTTTTCCAACCAATTTTCAACACATGAAATTTTAAAAGTAAACTATTTGTAAATTATCAACAAGTGGTGGTACGATAGCTTTGCCAGGGATTATCACTCAGGAGTAGGATGAAACTTCTGAAAGATTGTTGGAAAAGAGGTGAATTGATTTGGAAGAGAAGAAATTACTCTTCAATATCGGACCAATTTGGTTTGATGGAACCATTGTTTTGATGGTGCTGTTGACGTGTATCATTGTTTTCGCCTTTGTCTATGCTTGTACGAGAAATATGAAGCTACGACCTAAAGGCAAACAAACGGTCATCGAATGGTTAGTGGATTTTATTCGTGGAATCATTACAGACAATTTACCTCGTAAAGAAGTGAGCAATTTTCATTTAATGGCGTTTACCCTCTTCATGTTTGTACTTGTTTCAAACATCTTGGGTCTCGTTACAAAAATCGTTGTGGGCGACGATCTCAGCGTTTGGAAAAGTCCAACCGCCGATCCAATCGTAACCTTAACGTTAGCGATGATGATGATTGTCTTAACACACTTCTTTGGTATGAAACGCTTTGGTTTTAAAGGCTATCTAGTTAATAGTTATTTAAGACCCGTTGGTTTCTTACTACCGGTAAAATTAATGGAAGAATTCACGAATCTATTAACATTAGGCTTGCGTTTGTACGGAAACATTTTTGCCGGCGAAGTTCTATTGGGCTTAATTGCTGGAACCGTAGCAAGCGTCGGATTATGGGTTATCCCACTAGCAATTCCGCTAGAAATGATTTGGGTAGCATTCTCAATCTTTATTGGATGTATCCAAGCGTTTATCTTTGTGACACTTTCAATGGTTTATATGTCACACAAAATTGAAACAGAAGAATAATCAAGAAATACGAAGGACAAAAATTATCTTTTAGGAGGATTTTACACAATGGAAGGATTAAATTTTATCGCAGCAGCAATTGCAATTTTCGGTTCAGCTATCGGAGCCGCTATCGGTAACGGACAAGTTATTTCAAAAACAATCGAGTCAATGACTCGTCAACCAGAAATGTCTGGTCAATTAAGAACAACAATGTTTATCGGGGTCGCTTTAATCGAAGCTGTGCCAATTTTAGGTGTCGTTGTTTCTTTATTACTTTTATTCAGATAAGCAATAAAATGGAGGCAGGACGCTGATTATTATCGGGACCGTCACTGCTTTCTTCTATCTTTAGTCTTTTCAATAGCTGGTGATAAAGCAGTTGAAGAAGCTAAATCGATTTTTGCAGGAAAGGAAGTTGAGACTTCATGCTACTTACTACATTGGTAGTCGGTGAAACGGCTCCTAGTACCACACTAGGCACGATGATTGTTGTCAGTGGTGCATTTTTAATCTTGATGCTCTTATTAAAGAAATATGCATGGGGAGCAATCGTAGATATTTTGACACAACGTGAAGAAAAAATTGCCAACGATTTAGACTCTGCAGAACAATCTCGCGTAGCAGCAGCGAAAATGGAAAAAGAACGTCAACAACAATTACTTTCTTCCAGATCAGAAGCAGCTGAAATTATTAAAAACGCGAAAGAAAGTGGAGAACAGACTCGCCAAAAAACATTAAAAGAAACAACTGCGGAAGTTACTCGCTTACGCGAAAAAGCTCGGACAGATATTTCTCAAGAACGTGAAGAAGCATTGTCTTCAGTAAAAAATGAAGTGGCAGATCTTTCTCTTCAAATTGCAGCCAAAATTTTAAATAAAGAATTAACACCAGATGCACATGAAGCATTGATTGATTCTTATATTGAAAGTTTAGGTAAAGCAAATGAAACTAGATAAATATACAGTTGGTAAACGCTACGGCAAGGCTTTGTTTGAGTTGGCAGTTGAAAAGAACCAAGCTGAAGCAATTTATCAAGAATTATTGACGCTTCGCGAAGTCTATCACCAAGTACCTGGTATTGGCGATATTTTAAGTGATGATCGCTTAGAGCCTTATGAAAAAGACAGCATCATGGAAAAACTAGTAACAGGTTTTAGTGAAATGATGCAAAACTTTTTGCGAGTGGTTTACGAATATCGTCGCATGTACGATCTGCTCTTGATGATTGATGAATATGAACGACGTTATGATGAGCACCAAGGACTAATTTTGGGTTCAGTGACAACAGCCATTCCTTTATCAAAAGAACAACATCAAGCAATGGAAGAAAAAGCTGCCCAATTATTAGGGTATGAACAAGCGCATTTAGTCAATTTAATTGACCCGTCAATTGTCGGCGGAGTGGTTATTGAAGCAAACCATCAAGTAATCGATGGCAGCATCCGCAAACAATTAGAACATATGCAGCAGAAGTTATTAAAATAATCTTTAGGACTACAAAGAGGTGAATTGAATGGCTATCAAAGCAGAAGAAATCAGTGCCTTGATTAAAGAACAAATCGAAAACTATCAACAACAGCTTGCTGTTGAAGAAGTTGGAACAGTCACTTACGTCGGTGACGGAATTGCCCGCGCCCACGGTTTAGAAAATGCCATGAGTGGAGAACTTGTTGAGTTTTCAAACGGTTCATACGGAATGGCACAAAACTTAGAAACAAATGATGTAGGGATTATTATCCTTGGCGATTTTGAAACCATTCGTGAAGGAGATAAAGTACAACGCACAGGCAAAATCATGGAAGTACCCGTTGGGGAAGCTTTGATTGGCCGTGTTGTTAATCCATTAGGTCAACCATTAGATGGTTTAGGCGAAATTAAAACAGACAAAACACGTCCTGTGGAAGCAACAGCTCCCGGTGTTATGCAACGTCAATCTGTTGCTGAACCAATGCAAACTGGCTTAAAAGCCATTGATGCCCTCGTACCAATTGGTCGTGGACAACGGGAATTAGTTATTGGAGACCGTAAAACAGGGAAAACATCGATTGCAATTGATACAATTATTAACCAAAAAGGACAAGATGTAATTTGTATTTATGTAGCGATTGGTCAAAAAGAATCTACTGTTCGTAACCAAGTAGAAACACTTCGTAAATTTGGTGCCTTAGATTATACAATCGTTGTGACTGCAGGGGCTTCACAACCAGCACCATTACTTTACATTGCACCATATGCAGGAACTGCAATGGGTGAAGAATTCATGTATAACGGCAAACATGTCTTAATTATTTTTGATGACTTATCAAAACAAGCCGTGGCTTATCGTGAACTTTCTCTACTATTACGCCGTCCACCAGGTCGTGAAGCTTATCCAGGGGATGTCTTCTATTTACACTCACGTTTATTAGAACGTGCAGCTAAATTAAGTGATGAATTAGGTGGCGGTTCAATGACAGCCTTACCATTCGTTGAAACACAAGCAGGCGATATTTCTGCTTATATTCCAACAAACGTTATTTCAATCACTGATGGACAAATTTTCTTAGAAAGCGACTTGTTCTATGCAGGCACTCGTCCAGCCGTTGATGCTGGGTTATCTGTTTCTCGGGTCGGAGGATCAGCGCAAATCAAAGCAATGAAAAAAGTTGCCGGAACGCTTCGTTTAGACTTAGCTAGTTACCGTGAGTTAGAAGCCTTTACACAATTTGGCTCTGATTTAGATGCGGCAACACAAGCTAAATTAAACCGTGGTCGTCGTACGGTAGAAATTTTAAAACAAAAACTACATGCGCCACTGCCTGTAGAAAAACAAGTCTTAATTTTATATGCGTTAACACACGGCTTTTTAGATAGCGTGAGCGTAGATAAAATTTTACACTTTGAACAAGATTTATTCGATTATTTTGATGGCAAACATGCAGACTTATTGGAAACCATTCGTACAACGAAAGACTTACCAGATACTGATGCATTAGATGCAGCGATTACAGAGTTTTCTGAAATGTTTGCAGCGGCAAACAATAGCGGAGATTCAGCCAAAGAAGCTTTAGAAAAAATCGATAACGCATAAGAGAGGTGAGCGACATTGGGTGCTTCATTAAACGAAATCAAACAACGCATTGCATCAACAAAAAAGACAAGCCAAATTACCAAAGCGATGCAAATGGTTTCTGCAGCCAAATTGACCAAGTCAGAAGGCGCCTCTAAAAGCTTTCAAGAATATTCTTCAAAAATTCGTAGTGTCGTTACGCATTTAGTAGCTGCTCAGTTAAGTGAATTACGTGAAACAGAACAATCTTCTCTTAGTGAAGGGAACTATCATGTGATGTTAGCACAACGACCTGTCAAAAAAACAGGCTATATCGTTATCACTTCTGACAAAGGGTTAGTTGGTGGCTACAATAGCTCAATCTTAAAACAAACCATGAGTATGATTCAAGAAGACCATGATTCTAATAAAGAATATGCCTTAATCGCCATTGGTGGTACAGGGGCGGATTTCTTTAAAGCACGCGGAATCGATGTTTCCTATGAGCTAAGAGGCTTAACGGATCAACCAACGTTTGAAGAAGTCCGTAAGATTGTGACAACGGCAACGACTATGTACCAAAACGAAGTGTTTGATGAATTGTATGTTTGTTATAATCACCACGTTAACTCACTAACGAGTCAGTTTCGTGTGGAAAAAATGTTGCCAATTACTGATTTAGATCCATCAGAGGCGACCTCTTACGAACAAGAATATCTTTTAGAGCCTTCACCTGAAGCAATCTTGGATCAATTATTACCACAATATGCAGAAAGCTTAATTTATGGGGCGATCATTGATGCGAAAACAGCAGAACATGCTGCTGGGATGACCGCCATGAAAACAGCCACTGACAATGCGCAAAATATTATTAGCGATTTAACAATTTCTTATAACCGTGCTCGTCAAGGGGCGATTACCCAAGAAATTACAGAAATTGTTGCTGGTGCAGCTGCACTAGAATAATCTAGTCTTACGTTTGAACGTTTATAAAAACGTTCAAAGCGTGTGACTTTATGAAGACTGGAGGAAAGAAATTATGAGTTCAGGAAAGATTGTTCAAGTAATCGGTCCCGTTGTTGACGTGGAATTTTCATTAGATCAATCCTTACCCGATATTAACAACGCTTTAGTCGTTTATAAAAATGGCGAAGCAAAACAAAAAGTAGTACTTGAAGTCGCTTTAGAACTAGGTGATGGAGTGATTCGTTCTATCGCCATGGAATCGACAGATGGTTTACAACGTGGAATGGAAGTTATCGATACAGGAAAATCAATTTCAGTTCCTGTTGGTAAAGATACATTGGGTCGTGTGTTTAACGTTTTAGGAGACACAATTGACTTAGAAGCGCCATTCCCTGCAGATGCTGAACGTAGTGGGATTCATAAAAAAGCGCCAGCATTTGATGAATTAAGTACCAGTAATGAAATTTTAGAAACAGGGATTAAAGTTATTGACTTATTAGCACCTTATCTAAAAGGTGGTAAAGTCGGACTTTTCGGTGGTGCCGGTGTTGGTAAAACCGTCTTAATTCAAGAATTAATTCATAATATTGCCCAAGAACATGGAGGGATTTCCGTCTTTACTGGTGTTGGTGAACGGACACGTGAAGGGAACGACCTGTACTATGAAATGAAAGATTCAGGCGTTATTGAAAAAACAGCCATGGTTTTTGGTCAAATGAACGAACCACCAGGTGCACGGATGCGTGTGGCCTTAACTGGGTTAACGATTGCTGAATATTTCCGTGATGTGGAAGGACAAGACGTGCTATTATTTATTGATAACATTTTCCGTTTCACCCAAGCCGGTTCAGAAGTTTCTGCCCTTTTAGGTCGGATGCCGTCAGCCGTTGGTTACCAACCAACCTTAGCGACTGAAATGGGACAATTACAAGAACGGATTACTTCAACGAAAAAAGGATCAATTACCTCTATTCAAGCAATCTATGTTCCAGCCGATGACTATACCGATCCAGCGCCAGCAACAGCGTTTGCCCATTTGGATGCAACAACTAACTTGGAACGTAAATTAACCGAACAAGGGATTTATCCAGCGGTAGATCCGTTAGCTTCATCTTCTAGTGCCTTGGCTCCTGAAATTGTTGGAGAAGAACACTACGAAGTGGCTACCGAAGTGCAACATATTTTACAACGTTACCGTGAATTACAAGATATCATCGCTATTTTAGGGATGGACGAATTATCAGATGACGAAAAAGTACTTGTTGGTCGCGCACGCCGTGTTCAATTCTTCTTATCTCAAAACTTTAACGTTGCTGAACAATTTACAGGTCAACCTGGTTCTTATGTACCAGTTGCGGAAACAGTTCGTGGCTTTAAAGAAATTCTTGAAGGTAAACATGATAATCTGCCAGAAGAAGCCTTCCGTAGTGTCGGTAAAATTGAAGATGCCATCGAAAAAGCGAAACAATTAAACTACTAGAAAGGCGGCAAACACAATGGATAGTCTTACTGTGAATGTAGTAACGCCTAATGGTCTAGTTTATGACCACCATGCAAAAATCGTTGTGGCGAAAACAACAGATGGTGAAATTGGTATTTTACCAAAACATGCGCCAATCATCGTTCCGCTAGCGATTGATGAAGTCCGCATCAAACGGACCGATTCAGATACACATGTTGACTGGGTAGCTGTAAATGGTGGTATCATGGAAGTCCGTGATAATGTCGTTTCTATTATTGCCGATAGTGCCGAACGTGAACGAGATATCGATGTACCTCGTGCTGAACGAGCAAAACAACGAGCAGAACGTTTAATTGAAGAAGCCAAAGCAAAAGACGACCGCGATCAACTACGTCGTGCGACTGTTGCTTTGCATCGTGCAATCAACCGGATTAACGTATCGAAACATGGGTAAAAAAGGCTGAAGGATTCAGTCACTTTTGTAGAGTTTAAGGCGCTTGCTATTGAGTCAGGTGCCTTAAACTCTATTTCTTCGTATTTTTTAATAAATAGTGTCAAATTTTGGCATTTCAAGTGGATTAATTATCGGTTTTTATTATTTTGTGATAAAATATTCCTACGTTAGAAAAAAGGAGGCTCCTTATGCAATACTATGGAGTAGATGCTATTGTTCGAATCGTTAGTCATCTTATGTTCATTTACATAAGTTTTTGGGCGTTGCAATCATTGCGTATTGAGCAATTTTTCAAAACCCAATTTACACCGCAAATCAGAATGTTGATGGTATTTTTCGCCATCGCTATCGGATACACAGTTAGCTCGTTTGCTTTAGAATTGATTGCGCTTTGTCGAAATCTTTTCATTGTGTATTTTCCTTAAAAATTGAAAAATAAAAAAAGGTACAATTTTTAGTTGAATAATGGTATAATAGTAAAGATTTTGAATAGGAATACCTATTCTCATTTTTTTGGGGGGAACAAAATGGAACAAATTATTGTTCATGGTGGTAATACAAAATTAGAAGGAACTGTAAAAATTGAAGGCGCCAAAAACGCTGTTTTACCAATTTTAGCAGCTACTCTTTTAGCTGAAGAAGGCGTTACTACTTTAAAAAATGTACCAATTTTATCTGATGTATTTACAATGAATCAAGTAATTAAGCATTTGAATGTAGCCATTGATTTTGATGAAGACGCGAATGAAGTAACAATAGACGCAACACAACCTTTAGGGATCGAAGCAAACTATGAGTACGTTAGTAAAATGCGTGCTTCTATCGTTGTAATGGGACCTTTATTGGCTCGTAATGGCCATGCCAAAGTGGCAATGCCAGGTGGCTGTGCCATTGGCAAACGACCAATTGATTTACACTTAAAAGGCTTCCAAGCATTAGGTGCAAAAATCATCCAAAAAAATGGTTACATTGAAGCAATTGCGGATGAACTAATCGGTAACACTATTTACTTAGACTTCCCAAGTGTCGGCGCTACGCAAAATATTATGATGGCTGCTGTTCGTGCGAAAGGAACAACCATCATTGAAAACGTTGCTCGTGAACCTGAAATCGTTGACTTAGCAAACATTTTAAACAAAATGGGTGCCAATGTTATCGGTGCTGGAACAGAAACGATGCGTATCGAAGGCGTCGATAAATTACATGCCGTAGAGCATTCAATCGTTCAAGATCGAATTGAAGCAGGTACGTTCATGGTAGCTGCAGCAATGACTGAGGGAAATGTTTTAATTGAAGAAGCAATTTCTGAACATAATCGTCCGCTAATTTCTAAATTAACTGAAATGGGTGCAATCATTGAAGAAGAAGAAAATGGCATCCGTGTAATTGGACCAAAACATCTAAAACCAACAGATGTTAAGACAATGCCGCATCCTGGTTTCCCAACAGACATGCAAGCACAAATGACAGCGATCCAAATGTTTGCTGAAGGAACAAGCATCGTGACAGAAACAGTCTTTGAAAATCGTTACCAACACTTAGAGGAAATGCGTCGAATGAACGCTGACTTAAAAATTGACGGCAACATTGCCGTTATTAATGGTGGCAACGAGTTACAAGGAGCAGCAGTGGAAGCCACTGATTTACGGGCAGCTGCCGCATTGATTTTAGTAGGGTTACGTGCAAATGGCATTACACGTGTCTCTAATTTGAAATATTTAGATCGTGGCTATTATGAGTTCCATAAAAAACTTCAAAAATTAGGCGCGAACGTTGAACGTGTCAATGATGAAAAAATTGAAGAAAAACAAGCAACGACAGTAATCTAAAGGAGTCAAACGTATGAGTTCATTTCGTTATATTTTAGTAACATTATTGAAAATTCTAGTGGTCATTTCGTTAGTCATTATCTTATTTGTTGTGGGAACAATGATTGGTTATGGTTTGATTGGAAATGGGAATCCAATGGATGTCTTTGATGAAAAAATTTGGACTCATATTATGAACTTCTTTAAATAAAAACTTATTTTAAGGCGGTGAACAAAAGTCAATTGACGATTGTTCACCGCCTTTTCTTTTTCCTGAATATCTATTTTATTCTATGCTATAATAATAGAAGTAAGATAATGAAGGAGTGGGATGGAAGATGCAAGCAACCGTAACAGAAATAGGCAAACATGCAATCGATGATTCAGAAAAAATGATTATTCTTTTTGGAGAAACTGCTACCGATACCTTGAAGCAACATGCAGTTATTCAATCATTCCCAGAAAAAGACCAAGTTACCTTGGCAGAAGGAGATCATCTGAAAATTGGCGATACAAACTATACAATCACAAAAGTGGGTTCTTTTGCCAATAGTAACTTGCAAAGTATCGCTCACAGCACTTTAATCTTTGCTGATGCACCAACCGATGAGGATGATGTTATCCGAAATGGTGTTTATTTAACGCCCCATCAGTTACCAAAGATAACCATTGGAACAACAATTGATTATTTAGTAAATGGAGCGTGAATCAATGGATAAAAAACAAACGACTGATAAACGCCTGTCTTGGTTTTGGCGTTGGTTTTTAAATAATCAAGTAGTAACAGCCTTACTGATTGTCTTATTGGTGCTGTTAATTATTCTAACTTTTACGAAAGTTTCTTATTTATTTAAGCCCGTCTGGCAGTTTTTTGGCGTTGTCGGCTTACCAGTAATTATGGCGGGGATTTTATATTATTTATTAAATCCGATTGTCGATTATTTAGAGAAAAAACAAATCTCGCGTGTCTGGAGTATTATCGGCCTATTTATTTTAATTGTGGCACTACTCATTTGGGGTGGTATTGTAATCGTTCCTAAAATTCGTGAGCAATCTGTCAGCTTTGTGAATCATTTTCCTCAATATATTGATACAATTGATCAAAAATCGCAGGAAATATTAAGTGATCCACTTTTTGCGCAATTTAGAGAACAACTTGAAGCGGCAGGCGATAAAGTTGTCAGTTCGTTAGGTACCATCATTAAAAACGTCTCAACGTTCACAGTACAAGGAATTGGTAATTTCTTTGGGGCGGTGGCTACGATCTTTGTCGCCATCATTACGATGCCGTTTATTCTATTTTATTTACTGAAAGATGGCAAAAACTTAGCGCCATATTTAATGAAGTTTTTACCAGTGAAGATGCGTAAACCAACCTTAAAAGTTCTTGCAGAAGTCAATGATCAAGTCTCTTCTTATATTAGAGGACAGTTAACTGTCGCTTTTGCAGTGGCAATTATGTTTATGATTGGTTTTTCTGTCATTGGCTTAGATTATGCAGTCACTTTAGGTATTGCAGCAGGCTTTTTAAATTTAATCCCTTATTTAGGGTCATTTTTAGCCATGATTCCAGCAGTCTTTTTAGGAATTGTCAGTGGGCCAGCTTTGTTAATTAAAGTCTTGATTGTTTTTGCCATTGAGCAAACGGTCGAAGGTCGGTTTATTTCACCACTTGTCCTAGGCAGTCAGTTATCCATTCAT
This sequence comes from Enterococcus sp. AZ197, assembly GCF_050556405.1. Taxonomy (NCBI): domain Bacteria; kingdom Bacillati; phylum Bacillota; class Bacilli; order Lactobacillales; family Enterococcaceae; genus Enterococcus; species Enterococcus sp. AZ197. The sequence goes on along the minus strand of NZ_CP187873.1, from coordinate 2,097,603 downwards.
CCAGTCACCATTTTGGTTGTTTTATTAACGTCTGGTAAACTATTTGGGATTGTCGGGGTGATTTTAGGAATTCCTGTTTATGCCGCAGCTAAGGTGATAATTACACACATTTTTGAATGGTACCAAATCGTTTCCGGTTTGTATGATGAAGATAAGCCAGATCAACAAGAATCTACGTAACAAAAGAGACAAGCAGTGAACGAACTGCTTGTCTCTTTTTGATGTAAATCACTCGGAAAATTTAGAATGTTTTACCGTATTCAGTTGCTTTGGTCATGGCAGTATTTAAAAGTTCTTCCGCGCGATCAGGGAAATGATCGATTCCTTCGATGAATAATCCGTCGACTTGATCAACGCCAATAAAGTTTAGAATCGCTTTAATGTATTGAGAAGCAAAATCTTTTCCTTCGTAGAAGCCGCCATTTGATTGGATGTGTAAGGCTTTTTTACCACTTGTTAGAGGTTTTGGTCCTTCTGCAGTATATTGGAATGTTTTTCCAGCAACGTTGATTGTATCTACCCAAGCTTTTAAGCGTGTTGGTACGTTTAAGTTCCACATTGGATTAGCAATTACTACTTTGTCTGCAGATAAAAATTGATCAGTTAATTCATTAAAACGAGCCACTTTTTGTTGTTGGTTTTCGCTTAATGTTTCAAATGCTGCGCCAGCGCGAAGTGCACCCCAAGCAGATAATAATTCTTCATCGATTTCCGGCATGTTTGTTTCTGGGGCATAAACATCTAAAATTTCGATTTCGTCTGATGGATTTGTTTCACGGTATGAAGCTAAAAATGTTTCTAACGCACGAACTGAGCGTGATTCTTCTTTTGTTAATGGATGTGCTTTAACAACTAATAATTTTGACATTGTGTAATCTCCTTAAAATAAATAGTTTAAAAATTCAACATCTCTATTTTACTAATAAAAAGTAAGAGAAAGCAAGTCTTTTTTTTACTTTTAGTAAACTTTTTTTTAAAATGGATCAACAGAGTAAAAAATAAATAAAAATATTTTTTTGGAAAGGCTTGCATATTAAAAAAAAGCATGCTATTATTACTTTGTAAATAAGGATTGTTACTGCTTTGCAGGCAAAACCAGAGTCTTCCATTAACACAATCAGTGGAGGGATTCTGGGCTTTTTTTATAAAAAAGTGAGGTTGCATTCATCATGAGGATTGAAAAAGTTTTAAATAATAATGTCGTGCTTTCAAGAAATGAGCAAGGCGAAGAAATTGTTTATATGGGACGCGGCTTAGCCTTTCAAAAGAAGATTGGAGACACGATCAATCCAGATTATGTTGAAAAGGAATTCGTGTTAAAGGACTCCGCTATGGCAGGGCAATTCCAGCAGCTGTTTGAAGACGTCCCCACCAAAGAAGTAGAAGTCGTCAAACAAATCGTTGATTTAGCAGAAACAACGCTAGCGATTGAGCTTTCATCAAATATTTATTTAACTTTAACGGATCATATTCACTATGCGTTACTTCGAGCCAAAGAAGGAATTGATATTCCGAATCCTCTTGTATTCGAAACACGCAAATTTTATCCTAAAGAATTTGAAATCGCAAAGCAAGCATTAGCGATTATTGCTGAAAAGCTAGGGGTTCAATTTTCAGAAAATGAAGCGGGCTTCATTGCTTTTCATATTGTGAATGCTGAACAAGGAAATGGCAATATGGAAGTTACCATGGAAGCAACCAAGATGGTTCGTGATATTTTAACGATTATTAGTCGCTACTTTGGACAGGTGTTTGATGAAGATTCATTGAACTATCAACGAATTGTTACACATCTTCAATATTTTGCGCAACGTTATTTAAAACAAGAAGCGCATGATGAGGAGGACGAATTTCTTTTTGCATTGGTCCAAGGAAAGTATCCTAAGGCGTTTCAAGCGGTCCAACGTATTAATGAGTATTTATTAAAAAGCTATGATCGACCAATTGATCAAGCGGAAATGATTTATTTAACCATTCATATCCAAAGAGTGGTCAATGATAAAAAAGCATAACAACCAATAATCGCGGATTGTTACTGATAATGCAGGCAAAACCTAGATTGAAAAAACCGATAACGATTTTCGCAGACTGCGCAGCTGTGAAGAGAAGGATCTGGCTCTTTTTCAATGTAGGTTTTTTTGATATTAAAAATTAATGGAAATGAGGATCTAGAGATGAGTAAAAATCAAGAAATTGCAGCACGTGTGTTAAAAGCTGTTGGGGGCGAAGGCAACGTTAATAGTGTTGTTCACTGTGCTACACGCTTACGTTTTAAATTAAAAGATGAAAATAAAGCAGATACAGCTGCATTGAATGCTGACCCAGATGTTATTCAGGTAGTTCAAAGTGCAGGACAATATCAAGTGGTTATTGGCAGTCACGTTAGTGATGTCTATAAGGATTTGATGGCCAACAGTGGACTAGGTAATGATTCTGATAATAGAGAAAAAGAAAGTGGCGGAAATATCTTTAACCGTTTAATTGATATTATTTCTTCTATTTTTACACCGTTTTTAGGTGCAATGGCCGGCGCTGGGGTTCTAAAAGGCTTCTTAACATTGGCTGTAACTATGGGCTGGTTAGCTGACACTTCAGGCGTATATCTTGTTCTCTTTTCGATTGCAGATGGTTTATTTACTTTCTTACCAATTATGTTAGCGTTTACGGCTGCTAAAAAATTCAATACTAATCCCTTTTTAGCGGTTGCTTTGGCGATGGCCTTGGTTCATCCCAGCATTACTGCTTTAGCAGGCAAAACAATTAGCTTTGCTGGTCTTCCAGTGATTATTGGGCCAAGTGGCTATACTTCTTCGGTTTTACCAATTATTTTGGCTGTTTTTGCACAAAGTTATGTAGAACGTTTCTTCAAAAAAGTAATTCCGAGTTTTCTACAAATTATCTGCGTTCCGTTAGCTGTTTTCCTTATTATGGCACCTGTTACCTTCTTAGCTATTGGTCCTATCGGGACGGTCATCGGCGATTGGTTGGGACAAGGATACAACGCAATTTACGCTTTTAGTCCAATTATCGCAGGGTTATTAATGGGTTCGTTGTGGCAAGTCTTGGTAATGTTTGGTATGCATTGGGGCTTTGTACCAATTATGATGTTAAACTTAACACAAGGTGGCGATACGATGGTACCGATGTTATTACCAGCCGTTATTGCACAAGGCGGGGCTGCTTTAGCTGTCTTTTTCCTAACAAAAAATGTGAAACTAAAAGGTTTGGCTTTGTCTTCAAGTATTACGACTATTTTTGGAATTACTGAACCAACTGTATATGGCGTGACTTTACCATTGAAAAAACCATTTATTGCAGCTTGTATTGGTGGCGGTATCGGTGGTGCATTTGTGGCTATGAATCACGTGAAAAACTTTACGTTTGGCTTGGTTAGTATGTTGAGCTTGCCTGGCTTTATTCCTGCAGAGACAAAAGATACTGCACCGATGATTACTGGTGCAATTGGTGCCGGAATTGCCTTTATCATTGCGTTTGTCTTAACGTTTGTCTTACGTTTTGAAGATCAACCTAATCCAGAAACAGCAACTGAAAAAACAGAAACTGATAAGATGGTGGCACCTGTAAAAACGAATCAAGAAGACAAAATTATTTTAGCAAGTCCACTTCAAGGTGAAATTTTACCGCTAGAAAAAGTACAAGACCCTGTTTTTGCTTCAGGTGCTTTAGGAAAAGGTGTTGCAATTGAGCCGACTGAAGGCAAACTGTATGCACCCGCAGATGGTGAAATCACCACATTATTTCCGACAGGACATGCTGTTGGCTTGACGACAACAGAGGGCGTTGAATTATTAATGCATATTGGCATGGATACGGTCGAATTAGATGGTAAAGGCTTTGAATTATCAGTGAAACAAGGTGATTCTGTTAAAAAAGGAGATTTGCTAGTTACTTTTGATATTGCTGCCATTAAAGAAGCTGGTTATCCGGTAGTTACACCGATTGTGGTAACGAATACGAATGATTATTTAGATGTTTTGGATATGAACCAAACAGACGTGTTACATGGTGAAGACTTTTTAGCCATTATTAAATAAAAGACAATTGGAGGAGGAACAAGTATGACAACAACGACAAAATTTCCAAAAGGATTTTTATGGGGCGGTGCGACCGCAGCCAATCAATTAGAAGGGGCTTACTTAGCCGATGGTAAAGGGTTATCTGTGGCAGATGCGATGCCGGGAGGAAAACAACGTTTCGCTATTTTAGGAGATGAAGCGTTTGATTGGACGATTGACGAAACGAAATATCGCTACCCTAATCATACAGGAATTGATCACTATGATCGCTTTAAAGAGGACATTGCGTTGTTTGCTAAAATGGGCTTCAAATGTTATCGCTTTTCAATTGCGTGGTCGCGTATTTTTCCACAAGGAGATGAAACACAACCGAATGAAGCCGGCTTGAAATTTTATGATGCGGTTATCGATGAATGTTTAAGCTATAACATTGAACCAGTAATTACGATTTCTCATTATGAAATGCCACTGCATTTAGCGAAAGAATACGGCGGGTGGAAAAATCGTCAATTAGTTGACTTTTATGAACGTTTTGCGGAAACTGTTTTAACACGTTACCACCAAAAAGTTAACTATTGGATGACATTCAATGAAATTAATTCAGCTTTTCATTTCCCAGCGCTTAGTCAAGGATTGGTAAAAAGCAATGGAGCCAATGATTATCAAAACATTTTCCAAGCATGGCATAATCAATTTGTTGCAAGTAGTAAAGCTGTAAAAATTGGCCATGAATTAAATCCAGAATTACAAATTGGATGTATGATTATTTATGCCACAACGTATGGCATTGATTCGAATCCAGTCAATCAAGTTGCTACAATGATTGAAAACCAAGAGTTTAATTATTATTGTACAGATGTTCAAGTTCGTGGTGAATATCCAGCATACGCAGAACGCATGTATCAAAAATATGCTGTGAAAGACTTAGTTATTGAAGAAGGAGATTTAGAATTATTAAAAGAATACCCAGTGGATTACATTGGCTTTAGTTATTATATGTCGACTGCTGTCGATGTTACTGGTACTACCAACGATACAGCAAATGGGAATCTTTTAGGCGGCGTTAAAAATCCCTTCTTAGAAGCAAGTGAATGGGGTTGGCAAATTGATCCCGAAGGCTTACGAATCGCCCTAAATGAATTATATAATCGTTATCAAAAACCTTTATTTATTGTGGAAAACGGCTTAGGTGCAATTGATAAAGTAGACGAAAATTTCTATGTGGCAGACGACTATCGGATTGATTATTTACGTCGTCATATTGAAGCAATGGCAGAAGCAGTTGCAGACGGCGTCGATTTAATGGGCTATACGCCGTGGGGCTGTATCGATTTAGTCAGTGCTTCCACAGGTGAAATGAGTAAACGGTATGGGTTTATTTACGTTGATTTAGACGATGAAGGAAATGGTACTAAAAACCGTTATGAAAAAAAATCGTTTAATTGGTACAAACAAGTTATTGAAACTAATGGACAAAACTTAGACTAGTTATTGTAATTAAACAAAACAAGATAAGCGTAGTAGGTTGTTGCTTCTGTTTCCGCTGTTTATTAATTTTTAAGCTTGGACCAAAAATCTAAAGTGATTTTTGGCCCAAGCTCTTTTTTGTCAATTTTTCAAAATAGTGCACAATACGTTATAATAGAAACAACTGAGAGGAGCGTTTCTAATGATTAAGCAATTACAACATCCATTTTTTGTTATTATGGGTCCGAGTGGTTCTGGCAAGACCGCAATTACAAGTAAGGTTTTTCCGAAAAACTATAAAGTTATCTCGCATACTACGAGGAAAAAACGATTGGATGAAGTGGATGGCGTGGATTACTATTTTGAAACAAAAGCAAGTTTTCAAGCCTTGATTGAAACCAATCAGTTAGTGGAGTATGATTTTTACCATGGAAACTATTACGGTGTCGGTGTAGCTGCCATCGTTGAAACAACGAAAGAGCATCCAGCCTATAATGCGTTAACTTTTCCAGGCTTTCAAGCGGTCTTTGAGCGTTTCGGCGAGTCCGTCATTCCAGTTTTTTTTGACGTTTCAAAAGAAAATATTTATCAACGTTTAAAACAACGAGAATCTGATCCTAAAATTATTGAAGAACGTTTAAACCTTTATGATCAAGAAATTCTTATCAAAAACCAATTGGAACAATATCCTAATTATCAACGAATAGATGCCAATGGACCTATAAAAGAGGTCGCTGGCTTGTTACAAGAATGCATCAAACACTATTATTAATCAAGCAACTGGTGAGACAGAATCTAACATCAATTTTGTCTTGCTAGGTGCTTGATTTTTTTTGTAAAAAACTTGCATTCTGAATAGAGAGTGCTATAATGACATGGTGTCATATGACAATGTGTCATAAAAGGGAGGAACACAAATATGCCTACGAATACGTTTTTTCATTTGCCAGAAGAAAAGCAACAACGCTTATTAGATGCTGCGCAAATTGAATTTTCGCGCCATTCTTTACAAGAAGCGTCAATTGCAAATATTGTTAAATTAGCGGGAATTCCGCGCGGTAGCTTTTATCAATATTTTGAGAACAAAGAAGATTTGTATTTTTATTACTTTGCGACATTAAGAAAAAATAGTGAACGAGATTTAGAGAAACAAATTATTGCGGAAAATGGTGATTTAATCGAAGCCATGGATGTCTATTTCTCCAAAATGATTGTCGAAGTGCTAACTGGAGAGAATGCTTCTTTCTATCGGAATTTATTTGTCAACATGGACTATCGTGCTTCACGTCGGGTGACGGATAATTTAGCGACTGGGGAAGAGGAAAAAAATAGGAAACAGCACTGTCATAAGCATAGAGGAAGAAAAGGCCATGCTGCCTATGCAGAACATCTTTATCAAATAATTGATCATTCGAAATTAACCATTGAAACGCCAAAAGAATTCACATGGTTCATGCAGACGGCGATGCATGCCGTTTTCTCAACAATTGTTGATGGGTATCGTCAACAAAGAGAAAATACTGCCTATGATTCAACTGAAGCAGTCAAACAATTAAAAATGAAATTAAGTTGGTTGAAAAATGGCGCTTATAAGTAGCAAAAAGGAGGAGAAGTTAGTTGATTAAACTAGTCAAACGGATGTCATTATGGTCGGTCTTTGCAGCGGTTGTATTTATGATCGTACAAATTATCGCAGATTTATATCTGCCCACATTAACATCTAATATCATTAATGACGGTGTCGCTAAAGGAGATATTAACTATATTTGGAGTACAGGAGTTGTCATGTTAGGCTTTTCTTTGATTAGCATTGTCGCTTCTATTGGAAATACCTTTTTTGCCACCAAAGAATCACAAAGTTTAGGAAAAAAATTACGGACTGATATTTATCGAAAAGTTGAAAATTTTTCTAATAATGAATTTGATAAATTTGGGACAGCTTCGCTAATTACACGAACAACCAATGATGTCAATCAGATTCAAATGGTTATGCAAATGTTTTTACGTTTAATGATTAACGCACCTTTAACGTTAATTGGTGCAAGTTTTATGGCGTATAACAAGGACCCACAATTAACGAAAATTTTTCTATATGTTTTACCAATTATGGCTGTTTTAGTGGGAGGTATCATGTTTTTAGCGGTTCCGTTATTTAAAAGCATGCAAAAGAAAACAGACCGTTTAAATTTAGTTTTTCGTGAAGGACTGACAGGAGTTCGTGTGATTCGGGCCTTTGGCAAAGCAAACTATGAAGAACAACGTTTTGATGAAGCCAATAAGGATTATACACAAACGGCGATTAAAGTGAATACGATTGTCGCTTTGATGATTCCTTTAATGACACTCATTATGAGTGGTACCAATATTGCAATCACCTGGTTTGGCGGTCATTATATTGCGGAAATGCAACTAGAGGTAGGTAACTTAATTGCCTTTATGACTTATGCCATGCAAATTCTGATGAGTTTCATGATGTTATCCATGATTTTTGTCATGGTACCGCGGGCGCAAGCTTCTGCTGATCGGATTAATGAGGTGCTAAATACTGATTCAGAAATCAAAGATGTACCCAATCCAGAACTACTCTCTCTAAAAGGCGACAAAGCAACATTGGCGTTTGAACATGTTAATTATCGTTACCAGCATGCTGAAAACTTAGCACTGGAAGATATAGATTTTTCAGCAAAATCTGGGGAGACGGTCGCGATTATTGGTGGGACTGGTTCTGGGAAAACAACGCTGGTTAATCTTTTACCACGCTTTTATGATGTTGAATCTGGCAAGATTTTGCTAAATGGTAAAAACATTAAAGATACGTCACAGCATAATTTACGAGAAATGATTGGCTTTGTACCGCAAAAGGCTGTTTTATTTACAGGAACGATTCGTGAAAATATGCAATACGGCGCCCCAAATGCGACCGATGAAGAAATTTGGCAAGCCTTAGAAAGTGCGCAGGCGAAGGCGTTTGTTTCAGAATTGGCAGAAGGTTTGGATAGTCATGTCGAACAAGGCGGCGGTAATTTCTCTGGCGGACAACGCCAGCGGTTGGCTATTGCTCGTGCTTTAGTAAAACCAGCAGATGTCTATGTTTTTGATGATTCCTTTTCTGCATTGGATTTCAAAACAGATGCTAATTTAAGAAAAGCCTTAAAAGAGCAGATGACGGATGCAATTGTCGTTTTAGTAGCCCAACGTGTAAGTACGGTTATGGAAGCATCGACAATTTTAGTATTAGACGAAGGGAAATTAGTTGGTAAAGGAACGCATGAAGAGTTATTAGCGAATAACCAAACGTATCAAGAAATTGTACATTCTCAATTGAGAGAGGAGGACCTTGCATGAGTAGTCGACCAAAAGGCGGACCAATGGGCGGTGGACCAGGACGCAACATTGGCGCAAAAGGGCCAAAACCAAAAAATTTCTGGAAAACAGTGAAACGTTTATTTCGATACATGTCTAAACGAATGCTGTCAATTATTGCTGTCTTAGTATTAGCAATTGCAGCCGTCGTTTTCCAAATTCAAACACCAAAAGTATTAGGACAGGCAACAACTGAAATTTTTAAAGGCGTCATGAAAGGCGCTGCTGAAATGAAACAAGGCTTAAAAATAACATCTTTTCCAATTGATTTTGACAAAATTGGTCAAATTTTATTAATTGTTATTGCCATGTACCTTATTTCTGCTGTCTTTAATTTCTTGCAGCAAGTAATTATGACACGTGTTTCACAGCGAACAGTTTATGAATTACGTCAAGAATTAGAAGCGAAAATGAACAAAGTTCCAATTTCCTATTATGATACTCATAGTAATGGGGACATTATGTCACGGGCAATTAACGACATGGATAATATTGCGAGTACTTTACAGCAAAACTTAACCCAATTAATTACCAGTATCGTGACATTTGTGGGTGTACTTTGGATGATGCTGACCATTAGCTGGCAGTTAACACTAATTGCCTTAGCAACAGTGCCATTAAGTTTAATTGTTGTGATGGTTGTGGCGCCTCGCTCGCAAAAACATTTTGCGGCTCAACAAAAAAGCTTAGGATTATTGAATAACCAAGTCGAAGAAACCTACGGTGGTCACGTAGTAGTAAAAAGTTTCAACCACGAAGAAAGTGATCAAGAAGTATTTGAAAAAGAAAATGAAAAATTATATCATGCTGGTCGCAAAGCACAATTTATTTCAGCGATCATTATGCCTTTAATGAACTTTATCAAAAATCTAGGCTACGTGTTTGTTGCAGTCCTTGGTGGCGTAAAAGTAGCGAATGGTATGATGGATTTAGGGGATGTCCAAGCATTTCTTCAATATACCAATCAATTTTCACAACCGATTACTCAAATCGCTAATTTAATGAATACAATCCAAGCTACGGTGGCTTCGGCAGAACGTGTCTTTGAAGTATTAGATGAAGAAGAAATGGTGGATGAACCTTCTGGCATACCAGTGGAAACAGATAGTCCTTATCGTGTTTCTTTTGAACATGTTGCTTTTGGCTATTCACCAGAGAAATTATTAATGAAAGATTTCAATTTAAATGTTAAACCTGGGGAAATGGTCGCAATCGTGGGCCCAACAGGTGCTGGGAAAACAACCCTAATTAACTTATTGGAACGCTTCTATGATATTAGTAGCGGCAGCATCAAATATGATGGCGTAGATACGCGCGATTTATCTCGCGAAGAGTTGCGAGCACACTTTTCAATGGTTCTTCAAGATACTTGGTTGTTCACTGGAAGTATCTATGACAATATTCATTATGGTAATGAGCAAGCGAGCGAAGAAGAAGTGATCCGTGCGGCGAAAGCAGCCCATGTGGATGATTTTGTCAGAAAATTACCAGAAGGCTATCAAACGATTCTAAATGAAGAAGCCAGCAATATTTCTCAAGGTCAACGACAATTAATTACAATTGCTCGAGCATTCTTAGCAAATCCAGACGTTTTAATTTTGGATGAAGCCACCTCAAGTGTGGACACTCGAACAGAAATACTGATTCAAGCAGCAATGAATCGTTTATTGGAAAATCGGACCAGCTTTGTAGTCGCTCATCGCTTGTCGACTATCCGTGATGCCGATACGATTATCGTTATGGCAGAAGGTTCAATTGTAGAAACAGGAACCCACGATGAATTAATGGCGAAAAACGGTTTTTATGCTGACTTATATAACAGTCAGTTTTCAGAAGAAGTAGCCTAAAAGGCGAAGCAAAAAAATAGTAATTCATGATGAGGCTTCAGGAACCATAGTCGTAAAGACTGGTTCCTGAAGCCTTATTTTTTTAACAAAAAGTTAGCGAAATTGAAAAATTTCTATTTTCTTTTGAGAAAAACAGGATATTACTTGATGAAATAGCAAGAGATGTATAAAATGGGAGAGAAGAAAATGGAGGTAACAGAAAAAATGACTGAATTTCAATTAGAAAAAGCTGCGACATTAAAAACAATTGCCATTCGTGCGAAAAAAGTTGGCGAAATGGTCGACTTTTATAAAAAAGTAATGGGTTTTGTTTTAAAGTCAGAAGAAAATAACCTGTCTATCTGGGGTACGCGTGAAGCAGGAACGCAATTATTAATTTTAGAAGAAACTAGAAAAGCCGAAGATTTTCATAATGAAGAAAAGCAAATGGCTTATTTCTCAATTAAAGTTCCTACGGAAAAAGAATTTTTACAAATTGCTCAACGAGTGCTTGAGCAAGACTACCCAATTGATGAAAGTTTCCAAATTGGCACACGACAAAGCATGTTCATTACTGATCTTGAAGGTAATCAATTTGAGATTTTTCACGATGAAGCAACAGCAAATTCGACTTCTGAAAAGCAACCAATTGTGCTTAAAGATCTTATCAGTGAGGACTTAGAGCCACATCAAGGGTTAGCCGCTGGGTCATATTTAGCGCATGTGCAATTAAAAACAAACAATCAAAAAGAAATAAAAGCATACTATGAGGAAGTTCTGGGTTTAAAACGCAATGAAAAAGATCAATTTGTTTTAGAAGATGGCAAAGCAACTATTGGATTCCAAAAACCTGAAACAAGTGAAGTGGATCAATTACCTGATCCACACTTAGGTTTAGATTTCTTTACCATTAAGCTCTCTGATCAAGAACATATTTTAGCAATGGAGCAACAATTAACGGCAAAAAATCAAGAGTTCTTTATTGACCAGAAAAAAGCGATTGTCACTGTGTTTGATCCAATTGGCTTGGAATGGTGGTTTGTCTTAAAATAAACGCTTAGACAGACAAAATAAGCTTGTTTTAGCAAGTCTGGAATAAAGTCGGAATAAAAGTTTAACGCTACTTTTGTTCGGAACTTATTCTAGACTTTTCCTTTAATATTAAAAATAGAAGGTGAAAAAATGTACGAAAAAACAAAGTGGAAAATTCAAAAAATGATGAAAAAAGGTGTTTTTTCGGGGGCTAGTTTTTGTTTCATTGAAGGTGAAAAAGAGGAGAGCAATTGTTTGGGACTGGCACAAGTAAAACCCACCAAAGAACAATTAACCTCGGCCATGCTGTTTGATGTGGCTTCTTTAACCAAAGTAGTCGGCACCACCACCGTTATTTTGCAATTAGTGGAAGAAGGAAAAATTATTCTAGATCAATCATTACAAACTTATTATCCCTCTTTTCAAGATTCTAATATTACAATCCGGCATTTGTTGACACATACGGCAGATTTACAAGGCTATATTCCTAATCGTGATCAGCTGAATGCCCAAGAATTAAAAGACGCCTACAATCATTCATTTCACGCAGGCAAAGCAATAGGTAAAAAAGTCGTCTATACAGATGCAGGGACTATTTTATTAGGCTTTATGTTAGAAGAAATGTTCCAACAATCAATGATAGAAATTTTATCTGAGCGAGTATTGCTTCCTTTAGGGATGAACGAAAGTACGTTTCTACCAAAGAATCCTTTAAACTGTGTGCCAACAGAATTACATGAACAAAGAGGGTTGATTCGAGGTGCAACCCATGATCCTAAGGCATTCGTTTTACGGGAACATGCAGGGAATGCTGGCTTGTTTAGCAATGTCTATGATTTAACAAAATTTGTTCGAATGTATTTAAATCGAGGCAGTTATCACAATCACCAATTCTTGAAAAAAGAGACAATTGATTTGTTACTAGTTAACCAAGTGCCAGCTGCAGATAAACCACGTTCTCTAGGCTGGGATTTTAAATATGATGTAGCTACGCAACGGCCATTATTATTCCATACAGGCTATACAGGCACTTTTTTGCTAATTGATGTGCAACAACAATCAGCGCTTATCTTTTTATCTAATCGAGTCCATCCAGAGGACCACCGGAACACTTATATCGAAGAAAGAGATCAGTTGTTGGCAACCTATTTAAAAGAGAAATCATCAGTTTCAGATGAAATGACTAGTTTTTAGTGATATAATGAGAGCGAATTCAATTTGGGAGGTCACAGTCAATGCAAGAACCATTATTTTTACAACCTGTTTTTCAAGAAAAAATTTGGGGCGGCAATCGTCTACACACGCTATTTGGTTTCGATTTACCGAGCGATAAAATTGGTGAAGATTGGGCAATCAGTGCACATCCACATGGCGTTAGTACTGTTTTAAATGGCGAATTTAAAGGAAAAAAATTAGATGAATTGTGGGCAGACCATCAAGAGTTATTCGGCCATGCAGGTGGCGCTGTCTTTCCATTATTAACGAAAATTTTAGATGCTGAAGATGATTTATCCGTGCAAGTTCATCCTGATGATGCATATGGCCAAAAACATGAAGGCGAGCTAGGCAAAACTGAATGTTGGTACATTATTGATGCAGAACCTGGCGCTGAAATCATTTATGGACATCACGCGAAAACAAAAGAAGAACTTGCAGAAATGATTGAAGAAGGTCGTTGGGACGATCTTTTAAGAAAAGTACCAGTGAAAAAAGGCGATTTTTATTATGTACCAAGCGGCACTATTCATGCCATCGGCTCGGGTATTTTAATTTTAGAAACGCAACAAAGCAGTGATACTACGTATCGGGTTTATGATTATGATCGAACAGATGATCAAGGAAAGACCCGGGAATTGCATATTCAACAATCCATTGATGTGACAACCGTTCCGGCGAAGGATCCTGACCTCTCTATTCAACAAGAAAATCAAGGACAATCAAGCATTGTTACTTATGTAAAAACAGATTTCTTTAATGTCTATGAGTGGCGTGTCAGTGGGATTCTAAAAGTCAAAAAACAAGCACCTTATACATTAGCAACAGTTATTGAAGGTGTGGGTCGATTGATTACAGAAGATGCTGCAAAAGCAGATGTGGCTACTTTTGATTTGAAAAAAGGCGATAGCTTTATCTTTCCGACAGATATTCCGAGCTGGCGTTTTGAAGGTGATCTAACGATTATAGCTTCAGAACCTGGCAGTCGCTAAAAAAAGAGGAGATCATCAACAGATGATTTCCTCTTTTTTAGCATTAAAACAGTTTATTTTGTTATAAAGGAACGTTTAGGTAAGGCAGCGATAACAGCTGTGACGATGATGACTGATAGCAGACGATCCCCGTAATCTGTTATCAATTGAACCAACAGGACGCTTGCTAACTGATTGAAGCCTAAACCATATAAAAATTGGACAATTATGCTGGAGCCAGCAGAAGTAATTCCACCAAATAAACAAACTGTTATTAAGGAAGAAATCACTGTTCCTGGTATCGTTAACCACAACGTTTTAAATGGTAATTTGGTTACTTTTAACTGCTGATGAAGGAGCAAACCTGCTAAAATTCCTGTGCAGAGTTGGACAGGTGAATAATACAGAGAAAAGATATCCGTTGTCAATCCAGTTAGTAGACTTGTTAAAATACCTGTCAGTGCGCCAAAGAGTGGGCCTAATAACGCACCTGTAAAAATAGTTCCCGCACTATCAAGATAAATTGGTAAACGAAGGAGTAACGCAATGGTACTGCCAAGGTAATTTAAAGCAACACTAAAAGCGATAATTGTAATGATTCGTGGTGTTATTTTTTTCATGGTTATCCCATCCTTAAATTTTTGAAATCTCTTTCGATCTCATCTATTTGTACATTTAAAAGAATGGATAGAAACTTCACGAAAAACTGTTGACTATCAACCGTAGTCAAGACATGACAATTAGCTGGTTGCTGCTGGAAATGATATTGATCGATCATTGATTGCCCCATAGCAATGCCGTCAGGAACAATTTGTCCGTAACTGGAAAAGCCTTGGCAGAGCGTAGGATCAATAAAATAAGCAACCGCTAAGGGATCGTTGATAACACACCCTAAAATACGTTCATATTTCCAATGAAAATCAAAATAAAATTGAGTAATCTCAGCGAGGTAATTCCCCATTTTGGGGTTGAGTCGTTGACAATAATTGAGAATTGTTGGTGTAAAAACAATTTCTCGTGTGACATCTAAGCCGACCATCTCGATTTTTGCACCTAATTCCTCAAAAACCCATGCTGCTGCATCAGGATCACACCAATAATTAAATTCTGCAACAGGAGAGCAATTGCCGTGGCTTTTAAAGGTACCACCCATTGAGACAAAACGTTGAAGATTTCGCCCCAGAAGAGGTTCTTTTTTTAAAGCCAAAGCAATATTTGTTAAAGGACCAAGGGCAATGATTGAGCAATCGGTAGCTTGTTGAAAGGTTTGTGCTAAATAGTCAGCAGCGGAAAGCGCTTGTGCTTGGATTTTGCTAGTTCTGGGGAAATATGTTTCACCTAAACCATCCATGCCATGTGTATCTTGTGCACTAACAAATGGCCGTTTTAAAGGGCTAGCAGCCCCTTGGTAGACAGGAATATCTAAGCGATTAACTTTTTCCAAACATTTAAAAACATTTTCCACGCCAATCTCCACAGGGACATTTCCACAAACAACGGTAATCGCTTGGACATCTAGCTCTGGTGAAGCAAGTGCATACAAGAGAGCAAGCGTGTCATCAATTCCAGGATCACAATCAATAATTACTTTTTGCATTTTTTCCAATCCTCCTTTTTCGTTAACTGCAAATGATAACTCTTGTTAAAAAAGCTATGACTTGAGTTAGTATTGAGAGATACTTAGTTTTTTATTCTGGGAAGTTTCCGAACCAGTCCGAGAAATTCTCGATTTTAAATGCACCTCTTTATCTTACTATATTTTGTAAAGATGTAAATAGTTGTCGGAGAAATGAAAAAGAATCTAGTCCTATATGTAGGAACTAGATTCTTCTTTTATTTATAAAGCGTTTCAGGAATAGCGATCGGTTCACCATATTTTTTCTCTAAAGCGGTCCGAATTAACCGAATCCCTAGATTTTTGTTGCGTGCTAAGATTGGACCGTGGAAGTAGGAGCCAAACACATTTTTATAGACAACGCCTTCGCCATTATCTTGACCGTTATTGCCTTTGCCTTGTTTGACTGTTCCTAAAGGTCGTTCACCTTCGCCTAAAAAAGTCATGCCATTATGATTTTCAAAACCATAATACGTTTCATCAAATTCTTCATTATAAATTTCAATATCACCAATGAAACGATTGTTGTCTTGGCTCAAAGTGTAATGATCTAATGCACCGATTCCTTTAATTTTTTCGCCTTTTGCGCCGACATAGTAATGTCCTAGAAGTTGATAACCACCACAGATAGCTAACAAGACGCCGTCATTTTCAATATAAGAAGTCAAAGCTTCTTTTTTATTCTGAATGTCTTCTGAGATGATCAGTTGCTCGAAGTCTTGACCGCCACCAACAAAGACTAAATCATATTTTTCGGGATCAAACGGTTCGTAGATACTGATAATTTCTGATCGGAAGGTAACGCCCATTTTTTCGGTTAAATATTTAAGCATCAATAAATTTCCGTTATCTCCGTAAGTATTTAATAAGTTGCCATATAAATGACAAACGACTAATTCTTTAGACACCATTCATTCCCCCTTGAATATACCCTTGGGCTGTTAATGATTTTCTTAATTGCAAAACAGCAGTATAGGTTGCCAAAATATAGACATGATCTGTCGGCAACGTTTTAATTTCTGAAATTACTTGCTCCAAATCAGCAATTTCTAGTAATTTTTCTTCAGGAATACCCGCAACTTTTAAACGCAAGGCCATATCTTCATGGCGATCACCGCCAGCAATTACTTTTGGAATGTCCATATCAGCAAAGGCTTCATGATTACCATCCCAAATCCAACTGACATCAATTCCATCTGCATAATTAGCATTTAATAATGAAACCAGCGAGAAAGAGTAAGGGGCTAAGCCCATCATATCAATGACCTGATTTAAACCAACGGGATTTTTTACTAAAACTAACGTACATTCTTTATCGCCAACTTTAATGGTTTCTTGACGCCCAAAAACTTTTTCATCATAAGCTAAACCTGCTCGGATTTTATCTGGTGCCACCTGATAATATTCTGCTACCGCTGTGGCTGCTAGCGCATTATAAACATTGTACATCCCACCAACAGCAATGCCGTATTCTTCGCCATCAATCACAAAATCAGCAGATGTGTTATCCATCCGGACCATTTCCGTTAACTGTACATCCAATTCAGGGCGTTTGAAGCCACAATTTGGGCAATAGTAATCACCTAAATTAGCATACGTAATCATTTTATAATGAAGAATATGATTACATTTTGGACATAAAACCCCATCTGTATTGTAATGAGCCAATTGCTCTTTCGGTGGTAAATGATTAAATCCATAGTATTTGCGAGGATTTACAGTTTCTTTTGAATTAAAAATTGGCGAATCACCATTGCACAAAATAGTTGCTTCAGGAGCAGCAGCGGCGCCTTCCATAATTAAGCGATACGTCGTATAAATTTCGCCATAGCGATCCATTTGGTCGCGGAAAATATTCGTAAAAACAAATAATTTTGGTTGAATATATTTAGTGACACGGCTTAAACTTGCTTCATCAATTTCTAACACCGCAAATTTCTTTTGTCCTTTTTTCGCCTTGGCATTTAAAAAAGTAGAGACAATTCCTTGCTCCATGTTAGCACCCGTTGGATTTGTTAATACCTCATCAAATTCTTGGCGTAAAATGTTAACAGTTAAAGCAGTTGTCAATGTTTTACCGTTCGTTCCAGTGACTACGACAATTTCATAGTCTTTTGCCAATGTATCTAAAATTTTAGGATCGATTTTTAGGGCTAATTTCCCTGGGTAGCTACTGCCGCCTTTAAAAAATGTTTGTAAAACCCATTGCGAAGTTTTTCCTGCAGCAATTGCTAAATGACTTCGAATCCCCATTTGTTGTCCCCCAATTTCTATATCTTTAATTTTTCGTTATTTTAAATTAAACTCAATCTATCATACCATAACTAAAATAAAAAATTAATTCCTTTTACTTTTTCTTACTATTATTTAAAAAGTCTTTTAGAAAAAGTAGAATAGTGAAGGAAAAAAGAGAATAGACGACTTGTCTTAACAACAAATCGTCCATCGATTTCCATTTTTATTTCGCATCAATATAACTGTATAGCGTATATTTAGAAATATTGAAGAAGTTAGAAACTTTGTCCCCAGATTTAGTGACTAAGAAGGCGCCTTTATTGTTTAAAAATTGAATACACTTGATTTTATCGTCCTTCGTCATTA
The DNA here is from genome assembly GCF_050556405.1 of Enterococcus sp. AZ197. Lineage (NCBI taxonomy): Bacteria > Bacillati > Bacillota > Bacilli > Lactobacillales > Enterococcaceae > Enterococcus > Enterococcus sp. AZ197. The sequence goes on along the minus strand of NZ_CP187873.1, from coordinate 2,079,476 downwards.
ATGGGACCGGCTTACCAACTAATTTGACTGATTCATGAATTAAATCGTCTAACAACTCATTAACATCCTGAGGAATGTAATCAGGGTCTTTATCTTCTTCAGGTTCTGCAGTGGAAATCAAAGATTTTAAGTTTGACTCTGCAGCAATCAATGTAGTGATGTCGTAGTTAATAGCAAAAATACCATCGAGTTGACCATTCTCATCTTTAAAATACATTGTACTAGATTTTAAAATACGACCATCATGGGTACGGGTTAGATAGTTAATATGATCATTCAACTCACTAGGGTCTTTTTTTAAGGCTTCTAAGACTACTTGAGAAGGTCCATCGCCCAGATGACGAGAAGAGACATGACCATTTTCAATGGAAACAATAGAGTTGTTAATATTGTCTTCATTGATTTGGTGGATAACGACTTCGCAGTTTTCCCCAAATTGACCAGCTAAACCTTTAGCAATTTGTGTTAAAAAAGTAAGTTTTTCGTCGGATAACATAAATAAGCTCCTTTCTAATGTGCCTGGCACAAACAGTTTTTATAAGATTGTGTCAAATTTAACATAATATTTTTAAATGGAATAGGCAGGGCTAAATCCTTTAATGTCGCGTACTACCTGTTCTGAAAAATAATGATAGCATGATAAAAATAATAATACAAGATAACGGCTGTCAAAATTCTAAAAAATATTTTTTAGGTAGCATTGTTTTTTTTAAGGTAAGGTGATATACTTTAATCAAGTTAATGAGTTCGTTAGTAAAAAAATGCAAGCGCTTCAAATGCTTTTCGTAGGAAATATAGATTAGAAAAGCTAGACAAGCTATATTCGTGAATGATTGAGCGATTGATTTGTAAGCGTTTGCTAAATGTGGGGAATAGGTTGGAAAATAGGAGGAGAATACATGTTATTAATTGGAAATGGGCGTTTAATCACTCGGGATGCGCAGAATCATTTTTTTGAAAATGGGTGTGTGGCGATTGATGGTCAAGTTGTGAAACAAGTCGGAACAACAGAAGAATTAAAACAAGCTTATCCAGAAGCGACATTTATTGATGCTAAAGGTGGAGTGATTATGCCAGGCTTTATTAATATGCACAATCATATTTATAGTACCTTTGCACGTGGGTTAAGTTTAACGAATTATCATCCTAAAAATTTCATGGATATTTTGGTAGATCAATGGTGGCGAATTGATCGTGCCTTGACATTAGAAGACACTTATCAAAGTGGTAAGGTTGCTTATTTAGATAGTATTCGCAACGGCGTTACAACTGTCTTTGATCATCATGCTAGTTACGGAGAAATTACAGGGAGTTTAACCCAATTATCTAATGCAGCGGACGAGTTAGGGATTCGGACCTGCCTTTGTTATGAAGTTTCTGATCGCGATGGTGAGCAGAAAATGCGGGAAGCAGTTCAAGAAAATGCCGCCTTTATTAAAGCCAGTTCCTTAAGAAATGATGATATGCAAAAAGCGATGATGGGGATGCATGCAGCATTTACTTTATCAGATGCTTCTTTAGAATTATGTGCAGCCAATACGCCAGATGGGATTGGTTATCATATTCATATTGCAGAGGATTTAGCCGATGTTCATGATTCTTTGAAAAAATATGGGAAGCCGATTGTGAACCGATTATTTGATTTAGGGATTTTAGGAAAACAGACAATGGCAGGCCATTGCATCCATATTGGACCTCATGAGATGGAATTACTAAGAGATACAGACACAATGGTGGTCACGAATCCAGAGTCGAATATGGGGAATGCGGTCGGTTGCCCACCTGCGATGCGCATGTTTAATGAGTATGGTATTTTGATGGGTCTTGGCACAGATGGTTATACGAATGATGTGACGGAATCCTATAAGGTAGGAAATGTTATCCACAAACATCATTTAGCTGATCCAAATGCGGCTTGGGCAGAAATTCCCACAATGCTGTTTGATAATAATCCGCAAATGGCTAATCGCTATTTTAAAACAAAGCTAGGCGTTTTAGAACCTAATGCAGCAGCAGACGTCATTATTGTTGATTATCATGGCCCGACACCAATGACAAAAGAGAATTATAACATGCACATTTTATTCGGCATGAATGGTGGGATGGTCACTGACACGGTGATTAATGGAGAAATTCGGATGCGTAATCGTGAAGTTCAAGGAATTGATGAAGAGAAAGTTTGGCATGATGCGCAAACGCAAGCACAATCTTTCTGGAAACGAGTAAATCAATAGCTTTCATTATAAATAAAAGGAGTGACGTTAATGAGTGATATTATGCATCCCATCTCAATTGAGGCTTTATTAAATTGGATTTTTAGTGAGTATCAACAAGATGGCACAATTTTTGGCATTCGTAAATTTTATCATGCGGATCCTACAAAAACGATTTCGTTATTTGGAGAAAAAATGGAAACCCCTTGTGGTCCAGCAGCAGGTCCTCATACACAATTAGCACAAAATATTATTGCGGCCTATTTAACAGGTTCTCGTTTTTTTGAAGTTAAGACAGTCCAGATACTGGATGGAGAAGATTTACCTGTGAGTAAACCATGTATCGCAGCAGCAGATGAATGTTACAACGTTGAGTGGTCCACAGAATTGCGCGTTCCCCAAGCTTATGATGAATACGTCAAAGCATGGTTCGTTTTGAAGTTACTTAGTAAAGAGTTCGAGCTAGGTGACCCGAATGGTTTCATTTTTAATATGAGTGTTGGCTATGATTTGGCAGGGATTCAATCACCAAAAATTGATCGTTATATTAACGAAATGCAGAACGCAGAAGGAACGCCGATTTGGGCGGAATGCCAAGCAGCTGCCAAAAAATATCTATCTTATTTTAAAAAAGTAGATGACTTATATATCGAAGCAATTAGTCCTAAAGTCTGTCATTCTATTACGCTGTCGACTTTACACGGTTGTCCATCAGACGAAATTGAACGAATTGCGGCCTATTTATTAAGTGAAAAAGGGCTCCATTCCTTTATTAAATGTAATCCAACCATGTTAGGTTATGAATATGCGCGTCAAACGATGGATGAGCTAGGGTTTGATTATATGGTTTTTGACGATCACCATTTTAAAGAAGATTTACAATTTGAAGAAGCAGTACCGATGTTACAACGTCTGCAATTATTAGCTAATAGTAAAAATCTAAGCTTCGGAGTTAAAATTACGAACACTTTCCCGGTAACGATTGCAGCAAATGAATTACCTGGTGATGAAATGTACATGTCAGGACGTTCGCTATTTCCTCTTAGTATTTCATTGGCACAAAAATTATCAGAAGCATTTGATGGGAAACTACAAATTTCTTATTCTGGCGGTGCAGATATTTTCAATAGTAAAGAAATATTCGATGCTGGGATTTGGCCAATCACTATGGCAACGACTCTGTTGAAACCTGGTGGCTATCAACGAATGAATCAAGTTGCTAATGTATTAAGCGCAGCAGAATATCCTCAGATGGTTCATGTCAACTTGGATAAATTAGCTCAAGTTGTTGAGAAAGCTAAAACACAAGCGCGTTACCAAAAATCAATTAAATTACCAGAAAGTACCAAACTAAGAAAAACAGTTCCGTTAACAGATTGTTATATTGCTCCTTGTCGAAGTGACGGTGGTTGTCCAATCAATCAGGATATTCCTGCTTACCTTCGTTATGTCAGTGAAGGTAATTATTTAAAGGCCTTGCAAGTAATTGTCGATAAGAATCCGTTGCCTTTTATTACTGGAACCATTTGTGCACATCCTTGTATGACTAAATGTACACGTCAATTTTATGAAGAATCTATTCATATTCGGGAAGTGAAGTTAGAAGCAGCTGAACATGCTTATGATGAATTATTGACGACACTAGAAAAGCCACAGCCAAAAGAAAATGCACCTAAAACAGCTGTTGTGGGTGGAGGCCCTGCAGGGATCTCTGCTGGGTATTTATTAGCACGTGAAGGCATGCCTGTTACTGTGTTTGAAAAATCCGAGACAATTGGGGGCGTTTGTAGCCAGATTGTACCAGAATTTCGAATTTCTATGGAATCTGTTCAAAAAGACGTTCAGTTAGCGGAATTTATGGGAGCCGAATTCCGTACAGGACAAGAGGCGCCATCATTGGCGGAATTGAAAAACCAAGGCTATACGAATGTTATTTATGCCATTGGTGCATGGAAACATGGGGTCCTTCGTTTAGAATCTGGTCGAGCATTGAACTCGTTAGAATTTTTAAAAGCAAATCGAGAAAATCCAACGATTAATCCTTACGGAGAACAAATTGTCGTCGTTGGTGGCGGAAATACAGCCATGGACTGTGCTCGTGCAGCCACAACATTACCTGGTGTTAAAAAAGTCTCAGTGGTTTATCGTCGGAATAAACGCAATATGCCAGCAGATGAAGAAGAACTTTATTTAGCTTTAGAAGATGGTGTTGACTTTTTAGAATTACTTTCGCCAATTAAACATGAAAATCAACAATTAACTTGTGAAAAAATGGTCCTAGGTGAACGAGATGCCTCTGGACGCCGTCGACCAATTGGTACAGGAGAAATGATTGATATTCCTGCTGATACAGTGATTGCCGCTGTTGGTGAAAAAGTAGATACAGAATTTTACCAAGCATTAGGCATTCACACAGACAACTATGGGAAAGTCGTTTCAAATCAAGAAACATTGGAAACAAATATACCAGGTGTCTATGTCATTGGTGACGCTAATTTAGGACCAGCCACAATTGTTGAAGCAATCGCTGATGCAACCAAAGCGGCCAATAATATTTGTCTTGTCCACAATCATCACTATGAAAAAGATAATTTAAATAGTGATGTCGCATTTGTTAGAAACAAACGGGGTATCCTTGTGACAGACGAGATGTCTTGTAGTCAAGCTAGTCGTTGCTTAGAATGCTCCACAATTTGTGAATCTTGTATGGATGTCTGTCCAAACCGAGCAAATATTGTTGTGTATGTCGAAGGAAAACCACAAATTGTCCATGTTGATCGGATGTGTAACGAATGTGGCAACTGTGAAACATTTTGCCCTTATGCAAGTGCCCCTTACAAAGACAAATTTACCTTATTTAACAGTGAAGCTGATTTTTATGACAGTACTAATTCAGGTTTCTATGTTCAAAATCCTGTGGATAAAATTTGTTTACTGCGTCTATGGGGAACGGTGTCAACAATTCAATTAACAGATCAAGGATTAGATGTACCAGAAGATTTAATTGCATTAATGGTAACTATGATTGAAGAATATGCTTATTGTATGCAAGCATAAAAGGAAATTTACGACTGGGGGATAAATAAATGTCTATTCTGCTCAAAGGTGGAACCGTCGTATCTGCATATAATCGTCGTCAATTGGATATTCGAATTGACGGCGAGCAAATTGTAGAGATGGGGGCAAATTTACCAGTAGAAAATTCTCAGATTGAGGATGTTACGGGGTGTTATGTATTACCAGGCTTTATTGATGCGCATACGCATCTGGAATTAAATAATGGCAAAGGTTCGTTAAGTACGGCGGATAACTTTACCACTGGAAGCCAAGCGGCGGTGGCCAAAGGTACGACTACGGTTATTGATATGGCTACACCTAATAAAGGCGGCTCATTGAAAGACTGTTTAGCTACTTGGAATCAATTGGCTGAAGGCAAGAGTTCATGTGATTATACTTACCATATGTCCATGATTGAATGGAAACCAACGATAGCTGCTGAAATTCAGGAAATGATTGCTGCAGGTATTACTTCCTTCAAAATGTATATGGCTTATGATAATTTGCGGACCACAGATGCGGAAATTTTTGAAGCGATGAAGGAAATAAAAAAAGTTAATGGAATGTTAGGCGTTCATTGTGAAAATGGTGATTTAGTAGATGAATTAATCCAATCATATGTTTCTCAAGGAAAGCTAACCCCGCACTATCATCCGTTATCAAGACCGGCGGCTGTTGAAGCAGAAGCGGTAGCAAGATATTTGATGATAGCGGAAATGGCTGATTTGCCGGTTAATATTGTGCATTTAAGCACAAAACGATCATTAGAAGCGGTGGAACGGGCTCGTCAAAGAGGACAATCAGTCTATGTAGAAACTTGCCCTCAATATCTTTTACTAGATGATCACTTGTATGATGCGCCTAATTTTGAAGCAGCAAAATATGTCTGCTCACCGCCACTACGCAAACGAGAGGATCAACGGGCTTTGTGGCAAGGGATTAAAGAGGGGGCAATCAATACAATATCGACAGATCACTGCAGTTTTAATTTTTACGGACAAAAAACAGTTGGCAAAGATGATTTTAGTAAAATTCCCAATGGGATGCCAGGTGTTGAAACGAGACCAGAATTAATTTACACGGAAGGTGTGGCGAAGGGCCGAATCACCTTGGAAAAAATGGTTGCTCTGCTTTCTGAAAATATTGCTAAACAATTCTCGATGTATCCACAAAAAGGTGTGGTGCAAGAAGGCAGTGATGCCGATTTAGTTGTTTGGGATCCCAGAACAACCGGCGTGATTGCTGCGAGAACGCAGTTACAAAATGTCGATTATACGCCGTATGAAGGATTTGAAACACAAGGACAGGCTCGAATGGTTTATTTAAGAGGTCAAAAAGTTGCTGAAGCTGGGCAAGTCATCTTGGCAAATCAAGGAAAATTTGTTTTTCGTAAAGCAACTTAAAAATAGAAGGAGGAGAAGTATTTTTGGAAAAAATTAAATGGACAGCAAATGAAATGCCGAAGACGGAGGATAAGTACTTACCTCTGATGTCTAAAGAAAAAATTGAGAAAGCTTTGGCTTTTCACAAAAGTTTTCCACAGTATTCAGAAACACCATTAGCAGAATTGAATCATATGGCCGCGTATCTGGGGTTAAATGATTTCTTTGTTAAAGATGAATCTTATCGCTTTGGTTTAAATGCTTTTAAAGTATTAGGTGGTTCGTTTGCCATGGCTAACTATATTGCCGAAAAATTAAAGAAAGATGTTTCGGAACTAACATATGATGAATTAACTTCTGATCAATTACGATCAGCTTTTGGACAAGCTACGTTTTTTACAGCAACTGATGGTAACCATGGACGAGGAGTCGCTTGGGCTGCGAATAAATTAGGCCAAAAATCAGTTGTACTCATGCCGAAGGGTTCAACACAGACGAGAAAAGAAAATATTGAAAAAGAAGGCGCAACCGTCACAATCGAAGAAGTTAATTACGATGAATGTGTGCGAATGGCTAATAAAATGGCCGAAGAAACTGAAAACGGTGTCATGGTTCAAGACACCGCTTGGGACGGATATGAAAAAATTCCGACTTGGATTATGCAAGGATACGGAACGATGGCGTTAGAAGCCTCTCAACAATTAAGAAAGTTTGGCTCTGAACGACCTAGTCATGTTTTTGTTCAAGCTGGTGTCGGCAGTTTAGCTGGTGCAGTGATTGGTTATTTTGCTAATGCTTTTCCAGAAAACCCACCGATTATGGTCGTAGTTGAGGCACAGGCGGCTGACTGTTTATATCAATCAGCAATTAAAAAAGACGGAGAAATTCGCTTTGTCGATGGTGATTTACAGACAATTATGGCTGGCTTAGCATGTGGAGAACCTAATACGATTTCTTTTGATATTCTAAAAAATCATACATCCTTCTTTGTTTCAGCGCCAGATTGGGTTTCTGAAAAAGGAATGCGTATGTTGGGCGCGCCATTAAAAGGGGATCCGCAAGTTGTATCAGGCGAATCTGGGGCAGTAGCAATGGGCTTAGTAGCTACAGTGATGCAAGATCCCGACTATCAAGAATTACGTGAGGCATTGCAACTGGATGAGACGTCAAACGTTTTAATGTTTTCTACCGAAGGGGACACTGATCCAGACAATTATAAAAAAATTTTATGGAGGTAAAAGGAATGGATTTTAATGCAGTAAATGCAGCAGCAGAAGGTTACAGAGAAGATATGGTCAAATTTTTAAGAGACCTTGTCAAAATTCCAGGAGAAAGTGCAGAAGAAGGCAACAAAATTGCGCGAGCAAAAGCCGAAATGGAAAAATTAGGTTTCGATAAAATTGACATTGATCCTCAAGGAAATTTACTTGGTTATATGGGGTCTGGTGAAAAATTAATTGCTTTTGATGGGCACATGGATACTGTCGGAATTGGTGAAATGAGTAACTGGAAATTTGATCCTTACGATGGCTATGAAACAGAAACTGAGATCGGTGGTCGCGGTACGTCTGACCAAGAGGGCGGGATTGTTTCGGCTATTTATGGCGCTAAAATCATGAAAGATTTAGGTCTATTATCAGAAAAATACACTGCTTTAGTAACAGTTACTGTACAAGAAGAAGACTGTGACGGCTTATGTTGGCAGTACATTATCAAAGAAGACGGTATCCGTCCAGAATTTGTTGTTTCAACAGAGCCAACAGATGGTGGGATTTATCGTGGTCAACGAGGCCGAATGGAAATTAAAGTTGATGTCAAAGGCGTTTCGTGTCATGGCTCAGCACCAGAACGTGGAGATAATGCCATTTACAAAATGGCGGATATCTTACAAGATGTTCGTGCCTTAAACAACAATGGAGATACAGAAAGCACAGCGATTCGTGGTTTAGTTCGTATGTTAGATCCTAAGTACAATCCAGAGTGGCAAGAAGCCCGTTTCTTAGGACGTGGTACGGTGACTGTTTCGCAAATTTTCCATTCTTCACCAAGTCGGTGTGCTGTTGCGGATGGCTGTACCGTTTCACTAGACCGTCGAATGACTGCTGGAGAAACTTGGGAAAGTTGTTTAGAAGAAATTCGCAATTTACCAGCTGTTAAAAAATATGGAGATGATGTGACGGTTTCAATGTACAACTATGATCGTCCTTCTTATACGGATTTAACTTATGAAATTGAATGTTATTTCCCAACGTGGGTAATTCCAGAAAATCATGATGTAACAAAAGCCTTGATGGAAACGCATAAAAATCTCTATGGAGAAACACGGAAAGGCTCTGTAGAAACAGTGGAAATGCGTGAAGAACGCCCATTGTTAGATAAGTGGACCTTCTCAACAAATGGCGTTTCAATTATGGGACGTAATGGTATTCCTTGTATTGGTTTCGGGCCAGGGGCCGAAGCACAAGCACATGCACCAAATGAAAAAACTTGGAAAGATGATTTGGTTCGTTGTGCAGCCGTTTATGCGGCATTACCAACGGTCTATTGTGGTTAAGTAAAGGATTATTAGACAAGAAAAAAGGAGCAGATGGAATGGAAACGTTTAAAGAATATATTGAGAAATTAGATAAATTAGAATTTGAAAAAATGTACGAAAATGACTTTTTCCTAACTTGGGAAAAAACAAGAGATGAATTAGAAGCTGTTTTCACAGTTGCCGATACATTACGCTATTTAAGAGAAAATAATATTTCAACTAAAATCTTTGATAGTGGCTTGGGGATTTCTTTATTCCGCGACAACTCTACAAGAACACGTTTTAGTTTCGCTTCAGCGTGTAATCTTTTGGGCTTAGAAGTTCAAGATTTAGACGAAGGAAAAAGTCAAATTTCTCACGGAGAAACTGTTCGTGAGACAGCAAACATGATTTCTTTTATGGCTGATATCATTGGTATTCGTGATGACATGTACATTGGTAAAGGCAATGCTTACATGCACGAAGTATCAGAATCTGTCCAAGAAGGATATAAAGATGGGGTATTGGAACAGCGCCCAACGTTAGTGAATTTACAATGTGATATTGACCATCCGACGCAAGCAATGGCGGATGCGTTGCATTTAATTCATGAATTTGGTGGCATTGAAAACCTGAAAGGGAAAAAAGTTGCCATGACTTGGGCGTATTCACCATCTTATGGAAAACCATTATCTGTTCCTCAAGGAATTGTTGGTCTAATGACCCGTTTAGGAATGGATGTCGTCTTAGCACATCCAGAAGGTTATGAAATTATGCCAGAAGTAGAAGAAGTTGCGAAGAAAAATGCGGCAGAATTTGGTGGAAACTTTACTAAAACGAATAGTATGGCAGAAGCATTCAAAGATGCGGATGTTGTTTATCCGAAAAGCTGGGCACCTTTTGCGGCAATGGAAAAGCGAACTGAATTATATGGCAATGGTGACCAAGCAGGAATTGATCAATTAGAACAAGAATTACTTTCTCAAAATAAAAAGCACAAAGATTGGGAATGTACAGAAGAATTGATGAAAACAACAAAAGACGGCAAAGCTTTGTATATGCATTGTCTACCAGCTGATATTACTGGCGTTAGTTGTGAAGAAGGCGAAGTGGAAGCTTCTGTTTTCGATCGTTATCGGGTCGAACTTTACAAAGAAGCTAGCTACAAACCGTATGTTATTGCGGCTATGATTTTCTTAAGTAAAGTAAAAAATCCGCAAAAAACCTTAACAGAATTAGCGGATAAAGCGACACCAAGAGAAGTAAAATAATGAATTTGGCATGAAGACAGATGCTTTTTCTTTACACAATGAATCATTAGAAGTTGCCTCTTCAACATGAACAAATAAGACCTTCCCAAGTCTATTCATGAATGTGTGATTGTCTCGAGTCAAGAACGCTTAGTCATGTGCGTTGACTTCATGCAACGACAACAGACAGTTAATACGAAAACTCGTTGTGAAAAAGAAAAAGCATCGTCCTTTTTATAAAACAGAAAATGAGGTGAAGCAATGGGCAAACGCGTCGTAGTAGCTTTAGGTGGCAATGCTTTAGGAAATAATTTGACGGAGCAGATGACTGCCGTAAAACAGACCTCCAAAGCGATTGCAGATTTGATTGAAGCAGGATATGAAGTTATTTTATCTCATGGCAATGGTCCTCAAGTGGGGATGATTCAATTAGCTATGGAAGAATTTTCCTTTAATAATCCACAATATCCAGTTGTTCCGTTATCCATGTGCGTAGCCATGAGTCAAAGTTACATTGGCTATGATTTAGAGAATGCGCTACAAGAAGAGTTGCGTCAACGAAATATAAGTAAAGCCGTCACCACCGTAGTCACTCAAGTGGTCGTGGATGAAAATGATCCGGCGTTCAAAAAACCAACGAAACCAATTGGTCGCTTCATGACAAAAGAAGAAGCAGAACAATTAGTCAAAGAAAAAAATATACAAGTGATGGAAGATGCTGGCCGTGGTTATCGCCAAGTCGTCGCTTCTCCTAAACCAAAAAATATTGTCGAACTTCTCACGATTCAAACATTGGTTGATGCTGGCCAAACAGTCATTGCTGGCGGCGGTGGTGGCATCCCAGTCATTCAAGAAGGGAACCGACTAAAAGGTGTCAATGCAGTCATCGACAAAGATTTTTGTAGTGAACGACTGGCTGAACAAGTGGATGCTGATCTGCTCGTGATTTTAACAGCAGTTGAAAAAGTTTGTATTAATTTTGGTAAAGAAAATCAAGAAGCCTTAGGGAATGTTTCAACAGAAAAAATGAAACAATATGCGCAAGAAGGTCAGTTTGCTCCAGGTTCAATGTTACCAAAAGTTGAAGCAGCGATTAAGTTTGCTGAATCTAAGCCAGGTCGAAAAACATTGATTACGTTATTAGAAAAAGCCAAAGAAGGATTATCTGGAAAAACAGGGACTTTAATTGAAAATAAAGAATCATAGAATGGAGGAAAACGATGACAAACAAAATGATTAATTCTGCACAGGCACCAGCTGCTGTAGGACCTTATTCACATTCTGTCTTAGCGGGAAATACGTTGTACATTTCTGGACAACTAGGATTAGATCCGCAATCGGGCGAAATGAAGACTACAGTGGAAGAACAAGCAAAACAAGCTTTTATCAATTTAGGTTCGATTTTAAAAGAGGTCGAGATGACCTATGATAATGTTGTGAAAACAACGGTGTTTTTACAACATATGTCTGATTTTAGCAAAATTAACGAAATCTATGGGAATTACTTTTCAGAAGTTTTGCCTGCACGTTCTTGTGTAGAAGTAGCCAAGTTGCCAAAAGATGGTTTATTTGAAATTGAAGCAGTTGCTGTCAAAGGATAATTTTTAAGATGTTTCTGAGGGAAAAAGGATTGCATTCTTTATTGATTAAGGGGAACAATCCTTTTAGAATAAAAAGAAGAAGGAAACGATCCTATGAATGAAAAAAAAGAGCAAGCATTATTTGAATATGATGCGAAACTATCAATTTCTGAAGCAATTCCGATGGGATTGCAACACGTTGTCGCAGCAGTAGTAGGGATTGTCACACCGGGAATCATGATTGCCAAAGTTTGCCAATTAAGTCCTAGTGATACGACTATTTTGATTCAAACATCATTGATTTTTTCAGCAGTTGCAACGTTAATTCAACTTTTCCCTATTTTTGGAAAAGTGGGTTCACGGTTACCAGTTATGATGGGGGCAAGTTTTGCGTATGTACCGATTTTGATGGCCATCGGAGCTGATTTTGGGATTGCAGCAATTTTTGGTTCCCAATTAGTTGGCAGTATTCTTGTTATTATTGTTGGTTTGTTCATTAAAAAAATCCGTGTGTTGTTTCCGCCTTTAGTAACAGGAACGGTTATTTTAAGCATTGGACTATCCTTGTTTCCTGTTGCGATTAAGTATATGGCAGGAGGAGCTGGTAGTGCTGATTTTGGTTCAGCCCGGAATTGGTTAGTTGCATTATTAACCTTTGCGATTGTCTTTTACTTCAATTATTTTGCAAAAGGATTTTTGAAGTTATCCGCAATTTTAAACGGAATGGTTATTGGCTATTTGATTTCTTTAGCTTTAGGGATGGTTAGTTTTGAGCCAGTTCAAAATGCTAAAATCGTTCAGGTAATTACCCCGTTTCACTTTGGACTGGATTTTCAATTGGTACCAATCTTTACGCTTGTGGTGATGTTTATTGTTGATGCTGTTCAAGCCATCGGTCAATTTACAGCAACAACGGTTGGGGCAATGGATCGGGATGCAACGGATGAAGAATTATCTGGCGGAATTATGGGGAGTGGTTTCACTAACTTTATTGGCAGTTTATTTGGATCAATCCCAGTGGCAACTTTTGGACAAAATGTTGGTCTGGTTACGGTAACAAAAGTGATTAATAAATATGTTCTGGTTTTCGCTTCAGTTATATTATTAATTGCTGGTTTTGTTCCGAAAGTAGCTGCATTATTAACTACGATTCCTTACGCGGTAATTGGTGGCGCAACGATTTCAGTTTTTGCTTCTATTTCTATGACAGGTATTCGGATGATTGCTTCGCAGGAAATGACTCCTCGAAATACTGGGGTTGTCGGAACAGCTCTAGCATTTGGAATTGGTGTCACATTGTCTACTGGAAGCTTAGCTGGTTTTCCAACTTGGGTAACAACGATTTTCGGTAATTCGGAAGTTATCTTAACCACTTTGGTAGCAGTCCTTTTAAATGTCATTTTAAAACCAAAAAAGCGTGTAGCACTTGAGTGAAGATTGCTTTTTTTGATACGAAAGTGAGTAAGCTTTCGTATCCTTTTTCCCTTACGTTATCTATAAAAAAATGAACGAATAAAGGAGGAGAAGATGTTTACGTATTCCCTAAACTTAAAATTAAAAACAGATCGGAACTTTTTTGGTCCTGGCGTTGTCGAAGTTTTACAAAAAATTCAGCAAACTGGTTCACTAAACTTAGCGGCAAAAGAGATGAAAATGTCTTATAATAAGGCATGGCGGATTGTGCGGGTAGCTGAAGAAGAGCTATCTTTTCCATTAATTATCAAAAGCGTTGGCGGTTGTAATGGTGGCGGGTCAATTGTTACGGATCAAGGAAAAGAGTTGATTGATCAATATCTTTTATTTGAGAAAAAAGTGTATCAACAGGTAGAGGCATGCTTTGAAGAAATATTTAAAGAACAGGATGTAGTATCGGAGGAACTGAAATGAGAGAAGTATTTCAGCGTTTGAAACAGGCAATATTGGAAAAGCAAGACACGATGTTATTAACGATTGGTACAAGTTCAGGATCCACACCACGAAGTCAAGGGGCTAGAATGCTGGTTTCCGCCGAAGGTAGAATAGCCGGAACTGTTGGTGGTGGGGCGGTTGAATTTCAGGCTGAACAAGTGGCAAAAAAGCTAGTTCTTGAGAAAGAAAATGCACAACGTCAATTTATTTTAGCCCCGAATAATATTGCTGATTTAGGTATGGTCTGTGGCGGGAATGTCACGATTTTTTTCCATTATCTTTCATGGGAAACGCCATTTTTAAAGGAGTTGTGTGAATCCATAGAAACGCATTTTCAAAATAACCAACAAGGTTGGTTAGTGACTGAACTAGATCAAAACAATTTAGGAAAAGTATCCTTTTATAGTGAAACAGGCGAATTGATTGGTTCCACTTCTTGGGAGGGGGAATTAAGTTTGCTACCTAAAGGTATCCATTGTGAGCAAAAAGAGGACATAATTTTTTTAACAGAAGCGATCCTCCAAGTAGGGAAAGTGTATATTTTTGGAAGTGGTCATGTTGCACGCGCATTGGTACCTATTTTAAACTATTTATCGTTTTATTGCGTTGTAGTGGACGATCGTCCAGAATTTTTGACGGCACAAGCTTTTCCACAAGCTGAAGAACTACGGGTGATTCCTTTAGAAAATTTAGCTGCGTTTATTGAAATAACGGCGGACGATTATGGTATAGTAATTACCAGAGGACACAATTTTGATTTCATCGTTGCCAAACAGTTATTGGAAACACCAGCCAAATATATTGGTGTGATGGGGAGCAAACACAAAATTGCTTCACAAGTTCGACGGTTAAAAGAGGTCGGTTATACAATGACTGAAATTGAAAGAATTTTCATGCCAATTGGCTTAGACATTGCAGCCGAAACACCAGAAGAGTTAGCGATTAGCATCGCGGGAGAATTAATTCAACAGCGCTATCAATAATGCGAACCTTTAAATTAAATAAAAAACTTTTTTTGCTAAAAAATAATTTTTAGAACGGAGATTTGTGGTATAATCTAGGTGATTGAACACTAAACTATATCAGAAATCGAGGTGCAAGAAATGTATTCAATTATTGTAAATGGTCAAAGTGAAACCTGTGAAACAAACAAAAAATTAATGGACTTTTTGCGGGAGGATCTGGGCCTAACTGGAACAAAAGATGGCTGTAACCAAGGCTCTTGCGGTGCATGTACGGTGTTAGTAAATGGAAAGGCTTCCAAAGCATGTTTGTTTACTCTAGAAAAATTAGCTGGTAAAGAAGTCACGACAATCGAAGGTTTAAGCCAACGGCAAAAAGATGTCTATGCCTATGCGTTTGCAAAAACGGGTGCAGTTCAGTGCGGGTATTGCATCCCTGGGATGGTTATTTCGGCACAAGGATTATTGAACAAGAAACCCGAACCCACAAAAGAAGACATTCAGAAAGCTATACGAGGAAACATTTGTCGTTGTACAGGATATGTGAAAATAATAGAAGCCATTCAGTTAGCTGCTAAAATGTTTTGTGAAGAAGCGAGCATTCCAGAAGAACATTCAAATGGTAAATTAGGGGAAGACTTCCAACGGGTCGATGCAGTGGAGAAAACCTTAGGAACAGGGATTTATGTAGATGACATTGACATAGAAGGAATGCTTCATGCATCTGCTTTGCGGAGTGCCTATCCTCGCGCAAAAGTTCTATCAATCGATAGTACCCAAGCATTGGCGCATCCTGACTGTGTGGCTGTGTTCACAGCTAAAGACGTTCCAGGAAATAATAAAATTGGTCATTTAGAATTTATTTCCGATTGGGATGTAATGATTCCAGAAGGAGAAATAACACGGTATGTTGGGGATGCAGTAGCACTCGTTGTTTCAAAAAGAAAAGAAACCTTACCAGAGATAAAAAATTTAGTGGAAGTTGATTACGAAGAAATGATACCGCTTACTTCTTGTGAAGCTGCTTTAGCAGAAGGTGCACCAGCTATTCATGAAAAGGGCAATATCTTGTCTCATGAACACTTGGTACGTGGCAATGCAGAGGAAGTGTTAGAAAATTCTGCGTTTGTAGTGACAGAACATTATTCCGTACCAATTAATGAACATGCCTTTATGGAGCCCGAATGTGCGATTGCACAACCTGAAGGTGAGGGCATTTTACTCTTTAGTGCGGGTCAAAGTATCTATGATGAACAACGGGAAGTGGCTCGGATGCTAGGGCTAGACAAGGAAAAAATTCATGTTCAATCAAAACTTGTTGGTGGTGGTTTTGGTGGAAAAGAAGACATGAGTGTTCAGCATCATGCATCCTTAGCCGCTTGGTTATTGAAGAAACCAGTAAAAGTACTGCTAAGCCGTGAAGAAAGTTTGATGGTTCATCCCAAACGCCATGGCATGGAAATGGACTTTACGACCGGCTGTGATGAAGAAGGCAATTTAACTGCAATGAAAGCAGTGATTTATGCGGATACTGGGGCCTATGCTTCTTTAGGAGGACCGGTATTGCAACGGGCTTGTACACATGCGGCAGGTCCCTACAAGTATCAAACGATTGATGTGGAAGGGTTTGCTGTATATACTAATAATCCGCCAGCAGGTGCATTTCGCGGATTTGGTGTTTGCCAAACGGCTTTTGCAATTGAAAGTAATTTAAACTTGTTAGCAGAAAAAGTCGGACTATCACCATGGGAAATACGCTTTAAAAATGCCGTCGCCCCAGGAGATACTTTACCGAATGGACAATTGGTCTCGAAAAATGCAGCGTTAAAAGAAGCCTTGTTAGCGGTTAAAGACGTCTATGAACAAGCGGAAGTTGCTGGAATTTCTAGTTTCTTTAAAAATAGTGGCGTGGGTGTGGGGCTACCTGATACAGGGCGTTGTATTATTTCTGTTGAAGAAGGAAAAATACATGTCCGCACAAGTGCTGCTTGTATCGGTCAAGGGATGGCAACCGTTACGACGCAAATTGCCTGTGAAACATTAAATTTACCACCAGAAATGATTGTTGCGGAAGCCCCTGATACAAGAAGAACACCGAATTCAGGAACGACAACGGCTTCGAGGCAGTCACTCTTCACAGGAGAAGCAACTAGAAGAGCGGCAATGCAATTACGGTATGAGCTTGATATGGGACGTGCTTTAAGCGATTTGGAAGGCGAAGAATTTTATGGGGAATATTCAGCGAAAACGGATCCATTAATTAATGATAAAAAAAGTCCAGTTAGTCATGCTGGTTATGGTTATGCTGCTGAAGTAGCTATTCTAGATGACAAAGGAAAAGTAGCTAAATTTGTGGCTGCGTATGATATGGGGCAAGTGGTGAATCCACGAGCTGCTGAAGGTCAAATTGAAGGTGGGATTGCAATGGGCATGGGGTATGCTTTAACTGAAAAATTTGCCTTAGAAGAAGGCTATGTTAAAGCAAAATATGCAACGCTAGGATTAGTGAACGCCACTCAAGTACCACCAATCGAAACAATTTTGGTTCATGCTGACAATCTTCACGAAGGTTTAGCTTATGGAATTAAAGGCGTAGGTGAGTTAGCAACGATCCCTACCGCACCAGCTTTAGCAGGCGCATATTTTGCCTTGGATGGTCAGCTCCGACCAAGTCTGCCTTTAGAAAATACCCCTTATCAAAAGAAAAAAAGATAAAAGGAGACAACTCATGTCACTCGTTAGTGTCATTATTCTAGCATCGGGCAATTCACAACGGATGGGCCAAAATAAATTGTTCTTAAAATATCAAGGAAAAACATTTTTAGAGCACACGTTAACCTTAGTGAATCAATTAGACGTATTAGAACGGATTTTAGTTGTTTCGCCTGAGAATCAGCCAGCGTTTCCTTTACCTAAGAACATTCAGTTGATTCTCAATCATCAATGGCAAGAAGGACAAAGTAGCAGTATTCGTTTAGGAACCGAACAAGCTCGGGGAGCTGGCTATTTATACTTACCTAGCGATCAACCATTGTTAACACCTAAAATGCTACAACTCGTGTTAGATAAATGTCAGAGAAATAAAATTGTAGTGCCATTACAAAAAGATGGCTGTCCTAGTAGTCCAGTATTATTCGGTAATCAATTTCGACAAGAACTATTAACATTGACTGGTGAAAAAGGCGGACGCATGATTTATGAACGCTTTCCAGAAGCAGTTCAGATGCTGAGAATAGCGACTCCTGGCCGTTTGAAAGATATCGACACGCCAGAAGAGTACCAAAAATTAATTCAAGAAACCAATAGTTAGAGAGGAAAAACGTATGAAGGACTTGGTTTATTTAAATTATGCAGCGACTTCCTATAAAAAATTTCCAGCAACCATTGAGGCTTTGACTGCCTATTTAGCAGAAAATCAGTTCATGAATTACGGAAGAAATGCCCCTTTGCTTAGAGAGGGGCTTCCTCTTTTAGAGACACGTCAATTGTTAGCAGACTTTTTTCAGGCACCCAGTGCGGCTCAGATTACGTTTACGAATAACGCAACAACTTCCTTAAATCTTGCATTAGCGGGGATTTTACAACCTGGCGACCATGTGATTACGACTATGTTAGAACATCATGCAGTAGCTAGACCTCTTCACTTACTTGAGAAAGAACGAGGCATTTCAGTGACATATGTTGCTTGTCAAAAAACTGGCCTGTTAGAAGTAGAAGATATTCAGCGAGCTTGGCGAACGAATACAAAAGCCTTGGTGATGACACACGCATCCAATGTCTTAGGCACCATTTTACCCATTGAAGAATGTTTTCAATGGGCTCAACAGAAAGGATTACTAACTATTTTGGATGCGGCTCAAACGGCGGGATTTTTACCAATAAAAATGACCCAGATGGCCATTGATGTGTTAGCCTTTACTGGACATAAAAGCTTATATGGATTAGCAGGTATTGGTGGGTTAGCTTTTAGTGAGCGAGGGGCTGAAGCGGTCAAACCACTGATGGCGGGCGGCACTGGTAGCCATTCTAATTCCTTTGATCAACCCTCTTTTTTACCAGATAAATTTGAAGCTGGTACGTTAAACAGTTTAGGTATTCTAAGCTTAAATAGTTCTATTAAAGAGTTGAATAAAATTGGTTTAGCAGCGATTCAAAAGCATGAACGAACCTTAATGCAGAATTTTTTAAATGGTTTATCAGGGTTACCTGTCACAATTTTAGGAACCAAGGACGTGGCACAAACTGTCCCTGTTGTTTCTATCACACTGTGGAATCAGGAAGAAACAATAGTGGCACAGCAACTAGCAGAACAATATGGCATTATGACGCGCGCAGGTTTGCATTGTGCACCATTAGCCCATCAAACAGCTGGGACTTTAGCAACTGGCACCTTACGTTTTAGCTTTGGTTGGCAGACAACGCCTGAAGAAATTACTTGGACAATTCACGCTTTACAAGAACTACTAATTTGAGAAGGAGCGGACAGCATGGATTTTTTATCACAATGTACATCAGGTGGCTGTGGGGCAAAAATTGAATCCCGTGTACTGAACCAATTGTTGCAACACTTACCCGAAACACCGGCAAATGAGCGGCTACTCGTCGGATTTGAACATGCCGACGACGCCGCTGTTTACCAAATAACGTCTGAAAAAGCTTTGATTTCAACGGTAGATTTTTTTTCACCAATGGTCAATGATCCGTTATCATTTGGAAAAATTGCGGTCGCTAATGCTTTAAGTGATGTCTATGCCATGGGCGGAACAGTCCTTTATGCGCTAAATCTTGTTTGTTTTCCACAAAAGATGTCAAAAGAATGGTTGGAACAAATGCTCTTGGGTGGCAGCTTAAAATTAAAGGAAGCGGGTGCTTTACTGGCGGGAGGCCATTCGATTTATGACCATGAACCCAAGTATGGTCTAGCGGTAACCGGAGAAGTTCATCCAGAAAATTTGTGGCATAATAATACGCCACAGGTGGGGGATGTCTTGATTTTAACTAAAGCATTAGGTGTAGGAATTATTCAAGCGGCTGTTCGGGGGCAATTGGCGAAGCAGACGGAACAAAAAATCGCACAAGATTCGATGGAACGTTTAAATAAATATGCCGCTGCGAATGCTCGATCCTACGCAGTACATGCTTGTACTGACGTGACTGGGTTTGGTCTATTAATTCATGCAAAAGAAATGGCTGATAATCAGGTAACATTACTGATTGATACAGAAGCATTACCAACCATTACAGGAGCGTTGGCCTACGCCGCAGAATGTTTAGTCACTGCAGCTGGGCAAAGAAACCGCCAAACAATCGGAACGACAATCGATTATTCAAAAATTTCTATGGAAATGCAAGAACTTTTGTTTGATCCACAAACTTCTGGCGGACTGTTAATTAGTGTCGCTGCTGACGAAGCGGCAGCCTGTTTAGCAGCTATTCAAAAAGAGGACCCTGTTGCCAAAATTATTGGCGAGGTTCTGCCAAAAGAACAACAAGCAGTAGTACTTTTATAGAGAGAAGGGCCAAATATGAAATTAGTAGATGCATTGGGGAAACCTTGCCCAATACCTGTGATTGAAACAAAAAAAGCTTTGGCGGAGTTAGGTTTAGCTGGAGGCACTATCGAGGTATTAGTCGATAACGAAGTAGCCATTGAAAATTTAAAAAAATTAGCTACTAAAAAACAGGCCACTTTGACTGCGAAGCAGATAGAAGCCACGGTTTTCTCTGTCAAAATTACGGTACCTGAAGAAGCGACTCAACAAACAAGTCAGTCAGCAACAGATTTAGTAATTACGATTGGCTCCGATCAATTAGGTACTGGAGACGAGCAGCTAGGACGACTATTAATGAAAAGTTATCTTCAATCATTATCAGAAGCAGAAACTGTTCCTACACAGCTATTATTCTTTAATCGAGGGGCGTTTTTAACGAATCAAGCAGCGAATACCTTAGCTGATTTGCAACAATTAGCGGAGAAGGGAACTACGATTCAAACGTGTGGGGCCTGTTTAGATTTTTATCATTTAACAGACACCTTAGCTATCGGCTCTATTACTAATATGTACGAAATTGTTGAAACAATGAATCAAGCGGTTAAAGTAATTACGCTTTAACAAAAAAAGAAGGTGAAAAGATGGAGTATTTGCTAACCTTTCCGAATACACATTATGCTGTTCTAGCAGAACAAGTACTGTTGGCAAGAAAGGTGGCTGTTCGCGTCTTTACTTTGCCACCATCATTGACGGATGGCTGTGGGATCGGTTTACTCATTAATGAAGCGGAAATAACTCACAGTGTATGTTTTTTAGAAGAAGCAAAAGTACGCGTAGCCTCTATTTTTTCTGTGAAAAATGACCTTGGGGAAAGGAGGTACCAACTGTGGAGTCCTTAAAAAAGTGTTTTGATTTACAAGGAAAGGAGATTGTGTCGATTGTTGGTAGTGGTGGGAAAACAAGCTTAATGTGGGCGCTAGCAAAAACATATCGAAAAGAAGCTGTTCTGGTTAGTACAACCACAAAAATTGGGTTTCCCCAACGTCAATTGTATGATTATTTTTATACAAACCATTTTGAAAAAATAACGCCGAATATCTGCGGAATCACTTTAGCAGGAACCGCTGTCAACAACCAAACAAAACTAACGATGCCTGCAATGACCTCGTTTCAAACATTGTTTCAGCACTTCACGAAAGTTTTTTTAGAAGCGGATGGGTCCAAACAACGACCTTTGAAAGGCTGGTCCTCTTATGAACCCGTGATATTAAAAGAAACAACCACCACAATTGGTGTGCTTCCGATTTCTGTGATTGGTCAAAAGATAGATGAAACGACCATTCATCGGTTGCCGCTTTTTTTGGAATTAACCGATGCGCAACTACAAGAACCAATCACAGAAACATTGTTAGCTCAACTGATTGCTCATCCAAAAGGATTGTTTAAAGAGAGCCAAGGCCAACGAATTTTATGTTTAAATCAAACCCATACGCGAAGAGAGTTCGTTCAAGCGATGAATGTCTGTCTTCAGTTACCCAAAAGCTGTTTTGAAAAATTAGACAAAATTATTGCTTGCAATATGGAATTAGAGAAAGGACTTATTTTATGGGAGAAATCAGTCAAAACATCCAAGAAAAATTAGTGATTGTTCGCGGAGGGGGCGATCTAGCGACAGGTGTTATCCAAAAATTATGGCACGTTGGCTTTAAAATACTAGTATTAGAAACAGAATGTCCTCTGGCCATTCGGCGGACTGTTTCAGTTTGTGATGCTATTTTTCAGAAAGAACAAAGAGTGGAAGATTTGGTTGCTGTTCGAATTACTTCATTAAAGGATTGCGCGAAATGTTGGCAGCAAAATAAGCTGCCTGTTTTTGTCGATCAAACAGCAAGTGCTATTCAACAATTGAAACCACTGATTGTTATCGATGCGATTTTGGCTAAGAAAAATTTAGGTACGCATCGAGGAATGGCACCGATTACGATTGCTTTAGGACCAGGCTTTTCAGCACCGCAAGATGTCGATGTTGTGATTGAGACAATGCGTGGCCATAGGTTGGGACGTTTATACTTTGAAGGAACAGCTTTACCTAATACAGGTATTCCAGGTGAAATTGGCGGAAAAAGTGCGGAACGAGTTGTCCATGCTCCTGCTTCAGGACAAGTTACCCACCTTAAAAACATAGGGGATCTCGTGTTGAAAGGGGAAGCATTATTTTTTATCGATCAGGTTCCAGTTTATTCGCCTCTGACAGGGACTTTGAGAGGATTGATTTCAGAAAAGGTAACATGTTATCAAGGGTTGAAGTGTGCAGATGTAGATCCTCGACCAGTTGAGAAAGTCGATTGCTTGACGATCTCCGACAAAGCTCGTGCATTAGGGGGAGCGGTTTTAGAAGCAATTTTTATGATTGGAAGAAGGAAAAACGTTTTATAAAAAAGAACCTAAATAATATTTTTTTTACCTTAAAAATATTGTTAAAAAGGTTTGGAATGTGGTATAGTAAAGACGTAGTAAAAAATACTCTATCTCGAAAGGGGAAGAGTACATACTTAGTTAGATTAGTTTGTGAATAAAATCATTTGTAAAAGTTATTTTTTTAGGAATTAATGTAAGGGGTTACAATTGCATTTGAATGCATTGAAATATTTAGGAAAAAGAAAGGAAATGAATGAAGATGGCACTAGTAAAAATTGTTTATGCAAGTATGACTGGAAACACAGAAGAAATTTCCGAGATTTTGGAAGAACAGTTTCAAGAAGCTGGAGTTGAAGTAGAACGTGAAGAATGTTCAGAAGTTGATGTAGACTTCTTTGATGATGCAGATGCTTGTATTATCGCAACGTATACTTATGGTGATGGGGAACTGCCTTTTGAATTTGAAGATTTCTTTGATGAATTAACTGAGAAGGATTTAGCAGGTAAGCCATTTGGTGTTGTTGGCTCCGGTGATCGTGAATATGGTGAATTTTTCTGTAAATCAGCGCATGATTTTGTAGGAGCTTTTGAAAAAGCTGGTGCTAAAAAAGTAGCTGAAACAGTTGAAATTGAAAACAATGCAGAAGAAGAAGACATCGAAATGCTAAAAACATTTGTTAAAAGTGTCGCCACAACTTTATCTGATAGCGTTGCCTAAGGGTTTAAGAAAGTAGGAGTCAGAATGAAAAGGAACGATGAAGGTAGGTATTTCAATGTTTAATATTCTTCAATCGACTCAATTATCTAGTAATACATTTGATTTTTGGCTGGAAGCGCCAAGAATAGCGACACATGCCCAGGCTGGACAGTTTGTTATTTTAAGAATTGACGAAAAAGGAGAGCGGATCCCTTTAACGATTGCGGAGACAAATCCACAAGCAGGCAGTATTCGAATTATTTTCCAAGTAATCGGTAAGACAACAGCTGCACTTTCCCAACTTAAAACTTCCGACTCTTTGTTAGATGTCACTGGACCTTTAGGTATGCCCACAGAAGTGAAGCAATATGGAACGGTGATGGTTGTCGGTGGCGGGGTTGGTATCGCGGCTATTTATCCAATTATCAAGGCTTTAAAAGAAGCAGGCAACCGAGTGATTACGATTTTGGGAGCACGAACAGCTGAGTTAGTTCTGTTACAAGAAGAATGCCGTCGTTATTCAGATGAGCTAATCATTACAACGGATGATGGTTCATTAGGTAAAAAGGGCTTAGT
Organism: Enterococcus sp. AZ197; assembly: GCF_050556405.1. Classification (NCBI taxonomy): domain Bacteria; kingdom Bacillati; phylum Bacillota; class Bacilli; order Lactobacillales; family Enterococcaceae; genus Enterococcus; species Enterococcus sp. AZ197. Next base: position 2,055,426 of record NZ_CP187873.1, on the reverse strand, counting down.
AACAGAAGCGATGGAAGAAGTTATTGCACGTGAATCTGTAGCGTGCAGTTGGGCGATTGGGCCCAGCATCATGATGAAATTTTGTACCTTGACAGCTGAAAAACATCAATTACCAATTTATGTTTCCTTGAATCCTATTATGATTGACGGAACAGGCATGTGTGGCGGTTGTCGGGTCACTGTTGATGGCACCATGAAATTTGCCTGTGTTGATGGACCTGAGTTTAAAGGCAATGAAGTAAATTGGGATGAATTCATTAATCGAATGAAGCAATATCAGGAAGAAGAAGCAGTTTGCTTTACAGATCGTTTGAAAGAGCAGGTGGAGAAAAATGGCTAGAAAAAGTCGTATAAAAACACCGATTGCGGAACAAGCACCTACTATCAGAAAGAATAATTTTGAAGAGGTTTGCTTAGGCTATACATTAGCAGAAGGGCAAGAAGAAGCGATTCGCTGTTTACAATGTAAAAATGCACCTTGTATTGCTAAATGCCCCGTGATGATTGATATTCCTGGATTTATTTTAGCTATTCGTGAAAGAAACATGGAACAAGCAGCCAATATTTTAAGTAAATATACGAATTTACCTGCTATTTGTGGACGCGTTTGTCCGCAAGAGAAACAATGTGAACAAGTTTGTAAATTAGGGAAAGCCAAAAACTTTGAACCAGTGGCAATTGGCAAATTAGAACGTTTAGTTGCCGATTGGGCATTAGAAAATCACATGTTTCCAAAAAAAACAGCGGAACCAACAAAAGGGAAAATCGCAGTGGTCGGTTCTGGTCCTTCTGGGTTAACAGTTGCGGGGGATTTGGCAAAGCTCGGCTACGAAGTAATTATTTTTGAAGCGCTTCATGAAGCTGGTGGCGTATTAACCTATGGCATACCTGAATTTCGATTACCGAAAAAAATTGTTAAACAAGAAATTGCGAGTATTGAAGCCTTAGGTGTAACAATAGAAACCAATGTGGTAGTAGGTAAAACGATTACGATGGAAGAAATAATGTCAGAGTTTGATGCCTGTTATCTATCGGTTGGTGCAGGGGCACCAAATTTTATGGGAATCCCAGGAACTAGTTTAAATGGGGTTTATTCTTCTAGTGAATTTTTAACACGAATCAATTTAATGCATAGCTATGAGTTTCCAGAATATGATACACCGATTAAACGTGCTAAAAATGTTGTTGTGATTGGCGGCGGGAATGTTGCAATGGATGCCGCTCGTTCAGCCAAACGATTAGGCGCTGAAAATGTGAACATTGTGTATCGTCGTTCGTTAGAAGAATTACCAGCAAGAATTGAAGAATACCACCATTCCCTTGAAGAAGGAATTAACTATTATTGGTTAACGAATCCAATTGCTTATTTAGATGACCAACAAGGAAATCTAGCCGGTGTTGAATGTATCAAAATGGTTTTAGGTGAACCAGATGTGTCTGGAAGACGACGGCCAGAACCGGTTCCAGACAGCACGTTTACCATTCCTGCTGATGCAGTAATCGAGGCAATTGGCCAAGGGGCAAATCGAGTCTTGTTATCAACATATCCAGAAATAGAACTAAACCAATGGGGGTACATTCAAGCTGATCCTAAAACAGGAGCAACCTCAATACCTGGCGTTTTTGCTGGGGGCGATATAGTCACAGGTGCTGCCACCGTTATTTTAGCGATGGGCGCTGGGAAAATCGCAGCTAATGCAATTGATCAGTATGTCAAAACACAAAAAACAACAGTCACAAGCAATGTTTAGGAAAGATAAAAGGTGAAAAAATGAAAAAAACAATGGATGGAAACACCGCAGCGGCTTATATTTCATATGCGTTTACAGAAGTTGCCGCTATTTATCCTATCACACCAAGTTCAACAATGGCTGAGTTGGTAGATGAATGGGCGGAAAGTGGTTTAAAAAATATTTATGGTCAAAAAGTTCAAGTTATTGAAATGCAATCAGAAGCTGGGGCAGCGGGAGTAGTTCATGGTTCGTTAAAAACAGGTGCGTTAACCACTACTTATACTGCTTCACAAGGTTTACTGTTGATGATTCCCAATATGTATAAAATCGCAGGAGAATTGCTGCCTTCTGTGTTCCACGTGGCGGCTCGGGCAGTAACGACAAGTGCGTTGAGTATTTTTGGTGATCATGGCGATGTGATGGCTACCCGCCAAACAGGTTTTTGTATGTTAGCAGAATCGAGTGTTCAAGAAGTGATGGATTTGTCGGCAGTTGCTCATTTAGCTAGCTTAGAAGGTAGTTTACCTTTTGTAAACTTTTTTGATGGTTTTAGAACGAGCCATGAACTACAAAAAATCGAAGTGATTGATTATGATGACCTGAAAGAAATGGTGAATCAGGAAGCTGTAACTCGTTTTAGAATGGGAGGCATGAATCCTAATCATCCCACTGTTTCAGGGACCGCTCAAAATCCTGACATTCATTTTCAACAAAGAGAAACAGTCAATAAAAATTACGAAGAAATGCCAAAAATTGTTCAAAAATACATGAAAAAAATTAACAATCTTCGTGGAACAACGTATGATTTAACCGATTATTACGGGGTTGAAGATGCAACAGAAGTCATTATTTCAATGGGGTCGGCTTCGCCAGTAATCAAACAAACAGTCGACTATCTCAATCAACAAGGACGCAAAGTTGGTTTTATCAATATTCATTTATATCGTCCATTTCCTACCGAAAACCTTCTTGAAAAATTACCAGCTACAGTAGAAAAGGTTGCGGTTTTAGATCGAACAAAAGAATCAGGAGCCGAAGGGGAACCGTTATTGCTAGATGTTCAAAGCGCTCTCTATCAACATGAAAATCGTCCAATTGTGATTGGTGGACGTTATGGGTTAGGTTCTAAAGACGTAGCGCCTAATCAAATTAAAGCGATCTATGACCATTTGTTATTGCCATTTAAAGAATTAAAACAACGCTTTACGGTGGGAATCGTTGATGATGTAACCTATCAATCATTGCCAGAAGAACCTACTTTAGATTTAACGCCAGATACTACCTTCCAAGCAAAATTTTGGGGCTTTGGTTCTGACGGAACTGTGGGAGCAAACAAGCAAGCGATTAAAATTATCGGAGATCATACCGACCTTTATGCACAAGCTTACTTTAGTTATGATTCTAAAAAATCAGGCGGTTTAACCGTTTCGCATCTGCGTTTTGGTAAAGAGCCAATTACTTCCACGTATTTAATTGAACAAGCAGATTTCATCGCTTGTCATAATGCTTCCTATTTGCATAAATACGACTTGTTAAAAGGTTTAAAAGATGGCGGAACGTTTTTACTGAATACTATTTGGGATCAAGAAAAGGTTCATCGTTTATTACCGGCTAAGTTAAAAAAATATATTGGGGAGCACCAAATCAAATTTTATATTATCAATGCGGTTGAGTTAGCTCGCAAAGTAGGCTTAGGCCGTCGGATCAATACAGTGATGTCTACTGCCTTTTTTGAAGTAACAGATATTTTAACGAAAGAGCAATATTTACCGTTACTTAAAGAAGAAGTGAAAAAGACTTATGGAAAAAAATCAATGGAAATTGTTGAAAAAAATTACCAAGCGATTGATGCTACCTTTGAATCGCTGCAAGAAATTGTAGTTCCAGAAGATTGGGCAACCATTGTTTTAGAGCCAGAAAATAAAGAGTCGGAAGCTCCAGCTTTTGTGACAAATATTTTAGAACCGATCAATCGTCAAGAAGGGGATCAGCTGACCGTTTCAGATTTGATTGAAAACGGAATGAAGGGCGGTGCCATTCCTATGGGCACTGCGGCTTATGAAAAACGTGGCATTGCGTTAGAAGTACCTGAGTGGCAAATGGATAAGTGTACGATGTGTAATGAATGTGCCTTTGTTTGTCCACATGCGGCTATTCGACCGTTTTTAGCGGATGAAGAAGAACTGAAAGAAGCACCTGCAGGTTTTGCCATGCGCGAAATGCGTGGCACAGATGGGTTGATGTATCGTATCCAAGTTTCTTTAGAAGACTGTACAGGTTGTGGTCTTTGTGTTCAGGCATGTCCCGTGAAAGACAAGGCGATTTTAATGAAACCTTATGAAACTCAGAAAGAGCAAGCGATGAATTGGGCCTTTGCGATGACTCTTAAACAAAAAGCCAACCCAGTCAAAAAACTTTCTGTTAAAGGTTCCCAATTTAACCAGCCATTGATGGAATTTTCAGGTGCTTGTGAAGGCTGTGGCGAAACACCTTATATTAAGTTGTTGACGCAATTATTTGGTGATCGAATGATGATTGCTAACGCAACAGGCTGTTCATCAATTTGGGGTGGTTCGTCACCGGTGACGCCTTATACAACGAACGAATGTGGCCAAGGACCAGCTTGGAGTAATTCGCTGTTTGAAGATAATGCGGAATATGGTTATGGTATGTATATTGCCAATCGAACGAAACGTCAACATTTAGCTAGTCTGGTTGAAGAAAGTCTTGCTAAAAACGTCGGATCAGATTCACTTCAAGCCTTGTTAAATGATTGGTTGGAACACATGGCTGAAGGGGAAGGAACACAACAGCGAGCCACCAAACTAGCGGCAGCATTAAGTGAAGAAGCCGATGAAGATCCACTTTTAACAAAAATTTACGAACAAAAAGATTTACTAGTGAAAACGAGTCAATGGATTGTCGGCGGCGATGGTTGGGCCTATGATATCGGGTTTAGCGGCATTGATCATGTTCTTGCCAGTGGGGAAGATGTTAATATTTTTGTTATGGATAACGAAGTGTATGCCAATACAGGCGGACAAACATCTAAAGCTACACCAGCTTCAGCCATTGCCAAATTCTCAGCGGGTGGGAAACATACCTCTAAAAAAGATTTAGGGATGATGGCAATCACTTATGGGAATGTCTATGTTGCACAAGTGGCTTTAGGCGCAAACTCAATGCAAACGATTAAAGCAATTGACGAAGCGGAGCGGTACCCAGGCCCATCAATTATCATCGGTTATACCCCATGTATTAATCACGGGGTCAAAGGCGGAATGGTTCGGACGTTAGATCAAGCCAAAGAAGCCGTTGAATCTGGCTATTGGCCACTTTATCGCTATAATCCAGAGTTAGTTAAGAAAGGCAAAGATCCGATGGTCATTGACTACAAGAAAACAGATTTTGACAAAATGCGTGATTTCCTTGAAAAACAAACACGTTACTCTGCGTTGCATACAATTAAACAGAATCAAGAAGTAGTCGAACATTTACTTGATAAAACTAAAGAAGATGCAATTGAACGCTCTGAAAGTTATAACAAACTAGTCACACACATGAAAAAATAAAAAAACAAAGCCTCTTACTTGAGAGGCTTTGTTTTTTTATCCAATAATAATTTTTTCTGAAGGGTATTCGTAGCCTAAGTCACGTGTTTCTTTTGGTACAAAAATCATTAAGGTATAAAGCATACCAATACGTCCAATAAACATTAATAAGGCAATCATTAATTTACCTACTGTTGTTAAATCGTCTGTAATGCCCAAAGAAAGACCGGTTGTCCCAAAGGCAGAAGCGACTTCCACAATGATTGAAATCAAGGGCAGATTTTCAGTGGCTGACAAAAAGACGACAGCGAAAAAGCACATAATCAAAGATAACATGAAGACGACAATCGATTTTTTGACATCATCGTCATCTATTTTACGGCTAAAGACGCTAATATCATCTTCACTTTTTAAAAAGGCTAACAAATACAAGCCAATAATCGCAACAGTCGTTGTTCGAACACCACCACCAACAGAGCTAGGACTACAACCAATAAACATTAACACAGAGAAAATAATCAACGTTGTAATTTGGAAGTCCCCTAAATCATTAATTTGGAGGCCAGCGTTTCGTGTAGTCATCGAATAAAACATCGAACTTACCCAACGGCCACTTTCATTCATTGTCAAAAATAGGTGATCTTTTTCTAATAAGTAAATCAAAATAGTCCCACCAATAAACAGAACAATAAACGCTAGCAAAGCAATTTTACTAAACAATGAGAAGCGGAAAGGCAAGCCTCGTTTCTTCTTACGAAAGTTCTTTTTCTTAAAATGTAACCACTCATGAATTTCCAGTAAAACGGGAAATCCAATCCCGCCGATAAAAATCAAGAACATAATTGCCAGTAAAAAGAGATAATCATGAGCAAAAGGAATAATTGAATCACCTGAAATATCAAAGCCTGAATTAGTCACTGCAGAAATAGCTTGATAAAATCCATAAAATATCGCATCTCGCCAGTTCGTATAATAACCACTTATATAAAAATAAAGCGAAAAGAGCGAGCCGAAGATTACTTGGAACCAAATTAAAATCAAAAAAGTGGTGCGGATCAGTCGAACAATTCCGCTCAGTCGCGGCTGATTCATGTCAGTCATAATTAACTGACGTTGCTTTAATGTGATTCGCCGTTTTGATAAAATAAAAAAGACCGTTGAAATCATCATAATCCCTAAGCCACCAACTTGGAAAAGAACCTCCAATAAGACGATCCCACGATCATTAAAAACCGAATTAATATCGACTGTGGTGAGTCCAGTAACACTGACTGTACTGATTGCTAAGAAAAATAAATCAATAAAAGGAACATGCGAGTCAGGTTCTCTGAAAATAGGGAGGCAAAACAATAAATAAGAAATAACCGTCATTAATATGTAATAAGCGACGATGATTTGAATAGATGAAAAATTTTTGCGAATAAATCGATCGCTTTTTCGCTGTGCCAGCCACAGCAAACGTGTATGGTTCACTAGATAACCTCCCAATTCTAATTAAACTAAGTATACCAAAACTTTTCGCCTCAAACGAATAATTCTGCCAGAAAATCCTTGAAATGACAAATAAAAATAAGAAATTCGTTAGAAATAATTGGAAAACATCCACAAACAAGCGAGAACATGATATTTTATGAAAGAATAGAAAAATAGGTTGTTCCCCAAACAACTTATTAATAATTGGTCAGTTTGTCTAACGATACAACTTTAAAAAGTAGTGGTAGCTTTTTTATTTCGGTTGATATGTGAATGTGTTCACTTTATGTAACAAACTGTTATTTTTATTCAAATGAAAAATAAGAAATTGTGTTGGTAGAAATCAATAGTTTATAAGGTGGGAAAACAATGAAAAAAGTGTTAATGGGAGTTCTTTCCCTAGGGTTATTATTAGGTGCAGCAACAGGTTGTACAAGCGATCAAGAAAAAGCCGCTGGTAAAACAAAAGCGTCTTCTGAAAAAACAGAAGCAACATCTGGTGCCTCTGCTAATGGTTATACAGATCCAAGTGAACTAAAAGACAGTTATGATGTTGTTATTGTTGGTTCAGGTGGTGCGGGGATGACCGCTGCATTACAAGCCAAAGAAGCTGGCATGAATCCAGTTATTTTAGAAAAAATGCCTGTTGCAGGTGGGAATACAATTAAATCGTCTTCAGGAATGAATGCTTCACAAACAAAATTCCAAGAAAAAGAAGGCATTAAAGATAGCAACGATAAATTCTTTGAAGAAACACTAAAAGGCGGTAAAGGAACCAACGATCAAGAATTACTACGTTATTTTGTTGATCATTCAGCTGAAGCAATTGATTGGTTAGATACAAAAGGAATTACATTGAGCAATTTAACGATTACAGGTGGAATGAGCGAAAAACGCACACACCGACCTGCTGACGGATCAGCAATTGGGGGCTATCTAGTTGACGGTTTAGTACGTAACGTTCGCGAAGAAAAAATTCCATTGTTTGTTGATGCTGACGTGACAGACTTAGTTGAAGAAAACGGTCAAATCGATGGCGTAAAAGTGAAAATGAAAGATGATAAAGAAAAAACAGTTAAAGCAAAAGCAGTCGTTGTCACAACAGGTGGTTTCGGTGCCAACGAAAAATTAATTACACAATACAAACCAGAATTGAAAAACTATGTTACAACGAACCAAGAAGGAACAACAGGTGACGGTATCCAAATGATTCAAAAAGTTGGCGGTGCGTTAGTGGATATGAAAGAAATTCAAATTCACCCAACTGTTCAACAAAGCGATGCTTTCTTAATTGGTGAAGCAGTTCGTGGAGAAGGCGCAATCTTGGCTTCTCAAAAAGGAGAACGTTTTGTTAATGAGTTAGATACACGTGACAAAGTTTCTGCAGCAATCAATGCCTTACCAGAAAAATCAGCTTATTTAGTCTTTGACCAAGGCGTTCGCGACCGTGCAAAAGCCATTGATTTCTATGATCAAAAAGGTTTCGTGGAAAAAGGTGAAACGATTGAAGAATTAGCTGAAAAAATTGGCATGCCTGCCGATACATTGAAAGCAACGATTGATACTTGGAACCAAGATGTTAATGCCAAAGATGACAAACAATTTGGCCGGACAACTGGAATGGAAGCTGACTTAAGCACAGCCCCTTACTACGCAATTAAAATTGCACCAGGGATTCACCACACAATGGGTGGCGTGAAAATCAACACGAAAACAGAAGTTTTACGTGAAGATGGCACACCAATTAAAGGTCTATATGCTGCTGGTGAATTAACAGGTGGCTTACATGGTCAAAACCGTATCGGAGGCAATGCAATCGCCGATATTATCATTTATGGTCGTCAAGCAGGTACGCAATCAGCAGAATTTGCCTCTGCTCAAAAATAACTAGCATTAAAAAGTCTGAAATTGTAGTCAAATAACTACAATTTCGGGCTTTTTTATTGCATACTAGCAGGATCATTAGTAGGAGTATAAACAGCCCTGCTAAAATGACTTTGGCGTAGATTCTGTTTTTTTCAGAAAAATGCACGACCATTTTAGCTAAAAATACTGCTTTTTTGCTGAAAATATAGTAAAATACGTAAGGAACTAACGGAAAGGTGTAGTGAACATGGCTCAATTATTTTTCAAGTATGGCGCAATGAATAGTGGTAAAACCATTGAAATCTTAAAAGTAGCACACAATTACGAAGAACAAGACAAACCAGTTGTTTTGATGACCAGTGGACTAGATACACGTGATGGTGTCGGGAAAGTATCCAGTCGCATCGGATTACGCAGAGATGCTATTCCAATTTTTGAAGAAACCAATGTCTTTGACTTGATTAATGATTTGTCTTACAAACCTTTTTGCGTATTAGTCGATGAATGTCAATTTTTAAACAAGCATCATGTCATTGAATTTGCACGAATTGTTGACGAATTAGATATTCCAGTAATGGCATTTGGGCTAAAGAATGATTTTAGAAATGAATTATTTGAAGGCTCAAAGTATTTACTTTTATATGCAGACAAATTAGAAGAATTAAAAACGATTTGCTGGTTCTGTCATAAAAAAGCAACTATGAACTTGCACTATATTGATGGCAAACCCGTTTATGAAGGGGATCAAGTCCAAATTGGTGGGAATGAAGCCTACTATCCTGTTTGTCGCAAACATTATTTTCATCCAAAAACAGTGAATGAAGAACAGTAAGGAGAGACACTATGTACGATCAATTACAATCTATTGAAGATCGCTATGAGGAATTGGGCGAATTATTAAGTGACCCAGCAGTCATTAGCGATACAAAACGTTTCATGGAATTATCGAAAGAAGAAGCTAATACACGTGAGACGGTTGAGGTTTATCGCCGATATAAACAAGTTGTTGAAGGGATTAGCGATGCCGAAGAACTTTTAAGTGAAAACTTAGATGCGGAAATGGCCGAAATGGCGAAAGAAGAACTTTCTGATTTGAAAAAAGAAAAAGAAGTGTTAGAAGACCGCATTAAAATTTTATTATTACCAAAAGACCCAAATGATGATAAAAATATCATCATGGAAATCCGTGGTGCAGCCGGTGGTGATGAAGCCGCACTTTTTGCTGGCGACTTATTTAATATGTACCAAAAATATGCAGAAGCACAAGGGTGGAAAGCGGAAGTTTTAGAAGCGAACGTCACTGGAATCGGTGGATATAAAGAAGTAATTATGATGATTTCAGGAGATAACGTCTTTTCAAAATTAAAATATGAAAGTGGCGCTCACCGCGTGCAACGAGTTCCTTCAACAGAATCACAAGGACGGATTCATACATCGACAGCAACCGTTGTAGTTATGCCGGAAGCGGAAGAAGTCGAAATCGAATTAGCTGATAAAGATATCCGTGTCGATATTTATCATGCAAGTGGCGCTGGTGGACAGCACGTCAATAAAACCGCTTCGGCTGTTCGATTAACCCATTTACCAACAGGAATCGTAGTCGCAATGCAAGATGAACGTTCACAGCTAAAAAACCGTGAAAAAGCAATGAAAGTTTTGCGTGCTCGTGTGTATGACCAAATTCAACAAGAAGCACAAAGTGAATATGATGCTAACCGTAAATCGGCGGTGGGGACCGGAGATCGTTCAGAACGAATCAGAACGTATAACTTCCCGCAAAATCGAGTAACGGATCATCGTATCGGTTTAACCATCCAAAAACTAGACCAGATTCTTGCTGGCAAATTAGATGAAATCATTGATGCATTAGTCTTATATGATCAAACATCGAAATTAGAAGAGATGCAAAATGGCTAAACGTTACTTTGAAGTCCTTAACTGGGCTTCTTCTTTTTTAGAGGCGCAAGGCAAAGAAGGCTACGCTATTCACTATGTTTTTTTAGAACGTAAAGGTTGGGATAAAACGCAGTGGCTCCTGCATATGCAAGAAGAAATGCCCCAAGAAGAAGAGGAACAATTAAAAACGGATTTAGCCCAATTATTGACAGATTACCCAGCACAATATTTACTAGGACAAGCTGAATTTTATGGACATTCCTTTATTGTTAATGAACATACTTTGATTCCTAGGCCAGAAACAGAAGAATTAGTCGAGCGTTGCTTAAAAGCCAATCCAGATACTCCTTTGACGGTCGTGGATGTCGGAACAGGGACAGGTGCCATTGCGATTAGCTTGAAACTGGCACGGCCCAACTGGCGAGTTATTGCCATTGATCTTTCAGAGAAAGCGTTGACTGTCGCTAAACAAAACGCGCAAGCATTAGGTGCTGGCATCGAATTTTATCATGGGAATGGCTTACAGCCAGTTGCTTCTGAAAAAATTGATCTGCTTATTTCTAATCCGCCCTATATTAGTGAACAAGAATGGTATTTAATGGATGCAAGTGTCCGAACGTATGAACCTAAAACCGCTTTATTCGCTGAAAATAACGGTTTGGCTTTATACCAACAATTAATTCATGAAAGTCAAACGATGCTTAAAGCAGACGGTAAAATTTATTTTGAAATAGGGTTTCAACAAGGCGCGGCCCTCCAAGAATTATTGAGCGCCGCCTATCCACAAAAAACAATTAAAATTGAAAAAGATTTATCTGGCAACGATCGCCTCGCGATAGCCGAGTAACTAAGGTTCTTCGTCGCCACTTTTCTAGAAGGAGCGATTTGCAATGGAAACAAAAAAATTAACCAAACAAGAAATAGCCCAAGCAGCAGCAGCCATTCAAGCAGGCGAGTTAGTGGCTTTTCCAACAGAAACTGTTTATGGCTTAGGTGCCGATGCCTTAAATGAAGCGGCAGTAAAAAAAGTTTACCAAGTAAAAGGCCGCCCCAGTGATAATCCATTGATTGTTCATGTGAACAACGTTGAGATGGTCAAAAAATACGTGGCGACCTTACCAGAAGTCGCTACAAAATTGGTGTCTGCCTTTTGGCCGGGACCATTAACTTTAATTTTTAATGTGCCTAGCGATACATTTTCTAAAACAGTAACAGGTGGTTTAGAGACAGTCGCTTTTCGTATGCCAGATAACCAAGCGACCTTAGCTTTGATTGAACAAGCCAATGTTCCGTTGGTCGGACCAAGTGCGAACACTTCTGGCAAGCCTAGTCCAACATCTGCAAAGCATGTTTATCATGATTTGCAGGGGAAAATTGCTGCCATATTAGATGATGGCCCAACGCAGATTGGGGTGGAGTCAACGGTCTTAGATTTAACGGCGGAAGATGGTGTGCCAGTTATTTTACGACCAGGAGCAATTACCAAAGAGCAGTTGGAAAGCATTATTCCCCAAGTGAAAATCGATACACATTTAATTAGCGAAAATGCAGCACCCAAAGCGCCAGGGATGAAATACAAACACTATTCTCCTGATGCGGAAGTTTGGATTATAAGCGGTCAAACAGCAGAATGGCAAGCGGCGATTCAGCAAGCAAAAGAACAACAGGAAAAAATCGGCTTATTTTTAAGTGATGAACAGGCAGCACAACTAGATACAGAAAATGCGTTTGTTTATTCTTATGGTGCAGAAACGGTTGAAAATGCCACAAAAGAACTATTTGCAGGGTTAAGAGCGTTAGATGAGCAAGGAGCTACCACGATTTTTGCGCAAGGATTTGCAGAAACTGGTTTAGGCACTGCTTACATGAATCGCTTGAAAAAATCAGCCAATCAAAAATTTTTTGAAAAATAAGAGGTATTTGTAACGAAGCTGACACAGAAGTATGATACAATCAGACAAAAGAAAACAAAATGGAGTGTTGTTTGAATGGATTACAAAACGTATGACCCAGATTTATGGAATGCAATTGCAAGAGAAGAAGAGCGCCAAGAAAATAACTTGGAACTAATCGCATCTGAGAATGTCGTGTCAAAAGCGGTTATGGCTGCCCAAGGAAGTATTTTAACGAATAAATACGCAGAAGGTTACCCTGGCAAACGGTACTATGGTGGTTGTGAATTTATCGATATCGTAGAAAATTTAGCTATTGATCGTGCCAAAGAATTATTTGGTGCAAAATTCGCGAATGTACAAGCCCATTCAGGTTCTCAAGCCAATACAGCGGCATACCTTTCATTAGTTGAACCAGGTGATACCATTTTGGGGATGGATTTATCAGCTGGTGGTCACTTAACACATGGTTCGCCCGTTAACTTTAGTGGAAAAACCTATAATTTTGTCAGTTATGGAGTGGATCCTTCAACAGAAGTAATCGATTACGATGTCGTGCGAATTTTAGCAAGAGAACATCGTCCAAAATTAATTGTTGCTGGCGCAAGTGCGTATTCACGAACGATTGATTTCAAACGTTTCCGTGAAATCGCTGATGAAGTAGATGCCAAGTTAATGGTTGATATGGCGCATATTGCAGGCTTGGTAGCTTCAGGGTTGCACCCAAATCCAGTTCCGTATGCTGATATCGTAACAAGTACGACCCATAAAACATTGCGTGGTCCTCGTGGTGGTTTAATTTTGACAAATAGCGAAGAATTGGCGAAAAAAGTAAATAGTAGTATTTTCCCAGGCATTCAAGGTGGTCCATTGGAACATGTGATTGCCGGAAAAGCCGCAGCTTTTAAAGAAGCATTGGATCCAAGTTTTGCTGAATATAGTCAGCAAGTGATTGCAAATGCGCAAGCGATGACGAAAGTTTTCAATCAAGCGCCAGAAGCTCGTTTAATTAGTGGGGCAACAGACAACCACTTATTACTGATTGAAGTGACAGGTTTTGGTTTAAATGGAAAAGAAGCAGAAGCTATTTTAGATAGTGTAAATATTACTGTCAATAAAAATTCAATTCCGTTTGAACAATTAAGTCCATTTAAAACAAGTGGTATCCGTATTGGAACGCCTGCGATTACTTCACGTGGTTTTAAAGAAGAAGATGCGGTAGAAGTTGCTAAATTAATCGTTCAAGTCTTAAAAGATCCAGAAAATACAGCAGTTCATGATGAAGTCAAAGCAGCTGTAGCAGCGCTAACTAAAAAATATCCATTATATAACTAACATCAGGGATAGCTGAAGCGCGATTCTCTGTACAAATAAGAGTCGGAGCTTAGGATTTAAGGAATTCAACTTGTGTCCTAGGCTCTTTTGTTTTACAATAAGAAAGAATAAAATAATGAAGGAGAATAGATATGGGAAAATTTCAAGTAATTGATCATCCGCTAATTCAACACAAACTAACAATGATTCGCGAAAAGAACTGTGGGACAAAGGTTTTCCGCGAAGTTGTCAACGAAATTGCTATGTTAATGGCTTATGAAGTATCACGGGATATGCCTTTAGAGGATGTTGTCATCGAAACACCGATGGGTAAATCAACACAAAAAACACTTTCAGGGAAAAAAGTAGCAATTATTCCTATTTTACGTGCCGGCATTGGCATGGTTGATGGGATTTTAGAATTAATTCCAGCAGCGAAAGTTGGACACGTTGGACTTTACCGTGATGAAGAAACATTGCAACCACATGAATACTTCGTGAAATTACCTGAAGACATTGCAAGTCGTCAATTATTTGTTGTTGACCCAATGCTAGCAACAGGTGGTTCCGCAATTATGGCCATCGATTCCTTAAAAGAACGTGGTGCTAGCAACATTAAATTTGTATGTCTAGTGGCCGTTCCAGAAGGTGTGAAAGCTTTACAAGAAGCGCACCCAGATGTAGATATTTATACAGCAGCTTTAGATGAGCGCTTAAACGAAGACGGCTATATCGTTCCTGGTTTAGGGGATGCTGGTGACCGTTTATTCGGAACAAAATAATAACAAAAAACCGTTAGGTAACCGATTATGGTTACTAACGGTTTTCTTTTGCTTAAAGAACTTTTCTAGGTGTATAATAAAAAATAAAAAAACAAAGGAGTAGCTATGAAAAAGAATAAAAAAGTCTTACACGCTATCGCTGTGATTGCTAGTGTGATGTCAGTTTTGATGTATGTTTCATATATTCCACAAATTTATGGAAATTTACATGGGGAAAAAGGCAATCCGACGCAACCATTAGTGGCAATGATTAATTGTATTTTTTGGACGATTCACGGGCTATATGGAGACGATGGAGAAACACGTGATAAGTCCATTATTTTTGCTAATGTTCCTGGAATTATTTTTGGTTTTTTTGCGTTTATTACAGCATTATAGTTTCCGACGAATTGGAAAGTATTCCAATTCTGTACATAAAAAAGAGCGGGGGAAATTTCCCACGCTTGAAGAATTAAATCTTTTTCAATTGTTTGTAATTAATAACAATCACACCATTGCTGTGCACCATTAAGTGATTGTTTTTTTGCGTTTCGTCAATTTCGACGACAGCGGCATTTTTTAATTGTTTCGTAACAACGCCTGTTTGTGGCTGTCCGTGAACAAGAAAAGTAACATGGGTGTCAACGGCGAAATCCTTACCAGCATCCGATGGAACAACAGGAGTAACCATACCATTAAAATTTGACATACAAAAAACCATCCTTTCTTGATATCTCTATTATACCACATTTTCAGAAAAAAGTTTGTAAAGTCGCTATTTGGCTTATTTTAAAGAGATTTTGCATAAATAAATAACAAACAGACTTTACAAATAAAGTAGAAAGTCCTATAATAGATTTGTTTCAGGCCAGCTTAGCTCAGTTGGTAGAGCAACGCACTCGTAACGCGTAGGTCACAGGTTCGATCCCTGCAGCTGGCATCTAAAAAAACAGACAGGCACTACCAGATGGTAGTGCCTGTCTGTTTTTTTAGATAAAATTTTGGATTAGTGCAAATGAAGCAATGCCTACCAGTACAATAAGCAATAAGTTTTTAGTAAGTATTGCGGCTAAAATGGTAGGAAATGAAGCGAATAAATAAGGAAGATTGAGGCTTGGTAAATGCCCAATTCTTTGTTCAAATAAGCTACTAAACCATAAGGCGGACATAATCACAATTGGAACAAAACTTAGATATTCTAATAATTTCTGTGGCAGACTGATTTTTTTTAAAAGTAAAAATGGCAGTATTCTTGAAAGCCAGGTTGCAACGGTACAGCCTAAAATTGTTAAAAAGAGATACTCAGAAGAAGGCATGTTTTATCATCACTCCTATTCCACACCCGATTAACGTGACAACTAAGACAATTAAATTACTGGGAATAAAAATTAGACCAATAGACATCAAACCAAAAGTAATCAGGACCATGATGAGTTGTAAAGCGATTTTCATGGAACGATCACTAATTATCTGCAGATAGAGTAAACCAATGAACATAGCCACGACCGCAAACTCAAGACCTAATGCTTGAGGGTTTGCAATAAAGCGCCCTAGATAGGCACCGATGATCGTCGAAAAAACCCAAGTCGCATAGGAAATCAAATTGGCAGCATTAAACCACTCAAAACTTAAACGTCCTTTGGTGTGGTTTAATTTATTCATTCCTAGTGCAAAACTTTCATCCGTCAGTAAGGTTCCCAACCAGAGATTTTTACCGAGAGATTCGGCTTTAAAGTAAGGCGCAATGGTCATTCCCATAAGAATCATACGCGCATTTACTAAGAAAGTCGCTAACACAATAGATAAGATAGGGCTGCCGCCAGTCAACATACTAACTGTTACAAACTGAGCAGATCCTGCAAAAATAAAAAACGACATCGCACTAACAATAAGAGGGGAAAAACCTGCTGCTTGTCCTACGATACCAAAAGCAATGCCAATACCAATATAGCCAAAAACCGTTGGCAAGGCTTCACGAATGCCAGTGCGTGCATCTAATTGGTGGTTCATTCTCTTTTTTTCCTTCTTTCTGTATAAAATTTAAACACGTGTGTATGAAAATCTAGACCTTCGATAATGAGACACAACGAGCGAATGAGCGTTTTCATTATTAACCACTCCTTTTGAACAACTAAGATATATATTGTATAATACAATAAAGAATACTTTTGTTCAATATATTAAACTTTTGGATGATAAAAAGAAACAGAAGGAGCAACTATTTTGGAGATTAATACAATTATTGGCAATAATTTAAAAAAAATTAGACAAGAAAAAAAACTTACGTTAGATGAACTAGCTGGGATAACCGGAGTGAGTAAAGGGATGCTTTCGCAGATTGAAAAAGGAACCACCAATCCTACCATAAATACAATTTGGAAAATAAGTAATGGACTCAATGTTCCATATACGTATTTATTAGAAGATGACTATGTTAAAGAAAATCCCGTGGTTAAAAAAACTGAGACGGTAACACAACATTCTGAAGATCACTCCTATCGAGTCTTTAATTACTACTCGGACAACCAGGAAAGAAACTTTGAACTCTTTCAGTTTGAATTAGATCCAGGGAAAAAGTATCAAGCTGTTGGGCATTCAAAACGTTCGACAGAATATGTCATGGTTATTCAAGGAGCATTAGCTCTTGAAGTGGGCGGTCAGAGATACCTTCTTCCAAAAGACGCCGCTATGTATTTTGATGCTAATCAAGTACACACGTATATAAATGACGGAACAGAGAAAGTCCAAGCAGTCGTCATTAACTATTATACGTAACAGTGGAAAATAAACATTAGAAAATTGCTGCATCTGTTATTTTATGGACAAAAAAAGTAAACAATGCTACCCTAAAAATAATAGAAAATGAAAGATAAAAGAAGAGGTCAAAATGAATAAAAAAATTGAAAGTCTTGGTAATACAGCATTAAGTTTACTAAGTAATACGATTATTGTTGTGCCTTATTTACTTTACATTCAATTGAGTGATGGACACAACCTTCTAACAATTTTACCATTTGTCTTATTTTATACATTGCGTATGACAGGCATTTTTCTGGTTCGAGGAATTAATTTGTCTTTAACTAGTCTAGGTCTACTAAAGATTTCTCTATTGTTAGGCTTGGCAGGCTCCTTAATTGGGATTGCCGGCGCTTATTCTTTCCCGCTTTATAGTATTTCAGGAATGTTGTTAGGACTTAGTGGAGCGTTGTTGCCACCAAGTAATCAATCAATTCGCTTTTTCTTAAAAGAAGAAGGTCAAAAAATCAGTCATAGCAATCTTTTAACGACAGTCTTATTGACCGCTGTTTTATTTGGCGCTTTATTTTTTAAAGCGACTGAGATTGGACTGGCGTTATTGGTGTACGCGCTCTATTTTCTGGTTGCTTTAGTAGCAATCAAGAGCTATCCTGTTTCATTAAACGAGCTAGAAGAAGAATCAGCAGAAGTTTCACGAAAAGAATTAATTCTGTTTGTTATCTTTTTTGTGTTATTACTTTTATTAAGAAGTGGTCGCTTATTAACGAATGCGGTGGAATTTGATTATGCGATTGTTGGCGCCTGCTGTTTCTTTGTGGTGGCTGTCCTTTTCGTTAGTCATTATGGCAAACGCGGTGCGTATAAAGTATCATTAGAAATGAATCTTGCGACCTTGATTAACGGGATTGTCGGGAACTATTTATTTTTATTTGGCTCCATTTATGTTGCAGGGGTTTATGGCAGAGCTCATATGGGCATCTATCTCTATTTACCTTATGTTTTAGGGATGATTTTTGCAATGATTGTAGCTAGTAAAACGAAACAATGGTCAAACAACATACCAATGGTTGGTCTGGCGGGAAGTTTGGGAATATTACTTCTTACCTCGTGGACTATTTTAGGCCTGTTTCTCTTGAGTTTTTTCAAAAGCACATTGAATAGCTTTTTAGCTAGGCGATATTATCAAGAGACAGATTTGCCAAAAGATAGCCGCATCCTTATCAAATATACAACACAAACAAAAGGGAGTTTATTCCATCAATTTATTTTGATGGCGCTTATGTTAGTCACTGTAGTAGGCAAAGGTGGCACGACACAATTTTTATTAGAATTGACTGGCGGCAAAGGCATTTCAATGCAAACAAGTCAATTTTTAACTTTAATTAAAAATAGTAACTCGCTCTTAGTGTTATTGTTTATTGCAGTTTATTTCGTGGTCGTTTTTCGTCAAAAGAAACGATAATTTACAAATATTCATAAAAAAAATACTTGGAAAAACAGTGATTGTGGCTGATTTTCCAAGTATTTTTTTATGAAAAGATGTTTTTTTTTTTCGAAGATTCAAAAAAAATTAATCAATTGTTTCATTTTTAACAAGCTATTATTAGGTTATATGAATTTTATTGAAAGGGGATTAGTATGAAGAAAAAAACTTTTTCTTTTGTGATGTTGAGTATACTTCTCGCACAAAATTTCGGGTTTGCCGCAAATGCCTATGCTGTAACAACGACAGAAGCACAAACAGAGACCACTGATACAGCAAAAAAAGAGGCAGAGTTATCGAACTCAACACCATCTTTACCTTTAGCAACAACGAATACTTCAGAAATGAATCAACCAACTGCAACAACTGAATCGCAAACCACAGAGGCGAGCACAACAGCTTCCAGTGATGCTGCTACACCATCTGAACAACAAACAACGGAGGACAAGGATACCTCACTTAATGAAAAAGCCCTACCAGATGTTCAAGCGCCAATTACAGATGAACTACTTGACAGTATGAGTCTTGCGCCGATTGGTGGAACAGAATACAGCCAAACAGAGGTTCACCGCGAATTAAATACAACACCGGTAACCGCTACGTTCCAATTTGCTGTTGGAAACACAGGTTATGCACCTGGATCAGTTTATACAGTTCAATTACCAGAACATTTAGGTTATTCAACTGTTAGCGGAGATGTGACGGGCATTGGCGCAACTTGGGCAGTCGATGCGGCAACCAAAACATTAAGTATTACGTTTAATCAACGAGTTTCAGATACTTCCTTTAAAGTAGAATTAAAAAGTTATCTAACAACAGAGGCGGAACCATTAATCAAAATTGAAACTCCAGGAAAAAATAAAAAAACCTACTCGTTTGATTTATATGAACAAGTGGAACCAATTCAATATAACGAACGAACCAGAACGACGGGGTTAGATGGCGAAATTTTTTATAATTTAGACCGGACGTTAACTGGCAATCAAACATTAGAATTATTGACAACAGAGACGCCAGGCGCTGTCTTTGGAAAACAAGATAACTTGGAACCTCAAGTTTTCAGTTACGATGTCGACATTAATGGTCAAATTTTACCAGAAACGCAAACCCTGTTAACACCTGGCAAAGATTATACATTAAGCGATAATTCACTAGGGCGGATTGCTATAACTGTTCCAAACATGAATCAACAAAAAGCCTATTCCTTATCGATTAATCGGACAATTTATTTAGAGAGTGCTTCGGACTATAACTACTTATATTCGCAGCAGTATCCAACAACAAAAATTGGGTCAATTTCTTTGAAAAGTACGACAGGAACTAAACAAACAACCGATTTTACTGCGAAGACTAGTCAAACAAGTAAAGTAATTGCTGATCGTGAAATGCGTAGTATGTCCTATATCAGTTTTCAAAGCAAAGGGAAATATTATGTAACAATTTATGGCACGTTAACAGAAACAAAAGTGGGTCAACAAATCGTATTAGAGAGTACAAATGGTCAAGAAATTAAGAATCCTAAATTTACGGCGTATGGTCCTTTATATGAAAATGTAAAATTGGAAGACTATTTTGATATTAAAACTGAAGGTGGCAAGCTTACCTTAACGGCCACAAAAGATAGCTATTTAAGAATAAATATTTCTGATTTAACAATGGATTTTGACAAGAAGGACATTAATCTATCATTAAGTACACCTGTAATTGGTCCCAATAAAGCCATTCAATTAGTATCCGATCAATATATTGAACCAATTAGTGTTGTTAATCCTTTGAATGCTGAAACTGCTTGGGGTAATTATGATCAAAATGGTGCCTATTCATCAAGAACAACTGTCTCAGTTATGGGAAGCAAAGAGACACCGATTCAAAATTTAGAAATTAAAGTAAAGCATCCTAATTATCTTTCATTGCGAGCTACAAAAGAAATTTATTTTTATTACAAGTTAGGAACGGATTATACAGTAACGCCAACGTCAGATGGTTCAGTTATTAAGTTCACTACGCCAATAACCAACGAAATCCAAATTCCAATTGGTTTTAATTATGTGCCCGATAGTTTGCCAAAAGATAAAAGTATCCCAGTCGATACGATACCGATAACAATGAGTGCTGAAGGTTTAACTCCAGTTGATACGACAGTAACTACTAATAGTAAGCGTGGTTCTGAACGAACACTTCAAAGTAGTAAAAATCAATTCCTTGTCAATGCACGAAATGATTCTTTTGACTCACTAAGCGTCCGTACAAAAATTCCAGCTGGCGCCGATGTTCTTTTTGACATTTATGATGTTTCAAACGATCAGGTAGATTCAATTTATCCACAATACTGGGATCGTGGCTATTATTTTGATAAACCAATGTCACCAGACAGTCCTGGATACCCAACGATTACTTTTGACGAAAATACCAATAGTTACACGTTTGATTTTGGAAAAACCAACAAACGTTACATTATTGAGTATAAAAACGCCAATGGCTGGATCGACGTGCCAACTCTTTATATAACAGGGACAGCTAAAGAACCACAATCGAATAATAATGAAGGGTCTGCTTCGGTTTCTGTTCAAAATGAAGCGTTAGACATTTTGAGTGCAACACAAGCGGCGAATCCAACATTAAAAAATGTAACAAAAACGACAGTAACAACAAAAAATATTGATAATAAAACACATCGTGTGAAAAATCCAACGATTGAATTAACACCCAAAGGCACAACCAATGCTCAAATCGATTTGAATTCTATTACCGTGAAAGGCGTGCCAGAAGATGCTTATTCATTAGAGAAGACTACAAACGGTGCGAAAATTATTTTTAAAGACTATACATTGACAGAAAACATTACGATTGAATACAATACTGTCTCTGCAAACGCTGGCCAAATCTATACAGAAACAACAATCGACTCTGAAACATTGGACCAGATGTCTGCTAACAAGAAAAAAGTCACCACTGCACCAATCACATTGAAATTCTCAGAAGGTGATGCGGAAGGTATTGTTTATTTAGCAACTGCCACATTCTATACGCATAACATAGAGGATGAAAACCAAGCAATTGCGAAGGTTTCTTTTGAACTAATTGATAATGTCACGCATACAGCAACCGAATTTACAACAGATGAAAAAGGTCAATACTCCTTTGATGCCATCATGACAGGTGATTATACTTTGCGAGTAACGAATGTACCGCAGGAATATTCCGTGGATGAAGAGTATTTGACAGGAAAAGCCATTAAGCTGGTCAAAGGAGACAATCAACTAAAAATTCCATTAACTAAAACAATTGATCACAGTCGCTTACAAGTCAAAGATACAACGATTTATGTGGGTGATTCATGGAAACCAGAAGAGAACTTTGTTTCAGCAACAGATAAAACAGGTCAAGATGTTCCCTTCGAAAAAATCACTGTTTCAGGTCAAGTTGATACTAGCAAAGCAGGCGTTTATCCAATCGTATACAGTTACGAAGGTAAAGAAGAAACAGCTAATGTGACCGTCAAACCCGACCAATCTAAGTTAGAGGTCAAAGATTCAACGATTTATGTCGGCGATAAATGGAAACCTGAAGATAATTTCGTTTCAGCAACAGATAAAACAGGTCAAGACGTTCCTTTTGAAAAAATTGACGTTCAGGGAACAGTGAATGTTGATAAAATAGGCGATTATGAAATTGTCTATAAAAATGGCACAAAAGAAGCGAAAGCAATCGTTCATGTCCGTGATGACAGTCAGTTAGAGGTCAAAGATACAACAATTTATGTGGGTGATAAATGGGAAGCAGAAGATAACTTCGTTTCCGCGACAGACAAAACAGGTCAAGACGTTCCGTTTGAAAAAATTGATGTTCAGGGAACAGTGAATGTTGATAAAATAGGCGATTATGAAATTGTCTATAAAAATGGCACAAAAGAAGCGAAAGCAATCGTTCATGTCCGTGATGACAGTCAGTTAGAGGTCAAAGATTCAACGATTTATGTCGGCGATTCATGGAAACCAGAAGAGAACTTTGTTTCAGCAACAGACAAAACAGGTCAAGATGTCCCATTCGAAAAAATCACCGTTTCAGGTCAAGTTGATAACACCAAAGCAGGCGTTTATCCAATCGTATACAGTTGCGAAGGTAAAGAAGAAACAGCCCATGTGACCGTCAAACCCGACCAATCTAAGTTAGAGGTTAAAGATACAACGATTTATGTCGGCGATAAATGGAAACCAGAAGATAATTTCGTTTCAGCGACAGATCGTGACGGTCATGCTATATCCTTTGATAAGGTTCAAGTAAAAGGGGAAGTTGATACAAAGAAAACAGGAGAGTACCAGATTTCCTATACCACTGAGCCAGTTAATGAAACCAAACCAGCTGTGCAGTCACGACTTTTCTCAATGTTTTCAAACGAAACACCTCGTCAATTAACGACAGTAGCAACTGTTCATGTGATTGATCGTAATCCTACACCACTACCAGATAAAAATGAGAACAACCAGACTAGTTCCTCAACGAATCAAACCACGATAAAACGTAGTCAGTATGTCACACATATTGTGAAACCTGACAAGCAAGGACGTTATCCAAAAACGGGAGAACAAACTAATGGTCTATATCGTGTGCTAGGACTTGTTGTGTTACTTATTGTGATTATTAGTGGTATAGTCATCAAGAAGAAACGAAAATAATTAAATGAGCGTGGGGCAAAAGTTTAAAGTAACTTTTGTTCCACGCTTAAAAGATGAATAAGTGCATGAATGAGGGTAGCTGTTTCCTTGGAAAATAGGAAGTTTTACAAGTGATTTTTATTTTAAGAACACCTATTAGCAGGTTTTTTTGTTAGGATAGTTATTTTTATGAAATAGTTTGGAGGAATAATAAACGAGATGAACCAGCGAACTATTTATTATGGTAGTATCGGCACAGCCTTATTTCTTTCTTCAGGAATGTTGATTGCTTCAGTGAATAGCTATGCAAACGAAGCGACAACACCAGGCAAATACACCGTGACTTATGAAGTGGATGGCAAAATTGAAACAGCAACCATTACGGTCAAAGAAAATCAAACGGAACTTAAATTAAAAGACACGTTTTTAGGAGTTAATCAAGCATGGTCACCCTTAGACAATGTCGTTTTTCTAAAAGATAAAGAGGGTCGCCCTTTAAATTTAGAAAATGTAATTATAGAAAATAATGTAAATACTCAAAAAGTAGGCCTTTATTTTGTAACCTTCCGTTACGAGTCATACCTTTCTATTGCGAAGGTGTATGTCAACCCTACTAATTTTGCTGCAGAGGGGAATATGCTTGCAGAGCTTCCTTATAGTAAAGCAATGATTGGCCCAGAAAGACCAATTATTGCCTCGAGACAGGACAAGGAGCAACAAACAAAACAGGAGAAAAAGAAAAATAAAATTGAACAGGAACGAGTAAATAAAAAGGTGCTGTTAAATGATGAGTTGTTGAAAAAAATAGATACGATAGCCCCAGTGGAAATTACTGGAGGAGCGACAAGTGGGTCCTCTCAATTTGGCACCACTTTAAGCTTCCTGTCAGGCTCACTTTTGTATGGAACAAGGAGAGTTTAAATGGAATTCTTGTTATTAGATGATCGGGAAAATTTAAAATTAGCGATTATTAGAAAGTTAGAGCAACAATATTCATTTTCTGAACGAAAAGATCGTTTATGTAAGCAATTAGCTATTTCTCCTTATTTGCTAGAACGGAACATAACAGAAATCAATGCAGATTTGCAACGCTTTGGTCTGATTAATGAGATGGAAATCAGTGAAAAAAATAATGAAATTTTGTTATCTCAAAGCCTTCGTATTTCTTCAAGTATTATTGAAGAATATTATTTAAAAGACTCGTTAGAATTTAATCTATTAAAAACGATTTTCTTTCATCAGTTTACCTCAATCAAAAAATATGGTGAAAAGCACGGGATGAGTCGAACGGTTGTATATAAAATTGTTGACCATATCCGGAAAGAATTAGGTCAATACGGTATTAAGTTATCCAAAAATTTACAACTTAGCGGCAATGAAATGGCGATTAGACAATATTTTACTATGCTTTATTACCGAATTTACAAAGATTCTGAAGAATTATATAATCAAACAGATCTTCGCGCAGTGAACCAATTATTGGCTCAATTGAAAGGCTCTTATGAAAATATCACTAATTTTCATTTATTTAAACATTATGTATTGGTGGCGTTAGAACGAACGCAAAGAAAAGCTAATTATTTTTTATCCCAAGAAGAAAATCCATTCGCTTTTGATGAAGAAAGTTCGATTTATCAAGAAATTCAATGTTGGATCAACGAAGTGATGAAGGCGACTCATGCAGAGAAAAACGCAGAAATTCAAGGAATTATCGGCAATTTATCGGTCTATCAAAGTGAACTTATTTCGGAACATTTGCTGAGTTCTCACAATGAGGCAATTACGGCTACGAAAACATTATTCTTTTCTTATATGCCGTTTACAATTTCGGACGAAGAATTTTATCAAGAAATTGTTCCGATTATTTATCAACATCGTTTTATTACACCGTTTATCGATATCACCTTACGAATTATGGATTTAGAATTTTTTCAGGAACGCTACCCAATTGTTTTTAATAGCTGTCGTCAGTTTTTATTTGCGTTGGATTGCTCGGCGTTTGAGTTTAGTAAGCTTTCTTTATTTTTTGATTTGCTATTAGTGTTATCCCGTCTTTATGACCAAAGGAATGAAAAAAGCACGATCAATCTTTATGTGAATTTTACGCAAGGAGAAAAATATACTCAGTTTATCAAAGAACAAATCAAAATATTCGAATCTTTCAGCATTCACTTTCATTCAGCGATTCGACCAGATACTGATTTAGTAGTTTCGGATTATTTACCAAAAACGTTATTTTCAGTAAAATGTTTAATTTGGTTAGCGCCCCCGCGAGCCAGTGACTGGCAAAATTTTGGCAACGAAATTGTCCGAATTAATAAAGAGCTACAACAAACGAAACAAAGAAAAAGCGAATAAAAACAGTCGCAACGTGTTTTAGTTGCGACTGTTTTTTGTTACTGAATGTTTATAGTAAACTTTCTCATTATCACTGATGTAAAAAATTTTAAATAAAAGCCAAATAGTATTGAAGAAAAAGAAAAAATTGCTAGTGAAGGACCAATTCTCTAAAGTTTTTCTCAAATATAGTAGAATTCCTTTCTTTTCTTCTGTGAGAAAGATATAATAAAAAACGTATGAACAAAGGAAAAGGGATGACGAATGAATAGAAAAGAGAAAACAAATTTAGATAGTCGAATTGATTACGGCGTGATATTACCAGTTTTTCTTTTATCACTAATTGGTATGCTATCGCTTTACGTAGCGCTTTACAATGATCCAAGCAAACCTAAAATTGGTAGCTTGTTAATGAAACAAGGACTGTGGTATTTAGTCGGAGGATTAAGTATTGTCATTATTATGCATTTTAGCTCAAAATTACTCTGGCGGTTAACGCCCGTTTTTTATGCACTTGGATTAGTATTAATGGGATTACTACTGAAATTCTATGACCCCGTGCTAGCAGAGCAAACAGGTTCTAAAAACTGGATTCGCTTTGGTGGCACCACATTCCAACCATCGGAATTGATGAAGATTGCGTTTATTTTGATGTTGGCCTATATAGTGACCATGCATAATGTTAAATATGTGGACCGAACACTCAAAAGCGACTTTTGGCTAATCGCTAAAATGCTATTAGTCGCGATTCCGGTAATTGTTTTAGTACTTTTACAAAAAGACTTCGGGACGATGTTAGTTTTCTTAGCCATTTTTGGGGGAGTTTTCTTAATGTCTGGCATTACTTGGAAAATTATTGTGCCAGTTTTTATTTTAGCTGCTCTAGTGGGGGCAGGAACTATTTACTTGATTACAACAGAAACAGGTAGAGATTTATTGTCTAAGTTAGGGGTCGAAGCCTATAAATTTGATCGGATTGATTTATGGCTAAATCCTTTCCATACAGATCCAGATCGCTCATTCCAACCAGCGCTAGCATTAACAGCAATTGGTTCTGGGGGCCTTTTCGGAAAAGGCTTTAACGTGAGTGATGTGTATGTCCCTGTTCGTGAGTCAGATATGATTTTTACAGTTGTTGGTGAAAACTTTGGCTTTATTGGTGGCTGTTTCATTATTTTGTTGTATTTTATTTTAATCTACCGCATGATTCGCGTTTGTTTTGATACAAATAATGAATTCTATGCCTACATTGCCACAGGAATTATCATGATGATTTTGTTCCATGTTTTTGAAAACATTGGAGCGAATATTGGTTTACTACCATTAACTGGGATTCCATTACCGTTTATTAGTCAAGGTGGTTCTTCCATTTTAGGTAACATGATTGGGGTGGGCTTAATTATGTCCATGCGTTACCAACAAGAAACGGTTCGTACCAGAAGTGGTCGTTAAAGAAAGAAGAAAGAAGGGGTAGAAATGTACACACTTTATGAATATCCTAAATGCTCAACTTGTAAAAAAGCGAAAGCGTGGTTAGACCAACAAGGCGTTAAATACCAAGCAATTGATATTAAAGCAACACCGCCTAGTAGTGAACAATTAGCAAAATGGATGAAAGAGATCGGCTTGCCTGTTCGTCGTTTTTTTAACACAAGTGGGGTTTTATATAGAGAACAAGGCTTAAAAGATCTTGTTGACAGTTTTTCTATTGAAGAAGCAAGTCAGCGTTTAGCTGCGGATGGCATGTTGATTAAGCGTCCAATTCTCTTAAAAGACAATACATTTCTAACGAATGGTTTTAAAGAAGCAGATTACGAAGGAGTGCTTGGAAAATGAGTGAAATGAAACAAATCGATCAATTATGGATCGTACCAACAGAAGCAGGTTATAAAATTGGTTTAACCGCCGAAGCCCAAGAGGATTTAGGAAAGATTACTTTTGCAACATTTCCCAAAGTCGGACAAACATTAGCTAAAGGTGACTCTTTAATTGAATTAGAAGCAGAAAAAGCAGTCAGTGAATTCAGTAGTCCATTATCTGGTAAGGTAGTTGCGATTAATGAAGCGGCTGATCAAGAGCCAAGTGCATTAGATGAAGAAAATGCCTGGATTGCTGTTTTAGCAGATGTTGAACCAACAGAATTTGAAAATCTTTAGTCTTACGTTGACAAGGCCAATGTTTATTGCTATAATTTTCTCAATCTAATCAAAAGAAAGCTTTGAAAAGAAGAGTACATGTTAAGGACGTTTGAAGAGAGCCCTGTTTGCTGAGAATGGGTAACAGATTTAAGATGGAAGATGGTCTTTGAGCAGAGTAAGTGAGCGAAGCAGTGAACTTACTACGGGGCGCCCGTTACAGCCAACGGTATGCGAAGAATCAAGTACCGTATGAGGTTATTATTGAGAAATAATAGCGAATTAAGGTGGTATCACGAAATGACAAACTTTCGTCCTTTTTGCTGTAATAGCAAAAGGATGGAAGTTTTTTTGTTTTTATTAAGCAAATTCGTTTCATAAAAAGTGCGAAACCTTCAAAATAAGAAAGTAGAACAGAAAGAAGAGGAGAACAAAATGGCATTAATTGAATTACGTCATGTAAAAAAAGAGTTTTCCGGTAAAGCGGGTAAAGTCACGGCTTTAAAAGATATTGATTTAACGGTTGAATCAGGTGATATTTATGGCATTATTGGCTATTCAGGTGCAGGAAAAAGTACGTTGGTTCGCCTATTGAATGGACTTGAAACACCTACAGAAGGTGAAGTAGAAATTCAAGGACAAGATATTGCATTGTTGCCAAATAAAGAACTACGAAACTTCCGTAAAAAAATTGGGATGATCTTTCAACATTTTAATTTATTATGGTCACGGACGGTCCTAGAAAATATCATGCTCCCATTGGAAATTGCTGGCGTTCCAAAACAAAATCGGAAAAGCCGCGTAGAAGAGTTAATCAAGTTGGTTGGTTTAGAAGGACGGGAAACCGCCTACCCAAGTCAACTCTCTGGTGGGCAAAAGCAACGAGTGGGGATTGCCCGTGCCTTAGCTAACAATCCTGACATTTTGCTTTGTGATGAAGCAACGAGTGCTTTGGATCCGCAGACAACTGATGAGGTGCTAGAATTACTACTAAAAATCAACCAAGAATTAAATTTAACGGTTGTATTAATTACCCATGAAATGCACGTGATTCGTAAAATTTGTAATCGCGTAGCCGTGATGGAATATGGTGAAATTGTTGAAGAAGGTAAAGTAATCGATATTTTCAAAAAGCCTCAAACAGAAATTGCGAAACGCTTTATCCAACAAGAAGCGGATAAAAACATTGAAGAAACGGAACTGGTTGTTGAAGAAATGTTGGAACAATATCCGAATGGGAAAATTGTTCGCTTGCTTTTCCACGGTGAACAAGCGAAATTGCCAATTATCTCGCATATTGTCCAAGAATATCAAGTAGAAGTTAGTATTATTCAAGGGAACATTCAGCAAACAAAGCAGGGTGCAGTGGGTTCTCTTTATATTCAATTATTAGGCGAAGAGCAAAATATTCTAGCAGCCATTGAAGGATTACGTAAACTTCGTGTAGAAACAGAGGTGATTGGAAATGAATAATCGTGGCTTAGCAAGTTTCTTTGATTTTTCCCAAATTGATATAAGTAAACTACAAGAAAAAACGATTGAAACACTTTATATGACAGGGATTTCAATCATAGTGGTCGCCATTTTAGGGCTGATTTTAGGACTACTACTTTTTGAAACGTCAGGCAGAAAAGGGATTTTGAGCCGATTACTGTATTGGCTAGTGGCCATTTTTGTAAATATTTTCCGTTCGATTCCGTTTATTATCTTAATCGTTCTGTTAATTCCTTTTACAAAAATTATTTTAGGGAGTATGTCTGGTGTTAAAGGCTCCTTACCAGCATTGATTATTTCCGCAGCACCTTTTTATGCTCGCATGGTCGAAATCGCTTTTCGTGAAGTCGATAAAGGCGTGATTGAAGCAGCCAAAGCAATGGGGGCCAACCGTTTCCAAATTATTTGGAAAGTTCTATTACCAGAAAGTCTGCCAGCGCTTGTTTCTGGCTTAACCGTTACAACCATTTCTTTAGTGGGCTACACTGCAATGGCAGCTGCTATTGGAGCGGGCGGTTTAGGAAGTTTGGCGTATCAAGATGGCTTCCAACGTGGTCAAAATACAGTTACCTTAGTAGCAACGATTTGTATCTTAATTATTGTCTTTGCGATTCAATGGATTGGGGATACAGTCGCTAAAAAAATAGATAAACGATAAATGGAGGGAATAAGATGAAAAAACGTACATTATGGTCAGTAATTACTGTAGCAGTAGCTGTCTTAGTTTTAGGGGCTTGCGGCAATAAAAAGAGTGATGACTCGGTCTTGAAAGTTGGAGCTTCACCAGTTCCACATGCAGAGATTTTAGAACATGTAAAACCTTTATTAGAAAAAGAAGGCGTAAAATTAGAAGTGACGACTTATACAGATTACGTGCTACCTAACAAGGCGTTGGAAAGTGGCGATATCGATGCCAACTATTTCCAACATGTGCCGTTCTTTAATGAAGCGGTTAAAGAAAATGATTATGACTTTGTGAATGCAGGTGCGATTCATTTAGAACCAGTTGGGCTTTACTCGAAAAAATACAAATCGTTACAAGAAATTCCTGATGGTTCAACGATTTACGTTAGCTCTTCCGTTTCAGATTGGCCACGCGTATTAACTATCTTAGAAGATGCTGGTTTAATCACGCTGAAAGAAGGGGTAGACCGGACAACTGCTACTTTCGATGATATTGATAAAAATACTAAAAAGTTGAAATTCAATCATGAAAGTGATCCAGCAATCATGACCACTCTTTATGACAATGAAGAAGGGGCTGCGGTTTTAATTAACTCAAACTTTGCCGTGGATCAAGGATTAAATCCGAAAAAAGATGCGATTGCCTTAGAAAAAGAAAGTTCACCTTATGCTAATATTATTGCGGTTCGTAAAGAAGACGAAAACAATGAAAATGTAAAAAAATTAGTCAAAGTGTTACGTAGCAAAGAAGTTCAAGATTGGATTACAAAAAAATGGAACGGTGCCATTGTTCCAGTCAATGAATAAAAAGAAAATGACAATAGAATAAAAACTTGAGGTCGGGACAGGCGTGTTAAGCTTCAAGAAATAAGAAGAAAGTTCTGAAAGATGCTTTTTGTCTCTCAAGGACGTTCAGCTTATTTCCGAAGAAGCTGCTCCTGTCCCGTTGTTTATTTAAAATTTTAGAGCTAGGCAGATACATCATGTTGATTTACTTGCCAAGTCTAAGTTTTTTTCTTTTAAAAAAGGACTATAAATGATAAAGTTACAAGGAATTTCTTAATTATCAGGAAAATTCAGGGACTATGCATAGGCATTTGCATTAGTTATTGTTATAATAATTAAGATAGATTTTTTGGAATGGAGGGAAAAAGATGTTACGTTTTTTTCCGCAAAAAAATAAATATGTAGAAGAAGCAAGCCAGTACGCCTTTGATAAAGAAGGCCAAATTCCGCAGCACATTGCCATTATTATGGACGGAAATGGCCGGTGGGCACAGAATCGAAGACTGCCGAGAATTGCTGGACATAAAGAAGGCATGGATACGGTCAAAAAAATAACGAAGCATGCTAGTCATTTAGGCGTTAAAGTTTTAACACTTTATGCATTTTCAACGGAAAATTGGAAGAGACCAACAGATGAAGTCAATTTCTTAATGCAATTGCCTGTTGATTTTTTTGATACATTCGTGCCTGAATTAATTAAGGAAAATGTTAAAGTCAATGTAATGGGCTACCAAGAGTTTCTACCAAGCCATACGCAAGATGCTGTTAAGCGCGCCATTGAGCAAACCAAGGACAATACGGGCATGGTTTTGAACTTTGCTTTGAATTATGGGGCGCGTGCGGAGCTACTAACTGCCATGAAACAGATTGCTGCAGAGGTTTCAGAAAAAGCATATACGGCAGATGAGATTACAGAAGAAACGATCGCAGATCACTTAATGACTGGCTTTTTACCCACGGAACTTCGTGATCCAGAATTGTTGATTCGAACAAGTGGGGAAGAGAGAATTAGTAATTTCTTGCTATGGCAAATTGCTTATAGCGAGTTGTTTTTTACAAAAGCATTATGGCCTGATTTTTCAGGAGACACTTTAGAAACCGCGATTGCTTCTTTCCAAAATCGTAATCGTCGTTTTGGTGGTCTAAAAGAAACTACAGAAACAGAAGGGAGCGATCCGCAGTGAGACAACGTGTCATCACAGCTATCGTCGCATTAATCATCTTTATTCCAATTATCTGGTATGGTGGTTTTGCAATTGAGATTGCCGCTGTTGCTTTGGCAGTAGTCGGCGTGTACGAGTTATTCCGTATGAAAGGATTAACGTTATTAAGTTTTGAAGGTGTTTTATCAGCATTAGGGGCCGTTTTTTTAGTTATCCCGACAATTAAATGGTTAAACTTTTTGCCGGAAATGCAAACAAATTTCATTTTATTTTATGTCACTGTAATGTTGTTGTTAGGTGCTTCGGTAATTTCTAAAAATACATATACGATTGAAGAAGCTGGCTTTCCAGTTATTGTCAGTTTATATGTAGGGATGGGGTTCCAGAACTTTATTAGTGCCCGTTCCGCAGGTTTTGAAGTCTTGTTATTTGCTTTATTCATTGTCTGGGCAACGGATATTGGTGCATATCTATTTGGACGCCGATTTGGTCGTCATAAATTGATGCCCGATGTTTCACCCAACAAGACAATAGAAGGTGCACTTGGTGGTATTTTATCAGCCGTCGTTGTAGCAGCGTTGTTTTTAGTTTTCACAGCTAATAAAGGGCTATTTCCTTATCCGATGCCGGTGATGCTCATATTGACGGTTCTATTTTCTATAGTAGGGCAATTCGGTGATTTGGTTGAATCTTCTATCAAACGTCATTATGGCGTGAAAGACTCTGGTAACATCTTGCCAGGACATGGTGGTATTTTAGATCGTTTTGATAGTTTATTATTTGTTTTCCCAATTATGCACTTATGTGGATTATTTTAAATTGATTAACAAAATTTAAAAAAGTATCGTCAAATAAGCAAAAATCCAGAAGAGTCTCTCTTCTGGATTTTTGCTGTTTATTGGGTTAGTTTAGGTACCTTGTGAGTTATTTAATTTATAAGAGTAATTGTATA
The DNA here is from genome assembly GCF_050556405.1 of Enterococcus sp. AZ197. NCBI lineage: Bacteria > Bacillati > Bacillota > Bacilli > Lactobacillales > Enterococcaceae > Enterococcus > Enterococcus sp. AZ197. The sequence continues at coordinate 2,022,494 of NZ_CP187873.1, read as the reverse complement.
AAGGCGGCTAAAGTTTCTAAAAATTAAATAGGTGATCGGATGTTAAATATCTGAACATTCAGAGGGAAAGTCGATTGTTAAAAATTAAATTATAACAATCGAATAACACTGGAATGTTTATTTCAATAAAGCCATTGACGTTTAGCATAGATAAATTTATACTTAAAAGAAGAAAAACAAAATAATGTATTTTACATGCTTGTTCAATCGTGGTGAGAGTTATTCATAAATTTAAGCAAGTAAAGAGAAGATAATTTAGAGATTTGTGAACGCGTTCTTCATACAAAATTATAGATTAGGATTATATTTTTGATAATCTAATGTAAAGGATTAATTCAATGAAAAAATTTTTAGAGAATAGTATACATCAAGCCATAAAAGCTTGTTTTTTCTTTTTAGGTAAACTACCTAAAAAGAAGTTATTTATTTTTGAAAGTTTTCATGGAAAACAGTATAGTGATAATCCACGTGCAATTTTTGAGTACATAAGAGATAACTGTCCTGAATATCAATGTATTTGGGCAGTCAAAAAAGGATATGAGATACCTTTTGTGGAAGAGAATGTTCCTTTCGTCAAACGATTAAGTTGGAGATGGCTATGGTTGATGCCAAGAGCTCAGTATTGGGTTTTTAACACACGGATGCCAGCCTGGATGTATAAGAATCAAACAACAATCTATATACAGACGTGGCATGGGACCCCTCTAAAGAAACTGGGGTTAGATATTGAAACAGTCAAAATGCCAGAGCATGAAACAGAGAGCTATAAACTAGAAGTCATTCAAGAAGCAAAGCGTTGGGATTATCTCATCTCACCTAATGCATACAGTACAAGAGTGTTTCGACAAGCCTTTCATTATGAAGGGGAAATATTAGAAATAGGTTATCCAAGAAATGATTTGTTAGTTTGTGAAAATAAGGACAAAATAGCTTTTTCTGTTCGCAATCAGCTAGGTCTTGCAGCTAACAAAAAAATTATTCTCTATGCGCCAACATGGCGCGATGATGAGTCTATCCGAAAAGGAGCCTATCGTTTTACCAATCATTTGCCAGTTGAACAACTTTTAGAAATTGATTCTTCTATTGTAATACTTACACGATTACATTATTTAATTGCAGAAAGTTTTGATATAAGTGCATTTGGTTCACGTGTAATCGATGTTTCTTCTTATCCAGATATCAATCAACTTTATTTAATCGCTGACTTATTAATTACAGATTATTCATCGGTTATGTTTGATTTTGCATTAACAAAAAAACCGATGCTATTTTTTATGTATGATAAGGAAAAGTATCAAAATAGTACAAGGGGATTCTATTTTGACCCAACAGCAATTTTGCCTGGGAAAATTGTGACAGATACGGATAGCCTAGTAACGTCTGTAAAAAACGTATTGTTTTCTAAAACGGAACAGGAACAACGTTTATATGTGCAGTTTTTTCGTGAATTTTGCCTTGAAAATCAGGATGCCACTAGACAGCTGATTTCAGAAATTTTAAAGAGATAAAAAGCCGGAGGGTGTAGGTTGGAAAAACAAAAAGAAGTCCAAAAAGAATATGAAGAGTATCAATATATGTTAGATACTGAAACGTGGAAAAAGGAGTTAAGTCAATTTAAGCTGTTTTCTTCAGAAAAAATATCAAAAAATCCTAAAGTCTCAATCATTATTGCTAATTACAATAATGCACCATATCTTAAAAAGATGATGGATTCTCTTGTTCAACAAACCATTGGGATCGAGCAATTGCAAGTGATGTTTATTGATGATTGTTCCACAGATCATTCGTTAAAAGTAATAGAGCCATATCTTGAAAGATATCCGAATATTGAAATTTATCAGCTACTTGAAAACACTGGAGGCGCTCACGGCCCAAGAAACGTAGGGATTGTAAATGCACGTGGTGAGTATAGTGTCTTCTTAGATGCAGATGATTGGTATGATTTAAATGCATTGAAATATTTATCAGACCTACTAGATGACTCTCACGATGATTTTGCTGTTTCTGGTCTAATACAGAGTACGGATGGCCACTTAATGTTAAAAAGTAAGCCATATTATGTGGATGGGTCATTTAAAAATCGGTCTATCCAAGAATTGCCAGCTGAATTTTATGGTTGGTTGGGACCGCAAGCTATCATGTTAAGAACTTCACTGATACACAATAATAATTTACACTTTGTTAATCAACGGGTGGCTGATGATGTGCTGTTCTTTTATGAAGCCATGCGATTTTCAAAAACCATTACACAAGGGGAAAGGTTAACGACTTATTTAAATCGAGATGCAGATAATGAAAGTTTAAGCAAATCAATTAATCGGACATTTATGCTTTCTTGGTTGCGTGCGTTAAGTTATATTAATCAACAGTTTCCAGATGATTTGTCTAAAGAACGGATGTTAGCACGCCGTTTAGAATGGCTAATTTATGACTTTTGTATTCGGAGGGATACTGGATATCCATTCAGTAAAAAGCGATTACAAGACTTTAAAGTACAGATGGATCAGTATTTAGGTGAATTAAATTTTGATCCTAGTCCGTATTTTAGAAGTGATGTGCGTCAAATCATTTGGACATTTTTACAAACTAACGATATTGATGGTTTGTATTGGTTTATTCAATGTCAGTCCATTCGTTGGGTGTTAGTCAATCGCTTTGGTTATGTTTCAAAAACAGAGAAAAGTTATTATTATCCAAGATTATTGAAACGATTCCCAGCAGTTCGCATGAATGCTTATGCAGAAGCAACGCAACGTGATGGCAATACGCTTTCTTTAAATGTGTATACACACCAAAAAATTACAGGATTTGAAATAAAAGAGCTGAAAAATCCTTTTGAAACAAGACAGAGGCTGGCGTTTAAAAAAATTAGTGAAACTAGTTATCAGGTAGAGTTGCCAGAAAAATTTTCAAATAAAGAAAGTAGATTTACGATAGTTTTTGATAATTATTTAGAAATTGGGGTTAAAGATTTTAGTAAGTTTTTTGCTTAAATTTTGTCCGTTTAAATCAGGATATTTTGAGTATACAACTATAAATGATAAGTGAGGGAAATTTGTTTTATGGAAAATGTGAAAGTGTCAGTCATTGTACCCGTCTATAACGTAGAAACCTATTTAGAAGAGGCATTAATGAGTTTGAAAAACCAAACATTGAAAGAAATTGAATTCTTAATTATTAATGATGGCTCTACTGATAATAGTCAAAAAATTATTGAAGAAATTGCACAAGATGATCCACGTTTTCGCGTTTTCAATGTTAAAAATGGAGGAATTGGAAAAGCCTTTAACTTGGGTGTTTCAGAAGCAAAAGGTGAGTATATTGCTGAATTTGAAAGTGACGATTATGTAGCATTGCATGCCTATGAGCGTTTATACAATACGGCTAAAAGTCATCATGCAGATGTTGTCCGTTGTAATTGGGTTGAATTTTCTTCTGAAGAAGAGGTTGAGCGAGATATATTATGGCAATATCCCGATAAATACAATCAATTGATTGACTTAAAAACGACGGATTTAATTGTACAAGTTTATCCATGGAATGCCATTTATAAAAAAAGTATGATTGAGAAAGAAAACGTAACTTGGGATGAGGAAATTAAAAGTTATGGGGACACTGGTCTATTTTGGAAAATCAATTCAGCATCTCAGAATGTTATTTTTATTAAAGATTGTTTGTATTTTTATAGACAAGACAACCCAAATTCGACAGTAAATAATGTGGCAACAAAGGTTCCTTTCTTGTTTCAACAATTTAAACTAATTCGTTCAAATTTAATTGAACAAAATAAATTTGAACGCTACAAAGGTTATTTTTATAAACAAATGTTCGAAAAATACTTTTGGGCGATTGAAAAATTAACCCATTTACGTGATGAGTCGGTTTATGAAGTGATTCAAAAGGTGGCAGTAGATTTTAGACAAGCTTTAGAAACAGACCAGCTGAATGATATCGATTTTGAATACATCAAACAATTTTATCAAATTGCAAATGATCCAGCAGCTTATTATGAGGACTACTTGAAAAATCTGTATAAAGTTAGTGTTGTCATGCCGATTCACAATGCTTCAAAATATTTAAGACAAACATTAGAAACTGTTTGTGAGCAGTCTTTACGTGAGATTGAAATCATTTTAGTAGAGAATGGCTCTACAGATAATACCATGGATATTATTAACGAATTTGCAGTAAAAGATCCGAGAATTACGGGGATTTCTATTGGCAAAAGTAATCCTGGACACGCAAGAAATGTGGGCATTTCGATAGCACGAGGACGGTATTTGCAATTTCTGGATGCAGATGATCATTTTGAAGCGAATTTATTACAAGACGCTTATTATCGTGCATATGATAGTGCAACAGATATTCTGTTATTTGGCATGAAAGAAAAGTTACCAAATGGAGAAGTGCACGTTGTTCACAATCCATTACTAACTAATGGTGGACGTATGTCTGGTGAAGAAATTTCATTGGATGAAGTAACTCCTTATTTATATGACAAATTATTTTTATTAGAATACATCAAAGAAAATAACTTGGTAAACTTAGAACAATTTGTTGGCGAGGATGCTTATTTCACTTATACAGCATTATTAGGTACCGAAAAAATTGTTGCACTAAACAAATATTTGCTGACACGAATCGTTAGACAAGATGGCTTGATGTCTACGTATGGAATGAATTATCGTGATGAGTTCAATTTACATGACAAAATGTTGGAGTACTTAAAACAACATGCTCCAAATCGAATTGAAGCATATCGGTTAAAAATTATTAATACATTAAACTGGTTTATTTTTGACATGAATCGTGTTGATCAAGCATTTAAAGAACGTTTCTATCAAGAATTAAAAGAGAAATACATCCAACAACTAGGGCTAGACTTAGTGAAAAAAGAAAAATATTCTAATGATCCAGAACAAGTAGAGCGTATCACACGAATCCAAAATATTTTACAATACAATCTAGAAATATATCAAAATATTTATAAAGATTTTGGGATGAAAAAAACCTTCATTATTCCGAATGTTCATATTCAAGAGCGTGGAGGTAAAGTAATTTTTGGACAAGAGAAAGCCCAGGGAAATGGGACGGCAATTGAAATGTTTTCAATTATTATTGCAGATAACGATACAAGCAATGCCAGCGGAGTAATTGATTTCGTTTATATGGGTGACAATACAAAAATAATTCATGATAGTTTATTAGTATCTTTATTAATTAAAAAAGAAGGTACTACTTTAAAATCGATTGTTTTACAAGCCGAGTGGGAAAAAGGCTATACCTTACTACAAGAAAATATGTATTATACTTTCGTAGACAATGTTTTTACAATTTGGGCGGGCTATACTCAAAAATATGCAGCATTTGATTACAATGTTCGAATTTTGACTTCTCGAGAAGGGGAAACACATTTTAGTGTCGTTCGACAAAACCAAGGCTATATCCAAGATACAATGACAAGTATTGGTAACGAATTAACACCTATCAATAAAATTGAAGGAAATGAACCTACAACAATTAAAAAAGCTGTATCAAAAAGTCTTAAAAAAGCAAAAGGGTTGTTGAAATAGAAAGATTTTAAAGGAGATTAAAAATGAACGATTTATGGAATTTTTTAGATAATCATCCTGAAGAGAAAGAATTGATAAAGGCAAAAGCATTACAAGGTTATACAGTTGATGGAATTTTAAATGATCAACTTAATTTTGTTGCTCTAGATACTCTATCTATTGGTCTGGAAAAATTTGGAAATATTCATTATAGTATCCAAATCCCAGAATTTAATGAATTACTAAGTAAGAAGATGGTAGTACTTTTTGTTCCTGCGGATGGAGTGGGACACTCTGGCGCCAAAGAAAGATATTTTGGATTGAGACAATGGAATACCCTGTCTCAATCTGTTCGAAAAAATACTATCATTCTTAGAATAGCTGATGTTGGCTTTGTGTCAGGATCCTATTACACATTATTTGAGCAAGAAATTTTGGATTTAATTGAAGCAAAGAAAACAGAATTTGGACTGAAGCATCAAGATATAATCTTCTATGGAAACTCTAGAGGCGGAACGGGAGCGTTATTATTAGGTATTACAGGTAATTACAAAACAGTTAGTGTAGATCCAGTAATTGATCGAGAGCCTTGGGTAAACAGCGCGGATGGTAGAATAGATCGCCAGTTAATGTTTGATTTCGTAGAAATGGATTTTTCAAACCGAATAAAAGATAAGATGGAACAGTCAAACTATGAATTAGAAAACATTACGGTGATTGCTTCTGAAGCAAATAAAAAAATGTATGAGAAAATTTACCCCTTATCTAATGGTTTTACCTTGAAAAAATTAGAATTAATGATTGATTCTGAAAATACAATTGGTATACACGGCCTTACGATAATGGAAAGTATTCATTTACAATTAGCGTTAATAAATAATTATTTATTTGATTAAGTAACAGAGAAAGTAGGAGCGGAAAAATGAAAAAAGCAGCAATTATGGGCTGGTGGTATAACCAAAATTATGGATCAATCTTAACATACTATGCTCTAAACAAATATGTACAGAATAAAGGGTACGAGACGGTTATGATTGATGGACCACTAGGTTATAAAAACAGAAGTAACTTTCGAGCATGGATGCCTTTAGCGTATAATTTTTTTAAGAAAAATAATATGCCCTATACTGAGCAATTAACAAAAGAAACGTTACCGACATTGAACGATTTAGAAAATCTAGATACCTTTATTTTAGGCTCTGATCAAATGTGGAATCCGTGGAATGGTTGGGTAGACGACGATGATTTCTTAGATTTTGTTTATCCTCGTAATAAAACAATTGCTTATTCTGTTTCATTAGGAAAAGCAGATACAAGTAAATATGATCCTAAATGGGTTGCAAACCGCAAAAAAGATATTACACAGTTTAATCATGTTTCTATGAGAGAAGATTTTTCTGTACAAATTATGAAAGATATTTTTCAAGAAGAAGTTATTCAGGCTTTGGATCCAACCTATCTTGTTGAAAGAAGTGAATATGATTCTTTAGCTGATCAAGCTACGTTTAAACGACAAGAATCAGGAGATTATATGGCTGTCTTTTTCTTGGATATTAACAAGGAAAAAGTTCGTGTAGCACTAGCGATCGCAGAAAAATTGGGACTGAAATTAGTGGTCTTGCCTAATCCTTTAAAAGGACGTGAACTAGCGAAAAAAACGTTTCCTAATACAGTAGAATATGTTTCTGAAGATACGCCAGAAAATTTCTTATCTGTTTATCGAGAAGCAAAATATATTATTACTGATTCGTTTCATGGCACTGTTTTTGCGACTATTTTCCAAAAACCGTTTTCAATTTTTTATAATGAACAACGTGGAATTGACCGCTTTAATAGCTTGATGAACCTGTTTGAGCTTGGCGAAACTAGACGTGTCTATGAGCAAAACACAAAACAAGAAATTGAAGAAAATAAAAATATTAGTTTAGCACTTGACTATCAAAAGACCGCTGGAAAGATTGCTAGAGAAAAAGAGATTTCAGATAAGTGGTTAACCGATGCGTTGACAAGTAAATTTAGCCCAGATGAAGACGAAGTATATGATGAATTTAGACGATATATTATCAATAAACCTTTGGATTTTTATCGAGCTAAAACAACTGTTCCGATTTCCGCAGCAATTGTTTTATCGCCAAATGGTACGATAAAAAATTCCAATCCTAATGAAAGCTTTTGGAAGCTAACAGATAAAGAATTAATTTTTATGAATAATCATCGTGAAGTCACTACAAGATTTAATCGTGAAAAGTTTAAGGGAAAGGAAACGTTCAGTCCTTTTAGAATCGTCGGTAAATATGTGAAAGATGAAAAAATCGAACATGTTATGTATTTGCATCCGATACAAAAACCTAAGCCTAAACCGAAACAAGGCACAGAAAAAAAAGCATTAGCAATTCCCGAGAATCTTTTAACAAGAAAACAATTAATTATGAAAATTGTGCAAAATGAGAGAATTCGTTCGTGGAAACAAGATCTTTTAGAAGAATTACCAGATTTAGAGTTATTTGTAGGTCGTGAATTAAAAGAATATGCTTCGAATTTTGTTGGTGGTCCAGCAGATCTTTTAATTTTTCCAAAAACGATAGAAGAAGTTGCTTTAATTGTAAAATATGCTAAAAATAATCAGATTCCTTTAACTGTTATCGGTAAAGGTTCAAATATTTTAGTCCGTGATGGTGGTATCCGTGGGATTACTTTAAATATGACTGCCTTGAATTATCGTAAAATTACGGGGAATGTTTTAACAGTTTCGGCAGGTGCAAGTTTAATTGAAACATCTTATTATCTACTAGAACACTTGAAATGCGGTTTAGAATGGGCAGATAATATTCCAGGAACCATTGGTGGCGCAGTTTATATGAATGCTGGGACAGTTAAGGATATTAATAGCATGTTTCTTGAAGCTACGATTGTAGATGAAAATGGAGAAATTAAAGTTTTAAATAAAGAAGATGTTCAATTTAGTCATCGCTATAGTTCATTTATGGATCATCCTGAGTGGATTATTCTAGAAACTAAATTACAGATTTCAGAAGGTAATTTAGAAAATATGGTAAATGACATGGTAGGAACTGTCGAAATTAGAGAAAGGATGCACCCACTAACACATCCAAATCATGGGTCAACTTTTACTTGGGGACGGGCGCCTCGATTAATTCAACAAGCTGGCTTAGTTGGTACTAGAATTGGCGGAGTAAAAGTATCTGAAAAACATCCAGGTTTCTTTATCAATGTTGAACAAGCCTCTGCTCAAGACTATGAAGCATTAATTTATTTAATTATTGCAAAAGTTTATGAATTTTCTGGATTTTTATTAAAACCAGAAGTGAGAATTTTAGGTGCAAATATGTGGGAAGCAAGTTTAACTTTTAAATAAACAGGGGAGTGTGTGACATGAAGAAAATAATCACAATAATTGTGTCTTTAGCAATTGGTATCGGTTGTGGTTTTTGGTCAGGATATTACATCAGTAAAAAATATTCAGAAAACCAAGAGACAACTATTTCCAAAAGTACTAACTCAGAACAACCTTTGATTACAAATGGAGAGTATCAAGTAACAGCTAATTGGGATTGGAAAACATTAGTTGTTAAAGATAATGTGTGGACATTGGATGGCAAACGTATTTATGATGTTTCCACTACAAATGATAATATTGTGATTTTAAAGGGAAAAAATTTGAAATCACTTGTAGTTTATAAAATAGAAAAAGATAACGAAAAAATCAACTTATATTCTTACACAAAAGAAGGCGTTGGGAAAAAAGTATTAGCTACTCTAGTGAAAAAATAAATAATGCATTTGGTGTTTGAAATAAATTGAAAGTAACTTTGTTAGGAGAAGTTAGTAAATGAAATACAATACGAAAAATTATGACTATTTAATTGTTGGTTCGGGACCTTTTGGGGCAACGTTTGCTTGTGAAGCAGCTAAACGAGGAAAAAAAGTATTAGTTATTGAGAAACGTGCTCATATTGGTGGCAATATGTATACACATAAAGAAAACGGGATTAATGTCCATGACTATGGTGCCCATATTTTTCATACTGACAATAAAGAAGTATGGTCTTATGTCAATCAATTGACGGAATTCAATGGCTACATCAATCAAGTAGTTGCTAATTACAAAGGGGAGCTCTACAACCTACCATTCAATATGAACACGTTCTACCAAATGTGGGGGGTAAAAACACCAGCTGAAGCACAAGCAAAAATTTCAGAGCAGCGGGAGGCAGCTGGAATTAAAGGCGCTCCAAAAAATTTAGAAGAACAAGCGATTCGTTTGATAGGAACGGATATCTATGAAAAATTAATTAAAGGCTATACAGAAAAACAGTGGGGACGTAAGGCTACGGAATTACCAAGTTTTATTATTCGCCGTTTGCCAACTCGTTTTACTTTTGATAATAATTACTTTAACCATCGCTATCAAGGCGTACCTGTCGACGGTTATACAGCTATGTTTGATAAATTGTTAGAGAGTGAATTAATTGATATTCAATTGAATAAAGACTTTTTGGCAGAGAAAGAAACTTACTTATCAGAGTTTCCAAAAATTGTTTATACAGGGATGATTGATGCATTCTTTGATTATTCTTATGGCGAATTAGAATATCGTTCAGTACGTTTTGAAAATGAAACAGTAGATTCAAACAATGCACAAGGCAATGCCGTAATTAATTACACAGATGCGGAAACTCCCTATACACGGATAATGGAATGGCGACATTTTGATCAAAAGGCCGATGAAAACAAAACGATTTTGACGAAAGAATACCCACAAGATTGGGATCGTTCAAAAGAAGCCTATTATCCTGTTAATGATGAGAAAAATTCACTTTTGTTTAGAAAATACAAAGAAAAAGCAAACGCTCAAGAAAAAGTTATTTTTGGTGGACGTTTAGCCAATTATCAATACTATGATATGGACCAAGTTTTCGGAGCAGCTTTGAAAGCAGTCGCTAAAGAATTTGGTGAAATGGCCAACTAGTGAACGGTTAGACTCGGAGGAACAAATGGAAAAAGAACTGAAAGTTAGAACAAAATTACTTACCAAAGAATACAGTTTAGCGAAAACACGTATTGACAAATTGAAGACACTTTTTAGTGTTTTTCAAAACAAAGTTCCCACATTTTGGGCGTTAAAAGGTGTTAGCCTCGACGTATATTCTGGAGAAACAATTGGTATTATTGGTTTAAATGGTTCAGGCAAATCCACTTTATCAAATATTATTTCAGGCATCACCCCTCAAACGTCAGGAGAACTTGAAATAAATGGTGAAGTTTCAATTATTTCGATTGGTGCAGGACTAAATAATAATTTAACAGGACGAGAAAATATTCGAATGAAATGTTTAATGTTGGGGGAAAAGAATAAAGAAATTGATGCCAAAATCGATGATATTATTGAATTCTCAGAATTAGGCGTTTTTATCGACCAGCCTGTTAAAACTTATTCTAGCGGTATGCGTGCTAAGCTTGGTTTTTCAATTGCGGTTCATCAAAATCCAGATATTTTAGTGATCGATGAAGCGTTATCTGTAGGAGATCAAACCTTCTATAATAAAGGCTTAAAAAAAATGCTTGCATTTAAAGAGCAAGGCAAAACTATCTTTTTTGTCTCTCATTCTATTCAACAAGTAGAGCAAATTTGTGATCGTGTCGCTTGGATGCATTATGGTGACCTACGTGCATTTGGTGAAACTAAGCATATTTTAAAGGAATATCGTGCTTTCTTGCACCGTTATAATCATTTCACTGAACCGCAAAAAGAATCGTATCAGAGAGATGGCAAGGCCAAACAGAGAAATTTTTCTTTGGAACAACTTCAAGAAACAATTCTTGAAAAAGCCAATCAACAAGTAGGCAGTCGCCGGACGACTAAAGAAGTCATTAAATTTACTACTAAAAATAAAATTGGAGATAAAATGACTCTTGGTACGAAGAGCTTGTTAATTTTGCTACTTTGTATGATTTTTTATGTAAGTCTTACCTTTGTAAAGGGTATTTCATTAACAACAGCTTTCATTCATCCAGCGGAAACAATTCAACGTATATTTGTTCCTGAGAAAGTAGCAGGGAAGGATACAAATGCTGTGAAAACGACTAAAACTAAACCAGCTTCAACAAAAGAATCTAGGCAGCAGGAGGAAGTTCAGCCTAGCCCAACGAACGTACCAGAAAATAATAATAGCGAACAAGCTGTGTCAACGTATACTGTGGAAGTTGGAGATTCAGTCAGTTTGATTGCTGAAAATCACGGACTCACTATAGAACAACTTCAAACTTTGAATCCAGAAATCATTGAGGTACCTATTTATCCTGGACAAGTGTTGAAATTGAAAGAGGTGACTGAATAATGCGCGAGGTAAAATTAATTTTAGCTGAACAGTTTTCATACTTAGGCGTTGCACAACGAATTGCTAAATACAGTAATAAAGCATTATATCAAAGCCACATCTTAGGAAATTTATGGCAAATTTTAAGTCCTTTAATTCAGTTAGGTGTCTATTATTTTGCTTTTGGGATTGCCCTTGGTGGTGCTCGAACCGTAAAAGGAGGAGTATCCTATATTGCTTGGTTGATGGTAGGATTAAGTACATGGATTTTTTTAAGTACAGTAACAAAACAAGCTTCTAGTTCTGTTTATATGCAAGTTGGCATGGTCTCTAGAATGAAGTTTCCAATAAGTATTTTGCCAATGGTTAAAATATTTTCTGAGTTACCAAGTTATTTTGCATTCACTACGTTAGCAGCGATTGTGTCAATCTCGACAGGTGAAAAGATTTCTATTTATTGGATTCAGCTACCTTACTATATTGTAGCGATGATTATCTTTTTATATAGTTTTAGTCTAATTAATTCAACTATTGCTGCATTAATTAGGGATTATCAAATTTTCTTGAATTCTATTATCCAAGTATTAATGTATATGTCAGGGGTCTTTTGGGATTTGAGTACAAAGAATTTACCGTCTTGGTTATCAAAAATTCTTATGTTGAATCCTTACGCATATATTATTAATGGATTTCGAGATACATTTTTCTATAAAAGATGGTTTTTTGAAGATAAGCCCCAGCTTGTTGTTTTTTGGCTAACAACATTAGTAATATTTATCGTAGGAGCTCATTTACATGTTAAGTTCAGAAGTAAATTTGTTGATTATATGTAACATGTGAAGAAGTAAAACCACCGTATACTGACAAGAATACGGTGGTTTTACTCTTTAATTGACAATAGCCTTCTCTTTAAAGAGAAGGCTATCTAACGAATCAATATTATTATTTTAAAGTTGGATCAGACTATTTCTAGTATTCAAGTATTTTTCATTTAAGCGATGTATTCCCTACCTCTAATACATCCTTGTATCTCTCTAGACACGCCAGTTTTGAATAAAATCATCAAAACAATTGAATGGTTCGTTTAAAAATATTTTTCGTGTTCTAATTATTATAACATAAAACTCGTCAACTGACCACTAGCTGACGAGTTCATAATTTTTCCAGATAAATAGACAGCCGTTTTCCGCCGACTGTCTAAGATTAAGATAGATTTGTAAAGAAGTGAATAAATGCTTCCTACTATCTCTTTATAACATGAGGAAAAGAAAACTGCAAAAGATAGCTGTGTTTTTTGAAAAAAAGATCAGCTGGTTTCCGCCAGCTGATCATCCGTTGAAAAGAGATATAAAGAAGTGAATAAAGCTTGCTTTACCTCTATTTTATACCATGTTTTGATTCAAATAACTATTCAGTATTAGTTATACTTAAATAATAAATATGTATACGGATGTATTGTTTTGAGGTATAGTCATAGAGAAAAGAGGGAACGTTTATGAAAAAATTTTGTTTAAGTTATAGCTCTGGTAAAGATTGTTTATTGGCGATGGATCGATTGGTACAAGCAGGAAATCAGCCAGTTGCGTTAGTGACAACATTAAGTGATGAAATTAATCGTTCTTGGTTTCACGGCATACCAATCTCCGTCTTAGAAGCAGCAGCCGAAGCGTTAGATTTACCACTTGTTATATCACATAACAATGAAACAAATTACACAGAAAAAGTGGTTGAGGCACTGCAGGAAACCAAAAAATTAGGTGCAGAAACGGTTTGTTTTGGCGATATAGATATTGAACAAAATGGTGCTTGGGATCGCCAAGTTGCGTTAAGTGCTGGACTTGAACCACAATTACCTCTTTGGCAGGAAAATCGCGAAGCACTTGTGAAAGAATTCTTGGCAAAAGGGTACACAGCAATTATCAAAACGGTCAGCAAAGAGGCAGGCATTCCAATAAAATTTTTAGGAGAACCGTTAAATGAAACATTTATCACGTACCTTAAAGAGCATCAATTAGATATTTGCGGAGAAAACGGGGAGTACCATACGTTGGTAATTGACGGCCCGCTATTTAAAAAGAGGCTCAATTATTATACTTCAGGAATTTATGAAAGTCCTTATGCTTATTCTTTGATTATTGATGCTTAAATGAAAGTAAAAGGACACAAGCTGCCACTTTTTCTAGGGATATGCTATAATTGACTTAAGAAAAGTAGAGAAAGTGAGTGGTTAATTATGGAAGAAACTGTCTTTTTTAATTTAGGAAATGCCCTTGCTTCAAAAAGAGATCAAAAAGAATTAATTAAAGAAGCCCAAATTGCGAAAGATACTCGAAAGATTCCAGGAAAACTGATTATCGTTGAAGATGAAGAAAATGGTACCCATATTTTATTTGAATTAGCTGATCAAACAGAACCGTCTGCTGAAACAAAAGAATTCAAAGTGAAAAAAGTGATTGATTAATAAAAAAGCAACGAATTTTTCTAAATTCGTTGCTTTTTTATATTTTTTTACACAAATGATACAAAAAGAATATCAAAATCAAATAAATGATTAGTATACTTGAAGAAACAAATAGGAAGCAAAGCAAACGTTTTGAGGTGTTCTTTCATGGAAAATCGAGGAATTTTATTTGATAAAGATGGTACGTGTATTCGTTTTGACACTCTTTGGCAAGCAGGTTTGCAAGCTTGTTTTGAAACACTAAGTATGTTAGCCCCTCATCATTCAGCAGAAATAAAAAAGATATTAGCTATTCAGGAGCAACGTTTTTTGCAAAAACATTTACTTGATGAAGTCCTTTATCAGGAACTTTATCAGGAATTGGCGCAATTTGAGGAATTAGTCGAACAGGGAATCAGCAGTCGATGGCTGGAGCAATTTTTTTATGATTATTTACGAAAAAATCTGAAAAAGATCGAACCGATTGGTGATTTAAAACAGTTATTTCTTGAGCTGAAACGGAAGAACTATAAAATTGGATTAGCAACTTCAGATACTTTGCCAGCGACTATGTTGATTATGGAATATCTTGGTTTAACAGAAATGTTTGATTTTATTGCGACAGGAGATCGTTACTTACCGAAACCAGATGCGGACATGCTCCAAGCCTTTTGTCAGTCATGTCAATTGAAGGCGACAGAAGTAATTATGGTAGGTGATTCGCTCGTGGATGTTTTTATGGGAACGTGTCATGGCAAAGCAGGAATTGGTGTTTTAACCGGCAACTGCCAGTCAACTGATTTTGAAAAGTTTGAAGTAGCCTATTTCCGTGATATCCATGAAATACCTTATCAAGAATTATGGGAAAATACCAAGAAGAAAAAAATCTATTATTTTTGATATATGTATTGTGAAAAACGTTTCTTTTATTCGAGTATCTAAGCAAGCATACTAGTGTATTTCAATAAAATACCATGATGTTCATAGGTTTTATAATTTCAGCTCACAGATTTTTGTTCAATAAGAAAAAAATTACAACTAAAATAGAAAACGAGCGTGGGACAAAAATCACTTTGGATTTTTGTCCCACGCTCAAAAACTGATAAACGGCGGGAACAGAAGCAACACTTTCGGAAATAAGCCGAAAGTGACTTTCTCACACAAGTGTTCGGGATATCTTAATCCTTACCTACGTGGTGCTCGGAGTTAAACACTTCTGTCCTGACTTCGTTGTTAATATTTTACAATGACAAGTTTTTCTTATTTTAATCCTGAACTTGATTTAGAAATTGCACTTCCATTAGAAAAAGAAACAGTAACAGTAGCACCTAAATCACCATCTAAGTTTTTCATCCAGATTAAAGTATCATTTTTTTCACCATTGATATTTGTAGAAGTAATCCCTGTTGGGTCTCCTAAATCTTTTCTAGCTTGTTCTTCAGAATATGAACCATCAGTAGCAATGTTATTTACTTGGTCTGCAGTAACTTTATCATGTTTTGCAACCTTCAAGCCACTTACAGATTTGCTCGCTGCTTTGCCATCAGAGAATGAAACAGTAATAGATGCAAGAAGATCACCACCCTTGACATTTGTCCAAGATAGAGTAGTGGTAGAGATGCCTTGGATATCTGTTGTAGAAGAAGAGGCTGGTTCACCTAAAATTGCTTTTACTTCATCTTCTGTAGAACCGCCTTCGCTGCTGTTCATAATATCACCGACATTAATTTTATCGTAAGTTGCTTTTAAATCAGAGTTATCTTTCGATTTATCTTCTGATTTCTTTTCAGAGCTTTCTTTTTTTGTATCATTTTTTGAACTATTCGTAGCTTTTGAAGAAGAGGCTTCTGTTTTCACTTCTTTGGTATCATTGCTTGCTTTTTTATCCTCTTTGCCAAGACCACTACCAGCAATCCCCAGTACAATAACTACTACAACCCAAAACCAAATTTTCTTATAAAATGGTTTTTTTACTTTTCCTTCATTTGAATCATTTTTTTTCATTTTCACTTTCCCTCCCATAGTTTAGTTAATGATTTGTAGCGCTTACTAAATAGTTGAAAACAATCCCCAATTAAATAACTTTGGACTACAAATCACTTAGTTTAAATGAAAATAAGTATACCGCCATGTGTAAAAATAACACACCACAGTATACTTATTTTATCATTATTTCATAAAAATAACACCATTATTTTTATGAAATAATTAAAAAAGATAAAAAATCTAAAAACTTCGACCGCCGCCACCGAATGTGCCGCCGCCAGTTGAGTGGGTGGTGCTACCACCACCGCCCATTCCGCCACTGCCGCCATTGTTTTTAGGAATACGACGCGTAGTGATGAAAGAGTTGGTTAACTGATCTGTGCGGGAGGTTAAGTTTAAAGTTGTTTTTTCCCTAAAGGGATATTGATAACTTGAAAATTTTAATTGATATTTAGAAATATTAATGCCTAAGAAGACCAAACTGAGTATCAGCGCAGCAGCAAAAGCAATTACCATTTCCAGCGGGGTAATGACTTTATAACGAGTGATTTTACCTGTTTCGCTGTCCACACGATAGTGCCCCCCAGGAACCCCTTTATTAACAAATGCTTGAGTTTCCTGAACAAAGGTTTGAGCAGCCGCGAAATAATTTCCTTGACTCATATTATCCCATATTTTATCTAAGGTATCATCAATTCGTGCATCTGTCATATAATCAATCATGTTTCCAGAAGTAGAGATGTAGATTTTCCGTAAGTCCATATCAATGAGAAAAAGAATCGCATTTTGGTCCTTGCCAACTTTATTTAAAAGATAATGATCTGCATATTCTTGTTCATCGCCATAGGTATTATTATTTGTGGTTACAATAAAGACAGAGGCTTTTGTTTTTTCTTCTAAAGGTTGTATCTCTTGCTTTAGTTGGTTGATTTGATCAGGTGTCAGTAATTGTGCGCCATCATCAATTGAATTTTCAGCCGCCGAAACGGGTAGGGCAAGGCCAAAGGTAAGAAGTATTAGGAAAAAAATAGGTAAAAGTCGTTTTTTCATAGGAAATAACCTCCTAATAAAAAGAGTGCTAAGAGTCCAGCGAAAATGCCTAACGTTGCTAGCCCTAAACGAGTGTAACTAATTGGAAGCACACCGCTTACTTTACCTGTTTGTCCATTCATGGCATAATAATAAACTTTTTTTGATTGTTCCTGACTGCGATAGGTGACTAACCAAATTGGCAAAAGCATATAGTGATTATTTTCTTGGTTTAGAGAAATATCCGTGCGAACATTTGTCAACGTAGTATAACCAGAAGCAGAGTCCCGTAACAATGATTCCGAATAATCTTGTAATTCTTGTTGGACGTGTTTTTTGATTGCTTCATATTCAATATCGCGTTTTTCTGCTTGGAAACCTGCTAGGTATTGGCTTTTGAAAGGCACCGCTTGATCAATTAAAAATGGTTGAACGCCTTCCACCATTTTTTGTTGGACGTTTTTTGACAAGGCATTTTTAACTAATTCTTTAAACGATAATTTTCCTGAACGTCCCACATTGAAACGTTTTGTTTCGGTGTATTCAATATCACCTACGCGCCAAATGCGAATACTTGTGCCAGTAGCTTGCAATTGTCCGTCGACTTCTGCATCAACGACCCAATAGGGGAAGTAAACCCCAGTTAATTTATCGATTTGATTTTTGCTGAAAAAATCTCGGGGAATGAACCATTTTTTCTTGATCCAAGCGAGAAATTTTTCAATCGCTTCGTCTTTTTCAATTGTAAAGGGTAAGACATTTTCTGGTAAAAATTCGCCACTTAATCGACCAGCCAAGACAACTGGATTATGGCAATAATAACAGTATGTGGCAGCCGTTGTTGCATCGGTGACAATTTGAGCGCCACAGCTTGGACAATTAAAAATTTCCATTGTGCCTACATCTGCAGTTGTTTCATTCTCAGTGGTCTCTGTTTGTTGCGTAGCGGAGGATTCTTCTTCCGCTGTGAAAGTCAAATTTTCCTCGGCAGTCGTTGTTGAGGGATTCTCTAAATGCGCCTCATGTTGCTGTTGCTCATAACGAGTCACTTCTTCTTCCGTGTAAATATTTAAACAATATTCACAATGAAATTTTTGATCTTTGGGATTAAATAAGAGCGGGCCGCCACAGTTGGGGCATTTATGGGTAAATGTTGTTTCCATTGCAACCGTCCTTTCTAATAGAGTGAGTAAATAACAGGAATCTGATTCAAAGAAAAAGGGTAGACTTGTGCCTGACCCTTTTCTTTAATTGTTCACTACTTGCTTATAAAGGAACCCCTTGGAATGGTTTACCACAATGTGGACAGAACTTAGGAATACCATTACTTAAGTCAACAATTTCGCTACATTCACTACATTTCATTTCTAATTTTGGTTTCTCGTTTGTTGGTTTTGGTGTACCACAGTTTGAACAAAACTTCCCAGTGTTTTCAGTCCCACATTGTGGGCAAGTCCAAGTGTCTGTAGCCCCTTGTGCGTTTTGCTGGTTTTGTTTTTCTTGCATTTGTTGTTGGTTTGTTTGAGACGCTTGCGCAAAGTAGTTGCCATTCGCATTCATGCCCATACCAACGCCCATAAAGCCGCTCATAGCGCCACCTTCATTTTTACCAGCAGCCTCCATACCACGAGCCAAGGAACCTTGAACATAGCCTTCGCGAACACCTGGATCGCTGAGCATAGCACCTTCATTTCGCATGTTGATTAATTTTGTTGAATCATCTGTATAAGAAATGCTCGCAACTGCTACAGAAACAATTTCCATGCCGCGATTGGTGCGCCAATCCTCATCAAGCGCAGTTTGCATATATTTGCTTAATTCAACACTTTTTGAGGGAACATAAGAAATACGTTGCCCATCAGCAGACATTTGATTGATTGCTGCTTGCAATGCTGTAATGAACTCTGCCAAATATTGTTCATTAATATCATTAATATCTACTTGCGTTTGGTTTTTAGGAATCGCATTAGTATAAAATAGCAAAGGATCTGTAATTTTAATTGAGTAATTTCCGTGTGCACGTAAGAAAAGTTCGGCATTATAAAAATTATCAAAATAGTTTAATGGCGCAGGTGTTCCAAATTTAATGCCTTTAATTTCTTGCAAATTAATATAAAAAACTTGTTGTTTTTGTGGAGTTACGCCACCGAATTTGAAACGACTGAAGGTCTCTGCAATCGCATCTTTTAAAGAACCGTTAAACATTGAAGGCGCAGAATCATTTTTGACTGTATAATAGCCTTCTTCAGCAGTGTAATCGATGATTTTGCCACCATCGACAAGAAGCATCATCATGTTGGGATAGACATGTACAACAGAACCATCTGTTAAAACATCGTCCGTTCCTTTACGATTAGAACCACGTTTATCATCTTTACGTACAAAAACACCTTTTGTCATGACGGTTGTGTCCCCCATATTATCAGGTTCAATAACCTCTAGCCATTGATCGGCCAAGCCACCGCCAACTGAACTTGTTGCTGCTTTAATAAGTCCCATGTTCATTCCTCCTAATAAAAAACTAATTGTTAAAGCTAGTATACCACACAATGAATGCAGAGAAATCCAACGAAAGCCTGATGAAATGGAAAAAATTGATCAAACTTTATTAAGAAATTAAAAAAAGTATAGGTGAAACACAAGCATTTTAAAAAAAGTTACGTATAATAGAAGAAAAGACATATTATATAGTTAGGGGATTATTGAATGGAACGAAGCAATCGTAATAAAAAATCTTCAAAAAAACCACTTATTCTTGGTGTTTCTGCCTTGGTTCTAATCGCTGCTGCCGGTGGCGGGTATTATGCTTATAGTCAATGGCAAGCCAAACAAGAATTAGCCGAAGCGAAGAAAACAGCTACTACATTTTTAAACGTATTGTCAAAACAGGAATTTGATAAGTTACCGTCCGTTGTTCAAGAAGCTAGCTTAAAGAAAAATGGCTATGATACTAAATCTGTTGTTGAAAAATACCAAGCAATTTATTCAGGGATTCAAGCAGAAGGAGTCAAAGCTAGTGATGTTCAAGTCAAAAAGGCGAAAGACAATCAATACACATTTACCTATAAATTATCGATGAGCACACCTTTAGGCGAAATGAAAGATTTGTCTTATCAATCAAGTATCGCCAAAAAAGGCGATACCTACCAAATCGCTTGGAAGCCATCTTTAATTTTTCCAGATATGTCAGGAAATGATAAAATTTCGATTCAAGTAGATAATGCCAAAC
This sequence comes from Enterococcus sp. AZ197, assembly GCF_050556405.1. Classification (NCBI taxonomy): domain Bacteria; kingdom Bacillati; phylum Bacillota; class Bacilli; order Lactobacillales; family Enterococcaceae; genus Enterococcus; species Enterococcus sp. AZ197. The sequence goes on along the minus strand of NZ_CP187873.1, from coordinate 2,001,920 downwards.
GTGGAGAAATTGTCGATCGTAATGGTAGTGGGCTAGCAATTAACAAAGTGTTTGACGAAGTGGGCGTAGTGCCTGGCAAACTCGGTTCTGGCGCAGAAAAAACAGCCAATATCAAAGCTTTTAGTGATAAATTCGGCGTTTCTGTTGATGAAATCAATCAAAAGTTAAGCCAAGGATGGGTCCAAGCAGACTCCTTTGTACCAATCACAGTCGCTTCTGAACCAGTGACAGAATTACCAACAGGGGCTGCGACAAAAGATACAGAGTCACGTTATTATCCGCTGGGGGAAGCAGCTGCGCAATTAATCGGGTATACGGGCACCATTACTGCAGAAGATATTGAAAAAAATCCAGAGTTAAGTAGTACGGGCGTAATTGGTAAAACTGGCTTAGAACGAGCGTTTGATAAAGAATTAAGAGGGCAAGATGGTGGCTCACTAGTTATTTTAGATGACAAAGAGAATGTCAAAAAAGCTTTACAAACCAAAGAGAAAAAAGATGGTCAAACGATTAAATTAACGATTGACAGTGGCGTACAACAACAAGCTTTTGCTATATTTGACAAACGCCCTGGTAGTGCGGTCATTACCGATCCTCAAAAAGGCGATTTATTAGCAACGGTTAGTTCACCTTCGTATGATCCTAATAAAATGGCCAATGGCATTTCTCAAAAAGAATATGATGCTTACAATAACAACAAAGATTTACCATTCACAGCACGTTTTGCGACAGGCTATGCACCAGGCTCTACCTTTAAAACAATTACCGGTGCCATTGGTTTAGATGCAGGGACATTGAAGCCAGATGAAGAGCTAGAAATTAATGGTTTGAAATGGCAAAAAGATAAATCTTGGGGCGGCTATTTTGCGACACGTGTAAAAGAAGCAAGTCCAGTCAATCTGCGTACCGCTTTAGTTAATTCAGATAATATTTATTTTGCCCAACAAACATTACGGATGGGAGAAGACAAATTTAGAGCGGGTCTTAATAAATTCATTTTCGGTGAGGAACTAGATTTACCAATTGCCATGACGCCTGCTCAAATTTCAAATGAAGATAAATTTAATTCTGAAATTCTTTTAGCAGATACGGGCTACGGTCAAGGTCAATTGTTAATTTCGCCAATCCAGCAAGCTACCATGTATAGTGTTTTCCAAAATAATGGAACATTAGTCTATCCAAAACTAGTTTTAGACAAAGAAACGAAGAAAAAAGACAATGTAATCAGCGCCAACGCAGCGAATACAATTGCCACAGATCTTTTAGGTAGTGTGGAAGATCCTTCAGGTTATGTTTATAATATGTACAATCCGAACTTCTCATTGGCTGCTAAAACAGGAACAGCTGAAATAAAAGATAAACAAGATACAGATGGCAAAGAAAACAGTTTCCTTCTAACGTTAGATCGTAGTAACAATAAATTCTTAACAATGATTATGGTTGAAAATTCAGGAGAAAATGGTTCTGCAACAGATATCAGTAAACCATTAATTGATTACTTAGAAGCAACCATTAAATAAAAAGAGAAAATGAACGAAACGAGGTTTCTGTAAAAAGAAACCTCGTTTTCCCTTTTTAGAAAAAGGAAAGTGTGCTACAATGAAGCGACTAAATTGTAGAAGGAAAGGGATTCGTGTGCGAATTTTAGCAATAGATACATCTAACCAAACATTGAGTATTGCTGTGTGTGAAAATCAAAAAATTCTGGGAAGTTATACAGCAACGGTTAAAAGAAATCATAGCTTAACATTAATGCCGGCAATTGACTATTTGATGAGCCAATTGAACTTGGCGCCAACGGCAATTGATCGTTTTGTCGTAGCAGAAGGACCTGGATCATACACTGGCTTACGTTTAGGCGTGACGACTGCCAAAACATTGGCCTATACTTTAAAGAAAGAGCTAGTAGGCATTTCCAGTCTACAAACGTTAGCTGCCAATTGTGTTGGACAAACTGGTTTAATTGTGCCTCTTTTTGATGCGCGTCGTAAAAACGTCTATGCTGGTGCTTATCGGTTTGTCAATGGCGTGTGGCAAAATGAGTTACCGGACCAACATATTTCCCTGCGGGAGTTATTAGAACAACTAAAAAATGAACCAAATCTTTTTTTTGTTGGTGAAGATGTTGAAAAATTCACTGAAGAAATAGCTCAAATCATTCCTCATGGAGAAATTTGTGATGTTCCACAATGGCAAATTCCTAATGCCGCAGTTTTGGCTGCGTTAGGTAGTGTGGCTGAACCTGTTGAAAATGTTCATGGGTTCTTACCTGCGTATTTGAAAAAAGTAGAAGCGGAAGAAAATTGGTTGAAGACACACACGCCTAATGGAGAAAGCTATGTGGAAAAACTTTAATTTTGTGACAAAATACTTTACAAAAAGACGGCAACGGTATATAACTAAAACCATTGCAATGAACCAGCAAGAATTTCAATTGCGTGAAATCACCTACCAAGATATTAAGGATTTACTAGCAATTGAACGTGAAGTTTATGCTGGGGAACTTCCTTGGACGATGTCTGCTTTCATGGCAGAACTTGGCTCAAAAGCGCCGCATCTCTATTTGTTAGCGGCAATTAACGGAAAAACAGTTGGCTTTATTGGTTGTCGGATTCAAGGAACGGATGCACACATTACGAATGTCGCTGTTCACACAGCATACCAAGGCTTAGGTTTAGGTCGTTCTTTAATAGAAGAAACGCGAATTTTTGCCAAGAAAAATCGGTGTGAAACCTTATCGCTAGAAGTACGAATGAGTAATGTTAAAGCCCAACGTTTATATCGAAAAATTGGCTTTGTCTCACAGACGGTGAAAAAAGGCTATTATGACGAAAATAATGAAGACGCACTAGAAATGATAATTGATTTAAAAGAAGAGTGAAGAAAAAATGTTAGTAACAAAAAAAGAAATATCTGTAGCAAATATTGGTGAAGAATTATGGCGTTTTAGTAATTCTTCTTATACAACTGGCTCCCCTTGGACAGAAACACAATTCGCGGAAGATTTTGCTCAGGAAAATAGCGAATATCTTTTTTTAGTTGAAAATGGCCAGTGGTTAGGCTATATTGCCTATCATTTTATTTTAGATGAAGCAGAAATTAGTCACGTTGTTGTGAATGGTCAGAAACAACACCAAGGAATTGGTTGTCAGTTAATGAAAGCTTTTAAAGAATATGTTAAAAGTCGTGACATTACACAAATTTTCTTAGAGGTCAGAGAATCGAATATACTAGCTCAAAAACTTTATGAGAAAACAGGTTTTCGGAAAGTAGCTGTTCGAAAAAATTATTATAAAGAACCGCAAGAAAATGCCTTTGTAATGTGTGCGAAATTAAGGAAGGAAGCCCAATGACAATTTTTACAAAAGAACGTAAATTATTATTAGCTGTGGAAAGTAGCTGTGATGAAACAAGTGTGGCTGTCATTGAAGATGGCGACAAAATTCTTTCCAATATCGTAGCTTCGCAAATTAAGAGCCATCAACGTTTTGGCGGAGTCGTTCCGGAAGTTGCGAGTCGTCATCATGTTGAACAAGTGACGATCTGTATTGAAGAAGCATTAACAGAAGCAAAAGTCACACCAGAAGAACTCAGTGGCGTTGCTGTGACCTATGGGCCTGGGTTAGTCGGTGCTTTATTAATAGGACTTTCTGCAGCAAAAGCATTTGCTTGGGCGCACCAATTACCACTTATTCCAGTCAATCATATGGCTGGGCACATTTATGCTGCCCGTTTTGTGGCACCGCTCGAATTTCCATTGATGGCCTTACTCGTTAGTGGAGGACATACGGAATTGGTCTACATGAAAGAAGATGGCTCTTTCGAAATTGTTGGTGAAACACGTGATGATGCAGCTGGTGAAGCGTATGATAAAGTCGGACGTGTGTTAGGGTTGCCTTATCCTAGTGGCAAAGAGATTGATGCTTTGGCCCATGAAGGCACAGATACCTATCAATTTCCACGGGCGATGCTAAAAGAGGATAACTATGACTTTAGCTTTAGTGGTTTGAAAAGTGCGTTTATTAACACGGTTCATAATGCAGAGCAACGTGGTGAAGCACTGTCTACAAAGGATTTAGCCGCAAGTTTTCAGGCGAGTGTGGTAGAAGTATTAGTGACTAAAACCATTCGTGCTTGTCAAGAATATCCTGTTAAGCAATTGCTAATCGCTGGGGGCGTTGCTGCGAATCAAGGATTACGAGAAGCAATGAGACATGCAATCAGTGAACAATTACCAGCAGTGACATTACTTATTCCGCCATTAAAACTTTGTGGGGATAACGCGGCGATGATTGGCGCTGCCGCCTTTATCGAAGCTGAAAAGAATCACTTTGCTTCGTATAACTTAAATGCAGAACCTGGCGTTAGTTTTATGACAATTAGTGAAGAAGGCTAGCCAGCTAGACAAAAATTTGCTATAATGAAGCCAGTTTAACAATGACATTCGATGATAAAGAGAGTACTTATTTCAACGTCAGCTTAGCGATCTTGGGAAGGTGGGAGCCAAGAGTGATCGGAATGAGGAAGCGCACTTTTAGAATTCTGCTGAAAGCAGACGGCAATCACCGTTATCGATGAAGCAGGTCTATCCAAGTAGTATAGACAATTAGAGTGGTACCGCGGGTAAATTCTCGTCTCTGACAAAACAAATTATTTTGTTTTGTCAGAGACGTTTTTGTTTTTTTAATACTTACAAATTAATCAGGAGGGTTCTTATGAACAACAAAGAAATCGTAGCAAAAGCGTTACATGATGTTTTAAATGAAGAATTAACGATGGATCAAATCGAACAATTATTGGAAAATCCTAAATCTGTTGATCATGGAGATGTTGCTTTTCCAGCCTTTTCATTAGCTAAAATTTATCGTAAAGCACCACAACAAATTGCAGCAGAATTAGCAGAAAAAATTGATGGCACAAATTTTGAAAAAATTGAAGTGGTGGGACCTTATTTAAACTTCTTCATGAATAAAGAAGCAGTCAGTCAAGCTGTCATTGGCGAAGTAGTCAAAGAAAAAAATAACTACGGAAACAGTACCTTTGGCAATAATGGCAATGTTCCTATTGATATGTCTTCACCAAACATTGCTAAACCAATTTCTATGGGGCACTTACGTTCTACGGTAATCGGGAATTCAATTGCCTTTATTTTAGAAAAAATTGGGTATCAGCCAATTCGGATTAACCACTTAGGTGACTGGGGTACACAGTTTGGTAAGTTAATTGTAGCTTATAAAAAATGGGGTTCTGAAGAAGCAGTCCGCCAACAACCAATTAATGAATTATTGCGCTTATATGTGCAATTTCATGAAGAAGCAGAAGAAAAACCAGAATTAGAAGACGAAGCACGTGCATGGTTTAAAAAATTAGAAGAAGGAGACCAAGAAGCTAATGAATTATGGAAATGGTTCCGTAGCGAGTCTCTAAAAGAATTTGATAAAATCTATTCCATGTTAGAAGTTGAATTTGATTCTTATAATGGCGAAGCCTTTTATAATGATAAAATGGATGAAATTGTTACTTTATTAGAAGAAAAACATTTATTAACAGAAAATCAAGGTGCAGAAATTGTTGATTTGACAGAATATAATTTAAATCCAGCACTTATTCGTAAATCAGATGGTGCGACGTTATATATCACACGGGATTTAGCTGCTGCGCTTTACCGTAAACGGACGTATGATTTTGCCAAATCGCTTTATGTAGTCGGCAACGAACAAAGCAATCACTTCAAACAATTAAAAGCAGTCTTGAAAGAACTAGGGTTTGACTGGTCAGATGATATGGAACACATTCCGTTTGGTTTAATTACTCAAGGCGGTAAAAAATTATCCACACGTAAAGGGAAAATCGTTTTATTAGAAGAAGTATTGAATGAAGCTGTTACTTTAGCAGGAAATCAAATTAACGAGAAAAACCCAGACTTAGCAAATCGTGAAGAAGTGGCGAAACAAGTAGGTGTAGGTGCAGTTATTTTCCATGACCTTAAAAATGATCGTCTAAATAATTTCGATTTTGTATTAGATGAAGTTGTTCGTTTTGAAGGAGAAACTGGGCCATATGTTCAATATACACATGCTCGTGCGATGAGTATTTTACGTAAAGCAAACTTTACACCAGACGCTACACAACGTTATGCACTAAATGACAAGGATAGCTGGGAAGTCGTGAAGTTGTTACAAAAATTCCCTGAAACTGTGATGCAAGCTGCTGAAAAATATGAACCATCTGTTATTGCGAAACATAGCATTCATTTAGCACAAGCGTTCAATAAATATTATGCCCATGTTCGGATTTTGGATGAAGATGCTCAAAAAGAGGCACGCTTAGCGTTAGTTTATGCAGTAGCTACTGTTCTAAAAGAAGATTTACGTTTACTAGGGTTACATGCACCAGAAGAAATGTAGAAGTTTTTGTGAAAATTTTACTGCGTTGAACGCTAAACTTATTAAGCAAATATTAAAGTTAAGTTACAGATTGAGAAATTCATAGTAATTAAATAGCTGGGGTGCTATACTCGAGTCAAGTTATAAAAGGATTAGAAAAGGTGGCACCCAATTATATGACAGAAAAATGGCGTGAAGACGAAGAATATCTTTCTTATGTAGAAGATTTATTAGCAACCGAAGAAGTCCAAAAATTAGCAGAATACACACAACATATGCATTCAACTCGTTTAGAACATTCAATTAGTGTTTCCTATCATAGCTATAAATTAGCAAAGCGTTGGAACTGCAATGCTCGTGCAACAGCTCGTGCTGGTTTATTGCATGATTTGTTTTACTATGATTGGCGCACAACAAAGTTTGACGAAGGCTCTCATGCCTATGTTCATCCACGAATTGCAGCCAAAAATGCTGAAAAAATTACAGAGTTGTCTGATTTAGAACGAGACATTATTATTAAACATATGTGGGGCGCAACTATTGCACCACCAAAATACAAAGAAAGCTACATTGTAACCTTTGTTGACAAATATTGTGCTGTCAAAGAAGCGGCGTTGCCGATGACGACAGCCATGAAAACCAAATGGCGTCAGTATTTTGGTCAACAGTCAATCTAAAAAAAGCTTATCCGTAAGGATAAGCTTTTTTTGTTTGACGTTGACTAAAAAGTCTAGCATTCATCTATTTAAAATAAATATTAAAAGTAATTTTGTTCTGTTAATTTCTTTTGAGCGTATCGAAAGACTGCTTCTTGATTTTCAGTTGTTAACTGTTTGTAAATGTTCATAATATTGGTTGGGACAACAAATGGCGTTTCTTCCGTTTCAGGAATACCTAAGATTTCAAGAGGTGATACATCTAAAATTTTAGATAAGGCGACAATTTTATCCCTCCCCATATTTTCAATCATTCCAGTTTCCCATTTCCTGACGGTACTTTTTCCAACACCAACAAAATTTCCAACTTGTTCTAATGTAAGATTTTTCTCCATCCTTTTTTGCTTCAAAAAATTTTCTTTCAAAAAAACCACCTCCGTAAAAACATTCTAGCACAAAAAGTGTCGCAAAAGAAACATGTTTTTTTCAAAATGAAAGTAACGAATATAATAGAAAAATCAGCATTTTTTAATGATATTGACGTTTTTTTCACAAAATGATATAATTTTCAGTGTCTTATTAGACACTGAAAAGGGGGAGAGTAAAATGGAATCAAATTTAATTCACTCAAAATTGAAAATGAAAGGAAAAAATGTTGAGTGGTTGGCAAATGAAATGACTGCATACGGGCAACCAATATCCGCTTCAACGATTTACAAAAAATTAAAAGGAGAAGTTGTTTTCAAAGCATCGGATATTAAATTGATTTCACAATTGTTGGATTTTAATAATGAAGAAATTATGACTATTTTTTTTAGTGAGATAGTGTCTAAAAAGACACATATTAGTGTTGAAAGGATTGTGATGAATGAAAAAAAGTATTAATAAGTTATTTTCGATTTGTTTAATTATCTTTACTATTATAGGATCTAATACAAGTATTATTTCTTATGCAATGGATAATGAAAGTGGCACACAAATCCGGTCTATAGCTGTTGAATATCCGGGGGAAAAAACGGAAATTGTTGCTACAAAAGATTGGGCGACAGTTTCTTTGTCATTAGGAATCTCTGAATTAGCAAGCGGAGAGACGATGACATTAAGGATGGCTAGCGAAAAATATTCCTATTCAATGACACCTTTTGAAATTGGAGACGCACTTCAAGTGATTCCAAACGATGATGGTACTTGGACGATTAAAGCCTTACAAACGCTTACAGATTACTCAGCAGATTTGCAACTGAAGCTACGATATAATCAAAATTTATCAGAAGATTTTGAAGATCAAGTCGTTTTTACTTTTGGGGATTCACAAAAAATTGTCAAAATTAATATCGGGCAATACGTGGAGAAAGTTCCGCCAACTGAACTGGTTCGAAAAGTCCCGTTAGGATTTACCTCAGAGGGAAGAATTGCTTGGGTCATTTATTTTAACTATAATCAAGCAGGTCTTTCAGGTTCAGAAAAAACAACCTTTAAATTTTTAGATAATGTAGGTCCAAACCAAACATTAGCTATTGACAGTATTGCTGCATATCTCACCAAGCAGCCTATTTTAGAAACAAATGGTGAAATGATTCGGAATTTGGAACATGACGAATATAGCTATGATGCCAGTCAATTTTTCCAAAAAAATGCCTCTGAATCTGGATTTAATTATGAAGCAGAGAAATTTGAAGGAATACCAACAGCCACGGGCAGTTATCTTTCCAATAAAAATGCCTATTATATTTATTTAGAAACGATTCCAAATGAAAATATTCCAAGTGATGCCGTGCTATCAAATTACACGTATATGCGTATTTCTAGTGAGGGATTCGATGCTTGGGAAGATGATGATATTGCCTACATCACAGCAGACGAGAGTAGTGATGGAACAGGTCGAGGGGGTGTCGTTTTAGAAAAAATTGATGCAGTAACTGCTAAAGTTTTAGAAGGTGCTGTTTTCAAAGTCGTGAACACAAAAACACAACAAGTTGTTCAAGAAACATTAACCACCAATCAAGCAGGTCAAATTCGTTTAGCTGGTTTGGAAGCTGGTCAGTATGCATTCATTGAAACAAAAGCACCAACTGGTTACAAGTTAGATGCAACACCAGTTCCATTTGAAATTAAGTTAGAACAAACACAGACGATTCGCTTGAAAAAAGAAAATACGCGTTTAGAAAACCAGTTAAAAGTAGAAAAAGTAGATGAAAATAATGAGGTGAAACGTTTAGCAGGTGCTGAATTTTCGTTGTATGACCAAAAAAATAATCTAATAGAAAAAGGTGTCACGAATGAAAATGGCGAACTGTTATTTTCAAATTTATCACCTGATGGAGAATATTATTTAGTTGAAACGAAGGCGCCTAATGGCTATGAATTAGACGAAACTAAACATCCTGTTTCATTTGCTGGAAAAGCCGACTACACTTTAACATATCGGGTGAAGAATAAGCAGCAAGTACAAATTGGCTCCATCAAAATTGTTAAACAAGACAAAGAAAGCAAAAAACGTTTAACAGGCGCAGAATTTCAGTGGAAGGATACAGTGACAGGAAAAACAGGAACAGTGACAGTTGGAACCGACGGAACGGTCACAATTCCCAATTTAGCAGTTAATCGTACGTATGAACTTACAGAAACAAAAGCACCCACAGGTTATGTACTAGACAAAACCGTGCATAAAGTCACTTTAACAACTGCACAGGCAAATAAAGTAGTGACAGTAATCATTGAAAATACAGCGCAAAAAGGCTCCATCAAAATTGTTAAACAAGACAAAGACAGTAAAAAACGTTTAACAGGCGCAGAATTTCAGTGGAAAGATACAGTGACAGGAAAAACAGGAACAGTGACAGTTGGAACCGATGGAACCATCACAATTCCCAACTTATCCGTCAATCGTACGTATGAAATCACAGAAACGAAAGTACCCACAGGTTATGTACTAGACAAAACCGTGCATAAAGTCACTTTAACAACTGCACAAGCAAATAAAGTAGTGACAGTAATCATTGAAAATGTAGCGCAAAAAGGGTCTATCAAAATTGTTAAACAAGACAAAGACAGTAAAAAACGTTTAACAGGCGCAGAATTTCAGTGGAAAGATACAGTGACAGGAAAAACAGGAATAGTGACAGTTGGAACCGATGGAACCATCACAATTCCCAACTTATCAGTCAATCGTACGTATGAAATCACAGAAACGAAAGCACCAGTGGGGTATGTATTAGATAAAACTGTGCATAAAGTCACTCTAACAACTGCACAAGCTAATAAAGTAGTGACAGTAACTATTGATAATACAGCGCAAAAAGGTAGTCTAGCAATAATCAAAGTAGACAAAGATTCAAGAAAACGTCTAGCAGGTGCGGAGTTTAAATGGCGTGATACGGTGACAGGAAAAGAAGGAACAGTCGTAGCTGACAAAAATGGTCAAGCACTGATAACAGATTTGCCAGTCAATCGTGTATACGAAATTACGGAAATTAAAGCATCAAATGGCTATATCTTAAATAACAAGACTTACCGAGTTATCTTAACGACTAATTTTGCAGATAAAATTGGTTATTATACCATTGAAAATACAGCGCAAGAAGGTAGTCTAGCAATAATCAAAGTAGACAAAGATTCAAGAAAACGTCTAGCAGGTGCAGAGTTCAAATGGCGTGATACGGTGACAGGAAAAGAAGGAACAGTTGTAGCTGACAAAAACGGACAAGCCCTGATAACGAATTTGCCAGTCAATCGTGTATACGAAATTACAGAAATTAAAGCACCAAACGGCTATATCTTAAATAACAAGACTTACCGAGTTATCTTAACGACTAATTTTGCTGATAAAATTGGTTATTATACCATTGAAAATACAGCGCAAAAAGGTAGTCTAGCAATAATCAAAGTAGACAAAGATTCAAGAAAACGTCTAGCAGGTGCAGAGTTCAAATGGCGTGATACGGTGACAGGAAAAGAAGGAACAGTTGTAGCTGACAAAAACGGACAAGCCCTGATAACGAATTTGCCAGTCAATCGTGTATACGAAATTACAGAAATTAAAGCACCAAACGGCTATATCTTAAATAACAAGACTTACCGAGTTACCCTAAGGACTAATTTTGCTGACAAGATTGGTTATTATACCATTGAAAATGTTGCGCTACGTGGCAATTTAAAATTAATTAAACAAGATGGTTACTCAAAACAACGTTTAGTAGGCGCACAATTTAGATGGCGTGACACAGTGAATGGGAATACAGGCGTAGTAACTGCTAATGCTAATGGTGAAGCAACTTTGTATAATTTTTCCGTCAACCGGATTTATGAAATTACAGAAATAAAAGCACCAAATGGTTATATACTTGACAGAACGGTGCATAAAATTCTTTTACCTGCGAATTATGCTGGCAAAACCTACACGTTCACCAAAAATAATCAAGCTCAAAAAGGCGCCATCAAAATTGTTAAGCAAGATGGATATACGAAACAACGTTTAGCAGGCGCACAATTTAAATTCCGAGATACAACCAATAATTATACTGCAACGTTTACAGCGAATAGGAACGGTGAAGTACTGATTACTGGATTAGCCGGTGATCGTATCTATGAGGTCACAGAAATCAAAGCACCGAATGGCTATATCATAGATAGACGTGTTCATAAAGTTGATTTACGTGGACAAGGTGGTAAAACCTATACATTAGTCTTAAATAATCAAGCACAAAAAGGTGCCATCAAAATTGTTAAGCAAGATGGATATACGAAACAACGTTTAGCAGGCGCACAATTTAAATTCCGAGATACAACCAATAATTATACTGCAACGTTTACAGCGAATAGGAACGGTGAAGTACTGATTACTGGATTAGCCGGTGATCGTATCTATGAGATCACAGAAATCAAAGCGCCGAATGGTTATATCATAGATAGACGTGTTCATAAAGTAGATTTACGTGGACAAGGTGGTAAAACCTATACATTAGTCTTAAATAATCAAGCACAAAAAGGCGCCATCAAAATTATTAAGCAAGATACGGATACAAGAAAACGTTTAGCAGGAGCGAAATTCAGATTTCGCGATACTACCAATAACTATACGGCAACATTTACAGCAAATGGAAATGGTGAAGTACTGATTCCAGGATTATCGTCGGATCGTATTTATGAAATCACCGAGATACAAGCGCCAACTGGGTATGCGTTGGATAGTAGGGTCCATCGGATTGATTTACGAGGTCAAGGCACAAAAACGTATACGTTAGTGTTAAACAATAAAGCAAACTATGGTGCTATCAGAATTATTAAACAAGATGTTGAAACAAAAGCACGTTTAGCGGGCGCTGTTTTTGAATGGAAAGATACAACTAATGGCTATACACAAAGAGTAACAACAGGTTGGGATGGTACAGTCACTATTAGTGGGCTATCTGTCAACCGGGTATATGAAATTAGAGAAGTTCAAGCGCCGGCTGGTTATTCACGAAATACTACGCCAACACGCGTCAGTCTGACGCAAAATCATGCGGGTCAAACAATTGCAATTGTTCGAGAAAACCGAAAAATACCGGTTTATAATCCGCCACCACCAACATATTGGCCAGGATATATTCCACCAGTTACGTACTATAATCCACCTGTGTACTATAATCCTCCAAAGTATTATTATAGGGGGTGTGTGATGGTCATCGTGGTGGTGTGTTGGTAAAAAACAAATAGAGAGAAAGGGGTATTTAATGAGCCAATCAGCTTTACCGAAACTTGGGGTAATTTCAACAGGCGCCTTTTTTGTGGTTGATTTAATTGGCGTTATTCTAGTTTCGATTGTCACTGCCTACATTCTATACCGTTATTTTTTTTAAAGAGGTCAAATTACATGATTTATTTGTATCAGTTATACAAAGTAATTATGTTCATCTTCTTAACCTATTTATTTACAAGTTTATTTCTCAGTTTTCGAACAAGAAAAAAAACAAGAAGAGAAGTCGAAGTAGCAGAAGAATTTTTCTGCTACTTTCTTGTACCGTGTGTAAACGAGGAGAAAGTCATCGGAGAAACATTAAAAAAACTGGTTGCTTTACCAATTAAGAAAAAAATAATTGCGATTGATGATGGATCAACGGACCAAACCAAAGCAATGATGGACAGTATTGCTGGTCCAATCCAAGTTCTGTCTCGTCAATTTCCCAATGCGCAACAAGGCAAAGGCGCCGCTTTGAACCACGCTTTCCAAATTGTATTAACAGATGCAGAAAAAGGACACTATTCTTGGGATCAAGTTTTAGTGGGTGTGGTAGATGCAGATGGTTTTTTTAGTGAAAATATTGTCAATGAGCTAACTGCTGTTTTCACAGATACAACAGTCTGTGCTGCGCAAACAAGAATCAAAATGAAAGATGTCACAAATTTTATGTTTATTGCACAAGATGTTGAGTTTTTTACGATTAATAATTTTATTCAAAAGGCGCGTCGAGCAACAAAAACCATCGGACTTGGTGGCAATGGTCAGTTTTTTCGGTTATCAATGATTACCGAACACTTAGGCTATCAGCCTTGGGGAAATGCTTTGTTGGATGACTATGAGTTAACCATTAAATTAATGCTGAAAGAGTTATCGATTGCTTATATTGACGAGGCCTTTATGGCTCAAGAAGCACTGAGAGATGTGAAACGTTTTATTCGTCAACGAAGTCGTTGGGTTCAAGGAAATTTAGATTGTCTAGCGTATTTACCCAGGGTGATTAAATCAAAGTCATTAACGCTAAGGCAGAAGTGTGGAATCTATTATTTTTTAGCGCAACCCTTTATTAATCTCGTAGCGGGGATGCTCGTTTTTGTCTTAACTGGGCTTCAACTGCAACACTTGTATAGGTTAGGCTTTTCGTTATCGCTTGTCATTAGTTTTGTTTTGGCCGTCAGTATTTCGTTAGTTTTCGGCATTTTTTTTACAATCAACTATTATCGCGAGTTGAAAAATTTTCAACTAAAAGTACCTGCAAAACTGGGGCTGATTATTTTGCCTTTTACTATTTCCTACATGTACTTAATTTTATTCGTTAGTGTGGTGATGGCTTATTATCGGTTTATCAAAGGTAATAGCACGTGGATAAAAACGGAACGCAATTGATTTTTTATTGCACTTTCCAGAGTTGCGTGGTATTATTTTTAATAGTTTAATAGCAACATGGTGATGGTGTTCACCACGAACTATTTATTGGACGAATAAATTAATGACGCCTACCAAACGGGAGAAGTGTACCCTTTGGTAGGCTTTTTCTGTACGCTAGGATTGGCGATAAGAAAATTGTAAAGGAGCATGTAAAGTGAAAAAAGAAACAAAGCAACTACTATCAATCGGCGGTTATATGGCAAAATGGTTGCTCATTACCGCAATTATTGGTTTATTTATGGGGGCGTTATCCGCCTTTTTCTTAAAGAGTCTCACCTATGTAACAGATGTTCGTTTAGCAAATCCTTGGTTACTCTTTATCCTCCCCATTAGCGGTGTCGTTTTTACGTATTTCTATACGCGTTTTGGGAAAAATGCTAGCCGAGGAAATAACTTAGTGATTGAACAAGGCAATGGCGGGGAAGAAGATATTCCCTTGCGCTTAATTCCTTTAACATTGTTTGGCACGATTACTACGCACTTATTTGGTGGTTCTGTTGGTCGTGAAGGGACGGCGGTGCAAATGGGGGGCGCAATCGCGAATGCTGTAGGAAAAGTCTTTAAACTGTCCGCTTTGGAACGACAAGTAATTATTATCAGCGGAATTAGTGCAGGTTTTAGTTCTGTTTTTGGCACACCATTAGCGGGAACCGTTTTCGGATTAGAAGTTTTGGCGATTGGAAAAGTTCGTGCAGAGGCACTTTTCCCAAGTTTTTTTGCAGGCTTATTTGCTAATTTTGTAACTGAAAGTTTTGGTGTAACACATACGCATTATCCGATGGGCAAAATTCCGACTTGGTCGGTTGAACTATTTGTAAAATTATTTTTGGCATCGATTTGTTTTGGTTTGGCAGGTTGGGTTTTTAGTCGTTCCATTGTCTTTTTAAAAAAGACCTATGCAAATTGGTTTGCTAATGTCTACCTTCGTGCGTTTCTTGGGGCGTCCATTGTCGTTCTGTTTGTGCTCGTCTTAAACAACCAGCGTTATTTAGGCTTGAGTTTACCTTTATTAGAAGATGCTTTTGCAGGCAATGCGCAGCCTTTTGATTTTGTTGGGAAATTATTCTTTACGGTGTTATCCTTGGGTGCCGGATTCCAAGGAGGAGAAGTGACGCCATTGTTTGAAATTGGGGCTACGTTAGGGAGTTCTTTGGCCCCTTTGTTACATCTATCAATTCCTTTTTTAGCAGGTTTAGGATTTATTGGTGTTTTTTCTGGCGCCACGAATACGCCGATTGCTTGCTTCATTATGGGCATTGAACTATTTGGTAGTGAAGCGGCGGTCTATTTTTTCATGGTCTGCTTAATCAGTTTTATGTGTTCAGGAAATAGCGGTATTTATGCTTCACAACAAAGTTTGTATCGTAAAGGAACAGCAGAATATCCTCTCTTTAACGCATTAAAAAATCGACGTAAATAAGATGTTTTTTTATGAAAATATGCTAAACTAGAGAAGATGAGGTGAAGACATGAAAGACTATCAATATCCATTAGATTTAGATTGGACGACGGAGGAAATGGTGATTGTCACAAATATGTGGACAGCAGTTGAGCAAGCCAACGAAACAGGCTTACCTGTTGACAAATTTTTAACAACTTATCAACAATTTAAAACGGTCGTTAAAAGTATCGGCGAAGAAAAACGCTTAGGTCGTGAATTTGAAAATGCTTCAGGATATTCGTTATATCGTACGCTTCAACAAGCTAAAAAACAGGGAAGCGGTAAATTAAAGCTGGGGGATGATTAGATGACTGAAACGCAAAAATTTGTTCAAACAATTCAAAGTTGGCTTTTTGAAGCAGCCGATGTGATTCGAATGAACTTGGAATCAGAGTTAACCGTTCAACAGAAAAATGGCCGCACCGATTTAGTGACAAATATGGATGAACAAACCCAAGAATTTTTAATGAATAAAATTCAAACAAATTTTCCCGAAGATCAAATTTTAGGGGAAGAAAAAGGCTACAATACTTTAAAAAGTTTTGCTGGTCGCGTGTGGATCATCGATCCGATTGATGGCACAATGAATTTCGTGATGGAAAGAGAAAATTTTTGTATTATGTTAGCTGTTTATGAAGACGGCATTGGTAAATTAGGTTTTATCTATGATGTGATGCGAGAAGAACTTTATTGGGGCGGCAAAGGGCTTGGCGTTTATCGGAATAATCAATTATTAAAAGCGCCTACTATGAAAGCCTTGGCAGATGGATTATGGGGCATGAATGCTTACATGCATGGAAAAAATATTCATCACGCAACGGAAATCGGACAAGCAAGTATGGGCGTGCGTATTAGCGGTTGTGCAGGTTTGGAAATTATTGCCATGTTAAAAGGCAACCATCATGGCTATTTATCTAATCTAAGTCCTTGGGATTATGCAGCAGGCTTAGTACTTTTGGAAGAATTTGGGTTTAAATACTCTGGTATTACAGGAAAACCATTAACTTTTGCGGGTCGTGAATACTTTATTGCAGCAACTCCTGAAACCTATGATGAAGTATTTACCCGGTATTTAAATGAATCGGAATAATCAAAGAAGAGCGTTGCTGAAAGGTAAGGCTCTTCCTCTTTTAAAAGAGAAAGATTTGTAAAAAAATGTCCTTGTTTTCAGAAAAAGCCGAATAATTTCTAAAACTTTCATTATTTTTGCAGGCGAAAGCCTTTTTTTAATGAAAAAAGTTTGCTATAATAAGCAGTCGGCTTTTATGGACTTAAGTAACATAAGCGTATATAGATAAGGAGCAATTAAATTGAAATACAGAGATGATATTCGTAACGTGGCAATTATCGCCCACGTTGACCATGGTAAAACAACCTTAGTAGATGAACTTTTAAAACAATCTGACACTTTAGATGGACACACACAATTACAAGAACGTGCAATGGATTCCAATGCACTTGAAAGTGAACGTGGAATTACTATCTTAGCAAAAAATACAGCCGTAGATTATAACGGTACACGTATCAACATTCTAGATACACCAGGACACGCGGACTTCGGTGGTGAAGTAGAACGTATCATGAAAATGGTAGACGGTGTTGTTTTAGTTGTCGATGCGTATGAAGGAACAATGCCTCAAACACGTTTCGTATTGAAAAAAGCATTAGAACAAAAAGTAACACCAATCGTGGTTGTTAACAAAATTGACAAACCTTCTGCTCGTCCTGAACACGTAGTAGATGAAGTTTTAGAGTTATTCATCGAATTAGGCGCAGACGACGATCAATTAGATTTCCCAGTTGTTTATGCTTCTGCTTTAAACGGAACTTCAAGTGAATCAGATGATCCAGCAGATCAAGAGCCAACAATGGCCCCAATTTTTGATAAAATTATTGAACATGTGCCAGCTCCAGTTGATAATTCAGACGAACCACTTCAATTCCAAGTCTCATTACTAGACTACAACGATTACGTTGGACGTATTGGGATTGGCCGTGTGTTCCGTGGCACAATGAAAGTCGGCGACCAAGTTGCGTTGATGAAATTAGATGGCAGCGTGAAAAATTTCCGTGTAACGAAAATTTTAGGTTTCTTTGGCCTACAACGTGTGGAAATTGATGAAGCAAAAGCGGGCGATTTAATTGCCGTTTCTGGAATGGAAGACATTTTCGTTGGGGAAACAGTTGTAGATGTTCACAATCAAGAAGCATTACCAATTCTACACATTGATGAGCCAACCTTACAAATGACTTTCTTAGTTAACAATTCTCCATTTGCGGGACGTGAAGGAAAATACATCACCGCTCGTAAAATCGAAGAACGTTTAATGGCTGAATTACAAACAGACGTATCTTTACGTGTTGATCCAATTGGCCCAGATTCTTGGACTGTATCAGGCCGTGGCGAATTGCATTTATCAATTTTAATTGAAAACATGCGTCGTGAAGGCTATGAATTACAAGTTTCTCGTCCAGAAGTTATTGAACGTGAAATTGATGGGGTTAAATGTGAACCATTTGAACGTGTTCAAATTGACACACCTGAAGAATACATGGGTAGCGTGATTGAATCCCTAAGTTTACGTAAAGGCGAAATGCAAGATATGATTAATGCCGGTAACGGACAAATGCGTTTAATCTTCTTAGCACCAGCTCGTGGCTTAATTGGTTATTCAACAGAATTCTTATCAATGACTCGTGGTTATGGTATTATGAACCACACCTTCGATCAATACTTACCAATGATTCAAGGAACGATTGGTGGCCGTCATCAAGGTGCACTAGTTTCAATCGATACTGGTAAAGCAACGACTTACTCAATCATGAGTATTGAAGAACGTGGTACAGTTTTCGTTGAACCAACGACAGAAGTTTACGAAGGAATGATTGTTGGGGAAAACAACCGCGACAACGATTTAACTGTGAACATCACAAAAGCTAAACAAATGACTAACGTTCGTTCGGCAACGAAAGACCAAACATCAGTCATCAAAAAACCGAAAAAATTAACGTTAGAAGAATCATTAGAATTCTTGAATGAAGATGAATACTGTGAAGTAACACCAGAAAGCATCCGTTTAAGAAAACAAATTCTTAACAAAAACGAACGCGAAAAAGCAAGCAAGAAAAAGAAAAAAGCTGAATAATTTTTCGACAAATAAACATTTAAACCAACTATGCTCGTTTTACTACGAAAATAGTTGGTTTTTTTTATGAAAAAAACGGATTAATGCGTTTTTTTAAGATAAGGATATTTTTTATGTGTGGATAACTACTCGTTATCCACAACAAGCAAATGTCGTTATTTTTGAAAGCTTTTGATAGCAAGCTTTCACAATTTTTCATTCTTTTTGATGTTTCACGTTAATTGGTGTTTCACGATTGTGTCTTGTTTTAACACACCTTGTTCCTGTTAGATTAGCGTGTTAAAATGACGTGTAGAACAAAGATTGGAGCGCAATAAATGAGTGCATTACAAGAATTATTAAAAGATACATTTGGCTATGATGATTTTCGGCCAGGACAAGAAACGATTATTCGTCATGTATTGCGACAAGAAAATGTCTTAGGCATTATGCCAACAGGTGGAGGCAAATCGATTTGTTATCAGTTGCCAGCCTTACTTCTGGATAATTTAACATTGGTGATTTCACCATTAATTTCTTTAATGAAAGATCAAGTAGATGCCCTGAATTTAATGGGGATTCCAGCTACATATATCAATAGTACCATTTCCTATCAAGAAATGAATCATCGTATTCAATTAGCGGTTAACAAAGAAGTCAAGCTATTGTATGTTGCGCCAGAGCGATTAGAATCTTATGATTTTCAACAGATGCTGACACATGTACCGATTGATTTATTGGCAGTAGATGAGGCACACTGTATTTCACAATGGGGGCATGATTTTCGTCCAAGCTATTTGCGTTTAGCAGAGATTATCGATCAATTTCAACAGCAACCAACTGTGATTGCACTAACAGCAACAGCAACGCCACAAGTAGCGGAGGATATTGTCAAGCAATTAAGAATTCCATCAGAAAATGAAATCAAAACAGGATTCGCTCGAGAAAATTTATCTTTTCAAGTCGTGAAAGATCAAAATAGAGACGTTTTTCTTTTGGAATATTTAAAGATGAATACTGGACAATCAGGTATTATTTATGCAAGCACGCGGAAGGAAGTTGAACGAATTTATCATTTATTAGAAAGTAAAAAAATTGCAGCTGGGATGTATCATGGGGGCATGAGTGAACAGTTACGTAGTGAAAATCAAGAAGCGTTCTTGTATGATCAAGTGCAAGTGATGGTAGCAACAAATGCCTTTGGTATGGGGATTAATAAGAGTAATGTTCGTTTTGTCATTCACGCACAAGTACCAGGAAATATTGAATCTTATTACCAAGAAGCGGGCCGAGCTGGTCGTGACGGTCTGCCTAGTGATGCTGTGTTAATGTTTGCTCCACAAGACTTGCAAATTCAACAATACTTTATTGAACAATCTGAAATGACCATTGATTATAAGCAGAAAGAGTACTTGAAATTACGGGAAATGTCACAATATGCGAATGCACAAATGTGTTTACAAAAATATATTTTACGCTATTTTGGTGAAGAAGGGACGGACTGCGGTCGCTGCTCGAATTGTCTGGATAATCGAGAATTAGTCGATATTACGGTCGATGCCCAAAAAGTCTTGTCTTGTGTAAAACGTATGGGAGAACGTTTCGGTAAGGGCTTAGTTGGTAAAGTCTTGACTGGTTCAAAAGATCAAAAAATTGATCAATGGCATTTTGATCGTTTGCCAACATACGGACTAATGAAAGGTCGCACGCAAAAAGAAGTCACACAGCTGATTGATTATTTGACAGCAGAACGTTATTTAATTCCTTCTGATGGGCAATTTCCGTTGTTATCAGTCTCGACAGAAGGTGTTCAGGTGCTTTTAGGGGAACGGAAAGTCTTCCGAAAAGAAGACCAAAAAGTTCGAAAAGTAGCAGTGGATGATGCCTTGTTTGAGCGATTGCGCGAATTACGTATGGACATGGCTCAAGAGGCAGGCGTGCCGCCATATGTAGTCTTTTCCGATAGTACACTTAAAGAAATGTGTGAAAAATTACCGCAAACAACGATTCAATTATTGCAAATAAAAGGGGTCGGCCAAAATAAATTAGATAAATATGGCACCGCCTTTTTAGAAGTAATTAAAGAATATCAAGAGACAAAAAAATGATATAGTTTGTTATTTTATTTAAAATTAAAAGCAGAAAATAAGAAAAAAGTCTTTTAATGTATTTGTTGTTGTATTGATAAAATAAGCTTGTTATATAAAGAGATTTCTTACTTAATATATCGCTTGGTTTTAGAAAATTTCTTAAAGGAAATTTTCTGAAATCATCATGTATCTAACTGAGAATTATGTTATAATTATTTAATTAAGATAGGGAGGTTCTGTACAAATGGACGAAGGAATTTCAAAGAAATTTGCCATTCAATTATTAGAAGACGATGCAGAACGCATTAAAATGCTTATTCGTAATCAAAAAAACAGTTTGTGCATTTCTCAATGTAAAGCATTTGAAGAAGTGGTGGATACACAAATGTATGGTTTTTCAAGACAAGTGACCTATGCGACCCGTTTGGGGATTTTAACTAATGATGAAGGACATCGCTTACTAAGTGATTTAGAACGCGAATTGAATCAATTATATACAGATGTTTATGAAGAAACACAAGAAAAAAACGAGATTGGCAAGGAGGGTTAAGCTTTGCCAAACAAAGTAAAGAAACGGCATTTGCTAGACTATAGTATTTTTATTCCATATTTAATTTTAAGTATCGTGGGATTGATTATGGTATATAGTTCCACATCCGCATTACAAGTAATGAAAGGTTTTTCACCTACGTCATTCGTTATTAACCAGGTTGCCTTTTGGGTAGTAGGGTTAGTTGCAATGTTTTTTATTTATAAGATGAAAACATCCGTTTTCCAGAATCGAAGTTTTATCATGTTTGCCATTGCAGTAATTACGGTTATGGTTTTAGCCGTTCGGATTCCTGGTATCGGGAAAGAAATTAACGGCGCACGTGGTTGGATTGAGATTGGTGGGTTTTCGATGCAACCAGCTGAGTATTTAAAAATCATGGTTGTCTGGTATCTGTCTTATATTTTAGCACGGCGACAAAAGACAATTAATGGAGGCATGGATCAATTTAAACAAGCTGCCGGGCGCCCGTTGATGCTCGTTTTTGTATTAATTGCTCTAGTTGCAATCCAGCCTGACTTCGGGAATGCGGCCATTCTAACATTAATTACCATCGTGATGGTTTTAGCAAGTGGGATTAATTATATGTATACCTACTTGGTCGGTGGCTTGGGCATTTTAGGTAGTATCACGGCTATTCAGTTATTAATTATGTCTAAAGGAAAAATTTTCCCAGCGCGTTATCAATATATTTATAATCGTTTTGCTGTTTTTAAAAATCCATTTTTAGATGAACGGAACTTAGGCCATCAGTTAGCTAATTCTTATTATGCAATCAGTAATGGCGGCTGGTTTGGCAAAGGTCTAGGGAATAGTGTTCAGAAAAAAGGCTTTTTACCAGAAGCACATACGGACTTTATCTTTGCGATTACTTTAGAAGAGTTAGGCATTATCGGCGGTCTAGCGATTTTAGGATTGTTGATGTTTATGATTGCGCGAATTATTTTAGTCGGTGTACGCTCGAAGAAACCTTTTAATTCACTAATGTGTATTGGAATTGGTACAATGTTATTAATTCAAGTCTTTATTAATGTTGGTGGGATTACTGGGATTATTCCATTAACAGGAATTACTTTCCCGTTCTTGAGTCAAGGTGGGAATAGTTTGCTGATTATTTCGATTGCTGTGGCCTTTGTCCTGAATATCAGTGCAGATGAAACACGTCAGAAATTAGAAAATGAGTACTATTTATCTTTAGAACAGAACCAATAAATTTGAAGGAAATTGATGGTAGGAGTGACGTTATGAAAAAGGTATTAGTTGCCAATCGTGGCGAAATTGCGATTCGAATTTTTAGAGCTTGTACAGAATTAGATATCCAGACAGTAGCGATTTATGCTGCAGAAGATGAGTATTCTGTTCATCGTTTCAAAGCAGATGAAGCGTATTTAGTTGGTAAAGGGAAAAAACCAATTGAAGCCTATTTAGACATTGAAAATATTATCCAAATTGCCAAAAAATCGGGAGCAGATGCCATTCATCCTGGTTATGGCTTTTTATCAGAGAACTTACGCTTCGCCGAACGTTGTGAAGAAGAAGGAATCATTTTTGTTGGACCTAAAACACATCATTTAGATATTTTTGGCGATAAAATTAAAGCGAAAGAAGCAGCTGTAGCTGCGGGGATTGCTTCGATTCCAGGCTCAGACGGGCCAGTAGCAACGGTGGAAGAGGTCGTAGCTTTTGGTGAAACGCATGGCTTTCCTATCATGATTAAAGCTGCTTTAGGTGGCGGCGGTCGCGGGATGCGGGTTGCCCACGATGCCAAAGAAGCACGAGAAGGTTACGAGAGAGCCAAAAGTGAAGCGAAAGCAGCCTTTGGTTCTGACGAGGTTTATGTTGAAAAGTATATTTCTAATCCTAAACATATCGAAGTACAAATTTTAGGCGATCATCATGGGAATGTCTTGCATTTATTTGAACGTGATTGTTCCGTTCAACGGCGCCACCAAAAAGTGGTAGAAGTCGCACCATGTGTATCAATGAATGAAGAACAACGAGCAGCCATTTGTTCGGCTGCTGTGCAGTTAATGGCGCATGTCGGCTACGTGAATGCGGGAACGGTTGAGTTTTTAGTAGAAGGGGATCAGTTTTATTTTATTGAAGTGAATCCTCGTGTTCAGGTAGAACATACTATCACAGAAATGATTACAGATATTGATATTGTGATCTCTCAATTACAAATTGCGCAAGGGCTTGATTTGCATAAAGATATGCATTTGCCAAAACAAAACGAATTGACATTAAAAGGCGCGGCTATTCAATGTCGGATTACGACTGAAGATCCCCTGAACCAATTTATGCCAGATACAGGGAAAATTGATACGTATCGTTCACCAGGTGGTTTTGGTGTGCGTTTAGATGTAGGAAATGCTTATTCTGGCTACGCTGTGACGCCTTACTTTGATTCTTTATTGGTTAAAGTCTGTACGCATGGTTTCTCTTTTGAACAGGCAATCAGTAAAATGCAACGCTGCTTAAAAGAATTTCGGATTCGTGGCGTGAAAACAAATATTCCGTTTTTACAAAATGTTGTGAGCTATCCAGCGTTTCAATCTGGCGAAGCCAAAACAACCTTTATTGATAATACACCTGAATTATTTGAATTTCCTCGTATGCGCGATCGTGGCAATAAAACGATGAAATACATTGGAGAAGTAACGGTCAATGGGTTCCCTGGCATTGAACGAACGGAGAAAAAATATTTTGAAGCCCCGCGCGTGCCGACAGATATTGAAGTTCCAGAAAAAGTGATCACAGCTAAAAATATTCTAGACGCTCAAGGAGCAACCGCCGTCATCGATTGGGTTAAGAATCAAGAAAGTGTGTTAATGACAGATACCACGTTCCGTGATGCGCACCAAAGTTTATTAGCTACTCGTGTGAGAACACAAGATTTTAAAGCAATTGCTGGTCTAACTGATGCAGCCCTGCCTGAGCTGTTTTCTAGTGAAATGTGGGGTGGCGCTACGTTCGATGTTGCCTATCGCTTCTTAACCGAAGACCCATGGCAACGTTTAAGAAAAATTCGTCAGTTGATGCCAAACACACTTTTACAAATGCTGTTCAGAGGATCTAATGCGGTAGGCTATCAAAATTATCCTGATAATGTTATTGAAGAATTTATTAAAGAATCCGCTCGCCAAGGAGTCGATGTTTTCCGAATTTTTGATAGCTTAAACTGGATTCCTCAAATGGAAAAAAGTATTCAAGTCGTTCGGGATACCGGAAAAATTGCGGAAGCAGCAATTTGTTATACTGGGGACATCAATGATCCAGCCCGAGCAAAATATAATGTTCAATATTACCTTGATATGGCTAAAGAATTGGAAAATTTAGGTGCACAAATCATTGCGATTAAAGATATGGCTGGCTTATTGAAACCACAAGCTGCTTATCGTTTAATTAGTGAATTAAAGGCAGCCACGGATTTACCAATTCATCTCCACACTCACGACACTAGTGGCAATGGGATCATCACATATTCAGCAGCTACTAAAGCGGGCGTTGATATTGTTGACGTCGCAATGAGTGCGATGAGTGGCGCAACTAGCCAGCCAAGTATGAACAGTCTATATTATGCTTTAGTCAATGGTGAACGGACGCCAACTATTAACATTGATAATGCACAGAAAATCAATCATTATTGGGAAGATGTGCGCATGTATTATCAACCATTTGAAAATGGGTTAAATGCCCCGCAAACAGAAGTCTATATGCATGAAATGCCTGGTGGGCAATACTCTAATCTACAGCAGCAAGCAAAAGCGGTAGGCTTAGGGCACCGTTGGGATGAAATCAAAAAAATATATCACACAGTGAATTTGATGTTTGGCGATATTGTAAAAGTGACGCCATCTTCAAAAGTCGTGGGAGACATGGCACTCTTCATGGTTCAAAATAATCTGACAGAACAAGATGTTTATGCGCGTGGTGAAGAACTAAGTTTTCCTGAATCAGTTGTGACTTTTTTCCAAGGTGATTTAGGTCAACCAGTTGGTGGGTTCCCGAAAGAGCTCCAACGAATTATTCTAAAAGGTCGACCAGCCTTCACAGAGCGGCCAGGTGACTTAGCAGCACCTGTTGATTTTGCGAAAGTACAAGAAGAATTAGCCGAAAAAATTGGGTATCAACCTAAATTGGAAGAAGTTTTAAGTTATTTAATGTATCCACAAGTATTTTTAGAGTATCGTCAAAAATACGAAACCTTTGGAGATATAACCTTATTAGATACGCCAACATTCTTTAATGGTATTCGTCAAGGAGAGACATTGGAAGTTCAAATTGAACGAGGAAAAACGTTAATTATTCGTTTAGATGAAATTGGCGAACCTGATATTGACGGAAACCGTGTCTTGTTCTTCAATTTGAATGGGCAACGTCGTGAGGTTTTAGTTAAAGATGCCTCTATTAAGTCAGCTGTTCAAGTTAAACAAAAGGCGGAACCAACTAATAAAGAACAAATCGGCGCAACGATGTCTGGTTCTGTTCTACAAGTATTGGTCAAACGTGGCGATAAAGTAGAAAAAGGTCAGCCGTTGCTGATTACAGAAGCCATGAAAATGGAAACGACTATCGAAGCACGTTTTGCGGGCACGGTAGATCACATTTATGTTGAAGAAGGCGAAGCAATCAGCTCAGGTGATTTGTTATTAGAAGTGAAAGAAAAATAAGATGAGAGGGGAAAAAATGAAGCGATTTTGGGCCTTTACTGCTGTTTTTTTAACAGTTCTACTCATCGGATATTTAGAGCCAGTTTTTTTCCCTGCTGAAAAACCAACCGAAACAGCTCAAAGTGGGCGCTTATCCAGCGCTCACACCGCTGTTCCTCATGAAGAATTGCCAGCTTCTGGCTACGCAGCATACATAGGGAAAGATGTGGAAACCTTTATCCGCCAGTTTGGCAATCCTAAAGAAAAAATTAAAACAGGTCGTACGTATGAATTATGGACGTTCGGTTTGACGATGAATGATTACTTAGAAGTCAACGTTCGAGAAAATAAAGTCATCGCAATTAAGGCCTTTAACAATGACAAAATGATAGAACCGTTTAAAATAGATATGAAGCTTGCTGACTTGTCTGATTTAATGACGATTTATTCGAATTTTGCATTTAATTTTCATCATGAAGCTTACGATGTCGAGCTGATGGAAGAAGATATGAACTATCGACCACTGGTTGCTTTTGATAATGGCAGTTTTGCGGTGTTATTTTTTAATCAGCGGACGGGCGGTTTAATGGCAGTTAATTATGTCAATAAAGAAACGTTGCTCACGGAAATGCCGTATCAATTAAATGAAGGTTCTCCTTTGCCAGTTGATATAACGCAGTCAATGACCTTCGATCCTGTTCAAAGTAACCAAGCGATTTATGTCATGAATCTGGTTAAACAGCAAGAAAATCAAGCTGCTTTTTCAGTTTCTACACAAAGCCAAAAAGATGCCCAAACATTGTATCAAACGCTGGCTAATCATACACCAACAATTTTGTCGGCAAATCGACAAGCAGAATTGTTACAAACGAGAGAGGAACATACAGCCATCCATCCCTTTCAGTTGACTAAGGACGAATTTTCTTTATTAGTTAAAACGAGCAAACTTTCGTTGAGAGAACCAGCAGGTATTTTCCAAGAACCTGTTTATGATAGTACCTTTACTATTTTGTCATGGTTTTCGGACCCGCAATATGATAGCTATTTTGCTGAGTCAGAAACGACAGAATTGGGCGTTGCCTTTTCCAATGAAGGTGTGTTAGTCTTATTAGAGAAACGACCAGAAAATAGGCAAATCACGGAGAGTAGTGAAAAGTTATGATTGTAACAGAACATTTATTTGCAATTGAAGATCAAACAGAATGTTTAATTTCAGCACTTTTAGAAAGTGATGCTGTTCAAAACTATAAAGAAACAAAAAAAGCTATGTATGCTTCGGCGGAAGTTGCTCAGTTACAAAAAGCATTTTTAGAAGCTAAGTCAGCCTTTGAACGAGTAGAGGCTTATGGAATTCATGCACCCGATTTTCGGGAGAAACAGCGAGCCCTACGTAAAGCGAAGCGGGCGCTTGATTTAAATGAAATCGTTGCAAATTATCGTTTTGCTGAGACAAACGTTCAAACGTTGCTAGATACAATTGGTTTAAAGATTGCGCAACTAATTTCTGAAGATATTAAAGTAGATGCTGGAAATCCTTTCTTTGAACGAGGAAAGAAACATTCAGGTTGTGGAGGAAGCTGCCATGCAAGCTAAAGAAGAAAAAGAATTTACGCTTCAAGAGCGTCGTTGCCTAATTGTTTGGGTATACACATTAAAACCGTTAAAACAGTTACGCCGATATGGACTGATTCACTATGTTTCACGAAAAATGAAATATGTGGTGATTTACATGAATGAAGAAAATATTGAAAGTAACATGGAAAAAATTAATCAGTTACATTTTGTTCGTAGTGTCGATAAATCGTATCGACCAGATGTCGAAATGAATTTTGCTGAAAAAATTGGTACCAAAGCGGCTTATCAAGAACAAGAAGACGACGGCTATGTAGTAGAGGAATTATCTACAGAGATTCGCTTAGCAGAGAATGTCTAATGCAAAAGAGTGAGAAATGTTATGAGAAATTTCAAACATTTTTCACTCTTTTTGTTATAATGAATTATAAAAGAATGATTGATAAAGGAGTCGAAACAATGCGTGTTATTTCTGGAGAATATGGTGGCCGGCGCCTGAAAGCGTTAGATGGCGACAATACTAGGCCCACAACAGATAAAGTAAAAGAATCTATTTTTAATATGATTGGTCCATATTTCGAAGGTGGAATGGCGCTGGATTTATATTCAGGAAGTGGCGGGTTAGCGATTGAAGCCGTTTCTCGTGGAATGGACAAAAGTATTTGTATTGAAAAGAATTTTGCTGCACTAAAAGTAATTAAAGAAAATATTGGGATTACAAAAGAACCAGAAAAATTTGAAGTTAGAAAAATGGATGCTAATCGTGCCTTAGAACAGTTTTA
Source organism: Enterococcus sp. AZ197 (assembly GCF_050556405.1). Lineage (NCBI taxonomy): Bacteria > Bacillati > Bacillota > Bacilli > Lactobacillales > Enterococcaceae > Enterococcus > Enterococcus sp. AZ197. The sequence continues at coordinate 1,973,519 of NZ_CP187873.1, read as the reverse complement.
TGAAGAGAAGCTACAATTTGATTTGGTCTTATTGGATCCGCCCTATGCCAAACAAGAAATTGTTTCACAATTAGAAAAGATGTTAGAACGGCAGTTATTAACAAACGAAGCCGTTATCGTTTGTGAAACAGATAAAACTGTCAAATTACCGGAAACGATTGGTACACTAGAAAAAACAAGAGAAACCGTTTACGGAATCACTCAAGTAACGATTTATCGTCAGGAGGCGTAAGATGCGTAAAATTGCTCTATTTCCCGGAAGTTTTGATCCGATGACAAATGGTCATTTAAATTTGATTGAACGCAGTGCGAAGTTATTTGACGAAGTCATCATTGGCGTTTTTATAAATACAAGTAAGCAAACATTATTTACGCCAGAAGAGAAAAAATATTTAATTGAAGAAGCAACTAAAGAAATGCCAAATGTGCGTGTTATCATGCAAGAAACCCAGTTAACTGTGGAAAGTGCAAAATCATTAGGGGCTAATTTTTTGATTCGTGGCATTAGAAACGTCAAAGACTACGAGTACGAGAAAGACATTGCTAAAATGAATCAACATCTGGCGCCAGAAATTGAAACGGTTTTTCTATTAGCAGAAGAACCATATGCACATGTAAGCTCCAGTTTACTAAAAGAAGTTTTACGTTTTGGAGGCGATGTGTCTGACTATCTTCCTCCCAATATTTATCATGCGTTAAAACAAAAGAAGAATGACTGGAGCTAAAATAATGAATAAAAAAACAGAAAAATTTTCGTTTAAATCACTCATTCCAATGGTATTGGCATTGCTGCTAATTGGTTTGTTTATCGTCCCAATTCCTTATTATATTGAAGGACCAGGAACGACAGAAAATTTAAAAGAGTTTGTAACTGTTGATGGAAAAAAAGATACGCAGTCAGGTGCTTTTTATTTAACAACGGTGGGCATTCGTTCGGCCACTATTTTTTCTGCCATAAAAGCAAACTTTTCGGATTTTCAAGAAGTCATGTCCAAAAAAGAATTAATGGGAGATAGTAGTAATAGCGAATATAATCGAATTCAACAATACTATATGGATTCCTCAAAAAACGCCGCAATTGAGCAAGCCTTAAAATTAGCGAAGGTTCCATATGAGATGAAATTTAAAGGCGTCTATGTGTTAGCGATGGAAGACAACTCAAGTTTTAAAGGAAAAATTGAAGTTGGCGATACCGTGACAGGCGTGGATGGTAAATCTTTTAAAAGCAGTGAAGAATTAATGAATTACATTAAAGCACAAAAAGTGAATCAAAAAGTCACTGTTCAATTTATTCAAGATGGCAAAACAAAAGAAGCGACCGGCAAATTAATTGAATTGCCAACAGATAAAAAAGCGGGGATTGGTATTGGTTTGACTGATCATACAGAAATTGATTCTTCTATCCCAGTATCTATTGAAGCGGGTGATATTGGTGGGCCATCGGCTGGTTTAATGTTTACTTTGCAGACCTATGAACAATTAAGTCATAAAGATTTACGTAAAGGTCATGAAATTGCTGGAACAGGTACGATGAACAGTCAAGGAATCGTTGGTAGAATCGGTGGCATTGACAAAAAAGTTGTAACTGCCAGTGAGAACGGCGCAGAAATTTTCTTTGCACCCGATGATGAAATAACTTCAGAAATGAAAAAAGTTGAACCGAAAATCAAATCGAATTATCAAGAAGCACAAGAAGCTGCGAAAAAAATTGGGACAAAAATGAAAATTGTCCCAGTAAAAACGGTTCAAGATGCCTTGAACTATCTAGAGAAATTAAAATAAAAGTACGCCTGGACCAAAAATTACTAGTGAGTTTTGGTCCAGGCGCATTTTTTTGTTAAAAAATGCGTAATTATATTTTGAAGGGAGGACAAACGATGGATTGGTTGAAACAGTTACCCAAAAAATGGCTATTGCTAGGTAGTGGCGCGTCTATAGTTATTTTGATAACTCTATTAGTGGGCATTTATTTGATGGTTAATAAGGAGGCACAAGTAGACACCACAATGTGGGAGGAGACAAGTTTGACCACTACGGCAGAGGTCGCCACAGATGCTACAAAAGAAAGGGCAGAAACAATGATCTATGTTGATATTAAAGGCGCAGTGAAAGTACCAGGAATCTATCAACTAAAAAATCAGCAGCGGATTTGGGATGCTTTAGCTTTAGCTGGAGGTGTGAGCGAGGAAGCTGATACTACCCAGGTCAATTACGCTCAAAAAGTAAAAGATCAAATGATTATTTACGTGCCCAAAAAAGGAGAATCAGTGCCACAGTCATTAGAAACGCTGCAGGAATCAGCACCTGCTCAGCAAAATCAGGAGGAAAAAATCAACCTTAATACGGCAACAGAAGCAGAGCTACAAACGATTTCAGGAATCGGTGCGAAAAAAGCACAAGAGATTATTCGCTTTCGTGACGAACAAGGACCGTTTAAAACCGTCGAGGAACTGAAAAATGTTCCAGGTATTGGAGAGAAAACAGTAGAACGTTTAAAAGACATGTTGACAGTGACTGGCTAACTTTTAACAGAAAATTCCTGAGAATTCTTGACTATGGGATGCGGATAACATACTATTTGTAATAAGATTAAATGATTTGGCAAATCGAACACAGGAGTCATTAAAAATAAAGGAGGTTTATTATGGAACGAATTCCATGGGACCAATATTTTATGGGACAAAGCGTCTTATTATCATTAAGAAGTACTTGCACACGGTTAACTGTCGGAGCAACCATTGTTCGCGACAAACGAATTATTGCAGGAGGTTACAATGGTTCAGTCAGTGGCGGAACGCATTGTATTGATGAAGGATGCTATGTTGTTGATAATCATTGCGTTCGAACAATCCACGCAGAAATGAATGCAATTTTACAATGTGCGAAGTTTGGCGTCCCTACAGAAGGGGCAGAAATTTATGTGACACATTTCCCTTGCCTGCAATGTACAAAGATGATTTTACAAGCAGGGATTAAAAAGATTTATTATTTAAAGGATTACCGTAATGATGCGTACGCCCTAAATTTAATTGAACAAGTAGGAGCCACGGTTGAAAAAGTGACTTTAGTACCAAAATATTTTGCCGAATTACAATGGGGAGAAGAATTTGCCACACTTGAGGACAATCTTTCCTCAGCTGAGGAATAATTGGTTCTTCATAGCTCTGCTGACTAGTTGTGGGCTGTGGTGTTTTTTCGCACCTAGTCTATTAGGAGCTCTTCTTCTTTCTATCACTGTTATCCGTATTGTCTGTACAAAAAGTTTTCCTGTTATATTGGGAGGTTTTTTGTGCAGTTTTTTAATAGTAGGGGGCATATTGATTTTCCAGTGGTTAAAGCCAGTCTCTTTGTTGCCTAAAGAAGTTCGCTTGTCAGGACAGCTAACGATATTACCAGATGAAATACAAGTCGATGGTGATCAAGTAAAATTTCCTGCCAATTGGATCGTAAAAGGCAAAAGGCAGAAAGTGATGGCATTTTATCAATTAAAAAGTGTGAAAGAAAAACAGCAATGGCAACAACTAACCACAACCATTCAGGCAACCGCTGTAGGTATTTTAGACTCGCCCCAAGGTCAAACCAACAAAAATGGCTTCAATTATCAACTATTTTTAAAGAATCAAGGAATCGAAGCTATTTTATTCATTGAGGAGATAGGACAACCGCGTTCCTTTTTTTCTTGGCGGTTTAAAGAAATCATTAGCGGCTGGCGGAAATGGGCGATGGTACATATTCAGAAAAATTTTGCTGATACTAGTGCAATGTATATGAATGCGTTGCTCTTAGGTTTTCGTAATGAAGAATTTGCTGAAATAAGCGATAAATTTTCAGCATTAGGTATTTTGCATCTTTTTAGTTTGTCAGGGATGCATGTTTCTTTTTTCCTTCGTTTATTTCGCTTGCTAATGCTAAGAATTGCTCGCCGAACGCAAGAAAGTTATTTTTTGTGGCAATGCAGTTTTTCACTGATATATGCTGGTTTAACAGGATTCTCAGTTAGTGTCATGCGGGCGCTTTTACAAACAAACCTCAATACGTTCAATCGACGGTTTAATTGGCAGGTTCCGGCTCTCGATTGTTGGAGTTTAACTCTCTTAGTGCACTTGATTGTTCAGCCAACCCTCTTTTTTTCAGTCGGCGGTCAATTTAGTTATTTACTTTCCTTTGTTCTGCTGTTTTTAGAGCAAACATTGGTTGGTTATTCTTCGCCTTTCATTAAAAATTGTTTAGGCTCTTTCCTATTGGCTGTGGCTTCCTTACCTATTTTAGTCCAATCATTTTATGAATGGCCCTTGTTAGGAAGTTTCTTAACATTTCTCTTGTTACCAATTTTTGAACGGTTCTTGTTACCGCTTTTGACGTTGAGCTTTTTTCTAGTGATTATTATGCCAGCACGTTATTTAGCAGCCTTGCTCGAACCACTATTTTTAACAATGAATGGCTTATTTGAGTGGGTGCTAGTTCACTTAAATCCGAAGCTGACCATCGGCTATTTAAATTCTTGGATACAAATTAGTTTGTTATTACTAATCGGACTTTCAATGATTTATTTAGCAGACAAGTCTAAAAAAATTCTTTTCTCAATCGGACTACTAATTGTTTTGATAAATAGTAAATACCTTTCGCCAATTGGCATTGTTGCAATGATCGATGTAGGCCAAGGGGATAGTTTGTTTATCCAAGCGCCTTTTCACAGAAAAAATACACTGATCGATACAGGTGGTCGGTTGTCTTTTGACAAAGAAGCTTGGCGGCAACGGAAAAATAGTCGATCAGGAGCGGAATATTCAGTGATTCCTTTTCTCAAAAGTCAAGGAGTCAAACGTTTAGATGAAGTGATCATCACACACGCACATGAAGACCATTTTGGCGATTTATTAGCCATTGCGCAGAAGGTTCCAATTTCTGTTCTTTATTTCCCTAAAGGAGCAGCTGAAGCCAATTTTTCGTTTCGCCAAGTCTTGAAACAACTCCAAAAAAGCGGAACAGACTGTCGGCCAATTTTAGCGCCCAAGCGAATTAATGGGCCCATTTCTTTTCAAATTTTATCGCCAAATAAGAGCAGTATTGGGGGCAATAATGACTCGATAGTGTTTTCCACACAATTAGGCGGACGGCATTTTTTATTTACTGGTGACTTGGAAGCCGAAGGAGAAGAACAAGTGTTGGCTCGCTATCCCCAGTTGAAAATCGACATCTTGAAAGTCGGTCATCATGGTAGTAAAACGTCGTCTACTAAAAGATTTATCAAACAGCTTAATCCGCGAGAAGCATTGATTTCAGCTGGACTGAATAATCGTTTTAAACATCCTCATCAGGAGACATTAGCGACGCTGGAGGAGCAAAAAATAAATTATTATCGGACCGATCTTCAAGGAATGATTTATTATCAATGGTTACCTTGGCAAGGGCTTTCTAAAGCCAAATTTGTTAAAGAACAAGACTAGTATTTCCAGAAGTAACATGATAGGATAAACAAGAGAAACGAGAAAAGGAGCGAGCCAATGGAGTTACAAAAAGCTTTGAAAGAAGTGCGAGAGCAAAAAATCGCTCCAGTGTATTTATTAATAGGAACAGAACTTTATTTAACTGAATTATTTAAAACAACATTGATGAAAGAATTGTTGACGGAAGAGGATGATCAATTTAACTTTTTCTCATTTGATATGGAGGAAACACCTTTAAGTGCAGCGATTGCTGAAGCGGAAACAATTCCGTTTTTTGGTGATTATCGCCTTGTCTTTGTGGAAAATCCTTACTTTTTAACTGCCGAAAGAAAAACAAACGGTGTGGAACATGATGTCAATCTTTTATTGAATTATTTGGAAAGTCCATCACCAACAACTGTTCTTGTTTTTATGGCCTCTTATGAAAAATTAGATGAACGCAAAAAAGTTACCAAAGCATTGAAAAAAAATGCCACAGTGGTTGACGTCAATCCAATGGATGAAAAGGCTATTCGTCAGTACATTTCTCAAACGATTGAGAGCGAAGGGTACACTATTCGCTCCGATGCTTTTGATTTATTACTTCAATTGACAGACTTGAACTTATCAAAAATTATGGGAGAATTACAGAAGCTGTATTTATATGCCCTTGAGACGAAGACAATTACACGAGGTGCGGTTCAAGAATTAGTCCCTAAGTCTTTGGAACATAATGTTTTTGACTTAACCAACGAAGTACTTTCTGGAAACAGTGAAAAAGCTGTTCAATTGTATGAAGATTTACTTTTACAAGGAGAAGAAACCATTAAGTTAAATGCAATCTTATTGAATCAGATTCGCCTTTTTCTACAAACAAAAATTTTGGCTAAGATGGGCTATCAACAAGCGAATATCGCTGATACATTAAAGGTTCATCCTTATCGAGTCAAGTTAGCGTTACAACAAGTCCGACGATTTGAATTGTCTCGATTAGAAAGACTTTATGATGAATTAGTTGAAAATGATTACCGCATGAAAACGGGCCAAATGGATAAAGAATTACTATTCCAATTATTTATTTTAAAATTGACTGCGCAAGCAAAATAAGAAAGTACCAGAGACAATCGTCATACAACGATTGTCTCTGGTACTTTCTTATTATTTAGCTCCTAATAGTTCTTCTTTTCCGTGAACAAGCTGTGTCAACATGGCACAGAAAGGTGTTGCTACGTTGTATTTTTGTCCTTTGCGCCAAACGGCACCATTGATGTAATCAATTTCTGTGAGACGATGATTTTTAATTAAATCTTGATACATAGACGGATAGTGCAAGCCAATACCGTTTGGATCATAAGTTTGAGCAATATGTGTATAGACTTCTGCTTGATCTAAATGAATGGCTTCTTTTTCTGCGACTGCTGCAAATTCACTGATTAATGTTTTAACAAGGGATTCACTAACAGGTAGTGCACCAAATTCGGCAATATTACAATCAAGGATTGTACACAAACCATTTAGCGTGCCATTGACACAGGCTTTCCGCCAAATAGAGTAGCGAACATTGCTACTATAGCTTGGATTTAACCCAGCTTTTTGGAAGACATCAACGACTTCTAAAGCAAATTCTTTACCAGAAGGATCAATATTTTCTAATTCAATTTCGCCATCACCTAAAAGTTTAACACGTCCCGGTCCTTCTAAACCAGCTGTCCACATGGTAATGCCAACCAAGATGTTTTCTTTTGGCACATATTTTTCTAGTACATCTTCATGACCTAAGCCATTTAATAAACATAGTACATACGTTTTTTCAGTAATCATTGGTTGAATCGCTTTAAACATTGCATCTAATTGTTGTGCTTTGGTTAAAGCAATAATTAAATCAACTTGTTCATTTTGATGGTCAATTTCTTCTGGTGAGAAGATTGGTAGTTTTGCGATAACTTCTTCTCCATTAAAATCAGCGATTAAACCATTTTCACGAATGGCTTCAATGTGCGCGGGCCATTGATCGATTAAAGTTACATCATTTCCGCCTTGATGCAACATAATTCCTAAACGGCTGCCCATAGCGCCGGCACCAGCAATTGCAATTTTCATGTGTATCCATCTCCTTAAAAGTTCTTTAACCGTTATTATTATACAGCAACTTTCTTAAAAATGAATAAATGGGACTTGCAAATTTGTTATTTTTTAAATGTTTCCTAAAAAGTAAGGATTGCATCAAATGGTAAAGTAAGCTAAAGTAAAGCGTGGAAAAGTTTATAAATGAAAGTAGAGGAATCGTTAATGACGAAAGAAAAATTTTGTCGAGAATCACGAGTGATTCAAACACATCGTGTATTTCCCTTTGATTTAAATCCCTTTGGTGCACTATTTGGTGGGAAATTAATGTCTTTAATTGATGACGCCGCATCCATTTCCGTTTCACGACATTGTCGGAGAGGGGCAGTTACAGCATCTTTAGATAACTTGAATTTTTTAAAACCTTTAAAAGAAAATCACTCAGTGTGTGTTGAAACGTTTGTTTCTGGCGTGCATCATAAATCGATGGAAGTATTTGTTAAAGTTGTAGGAGAAGATTTAACAACTGGCGAGCGTTATTTAGCGGCGACTTGTTTTACAACTTTTGTAGCCATTCCGTCTCATATGAATCCCGAAAGTGACTTCCAATTAGCGGCAGTCGTCCCAGAAACTGCAGAAGAAAAGTTGATTTGTTCCAATTATGAAACGAGACGACAACAACGTTTAGCTTTGCGAGAAGAGACTAAATTATTTAGTCAACATCTCACAACGGATTTACCGTGGATTGATTCACCTTTATAAAAAAATGTCCGAGTCTTTGTGAAAACAGACTTGGACATTTTTTGATGAAAAAAGAAGCTAACATGAATGCTAACTTCTATCTCACATTATTTAGCTAATTTGCTTAAACGAATTTTATCGCGGTTAGCTTTGTTTTTATGGATTAAACCTTTAGTTGCAGCCATATCAACAGCTTTAACAGCTTCGTTGTATAAAGCATCGACGTTATCAGCTCCAGCAGCTACAGCTTCTTCAAATTTCTTGATTGCTGTACGCATTGCGTTTGTTTGAGATGAATTTTTCGCATTCGCGTTAGCACTTGTACGTACGCGTTTGATTGCAGATTCGATATTTGGCATTTGTTTCACCTCCGATGATTTAGGTTTTACACTGGTCAGCCAATGTAATTCAACAGTAATCATTATACCTAATCCATTGTTCCATTGCAATAAAAGACGACAAGTTTTTTTCCTTAACAGACAATTTCAAGAAAAAAATAAGAAAATTTGCCAGAGCCTTAAGAAAAAAGCATACATTTTTTTTAAAACATGCTATGATAAAATAGATAAATGAAAAATGGTGGTGTCTTTGTGAGTATTGCATTATTGGTAACGATTACTTTGGTAATGGGTGTAATTTTTGTTAACGGTTGGACGGATGCGCCGAACGCAATTGCAACCGCTGTCTCGACTCGGGTGTTAAAACCGAATGTCGCAATTTGGATGGCTGTTGTGATGAACTTTTTAGGTGCATTAGTCATGACCTTTTTTAATGCCCAAGTAGCTGAAACGATTAGTAACATTGTTAGTTTTGACGCAAATGGAAACGCTTCACAGGTGGCTTTGGCTGCTTCGCTTTTTTCAATTGTGGTTTGGGCAGTTGCTGCGTGGTATTTTGGTATTCCCACAAGTGAAAGCCATGCGTTAATTGCCGGCTTGACTGGTTCGGCAATGGCATTAGGTGGTTTGGGTGCAGTCAATGGCTCGGAATGGATCAAAGTGCTTGTTGGTCTAGTTGTTTCTACCGTTATGGGCTTTGGCGGCGGTTATTTAATTGCCAAACTTGTTGTGAAAGCTTTCTCGGCTGTGCCTAGAAGAAAAGCCAACAAATTTTTTACAGTTGGACAAGCCTTTGGTGCAGGAGCTAATGCTTTTTTACATGGTGCGCAAGATGGGCAAAAATTTATGGGCGTGTTCATGTTAGTGCTTTTTTATAATAATTTAGTCGAAAAAACAGGTGGCGGTTTTGTGATTCCGTTATGGGTTATGGTTCTGTGTTCCATTACAATGGGCATTGGAACTTCTGTGGGCGGCATGAGAATCATTAAATCAGTCGGGATGGATATGGTAAAACTTGAACGCTATCAAGGCTTCACTGCAGATTTAAGCACGGCTATTTGTTTATTTTTAGCATCGGCTTTTGGGATTCCAGTTTCAACTACTCATACAAAAACAACAGCGATTATGGGAGTAGGTGCTTCTAAGCGAATCTCAAGTGTTGACTGGCGTATCGTGAAAGAAATGCTGATAGCATGGATTTTAACTTTCCCAGGATGTGGGCTGATCGCTTATGTGATGTCAAAATTATTTATTGCAATTTTTTAAGGAGAGAAAAACATGGCACGTAAAAAACAATTTGATTATTTTGGAGAATTAAACCAGTTAGCAACAAATGCTTATGAAGCGGCAAAGGTTTTGCAAGAAATTGTAGACAATTATTCATTAGAAAACTTAGTAAAAAAATCAGAAGCGATTCATCAATTGGAAAAAGAGAATGATGAAATTGTTCGCAAAATTTTAAATGAACTCTATATTTCCTTTATTACGCCAATTGATCGAGAAGATATTGTCGATATTACGGATCACTTAGATAACATTATCGATAGCATTAATAGTTTGTCTTATTTACTTGATCATTTAGTTGTCGAAGAAATGATTGCGCCCGCGCTAGAATTAACTGCTTATATTGTTAAAGCGACAGAAGGCGTTAAATCAGCAACGAAGGAATTTGCAAAATTTAAGAATTCTAAAACGTTAGTTTCATTGATTGATGAAGTGAATACGATTGAATCTCAAGGCGATAAATTATACAGTAGCGCCATGAAAGATTTGATGACTAACGAAAAAGATTTATTGAAAGTTATCAAGTGGAAAGATGTTTATGATCAGCTTGAGCGCACGATTAATGATTGTGAATCAGCTGTTAATATTATTGTCGGAATTGTCATCAAAAATACGTAAAGAAAAGAGGGGGGAGCTGTTGGTTAAAGTAATTATTGATGCTGATGATTTTGGGATGTCAGAAGCGATTAATCATGGCATTATCAAAAGTTATGTCGATGGTTTAACAACGTCGACACTTTTGATGCCCAATTTACCAATAGCAGAACACGCCGTTGCGTTAGCAAAAAATTATCCAGGCTTATTTGTAGGTCAGCATACGAATTTTTTATTAGGGAAACCTTGTGCGGACCCATGTGTGATTCCTTCACTGGTAGATGAACAAGGCAATTTTCATCGCTCTTCTTATTATCGTCAACAAAAGCAAGTAACCTTCGTATATGAAGAAGTACGACTTGAAACGATTGCGCAATTGACGCGCTTTAAGGAACTAACTGGACATTATCCTGAACATTTTGATTGCCATTCGATTGGTGATGAAGTGGTTGATCAAGTATTTTTAGAATTAGCAGAAGAGTATGGACTTCATACAACCCTGAAATATAGTGGGGAAAAAGAATATCCACCGCAACAAGGTTATTTCAAGGTAACACATTTGTTAGAGTCTGGGGCGCTATCTTATATTCACGAAGGCGTATCAGTGGAGAATTTTTTAGAAGATGACTTTGGTTTATTACGGATGCCGGAATCGGCAATTGCTGAGATGCATTTTGATGTTGGGTATTTGGATCAATTTGTGTTAGATAATTCTTCATATACCACTTTACGCTGCAAAGAATTAGCAACGATTTGTGATCCTCGTGTTCGTCAGTGGTTTGAAGAACAGGGGATTGAGCGAATAACGTTTGGCGATTTAAAAAAATAAAACCGTTGCTTTCACTGTTGAAAGCAACGGTTTTATTTTTATGAGAATAACCAGTAGCCAATTAAAATCGCACCTAAAATTACACGATACCAACCGAAAACTGTAAAATCGTTTTTCTTCAAGTAATTTAATAAGAATTTAATCGCAATGATGGAAACAACGAAGGCAACAATAGAGCCAGTTAATAAAATAATGATTTCTTCTGACCCAAACGTATTTCCTTTGGCCAAGAATTTAAAGATTTTTAAAAAACTTGCTCCAAACATTACTGGAATTCCTAAGAAAAATGAAAACTCTGTTGCAACGAAACGTGAGGCCCCAATTAAGATTGCCCCTAAAATGGTCGCTCCTGAACGTGAAGTTCCTGGAATTAATGCCAGTACTTGGAAAGCACCAACGATTAAAGCGGCTTTATAAGTGAAGTCTTTTAGATTAGTACACTTCGGTGCAACATTTTTATTTCGTTTTTCAATGATAATAAAAGCAATCCCATAAACAATTAACATAATCGATACTGTTAAAAAGTTATAAAAATGTGCATCTAAATAATCATCAAATTTTAGACCAATAACTGCCGCTGGTAAACAAGCGACTAAGACTTTAGACCAAAGAATCCAAGTATCTTTTTTCTCTTCGCCATTTTTCTTTGGTGAGAAAGGATTCAATTTGTGGAAGTATAAAATAACAACCGCCATAATCGCTCCCAATTGGATAACGACGTTGAACATTTCCATAAAATCTTTACTTAGATCGAGTTTAATAAACTCATCCACTAAAATTAAATGTCCGGTACTACTAATTGGAAGCCACTCGGTAATTCCTTCGATAATACCAAGAATAATTGCTTTCCATAGGTTAGCAAAAAGCATGTCACCATTCCTTTCTGAAATAAATGCAAAATACATCAAGTATAAGTATACCCGCTGACAAAGTAAATGCCAATGCAAATTCTTATTTTAAAATAAATTTTAGAATTATACAAAGGTGCCACTTGTAATTCATGAAACTTTTTTCTATACTAGTGATACTTTAAAAAATGGGGGAAGAGAAATGTTTGGATTTTTGAAGAAAAAGAATGAAGTTGTCGAAAATAATACAATGTATGCCGTTGCCAATGGAACCGTTATCCCAATTAGTGAAGTGAATGATCCTGTTTTTTCACAAAAAATGATGGGAGATGGCTATGCAGTAGTTCCAGAAAATGGTGAAATTTATGCACCTATTGAAGGAGAAGTTTTAAGCGTTTTCCAAACAAAACATGCCATTGGTTTAAAAATGACAAACGGTCTTGAAATTTTATTACACATGGGTATCGATACGGTAGAGTTAAACGGGGCACCGTTCACTATTAAAGTGAAAGAAGGCGACCAAGTGACTGCAGATACGGTGGTCGCAATTGCTGATTTAGAAGCAATTAAAGCAGCTGGTAAAGGAACTGAAATGGTTGTCATTATTACCAACATGGATAAAGTAACACAATTTTCGTTAGAGAAAACTGGCGTGGTTACAGCTGGTACACCAGTTGGCTCTGCCACAGCCAATTAATGCATTAGACGAGGTCGGGACAGAACCGTTTAGCTCCGAGAAATAAGAAGAAATTTCCGAAAATTGATCTTTGATTTTTGGAGAATTTCGGCTTATTTCCGAAGGAGTTGGTTCTGTTCCCGCCGTTTATCAGTTTTTGAGCGTGGAGCAAAAATCCAAAGTGATTTTTGTTCCACGCTCGTTTTTTTTTGAACAGAAATAAAATTTTATTTTGGAATTAAAAAATATTTAGAAAAATAGTTGAAATTTTATTTCAAACAAGTTATAATGAAAGCGTATTAGAGAGGAGCTAAAAAGATGTATGGTATTTCAGTTTTTCTTGGTGAAGAGATTACAAACGATACAATTATTTATATCAAAAAGATGAAAGCGCTTGGATTTGATGGTATTTTCACTTCTTTACACATTCCAGAAGATGATACTTCTCTTTATCGCCAACGCTTGACTGATTTAGGGGCAATTGCTAAGGCAGAAAAAATGAAAATTATGGTAGATATTTCAGGTGAAGCGTTAAAAAGAGCGGGTTTTTCTTTCGATGAATTAGAGCCTTTAATCGAGTTGGGCGTAACTGGCCTTCGGATGGACTACGGCATTACGATAGAACAAATGGCTCATGCTTCACATAAGATTGATATAGGATTGAATGCTAGTACCATTACACTGGAAGAAGTGGCTGAGTTAAAGGCTCACCAAGCGGACTTTTCTCGCTTAGAAGCTTGGCATAATTATTATCCAAGACCTGAAACCGGCATTGGAACAACATTTTTTAATGAAAAGAACCGCTGGCTTAAAGAATTAGGCTTACAAGTTTTTACTTTTGTGCCAGGAGATGGGCAAACAAGAGGCCCAATTTTTGCTGGTTTACCAACATTAGAAAAACATCGGGGGCAAAATCCTTTCGCCGCTGCCGTTGGTTTGATGGCTGATCCTTATGTCGATGCTGTTTATATTGGTGATCCCACAATTAGTGAGCGAACCATGGCTCAATTTGGTTATTATCACCAAACCAATCAATTTCTGTTAGAAGTAGCACCTAGCAAGAGCCGCTATTTGAAGCGAATACTTGGAACTCATACCAATCGTTTAGATGCTGCAAGAGATGTTTTGCGAAGTGAATTATCAAGAACGAGTGAAATGTTCAGAAAAGATGAAATTGCAACGATTGAGTCAGAGCAGACTAAAGCACGTCCAGTGGGAACCGTAACGATTGATAATGAAAAATATGGTCGCTATATGGGAGAAATTCAAGTCACACTTGTGGACTTGCCGAAAGATGAAAAAGTCAATACGATTACACGAATTATTGAAAAAGATCAAACGATATTGCCGTTAATCAAGGCAGGCAATCAATTTACGCTAGTCACGGAAGGAACGATAGAAAATGAATTTAGAAAACTTAACAACTGAACGTAGAAATGAAAATACAATGGGCTTAGATGAGATGAGTGTCAAAGAAGCTTTACAAAAAATGAATCAAGAAGACCAAAAAGTTGCAATGGCAGTGGGTCAAGAATTAGCAGCCATTGAACCAGTGGTAGAAGCCATCATCAAAAGCTTCAATCAAGGCGGCCGCTTGATCTACATGGGCGCTGGTACGAGTGGTCGGTTAGGTGTCTTAGATGCAGCCGAATGCGTACCAACTTTTGGCGTCGAGCCAGAGATGGTTCAAGGCCTCATCGCTGGTGGTCAAAAAGCAATGACTGTCGCAGTAGAAGGTGCTGAAGATTCAAAAGAACTAGGTCGTCAAGATTTAGTTGATCTAAAATTATCAGCAAATGACATTGTTGTTGGGATTGCAGCCAGTGGTCGGACGCCTTATGTAATTGGCGGTTTAGAATATGCTACAACGGTGGGAGCAGCTACCGCAACTGTGGCATGTAATAAAAATGCCGAAATTAGTAAATATGCGCAAATGCCGATTGAAGTAGATGCAGGACCTGAATTTTTAACAGGTTCGACTCGCTTGAAATCTGGGACAGCTCAAAAATTAATTTTAAATATGTTATCAACTATTTCCATGATTGGTATTGGGAAAGTCTACAATAACTTAATGGTTGATGTAAAACCAACCAATGAAAAATTAGTGGAGCGTTCCAAACGGATTATTATGGAAGCAACGGGTTGTAGTTATGAAGTTGCCGAACTAAAATTTGTAGAAGCAGAAGAAAATGTGAAGTTAGCAATTGTAATGATTTTAACTGATAGTACTAAAGAAGAAGCAACACAAAAATTAATTGACGGGAATCAATTTATCAAGAATACATTAAATTAAGGAATTAGGAGGGTGTTTTAACATGGCAGAAGAAAGAATTAAACGCATTGCTGATGGGATTTATAAAGAAGTTGGTGGTCAAGAAAACGTGGACAAAGTCATTCATTGTATGACTCGTGTTCGTATGGATATCCGCGATTATGACAAAGTAGATATTGAAGGATTGAAAAAAATTGATGGCGTTATGGGCGTCGTAGAAGACGATACGTTGCAAGTAGTTGTTGGTCCAGGGACTGTTAACAAGGTTGCACAAGAAATGGTAGATCAAGCAGGTGTCAAATTGGGAGAACCATTTAATCATGACACCGCAACTGATGCTTCAGCAGGCAAATCTGGAAAAGATTTAGTAGAAGAAAAAGCCGCTCAAATGAAAGCACAACAAAAAGCGAAACAAAATAACACTTCACCATTTAAAAAAGTGTTAAAAGCTATTTCTAGTATCTTTGTTCCGATGATTCCTGCCTTTGTTGGGGCTGGTATTATTGGCGGGATTGCAGCTGTTATGTCTAACTTAGTTGTTGCTGGTGATATTTCAGCTTCATGGCAACAATATATTGATGTCTTAAATATCATTAAAAATGGGATTTTTGCTTATTTAGCTCTTTACACTGGGATTAACAGTGCCAGCGTTTTTGGTGCAACGCCAGCGTTGGGTGGTGTTATTGGGGCAGTCACAATGTTGACAGGAATGAATCCGGATGCACCAATCAGTAATATTTTCACTGGGGGAACATTATCTGCAGGACAAGGCGGAATTATCGGTGTTATTTTTGCCGTATGGTTATTATCATTGTTAGAAAAACAATTGCATAAAATTGTCCCAGAATCAATTGATATTATTGTAACGCCAACCATTTCACTTTTAGTGATTGGCTTAGCAACTATTTTCTTAATCATGCCTGTAGCCGGAGCTATTTCTAATGGCTTAGTTGGTATTATCAATGTTGTCTTAGAAAAAGGTGGCATGGTTGCTGGCTTTACTCTTGGTTTAACCTTCTTGCCAATGGTAATGTTTGGTTTACATCAAATTTTGACGCCAATCCACATTGAAATGATTAATCAAACAGGGATGACTTTGTTATTACCAATCTTGGCCATGGCTGGTGCGGGACAAGTCGGTGCAGCTTTAGCATTATGGATTCGTTGTAAATCAGATAAAAAATTAGTTGAAATGATTAAAGGTGCCTTGCCAGTTGGGATTTTAGGTATTGGTGAACCATTAATCTACGGAGTTACTTTACCATTAGGACGTCCATTCATTACTGCTTGTATCGGCGGTGGTATTGGTGGTGCGGTGATTGGGGCCTTCGGTAATGTTGGTGCGATTGCTATTGGACCAAGTGGGGTGGCTTTAATTCCATTAATTGCCAACAACCAATGGCTTGCATATGTATTAGGTTTATTGGCTGCTTACGCAGGTGGTTTTGTAGCAACGTTATTCTTTGGGATTCCTAAAGATATGCAAACAACTAAATAATAAATAGAAAAAAGGAGAACTTGGCTTCTCCCTTTTTCTTTGTTAAAATTTAATTGCGTAGGAAATGGTGTATCAGGAGGGGTGTTTATGCAACAAAATATTGTCTTATCTATCCAAGATCGTCTACAACAATTACCAAAATCAGAACGAAAAATCGCAGAATATATTTTAAAAAATACAGAAACAGTTATTTCAATGAATGCGCAAGAGCTAGCGAAACAAGCAGGATCAAGTCCAGCGGCAATTATTCGCTTTTGTCATTCTATGGATGTGAATGGCTTCACAGAGTTGAAACTTTTATTATCTGCAAATCTTGGTCAAATGAAGCAGCAAATGTACACTGAAGTTACTAAAGGGGAATCAACAGCTGATATTAAACAAAAGTTACAGGCGCGCTTTGTTCATGTGGTTGAGCGAAGCGGTCAGACATTAGAGGATGTCGCAGTGAATGAAGCCGTTGATTTGTTGGAAAAAACAGAAGTAATTTTTGTCTATGGGTTGGGCGCCTCTTCGTTGGTTGCTCAAGATATTTATCAAAAGTTTACGCGATTAGGCCGAACGGTATTTACAACATTGGATCATCATTTATTTGCTTCCATGTTAGGCTCAACAGAAAAGCCTAGTGTTTTTATTGTTATTTCTAATTCTGGCACGAATAAAGAAGCAAGTACTTTAGCTGATTTAGCGAAGCAGCAAGGGATTCCTATTGTTAGTATCACACAAGATGAAAAATCAGTGATTGGTGAAAAAAGTGATATCGTCCTTCAAACCTCTAGTGGGGAAGACGTGCCATTGAGAAGTGCGGCTACTGTTTCCTTGGTGGCACAATTGTATGTAGTCGATGTTTTATTTTTTGCTTATGCAGCAAAAAACTATAAGGAAACCTTAGAAAAAATTCAAATCTCAAGAAAAAATGTAGAACGTTTAAAAGAATAAATAAAAAGAGAAGGTTATCTGTCAAAATGACAGATAACCTTCTCTTTTTTTACTATCAATGGCGCTTTTCAGCGATCTTTTTTCCCTTTTCAATATAAGAAATATCATTAATTCCTTGAATGGTAAATGTTCCTTTTTCGTAAGTTAAGGTCGTCACGCTACCATTCTCCAGTGCCATCTGCATAGGCAAACTTGCATCAATTAAGGAAAGTAAAAAGGAAATTGTTAGTCCATGGGAAACCACCATGACTTTGCCGCCACCATTTTTTTCTCGATGATGAGCGATATCTTCGAAACCAGACCAAACACGATCACGAATAACTTCATAAGGCTCCGCCCAGTCAGCCGTATCGGCTTCAATAATAGCATTTGCTAGCTCACGATAGGTAATCTTCGTGGTCATCATGTCCTCATAACTTTTAAAAGCTAAAATGCGTGGCACCACACCCCAAAGTTCACCATCATAGCCACCATCTAAAGAACCAAAACACCACTCACGAATCCGTTTATCGGTTAGGTAAGGAATATTTTGGTGGTTTTGATGTTCTTGTAAAATAATCTGAGCGGTTTGCATGGCACGACCACTATCACTACTATAAGCTTCCCTAAAGTCTATGTCTCTAAGACCTAAGCCTAAATGATAAATGCCTTCTTCTCCTTGTTTGGTTAAGGGGGTATCTGACCAGCCTTGGGTTCGGCCAATCGTATTAAACATCGTTTTTCCGTGACGAATAATATAAAGTGTCGTTGCTTCAGTCATTGCTACTCCTCCTAAGTTTCTTTAAATAGTGAATAAATCTCTAATTAAAAAATGGGTTTGTGGCTTTTTCATGTTGAATGGTCGTGGCATCACCATGGCCTGGATAAACAGGAAATTCTTCTGGTAAAGTGAATAGATAGGTCGTAATGCTGTGTAATAATTGTTGCATATCACCAGTGTGTAAATCGGTACGACCAATACTACCTTTAAACAATGCATCCCCAACAACAACAAAATCATCAAAGACAAAGCTGACGCTACCAATTGAATGACCAGGTGTTGGGACTACGGAAAATTTCATGCCGCCAATTTCATAATCGGTTAGTTTAAATTCATGTTCGGCGGGCTGAACAATAATATTTGCTATATCATCATGTCTGCCTAATCCTGAAAGATTCAAAATAGGATTGGAAAGCCACGCTTGTTCTAATGGACTAACATAAACAGGGATTTGATAATGATGGCGCAATTCTTCTACCGCACCAATATGATCATAGTGAGTATGTGTTAATAAAATAGCGGCTGGTTTCTTCCCTAAACGGGTAATTTCTTGAATTAGTTTTGCTCCTTCTGCACCTGGATCAATAATTAATAATGCTTCTTCATTATAAACAAGATAACAGTTTTCTTGAATAACACCTGTTCTAATTTGTTCGATCTGTATCATCTCAGGACCTCCTAAAGTTCTAACGATTCTCTTCAAGTATACCGAAGAATCTTAAGAATAGAAAGTTTTCTTGTTTATCCAAAGAAAAAATAAATCATTCTTAGAATGTTCGGTTTTTGCTTGTTTTAACACGTATTTTTTTTAAAAAAATCACATTTTTATAGTTATTAAGCGAAAGTTTATGTATAATCTTCATGTGATAGTAAGGAGGAATATTAAATGTTTCATTTTGTAATAAAAGGAACAGGTTTTTCTAGTAAAAATTTGCAAGAGATTAAAGTTTATGAAGAGACACTTTTTTGTATAGATGAGGCCGGAGTAATTCAGGAAATAATTGAACCAGATGCTGAAGCGTATGAAACTGTGCTAGCAGAACAAAAAGAGGCACAACGTTTTCAAGAATTGCCCCAAGATTCTTATCTTTTACCTGGCTTTGTTGATTTACATGTCCATGCACCTCAGTGGGCACAATCTGGGACCGCCTTGGATATTCCATTGTATGAATGGCTGAATACGTACACGTTTCCTTTGGAGTCCAAATTTGCAGATTTAACATTTGCCCAACAAGTCTATGATGAATTGGTAACCCAATTGTTAGCAAATGGGACAACAACAGCCCTTTATTTTGCAACCATTCATTATGAAGCTAGCCGTTGTTTGGCAGAGATTTGTGCGGAAAAAGGGCAGCGTGGCTTAATTGGTAAAGTTGTAATGGATGATCTTAATGAGAATCCAGAGTACTATCGTGATCAAACAACGGAACAAGCATTAGAAGAAACGGAACGGTTTATTCAAGAAATTCAAACATTAGCGCAGCAAACAAAACAAGGCGTATATCCCGTTGTAACTCCGCGTTTCATTCCTAGTTGTACAGAAGAAGCACTTAAAGGATTAGGAGAATTAGCAGCGAAATATCAAGTCCATGTTCAAAGTCATTGTAGTGAGAGTGATTGGGAACATCAATTTGTTCAAGAACGTTTTGGAAAAAATGATGCTCAAGCATTGAATGATTTTGGTTTATTGACAGAAAAAGCAGTGATGGCACATGCAGGCTTTTTAGAAGAAGCAGATATGAATTTATTCCATGAAACAGGGACGGCTGTGGCGCACTGCCCAATCTCTAATGCTTATTTTGGTAATGCAGTAACACCGATTGCAAAATTAGTACATCAACATCAAGTAGAAGTTGGTTTAGGCAGTGATCTTTCAGGTGGTTTTTCACCAAGTCTTTTTGACAATTTAAAGCAAGCGGTTATTTCTTCTAGAATGTTAGAAGATGGCGTCGATGCTACAAAAAAACCAGAAGTACGAGGTGTTAAAACAGCACGGATTACAGTAAATGAAGCGTTTTATTTAGCTACTGTTGGTGGTGGTCAAGCGCTAAGTTTGCCAATTGGAAAATTAGAAAAAGGGTATGCTTGGGATGTTCAAATTATTAATACAAGCTTGTCACAAGCACGAATTCCTAAAAATCCAGGGGAATCATTGCTTGATGTTTTCCAAAAAATCTTATATTTAGCACGACCAGAAAATATTCGAGAAGTCTGGGTACAAGGTGAAAAAGTACATGATAAAAATTTAATGTCAGCAACTAAAGGAGCATAAAAAATGAGTGAAAAGAAACAAAGTAATCTTCATTTAACAGTGGGGCCAGAAGATTCAGTATCTTTTGGGCAGGCCACTATGTTAGGGATTCAGCATGTCTTAGCAATGGACGTGTACGTCGTACCTGTGATCATTGCTTCAATTATTGGTATTAGCACAGCACAAACGTCTTCTTTAATCCAAGCAACATTCATAGCAGCAGGACTTGCCACGATTATTCAATCTCATTTTTGTATGAGATTACCAGTTGCGCAAGGCCCTTCATTTATTCCAATCGGGGCAATTGCAGGAATTTATTTTGCCAATAACCAACAAGGAAATGGCTGGGGCGCAGTTTTAGGTGCTAGTTTAGTGGGGGCAATTGTTGTTATTATATTAGGATTTACTGGTATCTTTAATCGTTTAATCACTAAATTTGTTCCACCAATTGTGGGAGGAACAATTATTTTTGTGGTGGGTCTTTCGTTAATGCCAGTCGCTTTATCGGATAATATTTACCACGCAAAAGGGGAATTAGGACAAAATATTTTATTAGCATTTATAGCAGCAGGTACGTTGATCTTCTTTGCGCTCTTAGGTTCTGCTTTGAAAAAAGGGCGGATTTTCCGCGTTTCTTCTGTCATTTTGGCATTATTATTTGGGAGCATCGCGGCACAATTATTAGGGGTACTTGATTTATCAGCCGTTAGTAAAGCGGCTTGGTTTAGTTTGCCTCAGTTACCATTAGTTAACTTTTCTTTCCAATTTGATTGGTCAGCTATTGCCACGATGTTAGTTATTTATCTGGTTTTAATGGCGGAAACAACAGGCACTTGGTTTGCTGTGAGTCATGTTGTCGCTGAACCTTTGACCGAAGAAAAAATTAATCGCGGCGTAATTGGTGAAGGCTTAGGTTGCTTAGTTTCTTCATTCATTGGCGGCACGCCAGTAACTAGTTACTCTACAAATGCTGGGATTATTTCAATCACTGGAGTTGCTAGTCGCAAGGTTTTTGTGGCTGCAGGTGCGTGGTTTGTCTTATTTGGCTTATCTGGAAAACTTTCCACCTTGATTTCGGCCATTCCGGCACCAGTTATCGGCGGTGTTTTTGTGGTTGTTTGTGGCATCATTTCTGTAAGTGGAATGAAAGTCATGAGTGATGTAACAATTCATGAAAAAGAGATGTATGTAATTGCCGTTCCGATTATTATGACGTTAGCGTTGACATTGTTACCAAAAGAGTTTTTGGAAACTCTACCACAATTTTTACAATATTTATTTAGTTCACCCGTGGCAACTGCCTCAATTGTTGCTATTTTATTGCAGGCCATTTTACCAAACGTTCAAGAAGGATAAAAAGATTAATTTTCGTTAAAACGCCTTTGACAAGTGGCGATAAATAGTGTAAATTAACAATGGTGTTTGTAAACACGAACGTTAAATGACCGAATGTTCGGTTTTTACGTTATTTTTGTAAATAACTAGGAGGCAGTAAGTATGAAAGTTTTTGATTATGAAGATGTCCAATTAATTCCCAATAAATGTATCGTGAATAGTCGTTCTGAATGTGATACTACAGTAACTTTAGGAAAACATTCGTTTAAAATGCCTGTCGTTCCAGCGAACATGCAAACAATTATTGATGAAACGATTGCGGAAACCCTTGCTGAAAATGGTTATTTTTATATCATGCATCGGTTTGATGAAGAGGCGCGAGTGCCATTTATTAAAAAAATGCAACAAAAGGGCTTGATCACGTCAATTAGTGTGGGTGTGAAAGAAGGGGAATACGCTTTTGTTGAAACGTTAGCCCGAGAAGGTTTAGTTCCTGATTACGTGACAATTGATATCGCTCATGGTCATTCAAATGCGGTGATTAATATGATTCAACACTTAAAAAAATTTTTACCAGAAACGTTCGTTATTGCGGGCAATGTTGGAACGCCAGAAGCCGTTCGCGAATTAGAAAACGCTGGAGCCGATGCCACCAAAGTGGGGATTGGACCAGGAAAAGTATGTATTACTAAAATTAAGACTGGCTTTGGGACAGGTGGCTGGCAGTTAGCGGCTTTACGTTGGTGTGCCAAAGCTGCTCGGAAACCAATTATTGCAGATGGTGGGATTCGGACCCATGGAGACATTGCAAAATCTGTGCGTTTTGGGGCAACTATGGTCATGATTGGTTCATTATTTGCTGGACATGAAGAATCACCAGGTGAAACAAAAGTGGAAGATGGTGTTGTTTACAAAGAATACTTTGGTAGCGCCTCTGAATTCCAAAAAGGCGAAAAGAAAAACGTTGAAGGCAAAAAAATCTGGTTACGCCATAAAGGGAAGTTGGCAGATACTTTAGTCGAAATGCAACAAGATTTACAATCTTCCATTTCATACGCGGGAGGTCGCGATTTAGAAGCGATTCGTAAAGTTGATTATGTGATTGTAAAAAATTCTATTTTTAATGGTGATACCATTTAACATTCAACTATAGACTGAAAAGAAGACAGCACGTAGTGCAGAAATTAAAATGATTTCTGCATTACGTGCTTTTTTTACTTTACCTATCGTAGTAATCGTGTTAAGATAATTACAACGACAGACGTAGTACAATAGTTGAAGTACTTGAGGGAGGAATTTATGTGATTGGTAGTGATGCAATTCGAGGATACAACGATACCTTTATTCTCTCAATCTTACAATCCGGCGCTTCATATGGTTATGCGATTTCTAAACGCATTCGTGAAATTTCTAAAGAACAATATTCGATTAAAGAAACGACACTTTATTCTGCTTTTACACGTTTAGAGAAAAATGGCTACATTGAATCATTTCCAGGAGAAGTAACGCATGGCAAAAAGCGGACCTATTATCAAATAACCCATGCAGGAGAGCGTTATTTAGAGGAAAAGTTACTAGAATGGGAAGTAACAAAAGACGTCGTCGAAGCATTTGTAAAGGAGATGGGAAAATGAAAATTATAGAAGAATTTATTGATAGCTTATTTTCAGGCGTTGTTGAAACATCTGAAACAAAACAATTAAAGGCGGACTTATTAGCAAATGCTGAGGATCGTTATGAAGACTTGCTCAGCCAAGGAAAATCGGAAAATGAAGCAATTGGTACAATTATTTCTGAATTTGGTACTATTGATGAATTAATGGAAGAATTGAATTTAGAAAATAAACAAGTGG
The DNA here is from genome assembly GCF_050556405.1 of Enterococcus sp. AZ197. Classification (NCBI taxonomy): domain Bacteria; kingdom Bacillati; phylum Bacillota; class Bacilli; order Lactobacillales; family Enterococcaceae; genus Enterococcus; species Enterococcus sp. AZ197. The sequence goes on along the minus strand of NZ_CP187873.1, from coordinate 1,949,814 downwards.
ATGAAACAAACGATTCAATGAACGGTTTGCCAGAAATTTCAGTGGAGGAAGGACTTGACTATTTAGCTGTCCAACGTAAAGGTGCTATTCAAATTGGTCTTGGTGTTGTTGCAATCATGGTGGGTGTTGGCTTGCTGGTTGGTATGCGTGGTGTTCTTTCTAACGGTCTTGGTTTAGTTTGTCTTTTCATAGGTGTGGCAATCGGCGTTCCATTATTTATTGTTGCTGGTAATCGGTTTGTTGCAATGGACAAACAGCTGGGGCAACGATTGATTCCGATTAAGTTAAAAAAAGAAGTTGCACAAAGAGAACAAAGTTTTCAACGATCATTTATTTTTTGTATGGCAGCGGGCGTAGTTTTTTGTATTTTGGGTTTAATCCCAGTTGTTGTCTTTAGTAGTGGCCTTCATCTGATGATGCGCCGTTCCATGCATCAAATGATGGGCGGACAATATTATAATGGAACGATGGGGATTAGTTGGCTCTTCTTTTTAGTATCGGTTGGCGTCTTCTTGTTTATATTTGGTGGAGTAATTAAAGGAAGTTTTAATAAATTGTTAAATGAAACTTATTTTTATTCAGAACATGTTGGTCATCCTGATTTTGCCCCTCAACAAACAAAAACAGAGGAAGGACCTGTGGGAAATCCTGTCGGTGCAATTATTGCATCCGTTTATTGGCCCTTAGTTGTTGCACTCTATCTATTTATTAGTTTTGTTTTAGGGGATTGGCGGTTTAGTTGGTTAATCTTTATGTTCGCAGGAATCTTTTATAACACCATCCAAGCATTTTTACACAAACATTGAGACAAACCTGTTAATAGTAAAACAGAAAAGTGGGACATTCGTCAAAACGGCTGTCTCACTTTTCTTGTATTTTCGATTGACAAAAGCATTAAACTGGATTACTTTTAACTCATCCAATTGTTGAGGTGATTGCTATGTGGCAACTTAAAAAAGAACAAAATGTTCCCATTTATCGCAGTATTATGGAAATGATTGTTCAAAAGATTCAAACAGGCGAATTATTACCAGGCGAAAAAATCCCTTCGGAACGTAAACTGGCAGAGTACTTGTCTGTCAATCGTTCAACCGTTGTTCATGCATTAGACGAACTGGTGGACTTGGGTTGGATTGTGCGAAAAAGAGGGAGCGGAACGATTGTCAACGAAGGGAAATGGGGGGTAATGATGACGCCACGAACGGATTGGCATCGTTATTTAGAACAAAATGTGTTCAAACAAGTTCATCCCTTGGTGGCAGAGATTGAGTTACGAGCTAAACAAAATTTGCCGACTGACTTAGATATGTATACAGGTGAGTTGCCGTTAGACTTAATTCCCAGTTTCGATTTTCCAGCATTAAATTGGAAACAATTTTTAAAAGAGGAAGCACAAGATGAATTAGGTTATTTGCCGTTAAGAAAAGAAATCCAAGCCATTACAGCAACGGAATATCAGCTTCATTTACCAAGTGAAAGTTTATTGCTTACTTCAGGTGCGCAACAAGCACTTTTTTTAGTTTTACAAGTTTTATTGAGACAAGGAGATAGTGTTGCCGTAGAAGATCCATCTTTCTTCTATGCCTTACCAATTTTCCAAGCTGCTGGTGTGCGCTTATTTGGTGTGCCCATGACAGAGGAAGGGATTGATCTTGAAGCGCTAGAACAAACAATCCGACAACATCGCATCAAAATGGTTATGGTTAATCCTTCCTTTCAAAATCCGACTGGGACAGTGATGCCTTTAAGAAAAAGAGAACAGCTCGTGAAAGTCTGTCAAACGTATCAAGTTCCTATTTTAGAAGATGATGTTTTTGGGCAGCTAAGTTTTATCTCAAAAACAGAAATTCCTCCTTTAAAAAAATTAGATCCAGACAATGTCCTGTATATCGGTTCGTTGTCAAAAATTTTAGGTTCGACCACGAAAATTGGTTGGTTAAGTGCGCCCGCCTCCGTGACGAAACAAATTGCAGAAGCCAGAAAAATGATGGATGTTTCGTTGAGTATTTTTCCGCAGATGCTCGCTAAAATGGCGATTGAAGATCCTTCTTTTTCTGAAAAAATTACGTTATTAAATAAACAAGTGGAACAACGAGCAACAGCTGTATATCAAGTATTTAAATCGTTGTCAGAATGGGAAGTTTCGCCAGTAAAAGGCGGCTTTTATTTATGGGCACATTGGTGTCAAGGGGCACTTAAGCCAGAAGATTGGCAAGTGTTTTTACGAGAAGGTGTTTTGGTAGCACCAAGTGTAGCTTTTAGTGAAAAACGTGGAAGTATTCGCTTGAACTGTTCCCGAATTTCACCAGAAGAAATGCCTCTTTTTTGTGAGCGAATGGTACGGATTACACGACAGCTTTCTGAAAATAGACAAACAAAAATAGAACACTAAGTAAGATTTTTCTTATAAAAATCATTTGCTGAGAGAAAACGCTACAACTTCCCTTTTCTAAACGAATATCCAATGCTATACTTAAAAAGTAAAAACAAAAAAACAAATGAGGTGTTTTCCATGTCTTGGGAACAAGTTTACCAACAATGGTTAAATGAAGAAAATATTCCAGAAAATTTAAAAAATGAATTAAAGGACTTAAATACAGACCCTGAAAAATGTGAAGATGCATTTTACGCACCATTAGAATTTGGGACTGCCGGGATGCGCGGGATTTTAGGCGCCGGTATTAATCGGATGAATATCTTTACAGTTCGTCAAGCGACAGAAGGGCTTGCACGTTTTATGGATACGCAAGATCCTGAAACAAAACGTCGCGGTGTAGCTATTGCCTATGATTCACGTCATATGTCTCCAGAATTTGCAATGGAAGCAGCTAAAACATTAGCTAAACATGATATTCCTTCTTTTGTGTTTGAAAGCTTACGACCAACACCAGAATTATCTTTTGCGGTCCGTTACTTTAAAGCTTTTGCGGGAATCATGATTACGGCTTCTCACAATCCAGCTGCCTATAATGGCTACAAAGTCTATGGTGAAGACGGTGGTCAAATGCCGCCAGCTGATGCAGATGCATTAACTAAATATGTTCGTAGTATCGAAAATCCTTTGAAAATTGATGTCTTATCAGATGAAGAAGTTGCCCACAGCGGTTTAATTAACATTGTTGGTGAAGAAGTCGATAACGCGTATTTGAAAGAAATTAAAACAGTTACGATTAATCAAGAATTAATTAACGAAATGGGTAAAGAATTAAAATTAGTTTACACTCCCTTACATGGAACTGGGAAAATGTTAGGAGAAAAGGCATTAAAACAAGCCGGTTTTGAAAAATTTGTTTTAGTACCTGAGCAAGCCGTTGCTGATCCTGACTTTACTACAGTTAAGTCACCAAACCCTGAAGAACATTCAGCTTTTGAATACGCGATTCGTTTAGGGGAAAAAGAAGGCGCTGATTTATTGATTGCAACAGATCCAGATGCTGATCGTTTAGGTGCTGCTGTGCGGATGCCAAACGGAGACTACCAAGTATTAACAGGAAATCAATTAGGTTCAATTATGATTCATTATATTTTAGAAGCCCATCAACAAGCAGGCACGTTGCCTCAAAATGCTGCGGTTCTAAAATCAATCGTTTCTAGTGAACTTGCTACAGCGATTGCTGAGAAATATAATACGAAGATGTTTAATGTTTTAACAGGTTTCAAATTTATTGCTGAAAAAATTCAACAATACGAAGAAGACCACAGTCAAACGTTTATGTTTGGTTTTGAAGAAAGTTATGGTTACTTAGTGAAACCTTTTGTTCGTGATAAAGATGCAATTCAAGCGTTAGTTTTATTAGCAGAAGTAGCGGCTTTCTATAAAAAACAAGGAAAAACATTATACGATGGCTTACAAGATATCTTTGAAGAATTTGGTTACTTTGAAGAAAAAACTATTTCCGTAACAATGAGCGGAATTGAAGGCAGCGGTAAAATCAAAGCTTTAATGGCAAAATGTCGTGAACAAGCGCCAACTGAGTTTGCCGGGATTCAAGTTGCTCAAACGGAAGATTTTAAAGAATTAACATGCACTTTTGCAGATGGTCAAACAGAACAATTACAAACGCCTCCTTCTGATGTGTTGAAATATCATTTAGAAGATGGCAGTTGGATTGCTATCCGACCATCAGGAACAGAACCAAAAATTAAATTCTATCTAGCAACAAAAGCAACAAGTAGTTCAGAAGCTTCTGAAAAAATTGCTGCGTTTGAAGCAGTCGTTAATGAATTAACAAAATAAAATAAACGAAACAGGCTGTACGGAAAAAAGTACGAATGTTAGTGTTTGTGTCAAAAGCTAATTGACTTTTGACACAAACACTTTATTTAACTAAGGAGGGAATGCTATGAAAATTGGCTTTATCGGTGCTGGCAGTATGGGCGGTGCCATGATTAAAGGGTTACTAAAAGCTGAGGCAGTCAAGAAGGAACATTTATATGTGAAAGGCGGCTCAAGTGGAACAGCAGAAGCACTTCAAAAAGAGTGGGACTTTCAACTTGTCACAGATTATGCACTTTTCCAAGAATGTAAGGTTATTTTTATTGCGACAGGAGCAAAGGTCGTGTTACCTGTCCTTCAGGAATTAGCCCCTCATTTTTCCAACGAAAGTCTATTGATTTCTGTTGCAACAGGTCATACCATACAAGAAGCACAAATGGCCCTTGGCAATAAAGAAGCCAAAGTTGTTCATGCCATTCCTAATACACCAGTTAGCGTGAACCAAGGCGTGATTGGCGTAGCTTTGGCACCAACAATTGAAGGCCAAACGAAGGAACTGGTAATGGAACTTCTTGCTACTTTAGGGTTAGTCAAAGAAATTCGTGAAGCGCAACTGGAAACTTTTGGTACTGTGGCTGGTTGCAGTCCAGCTTTTGTTGATATCTTTATGGAAGCATTGGGAGATGCAGCAGTCTTAGAAGGGTTACCAAGGGACTTATCTTATGAAATTGTCGCTCAAATGATAAAAGGAACGGCGACCTTAGCCTTAGAAACGAAAAAACACCCAGGAGCATTGAAAGATGAAGTGACTTCTCCAGGAGGAAGTACGATTCGCGGTGTCGTAGCTTTAGAAAAAAATGGCTTCCGTTATGCCGTGATGGATGCAGTTCAGCAAGCCAACCACGAATAGATGAAGAAAGTTGGAAAATCGACAAGTTTGTCATTTTTCCAACTTTCTTTGTGCCATATTTTTCGTAGGAAAGAACAATCGCAGTTCTTATTTTAAAAAACTCTGTGTTATAATGAGTGCAAAGTGAGGCGACTATAATGAAACAAATGGAAGAAATCAAACAAGTAAGTCAATTATATAAAGTATTAAGTGATCCAACACGTTTAAGAATTTTGCTACTTTTAAAAGAAGGCGAGCATAACGTAACGGCGATTAGTGAACAATTGGGAATGGAACAGTCCGCCGTTTCTCATCAACTAAAATTATTAAGAGATAGCCGGGTTGTCAAGGCACGTCGCGAAGGAAAAACGATTTTTTATACATTGGATGATCATCATGTAATAGATATTTTAAATCAGACCTTTGAGCATATTGAACATCGATAAAAAGTAGGAAAAAATAGCGTAACTAGAATAGCGCTGTTGATGGAGGTAAAAATGAAGGATACCTTAAAGATCGGGTTACTAGGATTAGGGACTGTAGGCACTGGCGTTTTAACTCTCTTGAAAGAACATCAAGAGAAAATTTCACAAGTGACAGGAATGAATGTAGTCATTGAAAAAGCATTTGTCCGAAATCTTGAAACGAAACAAGCGCAAGCGGAAGAATACGGTCTGTCTTTAACAACTTCAATTGATGATATTTTAGAAGATAAAGAGATTCAAATCGTTGTGGAATTAATGGGAACCATTGAACCAGCCAAAACGTATATCATGAAAGCTTTAGAAAATGGTAAACATATTGTGACTGCTAATAAAGATTTGCTGGCGCAACATGGGAGTGAATTAGTAGCGTTAGCCCAAAAACATCATTGTGATTTATATTATGAAGCAAGTGTTGCTGGCGGGATTCCAATTTTAAGAACAATTGCTAATAGCTTAGCGGCAGACAATATTCAACAAGTTTTAGGGATTGTGAACGGTACGACGAATTATATGCTTACGCAAATGGTTTCTGCTGATAAAAGTTATGAAGAAGCTTTAGCAGAAGCGCAAGCGTTGGGCTTTGCTGAAGCGGATCCGACAAATGATGTCGATGGAATTGACGCAGCCTATAAAATGGTTATTTTAAGTCAATTTGCTTTTGGGATGAATGTTTCATTACCACAAGTTGATATTCGTGGAATTCGCGGATTGTCTTTAGATGATGTCGCCATGGCTAAACAACTGGGGTATGAAATCAAATTGATTGGCTCTGCTGAACAAAATGAGAATAGTATCTCGGTGGAAGTGGCGCCTATGCTAGTCAATCAAAAGCATCCTATTGCATCTGTTCGGAATGAGTACAATGCAGTATTTATAAAAAGTGCAGGCGTGGGGGAATCAATGTATTACGGTCCAGGAGCTGGCGCTAAACCGACAGCAACCAGTGTGGTCAGTGATTTAATTACGATTGCTAAAAACATTCGCTTGGCAACGACTGGCCATATGTTCAATTCGTATCAACATAAAACCCAATTGACGAGTTCCGAAAATGTATTTGGGCAGTACTATTTTTCATTAGATGTTCCAGATACACCAGGACAATTTTTGCAGTTGACGCAATTAATGACTAAAGCAGAAGTCAGCTTTGATCAATTAGTTCAACAGAAATCAGATGGACAGCGAGCAAGAATTGTTGCCATTACACACCAGATATCAAAAGCACAAATGCAACAAGTTGTGACAGCTATTCAAAATACGGAAGCCTTTCAGTTATTGAATGTAATGAAGGTTATAGGAGATGAGTAAACATGTATGAAGGTTTGTTAAAACAGTATCAAGCGTATTTGCCCGTAACAGAAAAAACACCAATGATTTCTTTAGCCGAAGGAAATACGCCACTGATTCCTTTACCTAATTTATCCAAAGAATTAGGTATTCAATTATATGGAAAATACGAAGGATTAAATCCCACCGGCTCATTCAAAGATCGCGGGATGGTGATGGCTGTAGCAAAAGCGGTAGAAGAAGGTGCCAAAGCGATTGTTTGTGCTTCTACAGGAAATACTAGTGCCGCCGCTGCTGCGTATGCCACAAGAGCAGGCATTAAAGCGTATGTAGTGATTCCAGAAGGAAAAATCGCACTGGGAAAATTGGCGCAAGCTATTATGTATGGGGCGGACATTATTTCGATTCCAGGTAACTTTGATGAAGCATTAAAAGCGGTGCGAGAGATTGCGAAAACTGAGGCAGTTGCGCTAGTTAATTCAGTGAATCCTTATCGCTTAGAAGGGCAAAAAACAGCAGCTTTTGAAGTTTGTGAACAATTAGGTCAAGCGCCCGATGTCTTAGCGATTCCAGTTGGAAATGCCGGCAATATTTCCGCTTACTGGAAAGGCTTTAAAGAATGGCATGAAAAACAAGGAACAACTTTACCAAGAATGCATGGTTTTGAAGCAGAAGGTGCCGCAGCGATCGTGAAAGGCCAAGTGATTGAGCAACCTGAAACCGTGGCAACAGCGATCCGGATTGGAAATCCTGCTAGTTGGCAACTAGCAGAACAGGCACGGGATGAATCCGTTGGTTTCATTGATGCCGTGACAGATCAAGAAATTTTAACGGCTTACCGAAAAATTGCTGCTCAAGATGGGGTTTTCATTGAACCTGGTTCGGCTGCTTCATTAGCTGGAGTTATTCAACATGTTAAAAGCGGTAAAATCAAAGCAGGTGAAACCGTCGTGGCAGTCTTTACTGGTAACGGACTGAAAGATCCTGATACAGCAATGGAGACAGAAGTAGCTATTTCAAAAATGAGTGACGTGGAAGAAATGCGTCTGCACTTACGAAAAGGAGTCGCAACACTATGAAAATAAGAGTACCTGCCACTAGTGCCAACTTAGGACCTGGCTTTGATTCATGTGGCATTGCATTATCCGCTTATTTAACAATCAACGTTTTAGGTGAAAGTGAATTTTGGGAAATTCAACATACTTTGGGAGAAGAGATTCCTACTAATGAAGAGAATTTATTAATTCAAACGGCATTGAAAATTGCACCAGAATTAACACCAAAAGTTATTCGGATGGTTTCTGATATTCCCCTTGCAAGAGGACTAGGCAGTAGCTCAAGTGTGATTGTAGCAGGCATTGAATTAGCTAACCGACTAGCACATTTAAATTTGTCCCCTAAAGAAAAAGTCCGTTTGGCCACAGAGATGGAAGGACATCCGGATAATGTTGCCCCAGCTATTTTAGGAGATTTCGTGGTGGCTAGCCATGTAGAAAACCAAGTCTACCATGTCAAACATCACTTTCCAATGTGTGATGTCATTGCATTTATTCCAGAGGAACCATTATTTACCGAAAAAAGTCGCGCTGTTTTGCCCGAAAAATTGGCTTATAAAGAAGCGGTCGCGGCCAGCTCAATTGCCAATGTTATGATTGCCGCAATTTTAAACGGGGATTTACCTTTAGCAGGCAAAATGATGGAACAAGATAAATGGCATGAAACGTATCGTCGTTCATTGGTTCCTCACTTAAAAGAAATTCGTCGTTTAACTCAGCAAAGGGGTGCTTATGGCTCTTTCTTAAGCGGTGCTGGTCCAACTGTGCTAATCTTGTCGCCAGAAGAACGAACCAACGAAATTGTTCAAAGTTTGGAGAAATTATCTACCAAAGCGAGCATCCAAATTTTCAATATTGATCAAGAAGGCGTTCAAGTCTTTTAAAAAAAACGAGAAAAAATCACTAGTGATTTTTTCTCGTTTTTTTTAATCCTCGGCTGTTTCCGTGGAATAATAACTATGATCTTCTAAGTTCAAAGCATTAAGAATCATTGAGGCAGTTTCTTCAATTGAAAGAGAAGCGACATCAATAACGATACAACCTAATTTTTGATAAAGATCATTAGCAAAAGCCAGTTCTCGCCGAATTTTTTCAATATCTGAATAAGAAGTATTTTCAGGTAATCCATATGCGCGCATTCGTTCTTTACGAATCCCGTTTAAAACATTGGGATCATTGGTTAAGCCAACAATTTTTTTAGGGTCCATTTCGAATAATTGTTTCGGTAAATGTGCTTCAGGAATTAGTGGCAAATTAGCAACTTTTAAGTTCTTGTTGGCTAAAAAGAGACTTAGCGGTGTTTTAGAAGTTCGGGAAACGCCAAGAAGTAACACATCCGCTTCTAAAAAGCCTCGTGGGTCCTTGCCATCGTCATATTTGACAGCAAATTCCATTGCTTCAATTCGTTTAAAATAATTTTCATTCAGATGATGTAAGGCACCTGGTTCCCGCATGGGCGCGACACCTGTTAATCGTTCGATTTCCGCAACAGGTGGTGTCAAAATGTCAAAATGGAACAATTGATGCTCATTGAAAAATTGATTAGCAATCGCCACGAGATGATCATTAATGATAGTATGCAGTACCATGGCCTCTGCTTTTTTGGCATCTTCTAACGCTCGCACCAGTTTATCTTCGTCTTTAACGAATGTTCGTCTAATCAAAGTAAAATCAACAGTGGGGTACTGGGCCATTGAAGCAGCCGCCAATTTTGAAGCGGTCTCGCCAGCAGAATCTGAGATGACAAAAATCGTCACACATTTTTTTTCTTCAGAAATAGTCATAGAGGGTAAGTCCTTTCTTGCATTTTTAATAATTTTATTATACCATAAGTCCAGAATCTATTTCGTAATGATTCTGATTTAGGTTGGTGAGGGAGGAAATGGCGATGGCACCAGTAAAAACCAATATTGAACAAGCCTTAGAAACCATGAAAGCCAGTGGATTAAAATATACTAAAAAACGAGAATTACTGATGAGCTATTTGATTAAGCGAAATCGGTATGTTTCTGCACGTGAAGTGTATGAATTTATGAATGAAACCTTTAAAGGAGTCAGTTATGATACGGTTTATCGTAACTTGCATGACTTTGAGCGCTTAGAATTACTGGAAAAAACAGAATTAAATGGCGAGCAAAAGTTTCGCTTCCGTTGTTGCCAAGAGGTGGAACATCATCATCACTTTATTTGTACGGTTTGTGGCAAAACGGAAGAAATTCACATGTGTCCGATGAATTTTTTTGAAGAACAGTTAAAAGGTTGTTCAATTGAAGGACATCGCTTTGAAATCCTTGGTCGTTGTGCCGATTGTTGCGAAAAATAGCGAATAAGACGAAAAATCAAACAAAAATTTCGTATTTTATCAGTAGAGTGGTTGACGGTTATTTATGCTTTAGCTATAATATAACAAGGACAGTATTTTAATTTGTGGGTTTTTCCCACAAATAAGAAAAACGGTTACTTTTTAAGCTCGGAGGGAGGGAATAACATGTCAAAAACAGTCGTTCGTAAAAACGAATCTCTTGATGATGCTCTTCGTCGCTTCAAACGTTCCGTTTCAAAAGCGGGTACTTTACAAGAATCACGTAAACGTGAATTCTACGAAAAACCAAGTGTAAAGCGTAAGAAAAAATCTGAAGCAGCTAGAAAACGTAAAAAATTCTAGTTTTGAATGAATTGGAGTTGGTGGTATGTCATTGCTAACCACATTGAATGACGACATTAAAACAGCGATGAAAGCTAAAGACAAAGAAACTTTAGCCGTACTTCGTATGTTAAAGACTGCCATTCAAAATGATCAGATTAAAGCGGGCCGTGAATTGAACGGAGAAGAAGAACTCACTGTATTGTCTCGTGAGATGAAACAGAGAAAAGATTCTTTATCAGAGTTTGAAAAGGCGGGACGCGACGATCTTGTTGAAAAAGTAAAAGTTGAAATAGCAATTGTTGAAAAATATATGCCTCAACAACTAACGGAGGAAGAAATTCGTCAACTAGTTCAAGAGGTAATGACGCAAACTGGCGCCACTTCACCAAAAGATTTTGGTAAAGTGATGGGCGCTATGATGCCGAAAGTCAAAGGCAAAGCCGATGGCAACCAAGTTAACGCAATTGTGAAAGAATTATTACAAGAAAACTAAGAGCGTTATCGAAACTAGGACAGGATACTGTCCTAGTTTTTTTATGCAAAGAGAAAACCGGTAGCTTTTTACGGTTTTCTCTTTTTTGACTTTCAAAGTCAAATCAGGTACGACTTCTTTTTAAACAGATAAGAATGTGGTATCATTGTAAAGGACTATATAATAAAGGAGATGGACGTTTTTTGACAGATAATCAGTCAAAATCTTTGGAATTAATACTTACTGATTCTGATGATGCACACATGCTTTTAGGAACACATGATAAACATATCAAATTTTTAGAAGAGAATACCCACGTAACGATTAATAGTCGTGGCGAAGTTATTCAGTTAATTGGCGAATCATCAGAGGTAGAGTTAGTCGCTTCCGTGTTAAGAGCGCTACAAACATTAATTCAACGAGGCATCAAAGTGCATACGCCAGATGTCGTTTCTGCTTTAAAAATGGCCAAAGCTGGAAATTTAGAGGCGTTTATTGCCATGTATGAAGAAGAAATTATGAAGGACCATCATGGTCGGGCCATCCGAATTAAGAATGTTGGTCAAAAAAAATATATCGATGCAGTTAAAACTCATGACGTCATTTTCGGGGTGGGACCTGCGGGGACAGGAAAAACCTTTTTAGCCGTGGTGATGGCAGTAGCAGCCTTAAAAAAAGGCGAAGTACAAAAAATTATTTTAACTCGTCCAGCGGTGGAAGCTGGCGAAAGCTTGGGCTTTTTACCAGGTGACTTAAAAGAAAAAGTCGATCCTTATTTACGTCCAGTTTACGATGCCTTGTATCAAATTTTTGGTATGGATCATACAAATCGTTTAATGGAACGCGGCGTTATTGAAATTGCCCCGCTTGCTTATATGCGTGGTCGTACATTGGATGATGCTTTTGTCATTCTAGATGAAGCACAAAATACCACGGTTGCCCAAATGAAAATGTTTTTAACTCGTTTAGGGTTTAGTTCAAAAATGATTGTTAATGGAGATACTAGTCAGATTGACTTGCCACGTGGTGTAACAAGTGGTTTAGTTAACGCCGAGCGTACGTTAAAAGACATTGAAAAAATTGCCTTTGTAAATTTTGAAGCCAGTGACGTTGTGCGTCATCCTGTTGTAGCACAAATTATTCAAGCCTATGAAAAAGAACAACAAAAGCATTCCTAAGCAGTTAGGGAAGGAGTGAAAGTACCTTTTGAAAAAAGTACTTACAAAGTTAGGGGATCGTTTAGGTAAAGCCTATTTACCTATTTTATTAGCCGTTTTTTCTCTTCTTTTATTTATGATTATGTTTGGCAGTGTCCATCAGAAAAGAGTAGAAATTAAAGAAGGTCAACTGGCCGAGAAAACCATTCGTGCAAATAAAAATATCGAGAATACCTACGAAACAGAACAAAGAAAAAAATTGGCAGCAGAAGCTGTCACACCCGAATATATTTATCAAGAAGATACGGCATCTGTCCAACATAATCGTATTGATAAATTATTTAAATTGATTGATTCTGCGAATGAAAAAGTAGACAAAGAGTACAGCAACAAGCAAGCGAAGGCCAAAAAGGAAGAAACGATTCCTGCGCCGACCGTGGAAGAACGAGTAGCTAGCTTAAAATCATTATTTGAATCTTTACCGCAAGATGAAGTTACGTTTTATCAAAGTTTTCCTAATGTTTTTTATCAAACAATCTTTACATTAACCTCTGAGCAATTGGATAAGGTTCGTTCAGAAAGTTTGATGTTGGTGGATGATGCGATGCAAAATCACGTTCGAGAATCTGATTTGGATAAAATTCGCCAAGAAGCTAACGGTAAAATTCAATACTTAGATATTACGAGTACAATGCAACAAGTCATTCGTTACATTGTTAACCAAGGGATTGTGGTAAACGATATTGCCAATGAAAAACGAACAGAAGAGCTACGCCAAAAAGCGATGAATGCTGTTCAACCCGCAATGATTTATCAAGGCGAAATTATTGTTCGTGAAGGTACTCAAATTGATGCAAAAGCGGTCGAAAAACTTGAGTTACTAGGAATGACTAGTCAAAATACCTCTATTTTTCCGATGGTGGCATTAGCATTAGCTATTTTACTTCAAGTTGAAGTGTTAATTTTCTTTACAAAACAAGTGACTGAGCCTTCGCGACAACGCTCGTTTATTATCTTTTACACGGGTGCTATGCTAATCAGTGTTATTTTAATGAAATTCTTCCAGATTTTCCAAACAGAGCAGTTGATGTATATTCCCTTGTTCTATCCGGCAGCCTTTGCGCCGCTGATTCTAAATCATTTTGTAAATCGTCGTTCAGGGATAATCGCTGCCATTTTCCAAGTCGTTTTTGCGTTATTTATCTTTTATAATTCTATTGGCACAAACTCGTTGACGGTTATTCTGATTATGTACTTATTCTCAGGATTTCTAGCAACAGTTGTTAAACGGAAACGGATGAGTGAGCAAGTTTTCCCAGCTTTAATGTGGGTAGTGGTCTTTCCTGTTTTCATGGCGGTTGTCTTAATGATTTATCAAGGGATGAGTTTAACAGATGGTAAAACGTGGACAGCTTTAATTTGTGCAAGTGCAGGAACGGTACTTTCATTTTTAGCAACAATGGGCTTGCATCCATATATCGAATTATTAGTGACCGATGATAGTATGATTGTCTTGAATGAATTAAGTAATCCGAACCATCCGTTGTTAAAACAACTGTTAGAAGAAGCGCCAGGTACCTATCATCATAGCATGATGGTGGCTAGTTTGAGCGCTAACGCTGTTGCTGAGATTGGCGGGCGGTCGCTATTAACACGAGTTGCTTGTTATTACCATGACATTGGTAAAATTAAACACGCCAATTTCTTTGTGGAAAACTTACCTGCTGGTGCAGAAAATCCACATAACTTTTTATTACCAGAAGATAGTAAACAAATTATTTTTGGCCACGTAATTGATGGCGCCAAAATTTTAGAAGAGTACAATATGCCGCAAATGGTGATTGACATTTGTCGTCAACATCATGGCACAACATTAATGAAATTTTTCTATGTGAAAGCAAAAGAACGCAATCCTGAAATTAAAGAATCCGACTTCCGTTATCCTGGACCACGTCCACAAACACGAGAAGCAGGGATTGTGAGTATTGCTGATACTTGTGAGGCTGCTGTGCGGGCGATGGATCATCCCACCAACGAAAAAATTCAAGCCTTTGTGCATAATGTGATTCAAGACAGAATTTCAGATGGCCAATTAGATGAATGTGGGTTAACGATGAAAGAGATTCGCATCATTGAAAAATCATTAATTAATGGATTATGCAGTACCTTCCATTCACGGATTAAGTATCCAAAAATGAAAGCTGAAGCAGAAGAAATGAAAGATGAACAAGAAAAGAGAGATGACTAATGGATATTACTTTCATTGATGAAACCGAGAAAGTACCAACAGAAGAAATCAAAGAAATCGAAAACTTGCTGCAATTTGCAGCGGGTTTTCTAGAAATTGCCGAAGATACGGAGATGTCGGTGACTTTTACAGATAACGCAGGTATCCAAGTGATTAATCGTGACTATCGGGGCAAAGATATGCCTACAGATGTCATCAGTTTTGCTTTAGAGGATGAAGGGGAAGACGAATTGCCAATTATTTTTGATGATGAAGAGTTGGCAGAGCTACCACGTAATCTAGGTGATTTAATTATTTCAACAGAGCGAGCAGCAGAACAAGCAGTTGAATATGGGCACACATTGGAACGAGAAATGGGCTTTTTGGCAGTACATGGCTTTTTACATTTGAATGGGTACGATCATATGGAACCTGAAGATGAAAAAGAAATGTTTGGTTTACAGAAAGAGATTTTAGATGCGTATGGCCTTAAAAGATGAGCAAACAGGAAAAAATAAACATTTTATTAATTCATTAGAATTTGCCTGGCAAGGAATCAAAACAGTTTTTCGAGAAGAACGTAATATGCGCAAACATGTGGCGTTTGGTGTCACGGCCATTGTGTTTGGTTTCTTGTTTTCCTTAACACTTGCTGAATGGCTGTGGTTGTTATTGGCTGTTTTTCTTGTCTGGTTGGCAGAAATTATCAACACAATTTTTGAAAATGTCGTAGATATGTTTACGGATTTTCACTTTCATCCAATCGGAAAAAAAGTTAAAGACATGGCCGCAGGAGCTGTTTTATTAACAGCCGGTTTCGCAGTGCTAGTAGGACTAATTCTATTTGTACCAAAAATTTTACAAATCATTCAAATGTGGAAATAAGAGGAGAAATACAATGACAACTGAACATAAATCTGGTTTCGTAGCCATTGTCGGCAGACCAAATGTTGGAAAATCAACATTGTTAAATCGAATTGTCGGCCAAAAAATTGCAATTATGAGTGACAAAGCACAAACAACTCGTAATAAGATTCAAGGAATTTATACAATTCCTGAAGCACAAATTGTTTTTATCGATACTCCAGGGATTCACAAACCTAAACACCGCTTAGGCGATTTCATGGTGGAAAGTGCCTATAATGCGATGCGTGAAGTAGATGCTACTTTATTTATGGTAAGTGCTGATCAAAAACGCGGGAAAGGTGACGACTTTATTATTGAACGATTGAAAAATAATAATAGTCCAGTCTACTTGATTATTAATAAAATTGACAAAGTCCATCCAGATGATTTATTGAGTATCATTGAAGACTATTCGAAACAAATGGACTTTAAAGAAATTATTCCCATTTCTGCCACTGAAGGAAATAATTTTGAGCATTTGATGGATGTTCTCGTTGAGCAAATGCCAGAAGGACCACAGTATTTCCCTGATGACCAAATTACGGATCATCCAGAATATTTTATCGTTTCCGAATTAATTCGTGAAAAAGTGTTACTTTTAACAAGAGATGAGATTCCTCATTCTGTCGCTGTCGTTGTGGACTCAATGAAACGGGATGAAAACGATAAAGTCCATGTCCAAGCAACCATTATTGTGGAACGGGACAGTCAAAAAGGTATCATTATTGGCAAAGGCGGAAAAATGCTGAAACAAATTGGTACCAAGGCGCGTCAAGATATTGAATATTTATTAGATGACAAAGTGTATTTGGAGCTGTGGGTAAAAGTCCAAAAAGACTGGCGTGACAAAAAAATCTATTTACAAGATTTTGGTTATCGCAAAGAAGAATATTAAGAAAGTAGTGTTTGGGAAGCGAGTGTATAAACGAACTTTCCAAACACTACACTAATTTACATAAGAAATGGAAGTGAATTGAATGGCATTAGGGGAGACCAAAGGCATTATTTTATTTACGAAGGATTTTAAAGAGAAGGATAAACTCGTCAAAATTTTTACAGAATCCTATGGAAAATTGATGTTTTTTGTGAAAGGCGCGCATCGAAAAAATAATCCTCTTTTGCCAGCGATTCTGCCATTTACAGAAGCCGTCTACATCGGAAATTTTAGAGAAGAAGGCTTATCTTTTCTCAATAGCAGCAAAGAAGTTCAACCTTTTCGAAACATTCAACAAGACATATTTATTAACGCATATGGAACATATATTTTAAACTTAGTCGATGCAGCAATTGAAGATCAGCACTATGATCCGAACTTATTTCAATTTACCCACATGGCATTATCCGCTTTAAATGAGCAAAAAGATCCGGAAATCATTACAAATATTTTTGAAATTCAATTGTTAGAACGGTTTGGTGTACGACCAGAATGGCATCATTGTGTGGCTTGTGGCGAAACACAAGGGAAATTTGACTACTCTTCAAAGTATAGCGGTGTGCTTTGTGAAAAACATTGGCATTTAGATGAACAGCGCTACCATGCAGATCCTAGAGCAATTCATTTTATTCGCTTATTTGCGCAAGTCTCCTATGAAAAAGTCCAAAACATTCAAGTAAAAGAAGAAACTAAGAAAAGTATTCGAGAAACGATTGATATGTTATACGATGAATATGTCGGGTTGCACTTAAAAAGCAAAAAATTTATTGATCAAATGAAAACGTGGGAAAATACGTTAAAAATTCCACCACGAAAGAAGGAAGAATGATGTTTTGAGTAAGCTGTTTTTAAAGGAGTTGACTAGTTTGTATGGTTAGTATTTTGTATGTTTTAATTGTGTTGGTATGTTTTGTTGCTCCGATTACTTTGACTCTTTATAATGTTTATTTCTTATTTAAGAGAAGTCACGAGTCCAGATTTGAATCAGCGATTGAACGTTGGACGTGGAGTTTAGGAATCATTCTTTCGTTAGTTTTTGTTCGTTTTATGTACATGTTCAAAGGAGATTGGCAAGAAGTGCTAATTAATGGTGCTACCCATAATCCAATTGCTAGTGAAGAACAACCCGTTATTTTATGGCTCATTGTGATTGGATTGACTGGTTATTTTTTGTTGAAATTTAGTAAGGAAAAAAGGTTGCCGCCATTAGTGATGGTTTTTGCAATCGCAGGAACGTACATTGGTATTTTTGTTGCAGCCATTTGGATTGTGCAACTATCGAACCATATCCTAGTCGTTATTTTTCTTGGTTTACCTGCTTTTAATTTTATTTTATTGGCGTTGAGAACAATCAAAGAACAAATCGTTGCTTGGCAAGGAGATCATACCCGTGTCGAAAAAACAGGTATCTTAGCAAAAGTATTAATGAACAGTTTAAATTGGTGGTGGCTGGCGTTTATTTTCATGTTACCTATTCTAGGGATTTTTTTAGCAGTACTTATTTTATTCGGACAACGACCAGATGCAATGGTTCGAGCTTGGACAGAAACTAGTGATTGGGCATTATCTCAAAAAATCTCACCGCCAAATGTTCAAGTGGATGAACATTATTTATGTACGGTTGCTGCCTGTGGACACCGAAATTTTGTGAAACCACAGCGAATGGGCATTCGTCATAATCATCAAGTGGTTGTGAACCGACAACTTTGTGTTGCAAATGCTTTTGAACAAATTTTAGAGGAAAAAGTCCCGAAAACTCATCGGTTTATGCGTAAAAATTATGACACTTACGGTTTTCCGATAGCTAAAAAAATCCATTCTCCCTATGTGGCAGATTTGGTTTATCTGATGATGAAACCAGCAGAATATTTCTTTTTACTAGTGCTTTATTTGGTGGATATCAAACCAGAAAACAGAATTGCTTTGCAATATATCACAAAGCCCAAAAATTTCTGAAACAGTTCAACGTTTTTCTAAAAAAAATTTGACAACTTCCCTCAGACACCGTATTATGATAGAGAAGTTAAATACGTACGAAGAAAAAGAGAAGTAAAAAGAACCCTCTGTTAAGCGAATCTGGGAGAGTGGGAGCCAGAAACACGGAACTTTTGAAAGGCACTTTGGAGTACGACAAACGAAGCTGCCGATGAACACATCGGAAGTAGGGTGGAACCGCGATAATTATTCGTCCCTATGTCTATTAATAGGCATAGGGACTTTTTGCTGTGAATCACTACGATTGGCGCAAAAGCGACAGAGTAGATGATGAACAGTACAAGGTGACCAAAGGGAACGTTGTCTCCTCTATGTTAAAACAAACTGCTTAGCCAAAAACATGGAGTAGATGATGAACAGCACAAGGTGACCAAAGGGCGTTGTCTCCTCTATGTTAAAACAAACTGTTTAGCCAAAAACATGGAGCAGATGTGGAACGTTGTAACCGAATAAAAATTATCCCATTCTACAAAATTGTTTTTCTGTAGCCCTTTTTAAATTTACATTCCCGAAGCAAAGCCAATCCCTATGTCTATAAAAAATATTCCAAGGAGGAAAACAATGAAAAACAAGTTAACCGTACAAGAAATGATTTTAACCTTGCAAAAATTTTGGTCATCTAATGGCTGTATGTTAATGCAAGCCTATGATACAGAAAAGGGAGCCGGCACCATGAGTCCTTACACGTTTTTACGTGCCATTGGACCTGAACCATGGAATGCTGCCTACGTAGAACCTTCTCGTCGTCCAGCTGATGGACGCTATGGTGAAAATCCAAACCGTCTATACCAACATCATCAATTCCAAGTTGTAATGAAGCCTTCTCCTGAAAATATCCAAGAACTTTATCTAGAAAGTTTGAAATTATTAGGAATTGATCCATTAGAACATGACATTCGTTTTGTAGAAGATAACTGGGAAAATCCCTCAATGGGTTGTGCTGGTTTAGGTTGGGAAGTTTGGTTAGATGGCATGGAAATTACCCAATTTACGTATTTCCAACAAGTCGGCGGCTTACAATGTCATCCTGTCACTTCTGAAATTACTTACGGGTTAGAACGCTTGGCATCATATATCCAAGAAGTCGAAAGTGTCTATGATTTAGAATGGACACAAGGCGTTAAATATGGTGAAATTTTTGTGCAACCTGAATATGAACATTCAAAATACTCCTTTGAAATTAGTAACCAAGAAATGCTTTTAGAAAACTTTGACAAATTTGAAAAAGAAGCTAAACGCTGTATTGAAGAAAGCTTAGTTCACCCAGCCTATGATTATATTTTAAAATGTAGCCATACATTCAATTTATTGGATGCTCGCGGCGCTGTCTCTGTAACGGAACGTGCAGGATATTTAGCCCGCATTCGGAATATGGCTCGTTCCGTAGCGAAAATTTTTGTGGCTGAACGTGAAAAATTAGGGTTCCCATTATTAAATAAAGATCAAAGTGTATCCAAGGAGGCAGAATAACATGGCAAAAGATTTATTATTAGAAATTGGCTTAGAAGAAATGCCCGCACATGTTGTCACACCAAGCCGTATCCAACTTGAAGAAAAAGTAATCAAATTTTTAGATGAACATCATTTAGACTATGAAACAGTGCAATCCTTTGCCACACCTCGTCGCTTAGCCGTGAAAGTAACTGCGATTCCTGAAAAACAAGCGGATGTTGAAGAAGAAGTAAAAGGTCCAGCGAAAAAAATTGCTTTAGATGCTGAAGGAAATTGGTCAAAAGCTGCACAAGGTTTTGTACGCGGCCAAGGAGTTACAACTGAGGACATTGTTTTCAAAGAATTAAATGGTG
Organism: Enterococcus sp. AZ197; assembly: GCF_050556405.1. Lineage (NCBI taxonomy): Bacteria > Bacillati > Bacillota > Bacilli > Lactobacillales > Enterococcaceae > Enterococcus > Enterococcus sp. AZ197. The sequence continues at coordinate 1,929,742 of NZ_CP187873.1, read as the reverse complement.
TCGAATATGTCTATGTGACGAAGTTTACCAAAGGCCAAAGTGCCAAAGAAGTATTAACAAAATTAAATGACGTGATTACAAGTCTAACTTTCCCGGTAACAATGCACTGGGCAAACTATGATTTCGAATATATTCGTCCAATTCATTGGATTGTGGCACTACTTGATGATGAAGTAATTCCTTTCAACGTGTTAGACGTGACGACAGGGCAAACTTCTCGTGGCCACCGTTTCTTGGGAGACGATGTGACGTTCCAACACGCTAATGAATATGAAACAAAATTAAAAGAACAATTTGTAGTGGTTCAACCGAATGAACGGAAACAAATGATTGTTGATCAAGCGAACGCTCTCGCTGCAGAAAAAAATTGGCAGTTAGCTTTAGATGAAGAGTTATTGGAAGAAGTTACGAATTTAGTGGAATATCCAACTGCATTTGTAGGCAGTTTTGATGAAAAATATTTATCTGTTCCAGATGAAGTATTAGTGACTTCTATGAAAGAACACCAACGTTACTTTGAAGTTCGTAACGACCAAGGCTTATTAATGCCGCATTTTATCGCTGTTCGCAATGGGGATAATGTTCACCTTGAAAACGTGATTAAAGGAAATGAAAAAGTGTTAATTGCTCGTTTAGAAGATGCAGAATTCTTTTACAATGAAGATAAAAAATTAACGATTGAAGCATGTGTTGAAAAACTAAAAAATGTGACTTTCCATGAAAAGATTGGCTCAATTTATGAAAAAATGCAACGGGTTGCTTTAATTGCACAAATCATTGGTCGAAAAGTTGGCTTATCTGAGGATGAATTGGAAGATTTAAAACGTGCCTCTGAAATTTATAAATTTGACTTAGTAACAAATATGGTTGGTGAATTCCCAGAATTACAAGGAATTATGGGAGAAAAATATGCCTTATTACAAGGCGAAAAACCAGCCGTAGCAACGGCGATTCGAGAACATTATCTACCAACTTCCAGTGAAGGTGAATTGCCAGAAACAGCAATCGGGGCTGTTTTAGCCTTAGCCGATAAGCTTGACAGCGTCTTTTCATTCTTCTCAGTTGGTATGATTCCAACAGGTTCTAACGATCCTTATGCACTTCGTCGTCAAACCTATGGCGTTATCCGAATTATTGAAGATAAAGGCTGGACCTTCCCATTAGTTCAATTACAAACAGAAGTTGATGAAGCAGTGAATCAAGATGTTGAGAAATATGGCGTTTTACTAAACGAAGGACAAGCAGAAGTCGTTGAATTTGTGAAAGCTCGCTTACGTCAATTATTAATGACGAAAAATGTTCGCCATGACATTATCGATGCAGTGGTGTCTGCTGAGCAAGCCGATTTATCGAAATTATTTGCTTCAGCGAATATTTTAAAAAGCCGTTTTGAAGATCAAGATTTTAAACCATCAATGGAAGCCTTAACGCGTGTTATTAATTTAGCCAAAAAAGGTCAAGAACTTTTAGGTGATACTGAAGAAGGGATTGATCCAAGTCTGTTTGAAAATAAGGCAGAAAAAGAACTGTATCAAGCAGTTAACGATTTATCTGAAGCATTTGCGACACGCACGATTGCAGAAAACTATGAAGCACTAGTAAATCTACGTCCGTTAATTGATGCGTACTTCAATGAAACGATGGTTATGGTTGAGGATGAAAAAGTCAAACAAAACCGATTAAAACAATTAATGCAAATTGCTAAAATGGCGTTATCAATTGCTAGCTTAGATTTATTAATTGTAAAATAAAAAGCGCTGTTTTTCGACCGCTAAGGAGGAACCGACAGCATGCTAGAAACAACGTTTGAACAAATTTTAACACAATTATCAAAGCCAGCTGTTCGTGCGCTAACGAATGAAAAAATCGACAGTGTGGATGAACTCTACGCACGAGGCCGAAAAGCGTTACTTTCGTTGCATGGCTTTGGTCCAAAGTCTATTCGAACTATTGAAGAGATGACTGGGAAAGAATTGAAGTAAAAAAAGGATCGCCGTTTAGAGGCGATCCTTTTTTTATTTACGTTTTTGTTTTCCAGCATTGCGACCTTTATTGCCGTTTGCTTTTGGTTGGTTCGTTTTTTGTGTTACTTTGTTTGTTTCTTTTGGTGTCACATCCTTAATAGGAGTAACCACTTGTTTTGGTGGGTTATTTTTCAATTCTTCTTGTACTTGTTTTTTAATTCTTGGACGTAAGAGGATATTTGTGATGGCAGATTGAATACATGTGAAAATACCACCAACTACCCAGTAAAGCGCTACGCCTGCAGGTGAGCTAAAGGACATGAAAACAATCATTAATGGTGAAACAATCAGCATTGATTTCATTGTTTTCTTTTGTTCTTCAGGAATACCAATCATTGAAATATAACCTTGAGCTAAATAGGCTAAACCAGCTAATGCCACTAAAATCATATTTGGTTGCCCTAAATTCATTCCTAAGAAGCTTGCCGTGGCAATACCTTTTGTATAACGAGCAGCAAAGAACAGAGAAGAGAAAATAGGCATTTGAATTAATAAAGGCAAACAACCAATTCCGCCAACCATACTCACATTGTTTTCTTTATAAATCTTTTGTAGTTCTGCTTGTGCGGCCATTTGTTCTTCACGCGTACTTGCTTGTTTCATTTTTGCTTGTGCAACATCCACTTGGGGTTTGATTGCTTGCATTTTTTCCGTTTGGATAAAGCTTTTTTTCGATTGATGTAAGCCTAACGGTAAAATAATGATCCGTACAATAATGGTGATAAAAATAATCGCCCAACCATAGTTCCAATTAAAGTTATCGACAAGATAAGTAATTGCATTACTCATCGGTAAAACAAGGAAGTTATAGACAAAACCTTCACCAGTTGGTTGTCCATCTGCTCCTGTTTTCACACAGCCTGATAAAAACATTACTAAAAATAGTAAGCCAGAGCCGTAAAGCCATCGGTTTAATTTACGCATGTAATTCGGTCCTTTTCTAAAAAATTTTTACATGGTTAACTATACTTGAAACAGCGCTCTTTTTCAATCAAAATCGAAAAGAAGCTCTTACAAAAATCAATAAAAAGCAGGAACTACTTGCTGTTCAAGGCTTCTTCCCAAAGAAATCAATCGTTAGAAAGTAAGTTTATTGAATCACTTTAAATTGTTCCGTTTCTTCTAACAAAGGGTCTTCTTGAATATCAACATACGTTACACGTCCCGCTGGACTGGGGGAATCTTTGATTTTTTTGATAAATGTTTCCATTATGTCTTCAGGTGCAATTGCTGTGATTGAAACGGACCCGTCGTCTTCGTTCTTCACCGAACCAGTGACACCTAATTGATCTGCCACCATTTTTGTCATGTAGCGGAAGCCAACACCTTGGACACGCCCTTGTACATTCATTCTTAGTTTTTCCATGAGAGACACTTCCTTTGCTTTTTTCTTTATGATAGCGATTTTTCTTGGTTCTAGCAAGTATCCAAGCAAGCTAGAAGCATGCTATAATACAAAGGCGAGGTGACTTATGAAAGAAATTACATCAACGAAAAATAACCAATTAAAAGAATGGAAAAAATTACACAAAAAGAAGTACCGAGAAGAACTGAACCAATATATAATAGAAGGATTTCATTTAATTGAAGAAGCTGTGAAGGCCAATGCCGATGTCCAGTGGATTTTGTTTAACCAAAGAGGTCAACAAGAATGGGGAACTTGGTTAGCTGAACAAGAAACAGAAAAATTAATTTTTGTTAGTGATGAGGTTTTAAATAGCTTGTCGGAGCTGCCAACTTCACAAGGAATTTTGGCAATTGTCACCTTGGAAACGCAACAAGAGCAGTTGCTTTCTTTTAAAGGTGGTTGGTTACTTTTAGATAATATCCAAGACCCTGGCAATGTTGGTACGATGATTCGCACAGCTGATGCAGCAGGTTTAGCAGGCGTGATTTTAGGTAAGGGCACAGCAGATATTTACAATACAAAAGTGTTGCGCTCAATGCAGGGAAGTCACTATCATTTACCAGTTCTCCAACGAGAGTTGACTGAAGTGGTTCAGGCATTCAAGAAGCAAGGACTACCAGTTTTCGGTACAGAATTAAATGAAGCTGCGATTGCTTATTATGAACAAGAGGCAGTGGAAAATTATGCGTTGATTTTAGGCAATGAAGGTAGCGGGGTTTCGCCAGAATTGTTAGCAGAAACCACGAAAAATCTTTATATTCCAATGAAAGGTCAAGCAGAATCATTGAATGTCGCTATCGCAGCGGGTGTGTTAATGTTTTATTTTGAAAATAAGCAATAACAGAAACGAGTGTCAAAAAATGCTGACTATCAAAAAGACAACCCAGTTAACAGAAAAAGAATTAGAAACCATTATGGCTATTTGGCTGCAAACGAATCTAGAAGCTCATCCATTTGTCGCACCAACTTATTGGCAAGAAAATAAGGCATTTGTCCGCGCTGCGTTACCAAAAGCAACACTGATCTTAGCAGAAGAAGAGGGTCAGATAATTGGGTTTTTAGGCTTAATGGATAACTATATCGCAGGAATTTTTATAAAAAAAGCGTTTCAAGGGAAGGGCATCGGTCAGAAATTACTGCAAGTAGCAAAAGAAGAGCAGGACCTCTTATCTTTGGCTGTTTACAGGAAAAATCAAGCAGCTTATGCCTTTTATCAAAAACAAGGCTTTGTCCAACAAAAGCGAACCATCGATGAAACGGGAAACGAAGAATGTCATCTTGTTTGGCAAGCGCAGTAGGAGCGACATTTCTAGTTTTAAGGCTTGCTATTTTTCTGAAAATATCTTATACTGTTAAAGGTGTGATTTTCACACACGAAATCCACATTCTTTTCCATCTGCGAAGTGGTGCTACTACGGTAGTTCTTCAAGGAGTTGACGAAAAGAAGAGGAAAATAAAAACCAAACTGGAGGAAACACAACATGGCAGTAATTTCTATGAAACAATTACTAGAAGCCGGCGTACACTTTGGTCACCAAACTCGTCGCTGGAACCCAAAAATGAAGAAATATATCTTCACAGAAAGAAACGGTATCTACATCATTGACTTACAAAAAACAGTGAAATTAGTAGATGCAGCTTACGATTACATGAAAAACGTTGCAGAAGAAGGCGGCGTTGCTTTATTCGTAGGAACTAAAAAACAAGCACAAGAAGCAATCAAAGATGAAGCAATCCGCGCTGGTCAATACTATGTAAACCATCGTTGGTTAGGTGGTACGTTAACTAACTGGGATACAATCCAAAAACGTATTGCTCGCTTGAAAAAAATCAATGCAATGGAAGAAGACGGCACTTTCGAAGTTTTACCTAAGAAAGAAGTTGCTGGCTTAAACAAAGAACGTGAACGTTTAGAAAAATTCTTAGGTGGTATCGCTGATATGCCAAGAATTCCAGATGTAATGTACATCGTTGACCCACGTAAAGAACGCATTGCTGTTCAAGAAGCACACAAATTAAACATTCCAATCGTTGCAATGGTTGATACAAACTGTGATCCTGATGAGATCGATGTTGTAATCCCTTCAAATGATGATGCAATCCGCGCTGTGAAATTAATCACTGCTAAAATGGCTGACGCTTTCATCGAAGGTAACCAAGGGGAAGACCAAGCAACTGAAGAGTTATTCGTTGAAGAAACATCAGAAGCAACTTCAATCGAAGAAATCGTTGATGTTGTTGAAGGAAATAACGAATCAGCTGAATAATAATGATTACGGAGCTGTCTCAAAGGCTAGGCGACAAAAAGCCTGATTCTCCTTTGAGATAGCTTTTTTAAAAAGAATTGATAATATCCGAGGAGGACACAAATAATGGCAGACGTTACAGCTAAAATGGTAAAAGAATTACGTGATATGACTGGCGTTGGAATGATGGACGCTAAAAAAGCATTAGTAAAAGTAGAAGGCGACATGGAAAAAGCCGTAGACTTTTTACGTGAAAATGGTATGGCTAAAGCAGCGAAGAAAAATGACCGCATTGCGGCTGAAGGTTTAGCAAACGTAGCAACTGTAGGTAACGTTGCAGCAATCGTTGAAGTAAACTCAGAAACTGACTTCGTTTCTAAAAACGAAATGTTCCAAGATTTAGTTAAAGATATTGCGACTAAAGTTGCTGAAAACAAACCAGCTACGATGGAAGAAGCAATGGCTATTAAAACTGAAAAAGGCACAATCGAATCTGATTTAATCGAAGCAACAACTGTTATCGGTGAAAAAATCAGCTTCCGTCGTTTTGAAGTTGTCGAAAAAGCTGACAATGCTGCATTTGGCGCTTACTTACACATGGGTGGCCGTATTGCTGTATTAACAGTTATCGATGGCACAACTGACGAAGAAGTAGCGAAAGATGTTGCTATGCACATCGCGGCAATCAACCCTCGCTATGTCAACGAATCTCAAATTCCTCAAGAAGAATTAGAACACGAAAAAGCTGTGTTAACTGAACAAGCATTAAACGAAGGTAAACCAGCAAATATCGTTGAAAAAATGGTTGTTGGTCGTCTACAAAAATTCAAAGCAGAAATCGCTTTGGTTGACCAACCATTTGTTAAAGATCCAGATATGACTGTCGAAAAATTTGTTGCTTCTAAAGGCGGCGAAGTGAAATCATTCGTACGTTTTGAAGTTGGCGAAGGTATCGAAAAACGTGAAGATAACTTTGCGGATGAAGTAATGAGCCAAATGAAAAACTAAGAGCATCAAACGCTCGGTTGAAAAGCCGTGAATCATAAGTATCTAAACAGACAGCGATCCCCAAAGGAAGCTGCATAAATTGATTACTGCTTGATTCAAGGCAGTCTTTCAGCCATTTGGGAACGCATAACTTTGATATGCGCTCCCTTTTTTTAGGCAAAACCAGTGGATCGCACTGCTTGGTCTAAAAAATCATTTTGGTGAAAAGTCATCTAAATGAGGAATTGAATGATTTTTAGAGAATCTTGGAGGGAATTATGATGGTTAAACCTAAGTATCAACGTGTCGTATTAAAGTTAAGTGGAGAAGCGCTAGCCGGAGAAGACGGTTTTGGCATTAAACCACCAGTCATTAAAGAAATCGTCCAAGAAATTAAAGAGGTCCATGAATTAGGTATCGAAATGGCCATCGTGGTTGGCGGCGGAAACATCTGGCGTGGACAAATTGGTGCTCAAATGGGCATGGAACGTGCACAAGCTGATTATATGGGCATGTTAGCTACTGTGATGAATGCCTTAGCATTGCAAGATACATTAGAAAATCTTGGTGTACCTACACGTGTTCAAACATCAATTGAAATGCGTCAAATTGCAGAACCATACATTCGTCGTCGTGCAGAACGTCATTTAGAAAAAGGCCGCGTTGTTATTTTTGCCGGAGGAACAGGAAATCCTTACTTCTCGACAGATACAACGGCTGCGTTACGAGCTGCAGAAGTAGATGCGGACGTCATCTTAATGGCGAAGAACAATGTTGATGGTGTTTATTCTGCGGATCCACGTGTGGATGAAACAGCGACAAAATTTGAAGAACTAACACATTTAGATGTTATTTCTAAAGGGCTGCAAGTAATGGATTCAACAGCAAGCTCATTAAGTATGGATAACGATATTCCTTTAGTTGTCTTTAACCTAAATGAAGCAGGAAATATCCGTCGTGCCATCCTTGGTGAAAATATCGGAACAACTGTAAGGGGGAAATAAAGAATGTCTAAAGAAGTTTTAGCAACAGCCAAAGAAAAAATGACAAAAGCGGAAGAAAGCTTACGCCGTGAATTAGGTCAAATTCGTGCTGGTCGTGCGAACGCAAGTCTATTAGACCGTATTCAAGTAGAATATTATGGTGCACCAACACCAGTTAACCAATTAGCAAGTATCAATATCCCAGAAGCACGTGTATTAATGATTACACCGTTTGACAAAAATTCTATCGCTGACATTGAAAAAGCTATTCAAATGAGTGATATCGGCATTAGCCCAACCAATGATGGAAATGTCATCCGTTTAGTGATTCCACAATTAACGGAAGAACGTCGGAAAGAATTAGCCAAAGACGTGAAAAAAGAAGCGGAAAACTCAAAAGTTGCTGTCCGTAACGTTCGTCGTGATGCAATGGATGAATTGAAAAAAGCTCAAAAAAATGGCGACATCACCGAAGATGAATTACGTTCATTTGAAAAAGATGTTCAAAAATTAACAGATGATAGCATCAAAAATATCGATGCGATTACTGCTGAAAAAGAACAAGAACTTTTAGAAGTATAAAACCAATCACTAATAAAAATTATTGAATCCAGAGAAGCAAATGCTCTGGATTTTTTTGTATAGATGATGAAGGCGTATCTCAACGCTCTCTTTGCGAAAGTCATTCTAAAGTAATTATTTAAGAAAACGCTTTCTTTAATAAATTTTTTTATTCTACCAGAATTTTTTTCTTTGTGTAGGGAGGATCACTTAAAAATATAGAGAAACTTTGAAATATCAGCCTTTTAAAATTTTCCTTCACAAATTGAATCCTAAAATTTGATGATAAGAGTTGTTATTTTTAGCAATTGTAATTTGCGATTCATTCTCAATTAGGCTAAAATGAGTGAGAACGGAAAAACGATTAAAACAAGTTGGAGGGAATTGTACATGTCTGTGTTAGAAATCAAAAATTTACACGTATCAATTGAAGATAAAAAGATTCTAAAAGGAGTCGATTTAACAATTAATACTGGAGAAATCCATGCAATTATGGGACCTAATGGAACTGGTAAATCTACTTTATCAGCAGCAATTATGGGAAATCCTAACTACGAAGTCACAGAAGGAGAAATTCTGTTTGACGGCGTCAACGTTTTAGATTTAGAAGTAGACGAACGCGCTCGCTTAGGCTTATTCTTAGCAATGCAATACCCAAGTGAAATTCCAGGGATTACCAACGCTGAATTCATGCGTGCAGCAATCAATGCAAAACGTGACGAAGACAACAAAATGTCAGTCATGCAGTTCTTAAAAAAATTAGATAGCAAAATGGAATTATTAAATATGCCTGAAGAAATGGCTGAGCGTTACTTAAACGAAGGTTTTTCTGGCGGCGAGAAAAAACGAAATGAAATTTTACAATTATTGATGTTAGAGCCAACGTTTGCCATTTTAGATGAAATTGATTCAGGCTTAGATATCGATGCGTTAAAAGTAGTTTCTAAAGGGGTTAATGAAATGCGCGGCGAGAACTTTGGTGCGTTAATTATTACCCATTACCAACGCTTATTGAACTATATCACGCCGGATGTTGTTCATATCATGATGGAAGGCCGCGTTGTGAAAACCGGTGGGGCTGATTTGGCAAAACGTTTAGAAACAGAAGGCTATGCTGGTATCAGCCAAGAATTAGGTATTGATTACAAAGAAGAAGCGTAAGGAGGACAAGATAAATGAAAAAAGTAAATCTAATGGATTATCTTGACGAAGTCACCGCTTTTTCACTAGAACATGAAGAACCAGCTTGGATGACTGAATTGCGAACAACGGCTTTAAGAAACGCTGACGAAAGTGAGTTACCACATATTGATCGTGTGAAATTTCATCGTTGGCCTTTATTAAATGTTCACATGGAAAGTTATGTGCCTTCTGAAGGAAATGTCGCAAGTTTTGATCAAATGAAAGACAATCCTTTAATTGTTCAACAAGGATCTTTTCATGCTTTTGAGCAATTGCCAGCCTCATTAGCGGAACAAGGGGTAATTTTTACAGACATTTTTACTGCTTTACAAGAGCACCCAGAATTAGTTAAAGAATACTATATGACTAAAGCCGTATTACCAGAAGAAGATAAGCTGACAGCAGCTCATGCAGCTTTCATGAATAGTGGCGTTTTCTTATACGTTCCTAAAAACGTAGTGATTGAAGAGCCAATTGAATCTTTGTTTATTCAGGATTCAGATAGCAACCAACCTTTCTTTAAACATGTTTTAATCGTTGCAGATAATCATAGTGAATTCAGTTATTTAGAACGTTTTCAATCAACTGGTCATCACGCAGAGAAAGCTTCTGGAAATATCGTTGTGGAAGTGATTGCGAAAGATGGCGCAAAAGTTAAATACTCAGCCGTGGATCAATTAGGGCAAACTGTAACGACTTATATGAATCGTCGTGGCTATATTATGCGGGATGCCTCTGTTGATTGGGCTCTAGGCGTCATGAATGATGGCGATGTTGTGGCTGATTTTGATTCTGATTTAGTTGGCGAAGGCGCTCATTCAGAAGTTAAAGTTGTTGCAATTAGTGCAGGTAAACAAACACAAGGCATCGACACACGAGTGACAAACAAAGCGCCACATTCGATTGGTCATATTTTACAACATGGAGTCATTCGTGAACGTGGTACTTTAACGTTTAACGGAATTGGCCACATTTTAAAAGGCGCAAAAGGAGCCGACGCACAGCAAGAAAGTCGTGTTTTAATGCTGTCTGATAAAGCTCGTGGTGATGCCAATCCAATTCTTTTAATTGATGAAAATGAAGTGACTGCCGGACACGCAGCCAGCGTTGGTCGAGTAGATCCAGAAGAAATGTATTATTTAATGAGCCGCGGCTTGCGTAAAGAAGAAGCGGAACGTTTGGTGATTCGTGGCTTCCTAGGTTCTGTCATTACAGCAATTCCAGTTAAAGAAGTACAAAATGAATTTGTAGAAGTAATTGAAGGGAAGTTAAACGCATGATGGATGCAGCAACCATTCGTCAATCGTTTCCTATTTTATTTCAAGAAGTTAATGATGAACCGCTAGTTTATTTAGACAATGCTGCGACAACCCAAAAACCAACGGCGGTGTTAGATGTTTTACGACATTATTATGAAACCGATAATGCCAATGTTCATCGTGGGGTGCACACGTTAGCCGAACGAGCAACGAAGGACTATGAAGCCTCCCGCGAAAAGGTTCGCCAATTTATCCATGCTAAAGAAACAGCGGAAGTTTTATTTACACGAGGAACAACAACCAGTTTGAATTGGATTGCCAAAAGTTATGGTGACTTGGCAGTTACAGCCGGGGATGAAATCGTCATATCTTACATGGAACATCATTCAAACATTATTCCCTGGCAACAATTAGCCCAACGTACAGGAGCCATTTTGAAGTATATAGACGTCACTGAAGACGGCTTTTTAGACATGGCAAGTGCACGTCAACAAATTACAGAAAAAACGAAAATTGTTTCGATTGCTCATGTTTCAAATGTGTTAGGGGTCATTAATCCAATCGAAGAATTAACACAATTAGCTCATCAAAATGGCGCTGTGATGGTGGTAGACGGCGCGCAAGCAGTTCCTCATATGCCTGTGGACGTTCAAGCCATCGATGCTGATTTTTATGCATTTAGTGGTCACAAAATGTGTGGACCAACTGGAATTGGTGTCCTTTATGGCAAACGTCATTTATTGGAACAAATGGAACCTGTGGAATTTGGTGGCGAAATGATTGACTTTGTTCATCTTCAAGAAAGTACTTGGAAAGAGCTTCCATGGAAATTTGAAGCTGGCACACCTAATATTGCTGGGGCAATTGCCTTAGGTGCCGCCATTGATTATTTAACAGAAATTGGTTTAGAGGCCATTCATCAACATGAAGCAGCCCTTGTTCACTATGTTTTGCCGAAGTTGCAAGCTATCGAGGGCTTGACGATTTATGGTCCACAGAATCCAAAAGACCACACAGGTGTGATTGCTTTTAATATTGAAGGTTTACATCCACATGATGTGGCTACAGCGTTAGATATGGAAGGGGTCGCTGTCAGAGCGGGTCACCATTGCGCGCAACCGCTATTAAACTATTTGAGCGTGCCAGCAACCGCACGGGCAAGTTTTTATTTATACAATACCAAAGAAGACGCAGATCGCTTAGTTGAAGCGATTAAAGCGACAAAGGAGTTTTTCCAGCATGGCACTTTCTAAATTAGATAACTTATATCGCCAAGTCATTTTGGACCATTCTAGCCACCCACATCACCACGGAACGCTAGATGCGTCTAGCCAAACAATTGAACTGAATAATCCTACTTGTGGAGATGTGATTGAACTGGATGTGGCCATTGAAGACGGTGTGATTAAAGATATCGCCTTTCAAGGAAGTGGCTGTTCAATCAGTACAGCAAGTGCTAGTATGATGACTGATGCGGTCTTAGGAAAAACAATCGCCGAAGCAACGGCCTTAGCAGAGGATTTCTCTCAACTTGTTCAAGGAAATGAAGTGGCCGAAGATGAAAAATTAGGCGATGCAGCAATGTTAAGCGGCGTAGCTAAATTTCCAGCTCGGATTAAATGTGCAACCCTGGCTTGGAAAGCCTTAGAGCAGGCTGTTGCTAATAACGGTCAAGGCGAAGCCGGTCATTTACATTGTGAAAAATAAAGAAAGGGTGACGACGAATTGAGTACAGTACCTGAATTAGAAGAATATAAATTTGGCTTTCACGACGATGTGGAACCAGTCTTTAGTACCGGAGACGGCCTAACAGAAGACGTCGTTCGCGAAATTTCTCGCGTGAAAGGCGAACCAGAATGGATGCTTGACTTCCGTTTAAAATCGTTAGAACAATTCAATAAAATGCCCATGCAAGAATGGGGTCCAGACCTGTCAGATATTGACTTTAGTAAAATTAAATATTACCAAAAACCGAGTGACAAACCCGCACGCGATTGGGATGATGTACCTGATAAAATCAAAGAAACCTTTGAAAAAATTGGGATTCCCGAAGCTGAGCGTGCTTATCTAGCTGGGGCTTCTGCTCAATATGAATCAGAAGTTGTTTACCACAACATGAAAGAAGAATTTGAAAAATTAGGCATCATTTTTACAGATACTGACTCTGCTTTAAAAGAATATCCTGACCTATTCAAAGAGTATTTTTCAAAACTTGTGCCGCCGACAGATAATAAACTGGCCGCTTTAAACTCAGCTGTTTGGTCAGGTGGAACCTTTATTTATGTACCAAAAGGCGTTCGAGTTGATGTACCATTACAAACATATTTCCGAATCAACGCTGAAAATACCGGCCAATTTGAACGGACCTTGATTATTGTCGATGAAGGGGCCAGCGTTCACTATGTCGAAGGCTGTACGGCACCCACGTATTCAAGTAGCAGCTTGCATGCGGCCATCGTAGAAATTTTCACTAGAAAAGATGCTTATTGTCGTTATACCACTATTCAAAACTGGTCAGATAACGTCTACAACTTAGTAACCAAACGTGCTAAAGCTTACGAAGGTGCCACTGTCGAATGGATTGATGGGAACCTAGGAGCTAAAACAACCATGAAATACCCAAGCGTTTACTTAGATGGCAAAGGTGCCCGTGGCACGATGTTATCGATTGCCTTTGCTGGCGCTAACCAAATCCAAGATACTGGGGCCAAAATGATTCACAATGCGCCGAATACCTCTAGCTCAATTGTTTCAAAATCAATTGCTAAAGATGGCGGCGAAGTTAACTACCGTGGTCAAGTGACTTTTGGCAAAGACAGCGCAGGCTCGATTTCCCACATCGAATGCGACACGATTATCATGGACGAAAAATCAAAATCAGATACGATTCCGTTTAATGAAATCCATAACAGCCAAGTGTCCTTAGAACACGAAGCCAAAGTTTCAAAAATTTCTGAAGAACAATTATATTATCTAATGAGTCGCGGCTTATCTGAAGCCGAAGCGACAGAAATGATTGTTATGGGCTTTGTTGAACCATTTACGAAAGAATTACCGATGGAATATGCGGTTGAGTTGAATCGGTTGATTAGTTATGAGATGGAAGGTAGTGTGGGGTAAAACCTTTTTCAGCGCTAGAAATGTTGATTTATCAATGTTTCTGGTGCTTCTTTTTTTCAAAAAAGCAAACTAACTACAATTTCTTTTAGAAAAGATATTTTTCCTTTTCAATAAACTGAGCGAATTGGTCAGCGCTACGCTCCTTACGTTCGGGGTAGAAGTAGTTATATACTTGTCGAGTCATCTTTGAATCTTTATGGCCGACACGGTACATAATATCTTCTTTTTTACAACATATTTTTCTAGCAGAAATCTCTTTTCTTTAATATTAAGTTGTTTGATTGCTTATATAAGCAATTCATCTTCAAAATAAGTTTCAAAGTTTTTCAAGTCAAGTGATGACATATTGATAATATTAAAATAGTTATATGTGTAAGAAGAATCGAGCGTGATATCGTGAAAATAGGTAAAGAGTAGTCTAGTGGAGTAGTTCCTCTTTTTTTATAATAGTTGTTTGCATGATAGTGTAGTACACCTATATGAATGTATTTTTTTAGTTTGTTATCGCTTGGAGTATTGTCCATGTAAACTACCTCCTATATCTATGTGACTTTTCCTGATGTCTATACTGCCAAAAACTTTTATGAACTTTTTTAACAGGTAAGCTATTATCGTCTGGCATTTTTGGTAAAATATTATTTACTAGATTGTTATAACCTAAATTGAAATGTAGATTTTTTTGTGATTACAGAATAAATTTGTGAAGCATTCATCGGTATGCCAGAAGTTTTAAAAATGTAGCAGATATTTTTAGAAATAATGTCGTGAGAATAGAAGTAGTCTTTATTTTTTGATCATTAAATTTTGCGTAATCAATTTTTTCTATTTGGTTTAATCGTTTTTCGATTGTCTCACAAAGACTGGTAATTGCTTTTCTCTCATAGATTAATTCAACTATAAGTTTCATAAGCGTTTTTTTCTTCTAATAAATTCAAAATAATCACTTCTTTATTAATAAGAGGTTTTAAAGCCATTCAATAACAACAAAAAACTATCAATTGATTTTTGATAGTTTCTATATAGTAGTATTTAAGGAAAGTGAAGAGGTAGTCATCGAACATCACGATATTGAATCAATCCAAATGAAATTAGACTAAGAAATAAGGACCAGATACTTTGAACTAATAAACCCTGAGAACCATTTAATAAAGTAGTTGTATGGGTTGAAAAAAAAAGATTCATGGTTGCTAAATCGGGTAAGTATTTTGCAAATGCAGTCATTGCGAATAACATTTGACTTAATCCAAGAATAAGAGAGAACATTATTGCAATTGGTAAAATATGTGATTTGGTAATGATGGTCAAAAAGACTGTAATCCAAGTTATTTGCGTCCAACTTAACATTGCAATAATCACTTTAATCAAAAATTCAAGAATTAAAGAGAGAGTAAAAGAGCCGTTAAATTGGATAATACCAATTCCTAAGCAAATTAAACTGGAGAATAAACCAATAATCCATACGATAACTGTTAGAAGAAATAGTTTAGTAGTAATGAGTTTTATTCGAGCAGGTATCGTTAGTAAAGTTGTACGTAAATATGAATTTGAATATTCTTGACCGAAGAAACTAGCAGCTATTATAACAAGTCCCGCTTGACTCAAAAAAAAATTACGTATACTCATGGATAATATCTCATTGGTTACCAAAGGTTGATCATTTCCAATTCCAGAAAAAAATAATATTACAGGAGCTACTAAAATGGTTCCGACTGTGCCGAATAAGCACCAATTATAAGAGAAAAATTTGATTATTTCACTTTGAAGAATATTTTTAACCATCAATATTTTCCTCCCACGTCGCTACGAGTAAACGAATAGAATGCTATTAACATAGAAAAAAATATCCATAGAAGAAGTATCAATGTACCTTTTGCTGGATCATGAGGATAAGATTTAACCGGAGTAGCAACAATAAAATTTCCTGCTGCTACGGGTAGATATTCCCCCCAGGGCCATTTCTCTGCTAGATAACTTCCAAGATTATAGATTTGAGGAACTAGAAATATCAACGGAACAATCATATTTCTAAAAAGTAAGCCAATCAAAAAGGATAAAACCGTTAATAATATCCAATTTAATGTAGTGTAGCCAATAAACTTCCAAGTAGTTTGACTTAAAATGAATGGATTCAATCCTAAACTACCTAATCTAACATGTGTAATCGCAACGGTAATAAATATTGAAATGAATGAAATTGATATAGTAGAAATCAAAATAGTTAGTAGTTTGGCATTAAAAAGTTCTTTACGCTTATTACTATATAACATGGTTGTACGTAAATTATGATTTTTATATTCATTAGCTCCGCTAATTCCGCCCCATATTACAATTGGAAGTACTCCAAATAGAGCGGCATCAAAACCAAAATAATCTAATGGAGGCATAGCTTCTAATAAATCTGGATGTGTTGCAGGAGTTGCATCTAATCCTATGGAAAGTAATTGATCCGCTTCTAATAATCCAAGTAAGGGTTGAAGCACGATTACTAATCCAAAAACTATCCACCATCCACGACTATTTATCAGTTTAGAAAATTCGGAATAAGTTACTTTAACAAAACTCATGATTAATTTCCTCCCTCAGTAAGTAGAAAGAATACATCTTCTAATGTTTCAATATTTTGCATCACTTCATGAAGTTCACCAGTAACAACAATCTGACCTTTGTTAATGATAACAACGTCATCCGCAATAGCTTCGATTTCAGAAAGGTAGTGTGAGGAGAGTAATACTGTTTTTCCTTGATCAGCTTGTCTACGAATAAAATTTCTAAACCATTTTATTCCCATGGGATCTAAACCATTTGTTGGTTCATCAAGAACCAGATATTGGGGATCTCCTAGCAGAGCAATAGCAATACCTAATCTTTGCCCTTCACCTAAAGATAAGGTTCCAAGTTGTGCATGACTTTTATTTGATAGGTCGACAAGATCTAAGACTTCTGAAATACGTTTATTCGGGATGTTGTTACTTTTTGCAATGATTTTCAGATGTGTTTTAACTTTTCTTGATGGAGTTCCGCCAATCCCATCAAATGCCGATCCGACAATTTGTAATGGAAAGATGAAATTACTATACTTTTTTTTACCGAAAGTGGCTGTTCCTGATAAAGGCAGGTCTAAACCGAGAAGTATTCTAAGTGTAGAGCTCTTTCCAGCTCCGTTAGGTCCAAGAAAAGCTGTTATGCGTCCTTCTTTAGCCTTAAAAGTTATATTTTCTAGTATATTTTTCTTTTTATGTTGTTTACATATATTTGAAAGGACAATATTTTTCAATAGTATGGCTCCTTTAAATTTTTTTATTTAATTTGTTCTTAAATTAAAAATTTACAGTTCTCTATCCACAAATTGTTCTTTCGCTAATTCTCGATAAAGTGGAACTGTATCAATTAGCTCATTATGATTTCCTGAACCGACAACTCTACCATGTTCAAGGACATAAATGATATCAGAATCAATTACTGTGGATAGACGATGTGCTACAACGATAACTGTTTTTTTCCCTTTTAATTTATCCACTGCCTTTTTCATTCCTAATTCATTTAAGCTGTCCAAGTTAGAGGTTAATTCGTCAAGTAACACAATTTCTGCAGATGATAAAAGAGAGCGTGCCATAGCCAAACGTTGTCTTTCTCCACCAGAGAGGTTTGCACCAGATTCTCCAACCTGCATATCAAGTCCTTTAGAATTTCTATCTAATAAATGATGAAGATTGACTTCTTCCAATACTTCGATGCAGTTTGAATCAGATATTTTAGAATTTCCTAAAAGTAGGTTGTCGCGTAGTGTCCCAGATATAACAGGAGCGTCTTGTTCAACATAAGTGATGAAGTTCCGAAGCTCCTCTCTGCTATAATGCCTATAATCCTTTCCTTGAACGAATATCTTGCCACTGTCAGGATCATAAAATCTTTCAATTAATTGAAGCAATGTGCTTTTTCCTGCGCCTGAGGGACCTACAATTGCAGTTCTTTTTCCCTTTTCTGCACGTAACGTTACTTCTTTGAGAATCATGCTATCTTCTTTTTCCTTAGGATCAGAACCAAATTTCATTTTATTATATCCAAAGCTGATTTTTTCAAAATAGACTGCAGTTTCCTCAGTTATTAAATTTGAACTGGGGGGAATAGCGGGAGTGACATCATAGTCACTTTCTAATGCAAGTTCTAATAATTCGCGAATTCTAGCAAAAGCACCGAGTGATTCGCCAACGCCCCCGAAGGCATTGAAAACTTGTCCTATCGGACCAATCATTGTATAGAGTAGCAAAGCGAATGCAATTAAGTCAGCAACAGACATTAAACCAATAGACACACGGTATCCACCTATTCCCAGTACAATTAGACCAGATAGTTGCAGAGTCATATTAGAAATAGGAGTCATGAATGCTTGTATTTTAGCTAATCTTATTCCAATATTACGCAATCGTTCTGCTTGCAATTTAGATTTTTCTTCCTCCTTGTCTGTTGCGTTTGTTGCACGAATTGTTCTGATAGCATGTAAATCACGTTCGATATCTCCACTCAATTTTCCCAACTCTTTTTGTGCAGAAAAACTAGCCTTTTGTATAGCTTTACTCATAATGATGGTTCCAATAAAAGATACACAAACTGTTGAAAGAGCCATAAAAAATAGCAAGGAATCTCTCAAAATCATCCCGATAGCTGCCCCAACAACAACTAAAAAACCACTACTGAGCGCAATACTCACTTGTATTAAAGCCATTCTCAATTTAGAAGAGTCACCACTAACCCTGCTTAGTAAATCACCTACACTTCTTGTATCGTACTCGTGGATTGGCAATCTTAATAAATGACTAATTAAACTTTTTCGCGCTTTAAAAACGACCCCTTCACCAATTATTTGTAGCAGATAATATTGAACAGCCGTTAAAATCGTAGATAGTATCAATACTACAATGAGAATTCCTAAACTTGAATTAATCTTAATTCCTGTATTTGATTGATCAATTAAATTAGCAACAAGGTTAGGTTGAGCGAGGGTTAAAGCTGCACTGATTAATCCTAATATTCCAACGCAAATGAATTCCCAATTATGCCCTTTTGCTAATGCAAACAGGGATCTAATATTTACTGAGGGCGTATGGTCTTCAGGATTAACAATTTCGGACTCCTTCTTTTTACGTTCTATATTTTCTTGTTTTATTTTTTTCAAATACGATTCCTTTCTGAGAATATCATTTGAACGGTGTGGAACACATATTGCTTTAGAATATATTTGAACTTCTACGGGTTCTCCAATAGGGCATTCATTCAATTCTATCCATGCATGTGCTCTAAATGGCTCTTGTGCATACCCAGTACACCAACTTACTGATTTACGTTGTAGCCATAGTACTATTACAACAGCAAGCGATCGTCTAAGGCATCCTTCTTGACTTCTACATCTACTACTTACGATACACACTGCGTTTCGCGCAATTTTTACCTGTTTTTCTGATGCGGGAGGATTGTTTTTTATTAGCTTCACCAATATTTTTTCAATTCTCCCAGGGGACATCCAATTAAGCGGTGCAGATAGTATTAAACTCAAACGAGCCAGAAATCTTGCACTAAAAGATACCGGATCTATTTGTTCTGGAAAAAGTTGGATATTCATTATGCAAGTTTCATCTCCTTCAAAAGAGCCATAAACTCGGCAACATCTGTTTCCGCTTGAGCTTTATCTAGAGAAAATGAAGTTTCCAATTGTAGTGCTAACTCTTCTATCGTCAATCCTTTACTCAAACCTTCTAACATAGAAACTCCAGAAGCATTTACTTGGAAATAAATTCCTCTACTTTTATCCAAAACAATTGCACCATCATCTTGGCTAATAATTTTCAACTCTCTTTTTACTTTTCTCATTAATATTACTCCTCCTTTTTAGAAAATAACTACAACTAGGTAAGCAGCAACTTCCTTTTATTTTGAGTTCTTTTTTAAAGCTACACGAAGCCAGCGTTCAACAGCTGCTAATCTCTCAAAGGCTTCAACTCTAGTATGTAGAGCAGAAGGCATTGATAATTCAGAAATTAGTATATCTGCATCTACAATTCCTAATTCAACTAATTTGAATTGGTGCACTTGCTGGGAATGCTTTTTTACGGCTTCTTTGTAACTTTTATACAAACTTGTGGAATAGTCTCCTTTAAATCCACGTGTAAAAATATTTTTTGAAACAAGTCCTTTAGTGGCATTATATAAAATCGATTTTGTTACAGTGTGATCTTGTCTGTAACGAGCTGGTATAGCTAACGAGTAATTAATAATATCGACATCTAAAAAGGGAGCTTGCCAAGTCATACCATTAACACCATATATGTTGTTAATCTGAGTTACCAAATGTCTTTGAAAAAGTAGAGACTCGATCATTTGGTGTCGAGAACGATCGGAATCTAAAGAATTCGATGTGTGATCTAATTTATTTATTAGAACTTTATAACTTAATTCTCGGTAAGGCTTCGTAAGCCAATTAGGTACCGTGACTGGACCGCACCAGTTGAGTGCGGAGTTTTGACGAGTTGGTTTAGCATAACCAAATCCTTTGTCTATTTCATTTTTTACAGCTTCCTTAAAGGAATTATTATTTATTAGATCTACTGTCCCAACTGAAATAGGAATCCGATTTAGTAAACAATATCGTAAGCCTAAGTCTATACTGCGTAATTTATTTTGTCGTACAAGAGACCATGCGTTAGCAGGCATAGGAGTGAATAATTCATCCCCGCCAAGACCTGTAAAATGAGTGGCATTGGCGGGAGTTAATGCTGAATGTTCTATGGATTCAACATATCCCTCTGTATCTGCCCAAAATAATGGAGAATCTGGTAACACTGAGTTTGAGTAATCTCTATCAATTTCAAAATTTTTTCCCGAGCTACCTAAAGAAGGTAATGAAGTAAATATGACGTTGATATCGTTTGAGATTAATTTTGCCCATGTAGAATCGCTATTCCATTCACTATCAGCATTTGCGTGATAAAGTTTAACATTAGCTTGAAGTGCTTTTAAGATATAAATAATTGTTGCTGAATCAACTCCACCCGAAAGGTCAGCGGATATCTCAGAGTAACTAACTGTATTTTGACTAAGCAATTCTAGAAGCCGCTCTCGTATTTTTGAATAAATAGATTCGACTTTGTTTTCTAAGTTTGGAGGTGTCCAAGTTTGTATGGGTTCTAAGATTCCATTTGTTGTACATTTCAAAATATAGAATGGTTGGATCGTGTTTACTTTTTCCCATAAGGGAATATTTTGGAATGGGTAGTATGGTAAATTATGAATTAGATTTAATGCAAGAGCCGATTTAGAAATTGGTAAATTAAGAAATAATGCGATATTTGCTGATGAATCACTAATGATTAGTTCATCATTTGAGTCCAACCATGAAAGAGAAACATCAAATAATGATCCTCCCATAAATAGCCCTTCTTTATTTATTAAAACAAATACGCCTTTAGAAATATTTGCTTGAAGATAATCTAACATGTTTTCTGTAGTAGTGTAGTTAAATTGGTCTTTATTGCAAAATATTCTTGAATATTCAGAAGAAATACAGTAAATTTCAAATTGATCGTGTGTATGTTGAGAGTACTCGGTATTGGATACCAGCAGTATATTAGTGTAGTCTGTAGTAATACGTTTTTGAAACATCAATTTTTTTGAGGATATAGAGATATTTGATTTGTTTACAATAATTAGAAGCACCTCCCTAAATAAAGACTATGCGGATTACTAAAAAGGTCATCGAATTATGTAATTCGATGACCAATGGCATAATTATGTAATTCGATGACCGCTAGCATAATTATTTCCCATTTTTCTGTCCTAGTAATAAATTACAACTTGGAAAAGAGCGCGTCCACCAAATACATCTCTAAATTTACCTGTCCAAAGACCACGAGTAGATTCTTTAAAACCTGCAATTTTTTCAATTGATGGTTTACTGTAATTTTGCTTTGTCATAGAGTTCACCTCCTTCATAGTTGGTGTATACTAAATTTTCTAATTCAAGTAAATTAGAAAATAGTTACCTTGATTACTTAGTACTGAAAAATGAGTATAGGAAATTCTTGACATCTATATTTTAGTTAAACAATAGAACAAAACAGCTAGAATCAGGAAATAAATTACTCTTAATTCGTTGTTTTTAAGGTTAAGTAGCTTTTTTCTATTCAACTTATATATTAATCATACAAAAAAAGGGATTATTTGTAATGAGTATATTGTGCAATTATTTAAGAAAGAGTAAGATGAAGATATCATTAAAAAATACACAGAGTGGAGTATGAATAAAATCTGTGTTGTTTAATACATTAGTGGGATATTAGAAAATTTTATTCAAACTATAAATTCAAAATTAGTATCTTTAAAAAAACGAAGAACTGTAGAATATTCAAGGAATACTTAGATTGGAGAAAAGTGTATGAAAGAAAAATTTGTTTATTTGTTATCCTTATTTGTATTCTTAGTGATAGCTCTACTTACTATTAAGCAGAATGACTATTTGTATGGATCGCAAGCAGTAACTGTTGTACCGATTATTGTTGTACTTATTCTTTTTTGCGCAGTTATTATTTTTGTCTCTAAAGATATTAAAAAGATTAGATACTTCGCTGTACTTACTTTTTTTACTTCCATTTCCTTAGCAATAGGATTATTTCCTTATTCTTTTGTGCATCCTGTCAAATCCCTGCTAATTTCATTTTTACCTTACTTTGTTTATAAGTTTTTTGTCACTTTTAACTTAATTTCGATTTTATCTGTTTCTAAAAAAATTGATCAAATTTTATTTATACAATCTATTATTGTATCCATGTTACTGCTTCTTAATTTTGAAAAATTCATATGGATGGTGAGTATAGTAATCATTTTGGATATTTTTGGTTGTTTATTTTTATATTTTAAAGGAAAAGATCGACTAACCATTCGAACAAAAAAAGAACAAGTTTTTCTAATTCGAATACTAGTTTTATCGCTATTTTCGTTAATTATTTCTACTTCTATTTTAAGTGGGTTGGTTCTTTTTCTTATCCCAATCACAGTCGGAATTATTTTAATAAAACGTAATGAAATTAGCTTAGATAAAGTATCAATTATTATAAATTTAGTTATCCATATTATTTGTATAGGAATCTTCTTCATTATTAATTTTTATTTTCTTCGATTATCAATACTTGATATCTATTTTATTTCTATTTTTTATTGTCTGATTTTGTTTATCCTTTATTTGAAGAATTGGTATTTGAGTAGTATTGAGGTGAGCCGAATTCAACAAAGAAAGAAAGATTTCCAAAAAGAAAAGATCGATTTTGTACAAACTATCAGTAAAGAAAAGACTTTGTCTTCAGTAAGTACTTTAATTAGTACAATCTTTTTGCAACATTACGAAATAAATAGTTATTTAATGGTTTGGAAAGATCAATACCAACCATATATTTTGTCTAGCTCAGGAG
Source organism: Enterococcus sp. AZ197 (assembly GCF_050556405.1). Lineage (NCBI taxonomy): Bacteria > Bacillati > Bacillota > Bacilli > Lactobacillales > Enterococcaceae > Enterococcus > Enterococcus sp. AZ197. The sequence continues at coordinate 1,906,517 of NZ_CP187873.1, read as the reverse complement.
AATTTTCTAAACTGATTTTAACGAATAAAATTATTGCTGAATTTGAACGCGACTCTAACATATTCCATTATCACAACAATAAATATAGAAAATTCACTTTTTTTGAGAATAAACAAATTTTAGGTTGGTTACTCATAGATAGAGAAAAAGACTTTGACTTGGCGAGTATGAAACATGAAGAAATATATGATTTAGTTGGTGTTGCTGGTAAAATAATTATTGAAAATGAACGCTTATATGATATTAAACAAGAATCATTAAAAATAGAAAGTTTATCTTATGATGAATACGTGAATTATGAATATTTAAACATGGTGCAAAATTTTCATAAAGATTTTTCATTTTTTATTCATGACAATGTTTTACAAAATATTTTGGCTTTAAAAAAACTAATCGAATCTATGTCTACTGAAAATGTAGAAACAAAGAAATTAGTATTAGAAACTTTTGATACTTTAAATAAAACTTTTAGAGACAAGATATTTGAATTATATCCTTCGACGATTGAAACAGTGCCTGTGTCGCAAAGCATTCGAATTCTTTGTGATAAATTCAATGAGGGACAAGAATCTATATTTGTTCATTTTTATTGTCCACAAGAAATGCATCTAAAAAAAGAAGAGAAATTTCATATTTATCGAATTATACAAGAGTTAATAACTAATGCTCTAAAACACTCTCGAGCAACAGTAGTTTGTGTTTATCTCATTCAAAGGGACTTTTATATAGAATGTATTGTACAAGATGATGGCACAGGCTTTGATTATAGCAAAATAAAACTTAGAGGATTTGAAAATAAACATTTTGGTATTCTATCAATAAATCAAGAGGTTAATTCATTAAATGGAAAAATGAGAGTATCATCTGTAAATCCACATGGTACAAAATTTACAATAACTTTACCGATTGCAAAGGAGGATATAGATTCATGAAAGTATATTTATTAGACGATCATGCACTTTTCTCTAAAAGTCTTGAAATTGCATTTCAACCAATGGATGTCTCAATTACTAGTTTTACTAATCCAGAATTTTTTTTAAATAAACTAAAAAATGAGCAACCAGATTTAGCATTATTGGATATCCATATTGGAGAGTTAAGTGGATTTGAAATATCTAAAGAAATTATTGGAAAATTTCCAAATCAAAAAATAGTTTTTTTATCAGGTTTTGATTTAATTGAATACAAGAATGAAGCAATAAAATCTGGAGCATGGGGACTATTAAATAAAAATGTAACAATTGAAGAATTGTATGATGATTTACAAAAAATACATCATGGAACTGATCTGCTACCCAAGTGCCAAAGTACATTAGATGTTCTTAGTAAACGAGAAAAAGAGATACTAAAATGTGCTGCAGAAGGTTTTAAGCAGCAGGAGATAGCAGAACAACTTCATATCAGTAGAAGAACAGTAAATAATCATCTTGTATCCATAAATAATAAGCTAGAGGTAAATTCAACCATTTCTGCAATTATTCAAGCTATTGAATTGGGAATTATTAGAGTAAAAGGATATTGATACTAAAAAATGTTGAAATTATCAAACATTTATTCAGAAAGATATGCTGTTTACGGAATACCATAACCCATGATATAAGGGCTATTTTTTCATAACTTAGTTTAGCAATTTTGTTTCCTGAATTCTCTTCAATTGTGTAAACAACTTCATTTTCTACTTTCTCAACAATCCCAACGTAATAACTGATAGAATCACCATCCCAATCAAAAAAGATGATATTCCCATTTTTAGGCAAACTTCCTTTCCTAAACCATTGGTTATTCGCTTTAAAATTTTCAATACCAGTTGGGCAATAGGCAAAATGTTCCATTTTAACTCCAGCTTTTTCAGCATTATAAGAAACAAAAATAGCGCACCATTCTACACGTCCATTAAAGCCATACCATTGCCAATATTTCGTTCCACCCTTATGTATTCCTTCATTCAATTCTTTAAGTGCTGCTTTTACAATAGCTGAATTCCCTTGACTATTGTTGTTGGAAATAGAAGTGATGTATTGTTTAACAATTTGAGCATAAAACATATTGCCATACGCATAACGATAATCATAGCCTATGTTGATAGCTATAGGATTAGTGTAAGTGACTGTTTTTCCATCTGCTTGAGTTTTTGAGAATTGAATCGTAATAAAGTGGATGATTGATCACCTCCATAATCCGATTAAAAAACTCAGATTTAGGGTCAACGTACAAGCCTTTTCCATTCATTAAAACGGAGAGGAAGAAAATGAACTTTGCCAAGTAAGATTTTCCGTTTACAGTGGGTCCAGTGATGGCAATGTGCGGGCTATTGGCTTTTTTATCGGTGATATCATTTAGTATAATTGTACTATAAAACAATTGAACACATTGAAAGGGGAAGAAATGTACAAATTCAAAAAGTACAAATATAAAGGCGAGGAGCATTATTTTACTGGTGTTACTCTTTTCAAAGTGAACGACAATAAAATTATTTCGCTTAAAGAATTTAAATCAATAACAAATACTTATCGTCCTTTCAAGTAGAATAATTTAGTGTTGCACTTAAACTGTAACACTAGGTTTATTATAAAAACGTACGTTCTTGTTTGTAAATAACTCTTTTGTCGTAATTAATTTATTCATGAAAACTGACTTTGTTATAGTTATTCGTTTAGCTCGCATTTTTCTTACTAAAAACTATCCAAAAGTATCCATATTTTTATAGTTGAAACGGTTTGAAACTAAATCAAAACTAACTACAATTGAAAAAAATCACTGGTATTTCACAACATTCTAAGAAAAAGAATAATGCTGTCATACCAACGATTAGAGCTTATCAGAAGCTCTTAAAAAAACTAACCCTTTGCTGGAAGGCTCTGTCAGCTAGTTTTTCACTCTACCAACAAAATAATCAACCAAAATAACAACGGAAAGCCAAACAAGAAACATACTAATCATGCTTCTTCAAAGAAAGTACAAATAAAAAAGCGATGACTCGAGAAGAAAATCTCTATGGAGTCATCGCTTTTTCTTATATTTTAGTTAAAAAATTATTTTACTAAAGGTTGAAGTAACTTGTTCCAGAAACTAATGAGTGGACCAGCACCAAATGCACAAATAATTGTACCAATCCCAATTGGACCACCAGCAATAAAGCCAATTAATAGGACCAACAAATCTTGTGCTTTTCGAACAGAAGCGTAAGGTTTGTTGATTTGTTGACAGATGGTTGGCGCAATCGCATCATAGGGGGACTCGCCCTGATCTGTAGCCATGTATAAGGCGCAGCCAAATGTAAAAATCAGGACTCCGACGAATAAAGAAAGTAGTTTGCCAATTGTTGAGCCTCCTAAACTATCGGCGTAAGGTTGAAGCCAAGTAGAAATCTGTTGAATCAAAATCCCTACTAAAAGCATATTTAAAATAGTTCCTAGACCAATGGCTTTTTTGTTTTTTAAATAGACATAGAATAAAATAAACGCATTGACAATAATTTGAAAAATGCCTAATTGCATACCAAACATTGAAGAAAGTCCGATATTCATAGCAGTGAAAGGATCAACTCCTAAACCTGCCACTCTTAAAGTGGATGCGCCAATCCCGATAATAACTAAACCAATTAAAATTAAAAGAACATTTTTGACTAGTTTCATGGTAAGCCTCCTGAATAGATTTTGTGTGTGATAGTACAAAGTCTGCAACAAAAATTCATAGAGAATTTTGTTGCAGACTACTTTTTAACCAGCTCCGTGTTGGAACGAAGGGTATAGAGACATCCCGCCATCTACAAAGAGTGTTGTTCCGGTTACGTATGAGGATTCATCAGAAGCTAACCAAGCGGCCGCAGCAGCTACTTGATTTGGTTTACCAATAATGCCCATAGGAACCATGCTCGTTGTTTGTTTTAACTGTTCGGGATCGGAAAATTTTTCAGCATTAATAGGTGTGTTAATCGCTCCAGGCGCAATACAGTTGGCACGAATACCATATTCCGCATATTCCAAAGCGATTGTTTTCGTGAACATTTCGGTTGCGCCTTTACTTGCCGCATAGTGGGCGAACGTTGGCCAAGGAATTTTTTGGTGAACGGAGGACATATTAATGATTGACCCTTTGATTTTTTGATCTCTAAATATTCGGAGTGCCTCTCTAGAACCCAAAAAGACACCGTTTAAATTGACATCAATGACACGTTGCCATTCTTTTAATGGCATATCAATTGTCGGAAAAGAAGCCTCCACACCGGCGTTATTTACCCAAATGTCAACATGACCAAACTCTTTTAAAGCGGTTTCAGCTAACGCTTTAATATCTTCTTCATTAGAGACATCAGCCTTCACGAATTTTACGCGATCTGCGTGCTTGGCTTGGACATCTTCAAATTCTTTAGGCAGCTCACCGACATAGTCAGCAACAACATTCATGCCCTCTAAGATATAACGCAGAGTAATAAATAATCCTAAACCCGTAGCTGCACCAGTGACAACGGCCACTTTACCATGTAATTCTCCATACATTGATTCATTCCCCCTAAAATTACTATTAATACTTTCATGGTAGCACATGTCAATCAGCGTGTTGATAAAATACGACAAACTGTCGGAAAAGTTTAGGCTCTAAAGTTAGCTACTATTGTTGAAGGTCTTTAAAAAAATACTGGTCGTAGTAATCAATTCCTCTCATTTATAGAGTTTTCTAAAAAAACACAAAATATCTAGGCGAAGTGGTCAAGTCCAATGGTTATTTATGAGTGAATATGCTAAAATAAAACTTGTCTTACATAAGGAAAGATTTGTTCACTAACAGTGGCGACTGTTCTCAGTAAACAGTTGCACTGGTTTATCGGGAAGGGAACAGAGCAAGTTTTACGAGACTTTCCCATGTAATAATAAAAAGCACTGAACGTCAGTGAATGAAGGAAGAAGGACATCTATGAAAACAATTATCACATTCATTATTGTCTTCGGTATTCTTGTCCTCGTACATGAATTTGGCCACTTTTATTTTGCAAAACGAGCGGGTATTTTAGTTCGTGAGTTTGCAATCGGAATGGGACCAAAGATTTTTGCGCATCGTGGAAAAGATGGCACCACTTATACGATTCGCTTATTGCCAATTGGTGGCTATGTGCGAATGGCTGGGATGGGTGAAGACATGACAGAAATCACACCAGGTATGCCTCTATCTGTTGAGTTAAATGCCGTGGGTAATGTGGTTAAAATTAATACAAGTAAAAAAGTACAATTACCTCATAGTATTCCGATGGAAGTCATTGATTTTGATCTTGAAAAAGAATTATTCATCAAGGGCTATGTCAATGGAAACGAGGAAGAAGAAACCGTTTATAAAGTTGACCATGATGCAACGATTATTGAAAGTGATGGAACCGAGGTGCGGATTGCGCCACTTGACGTTCAATTTCAATCAGCGAAATTATCGCAACGCATTTTGACGAACTTTGCGGGACCCATGAATAACTTTATCTTAGGGTTTATTCTGTTTACGTTAGCGGTCTTTCTACAAGGAGGCGTCACTGATTTAAACACGAATCAAATTGGACAAGTGATTCCTAATGGCCCAGCCGCAGAAGCTGGGTTGAAAGAAAACGATAAAGTCTTATCGATTAATAATCAAAAAATCAAAAAATACGAAGATTTTACAACCATTGTGCAGAAGAACCCCGAAAAGCCGTTAACGTTCGTAGTTGAGCGTAACGGCAAAGAAGAGCAACTAACAGTGACACCAGAAAAACAAAAAGTGGAAAAACAAACGATTGGTAAAGTCGGCGTTTATCCTTATATGAAAACCGATTTACCGTCAAAATTGATGGGCGGTATTCAGGATACTTTGAATAGTACGACACAGATTTTTAAAGCACTCGGCTCACTATTCACAGGCTTTAGTTTAAACAAACTAGGTGGGCCAGTCATGATGTTTAAATTATCGGAAGAAGCATCCAATGCTGGAGTAAGTACAGTTGTATTCTTAATGGCCATGTTGTCAATGAACTTAGGGATTATTAATTTGTTGCCGATCCCAGCTTTAGATGGCGGGAAAATTGTCTTAAACATTATTGAAGGTGTACGTGGAAAACCAATTAGTCCTGAAAAAGAAGGCATCATTACGTTAATTGGCTTTGGGTTTGTCATGGTGTTAATGGTGTTAGTTACTTGGAACGATATTCAACGCTTTTTCTTTTAAGGAGAAAGTTTAAGTAAAAAAGTGTGTAAAGAAATCAAAAATAGTTGATTTTAAAATAGAGGAGAGTTTTAATGAAACAGTCAAAAATGTTAATTCCAACGTTAAGAGAAGTACCAAATGATGCAGAAGTCTTAAGTCATCAAATTCTGTTGCGCGCAGGCTATATTCGTCAAGTCGCTGCAGGGATCTATTCTTATTTACCTTTAGCCAATCGTGTTTTAGAAAAATTAAAAACGATTATGCGAGAAGAATTTGAGAAAATTGATGCAGTTGAAATGTTAATGCCTGCGTTATTACCCGCAGAACTTTGGAAAGAATCAGGCCGTTATGAAACTTATGGACCTAACTTGTATCGCTTAAAAGATCGCAATGACCGTGACTATATCTTAGGCCCAACGCATGAAGAAACCTTCACAGAATTAATTCGTGATGAAATTAATTCTTACAAACGATTACCTTTGAATTTATACCAAATTCAAACAAAATATCGTGATGAAAAACGCCCACGTTCTGGCTTATTAAGAGGCCGTGAATTTATCATGAAAGATGGCTATTCTTTCCATGCCGATGAAGCTAGTTTAGATCAATCATACCGTGATTACGAAAAAGCTTACTCACGCATTTTTGAACGCTGTGGACTAGAATTCCGTGCCATTATTGGGGACGGTGGTGCCATGGGTGGTAAAGATTCTAAAGAATTTATGGCGATTTCTGAAATTGGGGAAGATACTATTTGTTATTCAACAGAAAGTGATTATGCTGCCAATTTAGAAATGGCAACAAGTCTTTATACGCCGAAAAAATCACATGAAACACAATTAGATTTAGAAAAAATTGCAACACCAGAAGTGGGTACAATTGCCGAAGTGGCAAACTTCTTTGAAGTTGAGCCACAACGAATTATTAAATCAGTACTATTTATTGCCGATGAAGAGCCAGTAATGGTCTTGGTTCGTGGCGATCATGATGTCAATGATGTCAAATTGAAAAACTTCTTAGGCGCTGATTTCTTAGATGAAGCAACAGAAGAAGATGCTCGCCGTGTCTTAGGAGCGGGCTTTGGTTCAATTGGTCCAGTCAATGTTTCCGAAGATGTTAAAATTTATGCAGATTTAGCTGTTCAAGATTTAGCCAACGCCATTGTTGGAGCTAACGAAGATGGCTATCATTTGACAAATGTAAATCCAGATCGTGATTTCCAACCAATTAGTTACGAAGATTTACGCTTTGTTCAAGAAGGCGATCCTTCTCCTGATGGCAATGGTGTCTTAGCCTTTACTAAAGGAATCGAAATTGGTCATATCTTTAAATTAGGAACGCGTTATAGTGATGCTATGGGCGCAACAGTTTTAGATGAAAACGGTCGTGAAAAATCAGTGATCATGGGTTGCTATGGCATCGGCGTTAGTCGTTTACTTTCAGCAATCGTTGAACAAAATGCAGACGAGCGTGGTATTAATTGGCCAACAGGAATTGCGCCATTTGATTTACACGTGGTCCAAATGAATGTGAAAGATGAGTACCAAACAAAACTATCACAAGAAGTTGAAGCAATGATGACCGAAGCGGGCTACGAAGTATTAGTTGATGACCGCAACGAGCGCGCAGGCGTAAAATTTGCTGATGCTGATTTAATTGGTTGTCCAATCCGTATCACAGTCGGGAAAAAAGCAGTCGATGGTGTGGTAGAAGTCAAAATCAAACGTACTGGTGAAATGTTGGAAGTACGCAAAGAAGAATTAGAAAGTACACTTTCTATTTTGATGAACACAACATCAGAAGTGGAATAATAATGAAAAGGGCGGACAGAATGATTAGGATAAACTGTTTCCGCCACTTATCAGCGTTTAAGCTTGAAGCAAAAATCTAAAGTGATTTTTGCTTCAAGCTCTTCTTAGCTCTTTTTAGAAAAGAAACAAGATTGTTTTTTTACAAAAAACGAGTATACTTAATAGAGAAGCGAATGCAGAGAAACCGAAAAAAGGCACTTGACAGATTTGTCTGAGGGCCTTTTTTCAATGATAGAAGGAGGTTCATTTTGTGACAGAAAAAGCACGCGATTTATTTGATAAACTGATGACGCAAATTCAGTTAGATGACACAGCGAAAGAACATCCCTTAATTCAAAATGGCCGGATTGACAAGGTCATTGTTCACCAACAAAGTCGCTTATGGGAATTTCATTTAAGTTTTGATGAATTGATGCCAGTGATGCTATATCAAACATTTATGCAACAATTGGAACTAGCTTTTCAACAAATTGCGCAGGTTTCCGTTCAAATAACCACAAATCAGACAACATTTACAGAGGAACAATTAACGGATTATTGGCAATTGGCCTTGTTAAATAGTCAATGCAATACGCCGTTAGTTCAGAAAGTCTTAAAAACACAGACACCACAATTTGAAGATCGGAAAATTATCTTACCTGTTGATAATGAAGCAGTTATTCCTTATTTGAAGCAACAATATTTACCAATTATTGAGGAACTTTATTTCTCTTACGGGTTTCCTAAATTTCATATTGAACCAAAAATGGATCAACAGCAAGCTGCAGAAGTGCTGAAAAAATTTGAAGAGCAAAAATTAGAACAAGCCGCAGCCTTTCAACAACAAGCTGCTGAATCGCTTGTTAAACATGAACAAATGAAAAAAGAAAAACAACAACAAGCGCCTGCGTTTGATGGTCCAATTCGTTTAGGTCGGAATATTCCCAATGATGAACCCATTATGCCAATGGGAAACATACTGGAAGAAGAACGTCGGATAACGATTGAAGGCTTTATTTTTGATAAAGAAGTGCGTGAATTGCGTTCTAAACGAAAAATTTTAATTTTGAAAATTACTGATTATACTTCCTCTTTCGTGGTGAAGAAATTTTCGAATGGGGAAAAAGATGAACAAGTTTTTGATGCGATTCAACCGCAAAGTTGGATTCGTGTTCGTGGTAGTGTACAAGAAGATACCTTCATGCGTGATTTAGTCATGAATGCTCAAGATTTGATGGAAGTCGCCCATGCGCCAAGAAAAGACTACGCGCCAGAAGGTGAAAAACGTGTAGAATTACACATGCATAGTAACATGAGTACAATGGATGCGACCAATAAAGTCGGTGACTTGGTGGCGCAAGCGGGGAAATGGGGTCATAAGGCCATCGCAATTACGGATCATGGCGGCGCCCAAGCGTTTCCTGATGCCCATGCTGCAGGTAAAAAAGCAGGCGTTAAAATTTTATACGGCGTGGAAGCCAATATTGTTGATGATGGTGTACCCATTGCTTACAACGAAGAACATATTGAATTAACAGATGCTACCTATGTGGTCTTTGACGTGGAAACAACGGGGCTTTCCGCTGTTTATGATACAATTATTGAATTGGCCGCTGTCAAAATGCACAAAGGAAATGTCATTGAGACTTTTGAGCAGTTTATTGATCCTGGTCATCCATTATCTCAAACGACGATCAATTTAACTGGGATTACAGATGAAATGGTGCGCGGCTCAAAGTCCGAAGAAGAAGTTTTACGCATGTTTAAAGAGTTTTCAGAAGGAACTATTTTAGTGGCCCACAACGCTTCTTTTGATATGGGGTTCTTAAACACAAGTTATGGCAAACATGGAATACCTGAAGCGGCTAATCCCGTCATCGATACATTAGAATTATCCAGATTCTTGTATCCACATTTCAAAAGCCATCGTCTAAATACCTTATCGAAAAAATTTGGCGTCAACTTAGAACAACATCACCGCGCCATCTATGACTCGGAATCAACGGGTCATTTGTGCTGGATTTTCTTAAAAGAAGCGAAAGAGAATCATGATATGCATTTCCATGATGATTTGAATCGTCATATTGGCGAAGGAGACTCATACAAACGAGCTCGACCTTTCCATGCAACGATTTTAGCAACAACTCAAGCAGGATTAAAAAATCTTTTTAAATTGATTTCCATGTCCAATGTAGATTATTTTTTCCGAGTACCACGGATTCCTCGTTCGCAATTATCGAAGTTAAGAGAAGGGCTTTTAATCGGTTCTGCATGTTCAAACGGCGAAATTTTTGAAGCAATGATGCAAAAAGGTGTCGAAGAAGCAAAAAATCGTGCCAAATTCTACGATTATATTGAAGTTATGCCCAAACCAGTTTACGCGCCATTAATTGAACAAGAATTGGTGAAAAATGAAGCAGATTTGGAAGAAATTATTAGTAATCTAGTGAAAATCGGTGACGAACTTGGCAAGCTGGTTGTCGCCACTGGAAATGTTCATTATTTAAATGAAGAAGATGCTATCTATCGGAAAATTTTAGTCGGGTCTATGGGTGGCGCTAATCCGTTAAATCGCCATAGTTTACCAAAGGTTCATTTCAGAACCACCGATGAAATGTTAACGGAATTTCAATTTTTAGGACAAGACGTCGCTAAGCGAATTGTAGTAGAAAATCCCAACAAAGTCGCTGATTTATGTGAAGAAGTTATTCCAGTAAAAGACGATTTGTATACGCCAAAAATTCCTGGGTCTGAACAAGAGATCACTGATTTAAGCTACAATCGTGCGCGCGAATTGTATGGCGATCCTTTACCAGAAATTGTCGAAAAACGGTTAGAAAAGGAACTGAATTCGATTAACGGGAATGGTTTCTCGGTCATTTATTTAATTTCTCAAAAACTGGTGCATAAAAGTAATGAAGATGGCTATTTAGTTGGTTCACGGGGCTCTGTCGGTTCGAGTTTTGTTGCGACAATGACAGGGATTACTGAAGTAAATCCTTTAGCGCCACATTATTATTGTCCTGAGTGTCAATATTCTGAGTTCTATGAAGATGGTTCCTATGGTTCAGGGTTTGATATGCCTGAAAAAGCCTGTCCAAAATGTGGCGCTCGATTGTTTAAAGATGGTCACGATATTCCTTTTGAAACGTTCTTAGGATTCCATGGCGACAAAGTTCCTGATATCGATTTGAACTTTTCTGGCGATTATCAAGCCGAAGCCCATAACTACACGAAAGTTCTTTTTGGTGAAGAATATGTCTACCGGGCAGGAACCATTGGTACAGTAGCCGACAAAACAGCGTATGGCTTTGTTAAAGGATATGAAAGAGATCATAATTTACATTTGCGTGGTGCTGAAATTGATCGCTTAGCCAAAGGTTCAACAGGGGTTAAACGGACGACTGGGCAGCATCCCGGCGGTATTATTGTAATTCCTGATTACATGGATGTTTATGACTTTACGCCAATTCAATACCCTGCTGATGATCAAGAGGCAGAATGGAAAACGACGCACTTTGATTTCCATTCCATTCACGATAATATTTTAAAACTTGATATTCTAGGACATGATGATCCGACCGTGATTCGGATGTTACAAGATTTATCTGGGATTGAGCCAAAAACCATCCCAACAGACGATCCAGAAGTGATGCGTATTTTTGAAGGACCTGATGTTCTAGGTGTGGATGCAGAGCAAATTTATTCTAAAACAGGAACTTTAGGAATTCCTGAATTTGGGACACGTTTCGTTCGAGGTATGTTAGAACAGACGCATCCATCAACTTTTGCAGAATTACTTCAAATTTCTGGACTGTCTCACGGAACCGATGTGTGGCTAGGGAATGCAGAAGAATTGATTCGCCGTGGCGAAGCCAATCTTGCTGAAGTAATTGGTTGTCGGGATGATATCATGGTTTATTTAATTCATGCTGGTTTGGACAGTGGGATGGCCTTTAAGATTATGGAAACGGTACGTAAAGGACAATGGAATAAGATTCCTGATGAACTACGGGATACGTATTTAAATGCGATGAAAGAAAACAACGTCCCTGACTGGTATATTGATTCTTGTTCTAAAATTAAATATATGTTCCCGAAAGCCCATGCGGCAGCATATGTATTAATGGCGTTGCGGGTCGCTTACTTTAAAGTTTATTTCCCAATCTTATATTACTGTGCATTTTTCTCCGTTCGGGCGGATGACTTCGACTTAGTGGCAATGTCACAAGGGAAAGAAGCTGTGAAAGCACGAATGAAAGAAATTACGGACAAAGGGATGGACGCCTCCACTAAAGAGAAAAACTTATTAACGGTTTTAGAATTATGTAATGAAATGCTGGAACGGGGCTATAAATTTGGCATGATTGATTTGTACAAATCAGATGCTGAAAATTTTGTGATCGAAGGGGATACCTTGATTGCACCTTTCCGAGCAGTGCCAAGTTTAGGCCTCAACGTAGCGAAAGCCATTGTCGCTGCGCGAGAAGAGCAACCGTTCTTGTCGAAAGAAGATTTGGCAACACGAGGCAAAGTTTCTAAAACGTTGATTGAATACATGAATGAAAATGGTGTCTTAAAAGACTTGCCAGATGAAAACCAATTATCATTATTTGATATGTTATAAAAGAAAAATCTTTTAGAAAAAGGCTGGTGAAGCAACTTATTCACCGGCCTTTTTTAGTCATCAAATAAATTAGAAAATCATTGCTAGAAGCGTTTTAATTACTTATTAAAAAGCCATCTTTATTTAATTATGTTGAGCTTGTGCATAAAAAGTAAAATGCTTATGATAAATGAAGAGCTTTATTTTTTTTAATAAGAAAGGAATTGGTTATATGGACAAAAAGCAATTACGATGGTTCACCGTCGGGTTAATTGCCTTTAACATGGTCTGGGGTCTTGGAAATGTTGTGAATAATTATGCACAACAAGGGATTTCAGTGGTCACTTCATGGCTTTTGATTTTAGTTTTATATTTTATTCCCTATGCGTTAATCGTAGGACAGTTAGGTTCAACATTTAAAGACAGCAATGGTGGAGTTAGTTCGTGGGTGCAAAATACCAGTACTAAACGTCTAGCCTATTATGCAGCATGGACTTATTGGGTAGTGCACATTCCTTACTTGGCACAAAAACCACAAGCAATTTTAATTGCCTTAGGTTGGGCAGTTCAAGGGAATGGAAACTTAGTCAATACGATGCCAATCGTAACGGTATCATTTATTTCATTAATAATTTTCTTGGTTTTCTTGTTATTATCAACAAAAGGGTTAACCACCTTAAAAGTTATTGGTGGTTTAGCTGGAACCGCCATGTTTGTGATGTCTATTTTATTTATTTTATTAGCGGTAGGCGCACCATTTATTAATTCAACGGTTGAATTTGCGACGCCAAACATGTCACAAGTCAGCACCTACATTCCTAAATTTGACTTTAGTTATTTTACAACCGTATCAATGTTAGTTTTTGCGGTAGGTGGCGCTGAAAAAATTTCTCCTTACGTAAATGCAACTAAAAATCCAGCCAAAGAGTTCCCTAAAGGAATGATTTTCCTAGCAGCAATGGTTGGTTTATCGGCTGTTTTAGGTTCATTTGCAATGGGAATGTTATTCTCAAGTGACAATATTCCTAAAGATTTAATGGCAAATGGTGCCTATAGTGCCTTCCAAAAATTAGGCGCGTATTATGGTGTCGGTAATCTCTTAATGATTGTTTATGCGTTAACGAATACAGTGGGTCAAGTGGCTGCGTTAGCCTTTTCAATTGATGCTCCACTGAAAATTCTTTTAGCTGAAGCAGATCCAGAATTTGTTCCAAGTTGGTTACGTAAACGTACGAAAAAAGGTACGTTAATTAATGGTTACCTATTAACAGGTATTTTAGTAAGTATTATTATCGCTTTACCGATGTTTGGGTTGAAGGACATGAACGAAGTGGTTAAATGGCTAACTAACTTAAATTCTGTAGTTATGCCAATGCGTTACTTATGGGTCTTCTTTGCCTATATGCTTCTAAACAAAGCATACAAACAATTTAATTCAGAATATAAATTTGTTAAAAATCCTAAAATTGGTTTTGTGTTTGGTCTTTGGTGTTTCCTATTTACAGCCTTTGCTTGTATCCTAGGAATGGTGCCTAAATTTGAGTATGCTTCAGACCCTCAAGGCTGGTTGTTCCAATTAGCTTCTAACATTGTGACACCAATCGTCTTAATTCTATTAGGAATGATTTTACCAGCAATTGCACGTCGCGAGAAAAAAGACACGATTTTGCCAATTGATTCAGCAGAATAATTGGTTACATGTCCAAGGATAAAATAGTCAGTTTAAGTATTTTACGTGAGATAAATGGTCAATAGGACTGTTTATCTCACGTTTTTTTTCTGTCGATTTTTCTCTAAAATTTCTATTGTCTCTTAAAAATATGAGAAAATCAGAAGAATTTCTCCTGTATACTAAAGGTATCTATCATTAAAAAATGGTTATTAACGGAGAAAAAGGAAGTGAATCTCATGACTAAAACACTTGAAACACAACCAGAAGAGAAAACGGTCTTTCTTTGTAAAGAAACGAATCCAGATTTTTTAGGACGAGAAATTTATGCAGATAATGTTGAAACACCGTATAATTTTTACTTAATTCGCAAGCTTTATTTAGCGAAAGAGTATCAAAATTTAGCAGAAGGGGAACAATTTTTTGAGGCTTTATGTGAAAGTTGGGATGAATCAGAACAGTTTGAAGAGTTAATTGTTAAAAAGATTTATGTCTATGTTGAAACGGAGTTAATGTACTACACTGTTTATTTTGGAAGTTTTGAGCCGACCACTCGTGACTTACGATCCGCACTGAAGCAATGGATGTATGAAATACCAACAACTAAAAATAAAAAAACAGTCCGTATGAATGAAACCAATGTGCAAGTAGTGCCGCAAGAAAATCAATTAACGGAATTAGCTGGTGAAATTGCTGTCTTACGTGAAATGTTGACACTTTTAAAAGAAAATTTAGCCTCCTTAAATGAAGCCGTTAATCAAACGAGAAATCCCGTCATTTCTAGACAAATAAAAACGATCCATTTGAAAAGAGCTTCTCCTGTAATAGCCGCAGAACAGGCATCGCTGAAAGTATCAGAGGATACTAATCTGGAACAACCAGACGTCAATCTATCGCCTGATAATCTGGAAAATCAAGAAGGTGAAACAACTGTAGCAACAAGTGAAGCAGTGCTTCCCGTTAACAAACTAGTGCTTGAAGAACCAGCGAAAGAACCAGTGTTATCTGAACCAGCGCCAATTAAAGAAGCGCTGCCAGAAAAAAAACAAGAAAACCAGCAGAGTACCGCGGCAAAACCTTTATTTACTTTTCCACAAGAAACAGAAAAAAGCTCGCTAAATTCAGTAAATAAGTCTGCCGAAAAAGAAGAGGAGCAGAAGCCAGAAAAAGAAGCTGTCTCTATGGAAAGTGAGAAAGAAAATTCATCAAGTCGGACAATTCCTGCGGACTTTCAACGACAATTGGACGAACTAGAAGAGGAAATTTATCGTCGCTTTATGAGTCGCCAGTTAGAGGATACTGATGGAAATCAAGCAGTACCGAAAATAACGATTGAAAAAAGACAGTTAGAAGCACAAATGTTTGAAGCAAAAGCATTCTCACAATCATTTAAACAAGTTCAAAAGAAAAAGGCAGGAGACGTGCGAATTTGCAATCAGTTAAGTTGTATGAAATTAGAAAAAGGATTAGATAAATTTTTAGACGAAGTTACAGAATATGTTGAAAAGCGGACACTATTTAATAAAAAGGTTCGTTGTCCGCTCCCAGTAATCAGAGAATTGGAAGGCTATGGGCAATTAAACCAGTATATGCAGAAAATCCTTGACTGTTATTAATCGTTTATTTAGGAGAAGGTAAGACAAAACCGTTCAGTTTATCAGCTTTTAAGCCTGAAACAAAAATCACTTTGGATTTTTGTTTCAGGCTCTTTCTTATTATTTCTGGAAAAGATTTCAAGAGAATTTTTGAAATACTAGTGAAAATCCTATAAATTGTAGTATAATTTTCAAAGATGAATGAAAGGCGTGAAGTCATTGAAAGACAAACAAGTGTATGCAGTAGTTGACCTTGAAACGACTGGAACAGATCCTACAAGTGATCGGATCATTCAGTTTGGATGCGTTCTCGTTCAAGATGGAAAGATTATTGCGAACTTTGCGACAGATGTGAATCCCAATCAAGTAGTACCAAAACAAATTCAAAGTTTAACGGGGATTAGTAATACGCAAGTTCAAAAAGCGCCTTATTTTGAAGATGTAGCACATACAATTTATCATTATCTGGAAGATACTATTTTTGTGGCGCATAACGTCCACTTTGATTATAATTTTTTAGCTCGTGAACTGGTACGGTGTGGCACGCCGCCACTTACCATTCCAGCCATTGATACAGTGGAATTGGCACAGATTTTTTTACCGACAGAAAAAAGTTTCCGTTTAAGTGATTTGTCGGAAAGTTTAGGTTTGTCTCATGAGAATCCCCATCAAGCAGATAGTGATGCGCAGGTTACAGCCGAACTTTTGTTATTAATTCAAGAAAAAATGAAATCTTTACCATTAGTCACTATGGAAAAAATTGCAGAATTAAGTCAACAGACAGCGCGGGAAACCAGTACTTTTATTCAACAAACGTATGAACAAATGAAAAAACAAGTCACACCATTAAATCCAGCTTATCAAGTGGTCAGTGGCATTGCTTTACGCAAAAAAGAAGTTCCTCTTTTTGAAGAAACGTTCTATCAGACTAGCACGTATCCCAAAACTAAAAAAGCCAAAGAAAAACTGTTTGGCGAACGTTTCGCTTATCGTGCGGAACAGAGTCGGATGATGAATTTAGTCTATGATCATTTTACAGAAGGAACGACAAAAGATTTATTTATTGAAGCGGCGACTGGAACGGGAAAAACTTTAGGCTATCTGTTGCCGATGAGCTATTTAGCAACGCCAGAAAAACCAGTCATCATTTCAACAGTTTCGATTGTTTTACAAAATCAATTAGTGGAAAAAGATTTACCATTAGCCAACCAAATCTGCCAAGGGAAATTACGAGGCATTGTTATTAAAAGCCATCGACACTATCTTGATTTACAACGCTTTAAGGCAACGTTGAATCAGCCAACTCCGCAAAAACAATACGCTCTTTATCAAATGGGCGTTCTCGTCTGGTTGCTAGAAACAGAAACGGGCGATTTAGATGAACTACAATTGACGAATTTAAATCATTTATTCTGGAAAGAAGTTACACATCGCGGATTGGATTTTCTTTCAAAAAAAGATGAACTTTATGAAGTTGACTTTTTAAGACATCTGTATAAAAAAGTCGCTCAAAGTAACGTGTTGATTGTTAATCATGCATTTTTGGCGCAAGAGTCGCTAAGAAAACAACCGTTATTACCTGAAAGTCCGTGGCTAATTATTGATGAAGCACATCATTTACCAGACATCGCTAGTCGGATGGCGAGCGAACGAGTGAACAGCGTGATACTAAAAAAACAAGTCACGCATTTTGTTGAAAAAGAACAACTTTTTGTTGCTTTACAGCAAATTTTTCAACAGTTTTCTGAAGAGCAGCGGTTTGTAAAAATTTATCAGCAAGGTTTACTGGATTTTGTGGATGAATGGCAAGATTTTCTTTTTGAATTGCATCGTTTATTTAGTAAAACGCAGAAGCGAATAGACCATCAGGAGTTGCTTTTAACCAAAGAACGTATTGATTATTTATCTGCTGCGGGAGAAAAACATAGTCAAACGCTCCAGCTTTTACTGCAGGAGTTGTTAACTATTCAAAGTAAGTTACAGCAAACAATTATGAGTCAGTTGGAAACCTTTAGTTTGGCTGATCGCATCGTTTTTGTTCGCTTGTTTCAATTTTTTGATGAAATTGAACGTATTCACCACTGTTTTACCATTTATCTTGATGATTGGCGTCCACGTTGGGTAAAAGAATATTTACCACAAAATGAAGACCATGGCTTGATTGAAATTCATGACTTAGAAGCTAGTTTGCTTCCTGAAACAAAGTGGTATCCGCGGTATGAACGAATTATTTATACAAGCGGCACATTGAAGTTTGGCAACAATAAAAAGTATTTACCGCAACGGTTAGGTTTAACAGAGGTGACGTTCAAAACCCTGCCAACGCCATATAACTATGCAGAAAATGCGCGAGTCTATGTACCGGAAGAAGCAGTAGCCATTCAAAATGCCTCTTCCTATGAGATGGGTCAATACATTTCAGATACCATTGAAAAATTGATGGCGCAAGAGGAACGTTCGATGTTGGTTCTTTTTACTTCGCATGAATTATTGTCCACCGTGTATCATCAAGTCCAGCCAAGATTATTGGAAAAAGGACAAGAGGTCCTCGCCCAAGGGATTAGCGGCAGTCGTGAAAAAATTCTTAAACGGTTCTCTAATGGAAAACCAAATGTCTTGCTAGGAGCCGATAGCTTTTGGGAAGGTGTGGACTTACCAGGAACAGCTTTACAGTTATTGATAGTCACGCGTTTACCTTTTGAAAACCCGAAACGACCACTTGTGCAAGCAAAATATGCGTATTTAGAAGCAGAAGGGATACAACCATTTGCTCAAGAAGCGGTACCGAAAGCAGCCTTACGTTTGCGACAAGCACTGGGCCGTTTAATCCGTTCTGAAGAAGATAGAGGGGCATTGCTGATTCTGGATCGTCGTTTAGTCACTGCAAAATATGGCAAACGATTAATCAAAGCGTTTCCCAAGGGACTCTCAGTAAAAGAAGCGCCCATGCCTGAAATTTTAGAAGAATTAAAGGAATTTTTAAACAAATAATCGATTATTTTTAGGTCATATTTGTGAAAGGCCGCTATTTTTCTGCTATAATAAGACCCAGTAAGTTTAGAGAGGATGGAAGGATTTTTGGAGGAATTAGAAGAAAAGAAAGAGAAGAAACGGATTACTGTCCTTTTAACCCTATTGGCAATCCTTTTAGCAATTCTTGTAACAATAATTATCTTTTTTGTACGAACCAATCAACCAATGGCTCAAGCCAAAAAAGAAGCAACCGCAATTGCCAAAACTTCTGCTAATTTAGAAACAGTTGATAAATTTTACTGGTTTACACGCAAAAATACGTATTTTACTTTAACCGGCAAAAATGATAAAGGCACAGAGATTGTCGTGATTGTCCCTAAATCGGGAGAAAAAGTCACGGTCTTAAATCAAAAAGATGGTCAAACTGAACAACAAATAACAGACATTGTTGCTAAAGCCCATCCCGATGAATCGGTGATGAAAGCTACGTTAGGGCTTTATGATAAGCGCCCTGCATGGGAAGTGGTCACCGAAAATGATCAAGGAGTACTAACGTATTATCTGATGAGCTTTGATAAGGGCGAAGAGATCAACGTTGTCAAAGATATTTAATTTAGATAGGTTTTGATGAAAGTGGGAGTGAAAGGTGTATGAACGTATCAAATCGAGCACAGCAATTGACTCCTTCTGTTACATTAGCAGCTGCCGCCAAGGCGAAAGCATTAAAAGCAAAAGGTGTAGATGTTTTAAGCTTAACGGTTGGGGAACCAGATTTTGTAACCCCGAAAAATATTCAAAAAGCAGCAATTGCTTCAATTGAGGATGGAAGAGCAAGTTATTACACACCTTCTGGCGGCATTCCTGAATTAAAGCAAGCAATTGTCTCTTATGTGGAACGAGAATATCAACTTCGTTATCAACCCAAGCAAGTTATTGTGACAGATGGTGCCAAATATGCGCTGTATCTATTATTTCAAGCCATTTTGAACGTTGGGGACGAAGTGATTATCCCTGTCCCTTATTGGGTAAGTTATGGTGAACAAGTCAAATTAGCAGAAGGCAAGCCAGTATTTGTATCAAGCACGCAAGAGCAATCATTTAAAGTGTCAGTCGCACAATTAGAAGCTGTACGAACGGACAAAACAAAAGCAATCATTTTAAATTCACCATCTAACCCAACTGGTGTTATTTATACGGAAGAAGAATTACGCCAAATTGGTGAATGGGCAGTTGCTCATAATATCCTCATTATTGCAGATGATATTTATGGTCGTTTGGTGTACAATGGACATCGGTTCACACCAATTGCAACCATCTCAGAAGCAATTCGTCAACAGACAATCATTATTAATGGTGTTTCCAAAACATATGCAATGACAGGCTGGCGCATTGGTTTTGCAGTCGGTGATGAAAAAATTATTCAAGCAATGACACAACTCGCTTCACAATCCACCAGTAATCCAGTCGCGGTTAGCCAATATGCGGCAATTGAGGCTTTAACAGGTGAACAGTCGACAGTTGAAGACATGCGTCAGGCCTTTGAAAAACGCCTGAATCATATCTATCCAAAAGTAGCAGCTTTGCCAGGTGTTTCGCTAATAAAACCTGAAGGCGCCTTTTATCTATTCCCGAATGTCAAAAAAACGTTAGAAATTTGTGGGTATGATAACGTGACTAACTGGGTGGAAGATTTATTACAAGAAGCGCATGTTGCTCTGGTAACGGGAGAGGGCTTTGGTGCACCAGAACATGTGCGGATGAGCTATGCGACAGATTTAATGACGTTAGAAAAAGCGATTGAGCGAATGAATGACTTTATAGAAAAGAAACGAATTCAGCACAACGCCTAAAAGAATAAACTAAGAAATGAACGGAGAGACAAACGTGGAACAAATTCAAATTATTGATTCAAACAAACATGTTGGAGAAACAGTAAAAATTGGCGCTTGGATTGCTAACAAACGCTCAAGCGGAAAAATTGCCTTTTTACAATTACGTGACGGGACAGCCTTTTTCCAAGGTGTCGTGTTCAAACCAAATTTCATTGAAGCCTTTGGTGAAGAAGCTGGTACAGAAAAATTCCAAGAAATTAAACATTTATCACAAGAAACAGCAGTGATGGTCACTGGTGTTATTAAAGAAGATAGTCGTTCTAAGTTCGGCTATGAAATGGATATCACTGATTTAGAAGTCGTTGGCGCTTCAGAAGATTACCCAATTACGCCAAAAGAACACGGCACAGATTTCTTAATGGATCATCGTCATTTATGGTTACGTTCAAGCAAACAGCATGCAATCATGTTAGTTCGTAACGAAATTATTCGTGCTACTTACGAGTTCTTTAACGAACAAGGATTCATTAAAATTGATAGCCCAATTTTAACAGGTTCAGCACCAGAAGGCACAACAGAATTATTTGAAACAGATTACTTCGGACAACCAGCATTCTTATCACAAACAGGTCAATTATATGCAGAAGCTGGTGCGATGGCATTTGGAAAAGTCTTTACTTTTGGACCAACTTTCCGTGCGGAAAAATCCAAAACTCGTCGTCACTTAACGGAATTCTGGATGATTGAACCAGAAATGGCATACACAACTCATGAAGAATCACTAGATATTCAAGAAGCCTACGTAAAACATTTAATTAAATCGGTATTGAAAAATCAACAATATCCATTGGATGTTTTAGAGCGTGATACAGCGTTACTGGAAAAATATGTTTCGGAACCATTCAAACGTATTACTTACGATGATGCGATTGAGTTATTACAAAAAGAAGAAGCAAACAATGATTATGATCACATTGAATGGGGCGAAGACTTTGGTAGCCCACATGAAACCTTTATTTCAAATTACTATGGCGTTCCAACATTCATTTTAAATTATCCAAAAGCAATTAAAGCCTTCTATATGAAACCACATCCAACACGTGAAGATGTTGTAATTTGTGCCGATTTAATTGCACCAGAAGGTTATGGTGAAATTATCGGTGGTTCAGAGCGTGCAACTGATTATGATTATTTGAAAGAAAAAGTAGCTGAGTTTGGCTTATCAGAAGAAGAATATAGCTGGTATTTAGATTTACGTAAATACGGTTCTGTACCACATTCTGGCTTCGGATTAGGTTTAGAACGTGCTGTTACGTTCATTACTGGTAATGAACACATTCGTGAAGCGATTCCGTTCCCACGTATGTTAAACCGTATTTATCCATAGAGAACAAATAAAAAAGAGAACTTCGGCAAAAGCCGAAGTTCTTTTTTTAATTCTGCCATAATTTTTGCATCTGGTCCAAAATATCAATGACTTCTGTCGTGAAAAATAAGGAGCGGTTGGGTTGAGTACCTTTGATTGCTTCAACCATATTGTAGATTTCATAATTCATGGCTTCAGCTGAGTACCCAGAAACGATGGTCTCAACTGTACCGTCATTGTAGTGAACGATTGCTTCATCTGCACGTGGATAATCTGTAATGGTAATATAGGCATCTTCAAAAGCAACAATTCCTTGCTTTGGCATTTTTGCTTGGAATGTTAATGAAATAGTAGCCAACTCATTTTCTTTATTCCGAAGCAATGTCACCGATTGTTCATCAACGCCAGTAGAGAAGGGAACCATGCTAGAAGCTAAAACGTCTGGCTGTGAGCTGAGAAACCAACGAGCAAACGAAACCGCATAAGTACCAATATCTAACAATGCGCCGCCTGCTAAGTCAGGATTAAAAAAGCGATTTTTAGGATCGGGTTCTTTGTAACTTCCAAATGGTGCTTGAATCATTTTTAACTGACCAAATTTGCCAGCATCCATCAAGCGACGTAATTCGTCGTATAGTGGCATGTTAAAAATAGTCATGGCTTCTGCTAAAATAAGGTCATTTTTTTCTGCAACTGCCAAGGCTTGTTTTAATTCTGCCGCGTTCATCGTAATAGCTTTTTCACACAACACATGTTTTCCGGCCTGGAGCGCTTTTAAAATGTGTTCAGCATGTTGTTTATTTGGCACTGCTATATAAACAACATCGATTGTTTCATCTGCTAGCAATTCTTCATAAGAACCATAGGCTTTAGGGATTGAATAATCAGCGGCAAATTGTTCTGCTTTAGTCAATGTCCGTGAAGCAACAGCTGCAAGTTGGCTAGTTTCTTGTTTAAACGTTGAAGCAAATTCGTGGGCAATCCCACCTAATCCGACGATGCCCCATTGATATAATTTTTTTGTCAAAAGAAGTCCTCCTAATCTATGCAATTTCTTCAAATCTTCTTCATTATTTATTATACTGTAAACAAGAGAAATTAGAAAACAAGGACAATTTTGTAAATATGATAAAATCCAGAGATAAAAAGATGCTTTTTTTAGAGAATTTCAGTAAAATAGAAAATGGAGGCGAATGATTATGCATCAAGTTTATGTAGATATTATTGTTGACGCAATTATTGAACAGTATCAAACAGAAGAAAATTTTTACTCCGCTTATCAAATTCAAGCAGCCGATTGGCAAGCTTGGAAAGAAGGCCAATTTGGTTTGGACAATGAAGTCATGCAAAAAATTAAGAATTTGTTTACGGATTATGAGTGGATGCTGACTCAAAAAATACTCCGCCAAACCATCTTATTTCCGGAAAAACGTAACCTAGCTGTTTCGGAATATAAACGGTTAAAAACAACAATTGCCAAAAAATGGCTACAATCTGATTTGGGCGTTGTAGAATTAATTCCTAACAATAAACAGGAACAAGAAATTGCTGCTGGTTATATTGATTTGAAAGTGACGCTGGCCTATGGCGAATGGGGTTTTGATGACATTATTACATTCCGGTTACCAGCTACGATTCAACGACAATTGGAAGGTTCAAAAGTTGAATTATTAGATTGGGTCAATGAAAATCTGATGGATACTTACGTAGGTGAATAACGAATAGGAAGGATGGTCTTTTGAAATACACAATTGCTGGGATTTTATCTGTGATTATTATGTTTGGTGCGGTAATTTTTGTCTTTTTTGGCAAAAAGCCAGTTGAAGAATCTGTTCACACATCAACTGAAACAACAGTGAAATCATCCACTAAAATTTCTGAAAGTAGTACAGTTTCTTCAACTGCTACCACTGAATCAAGTACTGAAATCACGAGCGTAAGCAGTGATGAAAGTTGATAATTTTCTGTGAAAATGATACAATTATTCGGTTATAGTAACAAATGAAATCAATCACGAAAGTGAAAGATAGTGAAACATTTTATCGGAAAATAAAAGATGAAGTGGGGAATTAATGAAGTGAGCAACTATCAGAAAAAAAGAAAAGAGCAGCTGAATTTGCCAAAGTTATTCTTAGGCGTAGTTGTCGTCGGTTTGGCCTTTGTCTTTTCGTTATCTGTCCTTTCTGATTCAGATAAGGGACAAAGCGAGTCAGTCAATCGCCAAAATGAAAACATCTCAAAAGAAGAATTTGTTGCTGAAATCACACCGTATGCACGTGAATTACAAGAATCTTACGGGGTATTACCAAGTATTATTATGGGGCAAGCAGTTTTAGAATCAAATTTTGGACAAAGTCAATTAGCATCGAAATATAACAATCTTTTTGGGATTAAAGCATATGGCAATCAACCAAAAGTCAATTTAGAAACAAAAGAGTATGTCAATGAGGTCTGGATTACGATTCAGGGTGATTTTCGAGTTTATGACAATTGGGAAGAATCCATGCGAGATCATACCAAGTTATTTGTTGATGGGGTCGATTGGGATCCAAATTTATATGAAAAAGTCTTGTTAGCCAAAAATTATAAAGAGGCTGCACAAGCGCTTCAAGATGCTGGATACGCAACGGATCCTACATACGCTGATAAGATCATTCATGTAATTGAAGAATACAATTTAAATAAATACGACCGTTAAGCATGGAGGAACGATGACAATGAGCGAAAAGTGGATTCCAGAAATTATGACGCCGCTGAAACAAGATATTGTAAAAATGCCAGAGATTATTCGGCAAGCCAGTGGCATTAAAATTTTTGGCCGTAAAATAAAATCAATTATTTTTACGACAGATATTGCGATTATCCGCAATACGGATGCACAGGCAGTGATTGCTGTATATCCTTTTACACCGCATCCAGCGATTACAAAAGGCATTATTGAAGCAGCGGATATTCCTGTCTTTTCAGGAGTCGGCGGCGGTTTAACGCAAGGCATGCGTTCTGCTTATATGAGTTTATTTGCAGAAGCACAAGGCTCAATGGGTGTCGTTTTGAATGGTCCTACACCAATTGAAACAATTAAAATGGTGGATGAAGCAATCGATATTCCTATTATCAGCACAGTAACTTCTATTCATACACCAATTGATGAAAAACTTGCGGCTGGCGTGGATATGATTAATATCAGTGCAGGAAAAGACACTGCAGCCACCGTACGCTATTTCCGTGGCAAGTATCCAGAATTACCGATTATTGCAACAGGAGGACCAACTGAATCGAGTATTCATGAAACCATTATCGCCGGAGCGAATGCTATTACATATACGCCCCCTAGTAACGGTGAATTATTCAGCAAAAAAATGAAAAAATATCGTGAACAAGAAAAAGCAACCGATGAAGAATAAAAAACGCTTTGGCAGTCTATCCTGCCAAAGCGTTTTTAGCTATTTAATGTTCGCTTTTACGGAACAATGGAAGAATGAACCAATTATTTGAAAATTCTAATGAAAAAAAGTTGTTAAACCATTGAAAGTTAGAGATTTTTGTACTATCCTAGAGAAACATAGAAGCTTGTATAAGGTCAAAATACGGTTGACCGTCTCTACCCAGCACCGTAAATGCTGGTCTATAAGTGAAGAAGAGCGGATAGCCCTTTTTTGCTTTGGCAAAATGGGCTTTTTTCTTTTGTTAGAACACGAATATAAATAGCACTTTGTTTTATTTCGTTCGTTTTTAACGAACCGTCCTTTCCTCAGGATGAGAACAAAGCATCTATCGAAAAATAAGTAAAGGAGTTCATATTGTGAAGGAATTAGTCGAACGTATTAAAAATGATGGCCGTGTATTAGGTGAAGGTGTTTTAAAAGTAGATAGTTTTATTACGCACCAAGTGGATCCAGAATTAATGGAGGCTATGGGTAATCGTTTTGCTGAGGTTTTCGCAGAAGCAGGCATTACCAAAGTAATTACAATTGAAGCATCAGGAATCGCTCCTGCCTTATACGCAGCGCAAAAATTAGGCGTGCCAATGATCTTCGCTCGTAAGGCAAAAAGTTTAACCATGGATGAAGAGCTTTTAACGGCTTCAGTTTATTCATTTACAAAACAAGTGACAAGTCAAATTTCCATTTCAAGAAAATTTTTATCTGATGCTGATAAAGTGTTGATTATTGATGACTTTTTAGCTAACGGACAAGCTGCCAAAGGATTGGTAGAATTATGCCAACAGGCTGGTGCAAAGGTTGAAGGAATTGGTATCGTAATTGAAAAATCATTCCAAGATGGTCGTCAGTTATTAGAAGACATGGGCTTAAATGTAGTCTCTTTAGCACGTATTGCTTCATTAAGTGAAGGAACGGTGACGTTTTTAGAGGAGGATGCATAATCTTGGAAACAAAACAATTGAATACACCACAACAGACGGAAACACCAAATGGGAAAGCCGCCGTTTTAGGATTGCAACATTTATTAGCGATGTATGCTGGAGCAGTTGCCGTACCTTTATTAATCGGAACCGGCTTGAATTTTGATTCGCAACAAATGACGTATTTGA
Source organism: Enterococcus sp. AZ197 (assembly GCF_050556405.1). Taxonomy (NCBI): domain Bacteria; kingdom Bacillati; phylum Bacillota; class Bacilli; order Lactobacillales; family Enterococcaceae; genus Enterococcus; species Enterococcus sp. AZ197. The sequence goes on along the minus strand of NZ_CP187873.1, from coordinate 1,879,972 downwards.
TTTCAATCGATATTTTTATGTGCGGCGTTGCGACACTTTTACAATTAACGGTGAATAAGTTTTTTGGGATTGGCTTGCCAGTCGTTTTAGGTTGTGCCATTCAAGCAGTTGCACCTTTAATCATGATTGGTACGAACAAAGGGGTTGGTGCAATTTACGGTTCAATTATTGCTTCGGGCATTTTTGTCGTTCTTATTGCAGGATTTTTCTCAAAAATTAAACGTCTATTTCCGCCTTTAGTCACCGGCACAGTCATTACAGTTATTGGTTTGACCTTAATTCCTGTTGCTGTTGAAAAAATGGGTGGCGGCTTAGCAACGGACAAAAGTTTTGGTGATCCTAAAAACTTGCTCCTCGCATTTGTAACAATTGCCTTAATCATTGTTGTGCAAGTTTGGGGACGTGGCTTTATCAAGTCAATTGCCGTGTTAATCGGCCTAGTCGGTGGCACAATTTTAGCTGCGTTTCTGGGATTAGTGGATTTGTCTCCTGTTGGTCAAGCTACGTGGTTTCATTTTCCACAGCCATTTTATTTTGGCAAACCAACGTTTGATCTTTCTTCTATTGTGTTGATGATTATTATTTCAATTGTTAGTATGGTTGAATCAACAGGTGTTTATTTTGCCTTAGGAGATATTACAGGGAAGAAAATTGGCGAAGATGATTTACGTCGTGGGTATCATGCAGAAGGTTTAGCCGTCATTTTAGGGGGGATTTTTAATACGTTTCCTTATACAGGTTTCTCTCAAAATGTCGGGTTAGTTCAATTATCTGGGATCAAAACACGTCGACCAATTTATTTTTCTGCTTTTTTCTTAATTATTTTAGGCTTATTACCAAAAATTGGTGCGATGGCCCAAATTATCCCAGAGCCGGTTTTAGGCGGCGGAATGCTGGTTATGTTTGGAATGGTGGCTGTCCAAGGAATGCGCATGTTGTCAAAAGTTGACTACTCAAATGACAAAAATTTATTAATTATTGCCATCTCGATTGGCTTTGGTTTAGGCTTTAATATTATGCCGACGCTCTTTAATAAAGTACCAGAAACTGTTAGCATGTTTACTGGTAATGGAATTGTCATGAGCAGCATTACCGCAATTATTTTAAATCTTTTATTCAATGGTTTAAAAGAAACCTCAGAAAGTAACGAATAGTTTCAAAAAAGTATGATAGATAAGGTCAGGTGGCTTTTCTTTCATACTTTTTTGACCTCATCATCGTTTAGAAAAATTTAATGTTTTCATCAATTTGAAGAGAAAAAGAGAAAAAAGCTTGGTTACAAAGAGACGAGTAGTAAGTTACCGCTGTTTTATCCTAAAGTATGTTAATAAATTCTGATGAGAAAACCTAAGGGAAACACTGCTGGCACTTGAAGTTGAGCCTTTTTCCTTGTATCATGTAAAAAGAGCACTCTTAAAGGCTAGACTGCGACGAGAAACCGCAGAAGGATTTTAAGGATAAAACTGTGATGGAAAGTTGTGATGAACTTGGATAAACCACTATTACCTGGTCAAGTGATTGGTATCATTGGTGGCGGACATTTAGCAAAAATGATGGCCCTTAGTGCAAGAGAAATGGGGTTTCGAGTGGGTGTGCTAGATCCACAAATTGATTGTCCTGCTGCACAAGTTGCCGATTGGCAATTATTAGGAGCATATAATGATCCTGAAGCGTTAGAGAAATTGGCAAAACGTGCCCAAGTGATTACGTATGAATTTGAACATGCAGATGTTGATGCGTTAACAGCGATTCAACATTTGGCGAATATACCGCAAGGAACAGACATTTTAGCGATTACGCAAGATCGCTTAATGGAAAAAAGTTTCTTGGAAGATAATAATATTGTAATTGCACCTTATGCAACGATTGTTAGTCCGACTGATATTCAAGAAGCAATTGATGGCATTGGTTATCCGTGTATCTTGAAGAATACGCGAGGGGAAGGTCGTTATGTACTACATAGTACTTCAGACTTAGCGCCATCCATGAATCTTCTGAGAGAAGGAACCTGTGTCTTGGAAGCTTGGATTCCTTACGAAAAAGAATTATCTGTTCTGATTTCTGGTAATGGTCGTGGCGAATTTGCGACATTTCCAGTTGTGGAAACAATTAAAAAAGAGCGTACGCTACATGAAACGATTGCGCCAGCCCGAATTGATGACGAAGTCAGTGGTGAGTTGCAACGAATTGCTAAGGTGATTGCTAAAGCAGTTGGTTTAGTCGGCACCCTTTCAATTGAAATGTTTTATACAGAAACAGGCGGGATTTATGTAAATAAAATTTTACCTCGTCCAGAAGATGCTGGGAATTTTTCTATAGATGCTTGTTCTTTTAGCCAATATGATACGCATATTCGTGGTTTATGTAATTGGCCAATGCCAACGATTCAACTGTTGTCAGAAGCGGTTACGGTCAATGTGCTTGGAAATGAAGCCTATGAAACGATGGACATTATTAATGAACATCCAGATTGGCATTTCCACTATTATGGCCACAGTGAAGCAAAAGCGCAACGAGCGATGGGGCATATTACTATATTAACCAAAGAAATCGATGAAACACTGGAAGAAATTAAAGAAACAAAGATTTGGTCGTAATTATTTTTCAAAAATTGAGGAGTAAAGAGGGGATAAGGTACAATGATTGATCGTTATACAAGACCCGAAATGGGCGCAATTTGGACAGATGAGAACCGCTACAAGGCATGGCTAGAAGTTGAAATTTTGGCGGATGAAGCTTGGGCAGAACTTGGCGAAATTCCTAAAGAAGATGTACAAAAAATCCGAGAAAATGCATCATTTGATGTTGCACGTATTTTAGAAATTGAAGCAGAAACACGTCATGATGTTGTCGCTTTTACTCGTGCCGTTTCAGAAACGCTTGGTGAAGAGCGAAAATGGGTACACTATGGGTTAACCAGCACAGATGTTGTGGATACTGCCTATGGTTATCTATTGAAACAGGCGAATGATATTTTACGGAAAGATTTACAAACATTTACGGAGATTGTCGGAGCCAAAGCCAAAGAGTATAAACATACGGTCATGATGGGAAGAACGCATGGTGTTCATGCAGAACCGACTACATTTGGTTTGAAATTAGCGTTGTGGTATTCTGAAATGAAACGCAACATTGAACGTTTTGAACATGCAGCCAAAGGTGTTGAAGCGGGTAAAATCAGTGGAGCCGTAGGTACCTTTGCCAATATTTCACCATTTGTTGAAGAATATGTTTGCGAACATTTGGGGATCCGTGCTCAAGAGATTTCGACACAAGTTTTACCACGTGATTTACATGCAGAATATGTTTCTGCCATGGCATTAATTGCGACAAGTATTGAAAAATTTGCAACAGAAATTCGTGGTCTACAAAAATCAGAAACACGTGAAGTAGAAGAATTTTTTGCAAAAGGACAAAAAGGATCTTCGGCAATGCCGCATAAACGGAATCCAATTGGTTCTGAAAATATGACTGGCTTGGCACGTGTGATTCGTGGTCATGTCATTACTGCCTTTGAAAATGTGAGTTTATGGCATGAACGAGATATTTCTCACTCGTCTGCTGAACGGATTATTATTCCCGATACGACGATTTTACTAAATTACATGTTGAATCGTTTTGGTAATATTGTCAAAAACTTAACGGTCTTCCCAGAAAATATGAAGCGTAACATGGATGCGACCTATGGACTAATTTACAGCCAACGTGTCTTGTTAAAATTGATTGACCATGGCATGACACGTGAAGAAGCGTATGATCTGGTCCAACCAAAAACAGCTTACGCATGGGATCATCAAACGGCGTTCCGTCCGTTGCTAGATGCGGATGAAAAAATTACATCTGTCTTATCAAAAGAAGAGCTAGATGATGCCTTTGATTACCATTATCATTTAAAAAATGTTGACACGATTTTTGAACGTGTTGGTTTAGGATAACAAGAAAGCGAGAAGAAGGATGATTCTTCTCGCTTTTCTCTTATAATGTTATAAACTGAAGGATTAAAAAACAAACGTATTGTTAAATACGTTTGTTTTTTTCTATACTTTTTTCGATTTATCCTTTATAATGTAACTTAAATAGTTACATTAGCTATTTAATGCAAACAAAGGAGGAGAAGTATGGATAAACAACAGCGAGGCATTCAAGTGATTAGAATTTGGCTAGGGGTGACGATGCTAATTCATGGAGTGATGAAAGTAACGTCATTGGAAGATACTTTAGCGTTTTTTGCTAGTATTGGTTTGCCAAGTCTTTTTGTTTATGGTGTAGCAGCAATTGAATTAATTGGTGGATTATTTATGATTATTGGCTTTTTAATTCCTTTGGTATCAGTAGGATTCATAGCAGTTTTAGTCGGAGCTATTTTTTCTTTTGGTTTGGCAAGTGGTTTTAGTGGTTATGAGTACGAATTATTTTTAGCGATAACCAGTTTGGCTATTTTGGTTAGCTATGCCGATAAAAAGTATCTTACGTTAAAACTTTATTTTTAATAAATCAAAGCAATAAAGAGTTGGTCAAACTAGTTGTGATTGCGAAAAAGCCCTAAAACAGTGATATTTAGTTGTTTTAGGTTTTTTTTATCAAAAAAGGTCAAAAAAGGTCAATTTATTTATTGACCTTTACTGACCAATGGGGTATAATAAATTTATAAGGTTTACGAATACCTTAACTTTTGAAGAAATCCATCAAAAGTCGGATAATAATAATTGTAAAGAATGTTAAAATAAAAAAGACAAAATAATAAACGGGAGGGATCGTTTATGAATATTGAAAAAATGACAACCACGCTTCAAGAGGCGATTGCTGAAGCTCAAAAAGTTGCGGTGACACGGCAACATCAAGAAATTGATATCGCACATTTATGGAAAATTTTTCTTCAACCAAACCATTTTGGACGTAATTTTTACACAGATGCTGGTTTAGATGTTGACGCATTTGAACGAGAAGTAGATAACGCGTTAGATGAATATCCAAGTGTGGCAGGCGGTAATGTGCAATATGGTCAAAATTTAAGTCAAAATTTGTTCCATTTATTGCAAGAAGCTGATTCACTTCGAGAAGAATTCCAAGATGAATTTTTATCAACCGAAATTGTACTTTTAGCTTTAATGAAATTGAAAAATTATCGTTTAACAAAATATTTAATGCAACAAGGCATTACGGAAAAAGAGTTAAGAAAAAATATTGAAGAGATGAGAGGAGGAGATCGTGTGACTTCTCAAAACCAGGAAGAACAATATAAAGCACTAGAAAAATACGGTGTTGACTTAGTACAACAAGTAAAAGCAGGAAAACAAGATCCAATCATTGGTCGTGACGAAGAAATTCGTGACGTTATTCGGATTTTATCAAGAAAAACTAAAAATAATCCAGTCTTAATTGGTGAACCAGGTGTTGGTAAAACAGCGATTGTTGAAGGATTAGCACAACGAATCGTTCGTAAAGATGTTCCCGAAAACTTAAAAGATAAAACCATTTTTTCTTTAGATATGGGTGCCTTAATTGCGGGAGCAAAATTCCGTGGCGAATTTGAAGAACGGTTAAAAGCTGTTTTAAAAGAAGTGAAAAAAAGTGATGGCAAAATCATTTTATTCATTGATGAAATTCATAATATCGTCGGAGCTGGTAAAACTGAAGGCAGTATGGACGCCGGGAATTTATTAAAACCGATGCTAGCACGTGGTGAATTGCATTTAATCGGTGCCACAACGCTTGATGAATATCGCCAATATATGGAAAAAGATAAAGCCTTAGAACGTCGTTTCCAAAAAGTATTAGTCAAAGAACCAACAGTAGAAGATACAATTTCTATTTTGCGTGGCTTAAAAGAACGATTTGAAATTCACCACGGCGTGAATATTCATGACAATGCTTTAGTTGCTGCCGCTACTTTATCCGATCGCTATATTACTGATCGTTTCTTACCAGATAAAGCGATTGACTTAGTCGATGAAGCAAGCGCAACGATTCGAGTGGAAATGAATTCGATGCCAACAGAGCTCGATCAAGTAACACGTCGGTTAATGCAACTAGAAATTGAAGAAGCGGCCTTGAAAAAAGAATCAGATGATGCAAGTAAAAAACGGTTAGCCAACTTGCAAGAAGAATTAGCAGATTTGCGTGAAGAAGCCAACTCAATGAAAATGCAATGGGAAACGGAAAAAGAAGAAGTTAATGCGGTTTCCAACAAACGTGCAGAGATTGATAAAGCAAAACACGAATTAGAAGATGCTGAAAATAATTATGATTTAGAACGAGCTGCTGTTTTGCGTCATGGAACAATTCCACAATTAGAACATGAATTGAAAGAATTGGAAGAAAAGAACGCTAAAGATAACGTCAAAATGGTACAAGAATCGGTTACTGAAAACGAAATTGCGCAAGTGGTCGGTCGTTTAACCGGCATTCCTGTGACAAAATTAGTTGAAGGCGAACGAGAAAAATTAATGAAACTGAATGAAACATTACACAAACGTGTGATTGGTCAAGATGAAGCCGTCGATGCTGTTAGTGATGCGGTGATTCGTTCAAGAGCAGGCTTACAAGATCCAAATCGCCCACTCGGTTCGTTCCTTTTCCTAGGACCAACTGGTGTTGGTAAAACAGAACTTGCTAAAGCTTTAGCTGAAGATTTGTTTGATTCTGAAGATCATATGGTACGGATTGACATGAGTGAATACATGGAAAAACATGCCGTGTCTCGTTTGGTTGGTGCCCCTCCAGGCTATATTGGTTATGAAGAAGGTGGCCAGTTAACAGAAGCTGTTCGTCGAAACCCTTATACAATTGTCTTATTAGACGAAATTGAAAAAGCGCACCCAGATGTCTTTAATATCTTATTACAAGTTTTAGATGATGGTCGTTTGACAGATTCTAAAGGTCGAGTCGTTGATTTTAAAAATACGGTTTTAATTATGACAAGTAACATCGGCTCTCAGCTTTTATTGGAAGGTGTGACACCTGAAGGAACAATTCCAGAAGAAGTTGAAAATCAAGTCATGAATATTCTGAAAGGACACTTTAAACCAGAGTTCTTAAACAGAATTGATGATACTATTTTATTTACACCATTAAGCTTGGATAATGTGAAAGGAATCATTGGTAAAATGACCGCACAACTTGCTCATCGTTTAGAGCAACAAGAAATTGTGTTGGAAATCACTGATGAAGCTAAAACATGGATTGCTGAAAATGGGTATGAGCCAGCTTATGGAGCTCGTCCGTTAAAACGTTTCATTACTCGCGAAGTCGAAACACCATTAGCAAAAGAAATTGTTTCTGGTCGAGTAATGCCAAAAACAAAAGTCACGATTAGTCTATTAGACAATCAATTAGTTTTTGAAAATGAACCGATAGAAGAAGTATAAAAAAAGAACGAGCGAATTCGCTCGTTCTTTTTTTATTATGACAATCGTTGCTTAATTTCTTCCAACAAATCCTCTTCTGAAGAAACAACCCGACCATTCAATTTAATCAAACCAACTGTGTAAAGGTTTAAATAATGGAATTGATTTTCAGCGACTTCGTTCAAAGCATCAAGCTTTTGGTGATTATCAGCACCTTGTTGGCGGCTGTCTGTGTAAAGGGCAACCACCGGGATTCCTTTGGCATAAGCAACACCAATTTCGGAAGCTACGCCCGCATCAATGGTTGGACCGTCTAATAAAGCAACCAATAAGTCGCTAGCAAGGACGTTTTCTGTATCTGCTAAGGCAATCATTTTACTATCGGCATAAGCAGATTTGTCGTTAATCGCCGCATTTTTTTGTGGTAAATAAAGATCGATTGTTTTATCCAATTGTCGAATTTGTTCGACTAAATAGGCATTATAACGTAAGTCAGCTTGCGAAAATAAAGGTCCTGCAAAATAAATTTTTGTCATTTGTCTGTCTCCAATCCAAGGTTTTAGAAATAATCACTGAAATAAGCTTCTTGGTCAGGAAAAATCCGTTCCAAAGAATTTAAAGTTTCTTTATCTGTATCAATACGCTCAATTCGATGTAAGTACGAAGGGCGTCGGTAATTCATGACTAAACAAGTTAGTGTTTGAATATCTAAGTGAACGGCGGTGCCTAGAGGTTCATCCGTAATGGTTACTTGATCATTTTCATCCCAAATTAAGCCAAAAATACCATTATTCCACTCAGCAACAGGATCTTTAACGACAAAATGGAATGGCTTAGCTGTACTTTCAAAAGGAAAGTTTTCTAAAAAGGCTTTGACATCAACAATTCGCGCCATATAATAGGGCTCAATGCTTTCTTTAATTTGGCTGTCTTCTAAAAGAAAGGCTAATGGTTCGTTTTTATAGATATCGCCCTTGACCCAATAAACCATCGAAAAATGCGCAGTAATAAAATTCCACAAGCCATTTCGGGCTTCTTGGTTCAAGTAAAACATTTCCTTAATATGAAATACCTCATCGGCCACCCAATAGAAAAGTACTCCTAAAGGTTCTTGATTGGCACCATAATAGACAGCAGCAGTCCGTTCTTCCTCGTTTTCGAAACGCCAATATTCTTCCCAGTTGAAGGCACTACGAATGAGCGCGCCGTGATTTTGACGAGCGAATCGCGCATAGACATCAAAGACATCTGGGTGATCGACAGCTAACCGTTCAATCATTCCTGGAACAGGAACGGTTTTTGGTAATTGCGTATCCCGAATTTTAAAAGATAACTTGTCGGACATGATTTCCCAACCTTTACGTCGGTAATAAGGAATGTTGTAAGGGAAAAGATAAGAAATCCACTGTTTATCTTGGCGCATTTCTTCTAATGCCGTTTGAATCAAGTCTTTCATTAAACCGTGGTTGGCATATTCAGGATAGGTACCGACACCAGTAACGCCGCCCATTTTATACAAAGCACCATGGATATTGACTTCGCATGGATAGATAGCAATTTGTGAAATTAATTGATTTTCGTGAAACCAGCCAAATACTTTTGAAAGTTCTAAAATCGGTTGTTTTGATTTGATAAATGCGCGTTTGTTTTCAAAACCACTTTCTTCAATATCTGCTTCAGTTACTTGAAAAACATAGGAAAGAAGTTCATTAAATTGATCAATGTGTTCTTCCTCAACAGGCTTTAAGGTCAGTTGCTTTCGAAATTCTTGTTCATCCATTTTTCCATCTCCAATAAATTTACTGTTTTTAGTATACCAAATTTTTCGAAACTCTGTTAGCCTTTCGAAACCAAAAGAATAAAAGGGAAGTGCTTTAAATCTTCTTCAAAAATTGGTATAATGAAAAGTGCTGATTATCCTAGACCTTTAAACATGATAATTTGATAAAAAAGGCAACTAAAATATAACAATTGATTGATGAAGCTAGCAGGAAGCTAGCTTTTCTTAAAAGAAATGAGGCAAAAAATGAACAATAAAGAAATGAAAGCAAGACAAGAGAAAATTCGTAATTTCTCGATCATTGCCCACATTGACCATGGGAAGTCAACTTTAGCCGACCGGATTTTGGAAAAAACAAATACAGTTAGCAGTCGAGAAATGCAAGATCAATTACTTGATTCAATGGATTTAGAGAGAGAACGCGGCATTACCATCAAATTGAACGCAATTGAATTAAACTATACAGCCAAAGATGGTGAAACCTATACTTTCCATTTGATTGACACACCAGGGCACGTCGATTTTACCTACGAAGTTTCTCGTAGCTTGGCAGCTTGTGAAGGGGCTGTTCTAGTTGTTGATGCGGCGCAAGGAATTGAAGCGCAAACGCTAGCAAATGTCTATTTGGCATTGGATAATGACTTAGAAATTTTACCTGTTATTAATAAAATTGATTTACCCGCCGCTGATCCAGAGCGTGTTCGGACAGAGATTGAAGACGTAATTGGAATTGATGCATCGGAAGCTGTTTTAGCAAGTGCAAAAGCAGGGATTGGGATTGAAGATATTTTAGAACAAGTGGTGGAGTATGTACCAGCTCCATCAGGCGATATTGAGGCTCCTTTAAAGGCTTTGATTTTTGACTCTATTTACGATAGTTATCGGGGGGTCGTTTTAAACATCCGTGTAATTGACGGTGTCGTTCGTCCTGGGGATAAAATCCAAATGATGAGTAACGGTAAAACGTTTGATGTAACAGAAGTCGGCGTTTTTTCACCGAAACCAATTGCTCGTGATTATTTAATGGTTGGTGATGTGGGCTATATCACCGCTAGCATTAAAACGGTTCAAGATACACGGGTCGGGGATACAGTGACTTTGGCCGACAATCCAGCAGCAGAAGCACTACCAGGCTATCGCAAAATGAATCCAATGGTTTATTGTGGCTTATATCCAATTGATACGTCGCGCTACAATGATTTACGGGAAGCATTAGAAAAATTACAATTAAATGATGCGGCGTTACAATTTGAACCGGAAACATCGCAAGCTTTAGGGTTTGGTTTCCGTTGTGGTTTCTTAGGTTTGCTGCACATGGATGTTGTTCAGGAACGTTTGGAACGAGAATTTAATTTAGAGTTAATTACAACAGCACCGTCTGTAATCTATCACGTTAATAAAACTGACGGAACAACCGTTGTTGTTGACAACCCAGCTGAATTTCCAGAACCAGTAACGATTGAATCTGTGGAAGAACCTTATGTTAAAGCGCAAATCATGGTGCCAAACGATTATGTAGGAGCAGTAATGGAATTATCACAACGTAAACGTGGCGAATTCATTACAATGGATTACTTAGACGATTATCGTGTAAACGTAGTTTATGAAATTCCGTTATCTGAAATCGTGTTTGACTTTTTCGATAAATTGAAATCAAGTACAAAAGGCTATGCATCCTTAGATTACGAAATGGCTGGCTATCGTACCAGCCGCCTAGTGAAAATGGATATTCTATTAAATGCTGAAAAAGTGGATGCGTTAAGCTTTATTGTTCACCGAGATTTCGCATTTGAGCGTGGTAAAGCGATTGTTGAGAAACTGAAAAAACTAATTCCACGTCAACAGTTTGAAGTCCCAGTTCAAGCGGCGATTGGTCAAAAAATTGTGGCTCGTTCAGATATTAAAGCCTTACGCAAAAACGTACTGGCTAAATGCTATGGTGGCGATGTTTCTCGTAAACGTAAATTGTTAGAGAAACAAAAAGAAGGGAAGAAACGGATGAAACAAATTGGATCCGTGGAAGTTCCTCAAGAAGCCTTTATGGCGGTTCTGAAAATGGATGAAGATGATCAGAAAAAATCATAAATTTATTCTTTTTTTATTGAAAGTGGGACATTAGTCATTTCGACTTGAGCCGACTCCAAAAAGTTAGACCTAGAAATCTAACTTTTGAGGGTCGGCTCAACTTATATCCCACTTTTTAACTCTTAAGATAATCAGTTTGAACAAAAGAAGACTTTTAAGAAAAGCCTTTTTATTTTTTTGATCTAAACATTTATTCTTTAATCAGCTATTATTTTAGTAAAAAATAGATTAATTTACTAAAATAATATATAATAAAGGTAAAACTAGGAGGGAAGCATATGACGTGTATTTCATTATCGATTTTAAATCAAGAACAAGAAGTTAGAAAAGCTAAGATAGATGATTCAGATTCTTTGAAAGAGTTAACTATTACAGGAAAAGATTTTGTTTGTTTAGCTGCTCGGGATTGTCAATTACAAGACGGCGATGTGATTCAAGTTTGTTTAGATACGCCCAATACTTATTTAATGGTGAAGTTAGATGCTACGCTTGATAGCAGTTTAATTTATGTTCCAGAACAAAAATGGACGTTTCCAATCATAAAAAATGAAAACGCTATCGAAGCGCGAGCAGCGTATCGTTTTGAAACCAAGAAACCTTATATAAGTGTGCGTATTGCCACTAAAGAAGAAATTAAGAGTTATCGTAATTGGGCGTTAAATCCGCATGATTTACAACATTTTACTGGTGCGTATCCTCATGCATCTGCCAACGTGGAAACGCGAAATGATGCCACTTTTTTTGCTTGCAATGCGATTGACGGTACCTTCGCTAATCTTTATCATGGGTCGTATCCTTATCAATCATGGGGGATTAATCAGCAATTAGATGCCGCATTAAAAATTGAATTTGGGCGTGAAGTCTTGTTGGATAAAGTGATCTTAACATTACGAGCGGACTTTCCTCATGATAATTATTGGCAACAAGTGACTTTAAAATTTTCCGACGGTACACATGAGGTCTTTAAAACTGTTAAGACTGAGCAACGCCAGAGCTTTACCTTTGCGAAACGGGCAGCGGAGTGGGTGATACTAACAGAGTTAATTCAAGCAGATGAACCATCACCATTTCCAGCATTAACACAAATTGAATTATTTGGTCAAAACAAATAAAAAATAAGGACGGTTCCTTTATAGGAGCGGTCCTTATTTTTTATTTCTGGCGTGGGCTAGTTGTTGATTGGCGGACAACCAATTCTGTGTTTAACAGGACTCTACGAGGAATGCTAGGCATTTGAATTCGTTTGTGCAATAAATTAATGCCTGTCTCGCCCATTTCTTCAGTAAAGGCATGGACAGAGGATAGCGGTGGTGAGACATATTGAGAAATAGAGATATCATTGATCCCCATGACACTAATTTCTTCAGGAACCTTTATACCGTGTGCGGCTAACGTATGTATCACACCGATTGCAAAGGCGTCATTATAAGCAAGAATCGCAGTAGGTAAATCATTTCCCCATTTCTCTAACGCTTCTTCTGTCAATTGTTCCCCCGTTTTGACATCCAACATGCCATTTTCTTTTAAGATAAAATAATCTTCGTTAAACAAGTGATAATGCTGCATAATGTCAAGATAAGCATTGGTTGTCGGCGTTTTATAGCGACGGAAACCATACATGTTTTCGCTTTCTTCGGCACCAATAAAGGCAATTTTTTCGTGGCCCAATTCCAAAAGATGGGTTAAGGCAATCTCGGTTGCTTGATAAAAATCAGTATTTACAGAATCAAATTCTTCCAATGGGAAATTACTGCCAATTACACAAAGATTGGGATGCAGTTGCTGCAACTCTTGTAACGTCTTTTGAGTGAATTTACCAATTGCCAAAATGCCATCAATCCCTTGAAGGTTATGTTGTTCCAATTGAGAAACTTTGAGAATATTGTAACCTAACTCTTCGGCCCGTTTTTCAGCGCCTAAACGAATCGACATATAGTAAATATCCGTTAGTTCTTCGTCATCTGAACGCCACTGAACGACGGCAATCGAAGGCTCTTGCGGAGCTGTTTGTACGGAAAGGTTAGGTGTCAGTTGCTCCTGCTGTTTGTTTTTATTTTTAGTTTTATATTTCGTATAATTCAGGGTTTCTGCTGCTTCAAAAATTTTTCGCTTGGTTTCCTCTGTAACGGATAAGTTTGGATCATAGTTCAGAACTCGCGATACAGTTGAAATTGAAACATTCGCGACTTTTGCGATATCTGTGATAGTTGCCATTCTAAATGCCTCCTTCTCAAGTACTATTATAGCATATAGTATATTTCTTTTTAGTAAAAAAAAGCAAGAAAAAGCTTTTTTTACTTTTTTTTAGCAAAAACTATTGATTTTTTGACTAAAAAAATATACTATAAAGTCAAAGAAAGCGCTTTAATTCGATGGAGAAGGTGGTTTAGTGAAAAGATTTTCATTTTTTTTACTAATTTTACTTGCTTTAACAGGTTGTAAATCCGGTGAAAAAGAATTTGATGAAGAATCTCTTCAAAATCTAAAGGAAACGGCACAGTCTTATTCAGAAACAGAATTACAAAATGGTGACGTTCGTTTAAATGAATATATTTCTTTGAAAGGGGAGATTGTTGAGAGTGACAGTCGTTCCAGTTTAATAAAAAAAGGTGATCGTTTTATTTTGAAAAGTGGTTCTAGTAAATATCAAGTTTTTAATGAGCAAAAGAAAAAATTGAAGATTGGTGACGAAGTGACAGTTTACGGAGAATATTACGGCTTTTTGAAAGGGACATTAATTGAAAGTGAGGAGAATCATGATTCAGCCACGAATTAGACAGAATCCTTTTGAAACATACGAAGAAGTTGCAGAAGGATTTGAAGATTTATTAGCGCCACTGGAATTGTTTTTTGATCGAGAGTATCAAGGTCATCTGGATTTAGGGACACACGGAACGGTTTATTCTAAAGGGACACGTGATGCGGAGGCATTTTTACGACCATTATGGGGACTAGGTCCTTATGTAACGCAAAATGAAAGTGAGTATTTGAATGACTTTCTAACGGGAATTATCGAAGGAACCGATCCTGAGAGTTCATCTTATTGGGGAAAAACAAAAGATTATGATCAATTGATTGTTGAGATGGCAGCATTAAGTACATTTCTTTTGTTAAACAAAGAAAAAACGTGGGACCAGTTAACAAAAGAACAGCAAAACAATTTACACAGTTGGCTGATACAAGCCAATGAAAACATTATTCCGCCAAATAATTGGCATTTCTTTAGAGTGTTGCTGAATTTAGCGATGAAACATTGTGAAATGCCGTATTCAAAAGAACAGATCGCTGTTGATTTGGCTGTAATTGATCGTTTTTATGTCGGTAATGGTTGGTATTATGACGGAGTCGAGACACAAGTTGATTATTATGTTTCTTTCGCTATTCATTATTATAGTTTATTGTATTGTCGTTTTGCCCCGGAAGATACCGCAAGAGTGGCTATTATGAAGGAACGAGCAACTTTGTTCGCGCAAGAGTTTAAATATTGGTTTACTCAGCCAGGAGAAGCGATTCCCTTTGGACGTAGCTTAACGTATCGTTTTGCTCAAGTGTCATTTTTTAGTGCCTTAGTTTTTGCAGATGTTGAAGCATTGCCGTGGGGTGAGATCAAAGGTCTAATCAGCCGACATCTTCATCAATGGATGAACAAAGATATTTTTACAACAGATGGATTATTGTCGGTAGGTTATGATTATCAAAATATGGTCTTTGCCGAAGGCTATAATGGTCCTGGTTCACCTTATTGGGCCTTTAAAGCATTCATTTTGTTAGCGGTTCCAAAAGATCATCCTTATTGGCAAGCAGAAACACAGCCTATTAGCTTTCCAGAAAAACACTTACCTTCACCAGAAAGTCGGAACTACTATCAAGTAAATGATGCAGGGACACATGGTTTAATGTTTCCAGCGGGACAATTTATTAATTATCAAGCTCATGCGCATGATAAATATAGTAAATTTGTTTATTCTTCCCATTTTGGTTTCAGTACTATAAAGAGTGATTATTGGTATTACGAAGGTGCTTATGATAATTGCTTGGCTTTAGCTGAAGACGACCACTATTTCCGCACGAAAGGATTAGATGATCAGTGCGAAATTCTTGATGATCGTATCATTCATCAATGGCATCCTTGGTCCGATGTAGCAATCAAAACGACAATTGTACCATTAGAAGGCCAGCATTTACGGATCCACGAAATTGAGACACAACGTGCATTAGTGGCTTATGAAGGTGGCTTTTCAATCCCGCTCTTCGATGAAAAGGTCACTTGCGTTTCTGATCAAATGGCTGAGGTAAAAAATGCAAAAGGTGTGTCAAAAGTAGAAAATATCAACGGCTTTTCTGAAGCTGCGATTATTCGAACAGAACCGAATACAAATTTACTTTATCCATTAACGGAGTTGCCATATTTGAAAGCAAACTTGTCGAAAGGGAAACATCTTTTAATTTCATTGGTGACAGGCGTACTACCGAATGAACAAATTGAGCCAGTTAAAGTTAGGTTAAAAGAAAATCAGCTTTTAGTTGAAGAAAAAGTTGTAATTTTGGGGAATTAGGGGGAGAAATACACAATGACAGAAAATGGACAGATTGAGTGGTTGCCGAAGCAAATCAGTTTTGCTTTAAACAAAGTTCGAGGAAATTTAGAGACATTTAAAGAATTAGTTCCACCCGCGGCAAGTTTAAATCAAATTTATTATCCTGAAGAAAATATTGACTGGACGGCCAGCTTTTGGCCAGGAATGTTATTTTTAGCAAAGGAATTAACAAATTCAACAGAGTTCGATGAAGTGATTACCACACAGATGGCTTCTTTTCAACATCGCTTGGATGAACAAATTGAGCTGGAAACACATGATATAGGCTTTTTGTATATTTTAACAGCCATTGCAGATTATCAAGTCAATGGTCATGAGGCCTCAAAAGAAATGGCCTTGCAAGCTGCGGACTTATTAATGAAACGTTATTCACCAAAAGCCAAGATTATTCAAGCTTGGGGGAATTTAGACGATCCAGAGCAACGAGGTAGAATGATTATTGATTGTTTAATGAACTTACCATTATTATACTTTGCAGCAAAAATGACTGGCAAGCAAGAGTATTATGAAGCTGCCTACAATCATGCGAAACAAACACAAAAATATATTGTGCGAGAAAATCACACCACGTTCCATACGTATTATTTTGATACGGAAACAGGCGAAGCTTTATACGGTAAGACGCAGCAAGGATACTCAGATGATTCTTGTTGGGCTCGCGGCCAAGCCTGGGGAATTTACGGCTTTACGTTAAGTTATTTATATACAGGAGATAGTAGTTTTCTGGAAACAGCAAAAAATGTTGCTGATTACTTTATTCAAGAATTACCAGAAGACAAAATCTGTTACTGGGATTTAATTTTCAATGAAGGGAGTGAAGAAGAACGTGATAGCTCATCTGCTGCAATTGCTGCATGTGGCTTACTAGAATTATCTCGTCAGCTTCCATTAAATGATGAAAAACATGGCTATTATGAAAAGGTTGCGCTAGAACTATTACAAGCATTAGCGGAAAAGTATACAACGGTTTTACGACCAGAGTCGAACGGCCTATTGCTTCATGGTGTCTATGATAAAAAAACAAATACAGGAGTCGATGAATGCATGATTTGGGGCGACTACTTTTATTTGGAAGCGTTAACTCGTTTAGCGAAAAGCTGGTATTCTTTTTGGTAATTCATGGAGGAAAACTCCTAAAAAATAATAAATAGCGGAGGTAGTACAAATGAAATTTTGGAAAAAAGGCTTAACAGCGGCAGCGTTGTTAGCAGTGGCGGCAGTAACTTTAACAGCATGTGGTGGTTCAAGTGAAAAGAAAGCAACTGAAAAGAGTGAAGATGGCAAAACAAAATTAACAGTAACTACTTGGAATTATGACACGACCCCAGAATTTGAGAAATTATTCAGAGCTTTTGAAGCGGAAAATCCTGATATCACTATTGAACCGGTGGACATTGCTTCAGATGATTATGACACAAAAGTAACAACGATGCTTTCATCAGGAGATACGACGGATATTTTAACCATGAAAAACTTACTTTCATATTCTAATTACGCGCTACGCAATCAATTGGTGGATTTAACCGATCACGTTAAAGATTTAGATATCGAACCTGCCAAAGCAAGTTACGAGATGTATGAAATCGATGGTAAAACCTATGCTCAGCCTTACCGTACAGATTTCTGGGTATTGTATTACAATAAAAAAATGTTTGATGAAGCCGGAATTGCCTATCCCGATAACTTAACTTGGGATGAATATGAAGCGTTAGCGAAAAAATTATCTAAACCAGAAGAACAAGTATATGGTGCCTATCAACATACTTGGCGCTCAACCGTTCAAGCGATTGCTGCTGCTCAAAACAATGCCAATTTGATTGAACCAAAATACAATTATATGGAAACTTATTATGATCGCGCATTGAGAATGCAAAAAGATCAATCACAAATGGATTTTGGAACAGCAAAATCAACAAAAGTAACGTATCAATCACAATTTGAAAATTCAAAAGCGGCGATGATGTACATGGGTAGCTGGTACATGGGGACTTTATTAACCAACATTGATGATGGCAAAACAAATGTCGAATGGGGGATTGCCGAAATACCACAACAAGAAAAAGGCAAAGCAACTACCTTTGGCTCACCGACAAGTTTTGCAATTAATAAAAACAGTAAAAAACAAAAAGCTGCTCAAAAATTCTTAGACTTTGCTTCAGGTAAAGAAGGTGCAAAACTTTTAGCAGAAGTAGGGGTGGTTCCTTCTTATAAAACAGATGAAATTGATAAAATCTACTTTGCAAGAAAAGGAATGCCTTCAGACGAAGTCTCACAAAAAGCCTTTAACCCAGATACAATTAATTTAGAATTCCCATCTGATAAAAACGGTGCCGCAATTGATAAAGTATTACAAGAAGAACATGATTTAATTATGGTCGGCGACGAAAAACCAAAAGATGGTATTGCTAACATGGAAAAACGTGTCAAAGCAGAGATAGACTAATTATTATTTTCTGCAAAAACACAAAAGATTGATGAAAAAAATAAGCTGAAATGAGTAACCTACAATGAATTTCAGCTTATTTTTTTAAATAAAGAATGTAGCTTGAGTTTGGAAGGAGGGCCTGTTAAGTTCACTTAACAGAATACAATTATGGAAATTACTTCAAAAACAAAAACAGCAAATAAATTGAGACGAAAAAATACGTGGACTGCGTTATCTTTTATCGCACCAAACTTTATTGGCTTTTTCCTCTTCACTTTAATCCCGGTTATCTGTTCACTGATTTTAGCTTTTATGAGTTGGGATTCTTTTTCAACCCCTGAATTTGTCGGAATGAAAAATTTCACCAAAATGATTCATGATGATACGTTTTGGATTTCGTTAAAACAAACGTTTATCTATACGATTGGTGTTGTTCCGTTAACATTGATTTGCTCATTAGGACTAGCGATTTTGTTGAATCGTAAAATTAGAGGGATGAAATTTTTTAGAACGGCTTTTTTCTTTCCTTATGTAACGTCATTAGTTGCGATTGCGGTCGTTTGGAATATGCTATTTCATCCAACGATGGGACCAATTAATCAATTTTTGAAATTATTTATTGAAAATCCTCCTGGCTGGACATCTAGTTCTACTTGGGCTTTACCAGCAATTATCATCGTTAGTGTGTGGCGCTTTATGGGGTATTATATGATTTTGTATTTAGCTGGTTTACAAAGTGTGCCAAGAGAATTATATGAAGCAGCGTCAATGGATGGCGCGGGTAAATGGAATCAATTTTTAAATGTTACCTTACCTTCACTACGACCAACGACCTTTTTCGTGACTATCATGCTTGTAATTAACTGTTTCAAAGTGTTTGACTTAGTTCAAGTTATGACTGGTGGTGGACCAGGACGTGCAACGAATGTGTTAGTTTACGAAATTTACAATGAAGCCTTTGTCAAATTTAATTTTGGTTATGCATCAGCCATTGCGATGGTCTTATTCATCATCGTTCTAGCGATTACTGTGGCCCAATTTAAATGGAATCAACATCAAGAGAAAGTTTAGGAGGAGAAAAGATGGAAGCAACTTTTTCAAAAAAAGAAAATACTCGAAAAGCAAAAACGAAAAAAGCAGAAAAAGTCACACCTGGTGGGATCCTTGTAATCATTCTCTTAACTTTACTTGCGTTAATTACTTTGGTGCCTTTCATTTGGATGGTTTCAGCATCATTTAAAACAAACAATGAAGTTTTCACCATTCCAATTCAATGGATTCCTAAAAGTTGGCATCCAGAAAACTATTCCGTTATTTGGGAACGCATTCCGTTGTTAACTTTCTTTAAAAATACATTATTTTTAAGTATTGTGATTACGATTATTCAACTATTTACTTCAAGTTTTGCAGCATATGGCTTTTCAAAAATGAATTTTAGAGGAAGAGATACACTTTTTATTACGTACATCGCAACAATTGCTATTCCTTGGCAATCGTATATGATTCCACAATTTATTATGATGCGTCAATTAGGTTTGACTGACACGTTATGGTCACTTGTTTTATTACAAGCATTTAATGCATTTGGGGTTTTTTTACTGAAACAATATTACAGCAGTATTCCAGATTCACTATGTGAAAGCGCGCGGATTGATGGGTTAAGTGAGTGGGGAATTTATTGGAAAATTATTTTACCATTAACTAAACCAGCTTTAGCTAGTCTCACGATTATTACTTTTGTGAATACATGGAATGACTATATGGGACCTTTCATTTATTTATCTTCTACTGAGAATAAAACGATTCAGTTAGGTTTGAAAATGTTCGTCGGTTTATTTGATGCTGAATATGCCTTAATCATGGCCGCATCAGTGGTTTCTATTTTACCAGTAGGGATTGTCTTTTTAGCAATGCAAAAATACTTTGTTGAAGGTATTGCTACATCTGGAATGAAGAATTAGGAGGAAGTTTGAATGTTTACTAAGCAAACCTTTGATAATAATATCTATATGAAAATTTTTCGCTGGCTTTACATTTTATTTATCGGTAATCTAGGGCTTCTCTTAGTGAACATTCCTTTTTTCATAGCGGTGATTAGCTTAGACATTGATCCACGAAACCTCCCACTTTTTGTAGTAACGTTGTTGCCGATGGGGACAGGGATGATTGCACTTTTAGGCTTAATCGATACTTTTAAAGAAGAAAAGGAGCTGGATCCATTTAAAACTTTTTTCCAAAAGTTTCGTCAGTTTGGGTTAAGAGGCTTTCTTATCAGCTTGCTAGGCTTAGGAAGTAGCATCATCAGTGTGACAGATATATTCTTTTTTGCCAAAACAACGATTGGTAAATGGTTTATTCCATTGATGGTCCTTCTGCTAATTTTTGGGTTAGCTATTATGCTGAATGCTTGGTATTTTCAAGTACGAAACCCGCAAGCTTCTTTTAAAGATGTGTTTCGGATTTCTGTTTACTATGGACTGCGGAAATGGTATGTCAGCTGTCTAAATGTTTTTTTACTATTCTCAATGTTTGCAATGATGTTTTTGAAGCCACAGTTTGGGTTTGTTGTAACCCCTGTCCTTTTCCTAGGGATTATTTATTTAAATACTGGGAAATTGCATGAAAAGCAAAAAAAGAATAAATAATTTTTACATAATAAGTAATCTCGATTTTCAGGAAAATGAATGAAGGTGGGGTTGCTTATTTTGTTCTTGCCTTGTTTATTAAAGTGGAGGGAGCGAACGAATGAAGAAAAAAATAATTATTTTAAGTAGCTTTTTGATAGGTGCTATTTTTGTGCTCGTTATTTTTACTACCAGCCAGCAAAGTATGATTAATAACGAAGCAATCCAAGTCGAAGAATTAATTGTTTATGGCGATAAAAATATGAATCGTGTAGCGAAGCAATTCTCTGATCAGAATAATTTAACTTCGTTTGGGAAAAATTTCTGGCGCAAAACGTATAACGGAAAATCACCCACTCAGGAACTACTGAAGGTTGCAACGGAGGATTTAGTACAACATAAAATGATTAAACAGCTGGCAACGGAGTTAGAAATAGCCCACTCACAAACATTTGGGCAAGAAAAAAAAGAATGGCAAGACCAAAAGAGCAGTTTAACGCTCTGGCAATTTTTAGATGCAAAAGATCAACAATTACAGGACCAAATAAAAGAGAAATTAATGGAGAAAGAAAAGCCAACGCAAAAAGAATTGCGGCAGGCCTTTGAGCAATTGGATGATAAATATAAAAAGACCGATTACTTTGTTGAAGCAATTGAAATTCCAACTTTTTCAGGTAAGCAAGCAGAATTAGAAAAAATAGCCGAAGCAATCTCTCCGAATCTATCTTATGAGGAGACGTTATTGGAGTGGCAAAATAAATTACCTAATCTTGTTATTGAATCGTATCAATTGAAGAGTGCAGAAATCCAAAAAGAGGATATTTATTCGTTGTCTGTTGGGGAGATTCTTAGTGAAAAAGCTGTTGGTACCGTGGTGAAAGGATACCACGAAAACCAATACTTTTATATTTTTAATAAGGAAGGAGGGCAACTTTTACAGTTTGAAGAAGCACCACAATTTGGCAAAAATGCCTATATCAACACACGCTACAAAGAGAAATTAGCTACGTATCAACAAGCAACCAAAGTAGACTTGTTGGAGAAAGACAGAGAAAAGTTTTTTCAAAATTATCAAAATAAAAACAGTTAAGGAGCAGAAAATGAGAAAAAAAGCGTATTTTAAAAGTGTAACCATCTTCCTTTCTATTTTGCTTGTTTTTTCCCAGCTTCAATTATTTAGTCTTCCTGCTTATGGGGAAACAGTGAGTGATCAACCGTTGCTTTTTCGTTCAGTAGGGATCGCTCAAAATGGAACGACCTACTATGTGGATGGGGAAGGAGGAAATAATGCCAATGATGGGCAGTCTCCAGCCAGTGCTTGGCGTGATTTTGAAAAAGTGAATCAGACGGAGTTTCAGCCAGGCGACCATCTTTTGCTGAATGCGCAAAGTACCTGGAATAACCAATTGTTGCATCCAAAAGGGAATGGGACAGCGGCACAAAAGATTGTCATTGATTTTTATGATACGAATGACAAAGGAGAAACCATTTTTGAAACAACACGGCGTCCGATTATTAACGGTGGTGGCACCTACAGCACAGGGACTTTCAAACGTGCAATCTCAGGGGCCGTGCAGTTAGTGAACCAAGAATATTGGGATATTTCAAACTTAGAAGTGACAAATACACCAGAGCTAGATAATCTCGAAGGCTATAAGAAACCAGGAGATGCTCAAAGAGCGGGGATATTAGTCCTAGGATATGAACAAAATCGAACGTTCAATAGTGTCACGATACGGAATAACTATGTTCATGATGTTCAAACAGAATATTATTTGAATCTAAGTGGGAATACTGCAACCAAACGATTAAAAGCGGTAGGTGGAATTATTGTTTTAGGAAGTTGGTTTGATGAGAATGGCAATGTAGTAACGGCAGCCAATGATCATCGAACAACGACTGGATTTAATGATATTTTGATTGAAAATAATGTGATTCAACGAGTGGGACTTGAAGGAATTCGAACAAAAGCTGATTCAGATACCTCAAGAGGCAACACTTTCTACAAAACGTTTTCTAATATTACGATTCGTAATAACTATTTAGAAGATATTGCTGGCGACGGGATTGTCTTGTCAGAAGCCAAAAGTGGCGGTGTCGTCGAAGGAAATGTTGCTGTCCGAATGTGCAATGCCGATTATGGTACACAAAATTACGCGGGCGTTTGGGCAATGTCTGTAGATGACGGACTGTTCCAATATAACGAAGTATACGGAATCAAATATGGATTTAACGATGCTGAAGCTTATGATGTGGACATGCAGTCAAACAATGTTATTTATCAATATAACTATTCACATCATAATACTGGCGGCTTTTTATTGCTTATGTCTGATCAAAAAAATTCGGTTATTCGTTACAATATCTCAGCTAATGACGGCGGTGGTAACCGAGGAACAGGTAAAGACAATCCAGGCGGAGCTGGTGGCTACAATTATAAAGAACAAAGCATTTTCCATTATTGGGTGAAAAATGATGGAGCGGCAATGCCAACTATCCACAATAATACGATTTATGTTGGCGACGGTATTTCAACGTCATTATTTGGTGAAGGAAATAGTTCTGACAACAGTGGTACAGTAGCCAATTTTTACAATAATATTTTATACAAAGAAGGTACCGGACAATTAAAATTCTTATCTAATTATCCAACAAATGGGACACAACCAATTGAACGTAAAATGGTCGATAATCCAGAAAAATATTTCAAAAATAATGTTATTTGGCCAAAAGAAATTGCTACAGAAAAAAGTGGTGCAACTGTTGAAAAATTAGTATCAAGTGGAAACATTTTTGAAAAACCACAATTAGAAATCACAGATAACCCTGAAAAAGTGAAAGAGTTGGCAGAGCAAGAATTTACGACAATGAAACCAACAAAAGATAATGTGGTTGAATTTACTTCCAAAGAACGCTTACGTCAGCGAGCACAAATGTTCCAATTAAAAGAAACCTCTCCAGCGATTGGTAAAGGCTTGTCGGAAGTGAACAGTGCGGCCGAAGACTTCTTTGGAAATAGCTTGAAAAATAAAGTTTTAGATATTGGTGCGCAACAAGCATCCACAATTGAAAAAAGTATTCGTTATCAAAATCAAGTGTTAGAAATTAGTTCGGCAACAGGTGTGTATCCTAATTTGCCAGAGCAAGTTGAATTAACGTACGAAGAAGTCGTTAATGAAGAAGTGGTTGCGACAGGCAAAAAAGAATTTAAGTTACAATGGGAAGCAATCCCTCAAGAAAAAATTAATACAGCAGGCACAGTTGAAGTTGCAGCAACAGTTATCGGCTTACCGATAGATGCTGTCAAAGTAACAGCCAAGGTCTCTTTTGAGGGTGAACTTGGTGAAGGAAAAGACACCGTTAAACTAAAAACAGCTCAAACTGCCTATGTTCAAAAGAGTGATGGTAACCGAGCATACTCTGCTATAGCAGGCGGTACTGCTGCCATTAGTTCAGGAGACGCCTATAAATATCCTTATGGAGTAAACTATACGGGCAATTACGCATTAAAATTAAAAAATGCTAGTTCTGCGGGGTATAATCGCCGGATTTACGTTGAAATTGATACACAAGAATTGAAGAACTATCAATCACTAAAAAGTGCCAATTTAGAACTAAATGTGATGCGTTATGATGCGTGGAATGGTGCTGGAAATACAAATGATGAACGTTTGAAAAATACGCAGTTCCAAGTAGATGTTTATGGAACAGATACTAATTGGATGAGTAACACCATTACTTGGAACAATGGTCCAAATAATTTAAATGTACCAAATGAAGAATTTGTTGCTCGACAATCTTTTACAAATAGCTCAATTATGAATAATCAAAATACAATCTCTATTGATATTAGTAACTATCTACGGAAGCTAATTCAAAGTGGTGAGAAAATTCCAGCCAAGTTAAGTTTCTTATTAGCGATTACAGACAGTCGTTTGCCTGGTTATGATTCTGATAATGCTGGGTTTGATGCTTTTTCAAAAGAAGGCGCACAAAAGGCCTATCAAGACTTTTTAACAGGCAAATTGACCTTGCCAACTGGTCAACAGCTAACAGAGGATAGTTTAGCTCCTAAAATTGTTTTATCGAATGTTTTCGAAGTCAAACATGAGTCGATTGAGGTCACGACAGAAGCGGGTCAAGCCCCTAATCTACCAGAAAAAACAACTATTTTTTATTCGGATGGTTCAAAACGAGAAGTGACTGTCAATTGGTCAGAAG
The DNA here is from genome assembly GCF_050556405.1 of Enterococcus sp. AZ197. Lineage (NCBI taxonomy): Bacteria > Bacillati > Bacillota > Bacilli > Lactobacillales > Enterococcaceae > Enterococcus > Enterococcus sp. AZ197. The sequence continues at coordinate 1,854,893 of NZ_CP187873.1, read as the reverse complement.
TTCCAGCATCTTCTTATCAAAAAGAAGGAACATTCACTGTTGTAGGACGAGCAGCAGGTATCTCAATGCCAATTATTGCCAATGTAAAAGTCACCGCTAAACATATTGTTGGATTCAAGGAATTGCCTACGCTGGATCGACTAACAGGCACCTCGCGAGGCGAACTGAATTTGCCAACTGAAGTAATTGCAAAATTAGATGATGGTAGCGAAACGAAATTGAAGGTTATTTCTTGGGATGACGATGTTAGTAATTATTCGCCAAGTAGCCCGCCAGGTACTTACCAGTTCCCTGCTGCAGTAGAAGAAAAAATAGGAATTGCGAATCCCGATGAACGAAAAATCTTCCAAGTCGTGCAAACTCATGCGATTCCTGAAAGAATTCAATTTGCTACAGAAGCAGCTACTATAAAATCAGGTGAAAATTATCAAATTCAATCTAAAGTGGTTGGTCAAGCGCCGCACACAGAAACGGATGCTTGGAGCTCGCAAGTAACGTATGAGTTGGTTACACCAGATGCTGGCAATACAGTAAGTGTAGATGAAAACGGTCTGATTAGGACAGAAGCAACGACTGCTGCAGGAAATTATCAAATCAAAGTAACAAGCAAAGTTTTGCCGATAGTGACTGCACAATTTTCAATTAAAGTCACAAAATAAATAAACTGTTTGAAGAGGCTGGAACAAGAATTGCTGTAGCTTGCAATCTTTCTAGTCTCTTCGATTATCTAGAATCAATAAATATTCTATTGCCTACTATTCATTCTTTTTAAAACAAGGTAAAATAATAAATGAAAGTAAACGATAAAGGTGTGTAGACAATGAATACTATCTTAACAGGTGATCGTCCAACTGGTAAATTGCACCTAGGACATTACGTAGGTTCCTTAAAAAAACGAGTAGAAATGCAAGCAGACCCTACAAATCAATTATTTGTCATGATTGCAGATTTACAAGCATTGACAGATAATGCAAAAAATCCCGAAAAAGTTTCAGCCAATGTTTTAGAAGTTGCTTTGGACTATTTAGCAGTTGGTTTAGACCCTACGAAAACAACAATTTTTATCCAATCGCAAATTCCACAGTTAGCTGAATTAACAATGTACTATCTAAATTTAGTGACCACGTCACGTGTTCGTCGGAATCCAACGGTCAAAGCAGAAATTGAGCAAAAAAAATTTGGGGAAGGTGTTCCGACAGGATTCTTTATTTATCCCGTTTCACAAGCTGCTGATATTACTGCCTTTCAAGCGAACTTAGTCCCAGTTGGGGAAGACCAAAAACCAATGTTGGAACAAGCGCAAGAAATTGTGCATAGTTTTAATCAGACGTACGGTGAAGTTTTAGTTAGACCGGAAGCTGTGTTACCACCAAAAGGCATGGGACGCTTGCCAGGAATTGATGGCAACGGAAAAATGAGTAAGTCTTTAGGCAATGGTATTTATCTTTCAGATCCAGCTGAAGTGGTGCAGAAAAAAGTAATGAGTATGTATACCGATCCAAATCATATTCGTATAGAGGACCCAGGACAAGTTGAAGGAAATATGGTCTTTACTTACTTGGATGTTTTTGGGGAAAATAAAGAATATATTGAAGAATTAAAAGAGCACTATCGCCATGGCGGTTTAGGAGATGTGAAAATTAAACGTTACTTAATTGATGTCCTAGAAGAAGAACTCGCACCGATTCGTCGACGTCGTGAAGAGCTGGCTAAAAATCCAGAAGCGATTATGGAAATGTTGCATAAAGGAAGTCTTGCTGCTGAAAAAGTGGCAGCACAAACCTTAACAGAAGTCAAAAAAGCGATGGGAATTCAATATTTCTAAGCAATAAAAGAACTGGAACGAGTCAAAAGAAGAATGACTTGTTCCAGTTCTTTTTAAGTGGTTTGAAATTGACTATTATATAAGCTGGCGTAAAGAGTCGGAGCTTGTAATAGTTCCTGATGCGTTCCTTTTTCAATAATATCGCCATTTTTCATCACTAAAATTAAATCAGCATTTTCAATCGTGGATAATCGATGAGCGATAACGAAGCTTGTTCGATTTTCTGTGACAGTTTCCATCGCTTTTTGAATATGGGCTTCTGTTCGTGTGTCCACACTCGAAGTTGCTTCATCGAGAATAACAACGGGCGGATTTGCTAAAATGATTCGGGCGATGGTTAATAACTGTTGTTGCCCTTGTGATAATGCACCATTTTCGCTAGAAATAATTGTGTCATATCCTTGAGGAAGGGTCCGAATAAAATGATCACATTGAGCAATTTTAGCTGCTTCAATTATTTCTTCACGAGAAGCATCTTTTTTTCCATAGGCAATATTATCTGCTACGGTTCCTTCAAATAGCCAAGTGTTTTGTAAAACCATGCCAAATAAATTTCTTAGATTTTGTCGAGAAAGTTTCGTAATATCAATCCCATCAAAAGTAATGGCACCTTGATTTATTTCATAGAAACGCATTAATAAGTTGACTAATGTTGTTTTACCAGCGCCGGTGGGTCCTACAATGGCCACTGTTTTTTTCGGTTGAACAGAAAAATCAACATTCTTCATTAAAATTTTTTCTGGTGTGTAGCCAAATTGAACATTTTTAAATTCAATGGCTCCTTTAGGAGAAGAAATAGTTTCTAAATGAGTTGCTTCTGGCTGTTCATCAGCTTCATCTAAGATAACAAAAATCCGATCAATGGAAGCCATCGCTGCTTGAATTGAGTTAATGACATAAGAAGCGGTAGAAATCGGCTCAGAAATTTGGTTGATATATTGCAAATACGCTTGCAAGAAACCAATCGTAATACCACCAGATAAAACGAGCATTGCGCCTAAGATAGCACTAATAATAAAAGCCAACTGATTAATAAAACGAATAGCTGGATAAATCGCAAAATTTAGAAACTGTGCTTTTTTAAAGGCACGATAATGTTGTTGATTAACAGCAGCAATTGTTTTTTCAGCATTTTGCTGTTGATTAAAGGTCTTTGTGACCAAATTTCCTGCTAAATATTCTTCCATCTTATTATTTAATTGACCTAATTCAGCTTGACTTTGATCAGCAAACACCTTGTTTTTATTCGCGATTTTTGTCGTCATGAAAGTACTGCCGCCAATTAGCAGCAACACTAAAATGGTTAATTTTGCATCAATATAGAACAACATAATTCCTGCAAAAAGGATAGTCACGACGGAAGTGAAAAATTGGTTGATGCCTGTTAAAAGAACTTGTGACAATTGGTTTAAGCCAGTTGTTGAACGACTAATGATATCGCCCACTTGGTGATTGTCAAAGAAGGCCATTGGTAAAGTTTTAAACTTTTTTGTCACTTCTTTTCTAATTCTTAAAGTAACCCGTTCGCTTAAAGAAGCCATTGCTCGTTCCTGAATAAAAGAAGTGATACTACTAATGATTGAAAAGAGAATTAAAAGTAAGACGGGACCTAAGAGCGCTTCTTCAACTAAAGGAAGTGTCATACCTTTGAGCCCGACACGCTTGATAGCTTCTAAGAGGTTATCAATCCCGATTGCCATAATATAGGTCATGGCAACAATTAATAAGTTTCCAATTAAACTGCAGATCATTAGACCATAAAAGATTGGATGCTCAGGTTTAATCATTTTCCAGAAACGTTTAAAGCTTTGAAGATTCATTGTTTTTTTCATTGTATGGCTTGAAAAGAAAACTTTCTTTCAAGCAGTCACATCCTTTCTTTAATTACTTGGGTAAGATACCTTGCGATTTAGCAAAGTCTTGGTAATAGCTATTAGTGGTAAGTAAATCAGCGTGGGTGCCTTGACCAACAATCCTTCCTTCATCTAGGACGATAATATTGTCAGCGTTCATGATTGTACTTAACCGTTGAGCAACAATGAGTAAAGTTTTGTCCGACATTTGTGCATGTAAAGCGGCACGTAGAGCGGCGTCAGTTTTGTAATCTAATGCGGAAAAGCTATCATCGAAAATATAAACGTCTGCCGGTTTGATTAAGGCTCGTGCAATACACATTCTTTGTTTTTGACCACCAGAATAGTTGGACCCGCCTTGTGCTACGAAACTTTCAATCCCTTGTGGTAAGGAATCGATAAATTCAGAAGATTGTGAAATTTCTAGTGCCGTTCTTATTTCTTCTGTAGTTGCTTTGGCATTTCCCATTAATAAGTTTGATAAGATTGTCCCACTGAAAAGAAAGGCTTTTTGTGGCACATAACTGATGACTTGGCGAATCGTTTGCTGAGATAATGAGCGGATATCTGTGCCAGAATAGCTAATCGTGCCGGCTGTGACCTCATTTATTCGTAAAAGTAACTTAACTAAAGTACTTTTACCAGCGCCAGTTGCTCCAACAATCGCCGTTGTTTTTCCTTTAGGAATGACAAAACTAACATTTTCTAAAACAGGATCAGCTGTTTCTGTGTATTGAAACGTGACGTGATCGAAGCAAATCAAGGCTTTCTCAGGATGATAAGCAATGGTTGCTTCAGTGTGAGGATCGCTAATTTCAATTTCTTCTGACAAAACTTCTTGCAAGCGATTCAAGGAAGCAACGGACCGTGGAATGACAACTAATACCATAGCCGCGATCATTAAGTAGGCCAAAGTTAGAAGCGTATATTCAATCACAGCTGTAACGGTGCCAATTTGTAGGGTGCCTACTGCAACTAAATTACCGCCAAACCACAAAATAGAGGCGTACACAACGCCCATTAATAAAAAGGCAACGGGAGTAATCCAAGCAAAGATTTGATTCACTTTACTCATGCGTTCAGCATAATTTTTAAATGTTTGATTGGTTCGCTGCTCTTCAAAATCTTGATTATTGAACGCACGAATCATATTAATTCCAGTAAAGAACTCTCGTAAAGTCGTAGTAATTCGATCCATTTTTGGTTGAATTTTTAAAGATAAAGGGGTACCTTTTTTCATTAAAAAATAAACAACGACTAAGTAAAATACGATGGAAGCCAATGTTACCCAAGCGAGTGAAACTGAATAAGAAAATGTCATCACTAAGGCAAATAAACTAATAATAGGCGCTGGAAAGATTAATTGGCAAAATAGCACAATCATTGTTTGAACATTATCTACATCGTTGGTCATTCTAGTTAGCAAAGAATTTGAACCAAACTTATCAACATTTTTCATCGAGAATTGTTGAAATTTTTTAAAGAACAATCCTCTAACTTGAAAACCAAATTTAGCAGCTACTAAAGCAGACAAATAGCTAGAAATAATTGCGGCAATTGTTCCAATGAATGCCACAAGAAACATTTGTATGCCAATCGTTTTAATTACTTGTTGGTCACCGCTAACGATGCCCACATCAATCAACTTGCCAACTAATTTAGGGACGCCAAGGGTTCCTGCGATTTGCAAACAGATGGTTAAAGTTGTCGCAAGAACAATCCATTTATTTTCTTTAATAAACTCTTTCATTAATTTCATGAAATTTCCTCCTTAAACAATACCGTTTTAGCTGTTACAAAGAGTCATTGTACACGTTCAAGTAACTTGAATGTCAACAGTAGAAATGCTAAACTTTTTGATGGAGGGAACAGTATGGAAAAAAATTACACAATAAAAGATGTTTCTGAGTTGTTAAATATCCCTAAGTCCACGATTCGTTATTGGGACGAGCAAGGGTTGATTAGTACAACACGCAATGAAGAAAACGGATATCGAACCTTTGATTTAGAAGATTTGTTCAAAATATATGATATTGATTTTTATCGAAAAATGGGGATTCCTATCAAAGATATGTTGAATTTATATAAAAAGACACCTACCGATCTCTATGCCACCATGGAAGCAACAGAAGAACAACTGGGGCAAGAAATAAAAAGGCTTCAGCATAAATACAAAGAAATCAAGAAAAGAAAATTACATTTACATGCGTTAATTGATTTAGAAACATTGGTTTTTTCAGATGAACCAATTCCTTTTGATAAAATTGTTGTTGTTGATATTGAGGATCCAGAAGAGATGAAAGTTTACATGGAACACATTTCAACTTTAGGTATTTACGGGGATTTAAGTGAATCCAATGAACTGACGTATGGGATTTGTTTGGCAAATCATGTGAATAAAAAAAGTTTAGATAAAGTGATTTGGGTCAAAGAATCAAGTAGCCAATACAAAGGCTTTATTTTAAAAGTCAATACACAAGATACCCGTTTGAATAATATCGAAGAAGTAAAAAAGCGTTTAGCAAAACAAGGATTTGAAACAGGCATCGTTGTCGGAGAGCATATCTTGACACAACTAGAAGAGGAAAACCAATATATTGAATATTATTATGGTTGGATTGAAATTTTAGGGGAAAAGTAAAACAATTAAAAAAAGGAACTAGCAATAGCAAATGTAGCTAAGCTAGTTTCTTTTTTTGGTAAATGTAATGAAAATTACATGAAAAAAGTTTTAGTTTTTAAAACAATTTAGAACGAATGTTATTAAAGGGAAAACAATAAAAAAATTACTCTTAAAGCTAGAACTTACCTATGTTTGTATTTTTTTAGGGAAAGTCAATATATTTGCTTCATATAAAACGTGTTATTTAATTCACGATTTTTTGTTGAAATATCGGGTTTTTTTCTTTTTTTAGCTAATATAATGTGTTACTTTTTGATTATAAGGAGAAACGGAAAATCGTACGTTAAAAAAAGTTGTTGTAGCTAAATAAAGAAAGAATTGAAGGTTGAAAAGTATTTTATGGAGGTGGATGTTGAGAAACAATTAGTAATTGTAAAAGTTGTTTGAAGATGATTTGTTTAAGTAAATGAAAAGAACGAAGGAGAATGTAAATGAATAAAGCAGTTAAAAATTTTGTGAGTTACCTTATGATTACCATGCTGTTTATTTTAAATTTGTTACCAATGATGAACGCGTTTGCTCAAGAAGTAACAAGTGATGCTGAGAAGACTGTTGAAAAAGACGGGCTCAAAGTAATAGGGAAAATAGAAGATACATCGTCTCAAGAAGATATTAAAACGGTCACTTACGAAGTAACAAATACACGAGATGTACCGATCAAAGATCTCATTTTAAAACAAAAAAATACCAATGATAGTCCAATCAAATTTGTTTTAGATACTTTAAGTGAAGAGCGAGGACCTACGTCTTTAGAAGAACAAGCAAAGGTTGAAACAAATGAGAAAGATCAAACAACCGATATTAAACTGCTTAACCTTCAACCAAATTCGACAAGAAAGATTACCATAAATGGGCAAATAACTACAAAAGCGTCGAGCAAGTTATTGGCCAGCGTACTAATAGAAGATAATGAAAAAGGAACACTAGTAATTGATTTACCTAGTAAAGATATGCTAGCAGATAAAGAGTTTGTTTCGAAGGAAAAACAGGAAACTTCAGAAACAAAAGGAGAAAATCAGGCAAGCGAAACAGCCTCTTCTACAAATGAAATGACCGCAACTACTAGTAACGAAACAAAGCCTGAAGCAGGAAAGTCGACAGAAAGTATTCAAGAGACAGCACTAACGCAGGCTACCGAAAGTCCTGAGCAACCTCCATTAAAGGCGCAACCTACTGGTCCGTTAGTGCCACCAACACCTGGTCGGGGGTTTAATACACCGATTTATCAAAGCGTTCATAAAGGAGAACTTTTTTCAACGGGAAATACCAACTTAAAAATTGCGAATGAAAATACGGCGGCTGCACAAACATTTTTAAACACACGGGGAGCAAGTAGTGGTTATGCAATTAACAATTTTCCTTTAGAATTTGCAGATGTTGACAATGATCCAAATACGTATAACTCTAGTCGGGCTTATATTGATTTAAATGGTGCAAAAGAGATTGCTTGGGCGGGCTTATTTTGGAGTGCATCTAGATATAAAGGCCCTGCTTACGGAACAAATCTTTCTGATGAAGAAATTAGTGCACCAGTTCAATTTACAACACCAAATGGAACCGTACAGCGTGTTTCGCCCCAAAGGTACCATCGTATCGATCAAGATGCAACAAACCCAGGACAACGTTTCGGGTACAATAACACTGGATTTTCTAATTATGCAGATGTAACTTCAATTTTACAAGGGGATAAAAGTGCGACAGGGAGTTATACGTTGGCAGATATTCCTATGACAAGTAGTTTAAATGGTCAATATCAATATTATAACTTTAGTGGTTGGAGTTTGTTTGTTGTTACAAAGGATCAGGCAAGTAAGTCAAGAGCTTTTAGTATTTACTATGGAGCACGTGGTAATGCTGCTGGAACCAATAATGAATTTACTATGAGCAACTTTTTAACAGCAAAACAAGGAAATCTTGATCCAATTGTGACCTGGTTTACTGTTCAAGGAGATAAATACTGGACTGGAGACAACGCACAAATTAAAAATAGTGCAGGAACTTGGGTAAATATTTCGAACACGCTCAATCCAGTTAACAATGCTATGAACGCAACTGTGACAGATAACGATGAACATATGGTAGACAAGTATCCAGGGAAATTTGCGCCGGATCATCCTAATTTTTTAGATATTGATATCGATCGTATGGCAATTCCCGAAGGTGTTTTAAATGCTGGACAAAACCAAATTAATTTTAGAACAACAAGTAGTGGTGACGATTATTCTACGAATGCGATTGGTTTTGCTGTAAACGCAGAAACGCCTGAATTTGAAATTAAGAAAGAAATTGTGGAACCAAAAGAAACTTACAAAGTTGGTGAAACAATCACGTATCGTGTCTCACTAAAAAATACAAAAGCTGATTCTGAAGCGATAAATTCAGTCTCGAAGGATGCACTAGATGGTCGCTTAAATTATTTGCCAGGCTCTTTAAAAATTATTAGTGGACCAAATTCTGGTGAAAAAACGGATGCTTCAGGCGATGATCAAGCTGAATATGATGAAACCAATAAACAAATTATAGTCCGTGTCGGCAATGGTGCAACTGCTACACAAGGAGGTAGCTACAAAGCTGATACAGCTGAAACAATTTACGAATTTAAAGCGCAGATAAATGAACGAGCAAAAGCAAATGAATTAGTGCCTAATAGCGCAACCGTTGAGGCAGTAGATATTTTAACATCTGCAAAAGTCAACGAAACTTCTAATATAGTAGAAGCGAAAATTGCAGACGAACAAGTAACTGGCAAATTAACCGCAACAAAAACCGTTAATAACGCTAAACCAAAACTAGGCGAAACTATCGAGTACACCATTAGCTTCCGCAACACTGTCGAAAATGGCGTCTTAAACAAAGTAGTTATCACAGACCAACTACCAAAAGGACTGACGTATGTCAAAGATAGCCTAACAAGTGTCGGTGATGAACCAAAACCAACCAGCTTGAAAGAAGCTAATGGCACAATCACAGCGGAATACCCAAGTATTACAGATACGAAAGAGCGGAGTATTCGCTTCAAAGTGATCGTTAACGAAGAAGCCAAAGCGGGCGAAACAATTCTCAACAAAGCCAAAGTAGATGACACAGTTAATCCACCCGAAGAACCAGAGGTACCCATTACGCCCGAAGAACCAATCACACCTCAAGTAAAAGAAGGCAAATTAACCGCAACAAAAACTGTTAATAACGCCAAACCAAAATTAGGGGAAGAAATCGAGTACACAATCAGCTTCCGCAACACCATCGAAAACGGTGTCCTAAACAAAGTAGTTATCACAGACCGACTACCCAAAGGACTGACGTATGTCAAAGATAGCCTAACAAGTGTTGGAGATGAACCAAAACCAACCAGCTTGACAGAAGCCAATGGCACAATCACAGCGGAATACCCAAGTATCACCGATACGAAAGAGCGGAGTATTCGCTTCAAAGTGATCGTTAATGAAGAAGCGAAAGCGGGCGAAACAATTCTCAACAAAGCCAAAGTAGATGACACAGTTAATCCGCCCGAAGAACCAGAGGTGCCCATTACGCCCGAAGAACCAATCACACCTCGAGTAAAAGAAGGCAAATTAACCGCAACAAAAACTGTTAATAACGCCAAACCAAAACTAGGCGAAACTATCGAGTACACAATTAGCTTCCGCAACACCATCGAAAATGGTGTCCTAAACAAAGTAGTTATCACAGACCAACTACCAAAAGGACTGACGTATGTCAAAGATAGCCTAACAAGTGTTGGAGATGAACCAAAACCAACCAGCTTGACAGAAGCCAATGGCACAATCACAGCGGAATACCCAAGTATCACCGATAAGAAAGAACGGAGTATTCGTTTCAAAGTGATCGTTAATGAAGAAGCGAAAGCGGGCGAAACAATTCTCAACAAAGCCAAAGTAGATGACACAGTTAATCCGCCCGAAGAACCAGAGGTGCCCATTACACCCGAAGAACCAATCACACCTCGAGTAAAAGCAGGCAAACTAACCGCAACAAAAACTGTTAATAACGCCAAACCAAAACTAGGCGAAACTATCGAGTACACAATTAGCTTCCGCAACACCATCGAAAATGGTGTCCTAAACAAAGTAGTTATTACAGACCAACTACCAAAAGGACTGACGTATGTCAAAGATAGCCTAACAAGTGTCGGTGATGAACCAAAGCCAACCAGCTTGAAAGAAGCTAACGGCACAATCACAGCGGAATACCCAAGTATCACTGATACAAAAGAGCGGAGTATTCGTTTCAAAGTGATCGTTAACGAAGAAGCGAAAGCGGGCGAAACAATTCTCAACAAAGCCAAAGTAGATGACACAGTTAATCCGCCCGAAGAACCAGAGGTGCCAGTGGTACCAGAAGCGAAAGAAGGCAAATTAACCGCAACAAAAACCGTTAATAACTCTAAACCAAAACTAGGGGAAGAAATCGAGTACACAATCAGTTTCCGCAACACCATCGAAAACGGCGTCCTAAACAAAGTAGTTATCACAGACCAACTACCAAAAGGACTGACGTATGTCAAAGATAGCCTAACAAGTGTCGGTGATGAACCAAAACCAACCAGCTTGAAAGAAGCTAACGGCACAATCACAGCGGAATACCCAAGTATCACCGATACGAAAGAACGGAGTATTCGTTTCAAAGTGATCGTTAACGAAGAAGCCAAAGCGGGCGAAACAATTCTCAACAAAGCCAAAGTAGATGATGGCATCAATCCACCAGAAGAACCAGAAGTGCCCATTACGCCTGAAGAACCAGCGAAAAATAAAAAGGAAACAAAAAAAGTTGTTACAGACCAGAACAAACCTACAAAAAATAGTAAAAATGAAATTGCCATAAACAAGAAAGAAACGTCTAAATCATCCTATTTACCAAAAACAGGAGAAAAAGTCCAAAAAATATTTGCGTATCTGGGTGTAGGACTGATCTTAATTGTATTAATTCTCTATGTTATAAAGAGAAACAAAGAAAAAGAGGAGTAAACAAAATCGATTGTTTTAGAACGACTAATTAGCTGAAAATTTAAGAGTTGACGACATAAGTCAAAATGACCTATGTCGTCAACTCTTTTTGATTTATAACAAGAAATCCAACATATTGTGTGTGCATAAAGGCAAATAGAAAAATAGTAGTGAAATAGCTAGTAATAATAAAGAACCAGCTTGCATTAAAACTGCAAAAAAATAAACTACAATTAAACGAATTGCTCTAGTGTTTTTTACGGATAAAATTCAAAAATAGTCCTCCTCAAAAATAATTAGAGGATATCCTCTGTGAAACTATCAAGTTCTCAGATTTTATAAAACAAATACACGCTAGCAAAATCGCTTTATGAGTGAGGTTTAGCCAATTGTTTTTAAGGTTCTTAAACAGTTGTAAAAAAAATATCAGATAAACGTTTTCACAAAGAACAGTCATTTCGGTAAATTTTTACCTTAAAATGACACAAAATCTATAATTTGTTTCTCAAATCCTATAATTTGTTCCTTAAAAAGATATTATGAAAACGCTATTATATTTATGAAAGGAGCGAAACGAATGAAGAAGAAAAACGGGTTTTTTCAAAATGTATGGCGTTATAAGGCCTTAATCCTTATGGCGTTACCAGGATTTATCTGGTTTATATTTTTCTTCTATATACCAGTCTTAGCCAATGTGGTCGCATTTAAAGATTTTCATATTTCACCAGATGGTTTCTTAGCTAGTCTAAGAGAAAGTCCTTGGGTTGGTTTTGAAAACTTTAAATTTTTATTTGCGTCAAAAGATGCTTGGTTAATTACTAGAAACACCATTTTGTACAATGTCGTCTTTTTAGCCTTTAACTTATTCTTCGCGATTGCTTTTGCTATTATTATGAGTGAATTAAGAAATCGTCGCTTGGTTAAAGTTTATCACACGATGTCATTGCTACCATATTTCTTATCTTGGATGGTTATTAACTATTTTGTTTATGCCTTTTTAAGTCCAGATAAAGGGATTTTGAATCAATGGATTACTGGTAATGGCGGCACAATGATTAACTGGTATGCAGATCCACGTTGGTGGCCAGTAATTTTTGTCTTCCTAAATGTTTGGAAGAGTCTAGGCTACAACAGTATTATCTACTATGCTTCTGTGATGGGGATTGATCCGACATACTATGAAGCAGCGATGGTAGATGGTGCCAACAAATGGCAACAAATAAAAAATGTTACGATTCCACAAATTTTACCAATGATGTCTGTTTTATTAATTTTAAACATCGGCGGTATCTTCAGAGCAGACTTTGGTTTGTTCTACATCGTACCAAGAAACTCAGGTGCGCTTTACAATGTGACAAGTGTGTTAGATACCTATATTTACAATGGCTTAACGGCTACTGGTGATGTAGGCATGACGGCAGCTGCAGCGTTATATCAATCTGTCGTTGGGGCATGTTTGTTATTAATTGCGAATTTAGTTGTTCGTCGAATTGAACCAGATTCAGCACTATTTTAGGAGGAAGGATTATGAAAAAGAAAAAAGTCACTAGCGTTAACGTTCGATCCTTCAACCCGACAGCGAATTTGATTTTCAATATTGTCATTGCGATTTTTGCTATTTCCTGTGTGGTTCCGTTTTTCTTTGTTATTATGATTTCATTGACAAGTGAAGGATCATTAGCAGCAAACGGCTACCGGTTTTGGCCAAAAGAATTTTCATTGGAGGCCTATCGTTACATTTTCCAAGGGGCAATGAGTCAACGCATTATTCATGCCTTAGGGGTAACGGTCTTCATTACGGTGACAGGGACGATTGTCAATGCAACAATGACGTCATTATATGCCTATGTCATTTCTCGTTCCAACTTTCCATTTAAAAAATTCTTTACATTGTTTGCGTTAATTACAATGTTATTTTCACCAGGGATGGTTGCGAACTATTTAGTAATGACAAACTTATTGCAATTGAAAGATACAATTTGGGCGTTAATTTTGCCTTTAGCTTTAGGACCATTTAATATTTTAGTGATGCGAACGTTTTTCAAGAAAACCGTGCCTGACAGTATTATTGAATCGGCACGTATTGATGGCGCAAGTGAAATGCGCATTTTTGTCAGCATTGTGTTACCGCTAGCCGTTCCAGGGATTGCCACAATTAGTTTATTTGCGGCTTTGGGTTATTGGAACGATTGGTTCAATGCATTACTTTACATTCAAAAAGATACCTTGGTACCATTACAGTATTTATTGATGAAAATTCAAAACAACTTAGAGTTCTTATCGAGAAGTACGGATATGGGTGCAGCAGCACAAGAAGGGTTAGGCGTTCTACCAAGTGAATCGGCTCGAATGGCGATTGTTGTCTTATCTACGTTACCAATTGCGTTAACTTACCCATTTTTCCAAAAATATTTCGTGGGTGGTTTAACAATCGGCGGCGTGAAAGAATAAAATTGTACAGGAGGAAATAAGGAATGAAAAAATGGCAAAAAGGATTAGCCGTAGCTGGCGCAGCAGCTTTAGCTGTAGGACTAAGCGCGTGCGGTAAATCTTCAAAAGATGCAGCGTCAAAAGGTGATGATAGTACACCAACGTTATTAATGTATCGTGTTGGGGACAAACCAGATAATTATGACCAATTAATCGATAATGCGAATAAAATTATCGAGAAAAAAATTGGGGCAAAATTAAAAATGGAATTTGTTGGTTGGGGCGATTGGGACCAAAAAATGTCAACAATCGTTGCTTCTGGTGAAAGCTATGATATTTCATTAGCACAAAATTATGCAACGAATGCACAAAAAGGCGCCTATGCTGATTTAACTGATTTAGCACCTAAATATGCAAAAGAAGCCTATGATCAATTGCCAGATAACTATATTAAAGGAAATACGATCAATGGAAAACTGTATGCGTTCCCAATTTTAGGTAACTCTTACGGTCAACAAGTTTTAACTTTTAATAAAGAATATGTCGATAAATACAATTTAGATATTAGTAAAGTCGATGGTAGTTATGAAAGTGCAACGGAAGTTCTAAAAGAATTCCATAAAAAAGAACCAAATATTGCTGCTTTTGCTATCGGCCAAACATTCTTTGCAACAGGTAATTATGACTTCCCTATTGGTAACCAATATCCATTTGCAGTAAAAACAACTGATACTGGCTCACCAAAAATTATTAACCAATATGCCGACAAAGACATGATTAATAACTTAAAAGTTTTACATCAATGGTATAAAGATGGCTTGATTCCAACAGATGCTGCTACAAGTACAACACCATATGACTTAAATACCAATACTTGGTTCATGCGTCAAGAAACACAAGGACCTATGGATTATGGTGATACAATCTTAACACAAGCTGCTGGCAAACCACTTGTTTCTCGTCCACTAACAGAACCATTAAAAACAACATCACAAGCGCAAATGGCTAACTATGTTGTTGCAAACACGTCTAAAAACAAAGAAAAAGCTGTTGAATTGTTAGGTTTATTAAACAGCAATCCAGAATTGTTAAACGGACTTGTTTATGGTGAAGAAGGCAAACAATATGAAAAAGTTGGCGATGATCGTGTGAAATTATTGAAAGATTACACACCAACAACTCACTTGAGTGCTTGGAACACAGGAAACAACTTAATCATTTGGCCAGAAGAATCTGTCACTGAAGAAATGGTTAAAGAACGTGATAAGAGCATCGAAGAAGCAAAAGATTCACCAATTCTTGGTTTTACTTTTGTAAATGATAAAGTGAAAACTGAAATCACTAACGTTGCTACAGTTATGAACCGTTACGCAGCAAGCTTAAATACAGGAACTGTTGATCCAGAAGAAACACTTCCAAAATTAATGGATGACCTAAAAACAGCTGGCTGGGATAAAGTTCAAAAAGAAATGCAAACACAATTAGACGAATATATCCAATCTCAAAAATAATCACAGGAGGCTGAGGCATTAGCTGAGCGCTTTTGGCTCAGCCTTTTACATAATAGAAAGGAAGAGGAAGATGGAAAGTACAGGGATTCAACGGTTGTTTTACCTTTCCTGGACAGTAATCAAACTAAATTTACTGTTTGTTTTATTTAGTTTAGCTGGAGGGATTATTTTTGGTGTTGGTCCAGCACTCCAAATGATGACTGATTTCATTTTGGAAGAGGGTATGAATTATCAAGCAATTACCGTTAAACGAGCATTTGAATCATGGAAAGCACATTTTAAAAGAAGTAACTGTTATTTTTTACTTTTTCTCTTCACTTTAGGATTTGTTTTTTATAATATTTATTTAGCCGTTCAATTTACCGGAATAATGTGGTTAATTATTACATTTATTTTATTTTTTGTTTCCCTAATACTCGTTATTTTTTACATTTATATGCTACTATATGAAGGAAGCTATTTTATCTCAACTATTGATTTAATGAAGCTTTCATTTATCAGTATCTTTTTAAACCTCGGTGTATTTTTTAAAGTCTTATTCGGTGTAATTAGTATCGTTGCTTTAACTTGGAAAATGAAAGGACTGCTACTATTTGCTTCGTTTGCCTTAATTATGATGTGGTGTGCCTATGTCACGCGTAAAAATCGCCAGTTTATTGATGGAAAGTTGGAACAAAATGAAGCGAATCTTCAAAAAACTGTTTAAAAAAAAATATTTATTAAATCGATTAGTACAAAAATACAGTCTACTGTTAACAAGTATTATTTTGTTAACGGTGGCTGCTTTGTGCGTTTATGTTACTTATACAATTAACTTATCAATTGATTCACAAAAAAATAACGCCGTTTCCCAAATTGACAGCTATGTAACGAATAAAAATAATGCGGCGACGAATATGATTAATGAATTAGCTGGCTCTGCAAGTAAAATTGAAAACATGCGAAAATATATGGAACTTTCTCCTCCTGAGTATTTTGACTATACTTACAGCCAATGGTCGGAAGATCGGGTCAGTACCCACTTTGGAAATAATTTAAGTACATTATTTAGCACCTTTCCTGACTTAGAAGAAGTGATTATTCGCTTAGATGAATTTGATCAGGTTTTGTTCGCCAATCGCACAGCTACAAATGGGAAAAAAATGGATATGTCATCAATTAAAAAACATGGCTTTCAACTAATGCGAATTATCTCCGATCCTTATACAGGACAACCGCTGGGAGAGTTGTACACTGTGTTTTCAAGTCAAGAGTTGCTAGGCAACCAAGCAGACTTATTGAAAAAATCAGGTATTAATGCGTTTATCTATGATAGTGCTGGAAATCAAATTTTTTCTGAAAAAGCACAATTTACCAAAGAAGAAGAGCGGCAACTAGATAAAAGAATGCACACCGATAGTGACATTCAACAGGTTTTTCATAATCGCTACGATATTACGGAAATAGAAAGCAGTGGCCGGAGTACCATTCTCTTATTAACAAGCCGCCGAGTCTTATTTCAACAATTGTTTATGAATTATGCGGCCATTTTAGGGATTGGGTTACTTTTGATTGTTATTTTATTAGTGGGCTTAAACCGCCTGTTTAAACGCTATTCTCAACAAGTCCAATTAATTTTAGAAGCGACACGAGCCATTGGCGATGGCAATTTAAAAGAACGAATTGACACGAATCAAGTTCAGGAAGAATTGAATGATATTGCTTCTGCGATTAATTTTATGGTAGACAGTTTAGATCAATACATTCACGATATTTATACTTTAGAAATTAAGCAACGCGATGCCCACATGAGAGCATTACAGTCGCAAATTAATCCTCATTTTCTTTATAATACGTTGGAATATATTCGCATGTATGCCTTGAGTCGGCAACAAGAAGAACTAGCTGATGTTGTCTATGCTTTTTCAACGTTACTTAGGAATAATATTAACCAAGAAAAAACCACGACCTTGGCAGAGGAAATCTCATTTTGCGAAAAATATGTGTATTTGTATCAAATGCGTTATCCCGACCAATTTGCCTATAAGTTCGAAATAGAAGAAGCAATTGCTGATGTTGAAATTCCTAAGTTTATCATTCAGCCGCTTGTCGAAAATTATTTTGTGCATGGAATTGACTATCAACGACAAGACAATGCTATCAAGGTCCACGCCTACCGAGAAGGCGAAAAAATTATTGTGGCTGTTGTGGATAATGGAAAAGGAATTACCGCCAATCGGTTAGAGGAAATTCGCGAACGTTTAAATCAAACAGAAATAGACACGGAACAATCCATTGGGTTAAGAAATGTTCATGAACGTTTACAACGCTTTTTTGGGGAGAGTTATGGTTTAACCATTGAAGGGAAAGAAGGAGAAGGGACGACAATTCGTCTTTCGTTTGTAGCATAAGGGGTGAAAAGATGTATCGAGTGATGTTTGTTGATGATGAATATATGATTTTAGAAGGCTTAAAATGGATTATTCCTTGGCAAGAGTTAGGCTTTGAAATTGTTAAAACAGCGCGTAGTGCGCAAGAAGCATTGGCTTTTTTAGAAACAGAATCCATTGATGTTTTATTAACAGATATTACGATGCCAGAAATGAGCGGGATCGAATTAATTGAGCAAGCAAAGAAAAAAGGACATCAATTTATTAGTTTAATTTTATCAGGTTATCAAGAGTTTGATTACGTCAAAAAAGGCATGGCTTTGCAGGTCCAAGATTATCTTTTGAAACCAGTCAATAAGCAAGAACTATTAGCCAATATCCAGAGAATTAAAACAGAATTGGACCAACAAAAAAAATCCCATGCCCGCGTGCGTCTATATCTAGAAAATGGCTTGATGCGTTGGCTTAATGATGAAATCAGCGAAGGGGAATACGAAGAGTTAATGCAGCAATTTGCGACTATAAAACCAGGTGATTTTACCGTTTTATTGGTTGAAGCTGAGATGCCATTTTTAGAAACAATCAAGGAACTATTTATGAAAAAAGGCCAACTGTTATTCATTGAAAGTTGGATGAGTACGTACCACCAATTGTTACTTATCTATAAAGGGGCCAGACAAGAAGCGTTCTTATTTATTCGTGAAATTGAAGCGATTCTAGCTGGTCAAGGTCAGATTTTTGTAGGGGAATCTGTGAATGAATGGGAAACGGTTTATGAAAGTTATGAGAAAGTAAAACAGTTGCAAGCAATTGAAACGTTCTATCAAGAATTTCTGCCAAATAATCAAAAAGAACAAATGAATCGTTCGGCAGAAGATTTTACTTTCCTAGCGTTTAACCAAGCCTTGATGATTGGGGATATGCAGACCATTCAACGGGAATTAGATGCCATTTTCAATCAGTTAAGTCAACAACACGCTACGCCAGAATATGTACGCTATGTAGTCTTCTTACTTTTTTCAGATATCTCCCGTCAGTATCCAACTGTGTTAGAAGAAAACTATGAAAAAATCGTGGAAGAAATTCGAGCTAGCAACAATCTTAATACACTGTATGCGTTAATGCAGCAAGTCTTGGCAGAAGTGAAAAATAAACCTAAAATAAAAAAATATTCAGAAAGTGTTAGCCAAGCTGTAGAAAGAATTGAACAAGGCTATTTAGAAGAATTAAACTTAAAAACGGTGGCGGATGAGCTTCATTTGAACCCTAGTTATTTAGGCCAAATTTTCAAAAAAGAAACCAAGCGAAGTTTTTCTCAATATTTGAATCAAGTGCGTACCAAACATGCCCAGAAATTATTATTGTACACGGATGATACAATCAACGAAATTTCAGAAAAAGTAGGATTTAACAATACCAACTATTTTTCAAAAATGTTTAAAAAATTAAATGGAATTACCCCAAAAGAATTTCGAGAGCAATACCAATCAAATTACGCAGGTGTCGAAGAATAAAAAGAAAGATGTTCAATTTTTATGAACATCTTTCTTTTTATTATTTTTCCGTACTTAATGAAAACGGTCGTTCTGCTGTGGTTTGTGGATTCGGGACGATCCCTAATTGATAATCTAAAGTCCCGCCATTTAATAGTTCTTGATGAGTAAAATAAGGCGCAGTATGTTTTTCTTGGTTTAACTGAATTTCATGAATAAATTGTTGTTGGACTTTGTTTGGTGATGTCTGAATGGTTAACTGTTTACCATTTGATAGTTTTACTTCCGCCGTCTGGACTAAAGGCATCCCGATTACATATTCACCAGTTCCTGGTGTGACGGGATAAAAGCCTAAGCTATTAAAAATATACCAAGCAGACATGCTGCCATTGTCTTCATCACCTGGATAGCCAGTTGGTGAAGCATCAAATGTTTGCATTAGTTGTTTTAAAAGTGGTTGAGCCATCTCTGGTTTGCCGATGTAGCTGAATAGAAACGGATAATGGAAACTGGGTTGATTTGAGATGGCTAATTGACCAAAATCAATTGCCGCCATTTCACTCATTTCATGAATTTCAAAACCATAGCCTTCAACGTTAAAGTTAGGCGCTTGATTGCATAGCTGAATTAATTTTTTTTCGAAAGCTAACTCGCTACCATATAGCTTAATCAAACCTGCAAAATCTTGATAAACCGCAAAACTTGATTGCCAAGCACTTCCTTCGGCGTAATCTTTGCCCCAACGAATATCTAAAAAGTTAGGACGGAAATTGCCTTCAGTGTCCTTGGCTTGCATAAAGCCAGTTTCAGGATTAAAAAGTTGTTGATAATTCAAGGCTTGTTGACGATAAAATGTTGCGGTCTCTGAATCATTCAGTGTTTTTGCAACTTGCGAAATACAGAAATCGCTGTACGCATAGTCTAAGGTATGATTGACAGATTCATGATAGGTTGAAGGAACATAGCCATATTTTAGATAATCCAGAGTTCCTTGACGTCCATAATTTTCTCGTTCGCTTTGTTGTGTGGCACCTTTTTTCATCGCTTCTAGGAACTGAGGCATCAAGTCAGGACGAATCTTTTTCACGGCGGCATCAGCAATGACAGCGTCAATCAAGGTGCCGGGCATTAAACCACGCTCATCTGGAGATAACCATTTTGGCAAGAAACCTGTTTCGTTGTAACTATTTAAAAAGCCTTCTAGCATCTCTTCGTATTTTTCTTGAGCAATTAGTGAGAACAATGGGTAGACCGTTTTATAAGTATCCCAAAAGCCATTATTGGTATATAGTACACCAGGACGAACCGTTTGCGAGAACGTATCATAATGAATCGGCTGCTGATTTTCGTCCAATTCATAAAAGGTTTGCGGAAATAGGAATGTTCGATACAGTGTATGATAAAACGTTTTAGTATGTTCAGGGTTTTCATGCGTTACTTTAAGGCGATCGAAATAATTATGCCAATCTGCGATTCCTTGTTGCAGCATCTCAGTAGAACGCAAAGAGATTTCTCGCGCTAAATTTAACTGCGCTTGTTTTTCAGAAATAAATGAACTACTAAAATGAACAACTTGTTGAGCAATATTTCCAAAAGAAAGAAGGATTTTGCCATCTTCACCTGAAGAAGGGGCAAACCATTTGGTTAAAGGCTGTTCAAAATGAAGAACAAAATAAAAACTAAAATCTGGATCTTCACAACCAGAATAGTTGATGACTTTTACAGCCACTTGATGGTCATCTAATTGTTTTACTTGATAACGTCCAGGCAGAGTTAGTAGTAAGTGATTATCTTTTTGTTGATAATCAATGGTTAAGATACCACCATACATGCTTGGGATTAATTGAGAAGTTATTTGATAGCGTAATTGAGTTAAATTAATTTCGACAGGAGAAAAAAGGCTTTCTTCTGGACGATAAGAACTTTGGGCATGGAATAAAGAAAGTTCCGACAATGAACCACTGACAGGGGTCATTAATAAATGACTAAAATCACCCATCCAAGGACTTGGTTGATGCGTTACTCGATAGCCTTGAAATGTTCGATCTTCTGGATGAAACCACCAGCTGCCTTTTTGGTCAGTTGTTTGCGGGGCGTAAAAATTCATCCCAAATGGCACGCCAGTATAGGGTAGACAATTTCCATTTGAAAAACTATGTTGGTTGGCAGTTCCGTGTCGCGTATCAATCGCTTGAATATTCATGAAAGTAGCTCCTTTGTTTTAAATGATATATCATATAGGCTGATTATAGCACAAAAAACAAGAAATGAAAGCGTATTTATTTGCTTTTTTATTTATTTTTAACGAATTGGTATATTCAATTTGAGGAGGGAATTGACAAGCATGTTACAATGGATAAGGAATCGATATTGGAGTGATTGTTATTTATTTTTTTAGTACAAAAAGTCAGCAATTTTTTGCGTATGTTTGGGCCATTTTCCCAGTCATCGCCTTTTTTTTGGTTAGTTTTTATACATTGGATTTTTTATTTTCCCCAAGCTATTTAATTATGGTGCCTGTATTTACTATTATGTTTAAAATTAACTATAAAAAAGATTATTCATTTGTAGCGCTGCTCAAAATGAGTATCAGGCAATTTGTGATCAGTTTTTTAGCATTTATAGCTAGTAGTTCCTTTAGCTGGTCTATTATTTTAAATAGTAGTGTGACATTTTTAATTGTTTATTTATTTTATTCATCTGCGACACCGATGCGGTATCATAGTTATTTGATGATGTTTACGTTTTGTCAGTTAATCCAGGTTAAAGGAAATACATTTTTGATGCAATCTCAAGTTGTGGCCTTTTTAATTGGTCTTTTTTTATTGGCTTTAACACTAAACGCTTGGTGGCAAACAGGATTAAGTCAGCTTACCAGCTTAAAGAGTAGAGGCCATAAAAGTATTCAATTAAATATGAAGCAACAAAAATTGACGGTTGTTAATTTCTGGCACGACTTACAACAGACTTTTTTGGGGATTACAAGTTTCAAACAATTTTTAGAAAGTCCTGACGAAAGGGTGCAACGATTTCGTTTAGCTATTCGTATGAGTTTCACCATTACGCTGAGTTTTATTTTAATGTGGAGTGTAGGAGGCATTAAAATAATTTGGATTCCGATGAATGTTTTTCTACTCTTGCATCCAGTGAAAGCAGAAATGAATACGCGTATTAAGACACGTTTTTGGGGGACTCTTTTAGGATGTTTCCTTAGTCTGTTTGTTGTCAATTGGCTTCAATTGCCACTGACACACCTCGTTGTTTCTAGTTTGATTGGCATTTTTGTTTATGCCCTAAAACCAGGAACCGTGTTACAAGTGACAATGGCAACGATTTTTGGGTTATGTTTGGCAACAATTAGTTTACGAGGGATGTATGCCGCAGAGTTGCGGGTCTCTTTTGTATTATTGGCAATTTTTGTTGTTTGCTTAATTGATTTAGGTTTATTTGTTTATCAGCGTATCTTGCGTTTTTAAAAAGTGTGGCACAGAGGGTGATTTACCCGTTGTGCCACACTTTTTAATTTTCTAAATTCGTTAATTTTTCCAAGTAATGATTTTCTATTTGCGGAAAATCTATTTTTTCTGGTGCTGCATCAGGGGTTTCAACTACTTGCTTCAAGCGGTTGAGAACAATTGACCAACCAGCGATATCTTTATGGCGAGGTGTTGTAAAATTTTCTGGGAGAGATTCTGAAAAGACTAACAGGGTCTGATGAGGTGCTTGTTCTTTTAAGTCAAAATAGATGATACCAGTATCCCAAGTCACGCCCAGATATTTTTCCTCTGCATAATCAGTGAAAGGCATTGTTTCTTCAAAATCGGGCAGAATAAACCGCCAAAACCCGTTAACACCTAATTCACCAATTTCTAATTCTGGAAACCATTGTTTTAGCTTGTCTGTCTCAGTCAGGTAGCGCCAAATCGTTTGAGGGCTGGCTGAAATTGCCCGTTCTGTACCAAAATAAATCGTCTGGTTTTCTAAGCGAAAGGTATCTTTCATTTTGTTTCTCTCCTTTATTTATTATTCATGAAGTTCTAAAGGTAGTCCATCTGGATCAAAAAAGAAGGTCATTTTTTCACCCGTAAAATCATCTACTCGTAGCGGTTCTGTTTCAATTCCTTGCTCATTTAAAAAAGCAATCACTTCTTCAATATGTTCAACTTTAAAAGCTAAATGACGTAATCCTAAAGCTTCAGGATAAGAGGGGCGAGCGGGAAATTGATCAGAAATAAAAATTTCCAATTCTTGGCTGCCTAATTTTAAATCTAATTTAATATCGTTTTTTTCGGGACGATGATTTTCGCGAAGAACTTCAAAGCCCAACTTTTCGACATAAAAATTTTTAGTTGCTTGATAATTTGAGGCATTGATTGCCACATGATGAATTTCTTTAAAAAACATTTTTCATACTCCTTTTCGTTTTTTCCCTCTGTAGTATAGCAATAAAGAAGCAGCTAAAAAAGCGTTCTGTTTGACTCTTTAAGAAAAGACAAGGGATTTGCAAAAAAATAAAATTATTTTTTTGAAAGAAAGCGCTTGCCAAAAAAAGAATAATCAAGTATGATGTATATACAACTTAATTGTATATACAAGTTTGAGAGGAGAATGTAAAATGGGTAAGTTTCAAAGCGATGCACAACAGTTGTTGAAAGCAGTAGGAGGCAAAGAAAATATTTCAGCTGTTTCTCATTGTGCAACTCGAATGCGTTTTGTATTAAAAGATCCAAAAAAAGCGGATGTACCTGTGATTGAAGATATTCCTTCTGTAAAAGGAACCTTTACCAATGCTGGACAGTTTCAAGTAATTATTGGGAATGAAGTCCCACAATTTTATAATGATTTTTCTGCAATTTCCGGTTTAGAAGGGGTTTCAAAAGAAGAAGGGAAAGCAGCTGCCAAAAGTAATTTGAGTCCTGTTCAACGAGTTGTTTCTGTTTTAGCTGAGATTTTTACACCATTAATTCCTGCACTTGTT
Organism: Enterococcus sp. AZ197; assembly: GCF_050556405.1. Lineage (NCBI taxonomy): Bacteria > Bacillati > Bacillota > Bacilli > Lactobacillales > Enterococcaceae > Enterococcus > Enterococcus sp. AZ197. The sequence continues at coordinate 1,830,787 of NZ_CP187873.1, read as the reverse complement.
ATCGGGGGATTGATTTTAGGGTTCCGCAATATTTTGGAAGGGGTTCCATTTGGCTTTCTTGATGGTCAAACAATCGTGGAAGTTTCTCAATTTTGGAATGGAGTCAATTCATTCTTATGGTTAATCGGCGAAGCAATTTTCCACTTCTTGCCAGTTGGGATTACGTGGAGTATTACGAAGAAAATGGGAACCACACAAATCTTGGGGATTGTCCTAGGGATTACATTAGTCTCACCACAACTTCTGAATGCTTATTCAGTTGCGACGACTAAAGCAGCAGAAATTCCTTTCTGGGATTTTGGGTTTGCTCAAGTTAACATGATTGGTTATCAAGCGCAAGTTATCCCAGCCATGTTAGCCGGCTTCTTGCTTGCCTATCTTGAAATTTTCTTTAGAAAAGTGATTCCTCAAGCAATTTCAATGATTTTTGTCCCATTGTTTGCTTTAGTACCAACAGTATTGGCTGCACATGTCATTTTAGGACCAATCGGTTGGACGATTGGTAGTTGGGTTTCTGATATCGTAAATGCAGGATTAACGTCAACATTTAATTGGTTATTTGGCGCCGTCTTTGGCTTTATGTACGCACCATTAGTCATCACTGGGTTGCATCATATGAGTAATGCGATTGATTTACAGTTGATTGCTGACTTTCAGTCAACCAACTTATGGCCAATGATTGCTCTATCAAATATTGCACAAGGTTCAGCTGTTTTAGCGGTTATCTTTATGCATCGTGGAAACAAAAAAGAAGAACAAGTTTCGATTCCAGCGATGATTTCTTGTTACCTAGGTGTGACTGAACCAGCGATGTTTGGGATCAACTTAAAATATGTTTATCCATTTGTTGCGGGCATGATTGGTTCGGCAATGGCCGGAATGTTTGCCACTTTAATGGGCGTTCGTGCGACAAGTATCGGCGTCGGTGGCTTGCCAGGAATTTTATCTATTGTGCCACAATATTACTTGCCGTTTTTAGTCGCAATGGTGATTGCGATTATCGTACCAATGGGCTTAACTTATATTTTCAGAAAGAAAGGCATCTTTAATAAAGTCGATCCAGTTGATGAAGCAACAGGGATGTTATACAGCGAAGAAGGGTAATCGCTTTTTGAAGTTAAGAAGAATTCGTAGACATTTGTCTACGAATTCTTCTTCTTTTTATAGAAACTATTGGCTTTTTTCTCTCTTTCAGTTAGACTAAAAAGGTTGAGAAAAGGAGAGCGTAAAAATGGATATTTATTTAAAAAAAGCAATTTTACACATTATTGATCGAGAAACTGGGACGCCGGTTTTTTCTGAAAAGGAACTAGATTTAACCACTGAGTATATTCGAACGTATTTAACTGCAAAAATTTCAAAACTTTCGACTGCACAAACAAAGACTGGAACATTGGCGGAAAATAGTTCCTTTGTTGACACGTTACGTGGGATTCCTAGTGATTTTGTGAAGAAAAGCCAAGAAGTTACCCAACATTGGTATGATGTTTATTCAGGAAGCGAAGATGCGCCTAGTGCTGATATTTTGTTCATTTTATATGAATTAGATACGGTGTTACATGTCGCAATGATTAAATTAAACTATAAAGAAAGTTACACGCATTACGTCGACTATGAAGAAGAATCCGTTTATAACAAACTGATTATCAATCGAGCAATTTTGTCTTCAAAATCACAAAAACCAGATGAAGGGATTACGGTTGACTTAGATACATTAGCGTTTGAATTACTAGAGAAAAGATATGAATTTTCAGGAGAAAAAATCTGGTATTTCTCTGAAAAAGTGATTGAGACGCAAGCGGCACCTTCCATGGAAGAAAATATCAAAGAAATTAAAAAGGCAGTCAAACGCATTGGAAAGAAATTTAACGAAGATGAGTTTGAACTAATGGCTTCTGTAAAAGAAGCGGTATATGATAGTATTGAGGAAACGGGAACGATTGACAATGAGCAAATTGCTGAGCAAGTGTTTAAAGAAAATGTATCAGCTAAATTAGCTTACCAAGAAGAAGTGAATGAGTCGAAGTTTGTCGACAAAACACCGCCAGTCAGAGAATCTCGCGAAATTTCTGAAAAGAAATTTGGCAAACAGAAGTTAAAAATGGATAACGGTATTGAATTAATTGTTCCGTTAGATGTTTACCGCAATGGCGATTTAATTGAATTTGTTAATAATCCAGATGGCACAGTGTCCATTATGCTAAAAAATATCGAAAAAATTAGTAATCAATTATAAAGAAAAAACCGTTGGTCGCTTGCCAACGGTTTTTTCTTTATTTTAATTTTTCTAAAGCTTTTTCAGGGACTTCTTTTTCTGTCACTTCATTCCAGCTGATCACGCCTTTACGGGGATTAACTTTCAATTTTAGATAGGCTTTCATACGCAAAGGTTGATCACGGGATTCGTTTAATTCCACGGTTTTTTCTTCACCGTTTTTATTAAACGCAGGTTGTTGATAGTAATAAATGGTCATTGCTTCACCAGAATTTGTTTTTTCATCTTTCTTTTCACCAGATGTTGTGATTTGTGTATAATAGGCTTCTCCACCGTAATAGTAATTATAAACGCCCCAGCTACCACCGGCTAAAATGACTATGGGAATTAATATTTTTAGTAATGTTTTCATTTTCCTCACCTCAAGGAATAGTATGCCTTTTTTTTAGGAAATTTGCCATATTTTTTTCCGTTAATTGAGTGACAATTTTGTTAGTTTCGGCACTTTCTTGAAAAATTCATCATTTTTTTAAACAAAAGACAACGTTTGTCGCTCCCTTTTTTTCACTATCATGCTACAATAAAGAAAAAAAGATGGAGGTAGAGGACAATGATGCCCTTTTATTTTGGAATCGATCCAACCTATATATTGGTAATTATCGGAATTGCGATTTCTGGTGCGGCCTCCGCATATGTTAACAGTACCTTTCGTAAATATGATCAAGTACGAAGCAGTAAACATGTTACAGGCACGCAGGCAGCACAATATATTTTACAAAAAGAACAAATTAATGATGTTGGAGTTCAGCAAATTGCTGGTGATTTAACTGACAATTATAATTCTGGAAACAAAATGTTGAGCTTATCCGAAGCCACTGCTCAATCGACATCGGTCGCGGCTATTGGCGTGGCGGCTCATGAATGCGGACATGCGGTACAAGATCATACGAACTATGTGCCTTTACGTCTTCGTGCAGCTATTGTTCCAGTTGCCAACATCGGTTCAACCATTTCCTTTCCACTAATTTTGATTGGTGTTTTATTTAGTTGGAATCAAACATTAATCAACATTGGAATTTTGGCTTTTTCATTAGCCTTGATTTTTCAATTGGTGACTTTACCGGTGGAGTTTAATGCGTCTAGACGTGCATTAAGTATTCTTTCTGAAGGTGGGTTATTAACAGAAGAAGAAGTCCCAATGGCCAGAAAAGTTCTTTTTGCAGCTGCACTTACCTACGTAGCAGCGGCGCTTTCGACCTTTTTACAACTTTTACGTTTGGTTATTTTATTTGGTGGCAATAACCGACGAGACTAAGTGCTAGTAAAGGTCTTTCTATTACGCATAAAAGTAATAATATGTTATGATTAAAGTAGAAAATAACAGAGGAGCTGAAGGAAATGAAAGCATCAACAAAAATTGGTATCGGTTTAAGCATTGCTGCAGTTGCAAGTGTCTCTGTTGCAGTCATCGCTTCTGAAAAAATTATTAAGAAGGTATCTCATGTTTCCAATCGTTATAAAGTTAAAAAGTTTGTAGACGATAAATTTGATGGAAACCAAAAATTATTATCGATTGTCGATGATTTATCTGATGATGAATTAGATTCTGTTTTAAATGTTGTGGATCGTGTGAAAGATGGCGGTTCAAAATTAGCTGAATATGGCGAAAAAGTTAAAGACAATACAGATTCTTTAAAAGAACGCTTTTTCACATTTATTGAAGATGCAATGAAGTAAAAAAGATGGCCTAGGCCATCTTTTTTTTATAAAAATAATTCATTTGTTTCAACATAATAGCCTCTGCCACCAACTAGAACTTGATCAATTGTCTTTTGGGATGTAGTGTTCAAACGCACTAAGACTTCTGAAGGAGCGTTTAAGGTATAACCTTGGGCAAAGGTGTAATTGGTTTTTTGTAAAATTTGGTGATGGTACAGATAACAAGCTAACGCACCATTTGATGTACCAGTAGCGGCTTCTTCATCGATGTCATAAAGGGGTGCAAAATTCCTACAAATGATATTTTTTTCAGACAAAGCAAAAAGATGCATCCCAATAACTCCATACTTTTGACTAAGTAACTTAATTTTTTCAAAGTTTGGTTGTAAATCCTGTAATAATTGCGCATTTTTAATGGGAACCAAAATATCTTTTAGGCCCGTTGACACAATCTGGATAGGAAAAGCAGTTGCCACTGCGTTTAAATCAAAGCAGCCGCTCAATTCTTCTAAAGTGAGCGTATCATAAAAAGTTGGGACAGTTTGTTCCATAAATAGTTGTTCACCGTTCGCCGTGATTGCGAGCAAACCGCTGTTCGTTTCGATTGTATATTCTGTTTGCAATAATTTATTTAAGTGCTTCATAATGGTGAAAGCGCCAATTGTCGCGTGGCCACATAAGTCGACTTCTTCTTTTGGTGTAAAATATTCAAGGCGGAAATCAGCAATCTTTGAGTCTGAAATAAAAGCAGTTTCTGCAAATCCTAGTTCTTTGGCGATGGCCATTTTTTGGGTTCTCGTTAAGGGCTGTGTCATAAAAACAACGCCTGCTTTGTTGCCACCTTCGTGGTTTTTACTAAATGCACTAGCGACATATGCGGTAATTTTCATTGGAACGCCTACTTTCTAATTGGGAATAAAAAACATACGAGTAAAAAATGGACGTACTACTTTCTTAATAACAAATAACAAAAGATTAAATCATCCATTTTTTTTAAAGATAAGCCAGTTTGTTCAAAAAACTTTTCCAACCGATAGTGTAAAGTATTTCGATGCATAAATAAATCTTTTGCAGTGGAGCTGATATTGCCTTGATTTTTCCACAAAGCGCTGATGATTGGCTGAATATCGGTGTCTTTATTTAATAAACGACGATAATACTCAACAAGTACATTTTGGCTCATGGCTTCTTTGGTAAAATAGTGGAGGGCAACATCAGTTAAACTAAAAACAGTCGTCCGACTAGAGGAATTAAGTTCTTCTGAAAAAATACGTTGTTCTTCATGGAAACAACGCCGGAGAATGTCTTCAGAGGAATAAAAATTGCCAACAAATACAGCACTAGTGCAATCAAAGTCTGTATCTAATGTTAAAAAGATCCCTTGAATTTCTTCTTGTTGAAAGGTATTTTTTGACTGTTCTTCAACTAAAATATACATATTATTACTTGGACTGAAACAATCAACTGTATCTGGAAACATCTTTGTTAAATTAAATTGCCATTCAGCTTGTAATTCTTTTGTGACATTCGTTTGAATTTGCAACATACGAAAGGTCCCTTCGGCAGGTAATTTTGCCTGTTGAAATAAGTAACTGAACCAAGGATGGTTACCAGTAATTGTTGGGTTTTCAGAAATTGGGAAAAGCGCTTCCAATAAATGCTGTTCTTTAATACTTAAGAAAGCTTTATTCACAATGAAAAATTGGTCGTCAACAGGAATTGAATAGGTGGCTTCGGAACCAATTGTTTTTGATAAATAGCCTTTGGGATAAAGCTGAGATAAATTTTCAATAATCATAGACACACCTCACTGATTTATTGTACCATGAAGCAAGACAGAAGTTTAGTGGGAAAAAGCCGAAAGGTGGAAATTAATTGGGAAAAAAAGAAACAACGTTAACACAAGAAGAAAAAGAATTTTTTATGCGAGAAGCCATTGCAGAAGCGAAAAAAGCAGAAGGTTTGGCTGAGGTGCCTATTGGAGCTGTGATAGTTCGGCAAGGGGAAATTATTGGCCGCGGGCATAATCTGAGAGAAGCACGGCAAGAAGCAACGGCGCATGCAGAAATGTATGCAATCCAGGAAGCGTGTCGCGGGATAGAAAATTGGCGTCTAGAAGAAACCCAATTATTTGTAACTTTAGAGCCTTGTCCAATGTGTAGTGGGGCGATGCTTTTAGCACGAATTCCAGAAGTTTATTATGGCGCAACCGATCCTAAAGCAGGCACTGCTGGCACATTGATGAATTTATTAGAAGATGAACGCTTCAATCATGTGGCCTATGTCGAAGCAGGCGTTTTAGAAGAAGAGTGTCGCTTATTGCTAGTTCAGTTCTTTAAAAAGTTACGGGCAAAGAAAAAAGAAGAGAAACTTTTAAAAAATCAAAAGAAAGACTAGTCAAAAGAATAAAAATACGTTATACTAGGTTTTGCCGAAAGGCTAGGACAATGGCGGGCTAGTGAATTGTGTCAGATCCGGAAGGAAGCAGCACTAAGCAAGTGCCGCCATGTGTCTGATTGAATAAGGAACGCATCAAGGCTGAGAAGCCTTTTTTATTTTATCTAAAATTAAAAAGACAGGAAAGTTGGTCGCTTTCCTGTCTTTTTTTGTGGATTCAAGATAATACAGCAGCTGCTAAGGCTTGTTGAATAGCAACAATATCTTTATCTTTTCTAAATTGAAGACTTACTGAAGGTAACTCAGCACTTGAAATCCATATCTTTAGTTCTGCATCTAGGTCGAAATGTCCACTAGTTTCAACAGAAAAGCGTGAAATAGCTTTGTAGGGAATCGATTTATAATCAACTTTTTTACCTGTGATTCCTTGTTTATCGACTAAAATTAAGCGTTTATCTGTAAAGACAATTAAATCTCTTACTAAAGTGAAGGCCATATCTACTTTTTCGTTAGGGATTAAAACATCCCGTAATTCTTTTTCAGCTGTTTCATTGTTATTTTGTGTTGCATTCCCTAATAATCCATCAAATAATCCCATGTTAATTCTCCAATTCTACTTTTTTGAAAAAATTCTTTTATTTAAAAGTAAACTTATATCGTGTAAAAGAATCCGCTTTCAATTTAATTATAACGTTAAAGGTCCTTCGAATGCAATTGATTTTTTAGCATAAGAAAGTGAGGCCTAAATCGCTGCAACTTAGGCCTCACTTTCTAAATTTTAAAAGAACCTACTGAATAAAAGCAGTTTCTTCTTATTTCTTGGAGCTAAAAACTTTGGTTTCAACATTTGATAGGACTATGCCCAATCGCCATTTCTAAAAACTGGAACAATCGTCCCGTCTTCCTTAATGCCGTCAATATTCATTTTGTCAGATCCTACCATAAAGTCCACATGTGTTTGGCTACGATTTAAACCAGCTTCAGCTAATTCTTCTTCGCTCATCTCCGTGCCACCTTGTAAGTTGAAGGCATAGGCCGAACCAAAGGCTAAATGATTAGAGGCATTTTCATCAAACAATGTATTATAAAAAATCAAACCGGATTGTGAAATTGGTGAAGGGTCAGGTACTAAAGCAACTTCCCCTAGGTGTTTGGCACCTTCATCAATAGCTAAGAGATTTTTCAATGCTTCTTCGCCTTGTTCAGCTGAGAAGTCAACAACTTTTCCATCTTTAAATGTAAATTTCATTCCCGAAATGATTGTGCCAGCATAACTTAGTGGTTTTGTACTAGAAACATAACCATCAACGCGGCGACTATCTGGGGCGGTGAAAACTTCTTCTGTTGGCATATTAGCCATGAATTCTTCCCCACGAGCGTTATAACTACCAGCGCCTTCCCATAAATGGTTTTTAGGCAAACCAATCGTTAAATCTGTCCCAGGAGCTGTGTAGTGTAAAGCAGTAAATTGTTGTTCGTTTAATTCAGCCGCTTTTTCTTGTAATTTTTTATCATGGATATCCCAAGCAATGACTGGGTTTTCTTCATAAATTCGTGTTGTTTTGAAAATTTCATTCCAAAGTGCATCAACTTGTTCTTCACTTGTTGCTAATTCTGGAAAGACTTTAGCTGCCCAGCCTTCACTAGCAGCAGCTACAACAGTCCAACTTACTTTGTTGGCTTGTGTTGCTTTTCGTAGGTTGACCAATGCTTTCCCATTAGCCGCTTGGAAAGCTGCTACACGTTGTGCATCCACGCCAGCTAATGCATCAGGATTAGAAGAAACCACGCTAATTCGGCTTGCGCCTTTGGCAATCCAATCATCGGTTTGATCAATTTTATATTGAGGAACATTTTCAATACGATCAGTTGCAGCATGAGCTAAAAATTCACGTTGAATGGTTTCGTCGCTCCATTGAACAATTACTTCGGCCGCACCTAAGCGATAAGCTTCTTCCGTAATTAAGCGGGCAAGGGGCGCTTGATCGACACTGATTTGTAAAACAACCGTGTGATTGTCCTGAACATTGACACCCGTTTCAGCAATTAAACGTGCATATTTCTTTAGATTTTCATTAAAATTCTCTAAGGTCATTCGTGATTCCTCCTTCATTTTCATGGGTAATGACTGCTCATATCATAACACGGAAGAGCAGGGAACTCAACGAAATAAAGCCTTTATCAACTGTTATTTTAAGTTGGGGTAAAAGTTGTCGTGCTCCCGCTCAGTGAACTTTTGTACAAAGAGTTGTTCTAATTTTGCATAATAGAAAAATCGTGTTACAATAACCATAAGCATTTATTTGGAAGCGTTGTATATGAATGAATAAAGGGGATAGGGAATTATGGCAAGAAAAAAAACCATTACGAAAGAGCAGATTTTAACAGCTGCCTATGAAGTAGTCGCCACTGAAGGATTTTCGAAGTTCACTGCACGTAATATTGCTAATAAAATGAAATGTTCCACCCAACCGATTTATTTGGAATTTAAAAACATGGATGATTTACGCGATGCTTTATTCCAAAAAATTCATAAATACTTAGCGAAAGAAGTCTTTCCAGTAAAACATACCGGGAATACAATTGTTGATTTGGCTTTAAACTATATTCATTTTGCGACAAGTGAAAGTAAGTTATACCGTGCGCTTTATTTAGAAGAATATGGTGGCGGCAAAAAAATGCAAGAATTCTCTTATCACTATTTTACTGAAGCGGTAAAAGCTGATCCTGAGTATGCTAATTTAAACGATGTTCAAATTGACTCTTTACACATGGGAACATGGGTGGTCGCTACTGGTGTGGCTGCATTGATGACTTCTGGAATTATCCATCCTTCAGAAGAACAAATCATTCATTTAATGAAAGATAGTATTGAAGCAATTCTTGAACGAGATGAACCAATTGATATTGACCTATAAAAATTAAAAAAAGTGTAACCTCATGCTGATAACTTCTGTGAGGTTACAGCAAAAGACTGTTTCTTAAAAGAACGGTCTTTTTTTGTTAAGTGTATTAATGGTAGATTATTCGCAACCATGCTACAGTAAAGAAGAGAAATAGAAAGGGGCAAAAAACATGAACCGAGTGAAAGATAAGCGTTTATGGCTAAGTATTGTAGGAATTACCGGACTAGGGCTCTTGTCGGGCTTATTTTCAGTAAATGCGAGAGAATATTATCAAGCGTTGAGATTACCAAGTTTTGCTCCGCCAGGCTGGTTATTTGGACCAGTGTGGTTGGTGTTGTATATTTTTATGGGCATTACTTTTTATTTCATCTTAGTTCATCCAAATAAACAACAGAAAAAACGGATGATTACGCTATTTATTTTACAATTTATTGCGAATTTTTTCTGGACATTTTTCTTTTTTTCTTTACAAAATAATTTATTATCTGTGATTGATATCTCATTGTTATGGCTATTATTAATAGTTCAACAGTGGGACTACTTGCGTTATAAATTAATAACGCGTGGCTGGTTGATGATTCCTTATATTCTTTGGGTTACTTTTGCGGCAGCATTAAATTACAGTATTTTATTTTTAAATTAGGAATATCAAAACACCAGAGAAAAATGGGAACTAGCCATTTTTTTCTGGTGTTTATTTTATTTATTTCAACGTAGTTATTCTGCGGCAGTTGCTAATTTTTTCGCAAATTCTTCTAAACGTTGGATGTCGTCTTCTTCAGCGGCTAAATCAACTTTAACGCTGTCGGCGCCTTTTTTTGCCCCAATTTCAGTAAAGACTGCTTCGAAGTCGTCCACCGATTTACAAAAATCATCATAAAACGTGTCTCCTGAACCACAAACGCCGAAGATTTTTCCTGATAAATCAATCTCTTGTAAGTCTTCATAAAAGTCGACAATTTCATCAGGTAAATCGCCATCGCCATACGTATATGTAGCTACTACACAGATATCGGCCTCTTCAAAATCAGCGGCATCGACTTGCGTACACTCATCAATTTCGACCTCTAATTCTAAATCTTCAAATGCTTCTGCAACAATGTCGGCAATTTCTTCTGTATTCCCAGTCATGCTTGCATACACAATTTTAGCTAACGTCATAAACTTTCTTCCCCCTCATACAATTCTGTCACTTATTATAGCAGATGCGCATTTCTTATAAAAGACTAGCGAGTGCTTTTATTAAGGGACTTTTTGAAAATTGGTGTTTGAACAATCTTTTTTGCAAAAAATGTGATAAAATAATTTGAATGAAACAAGTTTAGGAGAGATAGTATGATTACATTAAAATCACCACGAGAAATTGAAATGATGGATGAATCAGGGGAATTATTAGCGGATGTTCACCGTCATTTACGGACGTTTATTAAACCTGGCATTACAAGCTGGGATATTGAAGTATTTGTGAGAGACTTTATTGAAAGTCATGGTGGCGTGGCGGCTCAAATTGGCTATGAAGGTTACAAATATGCTACCTGTTGTAGTATCAACGACGAAATTTGCCACGGATTTCCTCGTAAAAAAGTATTAAAAGATGGCGACCTAATCAAAGTAGATATGTGTGTCGACTTAAAGGGCGCAATCTCTGATTCATGCTGGTCTTATGTCGTGGGTGAATCAACACCTGAAATTGATCGCTTGATGGAAGTAACCAAAAAAGCGCTATATCTTGGGATTGAACAAGCACAAGTAGGAAATAGAATTGGCGATATTGGTCATGCAATTCAAACGTATGTAGAAGGAGAAGGCTACGGGGTAGTTCGCGACTTTGTAGGTCATGGCATTGGCCCAACTATTCATGAAAGTCCAATGATCCCTCATTATGGTGAAGCAGGTAAAGGACTACGTTTAAAAGAGGGAATGGTTATTACTATTGAGCCAATGGTTAACACAGGAACTTGGCGCATGAAAATGGACCCAAATGGTTGGACTGCTTATACTGAAGATGGCGGTCTAAGTTGTCAATATGAACATTCATTAGCGATTACGAAAGAAGGTCCAAGAATCTTAACGTCACAAGGCGAAGAATTGACTTATTAATAAGGAGAGTGTGTGATGAAGTTTCTCGACAACATCAAAAAGAATCAATCTTTGATGCGTTTTATTGAGACAACGCAAAGTCACATGGTCACAGCCGAAATAGGCAACAGCTCAGTGGTTGTTGCCTATTATTTATTACTCTCGCTGTTTCCATTACTGATTGCGGTAGGTAATGTCTTACCTTATTTAAGAATCGACCCTAATTCTGTGTTGCCTTATATTGCAGAGGCGATTCCGAAAGATGTTTATAAGAACTTAGAACCAGCGATTCGTTCACTACTGACTCAACGTTCAGGCGGGTTGCTTTCTGTTTCCGCTTTAGCAGCATTTTGGAGTGCCAGTCAAAGTATTAATGCACTACAAAACGCGATGAATAAAGCTTTTGGTGTCGAACAAAGGAAAAATTTTATTCTCGTAAGAGTGGTCTCATTTTTAGTTATTTTGTTATTTATGGTAGCGATTGTTGGTGTAGTAGTAATTTTAGGTCTGGGTCAGTACATTATTGAATTACTGCAACCAATTTTCCATTACTCAACATCTGTGATCGATACTTTCCAAGCGTTAAAATGGCCGTTAACGACCGTTATTTTATTAGTGATTATGTGTTTGATTTATGCGGTCGTTCCTAATCGGAAATTATCGTTACGTTCTATTTTGCCAGGGGCTATTTTTTCGACAGTCGGTTGGATGCTATTATCACAAATTTTTGGTTTGTACGTAAAATATTTTAGTTCTAGAATCGCAAGTTATCAAATCATCGGGAGTTTTATCATCTTGATGTTATGGCTGAATTTTGCTGCCACGATTATTATTTTAGGAGCAATTGTCAACGCTGTCGTCGATGAATACTTATCTGGAGATAAAGAAAAAAAACAACCAAGTTTTGAACAACGCTTGTTTAGATGGTTTAAAAAGAAAAATAAATAGATTTCTTTAAAAAAGTCTAAACCGTTGCCAGAACACATGTTTCAGCTTGTAAATGCTTCAGTTTACGGTATAATATACCCTGAACGAGAAGAAAGTGGGTTCGACTATGTCACTATTTATTTATGAAGTTTTGATACGTTTATTTATGACATTTATCTTATCTTTGCTATTAACACCACTTGTTAAGCTTCTAGCGTTTCGGATTGGCGCCTATGATGCACCAGGAGAGCGACGAATCAATACCAAAAATATGCCTACAGCAGGAGGACTTGCAATCTACATTGCTTTTGCTAGTTCATGTTTATTGATTTTTCGTTCGATTATCCCACAAGATTATATTTGGCCGATTATTTTGGCTGGTGGAATGGTTGTTTTGACAGGCCTCATTGATGATATTAAAGAGATTACTCCAATGAAAAAAACAATCGGTATTTTGTTAGCAGCATTAGTTATTTATTTTGTTGCTGGAATTCGGATAGATTTTGTGACGTTGCCAGTTGTTGGAATGATTGATTTGCGCTGGTTTAGTTTACCACTAACTTTATTGTGGATTTTAGCGATTACGAATGCAGTAAATTTAATTGATGGTTTGGATGGTTTAGCATCAGGCGTATCCATTATTGGATTAACCACGATTGGTATTACAGGGTATTTTTTCCTACATGCTAAAACGGTCTATATTCCAATTGTTATTTTTATTTTAGTTGCGAGCATTGCGGGATTTTTCCCATACAATTTTTATCCAGCTAAAATATTTCTAGGAGATACCGGGGCGTTATTCCTCGGGTTTATGATTGCAGTAATGTCGTTACAGGGCTTAAAAAATGCTACGTTTATCACGGTAATTACGCCAATGGTGATTTTAGGTGTGCCAATTACGGATACGGTTTATGCAATTATTCGACGGCTATTGAACAAGAAGCCCATTTCCTCAGCAGATAAAATGCATTTGCATCACCGCTTGTTATCTTTAGGTTTTACCCATAAAGGGGCGGTCATGACTATTTATGCATTAGCGTTAGTTTTTTCCTTTGTCTCTTTATTGTTCAGCTATTCAAGTACAGTAGCATCAATTTTATTAATTGTCTTTTGTTTAATTGGCTTAGAACTATTCATTGAACTAATCGGTCTAGTTGGCGAAGGACATCAACCGTTGATGTATTTGTTACGGATTTTAGGGAATCGTGAATATCGTCAGGAGCAAATGAAAAAGCGACTTGGCAAGCATTCTAAGAGAAAGTAAAGAAATCTTTAGGTTGCTTTGCGAGAGCGTAAACCTATGATATAATTCCATTAAACTTAAAAAAGTATATGTGTGAAACATATGCTTTTTTTTTAAGACGATGTTTCAGTAGTAAGGAGAAATGAGCATGCAAGAAATGGTAACAATCTCGATTGTCACTTATAATAGTCGTTACATTTTTAATGTACTAGACCAATTAAAAGCCGAACTGGGTACTGATAGTATCTATGATATTCATATCTATGACAATCATTCTGAAACAGCGTATCTTGAAAAATTAACAACATATGAACCATTTATTACTATCCATCGCGCTGAAGAAAATCAAGGGTTTGGTCATGGTCATAATCAAGTGTTATTCAATGCTTCGACAAAGTATGCAATTATTTTTAATCCCGATGTTTTGGTTACTAAAGACGTGCTTGATCGTCTATTAGACCGTATCAAAATAGATAAGAACATTGCAGTCGTTAGCCCTAAAGTGCTAAATGAAGATGGCACGACGCAATATTTAGTTCGTCAAAAATTAGATGTTTTCGATTATATGTTACGTTTTATTCCCTTTCAATTTGTAAAGAAAATTTTTGATAAACGTTTGAGTATTTATGAATGTCGCGATTTGTCGGATACAGAAACAACGGATATTAAAATGGGCTCAGGCTGTTTTATGTTGATTGATCGTGAAAAATTCGTTGAAATTGGTGGGTTCGATGAACGTTTCTTCATGTACTTTGAAGACAACGATTTATGTTTACGTTTTGGCAAAGCAGGCTATCGGATTCTCTATACGCCTTTTGAAACGGTTGTTCACATGTATGAAAAGGGCGCCCATAAAAGTCGAAAATTGTTTAAAATCTTTATGCAATCAATGGGGAAATTTTTTAACAAATGGGGCTGGAGGTTCTTTTAATGAGTCAAAGATTAGCGGTAGTCATCGTCTTATATCAAATGAAAATGGCTGATACGCCGAATTATTTGTTATTAAAAGAAGTGGTAGATCACCCCGAATTGCACTTATTTATTTATGACAACAGCCCACTTCCTCAAGAAGATGCATTATTTTTACAACAAAATGTTACTTATCGACATAATCCTGATAATCCAGGACTAGCGACCGCTTATAATGAAGCGATTGCTTTTAGTCAAACGAATCAATGTGAATTATTGTTGCTCCTTGACCAAGACACAGAAGTGCCAGCTTCTTATTTTGATACGTTGATCATCATGCCGTTAGATCCGACTGTGGCAGTCTATGTTCCAATTGTAGAAGCAAATGGACAACAAATTTCGCCAGTTTATAGTGATCAATATGTTGGACTTAAAGGAGCAAAGCCAACAGCAGGGATAGCCAACCAACCGTTGATGGCTATCAATTCTGGTACAGTCATTACGGCAGAAACACTGCGCTGGTTGGAAGGATTTTCGGAAGAATTTCCTTTGGACTATTTAGACCATTGGTTCTTTTATCAATTGAATCAAGCCAATAAAAAGATTGAAGTCTTACCAATCCACCTAAAACAAGAATTGTCTGTTTTAGATTATCGTACAATGAGTCCTCAACGTTATCGCTCTATTATTGAAGCAGAAACGTTATTTTATCGTCGATATGATCAAGAAAAGTTTTCCCATCATCGACGCCATTTATTTTTACGCAGTAGTAAGCAATTTTTAACTGTCAAAAATCGCCAAATTTGGCGGCAAACATTGGCAGAATTTCTCAAGTTAATGAAAGGATAATCTATGATCTCAGTTTGTATTGCGACATATAATGGAGAAAAATATCTCGCGGAACAATTAGATAGTATTCTTTTACAAGTCAGTGAAGAAGATGAACTAATTATTTCAGATGATGGTTCTACTGATCATACGTTGGAAATTTTGAGAACGTATGCAGCGAATTATCCCCAAATTCAATTGTTACAAGGTCCAGGGCAAGGAGTGATTGCTAATTTTGCATTTGCGCTTACGCATACGAAAGGCGAAGTAATATTTTTAGCAGATCAAGATGACGTTTGGTTGCCAAATAAAGTAACGACAGTGACAGAATATTTTGAAACGCACCCTGACATCCAAGTGGTTATTAGTGACTTGAAAATTGTTGATGCGGATTTACAAGTTACCAATCCCTCTTATTTTAAGTTTCGAAAAGTCAAACCAGGGTTTTGGCGAAATGCGATAAAAAGTGGCTATATTGGAGCAGGTATGGCCTTTCGTCAAGAGATGAAAAACGTCATTTTACCCATTCCGCCAGAAGTTCCTATGCACGATATGTGGATTGGCTTATTAGCTGCACGGAAAAAGCAAACGGGCCTCATTAAAGAACCATTAGTGCTTTACCGAAGACATGGAGCGAATGTCAGCCCTATTATTACCAAAACAAGTTTCCAACAAAAATTAAATTGGCGTGTGAATTTATTAAAAGCTTTACATCAGCGTTTAAAGGAACAACGCTAAACTTTTACAGATTTGTAAAATTTACGTAAAAAACATGACAAACCCTATGCTTAATGCGATAATAGGGAAGGATATTTGGTTTTATAGAAACTAAAAATAGAAGTATTTAAGGAGATTGTTCATGAAAGGAATTATTTTAGCAGGCGGAAGCGGGACACGCTTATATCCGTTAACAAAAGCAACATCAAAACAATTAATGCCAATTTACGACAAACCAATGATTTATTACCCAATGTCAACGTTAATGTTGGCGGGAATTAATGAAATTTTGATTATCTCTACACCAGAAGATACACCACGTTTTGAAAGCTTATTCGGCGATGGCCATGATTTAGGCATTCATATCGAATACGCGGTACAAGAAAGCCCAGATGGTTTGGCGCAAGCATTTATTATTGGTGAAGAATTTATTGGTGATGACAGTGTCTGCTTAGTTTTAGGGGACAATATTTATTATGGTGGCGGCTTATCAAAAATGTTGCAACGAGCGGCTTCTAAAGAGTCAGGGGCAACAGTCTTTGGTTACCATGTAAATGATCCAGAGCGTTTCGGCGTGGTAGAATTTGATGAAGAGATGCGGGCGCTTTCTATTGAAGAAAAACCAGCACAACCGAAGTCAAATTACGCAGTGACAGGTTTGTATTTTTACGACAATGAAGTGGTTGAAATTGCAAAAGGGATCAAACCGTCAGAACGTGGGGAATTAGAAATAACAGACGTTAATAAAGTCTACCTTGAAAAAAATAAACTTTCTGTTGAGGTAATGGGCCGTGGCTTTGCTTGGTTAGATACAGGCACACACGAATCCTTATTAGAAGCGTCAACATTTATTGAAACAATTGAAAAACGTCAAAATTTAAAAGTCGCTTGTTTGGAAGAAATTGCTTATCGAATGGGCTATATTACAAAAGAACAATTGGTAGAATTGGCACAACCATTGAAGAAAAATGGCTACGGCCAATACTTGCTACGTTTAGCAGCAGAATAGGAGCGAAGAAACGTGAAAGTTATTGATACAAAATTACAAGATGTCAAAATTATCGAAATGGATGTTTTCGGTGATCATCGTGGCTTTTTTACAGAAAGTTATTCCAAAGCTAAATTTGCAGAACATGGATTAGACTTTGATTTTGTCCAAGATAATCATTCATTATCAACAGAAGCAGGTGTCTTGCGTGGATTGCATTTTCAAAAAGGCGAAGCTGCGCAAACAAAACTAATTCGCGTTGTAACAGGTGCGGTATTAGATGTGATTGTTGATATTCGTAAAGGGAGTCCAACCTATGGTCAATGGGAAGGCTATATTTTATCAGAACATAATCACCGTCAGCTTTTAGTACCAAAAGGTTTTGCTCATGGTTTTGTCACTTTGACACCGAACGTGAACTTTATGTACAAGTGTGACAATTACTACAATGCGGCAGCAGACGGCGGTATTGCTTTTAACGATCCAGCGTTAGCTATTGATTGGCCAATTGCGCCAGAAAAAGCGATTACGTCAGAAAAGGATCAAAAACATCCAACCTTAAAAGAATTTGAAGCGGAAAATCCGTTTATCTATGGCGAAATTTAAGAAAAAAGTAGGAGAGTTTCAATTATGAAAAAAATCATCGTAACAGGTGGAGCTGGTTTTATCGGCTCAAATTTTGTTCATTATGTTGTAAAGAATCATCCAGAAGTTCATGTAACTGTATTAGATAAATTAACGTATGCAGGAAATGAAAAAAATCTTGAAGGTCTACCAAGTGATCGTGTGGAATTAGTCGTAGGAGATATCGCTGATGCTGAATTAGTTAATCGTTTAGTCGCTGAAACAGATGCGGTCGTTCACTATGCTGCTGAATCGCATAACGACAACTCATTAAACGACCCATTCCCATTTGTACAAACCAATCTGATTGGGACGTACACATTGATCGAAGCTTGCCGTAAAAACAATGTTCGTTACCACCATGTATCGACTGATGAAGTTTATGGCGATTTACCTTTAAGAGAAGATTTACCAGGACATGGAGAAGGCGAAGGGGAAAAATTCACTGCCGAAACGCCTTACAATCCTTCAAGTCCTTATTCTTCAACAAAAGCAGGATCTGACTTGTTAGTCAAAGCGTGGGTTCGTTCTTTCAACTTACAAGCAACAATTTCAAATTGTTCAAATAACTATGGGCCATATCAACATATTGAAAAATTTATTCCTCGTCAAATTACCAATGTCTTAAGCGGTATTACACCAAAACTTTATGGTGCTGGTAAAAATGTTCGTGACTGGATTCATACAAACGACCATTCTTCGGCTGTTTGGGCAATTTTAACAAAAGGGCAAATTGGCGAAACATATTTAATCGGAGCCGATGGTGAAGAAGACAATAAAACAGTGATGGAATTAATTTTAGAATTAATGGGACAACCTGTTGATGCCTATGAGCATGTCAACGATCGTGCAGGACATGACTTACGTTATGCGATTGATTCAACCAGATTACGCGAAGAATTAGGTTGGGAACCAGAATTCACGAATTTCCGTGAAGGCTTGGCAGAAACAATCAAGTGGTATACAGAAAATGAAGACTGGTGGCGTGCAGATAAAGAAGCTGTTGAAGCAAAATATGCACAAAATGGTCAGTAATTTTTTCTGATATGTGAGATAACAGTCGAAAGGCGATGGCAAAGTACAAAAGCTACTTTGCCCTGCCTTTTTTTCAAGAAGGAGCGAAAATAATGATTTTAATTACTGGTGGAAATGGCCAATTGGGCACAGAATTACGTCACCTATTAGACGAACAAGGAATTGAGTATGTTTCAACGGATTCCACAGAATTAGATATTACTGATGCGGATAGTACGTTGGCAAAAGTGAAAGAAATTCAACCAAACGTCATTTATCATTGTGCTGCTTATACAGCTGTTGATAAAGCAGAAGACGAAGGCAAGGAATTAGATGAAAAAGTGAATGTAGATGGCACACGTCATGTTGCAGAAGCTGCTAAAGCAGTGGGGGCGACACTTGTTTACGTAAGTACAGATTATATTTTTGATGGAACTAAAAAAGAAGGCGTCTATGCGATTGATGATCAACCGAATCCTTTAAATGAGTATGGTCGGACGAAGTTATTAGGTGAACAAGCGGTCCAAGAAATCCTGGACGATTATTATATTATTCGAACATCATGGGTATTTGGTCAATACGGTCATAACTTTGTCTTTACCATGCAAAAATTAGCGGAAACAAGAGACCAACTAACGGTAGTGGACGATCAGTTTGGCCGCCCAACTTGGACAAGAACGTTAGCCGAATTTATGGCATTTGTTATTGCAGAAAAAGCGCCATTTGGTGTTTATCATTTGTCTAATGAAAACAGCTGTAGCTGGTATCAGTTTGCTAAAGAAATTTTAAAAGATACTGAAGTGGAAGTACTGCCAGTGGATTCAACTCAATTTCCACAAAAGGCGCAAAGACCACAATATTCTGTCATGGATTTAAGTAAAACAGAAGCGTTAGGCTTTAAAATTCCTACTTGGCAAGAAGCCTTAGCACAAATGTTAGAAAATGTTCAACAATAAATTGTTTTGTGTAAGTGAGGGGTTTTGTTAGAGAAAAAGTGGAAAGGTGTTTCTCTTTATGAAGGTACTTTTAATCATTCCTGCTTACAATGAGGAAGAAAACATTTTGCGGACGATTGCTTCCATTGAAACATTTAAACAGGAAGTTACGCATTTTCAACATGAATTGGATTATGTGGTAATTAATGATGGCTCGACAGATGGAACCAAACAAATTTTAGAAGTCAACCAAATTAATGCCATTCATTTAGTGTTGAATTTAGGTATTGGCGGGGCGGTACAGACCGGCTATAAATATGCCTTAGAAAATGAGTATGATGTGGCGGTTCAGTTTGATGGTGATGGTCAACATGATATCAATAGTTTACCTATTTTACTGGAACCATTAGCAGAGGATAAATGTGATTTTTCGATTGGCTCTCGTTTCATTCCTGGAAACGAAGCGGCTTTTCAAAGTACGAAAATGCGCCGTTTTGGTATTCGTTTGTTATCCTTTTGTATTCGAATGGCTTCTGGTAAAACAATTTATGATGTGACTTCGGGGTATCGAGCAGGAAATCGGAAAGTGATTGCTTTTTTTGCAAAGCGTTATCCGACAAATTATCCCGAGCCAGAATCGATTGTTCACTTAATTAAAAAACGTTTTGTGATTGTTGAAAGACCTGTCAATATGATGGAACGGCTTGGTGGTGTTTCTTCGATTCGTGCCTTGGCTTCTGTGAAGTATATGCTGGAAGTCGGCTCAGCAATTCTGATTGCTGCCTTTATGAAGGAGGGAGATTAATGCTACCAACCGTGTTATGGCTAGCTTTATTTTTATTTGCAATTGGCTTTTTCTTATACATTATTCGAGGGATTAATAAAAATATTTTTCTCCTAAAAAATGCTTTGATTTGGTTATTAATCTCAATTGTCTTAATTATTTTTGCTATTTTCCCGCATGTGGCAGAATGGTTAGCAATGGTCTTTGGGTTTGAAACAACATCAAACTTCTTATTATCAGCTGCGGTGATTGTCCTGTTAATCATGGAAATTAAAAATTCTGTGTTGATTTCAAAACACGAAAATCGCATTAAAACATTATTGCAAGAATTATCTATCATGAAATCTGAAGAAAAATGGGAGAATAGAGAGGGGAAAAATGACTAAAAACAATGATGTATTGGATGCCTTCAAATTTATTGCTGCATTAAGTGTAGTTGGAATTCATACCTTTCCCTCTAAATCTATTTTGGGTAGTGATTTGAAAATATTAGCCCGCTTTTCTGTTCCGTTTTTTTTCATAGTATCTGGATATTTTTTGTTTAAAAAAATTTCTTTTAGAGAAAAAGAAAAAGATAAAAAAATACTATTCAATTATATAAAAAGAATCTTAAAAGTATATCTTTCGTGGTTGATCTTTTACATTCCCTTCTTTATCGTATCTATTATGAATTTTGTTAAAGGGGAAATGGATTTAAGAGGAAAAATATCATTTATACTGAGCATATTATTAGGCTATGTCCCCAGAATAGGTGTTTCTTGGTATTTAATCGCATTAGTAATGAGTGTATTTATTATTTATTACATCCGAAGTTATTTTGGTGAGAAAGTATTATTAACAATTGGAATTGTTAGCTTTCTGATAGGAGTATTTACTTCTACTTATGGTAAGTGGTACTTTGACATTGAATGGATTAAACAAGTGCCTTTTTATGGTTCTATATCTTTTTCGATGATTTCTACGATTTGTTATGTGATTATAGGCTATTTTTTAGCAAACTATGTATTTGAAAAGCCTTTAAATAATTTATTCTTAGTTTTAGGTATTGTTATTTTTTCTTATGTAGGACTAAAGGAAGTGAAATTTGCGCAACAATTAGGTGTTTTTTATGATGCACAAAATTATTTTACGTTACCAATAGTTGCTGTGTTAGTGGTTATTTTAAGTTTTAATTTAGAAAATATACGTATTCCTGGAAGTGACTTTTTAAGAAAATCTAGTATTATTATTTATTTAGCGCAAAATCCGATAAAATATTTACTATTTTATGCAGCTAGTCAATTAGGGATTCAAAAGTTAACGTACGATAACTTTAAAACATATGTTGTACAAGTTTTTTTGTTAATTGTTTTTAGTTATATTATCATTAAATTAAGTGAACTGAGACAGTTTTATTGGCTTAAAAATCTATATTAAATAAAACAACAAAGACCTTAAGTTGGAGTTTAAGGTCTTTGTTGTTTTATTTAAGATTCATAATCACAATGCCGACAATAATAACCACAGCACCAATAAGGGCATTCGTTGTGATTGTCTCTTTTAGAATAAGATTTGAAGCAATTAAAATAGCGATGTTTGTACAGGCAACGCCTAAAGGAACAATGTAAGAAACATCGGAACGACTAATAATTAACATCCATAAAATAAAACTAATTAAATAACAAAATAAACCTAATAAAGATATAAGTGAGATATTCATTGAAAAGATTGTTTGTTGGAGTTGGATGTTCAAACTGCTAGAACCTAGTTTAAATAAGACCAGACCAGCAGAAGACAGAAATACGTAAATAATAAAAAGAACCATAATTTCCCTTCTCTCAAAAATAATTTCCGTGCAAAAAAATGCAAGACCTCCATTATTGTAGCATAATCTCCTAAAAATTGGACAAGATTTTTTAATATAGCGAAATCAGTTAAATTTTTCTTTATAAAAAGGGGTCTACTATTGAAAAGCTAGGCGTTTATCGATAAAATAGAAATGTTGTTTAAAATGGCATTTTTGTATCCAAAAATTTTAGATAAAAATAGTTTATTACGGAAGGAATAAGTATATGTTTAAAGAAACATTTTCAATTTTCAAGAATATTTTTCAGAACAAAAAATTGTTATTACAATTTTCATTTAATGATTTTAAGGCCAAGTATGCTGGTTCAGCACTAGGAATTGTCTGGGCGTTTTTAACGCCATTAGTAACTGTTTTGACGTATTGGTTTGTCTTTTCTGTAGGCCTTCGTTCTAGAGCTGGCGACAATATGCCATTCATTGTCTATTTAGTAACAGGGATGGTACCTTGGTTCTTCTTTTCAGATTCGTTATTATCAGCCACGAATGTGTTTCGTGAATATAGTTATTTAGTTAAAAAAGTCGTGTTTAATGTACAAATTTTACCAACATCTAAAATTTTATCGAACTTGTACACCCACTTGTTTTTCATTCTAATTGGTTTTGTAATTACTACAGCTAACGGTTATTACCCAAGTCTGTACAGTTTGCAATTAATTTACTACTTAGCTTGTTTATTAGTCTTTTTAACAGCAATTACGTGGATTACTGCTTCAACACAACCATTTTTACCTGATATTATGCAATTTATCAATATCATTATGCAAACAGTTATGTGGACATTGCCAATTTTATGGCAACCAACTGGAATGATTGCGACAATCTTAAAAATCAATCCATTATATTATATTGTTCAAGGATACCGCGAATCTTATTTAGGCGGTGCATGGTTCTGGGAACATTGGCAATATAGCTTATATTTCTGGGGAGTTACTATTGTTTTACTATTAATTGGCTCAACCGTGTTTAGACGCTTAAAACCACATTTTTCAGATGTACTATAAGGAGAGAACGACATGTCAGAATATGCAATCGATATCCAACATATTACCAAAACATACAACATGTATAAAAAGCCGTCCGATCGGTTTAAAGAAGCGCTTAGTCCAACCAAAAAATCCTACCACGATTTGTTTTATGCGTTAGACGATGTCACGATGCAAATTAAAAAAGGCGAGATGATTGGCTTTGTCGGCGAAAATGGTTCTGGAAAATCAACCATGTTAAAAATTATTACAGGAGTATTAACGCCAACCTCCGGGTCCATGGTGATTAATGGGAAAATTTCAGCGTTGCTTGAATTAGGTTCAGGTTTTAACCCTGAATATTCAGGATATGAAAATATTTTCTTAAATGGAATGGTCTTGGGTTTTTCCCGAGAAGAGATGGAAGAGCGTGTCCAAGATGTCATTGATTTTGCTGACATCGGCGATCATTTGTATCAACCAGTTAAAACGTACTCTAGTGGTATGTTTGTCCGCTTGGCTTTTGCGGTAGCCATTAACGTGGATCCCGATATTTTAATTGTCGATGAAGCGTTGGCTGTCGGGGATTTAGAGTTTCAATTAAAATGTATGGAAAAATTTACAGAAATTAAAAATTCTGGTAAAACAATTTTATTTGTTTCTCACGATGTAAACTCCATTCGTCGTTTTTGTGACAGAACTTTTTGGTTGCAACATGGGAAAGTCGTTGAATATGGAGATACGATGGACGTGACGACCAACTACGAAAACTTTTTGAAAAAGAAATCAATTAAAACGGTTGACCGCGAAGCGACCATGAAAGATGAAACCCCAACGCCAGATATTATTGAAGTGGATCATGCGGAACTTTTAAACGCGGATTATGAACCATTAGAAATGGTAACGCAAGATGAAAAAGTGATTGTAAAAATTGAATATACTGTCAAAAATGACCAAATTAAGAAGCCTGTTTGTGGGGTCGCTATTCGAACAGTGGACAACCATTATGTCTGTGGCTTAAATACGTTGTTAGATGGCGTGCAAATTCCTTGGAAAAAAGGACGGAATGTTTTTTATTTAGAATATGAAAAAATGTCATTATTAACAGGTGAATATTATTTTGATATTGCTTTCTTTGAGGAACATGCAACAGTCCCATTAGTCTACAAAACAAAATACGTGACGATGTTTATTACCGGTCGTTATGCCGGAGAAGGAATTGTCATCTTAGATCATAAATGGAAGGATACGACAAAAGATGAAGTATGATTTTGAAATGGAAACAGACGAGAGTACCAGTGTTGGGAAAATCGTAGCACAAATCAAAGAAAATAGTGATGTCTTGGAATTTGGTCCAGGTAATGGGCGAATGACTAGCTATTTGATGGAAGAAAAAAAGTGCCAGGTCTCAATTGTTGAATTAGACAAAGAACTTTATGATCATGTCAGTCAATTTTCAACAGATGCCTTTTATGGCAATATTGATGAAAATGATTGGGTCGAATACTTTGCTGGTAAGACGTTTGATTATATCGTTTTTGCGGATGTGTTGGAACATTTAATGAATCCTCAAAGCGCCTTAGCAAAAGTCAAACCATTTTTAAAACCAGGCGGTCAAATCTTAATCACTTTCCCTAATTTGGCGCATAATTCGGTGTTAATTGATTTATTTAATAATCGTTTAACGTGGAATGAAACTGGGCTATTGGATGCTACGCATAAATCATTCTATTTACAAGAAGGATTTGAAAAAGTTTTTGCAGAAGTTGGTTTATACATTGCCAAAGAAGATTTTACATTTAATCAAGTTGGCTACAACGAAATTCCTACGACGTATGAAGCGTTACCTGTAGAAGTACAAGCAGCTTTTA
The DNA here is from genome assembly GCF_050556405.1 of Enterococcus sp. AZ197. Classification (NCBI taxonomy): domain Bacteria; kingdom Bacillati; phylum Bacillota; class Bacilli; order Lactobacillales; family Enterococcaceae; genus Enterococcus; species Enterococcus sp. AZ197. The sequence goes on along the minus strand of NZ_CP187873.1, from coordinate 1,805,824 downwards.
AAGCGCGTCCCTTTGGCGAAGTGTATCAGTACTTTTTTGCCTTGACTGCTGAACCAGTAGAACAGCCAGAGCGAGTGACACCAGTAAATTCATACAATGAAAAAAACGTTCATATTTTAATTAATTGCGGCGAAGAAAAAGAGACTGAGTTGGATCAACCAGTTGATTTACAAAAACCTGAAACAAAACGGTTCCAACTGAAGATACCAGAAGATGTCCAACTGATAAAATTATTCCCAAGTTTAACGGGGACAATTATCAAATTATCCATGACGATAGACGGCGAGACAGTCCCAGTCGCAGCCACGAATGCTTTTCTGGTACAAGAGAATATCTATTATTTCTTAGATACGCAAGTACCTGTAATCGAAGTAACCGATGCACAAATGGCAGGCAAAGACCTGACAGTAGACATTGATTATTTCTTTGAAGGCAACTATTCAGAACGTGAAAATACCTTTATTCATGCACTGTTAGATGAAAGAAATCAATTTTTAGAAGAAATGAATAAACAGACGGAGACTGCCCCTATGCCTACTGGAAAATATAAACGAATCACGTTAACTAAATTTGATAAAATGATTAATTTAACCATTGATGATATTGCTCGCGATGTAGAAAATAACGTTTCTGTTATCAGAGGGTGGGCGTATGACAAACAAACAAATTATCCGCTAAGATTCAGCATTGCAGAAGCTAGTGAATCAGTCACTTATACGGTGGAAACAGAATACCGTCGTGATGTTATTGATATGTTCGAATTAGAAGGCGATCAAGATTATGGTTTTGTCATTACGATTAAAGATCCAGAAGATTTACCAGCCTACACGCTAAACATTGACACCAAATCAGGCCAGAAGGTTCAATATGTGGTGGAGCGTCCAAACATGGTTCAACCAGGTACGAAATTTGATCGAGCATGGCGTTCGATTCAGACACGTGGTTTGATGGGCTCAGTGAAGTGGTACTTTAAACGACAAGAAAAAGCAGAAGCCCCTGTTGACGTGGAGGCAGTTTTAGCGGAAATTAAAACGTTCCAATTTCAGCCTAAAATTTCTGTCGCTGTGCCTGTTTATAATGTCGAAGAAAAATGGCTTGCAGCGTGCGTTTCTTCTTTACAAAATCAGTACTATGAAAATTGGGAGTTATGTTTAGCAGATGATGCATCGCCAAGCGAACATATTAAGCCCATGCTAGAAAAATATAAAGAACTAGATCAACGAATCAAAGTTATTTATCGCGAAGAAAACGGACATATTTCAGAAGCAACTAACTCAGCTTTGTCGATTGCTACTGGCGATTTTGTTGGTTTCATGGATAACGATGATGAATTAGCGCCACAAGCATTATATGAAGTGGTCAAAGCTTTAAACACAGACCCAACGATTGATTTTCTTTATACTGATGAAGATAAAATTACAGAAAATGGTCGTCGCTTCAACGCGTTTTACAAATCGGACTGGAATCCAGAACTGATTTTAAACCATAATTACATTACACACTTTGTTGTTGTGAAACGTGATTTATTAGAAAAAGTAGGCGGATTGAACTCAGCATATAACGGCGCTCAAGACTATGATTTCGTATTACGAGCAACGGAACAAGCAACGAAAATCAAGCATATTCCTGGTATGATGTATCATTGGCGTGCCATTGAATCATCGACTGCTCTAAACCCTGAAAGCAAAGGTTACGCCTATGTAGCTGGTCAAAAAGCGGTCCAAGCGGCAACGGAACGCCGTGGCTTAAAAGCACAAGTAGAGATTGCCGAATTTTATGGTTCCTATAAAATTAACTATCTTTATGATCATGTGCCGATGGTATCATTGATTATTACGAATGATACAGAGAATATGAGTAGTTACTTACGTCAATTATTAGAAAAAACTGCCTATACAAATTATGAAATTCTATTGCCTGCACGCTTCGAGAATCAAATAAATATCCAAAATGACCGTCTTCGTTATGTTTCAACAGAAACTCGTCATGGCATGATTCAAGCTGCTAAGGGAGAATATGTGGCTTTATTAAATGCTGGATTGGTACCAACGAAAAATGATTGGTTAAAAGAGTTAATGAACATTGGTCAACAAGAGACCTCTGGTTTAGTGACTGGCCGCGTAGTTGACGCACGCTATCGCGTGGAAACGGTAGGAGTATCAGTTGATACAGACAAAGGTCGATTACTTTATCCCGAAAAAGGCACCCCTGGTAAAAGCTTAGGCTACTATTACAGAATTGCTTTACCAAGAAATATTCAAGCAGCAACTGAAGACTGCTTACTATTCAACAAACAACTTTACCTAAATTTAGAAGGAATTAACGAAAGCTTAGGAAAAGAATGGATGGGTGTCGATTTATCGTTACAATTTGCTAGCGCTGGTAAACGAAATGTATATGTGTCCTATGCAATTTTGAAAGCAGACGAAAAAATGCAAAACCATGATAAAAAAGGATCTTATAAAGAACTTGCGGAAAAATGGACCGCGGAAGCTTTAGTTGATCCCTACCGAAATCCGAAACATCTATAAGGAGAATGCACATGAATGAAGACATTAAGGTGATCTTTGATAGTATCTATCGCGACAAAACAACAAATAATTTAACCATTACAGGTTGGGCGTTAGATACAATCACTAAAGAAAGCCCAACTTTCACAATTAATAATGAAAACCAAGTGTCCGCTTATAACATTCAGCGCGTTTTACGTGAAGATGTTAATCAAATTTATCAAACAGAGCCTGCGATTGAAGCTGGCTTTGTTGTTACACTTGAAGGAATTAAACAAAAAAAAGTACTCCCTTTTCATTTTCAATCATCAGCACATGTTGTAACGGTGGATTTTCCCTTGAATAAAAAATATCCAGTGATTCCAGGGACAGAAGATAAAGTGACTCGTCTTTGGATAAAAGCCAAAAAAGGATTTAAGTATATGGCTAAAAATGGTATTTCTCATACCATTCAACGAGCGAAAATTGAGAAACTGAGAAATCAAGCTTCGTATCCTAACTGGTTAGCTAGAAATGAAGTACTAGACATAGAAGCGATGACACAAGAAATCGCAACATTTCATTACCAACCTAAAATTTCCATTGCGATGCCAGTGTATAATGTTGAAGAAAAATGGCTTCGGTTGTGCATTGATTCTATTTTGAATCAAGTCTATACTAATTGGGAATTATGTATGGCCGATGACGCCTCAACAGATCCCAATGTCAAAAAGATTTTAACAGAGTACCAACAATTGGATGAGCGAATTCGGGTCGTCTTTCGTGAACAAAATGGTCATATTTCCGAAGCGACCAACTCTGCTTTAGCGATTGCTACAGGAGAATTTGTCGCCTTACTAGACAACGATGATGAATTAGCAATCAATGCTTTTTATGAAGTGGTTAAAGTGCTGAATGAAAACCCAGAACTGGACTTAATTTATAGTGATGAAGATAAGATTGACATGGATGGAAATCGTTCTGATCCAGCCTTTAAACCAGATTGGTCACCTGATTTACTTTTAGGAACGAATTACATTTCGCATTTAGGCGTGTATCGTCGGAGTATTCTAGAAGAAATTGGCGGCTTTCGAAAAGGTTACGAAGGTTCTCAAGACTACGATTTAGTCTTAAGATTTACTGAAAAAACGACAAAAGAACGCATCAAACATATTCCAAAAGTTCTTTACTATTGGCGGATGCTGCCAACCTCAACAGCAGTGGATCAAGGCTCCAAAGGTTATGCTTTTGAAGCGGGGCTAAGAGCCGTGCAAGATGCGCTCGTTCGTCGAGGAATTAATGGTCATGCAACGCATGGGGCGGCGAATGGCTTATACGATGTTTATTATGACATTGAATCTGAAAAGTTAGTCTCAATTATTATTCCAACTAAAAATGGCTATAAAGACGTACAACGTTGTGTTTCATCGATTATTGAAAAAACAACCTACCAAAATTACGAGATTATTATGGCTGATAATGGAAGTACAGATCCAAAAATGCACGAATTATATGCAGAATTTGAACAACAATTACCTGGTCGCTTTTTCGTTGAATCAATCGATATTCCATTCAATTTCTCAACTATTAACAATCGTGCAGCGAAAAAAGCGCACGGAGAGTATCTATTATTTTTAAATAATGATACCGAAGTGATTACAGAGAATTGGTTAACCTTGATGGTTTCATTTGCTCAGCAAGAACGGATTGGCTGTGTAGGTGCGAAATTATTGTATCCAAATAATACGGTCCAACACGCAGGCGTTATTTTAGGATTAGGTGGTGTTGCTGGACATGGTCATTATGGTTATCCCCATGGTGACTTAGGCTATTTTGGTCGGTTAGCTATTAATGTTAATTATTCAGCAGTAACTGCCGCATGCTTACTTATGAAAAAAGCAGATTTTGATGCAGTTGGTGGTTTTGAAGAAGCGTTTACTGTAGCTTTCAATGATGTTGATTTATGCCTGAAAGTCCAAGCTTTAGGACGTGACAACGTCTGGCTTCATGAAGCAGAGCTTTATCATTTTGAATCTCAAACTCGTGGATATGATGATAAAGGCAAAAAGAAAAAACGTTTTGAACAAGAAAAAGTGATGATGGAAGAAAAATGGGGACCTTTAATTGAAAATGATCCATTTTATAATCCTAATCTGACAAGGGATATTCCCAACTTTTCATTACGAATTGACTAGATGCAATTGCGGATGACGAAATGGAGCGAAAAGATGGAACAACAACTAACTACAAGAAAAGAAAAACAACCATTACGCAACCAAGCTGAGCAGAGCGCTCGCTTGGTTGATCATTTGTTACGCTGGCGCTATCTGCTAGCGGCAGTCATTTTTATTTTACTGGTAGCCTTTAAAGTCCATGGTAGTTCATTAAACATGTGGGATGCGTATGTTTCTGAATATGCAGATGGTCAAAAAAGTTCATTAATTGCTGGTGAACCAAGAGGTGTTCGCTCGGATGAATGGCTCGTTCAAACCCCCTTTAGCCTCTCACAAACACAAACAGGTTTGAAAACACATAATGATGTGATTACGTTAAATGGGCAAGACATGGTGGTAGGCTATAATTCACCAGCGTGGAATTTGGCCACGTTAGCGAAACCTTTTACGTGGGGCTATGTACTATTAGGCAAAGAATATGGCTTATCATGGTATTGGAATCTTAAATTAATTGGCTTAATTTTATTTTCTTTTGAAATTGGCTTGATCGTCACACGGCGGAATAAATATTTAGCTTTGTTAGCAAGTGTTTGGATTCCGTTTTCTTCGGCCCTTCAATGGTGGTTTGTCTCGCCAGTTGGAGATTTAGTATTTTTTGGCTTAGGTTTTTTAGTGGGAATTTATAATTATTTCTATTATCATAGTAGTGTTCGACGTCGTGTCATTTGTGCGATAACGGCTGTTATTATGGCCTCAGGATTTGTTTTAGTTATTTATCCTGCGTTACAAGTACCACTTGGTTATTTGATTTTATTATTTTTAATTTTATTCTTTTTAGAATTTCGTAAAAAAATTAAGTTGGATAAGTGGGATGGGGTCCTGATAGGTGGGGCACTCTTGATGACGGCGATTATTGTTGGCGGATCGTTATATGGCTCATTGGATTCCTTAAAAGCAGTAATGGATACCGCTTATCCAGGAAAACGGGTAAGTTTAGGTGGCGATATGCCTAAACGCGATATTTTGTTATTTTTAACAAATTGGAAAATGCCGTTTCAAGATGTTCCATATTCAAATAATTCGGAAATCAGTAGTTTTTATCAATTATTTTTTGTTATTTTGCCGCTCTCACCATTTATTTTTTATAAAAAAATCAAAGAAAACATTTACGGTTTTGTCTTATTCGTGTATTGTTTATTTAACTTAGTTTGGATGAGCGTGCAATTTCCAACAATTTTTGCTAAGTTGACATTGTGGTCTTATGTGCCAGAACAACGGGCGATGTTATCCTTCGGGTTTGCAGCTGTCTTGTTGAGTTTATGGTTCATCGATTATTTATGGAATCGCCAAGCAAAAATTCCAATGATGGCCTGGTTAGGGGCGCTAGGATTAAATGTTGTTCTGTATTTCTTTGTTTTATATACGGGCAATTTACGGTTATACGTTACACGAATGGACATCATTGGTGTCTTAGTTGTCGCTACCGTTTTAATTGTTGCTTTATTTAAACGTTGGCGCACGTTATTTGTCCTTGTCTTATTAGGAATCATTATGGTTTCTGGTGCCTTTGTTAATCCAATTTCTCGAGGCGTTTCTGCTGTCTATGGTAAAAAATTAGCGGTAGAAGTGGAAGAAATTAACAAAAAAGACCCCAACCAATTGTGGGTGGGCGAACGCTTGATGTATGGCTATTTGCCAATGTTAGGTGTGCATACATTTAACGGTGTTGCTTTTACACCTGACTTAGAGGCTTGGAAACCATTAGATCCAAAAGGAAAAGACACATTTATTTATAATCGCTATGCGCACATCAATGTTGAAGTAGGAAATCAGACCCCTGTTTTAGAGTTGATGCAAAAAGATGCGATTATTGCTCGTTTATCTCCAGAAAAATTAAAAGAATATGGGATTAAATATGCGGTCGTTTATAAACCATTAGAACCGTTAGACACACCAACGATTCATTTTGAAAAATTATATGGACCTGATCAGAACGGGGCATATATTTATCGAATAAACGACTAGTGATTCATTCATGGAATGAGGTTTGAATATGGGAAAAGTATTGAATAGAATCGGTCGACTTATTTTATTAGTTACAATGATCGGCTCGTATACGATGTGGGTCGTAGGAATTGATGCGCCAGTCACAAAATATATGTATGCCAATAGTTCAATTTTATTATTAATAGCAGTAATACTTGTACTGCTATTAAATTGTACGAAATTAAAATTTATTGACTGGCTAACCGTTGCGTTGGCGTTAGCCACCTGGCTCTTGTTTCACTTTACGGAATCAATCCGTCATAGCACAATGCAAACAGATACAATGATTCCTTTAATTATTTTGTTGGTCCTTTGTTTTAAAGTTTGTGTCTTTGACCGTGTGGATCAAACGCTTTTATTAATTGTCTCTTTAGTTGCTTTGAGTGCGACTTTGTATCGGATGTCCGTGGAGTTGCCACAGTTGATTCCAGCAGACGAAATTTTTAAAGAATCAAATAAACTAGAAAGTATTTGGATTAATACCAATACGATTGGTGCAACGTTGATGTTTTCAACAATGATGGCCAGTAGTTTGATCAAAGCATATAGAAATAAGGTTTTTAACCTGCTGCTTTTACCTGTATACATTGGTGGTGTTTTAGGTACATGGGTCAGTCAATCCAAAACCTCTTTTGCCATTTTAGTTGGTTTTATTCTGGTGGATAATCTTTTACCAAAACGTTTCTTGCAACGTTCGAAAGTTTGGCTGTTTGGTTTTGTCGGAGTAGCTGCATTGGGACCATTGTTATTTTACTTATGTGCGGAATCGGATACTGTGGATTTATTTACAGGAAGAGAACGAATTTGGCATGAGTTTTTTGCTAAATGGTTATCTGATCCTCAACATATTAAAGTCGGTATGGAGCCTTTTGTGGCCTCATGGAAACCGCTGGGGACACATAATGCTTTTCTATTTACGTTAAGTAATTTTGGTGTCATTGGCTATCTGATTTTATTTGGTTTTTTAGTCAGTATGATTTTATTGATTGGTTTCCGCAAAAAAACATTGGATTGTTTGCAAGTTAGTTTACTTTTAGGCTTCCTTTTAATCTGGATTCATTCATTTATGGAAGATATTTTATTAGCGCCTCATTGGATGCCGATAGTTTATAGTTTCCTTGGGCTAGCCTTCTACTTCCGGCCAGAGAAAAAACGAGGAAGACATGAAAGACCAACGACACCTAAAAGAAGAAAACGAGTGAAACAAACAAGTCCTGTTAGCAATGAAGAGCGCCCGATAGCACCTGTTGACGAAGAGGGCTGGGACCAACCTGAAGAATTAAGTCGTGTCCAAAGACATCGCAGATAATTTTCATCCTATAGAACTTTCTTGTCCGCTGACATTATGGTAATATAGGGGTTGCATGTTATTACAAATAATGTAATTACTGGAAGTGAAGAGAGGAAGTTTTTAATGACATCAAAAAGTGAATGGAGTAATGCAAGACGAATTGTAATTATTTTAGCAGACGTTTTGCTCTATAATTTATCAATCATCTTAGGGTTTATGGTGAAATTTGGCCGAGAAATTCCTTCATTTAACTTTGTGGCTTATGAAAAATCTGCAATTTACATTTCAATCTTTTTTATCTTTTTGAATTTGTTGTTAGGTGCGTATATTTTTTATAATCGCAAAATTAGTGACATCATTTTTGTCACGGTGATTGGTCAAATTTTAATGACTTTAACGATTATGATTGTGACATTTGCCGGACGTTGGTTTACGTTCCCACGTTCTGTTTTAGGATATTCCTTTATAATCGGAATTATTGTTCTAAGTCTTTGGCGAATTCTTGTTTATTATCTTTACTTAAAGGTCAGCAATGAGCGAAAAGTTGTTTTACTAGGTAAAGAAAATCAAGTTATGCGGTCAATTCAAAACTTTATGTCTGATAAAAATAACAAGCATAAAGTAACGAGCGTTGTTGTCAGCAATTACTATGAAAACTTAAAAAAAATTATCGATGAAATCGATATTGTTTATATTTCAAGTAATGTTGATGAGAACGAAAAAGTAAAATTGTATCAATTAATTGTCAAACACAAGAAAAAAATCTTTTTAGATACAAGTTTTGAAAATCTAATTATGTTAAAACCAAACATGATGAACTTTGAAGATGAAAGTATTATCGAAGTCTCAAGTTTTGAAATTCAACCAGAAGAGAATTTTATTAAACGTTTATTCGATATTTTAGTCTCTGTTTGCCTATTTGTGATTACCTCCCCCTTAATGCTTATTGCAGCGATTTTAGTCAAAGCAACCTCACCGGGACCAGTGATTTACAAACAAACTCGGATTACATTAGATCAACGTGAGTTCTCGATTTTAAAATTTAGAACGATGTCGGCAACAGCAGAAGCAAAATCAGGCCCAGTCTTATCTACAAGTGACGACAGTCGCGTCACTACAGTTGGTAAATACTTGCGCGCTTTACGTATTGATGAGTTGCCACAACTAATCAATGTTATTCGCGGGGATATGTCCATTGTCGGACCACGTCCTGAACGACCATTCTTTGTTGATCAATTTAATCAGGAAAACCCGAATTACTATTTACGTCACAATGTACGTGCGGGGATTACTGGCTATGCCCAAGTTTATGGGAAGTATGCTTCTGACTACAATAGTAAATTGAACTTTGATTTACTGTACATCAAGAATTATTCATTGCTATTGGATATGAAAATTCTGCTTCAAACCATCAAAATTCTCTTTGATAAAGTATCATCAAGAGGATTGGATGAGTCTGAAGAACGTGAAGAATTGACGATGGATTATTGTAAAGAGAATGCTATTAGAATTTACCGTTAAAAGTTTGAGACATAAGTTATTTAAGCTTATGTCTCAAACTTTTTTTGGAAACAAGGAACGTTGAAATAATAAAAGAGCTATGCGATAATATAAACTGTTACATTCTTACATAAAATGCAACGAGGAGTGAACAAATGGAAACAGCACTTGTTTCAATTATTATGCCCATGTACAATGCTGGCAAATTTTTATCAAAATCTATTGAAAGCGTTCTGGAACAAACCTATCAGAATTGGGAATTATTACTCATTGATGATGGAAGTAAAGATGATTCTATTGATATTGCACTTGCCTTTATGGAAAAAGATTCAAGAATCTTTTTACTGAAAAATGAACAGAACATGGGCATTGCAAAGACCAGAAATAAAGGAATTGAAGCTTCAAAGGGACAATATATTGCCTTTTTAGATAGTGATGATTTATGGCTTCCTAATAAATTAGAAGTTCAAGTCAAGTGGATGGAAGAAAAAAAACTTTTATTTACATGTAGTTCTTATTTTGTATGTAATGAAAATGGCAACATTACTCATGAGCGTAATTTTAGTGAGGGACCACAAACCTATCAAGATCTTTTAAAAACAAATACTATCGGCTGCTTAACAGTCGTAGTCGAATCTAATCTGCTTAAACGCCATTTAATGCCGGATTTAAAACATGAAGACTATGCTACTTGGTTAAACATTTTGAAAGAAATAAATACGGTCTATTTTATTAACGAAAAATTAGCCATTTATCGTAAGCTAACCACCTCTACATCTTCTAACAAATGGAATACAATCAGTTGGGTTTGGAAAATTTTGCGTCAAAATGAACAGTTTTCAGTTATTAAAAGTTCATTCTACTTAATGCGTTTTTTATTCTATACAACATTTAAATATGCAAAGAATGAATAGGGAGGAAAAGGAAAAGTGGAACAAACAACACAGACGCAATTAGTAAAAATTCAACAAGTCGTTTTACGCATGTCAAAATATTTTGTGGCTTTTTGTGAAGAACATAATCTAACCTGTTATTTTTGTGGAGGCGGTTGTATTGGAGCAATCCGCAGTCAAGGTTTTATTCCATGGGATGATGACTTAGATTTCTTTATGCCAAGACCAGATTATGAAAAATTAAAAGTGCTTTGGCCTAAATATGCAGATACAGAACGTTATCCATTGTTAGTTGCTTCAAAAACTTATAATGATCATAATTCATTTATGACAATTAGGGATACACAGACAACGTTTATTAAAACCTATCAAGATGGATTAGCGATTCCTCATGGTATTCCTATCGATATTTTTCCTTTAGATGGTGCGCCAAAAGGAAATTTTCAAAGGAAGAAACAAAAAATTTGGGCATTAATTTATGCTTTATTCTGTTCACAAGTGGTACCAGAAAAACATGGTGGCATTTTAGCAACGGGGAGTCGGGTATTATTGAATATCTTTCCATCGAAAAAGGTTCGCTATCATATTTGGTGCTTTGCTGAAAAAAGAATGACTAAGTATTCCTTCGGCTCCACTCCTTATGTTACAGAATTATGTGTCGGACCACGCTACATGGGTAATATTTATCATTTGGAAGATTTTAAATCTGCTATTTTTGTTCCATTTGAAGATACAAAAATGCCAATACCAGTGGGCTACAAGCGCTACTTAACAGAGGTTTTTGGGGATTATATGCAATTGCCACCAGAGGAAGATCGCCAACCCCATCATGAAGCGCTAATTGTTGATACTAAAAAATCGTACACAGAATATCTTAAAAAATAAATAAAAGATGAAAACAATCGATTAAAGATCTGTTTTCATCTTTTTACCATTTAAAAGTAAAAAATTGATATAGGAATGTTAAAAAAGCGTAATTGAATTTGAAATAAAGGTATGAGATAATAATTGGTGTTAGTTTTAAAATGTGAAAACAATTAGTTGAAGGTTATAGGATACACATTTTCGAGAGCGAATGGCAAGTGTTTAAGAAAGATACATATTATTAAATATATAAGGAGAGTTTCATGAAAAAAATCATTTCAGGTATGTTAATTTGTACCGTATTATTAAATAGTTTTAGTGTGATTGCATCAGGAGAAGAGCTTGTAAAAACAGAAACAACGGGGGAGACTGGCTTGGTCACTCAAGCTACGTCAGAAACAACGACTAATTCAACGGAGGATACATCTTCTGTTACAGAAGAAAATACCTCTGAAAGAGATAGTTCTACTTCAAGCACAAAAGAAGAGTCTCTTGATTCTTCAACAAATAGTACAACGGAAGAACATTCTTCTGTTTCAGAAACAAACACAACAGATAGTAAAACAGAAGCATCACAAAGCTCTGAAGTAGAAAAAAAGACCATTGACCAAGATGAAGCGGATTATCAAGAAGCAGCACGTGAAGGAACGAACCATAAAAAAGGAACATATGCTATGAAAAACGGCATTTCTTCTAGGGTAGCGCGAGCAACAGTTGCGAACGTCTATGCGAATGATCCTAATTTGCCTGGCAAGAATTTTATTGACGTTTCTAGTTGGAATGGAGACATTTCAGTAGCTGAATATCAAAAAATTAAAAGCTATGGTGTAACAGGTGTCTCGGTTAAATTGACAGAAGGAACTTGGTATGTTAATCCATATGCTGCGGGCCAAATTAGAAATGCCAAAGCTGCGGGCTTAAAAGTTTCAGCATATCACTATAGTATGTATGTCTCTGCTGCGACAGCACAAGATGAAGCAAGATATTTTGCTCAGGCGGCGGCTAACTCTGGCTTAGATAAAAATACCATAATGTTTAATGATGCGGAAGATCCAACGCTTACAAACAATGGGCGAAACGCCCATGCTAATTCTGTTGCGTTTAACCAGCAATTAAAGGCACTAGGGTATAAAAATGATGCGTTGTATGTTGGCAAATGGTGGTTAACAAATGGCTATATCGACACCTCCGCCTTCGGAAGAGACAGAGTATGGGTAGCGCAATATCCATATACTCCAGATAGTTCCATGCAGTGGAATAATGACCATGGTGCTTGGCAATGGTCTTCGCAAATGTATTTCCCTGGTTTAGCTAATTATGAAGGGCGTCCGTTTGATATTTCCATGACCTATAGTAATTTTTTAAATATGGGTAATAGTAGTGGGCCTGACTTAAGTAAGTATTACACAACTAATCCAGGTCGAGTGATCATGAAAAATGACGATACTTTTTACCAAGATGTGGCGTTTAGAACTCCTAGTTGGCGAGTTAAAAAAAATACACTAGTTACCATTAAGGGGATTGAATATAGTTCAGCAGGAATTCCTAGATTGGTTACAGATCAAGGTTATTTAACAGCAAATAAAGGTTATGTATTAGCAGCACAAAGCAATATTGATTTGTATTTTACGACAAATCCTAAAAAAGTTCGTTTGAAAAGCGATGATTATTTCTATGCTGACCCAGAATTTAAGCAAAGGTTGTCTAAGGTTTCGAAGGGAACAATAGTAGAAGTTGAAGATTTAGCTTATACTCAAAGTGGTATATTTCGATTGAAAACAGCGAAAGGATATTTGACTGCAAATAAAAATATAGTTGAACAATATAAAGGGTTAGAAGATATTTACTACACATCTAATCCTGGACAAGTAATTACCAGAAATGAAGATACCTATTACAAAGATGTAGAATTCAAGACAAAAGCAAATAAAGTAACTGCAGGCAGTGTTTTAAAAGTAACTGCTATTGAGAAAACAAAATCAGGAATTCCTAGATTGAAGACGGCAAATGGGTATTATTTCACGGCTAACAAGAACTATGTAGTAGCTACTGGATCTTGGATTGCCAACTATCATACGGTTAATCCAGGGCAAATTATTATGAAAAATAGTGATAATTTTTATGGGGATCCAGACTTCTTATATAAAGGATCGGCTGTTTCCAAGGGAAGTTTAGTTCCTGTTGTGGGAATCGAATACCGTGAAAATCAAGTTCCTCGTTTGATTACCCAAAATGGTTATTTAACAGCGAATAAAAGTTATGCCCAAAAAGTTGTACCAAATATCAAAGATTATCTATATGATTATCCAGAGTATGTAGTTATGAAAACAAATGATTATTATTATCAAGATGTAAATTTCAGTAAAAAAGGTGAGTCTGTTTCCAAAGATACATTAATCAAAGTTTTAAGTGTTGATTATACTGAAAACGGATTGCCTAGATTAAAGACTGCAAAAGGCTATATAACTGCTAACAAAACATATGTTACAAAATTGGTATCAAATTCAGATAATTACTTTACTGAAAACCCGCACCAAATTATTATGCGAGTGTCAGATAAACTATATACTGATGTAGAGTTTAGTAATGCTAGCAGAACCTTATCCTCTGGGACTGTCGTTCCAGTTAAGGGCATTGAGTATTCCTCTAATGGTGTTCCTCGCTTGAAGACAGAAGAAGGCTATCTTACTGCAAATAAAAACTATGTGACAGCTGCTGGAAATACCAATAACAATTACTTTGTTACTAATCCAAAAAAAGTTAAGCTCTTAATTGATGATAGCTTCTACAATAATGTTGAGTTTACTAAAAAAGGACAGGCCGTTAAGAAGAATACGATTGTTGAAGTTGAAGCAATCGAATATACGAATAATGGTATACCAAGGTTAAAGACGAACCAAGGGTATTTAACTGCTAATAAGTGGTATGTAGCAAAAGTAGGTTAAGCTCTCCGTCAATAAACAGCCTAATTAATTAAAGTAAAGAGAATATTTGAAGGGTTAACTATATATTGACATCTTTGTTGAACTTATTTTTATACGAGTTCGACAAAGGTGTTTTTTTATAGAGAAAAAGATTTTATTGGTCAAAAATTTTCGCTATTTATAAAGGGGCTAAAAGTGTTGTTAAAATTGATGAAAAGCATAACAATCATCTTTTTATTCAATCAATATCTAAATAAAAAAAGAAATACGATAAAGCCTAAGACTATTAAAATATATAAAATAAAACACCGCCAATATTTACAGTTCGATTAAGGTCTACGATAAATTATTGAAACTTACTGATAGTTATGAGAAAATGTAAAAGATTGAATGCAGTTTTGGCTGTGTTGATGAATATATAAGTTAAACAAAATTGAAATAAAACTAGTTGTTGACTAGTTAGAGAAAGGATTTTGTATCAAATGATTACAGCTTTAATTATTGCCGGTGGGGTCGGTAAACGAATGGGGCAGGAGATTCCTAAACAATTTATTATGGTAGAGGAAAAGCCAATCATTATTTACACATTGGAATCTTTTCAAAAGCATCCACTCATTGATCGAATCTTAGTTGTGTGTAAAAAAGGTTGGGAACAAACACTAGATGCCTATGCAAAAGAGTACCATATTGACAAATTACAATGGATTATCCCAGGGGGGAATTCTGGTCAAGAATCAATTAACAATGGGGTTAATTTCTTAAAAGAACATTCAAACCCAGAAGATACTATTGTTATCCATGACGGAATTCGTCCATTAGTTGATGAATTAGTTTTATCTGATGTAATTGTTAAGTGTCAAGAATACGGCAATGCAGTGACTTCGTTGCCATATAATGAACAAATTTTTGTAAAAGAAACTGAGGAAACAACTCGACAATATATTAATCGTGAAACATTACGTCGCGTGTCAACGCCACAAGCCTATAAATTTGAAAAATTAACTTGGGCTTACGAAAAAGCATTCCGTGAGAATATTGGTATTTCTGAATCGTCATATACGAATACTATGATGGTGGATTTAGGCGAAACATTGTATTTTGCTTTAGGCTCAGATAAAAACATTAAGTTAACCACACAAGATGACTTACAGTTATTTAAAGGCTTCTTGAAAATGAAAGAAGAGTAGTGGAGGGGATACCATGTTATTTACAGACGATAATTATTTATCAGACGTTGAACGAGTTTTAGAGAAGACACCAGATTGGACGAAAGTAACTAATAAATCTGTTTTTATAACTGGTGCTTCAGGCATGATTGGGACCTTTTTAATTGATGTGCTTATGTACCAAAATAAAACGAGAAATGCGAATATTTCGATCTGGGCGATGGGACGAACATTGTCGCGTTTAGAAGAGCGATTTACTAGTTATCTAGAAGATCCGTTATTCCATATAGTTATCGGAGATGTCACAGAAGAAATTCAGATAGCAGAAGCTTGTGACTATGTGTTGCATTGTGCTAGTAATACACATCCTAAATCATATGCCAGTGATCCAATTGGAACGATTATGACCAATATTGCTGGTACGCAGCATATTTTAGATTATGCGGTCAAAGCGAATAGTGAAAAAGTGTTATTTTTATCAACTGTTGAAATCTATGGAGAAAATCGTGGAGATCTTGATAAATTTACGGAAGACTATTGCGGCTATATTGACTGTAACACGCTACGGGCCGGTTATCCCGAAGGAAAAAGAGCAAGTGAATCATTATGTCAAGCCTATATTCAGAAATATGGTATTGATGTTGTTATTCCAAGAATTAGTCGTACTTTCGGGCCTACGATGTTACTTTCGGATAGTAAAGCTTCTTCTCAATTTATTATGAATGCAGTCCATAAAGAAAACATTGTGTTAAAAAGTGCAGGGACCCAACTATATTCTTATGCATATGTTGCAGATATTGTATCTGCTCTTCTGTTTTTATTAGTTAAAGGGCAAAAAGGGGAAGCTTACAATGTTTCAAACGAACATTGCGATATTACGTTACGTACTTTTGCGGAAACATTAGCCAATGTGGCTGGAACAAAAGTGATTCATGGAGAAGCCACCGCCCAAGAAAAACAAGGGTTTTCTAAAGCAACAAAAGCACTACTAGACAATCAAAAAATCTATGCATTAGGTTGGCGGCCACTGTACGACAGTATGGAAGAACCATTAAAACATACAATTAAAATTTTAGAAGGTAGCGGAAATTGATATGCCCAAAATTAGTATTATTGTTCCTGTATACAATGTAGAAAAATATTTAGAAAAATGTGTACGCTCTATTTTAGCTCAAACGTTTACTGACTTTGAATTAATTCTGGTGGACGATGGCTCTCCAGACAGTTCTGGAGCAATGTGTGATCAGTTTGCTGAACAAGATCAACGGGTAAAAGTTATCCATAAAGAAAATGGTGGACTAAGCGATGCTCGCAATGCTGGAATTGAGATAGCGACAGGTGAGTATTTAGGTTTCGTAGATAGTGATGATTACATTGCGGATGATATGTATGAAACGTTGTATAATCAGATAGTAACTTATGAAGCAGAATTAGCTACTGTTGGGATGATTGATGTTTATGAAAACAGAGAATCTCGACTAACGGATAAAAAAGAGATAAAAATTTTGTCTCAAAATGAGGCAATTCAAGCAGTTCTTGATAGTACAGATGTATATGCTTATGCTGTTAATAAGCTATATAAAAAAGAACTTTTCAATAAAGTTAGATATCCAAAAGGAAAAATTGTGGAAGATGCATTTATCATTATAGAATTACTTTTACAATGCCAAAAAATTGTTACGAATACAGAACAAAAATACTATTACTATCGTAGAGCTGATAGTATTACTGGTTTGTCTTTTTCGGAGAAAAATTTTGATGTTATTGAAGCATGGGAACACAATGGAGTTTTAGTAGACAACAGTTATCCTGAACTAGCTGAGTCTGTTCATAGAAGGATTTGCTGGGCATATTTTGATGTCCTAGATAAGATGGCAATTAGTAATGAAAAGAATTTTAATGAGCAGAGAGAATCAATAAAGAGATTCTTATACTCAAATTTCACTTTCGTGATGAAAAATCACGTGTTCACTAAAGGTCGCAAATTATCAATGCTAGCATTAAGAGTCAATGATTCTTGTTACAATGCATTAGCAAAATTTAAATATAATCATTTAACTAAAAAAAATGATTAAACAATAGATACGTCAGGAGAAGAATGAATTTTATGGATACAAAAGAAAGCTATTTTCTTCAAAAAGGGAAAGATATTTTTATTATTGGTTTATTTTTGCTATTAATGGCTAGAGCTGTAGGAGCCTATAGTTTATTGCCTTCTAAAATTGATAATGTATTATTTTCAATGCTAGCTCTTTTCGGAGCCATTGTCTTAGCTGCTGATTTTTTCACAAGGATATTGAAAAAAAATCGTTGGACGTATGATCCATTGCTTCTTTTCTTCATGGTTATTATGCTTATATCCAGTATTGTCAATATAAAATATGGTATTTTTGGGAATTTAAAATTTATCATTTGGGAAGCTTTGTATTTCTTTATTATTTATGACAACGGAATTAGTGCAAGTAAGAAAAATACTGATACCTTATTATCAATAATAAGTAGTTTATTAATTACAGTATGGACAATGTTGGTAATTGTATCACTTGGGATGTTTCTAACACAGTATCATTATTCTATTCAGTTAAGTCGAGTGAATCCATTAAGGATAGGAATGTTAGAAGGAAGACTGTTCGGTGTCTTTTCAGATCCTAATTATGCTTCTGTCATGTGTGTCGTTACAATTTTTTTAAGTTTATATTATCTATTTAGCAAAAAATATACTAACAAGTGGTTACTATCGGGAATTATTTTGTCAATCTTTTTAAATGTGAGTTATATTATTTTGTCTGGTTCTAGAAATGGACTGATCACTTTATTAATGACGACATTTGTTTTTGTTTTCTTTGGGATGTATCAATACCAAATGAAAAAAGAAGTTAATCTATTTATTTCTGTATTGATTTCTATTTTTAGCGGCTTGGTAGTCATTGGAGCTGTATATTTAATAACAAAATTAATTAAAGCAGGTTGGTCTTATTTTCCACAGTTTTTTGACAAGAAAGAAGTATCTGGAAAGCTTGAAGGAAGAGTTGACTTGACCAGACCAGATGTTGCTAAGAGTACTGATGTTTCAAACTTGCGTTTTACAATATGGAAAAGTGCTATAGAGATATTTCAATCAAGTTGGTTATTCGGAACTTCACCGAAAAACATGATTGCTTACGCACAAGATATTTTACCTAATACGTATATTGCTCAACGAAATTTTTCAGTCCATAATGCTTATTTAAATACTTTAGCATCTACAGGAATTTTAGGAGGAATTACTTTTGTAGTATTTCTTTTAGGTAAAGTTGTTAGAGTAATAAAGTATTTATTTAAACCGATTACTAATTTCTTGTCTAGCAGAATTTTTTATTGTATTTGTGGTGTGTTCGCTCTAGCTTTTTCAGGCTTTTTCCATAATGAAATGATTTTGGTAAATATCTCAGGTGCCTTTTTATTCTGGTTTTTACTAGGTAAAATTTTAGGTGATTTTGATGAAGTAAATAAGATTGAAGACAAGAGGGAATAGTATGATTAATCAAGTTGAGTCAAAGCTATCTAGACTATTGTTTGTTTTCAAAAGTCTTTTTCTTAGAGTAGGAAGGTATGCAGTATTTTATTGCTGCTATCCTTTTTTGCTAATGAGACCAATTAATAAAAATAAAATAGTTGTCTCAAGTTACTTTGGAAAAGGATATGGAGATAACCCTAAATATATTTGTGAATATCTTTTATCAAAGCGTAGTGATTTAGAAATAGTCTGGTTATGTAAACCTGAAGTGCTGAAAACACAAGCTAATCTATTTCCAAAAGAAATTAGATTGGTGAAAAACAAATCTGTAAAAGCATTGATAGAACTCTTTACTGCAAAAATTTGGATAGATAACTCTAGAAAAAGTTTTTATCCGCCAAAAAGAAAAAATCAATTTTATTTGCAAACGTGGCATGCTGGTTTTGGATTAAAGAGAATTGAAAATAATGCTGCTGAAAAATTAAAACCAAGATATGTAAAATTAGCAAAAAAAGATTCTAAAATGTGTGATTTACTGGTATTTGAAAGTTCTAGTTTATTTAAAGATATTGGAAAGATGTTCTGGTATGATGGAGAAATATTCAGAGAGGGAGTTCCTAGAAATGACATTATCGTAAACAATGATCCAGCAATTATAAAAAAAGTATACAACTACTACGATTTATCAATGAAAAAACGTATTATATTATACGCGCCAACGTTCAGAGCGGGACAATTAGTGGAAGTTAATGCTTTATTTTTAGAAGAAATAAGAAAAACATTTTCAGAGAAGTTTAAAGAAGAATATGTGCTATTTGTTCGCCTGCATCCAAATGATACGGAAAATAAGGAATTGATATTAGGAAACCTGAAGAATCCTAATATTATTGATGCATCAAGCTATAATGATATGCAAGAGTTATTATGTGCAACGGATACGCTCGTAACAGATTATTCATCTACTATTGGTGAGGCTTTAGTTTCTAATAAGAAGTGTTTTATTTATGCTTATGATTATGAAAAATATAAAAAAAATCGTGGGTTAGTAATGGACTTAATAGATTTGCCGTTCCCAGTAACGTTTAATCAAGGTGGATTTATTGAAAGTGTCAAAACTTTCAACATGGATGATTATCTAACGAAAGTGACAGCGTTTAAAGATAGATTAGGTATTTCAGAATCTGGTCATGCAAGTCAATCATTGGGTGATCGATTATTGGAAGAGATGTCCAAGTAATAATATATGAGGTATAGTAAAAAATGATATATTTAAAAAGTTTAAATTCATTCCGAAAGGTCGTAGAGTACCGTTATGAGTAAATATAAAAAATTAGTAGGAAATTCATTTATATTTGCAGTGGGGAACCTAGGAAGTAAATTAATCTCTTTTGTTTTAGTACCATTGTACACTTACTATTTAACGACAAAAGAATATGGTCAAGTAGATTTAGTAACAACAACAGTTAGTTTAATGATTCCAATTGTTTCTGGTGGCATTTCTGTTGCAGTTTTGCGATTCGCTTTAGACAAGGAAGTAGATAAAAAATCTGTTGTTACTAATGCTACAGTTATTGCATTAATAGGAATTTTGCTGACTGCCGTATGCTATCCGTTGTTGGCAGCGACAAAGGCTTTTGACAAAATTTTATTGGCATTTTTGTTTTTATTGGCATTTCAAGTATTTACTCAAATTATTGCACAATTTGCTCGAGGTAATGGTCAAGTACGCGTATTTGCTTTTAATGGAATGATTAAAACTTTAGCGATTGGCTTGCTAAATATTTATTTTCTAGTTGTTTTAAAAATGGGACTAAATGGGTACTTGATTTCGCTTATTTTAGCTGAAATAGTTTCATTAATTTACTTGACTATAACGACTCCATATTTCAAGGATTTTTCTGTTAAGTTAATCAGTAAATCGTTCATGAAAGAAATGCTATGGTTTTCTATTCCGACAATTCCTAATGATGTATTATGGTGGTTTGTTAATAGTGCTAGCCGTTACTTTATCCTTTATTTCTTAGGGGTTAGTGCTAATGGTATTTATGCCGTTGCAAATAAAATACCTTCAATTATTTCGATGATGCAGTCTGTATTTTCTCAAGCTTGGCAAATCTCTTTAGTTGATGAACGAGATTCTGAAACACGAGGAGAATTTCATGCAAATATATTCAAGTATTATAGTTTTCTTCTGTTTCTTACGGCATCTTCAATTATGGTTATTTTAAAATGGTTATTAGCTAATTTAGTGCAGAGTTCATATTTTATTAGTTGGCAAGTTACCCCGTTTCTACTAGTTTCCGCTATCTATTCCGGATTCATTGGTTTCTATGGTCAGTTTTATATTGCCGAGAAAAAGACAAAAGGATTAATGAATACTTCAATTGTTTCAGGTGTTTTAAGTATCATTTTAAATTATATTTTTATCTCTCTTTTTGGGTTGATAGGTGTTGGTTTGGCTTCGATGATTAGCTTGTTTGTGGGGTGGATGATTCGAATTTATGATACAAGTAAGTTTATTACTGTAAAAATAAACTTTATGAATTTAATTGCTAATCATGTTGTTTTAAGTGTTCAAATTTTATTAATTTTCTTATTTAATGGATCAGTATTAATGGTTTTACAGGCCGTTTGTTTGGTTATTTTATTAGTTGTGAATTTAGAAATAGTCAAAGGTTTGTTTGAAACAATTAAAAAATTTATGTACTCTAAAAAGAAAAAAGATTAATAGTTAATTTATAAATGTTTGATTGAAAGTGGGGAGTAAAGTGGAAACATTCCTAATCACAGGCGGCGCCGGCTTTATCGGCTCAACCTTAGCAAATTATTATAGTAAAGACAATCAAGTTGTGGTCATTGATGATTTATCAATGGGCCAAACTGAAAATTTAAACGCATCTGAAAATATCACGTTTATTGAAGGTAGCGTGACTGATCAACAATTAATGGAAAAAGTACTGCGAGAGTATCAGTTCGATTACATTTTTCACTTAGCCGCGATTGCTAGCGTAGCAGATTCAGTAGCGCGTCCAGTGGAAACACACCAAGTGAATTTTGAGAGTGTGTTACAATTACTGGAATTAATTCGGAAATACCAGAAAGATTTAAAACGTTTGGTGTTTGCTTCTTCTGCAGCGGTTTACGGCGATGAGCCAACTTTACCAAAACAGGAAGAATCAGTAATTCGTCCATTAACACCTTATGCGGTGGATAAATTTGCTTCTGAAAAATATGTGTTAAACTATTGTCATTTATATGATGTTCCAACAAGCGCTGTTCGCTTCTTTAACGTTTATGGGCCAAACCAAAATCCTAATTCACCTTATTCTGGCGTTATTTCGATTGTGATGGACTCTTACAAACGCTTATTAGCCAATCAAGAAGTGACATTCAATATCTTTGGTGATGGAAAACAATCTCGTGATTTTGTCTTTGTTGAGGACGTGGTTCAAGCGTTGAATCTTGTCGCTCATTCTGACCAATCACTTGGGGAAGTATATAATGTCGGAACAGGGAAAGCAACCGATTTAAATGAGTTAATATCTTCTTTAAATGATATTATGAAAGTCACTTTGCCAGTTGAATACAAAGAAGCACGAGCTGGGGACATCAAAGATTCCTTAGCGGATATATCTAAATTACGTACCATTGGTTATGAACCGAAATATAGTATTCAATCTGGTTTGGATAAATATGTTAATTATGAATTAAAAGCGGAAGGTAAGCAGAGATGAAAGTTAAATTAAATAAAAAGAAGATATTTATATGCTCAATTATTATTACATTTTTGGTGATGCTTACTTTAAATAATTTAACACCATTACTTGCAGATGACTACGAATACCTTTATAAAACGAAAAGTTGGATGACAATACTGATAGATGAATACAATCAATACATGACATGGACCGGACGTTCAGTGGTCCATATAATTGCAAGAATATTTTTATTGTTACCAAAAGGAATTTTTAATGTTTTTAACGCTTTGGCATACACAATAGTAACATATTTAGTTTATAGACTTACTTTACAAAAGCAAGATGAAAAGTATAATTCATTTAGATTTATTATTATTCAAGTGCTATTTTGGTTGTTTACCCCAGCCTTTGGAGAAGTGTTTTTGTGGGAGACAGGCTCAGCTAATTATCTTTGGGGAAGTTTAATTATTCTTTCGTTCCTTTATGTGTATCATAGAGAAATCATTGAAGAACACGTCTTTACGAAAACAAAATTAATGATTTTTTTGATGTTTGCTTTAGGAATTTTGGCTGGTTGGTGTAATGAAAATACCTCTGGAGGAGCTTTGCTTATCGTTTTAGGGTATCTTGGCTGGCAGTTTTATACAAAACGAAAGCTTTCTTTATGGATGTTCACGGGTGTTGCTGGTAATGCTATAGGTTTGGCGTTAATGGCTTTAGCACCAGGAAATAAGATTCGCGCTACTTATTTTGCTAGAAGTACTTGGTCTTTACCAAGAAAGGCCATGACAGGAATCATTACAATATTTGAACAAATGAAAGAAAATTTATCATTATTTTTAGTTATACTGATTTTGTTGCTTGTTTTATATACTTATATTAGTCAAGATAAAAAAAGAGTATACCTAAGTGTTGTTTATTTTGTTTCTGGAATGGCTACTATGCTAGTTTTAGCCATCTCTCCAACGGCATTAACTTATGGACGTTCATACTATGGGGCTGTATTATTCTTGATTATCGCTTTTTCTATGTCACTGCCAAATTATAAAGTAAATATCAGGTTTTCTCCAATTTACAGTGTTTTGTATGTGATTTTGGCATGTACATTCTTCATGAACGTAATGGTTGGTGTAAGTGATATATTCTTGTCAAAATTGGATTTGACAAAACAATATAGTTATTTAGTTGAGCAAGAGAAAAAAGGAAATATCAATCCTGTGTTTCCAGATATATCATATAGTAATACAACAAAATATTCAGCTTATTCTAATCATTTATCGCATGTAAAAACTAATTCAGATGCACAAGTTAATCGTTCTGTTGCAAAATATTATGGCTTGGAGTCTGTGCGAAGTGTTTCAGAAAAAGATTGGGACAATATATATAGAAATGGAAACCCAGAGTTGATGAATATTTTTAATCTTAATGATTATTTACAAAAATTAATTGATACGCAATATACTATTTTATTAAGTGGTTATGGTAATCAAGTCTATCTTTCACAAGCGGAAGAGTCGCTTTTAAAAGACTTGGGGCTAGGCGTAAAATTCGAAGGTAACAATGCATGGACTTTAAGTGCAGTGATTTCAAAAGACAATAAAACAGTTGAAACAAATGCAGAATTATCGAGACTATCTGGTAAATTTGAAGCTTTAAATTATGATGTATTCTCAAGTTATACTAATTATGAAAATCAAACATTCGCTTCTGTAAAAATAAATGATACAGAAATGTCTAGAAATAAAAAAGGTTTGAACTTTGTGATTATTGATAATAATACTAACAAAGTTATTGATTCGGTAAATTTTGATATTACAGAAAAAAATGCTCCAGGAATGCGTTAGTTGTTATATATTAAAAAGAAGCCACTCATTTGTGAGAGGCTTCTTTTTTCTACATTATTTGAACCCACCTCACTCCAATGGTACAATAAACAAGATTGGAGTGAGAGCATGACAGATATTATTGCACATCGAGGAAGTAAAGGCACCCATCCTGAAAATACGTGTATTGCTTTCAGAGAGGCTGTTCGTGTTGGTGCTGAAGGAATTGAATTAGATGTTCACCTTTCTAAAGATGGTTATTTAATCGTTATGCACGATGAAACGGTGGATCGTACGACAGATGGTCATGGTGAAATCCAACAGTTAACATTAAACGAATTAAAACAACTAGATGCTGGAAGCTGGTTTCAGAAAAATCCTTCTGTTCAATGTGTTCCAACATTGGAAGATGTTTTAAATTGTCTTGTAGAAGAACAATTCAATGGTTTTTTGAATATTGAACTTAAAACGGATATTATCCATTATGAAGGAATTGAGAAAAAAGTCGTCCAACAAATGAAGCAAAAAAACTGGCCGTTTCGTTATTTATATTCCAGTTTTTATTTTCCGAGTTTAGTTAAATTAAAAAAAGCTGATCCTAAGACAGAAATTGCCTTTATTTATGAATCTGCAGAGGATTTAAGTCAAGCGGGACCGGCATTCGCGCTTGTCGATAGTTTACATCCAAAAATGTCTTGGGTGTTGGCTCATGAAAAAGAACTTATCGCAATTGGCAAACCGCTGCGGCCGTGGACTGTTAATCGGATGGAAGAAATGGAAAATTGTTTTCAGCTAAAATTGGCAGGCGTTCATACAGATTTTCCTGAGGAAGCAAAATTTGCTCGTCAAAATTGGCAAGAAGAAGGAGAAACATAATTGGAGAAAGTATTAGTTATTGTAGGACCCACTGCGGTGGGGAAAACAGCATTAAGTATTGCTTTAGCAAAAAAATTTAATGGTGAAATTATTAGCGGTGACTCCATGCAAGTTTATCGCTCGTTAGACATTGGCACCGCTAAAGTCACAGAAACAGAAAAAGAAGGAATTCCTCACTATTTAATTGATTGCCGTGAAGTCAGCGAAACATATTCTGCCGCTGATTTTCAGAAAGAGGGTCGTCAAAAAATCAAAGAAATTACTGAAAAAGGGAAACTACCAATTATCGTTGGAGGAACAGGTTTGTATATTCAATCACTCCTTTATGATTTTCAACTAGGAAGTCGTGAGATAGATGACTCGCCTGAAATTAGAGAAACGTACAATTTATTTGCGGAAGAAAAAGGGAATCAAGCTTTATGGCAGTTATTACAACAAAAGGATCCTCTAGCGGCTAACAGCATTCATTTTAATAATCGCAAAAAAGTCATTCGTGCGTTAGAGGTCTTTGATAAAACAGGTTATAGTATTTTGACCCCGAAGGAAAAACCAGCTCGTCTCTATGATTATTATTTGTTAGGTTTGGAAACAGATCGCGCTTTATTGTATGAGCGTATTAATCAGCGGGTGGATCAAATGATGACAGAAGGGCTGTTGGAAGAAGCAAAACAGATGTTTCAGCAACCACATGCACAAGCAGCTCAAGGTATTGGCTATAAAGAATTTTTCCCGTATTTTTCCGGTGAACAATCATTAGAGATGGCGGTTGAAACAGTCAAACAGCAATCGCGGCGATATGCCAAACGTCAATTGACTTGGTTTAGAAATCGAATGGCTGCGCATTGGTGGAATTTGGTTCAGCAGCCAACAGATTTGCCCAAGTTGGAAAAAGAAGTAGCGGAATGGCTACAACAGAAGGAGAGTGAGTAGGCGATGACCACTCATGAAAAAGTGATTCTAGTAGGAGTTGAGACGGAAAAAAATTATCAGACATTTTCTGCATCAATGGAAGAACTGGCGAATTTAACGGAAACCGCTAATGGAGAAGTGGTGTTTGTTTTAACGCAAAAACGACCACAAGTTGATCGACAAACCGTAATCGGTAAGGGGAAATTGGAAGAATTAATTCAATTAATAGATGCCTATGAAGCGGATCTTGTGATTTTTAATCATGAGCTCACACCTCGCCAAAATCAACTGTTATCTGAAGCGTTAGCTGTGCGAGTAATTGATCGTGTACAATTAATTTTGGATATCTTTGCTTTGCGTGCGCGCTCCAAAGAAGGAAAGTTACAAGTTGAATTAGCACAATTGGATTATTTATTGCCTCGCTTGGCTGGTCAAGGAAAACAGTTGTCCCGACTTGGAGGAGGTATTGGGACACGTGGGCCTGGTGAAACGAAATTAGAGTCGGACCGCCGACACATTCGAAATAAAATCTTAGGCATCCGTCGTGAGTTAAAAGAAGTCACTGCTCATCGTGAACGAAGCCGCCAGAAAAGACAAAATTCAGAACTATTTCAAATTGGCTTGATTGGTTATACCAATGCTGGCAAATCAACCATTCTCAACATGTTGACAACAGCAGGAACTTATTCAGAGGATCAATTGTTTGCAACGTTAGATCCTTTAACCAAAAAATGGCAATTGCCTCAAGGCATGGAAGTTACGCTGACCGATACGGTTGGCTTCATTCAAGATTTACCAACACAACTGATTGAAGCCTTTCAGTCGACATTGGAAGAAAGTCGGACGATGGATTTACTGCTCCATGTGGTGGATGCAAGTGCGCCAGATCGGTTACAACATGAACGCACAGTTCAAACATTGATGAAAGAATTAGCGTTGGAAAATATTCCGTGCTTGACGGTTTATAATAAAAGAGATCAAGTGGACAGCAAAGAATTTGTCCCAACCTTATTTCCCAATGTATTGATCTCAACTAAAATTCCTGAAGATAAAGAACGACTGGTTCAAGCTATCCGTGCCCAAATGATGGAATTACTCGAGCCTTATCAATTAGAAATTAGCCCAACTGACGGACAACTATTAAGTGAACTTCGCAGGATGACACTAATGGTTTCAGAAGAATATGCTGAAAATGAAAATCGGTATATCGTGAAAGGCTTTGCAAAAAAAGAGTCTAAATGGTTGGCTGAATCCGAAAAAGAATAAAAATGGTAAGTTGATTAGAAATGATTTGTAAAAACAAATCATTTCTATTTTTTTGATTAGTAGGAGAAAATCAGCCGTGAAAAGATGGAAAAGTCCATATTTATCAGGTTTTTTGTTTTATGTTAGAAAATCTAACATAAGTTCTTGACAATTTGTCATTCTATTGTTATTCTAAGAAATAACTAAGAGAGGAGGATGGAGATGAGAGAAAAAGAGTTACGCCGTTCCATGTCTGTTTTTCCAATTGGTACAGTTATGAAACTAACGGATTTGACCGCTCGACAAATTCGCTACTATGAAGAACAGGGATTGATTCATCCAGAACGTAGTGAGGGCAACCGACGCATGTATTCTTTAAATGATATTGATGTTTTGTTAGAAATTAAAGATTATTTATCTGATGGATTGAACATGGCAGGGATTAAGCGTGTGTATGAAATGAAATTAGAAGAACAAAAAAACACCGCCGAGGCAACTCGTCCGTTAACCGATGCAGATGTTCGTCAGATTTTATACGACGAAATCCTTTCGCAAGGAGGACTTACTCAGCAAAATCCGTTCCAATCGAATGTACCAAGGCTTTAACGTTTCAGCAGCCAATAAAAATGAAGGATGGGGATCAGACCGATGACAAGAAAAGCCAAAACGGCAGAAGAGATTAAACATATTGCAGAAGAAGAAAACGTACGTTTTTTACGACTAATGTTTACCGACATTATGGGAACAATTAAAAATGTTGAAGTTCCTGTGAGTCAGCTAGATAAAGTATTAGATAATAAAATGATGTTTGATGGGTCATCCATCGAAGGATTCGTTCGTATCGAAGAAAGTGATATGTATTTATACCCTGATCTATCTACATGGATGATTTTTCCGTGGGAAAGCGACCATGGAAAAGTTGCGCGCTTAATTTGCGATATTTACAATCCTGATGGTACCCCTTTTGCCGGAGATCCCCGCGGTAATTTAAAACGCGCCTTAGCAGATATGAAAGAATTAGGCTTTACTTCGTTTAACTTAGGACCAGAACCAGAATTTTTCCTATTTAAATTAGATGAGAATGGTGAAATTACCACTGACTTGAATGATAAAGGTGGCTATTTTGATTTTGCGCCAACCGATTTAGGTGAAAATTGTCGCCGTGATATTGTTTTAGAGTTAGAAAGTTTAGGCTTTGAAGTGGAAGCTTCGCATCATGAAGTAGCACCTGGTCAACATGAAATTGACTTTAAATATGCGGATGTAGTTGATGCTTGTGACAATATTCAAACGTTCAAATTAGTTGTGAAAACTATTGCGCGCAAACATGGCTTGCATGCAACATTTATGCCAAAACCTTTGTTTGGAATTAATGGTTCTGGCATGCACTGCAATATGTCATTATTTAATGAAGAAGGTAATGTTTTTTATGACGAGTCAGGAGAGATGGGCTTAAGCCAAACTGCGTATCATTTCTTAGGTGGTTTATTAAAACATGCCCGTGCCTATACTGCGGTATGTAACCCAACAGTGAACTCTTATAAACGCTTGGTCCCAGGTTATGAAGCACCTGTTTATGTAGCTTGGAGCGGCAGAAATCGTTCACCACTCATTCGAGTTCCTGAATCTCGTGGTTTATCGACTCGTTTAGAGTTACGTTCTGTCGATCCTTCAGCGAATCCGTATTTAACAATGGCTGTCTTATTACAAGCAGGTTTGGATGGTATTCGTAATGAACTTACACCACCGCCAGCAGTTGATCGTAACATTTATGTGATGAATGAGGAAGAACGTCAACATGCACAAATTGAAGATTTGCCATCAACCTTACACAATGCCATCAAAGAATTACGTAAAGATCAAGTAATGATTGATGCATTAGGTCGTCATATTTTTGCCAATTTTGTAGAAGCGAAACGAATGGAATGGGCAGCCTTCCGTCAAACCGTTTCTGAATGGGAAAGAGAACAATATTTGGAGTTGTACTAAAAGCCGTTACTTTTAATAATCTTAATGTTTAGAAAGAGGAAGATAAGTCGAAACGCTTATCTTCCTCTTTCGTTCTTTAGTTTGTGAATGAATAGATAATTTCTATTTCACAAAATAAAGTAATTTTAATTCAGTGAAATAGTTTGTTTATAGGGGAAAAAGGGGGTTTTTCTCAATTTCTCTTTTATTTTTAAGCAAAAAAATTGACAAAATCTTTCATAATTTGTGAAATTCCGCTATAATAAACAAGAATATGCGTGCAACTATTCTATTTTTTAGATATAAAGGATGAGAAAAACATGCGAAAAATGAAAACAATGGATGGGAATGCTGCAGCAGCTTATATTTCCTACGCCTTTACAGAATTAGCAGCCATTTATCCAATAACACCAAGTTCAACAATGGCTGAGCTTGTTGATCAGTGGTCGGCCGAAGGTAAGAAAAATATCTTTGGTCAACCTGTGAAAGTAGTCGAAATGCAATCGGAAGCTGGTGCTGCCGGCGTGGTCCATGGCTCTTTAAAAACAGGCGCGCTTACCACGACCTATACGGCTTCACAAGGGTTACTTTTGATGATTCCTAATATGTACAAAATAGCTGGAGAACTATTACCATCTGTTTTTCATGTGGCGAGCCGAGCTTTAACTACGAATGCTTTAAATATTTTTGGTGATCAAGGAGACGTAATGGCCGCACGCCAAACAGGCTTTGCTATGTTGTCAGAAAGCAGTGTACAAGAAGTGATGGATTTGGCACCAGTGGCTCACTTAGCTTCGATTGAAGCGAGTGTTCCATTTATGAACTTTTTTGATGGCTTTAGAACAAGTCATGAAATTCAAAAAGTGGCAGTTCTTGACTATGAAGAATTAGCACCCTTAGTAAACCAAGAGAAATTAGCCAAATTTCGTCGTCGGAGCATGAACCCGAATCACCCTTCCGTTAGTGGAATGAACCAAAATCCAGATATTCACTTTCAACAACGAGAAACAATAAATCCTTATTATGAAAAATTACCTGGTATTGTTCAAAAATATATGACAGAAATTAACCGGTTACGGGGAACCAATTATGATTTGGTGACGTATTATGGCGCAGAAGATGCAGAAGAAGTGATCGTCACGATGGGTTCAGTTGCACAAACAATTGAACAGACGGTTGATTATTTACAAGAACAAGGAAGAAAAGTTGGCTTCCTTAATGTCCATCTTTATCGACCATTTCCAGTTGAAACATTTCTTGAAAAAATACCACAATCAGTTAAAGCAATTGCTGTCTTGGATCGGACGAAAGAGCCCGGTGCTGGTGGTGAACCGTTATTATTGGATGTCCAAAGTGCGATGTATGAAGCGGACATTCGCCCAACAATTATTGGTGGGCGCTATGGTTTAGGTTCTAAAGATGTGCTGCCAAATCAAATTGTTGCGGTTTTTGATGAATTAATGAAAGAACGTTCTGCCATGAAGAAGCGTTTTACAATTGGGATTGATGATGATTTAACTTATACTTCATTAGAAGTTGGCAAACCACTTGATTTGACGAATCCGAAAACCTATCAAGCTAAATTTTGGGGCTTTGGTTCTGATGGGACAGTAGGGGCGAACAAGTCAGCAATTAAGATTATCGGTGATCATACAGACAAGTATGCACAAGGATTTTTCTATTATGATTCAAAAAAATCAGGCGGGTTGACCGTTTCTCATTTACGTTTTGGCGAGACGCCTATTCGTTCAACGTACCTCATTGAACATTCTGATTTTGTGGCTTGTCATACAGCCGCTTATTTGCATACTTATGATTTAGTGAAAGGGTTAAAAAAAGGCGGTACTTTCCTCTTAAATACCATTTGGAATGATGAACAACTAGCACGATTTTTACCCAATCAATTAAAACGGTATCTAGCTGAAAATGAGATTCAGTTTTATACAATCAATGCAGTGAAATTAGCTAGTGAAGTCGGACTAGGCGGGCGAATTAATACCGCGATGGAAACAGCTTTCTTCAAATTAGCGCAAATTATGCCTTTTGAGCAAGTGTTGCCAATTTTAAAAGAAGAAGCACTGAAAAGTTATGGTCATAAGTCCATGAAAGTTGTCGAAAAAAATATTCAAGCAATCGATAAGACCGTTGAATTGTTGCATCAGGTACCTGTTCCAGCAGAGTGGAGAACGCTTGAAGTTCAACCGCGAAAACGTTCAGAACATGTTAGTGATTTTGTTCATGAAATTGTTGAACCGATTAATCGTCAAGAAGGCAATGCGTTATCTGTTGCGACACTAGCGAAAAATGGGATGACAGATGGGCGGATGCCTTTGGGAACTGCGGCAGTTGAAAAACGTGGAGTTGCATTAGAAGTACCTGAGTGGATTAGCGATCGATGTACTATGTGTAATGAGTGTGCCTTTGTATGTCCTCATGCGGCGATACGACCATTCTTAGCCGATGAAGAAGAAATGACTGAAGCGCCAGAAGGATTCATTGTGCGTGATCTACGTGGTGCCGACGGCTTGAAATATCGTATCCAAGTCTCAGTCAAAGATTGTACTGGCTGTGGTCTTTGTGTTGAAGCCTGTCCAGCTAAAGGGAAAGCTTTAGTAATGAAACCTTATGAAGAAGAAAAAGAGCAGGCTATGAACTGGGCGTTTGCTATGACGTTACGTCAAAAGGAAAACCCAGCAAAACCGAATACTGTTTTAGGTTCGCAATTTAATAAACCTTTATTAGAGTTTTCTGGTGCTTGTTCTGGTTGCGGCGAAACGCCTTATGTTAAATTATTGACGCAAATGTTTGGTGACCGAATGCTGATTGCTAATGCCACAGGTTGCTCATCGATTTGGGGTGCTGCAGCGGGTGTGACACCTTACACTACGAATGAACAAGGACAAGGTCCAGCTTGGTCAAATTCTCTTTTAGAGGATAATGCCGAGTTTGGTTATGGCATGTTGTTAGCAACGCAAGCGCGTCGCGAACGTTTAGCTAGTAAAATGACCAAAGCTTTTTCTGTAGCCAGTGACTCGTTGCGTCTATTGATGGAAGATTGGATAGCACATCTGTCCGAAAGTGAAGGTACGCAACAACGTGCAGCTAAATTACGTGCAGCTTTGCTTGAAGAAAAAACGAATCAACCTTTATTGGAAGCAATTTATGACGATCAAGATCTTTTTGTTAAACCAAGTCAGTGGATGATTGGTGGGGATGGATGGGCTTACGATATTGGCTATGGCGGTATTGACCACGTGTTAGCCAGTGGCGCGGATGTGAATATGTTAGTTCTAGATAATGAAGTCTATTCCAATACAGGTGGCCAAACTTCCAAAGCAACTCCTGCATCAGCGATTGCGAAATTTGCTGCCAGTGGGAAGTATGCCTCTAAAAAAGATTTAGGGATGATGGCAATGACTTATGAAAATGTCTATGTCGCTCAAATTGCCTCAGGTGCAAACCAAATGCAGACGATTAAAGCTTTTGAAGAAGCAGAAAAATTCCCTGGACCATCGATTATTATTGCTTATACACCATGTATTACACATGGTTTAGCAGGTGGGATGAGTCAAACGTTGAAAGAAGCGAAAGACGCAGTTCATTCAGGTTACTGGTCTTTATATCGCTATAATCCATTATTGCGAGAAAAGGGCAAAGAACCAATGACATTGGATTTCAAAAAACCAGATTTTTCATTAATGAAAGAGTTTATGCGCCAACAAGTTCGCTTTGCATCCTTAGAATCTAGTCAACCAGATACAGCGGAATTGTTATTTAATAAAACAATTAATGATGCTAAGAGACGGTTCTATAATTATGCTCGTTTAGCTGGTCAAGAAGAAAAAATTCGAGCAAAACTTGAAAAACAAAGTGAACCAGAAATAAATACGCCAGAGAACGAGAAGCCACGAGTGAAAAAAGAACGCGTAGTTGATCCGGAAGCGGAAGCAAGAAGGGCTGCCCGCCGCGCAGAACGAGCAGCCAAGAGAAAACAACGTGAGCAAGATTAAATAGAAGTCAAAAAAACGTGTCTGAGCTTTTTGCTTAGACACGTTTTTTAGTTAGAAATGCGATTTTTTGATGAAAAATTTCAAGTTATTTGAAAAAGTTCCTAAATTTTTTTGATGTTTCCGCTTGCGTTCTGTGATGAAAGAAAATAATGTGGTATACTTGTTAGGAAATCTTGAGAGAGAAGTGAGGGGTATGATGTCGTTTCAATTGAATCAATTATTAGATTTGAATTATTGGCAGCAAGTCATCTCAACGGATTTCTTATCTAAGGATTTTGTTATCAATATCATAGATATCCTAGTCGTATGGTACCTCGTTTACAAATTAATCATGCTTGTTCGTGGAACAAAAGCAGTCCAACTATTAAAAGGTGTCGCTGTTTTTATCATTATCCGCATTCTAAGTGAGATAATTGGTCTACATACATTATCTTGGTTAATGAATCAAGTCATCATGTATGGTGTAATCGCCGCGGTTGTTATTTTTCAACCAGAAGTGCGAAGAGGGCTGGAACATCTAGGGAGAAGTTCGTTTTTCCGCCCGAATAAAGGTGCGCAACAAGAAGATGAGCGTATTATTCAGGCCTTTGACAAAGCCATTCAGTACATGTCAAAACGGAAAATTGGTGCTTTGATAACCATTGAACGCAATACCGGTTTAGATGAATACATTGAGACAGGTATTGATTTGGATGCCGATATTACTGGTGAATTACTGATTAATATTTTCATTCCAAATACACCACTACATGATGGTGCAGTGATTATCAAAAATGAAAAAATTGCTGTTGCTAGTGCGTATTTACCGCTATCAGAAAGCAATTTAATTCCAAAAGAATTTGGAACGCGCCATAGAGCCGCAGTCGGTATCAGTGAAGTCAGTGACGCCATTACGATTGTTGTTTCTGAAGAAACTGGTGACGTTAGTTTGACATTGAACAATGAATTAATTCCTGGTCTAACGCAAGAAGAGTATTTAACAATTTTGCGTAAGGAGTTAATTTCGGAATCATCGGAAGATAAAAAAAGTGCTTTGCAGCATTTTATCGATGATGTAACAAAGGGGGTTAAACGCAAATGAGAAAAGCCTCCCAAAAAAGCTGGTTTAATGGTTTGCTTTCATTGCTGTTTGCATTGTTGTTATTTTTTAATGCCAATGCAACAGGCAATAATCCCTCCAATTCAGGTTCAAGCCAAACGTATAGTGAGACATTGAATAATATTCCTGTCCAAGTCCAATACGATAAAGACAAATATTATGTCTCTGGATTTGAAGAGAGTGTAAATGTTCATTTACGTAGTGCGAACCGCATTCAATTAAACATGGAATCAAATGCTGACACACGAAATTTCCAAGTGGTCGCAGACTTAACCAAATTGCCATTAGGAACTTCGGAAGTGCCTTTGACAGTTCGGGGACTAAGTTCTGCTGTTACAGCTGAAATTGAACCGAAAACAGTGACTGTAACGATTGAAAAGAGAGTAACAAAAAAATTCGATGTAGAAGCACAACTTTCTGATAACATTGAAAAAGAAGGCTACAAAGTAAAAAATATTTCTGTAGATCCAAAAACTGTAGAAGTAACAACTGGAGAAGAAACAGCGAAAGCAATTGAGAAAGTGATTGCGCCAGTCTCAAGTGCCAAACAAACAATTGATACGATTAAACAAACGGTAAATGTCCAAGCGCTAGATGCCAAAGGTCAAGTCCTAAGTATCGAAAATCCAGCACCACAAGTCAAAGTAACGGTAGGCTTAACTGCGCCAACAAAAGATGTACCACTGAATGTTAGTATGACAGGTACGCCACCTGCTGGGATCGCTCATTACAATTATAGTTTATCAACGTACCAAGTTAGGGTCAGTGGTCCGCAATCAATTTTAGATACGCTAGAATCAATTGAGGTACCGGTAGATATTTCTGATATTCGCAAAGAAACAAAACAATCAGTGACTATTCCCGTTAATGGAGAATACGTAGTTACACCAGATGAGGTTGACGTTTCTTTGAGCCCCGTGTACAATCAACAACAGTCATCAAATACAAATGAAACTTCAGAGGAACCTGCAAGTTCAACAACGGTTGGCTCAGGTAGCCAAGCAGTACAACCAAGTACATCCAGTCAAGTAGAATCAAATACTTCTGAAACAACAAGTGAGGGATCAACAGTAGAAAGTACAACTGCTGGTTCAACTGAAAATACAGAGAATCAAGTGACTAAGGAGAATCAAAATGGGTAAATATTTTGGAACAGATGGTGTAAGAGGAATTGCAAATAAGGAGTTAACACCTGAATTAGCTTTTAAATTAGGGCGTTACGGTGGTTATGTGTTGAGTCAACATGAAGATAGTTCAAGAAAACCTCGTGTTCTCGTAGGCCGCGATACACGTATTTCAGGTGAGATGTTGGAACAAGCATTGATTGCTGGATTATTATCAGTCGGAATTGAAGTTTTCCAATTAGGGGTGATTTCAACACCTGGTGTAGCATATCTAACTCGTTTACAAAAAGCATCCGCTGGCGTAATGATTTCAGCTTCACATAATCCTGCGGAAGACAATGGGATTAAGTTTTTTGGGGCAGATGGCTTCAAATTAGTAGACGATCAAGAAGCAGAAATTGAAGCATTGTTAGATGCAGAAGAAGACACCTTACCAAGACCTTCTGCAGAAGGCTTAGGCTCGTTAGATGAATTTCCAGAAGGCTTACTAAAATATTCGCAATTTTTAGTTCAAAGTATTCCTGGCGATTTAGCGGATATGACTGTTTGTTTAGATGCTGCCAACGGAGCAACCGCAACAGCAGTCAATCGTGTCTTCGCGGATTTAGAGACAGATTTCTATACAATGGGAACAAGTCCTAATGGCTTGAATATCAATGATGGTGTGGGTTCCACTCATCCTGAAGCTTTGGCAGAAATGGTTGTTGAAAAAGGTGCAGATGCTGGGTTGGCTTTCGATGGCGACGGCGATAGAATTATTGCAGTCGATGAATTAGGACGAATTATCGATGGTGATAAAATCATGTATATTTGTGCCAAATATTTAGCTGAGAAAAAACGTTTGAAAAAAGATACAATCGTTACAACGGTGATGAGTAATCTAGGTTTCCATAAAGCTGTAGAAGAAATTGGCTTAAAAGATGTGGTAACGCAAGTGGGTGATCGCTATGTTGTAGAAGAAATGCGTAAAAATGATTACAATTTTGGTGGCGAACAATCTGGTCACATGATCTTTTTAGATTACAACACAACAGGTGATGGTATGCTTTCAGGGATTCAATTGTTGAATGTTATGAAGCAAACGGGCAAAAAATTATCTGAATTAGCGGATGAAGTGACGATTTATCCACAAAAATTAGTCAATATTCGTGTCACAGATAAAAATGGTGCAATGGAAGTTCCGGCAATCAAAGCAGTTGTCGAACAAGCAGAAGCAGAAATGAATGGCGAAGGTCGTATTTTAGTTCGTCCTTCTGGAACAGAACCATTGTTACGTGTGATGGCCGAAGCGCCAACACAAGAAAAAGTTGATTATTACGTTGATAAAATTGCTGAAGTAGTACGTGCAGAAATCGGCGTTGAATAAGAACCAATTAGAAACCAGACACTTAATGCTAGCTTGCGTTAAGTGTCTGGTTTCTTTGTTGGAAATCAAAAAAAGAAAATAGCTAATAAGCTCCGTCTATCATTGACATAGAGCGGTTAAAAGGGTACTATTTTAGAAGTAAGATGCACCGCGTATCTTCTTTTTTTATTCGATAAAATCAAGAAGGGAGCGGCTGTAAATCAATGGAGTTATAGAATGGAGGAGCGAAATGAAAGAAAAAATGTCCGTCAAGACAATTGTAGCAATTGGAATTGGCTCTGCAGTTTTTGTTATTTTAGGTCGATTCGTTGTGATTCCAACTGGGATTCCTAATACGAACTTAGAAACGTCGTATCCATTTCTTGCTTTAATGTCAGTTGTTTTTGGACCAGTAGCTGGAGGGCTAATTGGTTTGATTGGTCACACATTAAAAGATTTTACCACGTATGGTAGCGCTTGGTGGAGCTGGATTATTTGTTCAGGAATTATTGGTATTATTTTTGGCTTCGCTGGTCGTAAAATGGATCTTCAACATGGTGAATTTACAACAAATGACATGGTGCGTTTCAATATTTTCCAAGCGTTTGGTAATATCGTCGTTTGGGGCTTAATCGCGCCTAGTTTGGATATTTTGATTTATAGTGAACCCGCAAGTAAAGTATTTACACAAGGAGTATTCGCGACTGTTTCAAATATTGTCGCTGTGGGTATTATTGGAACATTGTTGATGAAAGCTTATGCATCAACAAGAACAAAGAAAGGCAGTTTATCAAAAGATTAAGAAACTGTCGAAATAATTTAAATGGTTAAGGGTCTGCCCTAGTAATTACTTTGCTAATGCTCAGACCCTTTCTTTTATGGAGAAACTGAGGTGAGGCCGAATGAAAAAACCAATCATTACTTTTAATAATTTTTCCTTTCAATATCATAGCCAATCTGAACCGACATTAAAGGGGATTCAATTAACCATCTATGAAGGAGAAAAGGTTTTAATCGTTGGGCCTAGTGGTAGTGGCAAATCAACATTGGCGCAATGTATCAACGGGTTAATTCCCAATAT
Source organism: Enterococcus sp. AZ197 (assembly GCF_050556405.1). Lineage (NCBI taxonomy): Bacteria > Bacillati > Bacillota > Bacilli > Lactobacillales > Enterococcaceae > Enterococcus > Enterococcus sp. AZ197. The sequence continues at coordinate 1,767,803 of NZ_CP187873.1, read as the reverse complement.
TTATGAAGGTGAGATTCAAGGAACAGCTACGGTTGCTGGTGAAAATATCCAAGAAACAAGTCTATTTGATTTGTCTTTTGATGTAGGAACTGTTTTGCAAGATACCGATGGGCAGTTTATCGGCTTAACGGTTGCTGAGGATATTGCTTTTGCTTTAGAAAACGATGCAGTTGAACAAGCAGAAATGAAAAAAGCGGTTCAGAAATGGTCCGAGATTGTTGAGCTGAATCAGTTATTGCAACACCGTCCACAAGATTTGTCAGGTGGTCAAAAACAACGTGTATCTATGGCGGGCGTTCTAATTAACCAATCAAAAATTTTACTTTTTGATGAACCTTTGGCTAATCTTGACCCACGAGCGGGACAAGAAACAATGACTTTGATTGACACCATTCAACAAGAAACAAAAGCGACTGTTTTAATAATAGAACATCGCTTAGAGGACGTTCTTTGCGAATCAGTTGATCGAATTATTGTCATGAATGAGGGCACAATTATTTCTGATACAACGCCAGATGAATTGTTACGTCAAGATACGTTGACCCAACAAGGGATTCGTGAACCTTTGTACGTTACAGCCATGAAATATGCTGGGATTGATTTAACACAAGTTAGTCATTTAGACAAATTAGCCGAAGTATCAGGCGAAACGGTTTTGCCTAAAATGACACAGTGGTCTGTCCAACCTAGTTCAGTTAGTGCAGTCAAAGGAGCTGAACTATTACGTTTGGAACAAGTGTCCTATCAATATGATCGTCACGGTGAAAAAGTGTTAGATGACTTCTCAGTAACTATTCATCATGGAGAAATGATCAGCATTGTAGGAAAAAATGGTGCCGGGAAGTCTACACTTTCTAAAATAATTTGCGGGTTCATCACGCCTCAATCTGGCAAGATTTTATGGGAAGGACAGGATTTTTCCAATTATTCAATCAAAGAACGTGCAGATAAAATTGGTTATGTGATGCAAAATCCCAATCAAATGATTTCTAAAAAAATGATTTTTGAAGAAGTAGCTTTGGGATTAGTTTTACGAGATGTGCCACAAGCAGAAATTGAGGAACGTGTGACGAATATTTTACATATTTGTGGGCTGTATCCCTTCCGGAACTGGCCGATTTCTGCGTTGAGTTTTGGGCAGAAAAAACGGGTAACTATTGCATCAATCTTAGTTTTAGAACCTGAATTATTAATTTTAGATGAACCAACAGCTGGGCAAGATTTTAAACATTATACAGAAATGATGACATTTTTAGAAGAATTGAACCGCTTAGGTGTGACTATTTTAATGATCACTCACGATATGCACTTAATGTTGGAATATACAACACGTGCGTTAGTAGTTTGTGATGGACGTTTACTAGCAGATGCGACTCCAGTTGCTGTTTTAACAGATGAAAAATTAATTCAAGCAGCTTCTTTAAAAGAAACGAGCTTGTTTACCTTTGCTAAAGCGTTAGGCTTGGAAAATCCCTTGCTATTTACGGAAAAATTTGTTGCTTACGATCGTGAGGTGCGTTTTGGATGAGTGAACGACAAATGTTAGGCTATCATCCTGATTCAACCTGGATTCATCGCTTAAACGGCACAAGCAAATTAGTCTTTTTAATCGTTGTCTCTGTGGCTTGTATGACCACGTATGATACTCGTTATCTGTTAGGAATGTCTGTGGTTTCGCTTGTTTTGTTAAAATTATCAAATATTAAATGGCATCAAATATCTTTTGTTATTAAATTTATTGCTATTTTTTCTTTGTTAAATATCTTAACGGTTTACCTTTTTGCACCTGAATATGGGGTTGATTTATATCAATCACGTACCGTGATTTGGGAAGGAATCGGACGGTTTACTTTGACACAAGAAGAATTATTTTATGAATTTAATTTAGTTTTAAAATATTTCTGTACGATTCCGTTGGCATTAATCTTTTTATTAACAACAAATCCTAGTGAATTTGCCTCCAGCCTGAATCGAATTGGTGTGAGTTATCGGATTAGTTATGCAGTAGCGCTGGCTATTCGTTATATTCCCGATATCCAAGAAGATTTTTTTAATATTTCTTTAGCACAACAAGCGCGAGGTTATGAGATGTCTAAAAAGGGACGGTTAGGCCAACGAATCAAAGGCGTAGCACAAATCGTTTTACCCTTAATCCTATCTAGTTTAGATCGAATTGAAACTGTGAGTACCGCTATGGAATTAAGGCGTTTTGGTCAAAAGAAAAATCGAACGTGGTATGCGCAACAACCTTTTCATCTGCGTGATTTTTCGGTAATGTTACTTGCCTTATGCTTATTAGGAATCAGTTTCTGGTTGTTCCATGTGAATGGTGGCCGGTTTTATAATCCATTCCAATAAATAACAAATTGATAAGGTTCTATAAATAGAACGGATATTTTTTTATTATTAAGAATCTAGTACTTTCGCTTACTATGAGTGTACTAGATTCTTTTTTTGCAACTTTAAAGAACTAGACCAATTTTCGGTTTTTAGATTTTTGTTGACAAGCACCTACTTTTAATTGTATGATTGTTTATGTTTCTACGGAATATATTTACAAAGGAGGTATATAGACCAATATCGGATAGCGCCAGACCTGAACGTTCAGGTGACGAGGAGAGAGCTTATCGAAGATTCGGCGGGTGGCTCTAGGGACTGCACTCTACAGATAACAAAGAAAAACTAATTGTGAAGTTAGAACAAAGCGGTTATCACGCAGGTAGAAACATATAATGGGATTTGCTAGTTAAACAGGACCTAGTAAATACAGAATTTCAATTAGAAAGTAGGAATTAGCATTATGTGTGGAATTGTCGGAATGATTGGAAAAGAAAATGTCACGGAAAGTTTGATTCAAGGATTAACAAAATTGGAATATAGAGGTTATGATTCTGCTGGGATTTGTGTGAATGATCAAAGCCAACAGCCCCATGTAGTTAAGGCAGTTGGGGGCATTGCCGATTTAGCAGCAAAATTAACGCCAGAAATCGATGGAACAGTTGGTATTGGTCATACTCGTTGGGCCACTCATGGCGAACCAACTGTCGCCAATGCACATCCCCATGTTTCAAGCGATCAACGCTTTGCATTAGTGCATAATGGTGTCATTGAAAACTTTGAAGAATTAAAAGAACAATTTTTAAGTGGTGCTCACTTAATTGGTGATACAGATACTGAAATCGTCGTTCAATTAATTGCTCATTTTGCTGAAAATGGTTTTTCAACAAAAGATGCTTTTAAAGCGGCTTTAGCCGAAATTAAAGGTTCATACGCTTTTGCATTAATGGATAAAATGGACCCCAATACTATCTACGTAGCGAAAAATAAAAGCCCGTTACTTATCGGTCTAGGTGAAGGCTTTAATGTTATTTGTAGTGATGCGATGGCGATGATTAAAGAAACCAATCAATTTGTTGAGATTGTTGATGGTGAAATTGTAACTGTTACAGCGGACAAAGTAGTAATCGAAACGCCAGAAGGACAAGTAATCAACCGAGAACCTTTTGAAGCGCAATTAGATTTAAATGACATTGAAAAAGGAACATATCCGTTTTATATGCTCAAAGAAATTGATGAACAACCTGCAGTGATGCGCAAAATTGTTCAAGCGTATACTCAAGGTGAAAAAGTGACTTTAGATGAGGCGTTACTTGAAAAAATTAATCAATGTGACCGAATTTACATTATTGCTTGTGGAACAAGTTATAATGCAGGTTGGGTCGGAAAATCTTTAATTGAAACGATTGCCAGTATTCCTGTGGAAGTTCATTTATCAAGCGAATTTGGCTACAACATGCCTATTTTATCTGAAAAACCGTTCTTCATTTTCTTAAGTCAAAGTGGTGAAACGGCAGATAGTCGCCAAGTACTGGTACAGGTTAATGAATTAGGGCATCCATCACTTACATTAACAAATGTTGCTGGCTCAACATTATCACGTGAAGCGGACGATACCTTGTTATTACACGCAGGACCAGAAATTGCTGTCGCTTCCACCAAAGCTTATACTGCTCAAATCGCTGTCTTAGCTATTTTAGCAAAAGCAATTGGTGAAGAACGCCAAACATTAGCAGCCGTCTCATTTGATGTGGCTCACGAATTGAGCGTGGTAGCAGCTGTCATGGAAACCTTGATTGATGAAAAACAACAAATGAAAGCCTTAGTGGAAGATTATCTGACGTATACTCGAAATGCCTTCTATATCGGGCGAGGAGTCGACTATTATGTGTCGATGGAAGCGGCCTTGAAGTTGAAAGAAATTTCCTACATTCAAGCAGAAGGCTTTGCGGCAGGTGAATTGAAGCATGGAACGATTGCCTTAATTGAAGAAGGAACACCTGTGATTGGGATTGTGACAGATGCCAAAGTCGCAGCCCATACAAGAGGCAATTTAAAGGAAGTCGAAAGTCGTGGAGCAAGAAATATTGTGATTGCCTTGGAATCCTTGGCAAAACCACAGGACCAACTGATTATTCCAGATGTTCATCCGTTACTTTCTGCCTTAGTTAGCATTGTTCCAGGTCAATTATTAGCGTACTATGCAACCTTACAAAGAGGCTACGATGTTGATAAACCAAGGAACTTAGCCAAAAGTGTAACTGTTGAGTAAATCAAGAACCTGAGAGAAAGATGTTCAACGGGTTTTCATGAGTTTTAATATCTGAGACAAAAATCATTTTAGATTTTTGTCTCAGATATTTTTTATAAAAGAAAGATATTCAGTCAAAAATGAAAGATTCCAAAGAAATTCTTTTTTTCCGTTGAAAACTGTTTGCATTTTAGCAAAATTAGATATAATTAATAAGAACCGAAAAATAAGAATTAGCCAGTGAGGTAACTTTGTTTGAAAGAAAGCAAAAAGTAGGTTAAGCTGAAAAGTGCTAATTTATTTAACAAAAAAAGATTGTGAGTTGTTTGATATGGATCAGTTTAGTACATTAACTGAACAAGAATTTACTACCTTTGCAATGACACATCCTGCAGGTAACTTTTTAGAAACACCCGAAATGAAACATTTATTGGAACGACGTGGCTGGCATTGTGAATACGTTGGCGTCAAACGAGAAGGGCAACTAATTGCTGCGTGTATCCTAAGCAAGAAAAAAGTCAAAATTGGTTATGCTTTCGACATTGACGGCGGAATTTTGATGGATTATACAGATAAAAAATGTGTAGAAGCCTTTTTCACAGGCTTAAAAAAATATGTGAAAAAAAATGATGGCCTTTATTTAACCTTTACTCCAAATAAACAAATTTGTTTACGTGATTTTAATGGCGGTGAAGTTGAAAAGGTCAATCAAGAAACATTTGACTATTTCACATCAATTGGTTTTGAACACCAAGGGTTTGATGTGCACAATTTTGATGGCGCGCCACGTTGGCTGTTTGTCAAAGATATGGCTGGATTAACAGAAGAAGATCTTTGGAAATCTTATGGAAAAGATGCTAAATATGACATCAAGAAAACATGGGAATATGGAGTAACAACCCGAGAACTTCGTTACGAAGAGTTACCTCTCTTTAAGAAATTAACGGAAGAAACAAGTGCACGACGTAATTTTGAAGATAAGGATTTAGCTTATTACCAAGCTGTTTATGAAGAGTTTGGCGAACGAGCGAAATTTATGGTGGCGGAACTAAACTTTGCTACTTATTTAGAAAATCTTCATGAGAAATTACGCAAATTACAAGAGACGCTCAACGAAGTCAATGAAGCGTTAATTGCCAATCCTAAAAGCCGTAAAAAAAATAACCAGAAACGTGAATTTGAAGATGAAGTTCGTACCGTGCGCAAACGGATTGACGAAGCTAAAGAAATGAAAACATCAGATGAACCTGAAATTTTAGCAGGCGCCTTATTCATTGTTCATCCACAAGAAGTTGTTTACTTGTTTAGTGGTACGTATGAAAAATATAAACAATACTATGCACCGTATTTAATTCAACATAAAATGTTAACTTACACAGTAGAAAATAACATTCCCAAATATAATTTTTATGGCGTTGACGGTGTCTTTGATGGAAGTGATGGGGTTCTTAAATTCAAACAATCCTTTGGTGGTCATGTCGAAGAATTAATGGGCAATTTCCAATGGAAAGCCAAACCAATGAAATATGCCTTATATCACGCATTAAAAACAATTAAAGAAAAAGTCTAAAATTAAAACCCAATCCTAAAAAAGGAATGGCAAAGTGAGGCGTTTAAATGGAAAATCAAGTCGAGGTTATGACGTATGCACAGTTAAAAGAAATTATGCAGGTGTTAGAAGCAAACGAAGCGATTACAGAAGATACAAAAGTCTTTATTGATACAGGCTGGGATAGCGTGCAAGAAGTAGCACCAGATGCAGTCAGTATTGAAAAAGTTGCTAAATTCACAGTAGCAGATGTTTTAACAAACGAAAGTTTTGCTGGGTATAGTTTAGAGGAAAAGGCGGAGAAGATGAACGCTGAGGGCGACCTAGAAACGGCAATTATTATTCGTAATCTTTACTAAAAAAGTCCGTTTGAATAGTTAAAATCGAGGTCGGGACAGAACCGTTTAGCTCCTAGCAACGCGTAGTGTTGGTTCTGTTCCCGCCGGTTATCAGGTTTTGAGCCTGGAGCAAAAATCCAAAGTGATTTTTGTCCCAGGCTCATCTGCTTTAAATAAGAAATAAAGGAGATTAGATATGAGTACCATTCATGAATTTCCCAAAAACTATGAACGTTTTATTGCGAAAGGAGAAGAAGCACTTGTAGAACATAATCAGATCGCCGCTTTAGAAAATTTTCAACAAGCCTATCAGCTACAACAAACGCCGCCAGTAAACCAAAAAATTGTCCAATTATTGTTGGAAATGGATGAAGCTGACGAAGCACTAGCATTGGCAGAAGCGTTCCAAGATTCTTATTTTGAGAACCTCGAAACAGCGGCAATTTATATGCAAATTTATAGTCAGAGCCGTCGCTTTATTGAAGGATATATTTTATTGAAGCAACTACTTCAAACTAATAAAATAACGCTAGCACAACAAAAAACGTTAGAACAGCAATTAATGCAAGTGGAAGAGGCGTATCGACAATTAGAAACGCAGCAAATTCAAGCAATTAAAAGGAACTTGTTAGTAAGCGATCAATTGCCCGTTTATCAACAATTAGCGAACATTAAAACCAGTTTATATTTGCCTAAACCAGTATTTGTGGAAGTCGCAAAAGATTTAGTTATGAACCAAGCACTTAGTTATTTTGCTCGGGAATGGTTCATTGAAGAATTAGCACTGTTGCAATTTTCAGAACCACTGACTTTTCTTTGGTATGACAATCAGCCTCAGACAGTCTTACTAGAAGGAAAAACTGGACCGTTAAATACGCCGATCTATTCCGAAATTTGTACTGAACTTAGGAATCGCTTAGAAAATGATGATCCAATTATGCTGCAGCATTTGGAAGAAGAAATTCGGTTGCATCTTGCCTATTTGTATCCATTAGCAGAGACGGTTATTTCAGATCCAACTATCTGGGTCTTGGGTTATTTGGCAACCTACTATCCTAAATATATTGAAAAAGAATTGACTGAAGCAAAAGGTCATCAAATCGATGCTGTTCAAAATGTTCAACAGGCGATACGAACGGCTTTTACACAAATAATGCTTTAAAAAATGGCACGTCCTAAAAACGAGGACGTGCCATTTTTTCGGTTTCAGAAATTTGCTGAATCTGCTCTAATTGCTTTTCTTGACTGATTATTGCGGATAATAGAAAAAAGCAAGACAGAAATAAGTAAAAAGAATTCCTTGAATCAAGCAAATCACAACGAACAATGGCGTTGCTCCTGGAAAAGAATCAGAAATCCGTGTAATTAAAAATTCAACTAACCATAAAATCATTGAAAATAAAAATAATTTTTTCTGACGAGTTCTCATAGTCCGCAACAACCTTTCTGGTGATTTTCACTTCTCTATCATAACATAGAAAACGAGCTGTTTTTTCTCAAAAATTTTGTTACTTCATAAGAAAAATGGGAAATAAACAAGTTTCAGGAAGTAATAAATGTACCCGAAAAGAATACTTAATCCATCTTAATCAAACCATACAGTCACGTTTATTGCAAAAGAAGTGTTTTTGGATGGAACAAATTATTTCATAAACACAAATATTTCTTTGTTGTTTGTATAAATGTCATAAAAGTGATTACTTACTACTTTTTGATTTTTAGACATATCCGTATCGGTCAGTGGTGCCATCTCTACTCCTAAATTCGATGAAGTATTGAACCAAACGTAATTAGGGAAGTATAGACCGTCATTTGGTGGCACAATTTTTGAAAGAATTGGGTAGTTTCGACTTGTATTAGCATAAACAGTTGAATTTTTGAAAAACGTATTTAAATAAACTTTTTTTCGTTCGTTTGTTACAACATTTTTTAAATCATCTGTTAAAACAGCTGCTTGGCGATTGAATGCTTCTTTTTGATAGTTTAATGTGGAAGAATACACCAAAACAAACGATAAAATATAATAAGATAACAAGCTGGCCACAAGTAACGAAGTTAGATAAATTGCTTTCACTTGTCGATTGTTAAATAAACTTAACATGCTGATTGTAACAAAAACAGCAAATCCGTAAATATAGCGAGGCGCATCACCAGCGATATTTCTTGAATAGACAATAAAAATACCAAAACTTAAGAGCGAAGCAAGTCCTAAATATAAGATACAATAAAGGAAACTTAAGCCCAAGTTGATTTTGCTATTTGATAGATGACTAATAAAAAATAAAACAAGCAGTAGGAGCAGTAATAAGAGCCATAAACGATTACTCTGGTTCAATAGCTCTGAAAAATAATGGTAACTATTTTGATAAGCCACACTGGGAATATCGTGCAAACTTGGTAAGGCCTGACTGCCCCCAATGTTGTTTGTTGCGGAAGGTACAAATTTTAACTCGATAAGGTAGCTGACTATAGAAAGTAGATAAGCGATAGCAGCAAGTGCGACTTTTTTACAAAGAGCAATGAAATTTTCTCCAGCAAGTAACTGCTTGAAAGTAAGGAATAAGACGATAACTATATAAATTCCTGACGAGGCTTGGTAAGTATTAAACATAACAAACAGTGAAAAAACAGAAACCAAGAAAAACGTAAAAGAATTACGCTGCCACCAATAAAAAGGAAGAAACGAACAAAAAATACTCAATGCCATATAGGGACTATCAAACCTGAAACTAAGACATTGAAGGAACCAAGGATTGAGGCCAATTAAAGTAGCTACTAAAGAGGAACCCCAGCTAATTTTTTGGTCATTGATGATATAAATAGCCAGTATGCTTGTGAGAGATAAGATAAGACCTGTTAGAATCGGTGTGGTCAAGCCCAGATCTGTCAAATGACGACTTCCTTGAACAAACCATGAGAGAAATTCACTGCCCCAACGTGCGTAAGTCGTACCAAAATCTGTCATTCCAGCGACTTGGCGAGCATTATCATCTAAGTAAGGGAAATTGATAATGCCGATGGATAAAACTGCCACTTGATAAATTAAAATGATCAATAGAAGATAGGCTTTATTTTCAATACACCAATTCTTTAAATCAAATTTTTTTGATTCTGTAGGTAATTGTTTCATCATTGTACTCCACTCCAATAATTATTTAACAATTAAAATATACCATAACGAGTGGAATGAAGAAATTGCTTTTGTTATTTTCTCATCTTGACAGAACACTAAGGGTAGGCAAAACAAAAAAATCCCAACTCTTTATTAAAGAGTTGGGATTTTACCAAAAAGCCACCTGCCGGGCTTGAACCGGCGACCCCCACCTTACCATGGTGGTGCTCTACCAACTGAGCTAAGGCGGCACTTTCAAAGGCTAAACTAACTCGAGGATTGCAACGAAGTGAAACCCATAGAGTTCACTTTCAAAGGCTACACTGCGACGAGTAATCGCCAAAGTTCCTTTTGAAAAATCGTACAAATCTCGTGCACAAGAAATAGAATAACGTATAGACGAAAGTTTGTCAATTGCTCTTTCGTAAAAAAAGAAAAATGATTTTTTTCTAAGAAAAACTGTTGACAATCTCTTTTTTCTCTAGTAAAGTGTAAATCAACATCACAGATAACTATTCATTCGTTGAAGAGAAGAGTAAATTTTGATGACCTTCAAAAGAGAGTCCTGATTGGTGAAAAGGGACAAGGTTCAGAAAAGTTGAAGATGGCCTCTGAGAATAAATTGCTGATAAGTAAGCAATTTCGGCTAAGCACCCGTTACCATGTGCACCAAGTTAATAAAGACTTGGATAAGAGATGAGATATAAAGAATCAGTTATATTTCGAAAAAAGGTGGTACCGCGAATCATTCGCCCTTTACTAGCAAAACGCTAGTGAAGGGCTTTTTGCTGTGAATCACTACGACTGGCGCGAAGCGACAGAGTAGATGATGAACAGTACAAGCTGTTCGAAGAGAACATTAACTCTAGTCTGTTTAATTTTGAAAACAGATGAAAATCAGTTTAGAATGAATAGAAATAAAAAAGCAGTGATATAGTAAGTACAAGACTTGATTTGTCTAACAGAGAGCCTAGGTAGCTGAGAATAGGTGACAAAGACGTTTTGGAAAATGGCTATTGAGCAAGCGCTCCGAGTGTTAAACACAAGGCGGCGACGGGGGCTCCCGTTATCGAGCTAGGGTATCGAACATATTGTTCCGTACTTGAAAAGGGAATTTGTGTGAGCAAATTCTGAACATGAGGTGGTAACACGCAAAAAAGCGTCCTCAACGATACAACTTGAGTTGTGTCGTTGAGGATGCTTTTTTCTTTTTTATGAAAAAATGCAGGTTGGTAAGAATGAAGGGGGATAAAGAATGATTGAACTAAAAAATATCAGTGTGACATTTCAACAAAAAAAACAAGAAATTCAGGCTGTCCAAGATGTGTCTTTGACAATTGATAAAGGGGATATCTACGGAATCGTTGGTTATTCCGGTGCTGGAAAAAGTACGTTAGTACGGGTAATTAATTTATTGCAACGACCAACAGCGGGCACCGTTATTATTAACAAAGAAAATATTTTAACTTTTTCTAAAAAGGAATTACGACAACAACGAAAAAAGATTGGAATGATTTTTCAACATTTTAATTTGATGAAAGAGCGGACTATATTTAGTAATATCGATTTTTCATTAAAATATTCTGGGCTAAGTAAAAGTGAACGGCGTCAAAAAATCAGCCATTTATTAGAGCTAGTTGGACTAAGTGAAAAACGGGACGCTTACCCCAGTCAACTATCAGGAGGGCAAAAACAGCGAGTTGCGATTGCCCGCGCTTTAGCAAATGATCCTGAAATTTTACTTTGTGATGAAGCGACGAGTGCGTTAGATCCAAAAACAACGGGACAGATTTTAGCCTTGTTAAAAAAGTTAAATCAAGAACTGAACTTGACGATTGTCTTAATCACCCATGAAATGCAAGTGGTTAAAGAAATCTGTAATAAAGTCGCGGTGATGGAAAATGGCTACGTTGTCGAATCAAACGATATTGTTTCGATTTTTAGTCAACCCCAACAACCTTTAACCAAAGATTTTATTCGGACAGCAACTCATATTGACCAAGCATTAACCACGATTCTTGAACATCCTAAATTAGCTGATTTAGATAAAAATCAAGAATTAATTGAATTTTCTTATGTGGGAGATCAAACGAATGAGCCATTAATTGCACAATTGTATAGCCAATATCAGGTGTATACGAATATCCTTTACGGCAATGTCGAAATTGTTCAAAACGTTCCTATTGGCCATTTAATTGTGGTGCTTTCTGGTGATGAGGCCCAGCGTCAACAAGCCCTTACTTATTTAGCGAAACAAGGCGTGCGAACCAATGTTTTGAAAACCTATCAGCAAACGAAGCAAAAGCAGAATTTACAGGTGATTTAAAAAAGGAGTGAACTGAGAATGTATCAATTATTTGAGAAATATTTTCCGAATGTTGTCCAATTAAAACAAGAGTTTCTTCAAAGTACATGGGAAACATTATACATGGTTTTTTGGACAGCATTGATTGCTGGCGTGTTAGGAGTCTTGTTGGGTGTCGTGCTTGTTAGTACTGGCCCCAGTGGTGTTTTGAAAAATCCACCCCTGTATAGCGTCTTAGAAAAAATTATTAATGTTTGTCGTTCTATTCCTTTCATCATTATGCTCGCACTGATTCAACCATTAACACGAATTTTGGCAGGAACGACAATTGGTACAACCGCAGCGTTAGTCCCATTAGTTATTGGCGTAATTCCGTTCTTCGCGCGCCAAATTGAAAATGCGTTATTAGAAGTGGATCCTGGCGTTATTGAAGCGGCAGAAGCCATGGGGACGAGTCCCTTAGGGATTATTTTTCGGGTTTATTTAATTGAAGGGTTACCAAGTATTATTCGTGTTTCAGCAGTGACAATTATTAATTTGATTGGATTAACAGCCATGGCAGGAGCGATTGGAGCCGGTGGTCTGGGCAACTTAGCGATTACTCGAGGATACAATCGGTTTCAAACCGATGTGACATTTATGGCCACGTTAATTATTTTAATTATGGTATTTATCAGTCAAGCCATTAGTAATCAATTAATCAAAAAAACATCACATTAGAAAAAGGAGAACTGACAAAATGAAAAAATTTAGTAAATTAATTGGACTTATTGGGGTATTAGCTTTTACGATTGCAGGTTGTGCATCGGGGTCTGCGAAGGATACTAAGACAGAAACCGTTAAACTAGGGGTTGTAGGAACAAAAAATGATGAATGGGAATCGGTCAAAGACCGTTTGAAAAAGAAAAATATTGATTTACAATTGGTAGAATTTACAGACTATACGCAACCAAACGCAGCATTAGCAGAAAAAGAAATTGATTTAAATGCCTTTCAGCATCAAATCTTTTTAGACAATTACAATAAAGAGCATGGAACGAAATTAGTATCAATTGGCAATACAGTCAATGCACCATTGGGAATTTACGCTAATAAATTGAAAGATATCACGAAAATTAAAGACGGCGGAGAAATTGCTATTCCTAATGACCCAACGAATGGTGGGCGGGCGTTAATTTTATTACAAACTGCAGGACTGATAAAAGTAGATCCTGCGAAACAGCAACTACCGACTGTCAGTGATATTACTGAAAATAAACGCCAATTGAAAATAACTGAATTAGATGCTACGCAAACAGCGCGCGCTTTACAAGATGTCGATGCTTCAGTGATTAATAGCGGCATGGCTGTCGATGCTGGGTATACACCAGATAAAGATGCTATTTTCTTAGAACCTGTAAACGAAAAAGCGAAACCTTATGTGAACATTGTCGTGGCCCGAAAAGAAGATCAAGAGAATAAACTTTATCAAAAAGTTGTAGAAGAATATCAACAAGAAGAAACGAAAAAGATCATTGCAGAAACATCAAAAGGCGCCAATGTTCCAGCCTGGGAAACATTTGGTAAAAAATAAAGGAGGCATTTATAATGAGTACAACAACGATTCAAACAATCCAAGAAGCTATTGCTACAGAAAAGGAATGGATAATCCATTTAAGACGTCATTTTCATCAATACCCTGAAGCAAGTTTAAAAGAATATGAAACGATTAAGCGAATTAAAGAAGAACTACTAGCCTTAGCTATTCCTTTTGTAGAAGTAGGGGAAACGGGTGTTTTAGCAACCATTGAAGGAGGTCTTGGCGCTGGCAAAACGATTTTATTACGTGCAGATATTGATGCGTTGGAATTACCAGATGCAACAGGTACTGCCTATGCTTCTAAAAATCCAGGACTCAATCATGCTTGTGGACACGATGGTCATGCGGCAGCATTGCTAGGTACAGCTAAAGTGCTCAAAAAACATCAGGATACCTTTTCAGGAACGATTAAACTGGCCTTCCAGCCAGCTGAAGAAATTGGTGCAGGCGCTCGACAATTTGTGGAAGGAAATTATTTAGAAGCAATCGACCAAGTGTTTGGGATTCATTTAGATTCCAGTGTGCCGGTCGGAAAATTAGTCGCTACCAAAGGCGCCACCAACGCCTCTTGTGATATTTTTAAAATTGAAGTCAGTGGTCAAAGTAGTCACGTCGCCCAACCACAGAATGGCCGAGATGCTGTTTTAGCAGCGGCCAGTATCGTTGTGGAATTACAAAAAATTGTAGCGCGCGAGATTGATCCTTTAGATTCTGTCGTAGTAGGAATTGGCGTTTTACAAGCAGGAACACGCTATAATATTGTAGCAAACCAGGCAACCATTAAAGGTACTGTTCGAACATTTAGTCAGGAAACGCGCCAATTTGTTTTACAACGAGTCGAAGAAATTGCCCATGAAATTGCCCAGTCTCATCGCACAGAAATTGCTGATTTTTCTGTTTATGCGGCAGCGAATCCATTAATTAATGAAGAACAAGCAACCAACCGTGCACAGCAGGTAGCCAGTGAAATTGTTGGTTTTGAAAATGTTGTGACCGATCATCCTAAAAGTTTAGGGGCGGATGATTTTGCTGATTACTTAGCGGTAATTCCTGGTATCTATGGACGGGTCGGTTCACGAAACCCTGAAAATCCTGCTACTCATTTTGGACACCATCATGAACAATTTGATATTGATGAACGTGCCTTACTTTTAGCAGCAGAGTACCACGTACGCTATGCATTAAACTATTTGTCAGAATAATAGGGATAGGGAGCCGACAAAATGATTGTTTGTGGGCTCCTTTCGTTATAAACCAACGTGGCTTGCTTTCTTGTCATTCTATGGTAGAATACAAGCATAAGAAAGGTGATTCACATGTTTTTTGTTTTAACTGATAAATTAACAAGAAAAGTAGCTCCCGATAGTTTAAGAACAGATGAAGCACTGTTGTGGAGCCGAGCAATTAATTTCTTCATCGCTTGATAGCACATTTTTTGACTAGAAAAGCTAGTCTTATTTGAGTGTACGTACAAGCGGTTGTCGGGATTTCTGTCAGGATGGACGACGTGCAGACGTGGTTCTTTTTTTGTTGTCCCAAAATAATCAGTTAACAAGAAAGAAGTGACGAAAATGAGTATTTTAACTATTGAACATTTAACGCATCGATTTGGCGAAAAGGTCTTGTATGAAGAGGCTTCATTGCAAGTGAATAAAGGAGATCATTTAGGCTTAACTGGCCAAAATGGGGTCGGCAAATCCACCTTAATTAAAATTTTAACGGGGGAAGTATTGCCAGACGAAGGAACGATTCAGTGGCAAAAAAATTGCAAGATTGGGTACTTGGATCAGCATGTTTCTGTAGAACAATCACTAACGATGGTTGATTTTTTGAAACAAGCCTTTCAAGAACTTTTTGATAAAGAAGCGAAACTGACAAAACTTTATGAAGAATACAGTCAAACGGCTTCGGAAAAACTTTTAGAACAAGCAGGCAAATTACAAACAGATTTAGATGAAAGTAATTTTTACCAAATTGACACGATTATTCAGGATTTAGCCAATGGGTTAGGACTACAAGCAATTGGTTTGGATAAAAAGTTAGGGGAGCTAAGCGGTGGTCAACGTTCAAAAGTGATTTTAGCAAAATTATTGTTAGAGGCCCCTGATGTGTTACTTTTAGATGAACCCACCAACTATTTAGATGATACACATATTCAATGGCTTGTTCGCTATCTGAATAATTTTGAAGGAAGCTTTCTATTAGTCTCCCATGATTATCAATTTTTAAATGAAGTGACGAATTGCATCGCAGATATTGAGTTTGGCAAATTAACCAAATATACTGGAAATGTAGAAAAATCTTTTGCACAAAAAGAGCAGAATAAACAAACCTATTTGAAACAGTATCAGGCCCAACAAGAAAAAATTGAAAAAATGGAAGCCTATATTCGTAAATACAAAGCTGGAAATCGAGCAACGATGGCTAAAAGTCGACAAAAACAATTGGACCGGTTGGAACGATTGGCTCCGCCAGGTTCCTTGACTAAGCCGGCGATTGAATTTCCTTATCAAGGGTTAGTTGCAACGCAAGCACTAACGACCCAGAAGTTAGTTGTCGGCTATCGGGAACCTTTGTTAGAACCGTTAGATTTAATGGTTCATGTCGGTGAAAAAGTCGCATTGAAAGGCTTTAATGGGATTGGCAAATCAACATTAATTAAAACGTTGACGAAAGTGATTCCTTCATTAGATGGAGAATTTCATTATCCGCTGAATACAAAAATTGCTTATTTTACCCAAGACTTGGCGTGGCCTAATGAGCAGTTAACGCCGCTAGACTATTTATCAGATCGTTTTCCAGATACAACGATTAAAGAGCGAAGAAGTCATTTGGCTAGAGCAGGTTTACCAGATAAGTTAGCAATGCAGTCGCTAGCCCTGTTAAGTGGTGGTGAGCAAACAAAAGTAAAACTAGCGGAACTAATGATGCAAACAAGTAATTTGTTATTTTTAGATGAGCCAACCAATCATATTGATGAAGCGGCCAAAAAAAGTTTACAAGAAGCAATTCACGTTTACCCAGGAACGGTTTTTCTGGTTTCCCATGAAGCAGATTTTTATGAGGAAATTGTGGATCGAGTAATTGATATTGAGGAATTAGTTAAATAAAGAAGAAAGAACCAAGTTGAGGGGGAGTCAACTTGGTTCTTTCTTCTTTATTATTTATTTACTCATTAAGCCATCATGGATTTTTGTTAAATTCCAGTTCATCATGCTGTAGTACGTATCGCCTTCTGTTCCTTCTTTGGCAAGAGAGTCTGTGAAAAGTGTATCGTAAATTGGTCGTTTCACTTCTTTTGAGACCCGTTCCATACTACGTTTATCGACACTGGTTTCAACAAATAACACAGGTGCTTTTGATTTCTTAATGGTATCAATAATCGTGGTCATTTGTTCAGGTGTTCCTTGACTTTCTGTGTTAATTTCCCAAATATAAGCGGCATTTAAATCATAAGCTTTGGAGAAATATTTAAAGGCACCTTCACTTGTAACTAATAATTTTTTATCATCAGGAATATCAGCAAATTTAGCTTTGGCTTCCTCATGTAGTTTGCTAAGTTTTTCGGTATAATTTTTCGCGTTTTCTGTATAGAAATCTTTATTTTTTGGATCTTTTTCTACTAACACGTCACGAATGTTTTCTACATATTTAATGCCATTTTCAATGTCTAACCAAGCATGCGGATCTTCTGTTTGTTCTTGACCGGCACTTGTTAAATATTGTGGCGTAACATTTTTGCTTGTAGAAAAGTAATCTTTATTCTCAACTTTTTTGGCCGTTTTCATTAATTTGTTAAACCAGCCATTTCCGCCTGTTTCTAAGTTCAAGCCGTTAAAGAATAAAATGTCCGCTTCAGAAGCTTTCGCAATGTCTTCTGGTAACGGTTCATATTCGTGAGGGTCTGTCCCAATTGGCACAATACTATGCAGCTCAATTTTGTCTTGCCCAACATTTTTCACTAAATCAGATAGGATCGAGTTCGTTGTCACAATTGCTAATTTTTCTTTCTTTTCAGCGGCTTGATTCCCGCAAGCAGCTAACGTTAACCCTGCTAAAAGTGTTAAAAAAAATAAACTAAATTTTTTCATTCGTTGATTCCTCCATTTCTTTCTCACGGTTTACAAATACTAGGCCTTTCTTTGGTGAGAAAAAGAAAACCAATAAAAAGAATAAGGCGGCGGTTAAAACAATCGTCGCACCAGAAGCTAAGTTATAAGAATAACTGAAGAATAGGCCAATCACTGAACTTAAAATCCCAAAAGTAGAGGCTAAGCCAATCATTGTCGGTAAGTGATTTGTTAATAGATAAGCTGTTGCCGCTGGCGTAATCAGCATGGCAATGACTAAAATAGTTCCGACGGTTTGTAAAGAAGAAACAGCGACTAGTGTTAGTAAAAACATCAATGCATAGTGGAAAAATTGAATATTTAAACCGTAGGCCTGAGCCATTGTGGGATCAAAAGAAGTGAGTTGCAACTCTTTATAAAACAATGCCACAAAAATCAAAACAATCACGCCGACGACACAAGTAATTAAAATATCGGTATCTGCGACCGCTAATACATTTCCAAACAGAATATGATATAAATCGGTGGAACTTTTTGCAAAAGAGATAAAAATAATCCCTAAAGCAAAAAAAGAACTAAAGACAACACCAATGGCAGTATCATTTTTTAGTGGACTTTTTTGGGTAATAAAGCCAATCGATAATGCAGCTAATAAGCCAAAAATAGAAGCGCCAAAAATATAATTGAAACCAAACATATAAGAAACAGCGACCCCTGGTAAAACAGCATGGGAAATCGCATCACCCATCAAAGACATCCCACGTAAAATAATGAATGAACCAATTACCCCTGAAATGAGTCCGACAATTACAGACGTCAAAAGGGCATTTTGTAAAAATTGATAACGGAATAAACCATCAATAAATGCAGCAATCATTTTGCAACCCCCTGTATTAATAAATCACCTAACAAATCACCGTATGCTTCTTGGAGCGTTTCTGCAGTAAACGTTTGTTCAACAGGACCCGCAGCAATTAGCCGGTTTTTCAAAACGATTAATTCATCAAAATAGTGGGACACTTTGTGCAAATCATGGTGAACAATGATAATCATTTTACCTTGATTTTTTAATGATTTGAGAATATCCATAATCACTTTTTCACTAGACATATCAATGCCGACGAAAGGTTCATCTAAAAAAATCACCTCAGCTCCTTGGGCCAAAACACGGGCGATAAACACACGTTGTAATTGGCCACCAGAAAGTTCGCCAATCTGGCGTTGCGCATAGTCTTCTAATTGCACCATTTTTAATGCAGCCATGGCTGCTTGCTTTTCTTTCTTTCCTGGGCGTTTTAATAGTCCCAAGTTTGGATAGGTTCCTAGCAAGACCGTTTCAAAAACGCTAATGGGGAAACTAAGATCCAAGGCGCTACGTTGTTCTACATAGGCAATGGTTGTTTTTTGTTGGTCAATTGCTTGATTATTTAACAAAACATCACGTTCCTTTGTTTTAATTAAGCCTAATAACCCTTTAATAAATGTTGACTTTCCAGCACCATTTGGTCCGATAATTCCAGTAATTTTACCGGAGGGAATAGTAACGTGGATATTATTTAAAGCGGTCCGTCCTTGATATTGAACGGTTAACGCTTGAACAGCTAAGTTAAAGCTTTTTCTCATGAAATTCCTCCTTTTTAGGTTTGCCTTAAAATCAGTATAAGGGATAGTTTAAGAAAATGCAAATAATTTTTAGGCGCGCCTAAATACAAGCGCTTTTTTCACAAAGAAAACCGTTTCTTTCAATAAATTAAGGAGGATCCCATGATTTTTATGACAAAAAATGGTAGAATATGAATGAAAACGACTATTATTTTATATTGACGGAGGATATCATGACCGAAAACTATCAAGATGACACCTTACGCATCTTCAGTTTAAATGCAAATCGACCACTTGCTGAAAAAATCGCAGCATCAGTAGGAACAGAATTAGGAAAAAGCACCGTGCGCCAATTTAGTGATGGCGAAATTCAAATTAATATTGAAGAAAGTATTCGTGGCGATCATGTCTACATCATCCAAGCAACGAATGCTCCTGTAAATGATCATTTGATGGAATTGCTTATTTTAATTGATGCATTAAAACGTGCTAGCGCAAAAACAATTAATGTTATTTTGCCTTACTATGGTTATGCTCGCCAAGACCGCACAGCGAAACCAAGAGAGCCCATTACTGCGAAATTAGTTGCTAATATGTTGGTAGAGGCAGGCGCAACACGTTTGTTGACATTAGACTTGCATACTGTTCAAGTCCAAGGATTTTTTGATATCCCAGTAGATAATTTATTTACAATGCCTTTGTTCGCTCATTATTATCGTCAACAAGCATTAGTAGGGGAAGAAATTGTGATTGTTTCGCCTAAAAACAGTGGCGTTCAACGCGCACGTAGTTTATCGGAGTACTTAGATGCGACCTTAGCAATTGTCGACCATGAAGAGATTGATGGGGTGCGTCAAGAAGGTTACGTTATTGGGAATGTCGCTGGGAAAAAATGTATTCTTGTTGATGACATTTTGAATACTGGTCAAACGTTAGCCACAGCGGCGGAAGTTTTAATGAAAAATGGTGCGCAAGAAGTGTATGCTTGCGCCTCGCATGGTTTGTTATCAGAAGGCGCAAAAGCAACCTTAGAAAATGCGCCAATTAAGGAAATTAGTATTACTGACTCTGTTTATACGACAGCAGACCGCCAACCAGCAACCTTGAATATTATTTCTTGCGCTGAGTTAATGGGGGAAGCGTTACTTCGTATTCATGAAAATAAACCAATGAGTCCATTATTCCGTTTAGAACCAAAAGGAGAATAAGTGATTCCTTAAACTAGAAATAGGTCTAACAACTTTAATAGTGTTGGGCCTATTTTTCTTATCTCTTTTATAAATAGAAGAGAAAGTATTCTGATTTTGTGTTTTAAGCTTTTTATGCTAGAATAACGCCAGAACATAAGGAAAGGGACGAGTCATTTGGAACCCATTTATTTAGATCATGCGGCAACAACACCGCTTCATCCAACGGTCATTCAAGCGATGACTGAAAATATGCAAACGACTTTTGGCAATCCATCAAGTATTCATCAGTTTGGACGAAAGGCACACGGTCTTCTGGAAGAAGTGCGTCAAACGATTGCCGAGAGCTTACAAGCCAAACCCCACGAAATTATTTTTAATAGTGGTGGCACAGAAGGGGATAACACAGCCATCTTGGCAGTTGCTTTTTCTCGTCAAAAGGAAGGAAAACATATTATTACTACGGCAATTGAACATCCCGCTGTGTTACGAACGATGGAATACTTAGAAACGTTAGGCTTTGAAGTGACTTACTTACCTGTGAATGAAAATGGTCAGATTTCAATGAATCAATTCAAAAAGTCTTTACGCGAAGAAACGATCTTGGTTTCAATGATGTATGGCAATAATGAAATTGGAAATCGATTACCGATTGCTGAAGTTGGTGCAATTCTTAAAAATCATTCGGCGATTTTTCATACAGATGCCGTCCAAGCTTATGGAAGTGAAGTCATTTTACCTCATGAATTAGGGATCGACTTATTAAGTATTTCCGCTCATAAAATCAATGGTCCAAAAGGCGTAGGTTTTTTATTTAAAAGCGATGCAATCCAATTACCACCTCTTTTACATGGTGGGGAACAAGAAGAAAAACGACGTGCGGGCACGGAAAACTTAGCTGGAATTATTGGCATGGGTACTGCCGTTTCATTACTAACTTCTGCAGAAAAGCAAGCAAGAAAAACAGCCTATCAAAGTTTTCAAACGATTATTTTAAAAGCGTTAGAAGAAGCCAATATTGATTTTTCAATTAATGGTGAACCAACGAATCGTTTAGCGCATGTCTTAAATCTTCATTTAAAAGGAATTCCCAGTGATTTGCTCTTAATGCATTTGGACTTAAGAGGTATTGCGATTTCAACAGGCTCGGCTTGTACAGCGGGAACTGTGGATCCTTCGCACGTGTTGACAGCGATGTATGGAGAAAATTCCTCAGCTATTAAAGAATCAATCAGGATTAGTTTTGGCTACGGGAACACACCAGAAGAAATTGCGACTTTTTCTGAAGTACTAGTTGCAGTGATTCAACAATTGAAAAAATAATCTGATTGCGGCAGCTACAGGTTTTCGCTATAATGAAGATAACAATGAAAATAACGAGGTGGAACCCATGGCATTTACAACAACGGCTGCTGTTGAAGGCTCAACAGTTTTTTACAAAGTACATCCTAGTGCAAAACGCTATACATTAAAAGATAACGGCTTTACTGAAACAAAATCAGGGAACTTTCAATTGATTCGTTCCTTAGATCCAACGCCTCAGAGAAATGAAGGCTTCAAATTGAAAATTACGATCACTGCTGATCTAAAAGAGTTGAAAATGTCCATTACAACGGCAAATGGTTTAAAACCAATGAATATTTTCAAGAATGAACAACATGAAATGAGTAAAGAAAAATACTTTTTCTTAATGGATGGCTTAATTAGCCGTGGTGTATTAGAGAAAGTAGAATAATTTAGAGAAACCTGAAGAAACAAGTGAAAGTAGCTTGTTCCTTCAGGTTTTCTGTTTATTTGAAAGCAACAGCTTGTTGGCTGTGTCTTTGTTCCAAGTATTTTCTCATTATACGCCCGGCTTGCTTTACTTATTTCAAAAAAATAGTATAATGAAAAGCACTGAAAAGTTACGACCTTCAAATCGTGGATGATTTCAGAATCTAATTGAAATGATGGTGATAAAATGGCAGATAACAGCAAAACGCGTGTCGTGGTAGGCATGAGTGGCGGTGTCGATTCATCTGTCACAGCGTTGCTTTTAAAAGAGCAAGGCTATGATGTAATTGGGATCTTTATGAAAAATTGGGACGATACAGACGAAAATGGTGTCTGTACCGCAACTGAGGATTATAAAGATGTCGCAAAAGTAGCGGATCAAATTGGGATTCCGTATTATTCGGTCAATTTTGAAAAAGAATATTGGGACCGTGTGTTTGAATATTTTTTAGCAGAATATCGGTTAGGACGGACACCAAATCCAGATGTCATGTGTAATAAAGAAATTAAATTTAAAGCATTCCTAGATTATGCTATGCAACTAGGCGCTGACTATGTTGCAACTGGCCACTATGCGCAAGTAGAAACGGATGAAAATGGCGTAGTGCATATGTTACGTGGAATTGACAATAATAAAGACCAAACCTATTTTTTAAGCCAATTATCACAAGCCCAATTGGCAAAAACAATGTTTCCATTGGGTGGCATGGAAAAATCAGAAGTTCGTGCAATTGCTGAACGTGCTGGATTAGCCACAGCCAAGAAAAAAGACTCAACGGGCGTTTGTTTTATTGGTGAAAAGAATTTCAAAGAATTTTTGAGTAATTATTTACCAGCTAAAAAAGGCAACATGGTGACAGAAGATGGCGAAATCAAAGGACAACATGATGGTCTGATGTATTATACTATCGGTCAACGCCAAGGCTTAGGAATTGGTGGCGGCGGTAAAACACAAGAACCATGGTTTGTGATTGGGAAAGATTTAACCACCAATACATTATATGTGGGACAAGGATTTCACCATGAAAAACTATATGCAACACATTTAGAAGCTAGTGAGGTTCATTTTACTGTTGATACACCAATGCCAAAAGAGTTTGACTGTACGGCTAAATTCCGTTATCGTCAAGCAGATATCCCAGTGCATGTTTCCTTATCTGAAGATGGCACAAAAGCAACCGTTACGTTTAAGGAACCAGCGCGCGCAGTCACTCCAGGTCAAGCTGTTGTTTTTTATGATGGGATGGAATGCTTAGGGGGCGGCTTAATTGATCGCGCCTACCAAGATGAAAAAGAACTACAATACGTCTAAAAAGTTTCACGAGTTGTGAAACAAAAAGCGCAGAGTTAACCAAAAGAAAAGCGGATATGCTGGTCATAAAACCAGTAAATATCCGCTTTTCTTTTTTGTTTTATATGCCTATTTTTTTTAAAATAAGAAAAAGAGAAAAATTAAAAATTCAAATTGTGGATAACTTTTCTGTGTATAACTTAGTCATCATTTTTCTCTTTTTTTAATTCGGCGGTGCTTCGACGAACCCATAGAAGGTTAAGGAGAACCAGACAAGAAGTGGAAATAAAGACCCCACGATAACCGAAAGCGGCAGATACGCTTGAACCAATCATAGGACCAATCACATTTCCTGTCGCTTGGAAAGATTGATTGTAACTGAAAATACGGCCTGCAGCATCACTTGGAGAATAACGAGTGATCAACGTTTGAACAGCTGGTAGTAAACAGGCATCGGAAATCCCAACTAAGAAACGAAGCATGGCAAGCTGCCAGACATTTTGAACAAAGGCCATTGGTAGGTAAACGAAAATGGCTAAAATTAAGCCAATTGTCAAGATGCGTTCACTGCCAATACGATCGCCTAACCGGCCGAAACGAGGGGCGGCTATTAACGTTGCAATCCCTGGAATAGAAGCAATGACTCCGCTAATTAAGGTGACATTTCCGTGACCACCCAACAATTGTTGAATATATAAACTGATGATGGGACTAATTGAATTATTGGAAGCTTGAATGATTAATGTCGTAATAAACATTCCAAGAATCACGTGGGGATGTTCTAGTTTTTTTAAAATTTGTTTCCCAGATGCGGCTTGATTTTTTTCAATTGGCACAAACTCTTCATGGACAAAGACGAGACTCAAAACAAAAACGAGTAATAAAATCGTACCAGTAATGAAAAAGGTTGGCCGATAACCGAAAATAGACGCAGTGACACCGCCCAAAAGAGGACCAAGCAACGTGCCGGTAACAGAACCAGTTGCTAAAGTACCAAGCACTTGACCGCTTTTTTCCTTAGGTGTGCCTGTAGCAACTAACGCAGTCGCATTACTGATATAACCAGAAAAAACACCTTGTAATAAGCGTAAGCCAATCAATTGATAAACACTTGTGACTGCGCCCATTAAACTAATGACGATAGCCATCCCTAATGAAGCGCGTAATAACATTAACTTGCGTCCTTTTCGGTCGGCTAAACGGCCCCACCAAGGTGAAACAATGGTTGTGACTAAAAAAGTGGAAGAGAACGTGATTCCGCTCCAAAAATTCAATTGTTGGTGGGTAAAAGTACCTAATGTGTTGATATAAAGAGGCATGAATGGCATCACTAAGCTAAAGCCAATACCAGCCATAAATGTGCCAAACCATAAAACAAGCAGATTTTTTTCCCAAGGTTGTCTTGGACGGAAAATTTTACTTTTAATTAATTCATACATTCTATTTCCTCACTTTCTAGTAAAGAAATTCAAATTTGGCTTTGGCGAGTCGTTGATCATTCAATGCTTGATGCAATTCATTCGCAAAAAAGCCTTCTTTTAAATTTAGTGGATTTTTTGTAGCGTACACATATAACGTATAGGTGTGCACACCAGAGCGAGGGCTTAACCCCAGATAACGTTCGGTTAACTCAGGTAACGTTTCAGTGGCAAGCGCAGGAATCATCTGTTTCCCCAAAGGAGAAGCAAGACTATTTTTTCCTTGAATGGTAGGCTTGAGTGCTGTTCGACTAAAGTCTTCAGGAATCTCATTGGTTACAGGAACATTGGCAGCTAACCAATGAATAAAAGGGAAACCGATTAGAGGAATCGTGTCATAATCAATTAATTCCCAGGATAAATAGCGGGCTTCTTTAGGAATGGCCGCTAAAGAAATAGGAAAAGATAAAATAGGACGTTCGTGTAATAAAAATTCTGCACTGGTTCGTTTGCCATAACGATCGGCCAAATGAGAACGGTTGGTAATATGCATGCCAAACAGCCTTCTTTCAAAAATAATGTTTACAAATTATTATTATAAACTATAATTTATAGTTTAAAAAGAGTCAATAGATATGATAAACTAATACTTGTCCAAAATTTAAGAATTGGAGGCGTCAGAAAGATGGCAAAAAAACGGAATTTAACGAAAGCCAAAATCCTTGAAAGTGCCCGCAATCTAGCGGAAGAATTGGGCGTTCAACAATTAACCTTTCAAAATTTAGCCGTTGATTTAGGCATCAAGTATCCTTCACTCTATAATCACTTTAAAAATATTGCTGAAGTAAAAAATGCTTTAGTGGACTTGTTAATTCAAGAATTAAATGATGCATTGCGAAGAGCCTTAGTGGGTAAGAGTGGCGCAGAAGCAATTCGGATATATGCTGAAACGTACCAACAATTTGCTTTTGAAAATTCTGCAGTCTATGAATTACTTATCAGTGTGCCGAAAACGCAAAACCAACAATTAATTGAAGGCATCCATGAAACCAATCAAATTATCTTACAACTTTTAGCTTTTTATCCATTTAATAATGAAGAACGACTGCACAAAAGTCGAGAACTACGTAGCTTAATCCATGGTTATATTACCTTACGTTTTTTAGGTTATTTTCAACGCGAAGAAGCCACGCCGGAAGAAAGTTATCGTCGCATGATTGAAGATTTTATTGCTTCTTTAGAAGTGGCAGGATAAAATAAATTTCAAAAATTTCTCAGTCCGAAACCAAATCCTTGCAACTTTTTCAGAAAGTGACTATGATACCTACAGTAGCAAAAAAAGGAGCGGTTCAATGTATCAAGTAATTACAATGTATGGCGACAATGAACCTTGGTGGTTTTTTGATGATTGGCAAGAGGACATTGTTCAAGAAAAAACCTTCGATAACTTGACCGATGCAGAGACATATTATGTGGAAGTTTGGCAAAAACTTTCTCAGAATTATACATACGTCAACACAAAGCCTAACTATTTAACGGCTTTCTGGAATGATGGGGAAGAACGCTGGTGTGAAGAATGCGATGAAGATTTACAACAATACTTCGGTTTAGCATTACTAGAAAATCATCATGCGGTTACTTTTGAAAATAAAGCTGAGTTTACCACAATATCCAATCATTTTGGCAAAACAAAATTCTGCAAACGGAAAGTTATTTGAAACGCATGAGTTTAAAGAAAAACCTCAGGGAATTTTCTTTAAACTCTTTTTCTATTCTCGGAATTTAGAGAAAATCGAGCTAATATTTGGTATAATACGAAAAGATAGCACTCAAAAAGGAGCGAAACTAGTGGTTGCAAAACAATTAATTATTGCTGAAAAACCTAGCGTAGCAAAAGATTTAAGCCGCGTTTTAGGAGCAAATCAAAAAAATAAGAATTATTATGAAGGACCCAACGTGATTGTCACATGGGCTTTAGGCCATCTCTTAGGACTAAAAATGCCAGAAGATTTAAACAAAGAATGGCAAACGTGGCAAATGGAAACTTTACCGATGATTCCTAAGAATTTAGGGATTAAACCGTTACCGAAAACGGGACATCAATTAAAAGCGATTAAACAATTAGCCAATCGTAAAGATGTTTCTGAAGCCGTGATTGCCACCGATGCTGGTCGTGAAGGTGAATTAGTGGCCCGCTGGATTTTAGAATATGTCCGTTTTAACAAACCAGTCAAACGCTTATGGATTTCATCTCAAACAGACAAAGCCATTAAAGACGGGTTTAAGAAAATTCGCCCAGCGAAAGACTACGATAATTTGTATTACTCTGCCTTGGCGCGCGCAAAAGCTGACTGGTTAGTGGGTCTAAACGTCACACGGGCCTTGACAGTGAAATATCAAGATAACTTATCCGCAGGTCGTGTTCAAACACCAACTTTAGCAATGGTGCGCCAACAAGAAAAAACGATTGAACAATTTAAGCCTCAAACTTATTTTACTATCTCGTTAACTGTTGAATCAGAAAAAGCAAAGATGACCCAAAAAAATCCATACGCTTTAAAAGAACGGCAGGAAGCAGAACAATTAGTCAAAGAACTCTCAAAACAAAAGGGCTTAGTTACCGATATCCAAGAAAAAGTTAAAACAGAAAATGCGCCGTTACCATATGATTTAACCGAAATCCAGCGTGAAGCCAACCAGCGATTCCAATTTTCTGCAAAGAAAACGTTGTCTCTTGTACAAAGTTTATACGAAACCCATAAAATTGTTTCCTATCCTCGAACTGACAGCAAATATCTAACAACGGATATGAAAGGAACGATGAAAGAGCGCCTTCAAGCCATTGCTGATTTTTCACCAGAAGTGAAAGGCTACCTTAAAAATGGGGCTGTTGTTAAACAACAAAAAGTTTTCCAAAATGCAAAAGTCACGGATCACCATGGGTTGATTCCAACTGAACAACGTCCTCGTTATGAAAAGCTAAGCAATGATGAACAAAAAATCTATCAAATGATTGTTCAACGATTCTTAGGTTTGTTTGCTGAGCCAAACCAAACCAAACAAACAAAAGTTACAGTCGCTTTTGGAAAAGAAACATTTGTCTTTCATCAAAATAAAGTAGTTGTTGCTGGCTGGAAAACAACAGCCGAACAGCCGCTATCCACTGTCCAATGGCAAAAAGGCATGACCGTTGCGCCAAACTTTACCATTAACAAAGAATTAACGTCGCCGCCAAAACCATTAACCGAAGGAACGTTGTTAGGAAAAATGGAGAAACACAGTTTAGGCACACCGGCAACGCGAGCTGAAATCATTGAAAAACTGATTAAATCAGAATTGATGGAACGAACCAATAGCGGTTTAAGTGTCTCTGCCAAAGGAAAGCAACTATTAGACTTGGTGAATCCATCACTTGTGACACCTGAACTAACGGAAAAATGGGAAAAATCGCTCGAAGCAATCGCTTCGGGTCAACAAAAGAGTCAACTTTTCTTAAAGGATATTGAAGAGGATACGAAAAAATTAGTCCGTGAAATTAAACAAAGCGAGAAAAAATATCAAGATTTTTCCATTACGCAAAAAAAATGTCCAGATTGTGGCTCAAACTTACGGGAAAAAAATACGAAAGATGGGAAGATTTACGTTTGTACAAACCAAGAATGTTCTTATCGTCGGCGAAAAGATCCTAAAGTATCCAATCACCGTTGCCCACAATGCCATAAAAAAATGGTCATCATAGAAGGAAAAAATGGTCGTTCTTTCAAATGTAAATTCTGTTCGATTACTGAAAAAATTCCCGATAAAAAAGAACGAAAACAAAAAATGACTAAACATGAAGAACGTCGTTTGATGAAAAAATATTCACAACCAGACGAACCAGAAGAAAGTGCTTTAGCGCAGGCCTTAAAAGCCGCTATGAATCAAGAGTAGCGACTTGACGAATGTTGGCTCTAAATAATCAAGTCATCCTTGTTGGTCTTTAGTAAACTTTCAAATAGAAAGAGAGGGACACGGATGCTCGCAAATTTAAATCAAGCAATGGATTATATTGAAGAACATTTAACGGAAGAAGTATCCTTCGATGAATTGGCGAAAAAGACAGGGATTTCTGTTTACCATTTTAAACGAACTTTTTCGTTTATTGCGGGGATGAGTCTGGCTGAGTATATTAAAAAGAGACGTTTGGCGGAAGCAAATTTAGCATTACTTGCTGGTGAAAAAGTGACAGATGTAGCTTTTAAATATGGTTATCAAAGTATTGAAGGATTCTCAAGAGCTTTTCGCGATTGGACAGGACAAGCCCCTTCTGAAGTAATGAAAACACAAATCCAAAAAACGTTCCCTAAATTCTCTTTCTATATTGATATTAAAGGAGGACAATCAATGGATGTTAAATTGATTGAAAAACCAGCGTTTCAAATAGTCGGAGTTAGTCAGAAGGTTCCCTTGCAGTATCAAGGGGAAAATCAAGCAATCATGGAATTAGCACAGCGCATTACACCACAACAACGAGCGGAAATGCATACATTTGATGACATATATCCTCATCAAGTAGTAAATGCTTCTTTTGACTTTCAAGAGGGACGAACAACAGAAGGTGGAGAAATGACACACATGATTGGCTTTGCCACTTCGCAAGAAAATACCTATGAAGATTTGGAGCAACTAAGCGTACCTGCTCATACATGGGCGGTTTTTCCAAATGAAGGTCCTTTCCCACAAACTTTACAAGAAACCTGGGCAAGGATATTCTCTGAATGGTTGCCTTCATCTGGTTACCAAGTCGTTGCAGCACCAGAAATTTCGTTTACGCAATATCAAGGACCAGCAGAAGCTAAGTATAGTGAAATCTGGCTCGCTGTTACAGCTACTAAATAAAGAAAACCCACCATTGAAAAATGGTGGGTTTTTCCGCCAAGAAGGAGAAAGTTTGGTATAATAAACGTGAAGAAAAAAATCAGACCTTCTAAACTGAAATCTAGCTATGGATAAGTGATGCGAATACGGAATCATGGAGAAAAAATAATTCTCCGAGGTTTTAGAGTCATGTTGTTTAGAATGGTACCAAAACGAATTCGTAGATGAATATTTTGATGATGAAGTTTTAGAGTCATGTTGTTTAGAATGGTACCAAAACCTGGCATATTGGACTTCTAACTTTTATGTTGTTTTAGAGTCATGTTGTTTAGAATGGTACCAAAACTTTATTTTTAACCCAGTCGGCTGCGTTTCCGTTTTAGAGTCATGTTGTTTAGAATGGTACCAAAACTCATGAATACGCCATCCGATTATATATTGAGTTTTAGAGTCATGTTGTTTAGAATGGTACCAAAACAACAATTAGCGCCAGCTGGCCAGATTCAATGTTTTAGAGTCATGTTGTTTAGAATGGTACCAAAACACAGAAATATCAAACGCAAAAAAAGGTTTCGTTTTAGAGTCATGTTGTTTAGAATGGTACCAAAACGTTAAATTTTACATCAACAAGCCAACCGTTGTTTTAGAGTCATGTTGTTTAGAATGGTACCAAAACACATTCTATTTCTATTAAGGCTCTACACATGTTTTAGAGTCATGTTGTTTAGAATGGTACCAAAACTGTTCAGTAATATCATAATCCCATTTAACTGTTTTAGAGTCATGTTGTTTAGAATGGTACCAAAACTTTATTTTTAACCCAGTCGGCTGCGTTTCCGTTTTAGAGTCATGTTGTTTAGAATGGTACCAAAACGTGCAACTGCAGCTTCTGATGCATTTCCCAGTTTTAGAGTCATGTTGTTTAGAATGGTACCAAAACCCGTGTGTTAAATGGTGCGTATCGATTCTAGTTTTAGAGTCATGTTGTTTAGAATGGTACCAAAACTCATGAATACGCCATCCGATTATATATTGAGTTTTAGAGTCATGTTGTTTAGAATGGTACCAAAACACAGAAATATCAAACGCAAAAAAAGGTTTCGTTTTAGAGTCATGTTGTTTAGAATGGTACCAAAACGTTAAATTTTACATCAACAAGCCAACCGTTGTTTTAGAGTCATGTTGTTTAGAATGGTACCAAAACGAAAAGCAGTTCGAGCGGAAACTGCGACCAGTTTTAGAGTCATGTTGTTTGGAATGGTACCAAAACGACTTACAAAAGACTGTGATTTACGTTATAGTTTTAGAGTCATGTTGTTTAGAATGGTACCAAAACAAACTTTTTTGATTTGGCTTTTTCTCCCCTGTTTTATAGTCATGTTGTTAAAAAACAAACTATCACCTCAAGCAATCCGTAATTTTCATCACAAGATTAGAATTTTTATCATCAAAGACGAGCTGCTTCAATTTTTGGAAACTAATCAAGTGATAAGTCAAAATGTTGATAGATTGAGATTAGTTCTTCCTTTTTTTAGGAAGGGCTTTTTTTATTGATAGAAGAAAGGGAAGAAATCTTGGGAGCACCTAAAAAAATTGTGAGAAATGCTTCTGTATTGTTTGGTTTCTGCCTCAGAAAGTTGTATACTTAGATTGGAATTATTCTATATTACATGCATTTTCACACTTTTTGGAAAAGTTCACTTGAATTTTCTTTTAGTTTCGTAGATAAAAGGAGTCATCGCTAATGGAAATGAACAATTCAGGTAAGCTTGTTTCTTTGTGTGGAGGCAAATCAGGGAGGAAATAATATGTTTGATATTGTAACATTGGCGAGAATCCAATTTGCGATGACAACAGTTTTCCACTTTTTCTTCGTACCGTTTTCAATAGGATTAGCACTTGTTGTAGCAATTATGGAAACAATGTACGTTGTGAAAAAAGAGGAACGTTATCGTAAAATGGCCAAGTTTTGGGGAAATATATTCCTATTAAGCTTCGCTGTTGGGGTTGTAACCGGGATTATTCAAGAATTTCAGTTTGGGATGAACTGGTCTGACTATTCTCGATTCGTCGGAGATATTTTTGGGGCACCGTTGGCGGTAGAAGCGCTCTTAGCTTTCTTCTTAGAGTCAACATTCTTAGGTTTGTGGATCTTTACTTGGGATAAAATGAATCCAAAAGTTCACGTAACCTTTATCTGGTTAGTCGTATTCGGTTCAATGATGTCTGCTTTCTGGATTTTAGTTGCCAATAGTTTTATGCAACATCCAGTAGGTTATGTCATCAATAATGGCCGTGCTGAAATGGTGGATTTTGTAGCTGTCATCAGCAATCCAAAAGTTTGGTATGAATTTTCACACGTTATCATGGGCGCCTTTACATTGGGCGGCATGGCAGTAGCTGGTATGGCTGCTTTCCAATTGTTGAAAAAACGGGATATTTCATTCCACAAAGCATCTATGCGCATTGGCTTATGGGTTACTTTGTTCGGTTCAATCGGCGTTTTATTAGCTGGCGACTTGCAAATGAAAGCTCTAATTGAAGGACAACCAATGAAATTTGCGGCGATGGAGGGGGCCTATGAAGACTCTGATGATCCTGCTGCTTGGACATTGATTGCTTGGGCAGATGAACGAGAACATAAACAAGTTTTTGGTATCGATATTCCATATATGCTAAGTATTTTATCGTATAACAAATTATCAGGTTCGGTTGATGGAATGGATACAGTCAACAAGCGTTTGGTAGAAAAATATGGGGATGATAAAAATTATTATCCACCAGTTAACACTTTATTCTGGAGCTTCCGTATCATGGCTGGTTTTGGTGCCTTAATGTTATTGGTTGCTGCCTTAGGACTATTCTTTACAAGGAAG
Organism: Enterococcus sp. AZ197; assembly: GCF_050556405.1. Lineage (NCBI taxonomy): Bacteria > Bacillati > Bacillota > Bacilli > Lactobacillales > Enterococcaceae > Enterococcus > Enterococcus sp. AZ197. The sequence continues at coordinate 1,735,258 of NZ_CP187873.1, read as the reverse complement.
AAAAAACCATCTCTGTACGAGAAGAAATGGATGCTGTGGATTGTTGCTTTATGTACATTCGCACCATTCCTAGCCAATACAACAGGTTGGTTAGTCACTGAATTAGGTCGTTATCCGTGGACTGTCTATGGATTATTTACGATTGAACAAAGTGTTTCACCAAATGTATCGGTTGCTTCATTAATTACGTCAAATGTCATTTATTTCTTATTATTTGCTGGTTTAGGTAGTGTCATGGTTTACTTGGTCATTTTAGAATTACGTAAAGGACCAGACTATGAAGCGAAAAAATTAGCGAAAGAAAATGAACCAGCGTTGGATCCATTTGATAAGGGGGTATTTGGCGAATGAGTACACTACAATTATTATGGTTTGTCCTTATCGGCGTCTTGTTCTCAGGTTTCTTCTTCTTAGAAGGATTTGACTTTGGTGTTGGAATGGCCGTTCAAACGTTGGCACACAATGACGACGAAAAAGATCAAGTCGTTGCAACAATTGGACCTGTTTGGGATGGAAATGAAGTTTGGCTATTAACAGCGGGCGGCGCAATGTTTGCCTCTTTCCCATATTGGTATGCTTCATTATTTAGTGGCTACTATTTAATTCTATTTACGATTTTATTTGGCTTAATTATTCGCGGAGTTTCCTTTGAATTCCGCCACAACATGCCGGAAGGTAAACGTCGTCGGATGTGGAACTGGACGCTATCAATTGGTAGTTTCCTTGTACCGTTCTTCTTTGGTATTTTGTTTATCAGCTTAGTCCAAGGAATGCCTTTAGATGCAAACGGCAATATGCATGCGCAATTTACGGATTATTTTAATCTGTTTTCAATTGTTGGTGGAGTAGCCTTAACATTACTTTGCTACTTACACGGCATGAACTATATTGCTTTAAAAACAGAAGGCCCAATTCGCGAACGTGCTCGAAATTATGCAGAAATCTTATACGGCGTTTTATATGTCGGTTTAGTTGTTTTTGCAGTGTTGATGTACTTCAAAACGGACTTTTATGAAAAGAACTTTGCGGTCACTTTAATTTTAACGTTAGCAATTGTGGTCTTAACGGTCATTGCCAATGTTGGGGTGTTTAAACGCAAAGAGATGTTAGCTTTTCTAGCGAGTGGTTTAACATTAGTTGTACTAGTTGCTCTCTTGTTCAGTGGCTTGTTCCCACGTGTTATGATTGGTAGTGAAGGTTTTGATTTGTTGATTAAAGATGCAACAAGCACACCATATACACTAAAAATTATGACGTGGATTTCTTTAAGCATTTTACCATTCGTGTTAGCTTATACTGCTTGGTCCTATTATATTTTCAGAAAACGTATTTCACAGACAGCCGTACCAGAGGGGTATTAAATCTATGATTGATAAAGACATCTTACAGATGCCTAAAATCAAAAAAATTCTTGTCTTGCTTGCAGGTTTTTCTTTCCTGCAAGCAGTCTTTATAATTGGGCAAGCTTTTTTTCTTTCAAAAGCCATTGTCGGCCTTTGGAGTGGCGGGCATCTTAACCAACAACTACAGAGTATTTTACTCTTTTTTATTTTTTATCTTGGTCGACATGTTATTACGTATTTTCGTGAGAGAATGCTCGATACATTTAGTTATGAACGCTCAAAAGAATTACGCGAACAATTATTAACTAAAATTTTCCGTTTGGGGCCAAATGTTGTTCAAAAAAATGGAACTGGAAATATGGTTACTATGGCTTTAGAAGGCATCAGTCAAACCGAAAATTATTTACAATTGATTTTGACAAAAATGATGAATATGATGATTATTCCTTGGATTATTTTGGCCTTTGTTTTTACACAAGATATTCGTTCAGGCATAACATTGCTGATTGTTTTTCCGATTATTATTATTTTTATGATTGTGTTAGGTTATGCAGCACAAAGTAAAGCGGACAAGCAATATGCGGCGTTTCAAATGCTTTCCAATCATTTTATTGATTCCTTGCGAGGAATTGACACGCTGAAACTGTTTGGGTTGAGCAAAAAATATGCTGGGAGTATTTACCATACAAGTGAACGATTCAGAAAAGCGACCATGAGTACATTGAAAATTGCTATTTTATCAACCTTTGCGTTAGACTTTTTTACGACATTATCGGTAGCTGTTGTGGCAGTTTTCCTTGGATTAAGTTTATTAAACGGCACGATTTTATTATTTCCTGCCTTGGTTACTTTAATTTTAGCACCTGAGTTCTTTTTACCGATTCGTGATTTTTCAAGTGATTATCACGCAACCTTAGATGGAAAAAACTCTTTTCAAGCGATCCAAGCGGTATTAGCATTGCCAGAAGCAGAACAGACCGATGTGCTCACGTTAGATGATTGGCATCAAGAAAGTCAGTTGTCAGTCACAGCGTTAAATTTTTCCTATGAAGATGCAACGCAAGAAGCGATTCAATCGTTGCAATTCTCTGTTGATGGTCGCAAAAAGATTGGAATTATCGGGGCGAGTGGTTCTGGTAAGTCAACGTTAATTAATTTATTAAGTGGCTTTTTATTGCCAACAGAAGAAACGAGTCAATTGGCGATAAATGGCCAAACGATTCCACATTTTTTACAAAAAGACTGGCAAAAACAAATCCTTTATATTCCGCAAGCACCATATATTTTTCAAGATACTTTGGCAAACAATATTCGCTTTTATACACCTGAAGCAACAGATGAGGCGATTCAGCAAGCGATTCAGTTAGTTGGCTTAGACGAGCTGGTTAAAGATCTTCCCGAAGGAATTCATACCTTGATTGGGGAAAGTGGTCGAATGTTAAGTGGGGGACAAGCGCAACGAGTAGCGTTGGCCCGCGCCTTTGTCGATCAAAAACGCCACGTCTTGCTGTTTGATGAGCCGACAGCGCATTTGGATATTGAAACAGAAGTTGAAATGAAAGAGCGCATGTTGCCATTAATGAACAATCATCTCGTCTTCTTTGCGACACATCGTCTGCATTGGATGGAAGAAATGGATTACATTTTAGTGATGGAAAAAGGTCAATTAGTGGAACAAGGAACGCTAGCAGAGTTGATTGAAAAAGATGGCTACTATGTTCAATTAATGAAGCAAATGAGAGGAGGACGCCAATGATGGAAAAACAGCCGACAACGAAAGACGTTTGGAAAAACGATCAATGGGTTCGTCCTTTCTTAAAACGCTATAAAAAAACCTTGTATTTTGCCTTACTTTTAGGCTTCTTGACGTTCTTTAGTGCAGGGGCATTAATGTTTACGTCTGGTTACTTAATCAGTCGTGCGGCTTCCTTACCAGAGAATATTTTATTAATTTATATTCCCATTGTTTTAACAAGAGCATTTGGGATTGGCCGTCCTGTTTTTCGTTATGTGGAGCGTCTAACGAGTCATAACTGGGTGTTAAAAATGACCTCTGATCTGCGCTTGAAACTTTATAATGTGCTAGAAAAAGATGCGATTTTCTTTAAGATAAAATATCGCACTGGGGATATCTTAGGTTTGCTTTCGGAGGATATTAATCATATCCAAAACTTGTATTTACGAACGATTTTCCCAACCGTTATTGCTTGGATTTTGTATATCTTTTTAGTGATTGCATTAGGTTTCTTTTCTTGGTGGTTTGCTTTATGCATGTTACTGATGTTAGGAGTGGTTGTTTTTCTATTGCCACTTGTTTCAGTTCTAGTGAATGGTGCGCGTCAAGAAAAACATAAATATGCCAAAAATGAGTTATATCAAACACTAACCGACAATATTCTAGGTGTGTCTGATTGGGTATTTAGTCAACGAGGCTCTGAATTCGTTGCTCGTTATGAAACAGATGAAGCAAACGTTCGTGCATTAGATGAAAAAATGAAGCAATTTAACCGTGGCCGAGACTTTGTTTTACAACTTCTTTTTGGTGTGATTGCGATTGCTGTCTTAGCTTGGACTAGTGTGCGGTTTCCAGGTAATCATGGGGGCGCAGCCAATTGGATTGGTGCCTTTGTTTTAACCGTTTTTCCGTTAATTGATGCTTTTGCTCCGCTACCTGCTGCTGCACAGGAAACAACGATTTATAAGGATTCCATTCGTCGTTTTAATGAGCTTCCTGAAGGGGAAGATGACTCAACAGAAGCGCCTGTTCAGCCAAATGGCACCAGTTTATCGATAGAACATTTGTCTTTTGCATATGAAAATCAAGAGAAAAAGGTATTAAATGACTTATCGTTAACAATTCCTGAAAAACAAAAATTAGCGATTTTAGGGCGCAGTGGTTCCGGAAAGAGTACGTTGGCTTCGCTCATTCGTGGTGATTTACGGCCTACTTCGGGAGAAATCCTTTTAGGAAATATCCCAACTGAGGCATTTGGTGAGACGATGACTGAATATATTGGGGTTATGCACCAAGCACCGTACCTATTTCGAACAACCATTTTAAATAATATTCGGATTGGTAGAGAAGAAGCAAGCGAAGCAGAAGTTTGGGCGGTTTTAGAAAAAGTGGGCTTAAAAGAAATGGTTGCCCAATTACCAGAAGGTTTACAAACAATGGTGGATGAAGCAGGTTTGCGTTTTTCTGGTGGCGAACGACATCGCTTGGCACTAGCGCGGATTCTTTTGCAAGATACACCGATTGTGTTATTAGACGAACCAACTACTGGTTTAGATCCAATTACAGAACAGCAATTGCTGGAAACCTTTTTTGAGGCATTAAAAGATAAAACCGTCATCTGGATTACCCACCATTTGCAAGGCGTAACTTTGATGGATCAAGTGATCTTTATTGAAGATGGCCAATTAGAGATGAGTGGTACGCCAGAAGAATTACTTGCAACCAATGCGCATTATCAAAAACTTTACCGAATTGATCGTGGCATTAGTTCTTTCGAGGAATAAAAAAACGACTGGTTGTTGATTAAAGCAAACAATCAGTCGTTTTTCTATTTCAATTAATGGCAATTCTTCCATAAAACGTTTAAAATGAACGATGTAATAAGAGCTCAGTTAAGGAAAGTAAGGTTTCTTTTGCTGTGCCACCAGGCAATTGTTGAATATCAGTGATTGCTTTGTTGGTTACTTTTTTAGCAAAAGCTTGTGCTTCTGTAACGCCATGATAGTCGTTGACTAGCGCCGCAACTTCAGCTGCCTCTTCTAAGGTAATGGCGCGTCCTTTATCCAAATAAGGGCTGAATACGTCAGGTGCTGCTTGATAAGCGAAGAGAAGGGGTAACGTATAAACACCTTGTGACAAGTCTTCTAAAGCGGGCTTTTTCAAGGTTTCCGTGTCGGCAGTATAATCTAAAATATCGTCATAGACTTGAAAAGCAATGCCAATATGACGGCCAATTCGTTTAGCTAAACGTTGGACTTCTTTTGAACTATGACCGAAATAGGCCCCTTCAAGACAGCTTAGTGAAAAAAGTTCGGCTGTTTTGCCGTTGACACTTCTTAAATAAGCAGGAATCGACATGCGACGGTCAAATCGATGACTCATTTGATCGAGTTCACCAAGTAATAACCGTTTCATTCCTTGTGCATTGATTTTCATAAATTCAGAGCCATTCATGGCATCTGCAATCAAAGTAAAGAATTCAGTGAATAGTAAATCACCTGTGTAAACAGCCACGTCTTTACCATATTGTGATTGAATAGTCACAGCGCCTCGGCGCAATGGAGAATCGTCAATAATGTCATCGTGAATCAACGTAGCCATATGTAGGATTTCCAAAGATGCAGCTATTTTTAATAGTTGTTGTTTCTCTTGTTTTTCTTCATCACCCAGTTGAGCAAAAAGAAAGAAAAAAGCGGGGCGTAATAATTTGCCGCCAGAACGAGCCAAAGTTACTAAGGCTTCTTCAATGTCTTCGTTGCGTGTATGCAACGTTTGTTCAATTAATTCACATGTTTCCGTTAAAGAACGTTCAACGTCAGGAAACGACTTCCAAAATGTGTTCATAAATATACTACGATCCTTTCAGTGGTTCAATACTATTTGATTGTATACGAATTGGCGACAGAAATACAGTAATTAAGTTTTAAAAGTAACAAAGTTTGTAAAAAAGTAGCGGAGGGATAGTTTGAATCGAGAAATATTTTTTGAATTAGTAGAATTAAAAGCAAAAACAGCGAGTGTTTTGCCATTTTTGTTAGGAATTTGTTTTAGTTGGTACCAATATGGGCGGCTCCATGTTGGTTATGTTTTAATTTTTTTCATTGCGATGTTTATTTTTAATATGGCGGTCGATATTTTAGATAATTATAATGATTACCATCATGCCACAGAAGTTCATGATTATAAGGAAAAAACGAATATTATCGGTCGAGAAAATTTATCTTTGCCATTAATACGCAAAATGATTTTTTGGATGATTCTCGTTTCTGCTTTAATGGGGATTGGGTTGTCATTTATTGTCGGCTGGCCGTTATTAATTATGGGTCTTTATTGTTACTTAATTGGTATTTTTTATTCATCAGGACCGAAACCTTTATCCAGTCTACCATTAGGGGAAGTTTTCTCAGGATTTACAATGGGGTTCATGATTACCCTTATTTGTGTCTACATTAATACGTTTGAAGTTTTCAATTGGTCAGCAGCTAATTTATGGGGGATTTTCTTAGTCGCCTTACCTAACACTTGTTACATTGCTAACTTAATGTTAGCAAATAATATCTGTGACTTAGAGGAAGATGAAAATAACAAGAGATATACATTAGTTCATTACCTTGGCAAAGCAAGTTCTTTGAAATTATTCGTCGGATTAAATACAATAGCAATGTTAGCCATTTTGTTAGCTGTCGGTTTAGGATTGACGCCGCCAACAATGTTACTCATGCTTTTAACTTTACCTTTTGTACGGAAACAAACCCAAGCCTTACTGAAGGAACAAGTGAAGAGTAAAACATTTGTTTGTGCTGTGAAGATCTTAGCTGTGGGAGCAACTGCACAAGTGCTATTTTTTGCCATAGGTTTGTGGTGGCTGTAAATTTTTTATAGAGTGGAAGGGAATCAAAATGAATAAGAAACATGTTGTTATTTTAGGTGCTGGTTACGCAGGCTTAAAAACATTACGCGAATTACAAAAAGGCGCCAAAGACGTCGAAATTACTTTAGTGGATCGTAACAACTATCACTACGAAGCAACGGATTTGCATGAAGTTGCTGCTGGAACACAACCAGCTGAAAAAATCACATACAATATTATGGATGTTGTCGATGAAAAAATGACCACCTTTATCCAAGGAACAGTTAAAACAATTGATGCTGCAACACAAACAGTTGCTTTAGAAGATGGCCAAACAATCAATTATGATTACTTAGTTGTTTCTCTTGGGTTTGAATCAGAATCATTTGGTATCCCTGGTGTGCAAGAACATGCTCTACAAATGGTAGATGTGAAAACGGCTTTAAACGTGTATGAACATATCCAAGAACAAATGCGTCAATACAAAGCAACTCAAAACGAAGAATTCTTAAAAATTGTTGTCTGTGGAGCAGGCTTTACAGGGATTGAATTATTAGGTTCTCTTGTTGAAAACAAACCAAAATTTGCTGAAATCGCAGGTGTCTCAGCAGATCAAATCCAAATTTATTGTGTCGAAGCAGTTACTCGCCTATTGCCGATGTTTAACGAAAAACTTGCGAACTATGGTGTGCAATTATTAAAAGATTCAGCTATTCATTTATTATTAGGTAAACCGATTAAAGAAATCAAACCAGGCGCAGTTGTTTATCAAGATAACGAAGCAGGCGACTTGGCAGAACTTTCTGCTAAAACAATTATTTGGACAACGGGTGTTAGTGGAAGCCACGTTGTAGGCGATTCTGGCTTTGAAGCTCGTCGTGGTCGTGTCATGGTTCAACCAGATTTAACAGATGCGAACCATAGCAACGTCTATATTATTGGTGACTGCTCAGCAGTGATGGATACAGAAACCAATCGACCTTACCCAACAACAGCACAAATCGCCTTGAAGATGGGCGCTCATGCTGCTAAAAATATTCAAGCACAATTGAAAGGGGAAGCAACTAAACCTTTCAGCTTTAAATCACAAGGTTCTGTTTGTTCTGTCGGAAATACACGTGCTTTAGGAATTGTTGGTAAAACAGACATTAAAGGATACCCAGCTTCATTCATGAAAAAAATTATCATGAACAAAGCGCTCTTTGAAACAGGTGGTACCAAAGAAATGATGGCTAAAGGTCGTTTCGACTTATACCATTAAGAATCAGCAAAATAAGAAAAATGGAACAGTGGTCAAGAGACCATTGTTCCATTTTTCTTAAATGAAAGTTTTAAAAAAATTTCCATGATTTTTCAAGTAAAATGAGGTGGGCACTTTTGTTCGATTCCATTTTTATGTATAATGAGAAGTGATGGAAAGAGGGAAGTTAAATGGCACAAAAAAGAGCAACAAATAAGAAAAAAAGTACGACAAAGAAAAAGACCAAAAAACAACAGCAACAACAAGAACGTTTAAATTATATGTTTCTTGGCCTGATTTTTATTTTATTCGGTGTCTTTGGACTCTTTCGCTTAGGGTTTTTAGGCACGTTATTAGCGAATTGTTTACGCTTAGTTGTAGGTAATACCTTTCCATTTGCAGCGATTTTACTAATCCTGTATGGCTTATTAGTCATGATTTATGGAAAAGATTTTCCGTTAAAAAGAGGGCGCCCTATTTTTGGGGCTGTTCTGATTTATATTAGTGTTTTGTTATTTTTCCATGCCTTTATGTTTCGAAATGTTAGTGGCAGTCAACCAGATATTTTAGGTAACACTTGGGAATTTTTGCAAAGCGATTTAAAAGCTAACCAAGTGACGCAAAACGTAGGGGGCGGTATGATTGGCGCGCTGCTTTATCAAGGAACGTACTTTTTGGTGGCACAATTTGGGAGCTATTTAATTGCCACCTTGCTACTGTTAGCGGGTATTTTCTTGATGAGTATGTGGGATTTTCAGCAAATTGTTGATCATTTCCAAAGTATTCAAGATCGCCTAAGTCATGTTTCGGCAAAATCACAGGCGCGACAAGAAGAAAAAGAGGCGAAGCGAGCAGCGAAGAAAGAAGCTAAGGCTGCAGAACGCCAAGCAAAAATTGAAGCCGCTGCCCAACAAAAATTACAAGAGCGGGAACGCATGGAACAAGCGGCAGCCGAGCGCTTAACAAAAACACCTGTTGAAACCCACCAACCAATGGTGGAAGAACCGGCCGCACCAACGCCTGTTCAAATTGATTCGTTTCAACAGCAAAATCAGGCGATGCCTGTACCACCAATTGCAGCAACAAAACCGCAACGAGAGCAGGAAGAAGAGGCGGCAGATGAAGCTGGTGTTCTCGAATTTGAAATTTCTGAAGAAGCGGAAGATCGTGATTATCAACTACCACCAACTGATTTGTTAGATACAATTCAAGCAACGGATCAAAGTGGTGAATATGAAAAAATCGAAAAAAATATTGGCGTCTTAGAACAAACCTTCAAGAGTTTTGGTGTTGATGCTAAAGTAGTCAAAGCTAGTTTAGGACCATCTGTCACAAAATTTGAAGTTCAACCCGCTGTTGGGGTAAAAGTTAGCAAAATTGTTAACTTGACGGATGACATTGCTTTAGCGCTTGCGGCCAAAGACGTTCGTATGGAGGCTCCGATTCCTGGGAAATCACTAATCGGGATTGAAGTTCCTAATAGTGCAATTAGTACAGTATCCTTTAGAGATATTGTTGAGGCACAACCAAGTCATCCAGATAAACTATTAGAAGTACCTTTAGGTCGAGATATTTCAGGGATGGTTCAAACTGCGGATCTATCAAAAATGCCGCATTTATTAATTGCGGGATCGACAGGGAGTGGGAAATCGGTTGCTATCAATGGCATCATCACAGGTATTTTGATGCAAGCGAAACCCCATGAAGTAAAATTAATGATGATTGACCCGAAAATGGTAGAATTGAATGTGTATAACGGGATTCCTCATTTATTAACGCCAGTGGTTACTAATCCGAGAAAAGCGGCCCAAGCCCTGCAAAAAGTAGTTCAAGAAATGGAATTTCGTTATGAAAAATTTGCAGCAACAGGCGTCCGAAATATCACTGGTTACAATCAACTAATTCAACAGAAAAATGCGGAAGATGGCGAAAATCGTCCAATTCTACCATTTATTGTTGTCATTGTTGATGAGTTAGCTGATTTAATGATGGTGGCAAGTAACGAAGTAGAAGATGCGATTATCCGTTTAGCCCAAATGGCACGGGCAGCAGGTATTCATATGATTTTAGCGACACAACGGCCAAGTGTGGATGTCATTACAGGAATCATCAAAGCAAATGTCCCTTCTCGAATGGCTTTTGCAGTCTCAAGTGGGACAGACTCGCGTACCATTATTGATACCAACGGGGCGGAGAAACTATTAGGTCGAGGCGATATGCTCTTCTTACCAATGGGAGAAAATAAACCAATTCGTATCCAAGGGGCCTTTATCTCTGATCAAGAAGTCGAACGAGTGGTTGCGTTTGTAACGGACCAACAAGAAGCTGAATATCAAGAAAGCATGATGCCAACAGATGAACCGACCACTTCAGGCGGTGGCGAAGCTCCTCAAGATGAGTTGTTTGAAGAAGCGAAAAACTTGGTGGTTGAAATGCAAACAGCTAGTATTTCATTGCTACAAAGACGTTTTAGAATTGGCTATAATCGTGCGGCTCGCTTAGTAGATGAATTGGAAGCACACGGAGTTATTGGACCATCAGAAGGTAGCAAACCAAGAAAAGTCTTTCTACAAGCGGAATCAGAAGAGGCAGCACCTGAAACACCAGAACAATAAACAAAAAGAACAAAAATAGATAAATTTATCTATTTTTGTTCTTTTTTTATAATTTCAGCAAAGCATCATGTTATAATCATCATTTTCTGGTAAAATAGAAAGGAATAGTGCGGTTGGGAGGGAGCGTATCATGAGAAGAAAGAGCGTGCTTTATTTAGAAGTAGCAGATCAGATTAAAGAAGATATTTTGAGTGGCAAGTATCCAGTAGGAACGTTTTTACCAACAGAAACAGAATTGGAAGAGCTGTTTAACGTTAGTAAAATTACGATTCGGCGGGCAATCGAAATGTTAGCAACGGAAGAATTTGTTGAGAAAAAAAGTGGCCGAGGCACAACTGTGTTAAGCAATCGTCCCTATAATAAACTATCAAAAGCAGGGACATTCACTGAATTTTTGAATGAATCAGGTCAGAAAGTAACTAAAAAAGTTTTACAAGTTGAAAACTTGACGTTGTCAAAAGAGATGCCTGCTTATCAATTTTTAGGAGAAGAAGTGGTTCACCTTTCACGGTTATATCTAATCGATGAACAACCCTATATTTATTTTAATTACTATTTGCCAGCTGCCATGAAAGACGTATCATTGACTGAATACAAAGAAGAATCCTTGTATCGTTTGATGGATCGACATGCCATTGAAATTTATAAATTTGAAGACCGTTTTGAAGTTGCAACTTTGACAGAAGCAGAGCAAAAGATGTTGCAAACAACTGAAACAACGGGCTTAAAAAGAATTCGGCGTTCGTTAAGCCCAACAGGTCGTTGCGTAGAATATTCAGAAGCTATTTATAATACGAAGATTCATCCTTATGTGATTGAATATGAAGCATAACTTTTAAAAGAATAACAGTGCACTTACAGTAATGTAAGTTCATTGTTATTCTTTTCTATTGTCGTTTTTTTTCGTTTTCGATACACTAAATGAGTGAGAAGAATAGGAGTGGAAAATATGTTAGAAGTACAAAATTTGAAAAAAGTTTACGGAAACGAAATTAAATATGAAGCTTTAAAAGGGATTAATTTAACTGTCCAAGATGGTGAATTTATTGGTATTATGGGACCTTCTGGAAGTGGGAAAAGTACACTTTTAAATTTATTGGCAACAATCGATAGTCCAACAGACGGTGAAATACTTTTAAATGGAAAAAATCCAAACAATTTGAATCAAGAACAAATTGCTAAATTCCGTCGCACAGAATTAGGATTTGTTTTTCAAAGCTTTAATTTAATGCCAACATTAACTGTTGAAGAAAATATTATTTTGCCATTGACGCTTGATGGAGAAAAAGTCTCTGTAATGAAACGACAATTAGCAGAATTAAGTGAGCGTTTAGGTATCAATCATCTGTTGAAAAAACGAATTGCAGAAATTTCTGGTGGACAAGCACAGCGTGTCGCCGTTGCGCGGGCAATGATTCATCATCCGCAATTATTATTGGCTGATGAACCAACAGGAAACTTAGATACGAAATCATCTAAGGATGTGATGGGCTTGTTACAACAATTAAACGAAGAAGAAGCGGCGACTATTTTAATGGTGACCCATGATCCGCTAGCCGCAAGTTATTGCAAGCGCATTGTCTTTATTAAAGATGGTGAATTAATTGATGAAATTGTCCAAAATGGCAATCAAAAAGAGTTCTACGATTTAATCATGGTGAAACTGGCTGAGATTGAAGGTGTCGATAATGAATTTTAATCAGTTTGTTATAAGAAACACGATTCGAAATAAGCATTTATACTTGGCTTATTTCCTAAGTACAATGTTTTCTGTGATGATCTTTTTTACGTTCACTGGTTTTGTCTTTCACCCAGCCTTAGCTAATGGTTTAAATCCTAAAGCACAAATGGGAATGACGGCTGCGGCTATTATAATCTATGGTTTCTCTTTCTTATTCGTTTTATACTCGATGGATGTCTTTATCCAATCTCGGAAAAAAGAGTTTGGAACCTTGATGATTCAAGGGATGAGTCCAAAACAGTTAAAGAAAATGATTTTTATTGAAAACTTAGTGATTGGTTTCTTTGCTACAATTTTTGGTAGCATTTTAGGTGTTGGATTTTCACAGTTTATTTTATGGATTAGCAATTTATTGATGCATCTAGGTTTAGGTTTTTATTTGCCAGTGATGCCGTTTATCATTACTGTCATTTCATTTGCGGTCTTGTTCTTAGTAATTTCTTTCTTTATTCAATTCCGCTTACCAAAAGCGACACTTCAAGAGCTATTAAAAGCAGGGGAAATGGGTAAAGGTGAAATCAAAAGCTCTAAAGTTAAATCTTTCTTAGCCGTGTTGCTTTTAGTTGTCGGTTACGGAATTGCTTTAGTTGCTAAGGGACAGTTAGTTTTAATGGTGATGTTCCCAGTAATTTTCTTAGTTATTTTAGGGACAAAATTCTTATTTGACCAATTGAGTGTTTCTGTCATTGAACGTTTAAAACGGAAACCAAAAATCTTTTGGAAAAAAACCAATATGGTCGTTTTATCAGATTTAGCATTCCGCATGAAAGATAATGCACGTTCGTTCTTCTTGGTTTCGGTGATATCAACGGTTGCTTTTGCTGCCATTGGAACGTTATACGGCGTGAATGAGATGATTTTTAAAGGAATAAGTTCTGTACCGTACGAACTGACATTGTCTGATTCGACCAACCCAGAAAATCAAGAAATGAAACAATTTGCGACAAAAACATTCCAAGAAAAAAATATTCAGTTTGATCAGATTGATTACACAATGTACAAAACAAGTGCCGGTATCCAATTAATCAAAACATCTGAATATAATAAACTCGCAAAATTTATAGATGAACCAACTTTAACAGGTGAGAAAGTAGTTAATTTATCACAAAAAGATGCTCCTTCTGCTGCATCAGTAGATGTCAAATCTGTTCAATTGGCAAATGATCAAGTTTTAAACATTGATAAAACAGAAGAAACCAATGTATTACCGACTTTTGGCGGTGTGGTTGTTATCCCAGATAGTACCTCAACAGATGGAATCAAAGAGGAAACAGAAACAATTTGGCAACCAAAAGAAGGCACAGATAAAGAAACCTTAATTGATGCTGAAAATATTATTGGTGAAAAATACCCAATGTTACTAGGAACCGCGGCTACAGTTGCAGGCATTACGCAATTTTATACGCCAGTTCTTTTTGTCGGACTATTTATCGGTATCGTGTTCTTTGTTTCGGCGGGTAGTTTCTTATACTTCCGTTTATATAGTGATATGAATACGGACGTTGAAAAATTCAAGATGATTTACAAACTTGGCTTGACGAAAAAAGAATTGAAGAAAATGATTTACCAACAAGTAGGTATTTTATTCTTTACACCGATTGTTGTTTCATTTATTCATGGAGCTGTTGCTTTGAAAGCAATGTATGCCGTGTTAGATCAGCCAATGCAATTAGCTGGCTGGCAAGTTTTAGGCGTTTTCTTATTGATTCAGGTCGTTTACTATTTAATTGCTAGAACGTTCTACTTCAAAAAAGTTTATCACTTAGTGAAAGATTAATTATAAAAAATCGTTAAGCATGCACGCTTAACGATTTTTTTTGATGTTCTTCGTGATATTGCATTCAAAGTGAGAATACGTTATAGTTATGAAGCGAATGTAATAGCAGAAATGAGGAAAAGAAATGCAGAAAGAATCCATTTATGGACTGACGAGAGAACAGCTTGTGGACTGGTTTTTAGCTCATGGCGAGAAGAAATTTCGCGCAACACAAGTGTGGGAATGGTTGTATACAAAACGTGTTGCTTCATTTAGTGAAATGTCGAACATTTCTAAATCGTTGATGACTTTATTAGAAGAAAATTTTTCATTAAATCCATTAAAACAAGTCATTGTGCAAGAAGCGCAAGATGGTACCGTGAAATATTTATTTGAATTACCAGATAAAAATATGATTGAAACAGTCTTGATGCGTCAAGAATATGGATTATCTGTTTGTGTGACCACTCAAGTTGGCTGCAATATTGGGTGTACATTTTGTGCTAGTGGGCTATTAAAAAAACAAAGAGATTTAACTGCTGGCGAGATTGTTGCCCAAATTATGTGGGTGCAACATTATTTCGATGAACGTGGGTTGGATGAACGTGTTAGCCATGTCGTTGTGATGGGAATTGGTGAACCATTTGATAATTACGCCAATGTCATGAACTTTTTACGAACGATTAATGATGATAAAGGCTTGGCTATTGGTGCCCGCCATATTACAGTTTCAACAAGTGGTTTAGTGCCAAAAATTCGTGAATTTGCAGACAGTGGACTACAAGTAAACTTAGCAATCTCATTACATGCTCCTAACAACGAAGTCCGTACATCAATTATGCGGATTAATCGTAGTTTTCCAATTGAAAAATTAATGGCAGCAATTGATGAATACATTGAAAAAACCAACCGACGTGTTACATTTGAATATATTATGTTGAGTCAAGTGAACGACCGACCAGAACATGCTCAACAATTAGCAGATTTACTACGGAATAAGAAAAAACTTTCTTATGTTAATCTGATTCCGTATAACCCAGTGAGTGAACACGATCAATATAGCCGAAGCTCTAAAGAAGCGGTATTAAAATTTTATGATGTACTCAAAAAGAATGGCATCAATTGTGTTATTCGTAAAGAGCACGGAACAGATATTGATGCGGCTTGTGGACAATTACGCAGCAAACAAATGAAAAAAGAAAAAGTCAAAAACCAATAATGTAGTTAAAATCGGATCAAAAAGGTTTCTTTTTGATCCGATTTTTTATTTATTTAATGAAAAATCGTAAATTTCTCAATTCTTGTTTATAAACAAAAGATGAATGCTCTAAAACTTTTATGACAAATTTTCTTTTTGTGGTTTTCAAACTTGAAATTCTAAAAGAAATAGCTATACTGAAAAGAGATCGTTACAGAATTTTTCATGAAAACAGCTATTATTTTCGTTATCTTTTCAAAAAAGTGGAAATTTTGTTACGCTTGTTTAGTTTAAATGAAATGAGGGAGTCTATGGAGAAAAAGCAATTAAAAAGAGAGATAACAACGTTTGGTGCGTTATCCACGGTAATGGGTACGGTGATTGGCGCTGGTGTTTTCTTTAAAGCTGCGAGTGTCGTTGGACACGCACAGTCAGCTAGTTTAGCTATCTTTGCTTGGGTGTTAGGTGGTGCCTTAACCATTTGTGCAGGATTAACCAGTGCCGAACTTGCTACAGCAATCCCTGAAACAGGTGGCGCAGTGAAGTATATTGAATATACATATGGTAAATTAGCTGGTTTTCTTTTAGGGTGGGCACAAAGTATCATTTATTATCCTGCCAACATTTCGGCGTTATCCATTATTTTTAGTACACAACTAATCAATTTGTTTCATTTATCGGCAAATTTATTGATTCCAATTGCCATTCTTGCGGGAACCAGTATCACGATAATTAATTTATTAGGAACAAAAATTGCTTCTTTGGTCCAATCAACGACATTGGTGGTAAAACTGATTCCAATTGCCTTGATTTCTTTAGTAGGATTATTTACTCCCGGACAGGTAGCTGTTTCACTTTTTCCTGTTGAAACAACAGCGAATACTGGCTTTTTAGTTGCTTTTAGTGGCGCCTTAGTCGCCACCATGTTTGCTTATGATGGCTGGCTAGGTGTGGGTAACGTGGCTGGTGAAATGAAGCGACCAGAAAGAGACTTGCCTAAAGCCATTATTTTTGGTTTGTTATTGATTACTTTAATTTATGCTTTAATTAATTTTGTATTTCTAAAAACATTACCAATTGAGCAAATCGCTGGGAATTTGAATGCAGCTTCGGATGCTTCTGTGGCTATTTTTGGACCAATTGGCGGCAAAATCGTAACTATTGGGATTTTAATCTCTGTATATGGTGCGTTAAACGGCTACACAATGACAGGGATTCGGATTCCTTATGCCTTAGCCTTAGATAATCTGATGCCTTTTAGTCGTCAGTTTCAAAAGTTGTCTAAACGCTTTGTTGTTCCTTACGTTGCTGGAATTTTCCAGTTAGCTGTAGCCATTATCATGATGTTTTTCGGAACCTTCGATTTATTAACGGATATGTTAGTTTTTGTTATGTGGCTGTTTAATCTATTAATTTTCTTAGCTGTTTTTATTTTAAGAAAACGAGAACCTGAATTAAAACGACCGTATAAAGTTCCTGGCTATCCAATTATTCCAATTATCGCAAGTCTAGGTGGTATCTTCATCTTGGTTACAACGAGTATTACACAGCCTATTCTAGCATTGATTGGTATAGGGATTACGCTTCTAGGAATTCCAGTTTATTTAGTTAATAAACAAAAAATGAAGCCAAAAACGTAAACGATCCAATCGGATTATCATAGTTTTTCTCAAAAATTTTGTGATTCAGAGAAATTTTTGAAAACTAAACGCAAGATTTTTTTAGTATAATACTAAGTGTCTAGGAGTTCCACTATTTTGGGGAAGATAGATGGACAGCGCAAACTTCAAAAAAAGAACCTTCATCTTATTGGTGGAGGTTCTTTTTTTTGCTGAAATCATAAAATAAATGCGTAGTTTATTAGTGAGAGGAGGAAATGAATGACTGAAAATGTAAAAAAATTGGCCCATCAATTAATTGAATGGGGCGTCCTTCATGGGGCACAAGACGTTTATTTTTTACCCAATGATACCGAAATAGCTATCTCTTTTCGGACAGGGATGCAACGGACACCTTACACACAAGTTTCCGCAGAAATAGGCGAAAAGTTAATTTTCCACTTTAAATTTATAGGCGGCATGGATGTCGGAGAAAGACGAAAAGCACAATTAGGCGCGACAACTTATCTAATTGGCGAGACGAAGCAACGCTTGCGTTTATCATCTGTGGGAGATTTTCAGAATCGAGAGAGCTTGGTAATTCGTTTTTTGCACCGATTTGGTGAACAAGCTGAACATTTTTTCTTTCCCCACCAGCTGAATGAAATTGAAGCATCTTGTCAGAAACGAGGACTTTATTTATTCAGTGGGCCAGTTGGTTCTGGGAAAACAACAACCATGTATCGTGTGGCTAAACAAAGAAGTGGCGAACAACAAGTGATAGCGATTGAGGATCCTGTTGAAATTGAGGAAAAACAGTTTTTACAGTTGCAAACAAATGAAAAAATTCAGTTAACTTATGAAGCCTTGATAAAAGTTTGCTTGCGCCATCATCCTGATATTTTGATTATTGGTGAAATTCGTGATGGCGAGACGGCTCAAGCAGTTATTCGAGCCGCCTTAACGGGTCATACTATTTTTGCGACAATTCACGCCCGTAACTTATTGGGGGTGCAACGGCGTTTGATAGAATTAGGTGGCCCAGAGCATGAATTGGCTGAATGCTTGCAAGGTATCATTTATCAACAGATTTTGACAACCACGATTAATAAGGAACAAGTAGCGGGAATTCTTTATGATTATTTCTTCTTTAAGGAAGCCGTTATAAAGAGTAGTTGGCAAAAGAATCTAAGAAAGGCGTGGGCGTATGGGTTTATTACAGAAAAAACGTATTTTCAAGCCATCGAATAAATTAACGAAAAAACAACAGCAGCTTTTTCTGAAACTATTAGCGGATTTGCTTGCAAATGGTTTTAATATACAAGAAAGTTTTTCCTTCATGAAAAAATCAAACGCCTTACCTCAGCACAGTATAACTTTTTTAGTTGAAGGCTTTTCCTCAGGCATTGCCTTACAAGCTTTAGTTGAAGAATTAGGATTTTCAACAATGGTCTCGGCACAATTGTCGTTTGCTACTGCACACGGGGATTTGGTAGGGACACTACAAGCGATTTCCGAACATTTTTTTCAAACGGAAAAATATCGGCAACAGTTCTATAAAATAATTAGTTATCCGCTGCTCCTGATTGTTTTTTTGATTCTCGTCATTGTTGGTATTCGGCAATTTTTATTGCCCCAATTAATGGAAAATGATGCCAATAGTTATTCTAAAAATATTGGGATTCTTCTGATTGTTTACAGTCCATACATTCTGGTTACCTTAGTTTTTGTCCTCTCATTTAGTTTCTTCATTTTAAACCGTTATTTGAAGCATCAGTCTGCTATTCAGCGGGCCTTCGTATATCTGAAACTGCCAATTATCCGTGGCCTTTATCGGGAATACGTCAGTGCTTTTTTTGCACTAGAATGGGGGAAGTTGCTTGCGCAAGGATTAGAAATGAAAGAGGTCATCGATTTGATGCGCCATACAACCAATTACCCCTTAATGAAAGAATTAGCTGGAGCAATTAGTGAAGGACTGCTAGTTGGTGAAACCTTACATAGACAATTAGCTGCTTATCCTTTTTTTACGAAAGCATTGGGTTTAATGATTCAACAAGGGGAAGTAAAAGGAAAATTAGGCAAGGAGTTGATGGTTTATAGTAATGTCTGTTTCCAAGGTTTTTTCAAAAAAATTGAACGAGTCATTACTCTCGTTCAACCACTTATTTTTATCATAATTGCTTGTTTAATTATCGGTGTTTATGGGGCAATGTTGCTGCCTATTTATGGCAATATGGAAGGAGTTTTATAATGAAAAAGAAACAAAAATACGCAGGGTTTACATTATTAGAAATGTTGATTGTCTTATTGATTATTTCCGTATTGATTTTACTTTTTGTCCCTAACTTAGCGAAACATAAAGAAACAGTTGATAAAAAAGGCAATGAAGCAATCGTAAAAATTGTAGAATCACAAATCGAGCTCTACACACTAGAAAAAAATAAGACGCCTTCCTTAAATGAATTAGTCAACGAAGGCTACATTACTAAAGAGCAGTTAGATAAATATACAGCAGAAAAGCAATGAACAAGTCAGCAGGATTCACATTAATGGAAACACTTGTTAGTTTAACGATTGTTTGCTTTATGACTATGCTCCCGACACTCGCTATTCACCGCTGGCAAGAAACGTTAAAAATTGAACAGTTTCTTGCTACGGTAGAAAAACAACTTCGTTTTGCGCAACAGCAAGCAATTGTTTTAGAGGAAACACAAGAAGTTTGGTTTTTTGAAGAACAACAAAGCTTTTCATTTCCTGATAAATTGAACCAATCAGCTCGGAGGACTTTACTAGCTGTACCTGAAAAAATGACAGTGAGTGGTCCAAGCAAGCTCAGTTTTCTTCATTCGTCAGGGAACAATGGCCGTTTAGTGAAATATATTTTTACTTGGACTGAAAAGAAACAGCAACTTATTTTACAATTTCAGATGGGGAGTGGCAAATATACGAAGAAAATTAACTATTTATAGCGGTTTTATTTTATTAGAGAGTCTCGTTAGTTTTAGTATTGTATGTGTGATAGCAGGGATATTCTCCCTGACTATTACACAATTAATTCAGCAAAATTATCAACGGGAGCAAGAATTAACGCGCACTCGTCTAGGATACGAAGCAATTTTATTTTTAGAGCAGACGGGTGATTTACGTTTCAAAGAGCGGATATATCAAGGAGAAACTTACCGATTTTCTTTGATGGAGAACGATGGAAGAAGGATACTAAAAGTCACAGATTCAAGAGGAGCGATTTTGATTGGTCAATAAAAAATATGCGGGTTTTACGATGTTAGAGTGTTTAGTAGCACTAGTCGTTTTAAGTTGTATGTGTCAATTGTTTCAGTTGATGATTCAACAAAGTTTTATCGGAAATCAATATTTGAAAAACAATGATTCGAAATCCTGGCATATTTTTTTAATTCAATTAGAAAAAGAATGTCAAAAGCTCGTTTTCCAAACAGGCTCTGCTCAAGAGATTTCTTTCCTCGACTCAGAAACAAACAAGACTATTTCAATTCAAATCAAAGAAGATAAAATTATTAAGCGAGTCAATGGTAAAGGCTATCAACCGCTGTTAATTGGTATCAAAAATGGACAGTTTAAAAATGAAGGACAATCGTTTACTTTGGAAGTTACTTTTACTTCTGGAAAAACATTTGATAGTTTTTTTCCGATAAAGGGAGAATTTTAATGAGGCAAAAATATTCAGGAAACTTATTGTTCACGGCCATGGCCATTGTTTATTTGATGAGTTTTCTCGCCCTTCAGTTACTAGAAGAACGTCAGTTAACACAAAAATTTACGCAAGCTACCCAGGAATACTATGCAGGGAAAAGTATCTTTCATTTATTTCTTGCAGATGTTAAACAAAATAGACGAAAGTTAAAAACAGAAGAAAGGCTCGTATACGCGCAAGTGACCCTCGATTATACATACAAAAATGAACAATTAAGAATAACTGTTTTATTAAACAAATCTGGTCGAAAATACCAATATCAAGAGAGAGTTTCTCATCAAAAAAAAGCGGAAACAATACTGGAATAGCGTTGTTTTTCTACAAATTATTAGATTTTAGAAGAAAGACAGTAAAGGCATTGATTATTCTTTCTTTTTTCGTTAAAATAAAACAGGTATGGAAGTTGTTACATTTTGAATAGAATAGAGGTGCTAATTTGTTCCCAGAAAAAATTGAAGAGGCTTTCGAGCCAATGGAACAAGCAATCCAGTTATTGCAACAGTCATTGGATACTTCTTTTTTAGATGCGTATATTGAAAATGGTGAAAATATTTTAGATGATTTTCAAGTACGAGTACTTGACGGAGTACCTAATCCAGAGACAGTGAAACAATTAGAAACGCTGTATCATACGATTAAAAAAATTGATTTAGCTCCTGAAGATGTGCGACGCTTGTCCCAATTACTTTTGCTAAAAGGAACGAGAAAAGAGCAGCTTCAAGCAAATCATCAATTGACGCCAGACGGTATTGGCTTTTTGTTTGTTTATTTAGTAGAACAATTAACAAATAAATCAGAGCCATTAAAAATTTTAGATCCTGCTTCAGGAATGGGAAATTTACTGTTAACGGTTCTGCTGAACCTTGAAAAAGCTGGTTACAAAGTTTCTGGTTATGGTGTGGATATCGATGAAACACTTTTGGCAGTATCTTCTGTGAACAATGCTTGGTCACAAGCCAATATTCAGTTGTTCCATCAAGACGGATTGCAAGATTTGTTATTGGATCCAGTTGATTTAGCATTAAGTGACTTGCCGATTGGCTATTATCCAAATGATGAGCGAGCAAAGGGATTTGCTGCTGCTGCGGAGGAAGGCCATAGCTATGCGCATCATTTATTAATGGAACAAGCCATGAAATACGTGAAACCAGCAGGGTTCGGCTTATTCTTAATCCCAACCAATATTTTAGAGACTGAGCAAAGTGAATTCTTTAAAAATTGGTTGACAAAAAACGTCTATTTACAAGGAATGATACAGTTACCTGATGAATTGTTTAAGTCAGAACAATCACGTAAAAGTATCTTGCTTGTTCAAAACAAGGGTGCAGATGCTGAGCAAGTGAAGGAAGTTTTGTTAGCAAAACTTGCCTCTTTGAAAGATATCAATAAAGTAACGGAGTTCTTTAAACAATTTGAAGCTTGGAAAGCTTCAAATTTAAAATAAAATAGTAACGAAGAGGAGAAAATTATGTCTAAAACAATTGCAATTAATGCAGGTAGTTCAAGTTTAAAATGGCAATTATACCAAATGCCAAATGAAGAAGTGATCGCTAAAGGAATCGTTGAACGTATTGGCTTAAAAGATTCTATCTTCACAATTAAATATGGTGAAGGACAAAAATATGAAGTAATTGTTGATATTGATAACCATGAAGTGGCAGTAAAAATGTTACTAGACCAATTAATCGACTTAAACATTTTAGGCTCTTATGATGAAATTACTGGTGTTGGTCACCGTGTAGTTGCTGGTGGAGAAGAATTTAAAGATTCTGTTGTTATTACAGACGAAGTATTAGAAAAAATTGAAGCTTTATCTGAATTAGCACCTTTACACAACCCAGCGAATGCAATGGGAATTAAAGCATTTAAACATATCTTACCAGAAATCATTAGCGTGGCAGTCTTTGATACGTCGTTCCACACAACAATGCCAGAACACAACTATTTATATAGTGTACCGCGTGAATACTATGAAAAATTTGCTGCACGTAAATATGGGGCACATGGAACAAGTCATCGTTATGTCTCTCAACGTGCTGCAGAAATGTTAGGTCGTCCAATTGAAGACTTAAAAATTATCACTTGTCACTTAGGAAATGGTGCTTCAATCACTGCAGTTGATGGTGGAAAATCAGTCGATACATCGATGGGCTTCACTCCTCTTGCTGGTGTTACAATGGGGACTCGTTCAGGAGATGTTGATGCGTCACTATTGCCTTATTTAATGACAAAACTTGGCTTGACTGATGTACAAGACATGGTTGATATTTTAAACAAAAAATCTGGTTTATTAGGTTTAACAAATGGTTTATCAAGCGACATGCGCGATATTCAATCAAACTTAGATAAACCTGAAGTTCAAACAGCATACAACATTTTTATCGATCGTATTCGTAAATACATTGGTAGCTATGTCACTGTTATGAATGGCGTTGATGCGATTGTCTTTACTGCTGGAATCGGTGAAAATGCAGTTGGCGTTCGTAAAGATATTATTGATGGCATGACTTGGTTTGGTTGTGAAATCGATGATGACAAAAATAATGTACACGGTGAAGAAGCAGTTATCTCAACTGATGATTCAAAAATCAAGCTTCTATTAGTACCAACTGACGAAGAGTTAATGATTGCCCGTGACGTAGAACGTCTAAAATAATTAAACGAACACACCTTGTGAGACGCTCTCACAAGGTGTGCTTAATAGGTAAATAAGAAAAAACTGAGCCAACTATCACTTTTGATAGTTGGCTCAGTTTTTTCTTATTTTTTATTTTTCTTCATTTTTTGGTAATTTGTTGTCTAAATCCGTCCGTACAACGAGAACATCGCAGCTAGCGTTACGGATAACTGATTCAGAGACAGAGCCAATAAATAAACGCTCAACGGCATTTAATCCAGTTGCTCCTAACATAATTAAATCAATGTTGTATTCTTTTGGTAATTCTTTGGCAATGATATTCTTAGGAGAACCATAGGCTAGAACGCTAGAGACTTTTGTTTGTCCCATATCCACCGCTTGTTGTTGGTAGGTGTCTAAGGTTTCTTTTGCCATTGACATTGCTTCTTCTGCTAGCGCACCATCAAAAGAGGACACTGATTGGAAAGAGCGCGTATCAACAACATGTGCTAATAGTAATTCAGCATCGTTTCGTTTAGCGACGTTGACCGCTTTTTTAAAGGCTAAGTCTGCTTCGTCAGAACCATCGATTGCTATCATAATTTTTTGATATTGTTGTAACATAATAACCGCTCCTTTCAGCGTAAAAAAAATCATTAATTGTTTCTATAATAATTGTAAAACAAACAAAGAAAAAAAGAAACTGAAACCGCTTCTTTTTTTCTGAATATTGGCATTTTTTTGTAAAAAAAACTTCGTTCAAAAAAATCTTTTTGAACGAAGTTTTAAATTCATCGTCTTTTATGACATTTTTTTTGCAAAAGTTAAACTAAACAACGTTGAAAGTAATAAAACAAAAAAGATAAAACCAATTGACAATAACGGGCGATTAAAAATAGCCGCTAGAACACCTAGAATGGCGATAATCAAGTAATAACGCCCAAAACGTTCGATAAACTGTTGACTTTCTGTTGCAGTTTCTTTTTTTAAGAGTGGTAAAAAAGCTGCACTTTTCTTCATCAAATAATAACTGGCTACGCCTGTGACAACGGCGAGTAATAGTACGAGTATACGAATCATCTTGTCCTCCAAAAAAAAACAACTTGCCAGAGCAAATTGTTTAGAAATCTACATAAAAATGGTAAAATCCGTCGATGCCGGTAATCGTCCTAGAGTATTGAACCCGCAAGATAAGCAGGTGGGTTCCTCGATCGCAGTATTGAACTACCAAAAGAAAAGGCATGTTACCAACTTTGATACAAGCAGGATCCCTAGATATCAATAAAAATGTTCGGTCAACACAGTGAAAGGACAACGCGTACATCACAGATTTACCATCTTTATAATAGCATACTCTCTCAAAATCGGCAACGAGATTGTTTCTTTTTTTGAAAGCGTATTATTTTGTTATTTTTTCTGTTTCCATTCTTGGATACGCTTGAGTTGCTGATGTAAGGCTTGTTCATATTTACCAATATCAATCGGTTCGTAATAACGTGCCTCTTTTAATTTGTCAGGTAAGTATTGCTGATTGACCCAACCGTTTTCAAAATTATGTGGGTATTGATAACCAATACCACGGTTTAATTCTTTGGCTCCAGCATAGTGGGCATCACGCAAATGATCAGGAACATCTCCCACAGAGCCTTGTCGAATATCTGCCAAAGCAGCATCAATCGCTGTGACTGCAGAATTTGATTTTGGCGATAAACATAAATCAATGACGACACTGGCTAGAGGAATTCTAGCTTCTGGAAACCCTAGCTTTTCGGCGGCTTGAACAGCGGTGACTGTCCGAGCGGCGGCCGCAGGATTCCCAAGACCGATATCTTCGTAAGCAATGACCATTAAACGACGACAAATAATCGGTAAATCACCTGCTTCAACTAAGCGACCCAAATAATGAAGTGCAGCATCTACATCGCTTCCTCGAATCGACTTTTGGAAAGCGGAAATTACATCATAATGGGCATCGCCATCTTTATCATGGGTTAAGGCTTTTCGTTGCACGCACTCTTCAATAATCGGTAAAGTAATCTTAATTTCGCCTTGTTCATTTTTGGGTGTTGATTTAACAGCTAATTCTAGTCCATTTAGCGCACTACGTAAGTCACCGTTCGTTGCGCGTGTCAAATGTTGTAATGCTTTTTCTTCTAAGTGAACGGGATAATCGCCTAAGCCACGTGTGCTATCGGTTAAGGCTTCTTGAATCGCTTGCTGAATGTCTGTTTCTGTTAAGGGCTTTACTTCAAAAATTTGCGTGCGACTACGAATCGCAGGGTTAATTGTAATATATGGATTTTCGGTAGTGGCTCCAATCATAATAATTCGTCCGTTTTCTAAATGAGGGAGCAAAAAATCTTGTTTTGTTTTATCTAATCGGTGAATTTCATCAAGCAGTAAAATCACTGTGCCACTCATTTTGGCTTCTTCAGCAACGATTTGTAAATCTTTTTTGGTGTCTGTGGCCGCGTTCAACATGCGAAAGGCATAATTTGTTGAACCAGCGATTGCGCTGGCAATACTGGTTTTTCCAGTGCCAGGCGGCCCATAAAGAATCATCGATGAAAGCATTTTGGCTTCGACCATCCGACGAATAATTTTACCAGGGCCGACTAAATGTTGTTGACCAACTACTTCGTCTAAGTGACGAGGTCGCATTCGATAGGCTAAAGGTTGTTGCATAAAAGGACCTCCTTTTTCATAATCATCTTATTATAACATAAAGAACGTATATTCGCTTTTTGGTGGTTTTTTGGTTTTTAGATGGATATAGCGGAAGGTTTCGTGTATGATAGGGAGTGGTGAAAGAAATGAAAGAAACGATAAATATCTTTAACACAAAAACAACTGAAGAAGTGGCACAATACTTGTTAGGGATGTATTTAGAGCACGAAACAGCAACAGGCGTTTTAGGTGGGTACATTGTGGATGCAGAAGCTTATTTAGGTCCTGATGATGAGGCGGCCCATAGCTTTGGCTTGAGAAAAACGCCACGCTTACAAGCCATGTATGACAAACCAGGCACGATTTATTTATATACTATGCACACGCATTTAATTTTAAATATGGTGACACAAGAACAAGGCAAACCACAAGGGGTGATGATCCGCGCGATTGAACCTGTTGAAGGTGTCGACAAAATGATTGAAAATCGCCAAGGACGTCAAGGCGTGGAATTGACCAATGGACCAGGTAAATTAGTTGCAGCCTTAGGAATTGATAAGCAATTATATGGGCAGTCGATTTTTTCTAGTTCGTTACGGCTCGTGCCAGAAAAACGAAAATTTCCGAAAAAAATTGAGGCACTACCACGAATTGGAATTCCCAATAAAGGTCGTTGGACAGAGTTGCCTTTAAGATACGTCGTGGCTGGCAATCCATATATTTCTAAACAAAAAAGAACAGCAGTAGACCAAATAGATTTTGGCTGGAAGGATGAAGAAAATGAAAAAAGCAACAATGCTCACATACTTAGAGGAACAACTTGAAAAACACTTAGCAGATTACGAAGTAGGCCTTGATTGGGATCGTAAAAACCATACCATCGAAGTCATTGTTCGTTTATATGCAGAAAACAATCAGCAAGTGGCGATTGATGATGTTGATGGTACGCTTTCAGAAGAAGAATTTATTGAATTTGAAGATGGCTTGTTATTTTACAATCCGCAAAAGTCTGTCGTTGATGACGAAGAGTATTTAGTCACAATTCCTTATGAAGGAAAAAAAGGGCTACGCAAAGCAGTTTTAGACGGATTCATTCACTATTTAAAAGTGGTTTTAGATGAAGGGCAAAGTGATTTGTTAGACTTTTTATCAGATGAAACAGCGGAAGTTTTTGAATTGCATTGGGAGCCAGCAGATTTTGAAGCGATGATTAAAAAAGTGGCAGAAACAGAAAAAGAACAATGGATTGCGTATCCAAGTTATTAATTTAGAGGTGAGAACATGAAGTGGACAGAAGTAAAAGTAGAAACGGCTAGCGAAGCAGTTGAAGCAATTTCAAACATTATGATGGAAGCTGGCGCAAGTGGTGTGGCCATTGAAGATGCGTTGGACATTGAAAATTTTGAAGGTGATCTGTATGGGGAAATTTTAGATAAAGAGCAATTCACCCACATTAAAGAAGGGGCGATTGTGATGGCTTATTTTCCTGAAACAACCTTCTTACCAGAAATTTTACCATTTATGAAAGAAAATATTTTACGCTTGCCTGAGTACGGCTTATCCATTGGTAAAAACGAAATGACAATTAGTGAAGTAGCAGAAAGCGACTGGGCAACTGCTTGGAAAAAATATTATCATCCTGTCCGTGTCACACGATTCTTAACGATTGTGCCAAGTTGGGAAGCCTATCACGCACAAGATGAAGCAGAAAAAATTATCACATTGGATCCGGGCATGGCTTTCGGTACAGGCACGCATCCAACGACTCGTTTAACCTTGCAAGCTTTAGAAACTGTTTTACGTGGTGGCGAAACAGTTCTAGATGTAGGAACGGGTTCTGGTGTTTTGAGTATTGCAAGTCGCTATTTAGGGGCTAAAGACGTCTACGCATATGATTTAGATGAAGTAGCAGTTGCAGCGGCAAAAGAAAATATGGATTTAAATCCCATTGCGGCCGATGTTCATGTGTCAGCCAATGATTTACTAAAAGGGATTGACCATTCTGCTGATGTAATCGTCGCAAATATTTTGGCAGATATTATTGTGTTAATGATTGAAGATGCTTGGCGTTTGCTAAAACAAGACGGTACCTTCATTATTTCTGGAATTATTGAAGATAAAAAAGCAATGGTTTTAGAAGCACTAACGAAAGTCGGTTTTGTGGTAGACCAACTCTTTAATCAAGGCGATTGGTATGCGATTATCTTGAAGAAACCAGAGGAAGAGTAAAATGCAACGGTATTTCATGAAAGAAGATTATCAAGAAAAAGATTTGTATAAAGTCGCAGATGAAAACTATCATCATATTGTGCGAGTTATGCGAATGACGCCGAATGATCGTTGTTATTTAGTATTTCAAAATAAAACTGCCATTTTAGCTGAGATTGTGGAAATTGATTCAACATCTGTTTACTTTAAAGAAATTAGTAAAGAAGAAATGGACAAAGAATTGCCAATTGAAGTGACGATTGCGTGTGGGTTACCAAAAGGGGACAAGTTAGAATGGATTGTTCAAAAAGGCACGGAGCTAGGTGGCAATCAGTTTATCGGCTTTCCTGCGAAAACTTCCGTTGTCAAATGGGACCACAAAAAAAGAGCAGCCAAAGAAAAAAGATTACAAAAAATTGCCACAGAAGCGGCGGAACAATCGCATCGGCAGCAGACACCAAGTGTTTTTTTGGTGGAAAAAACACAAGAAATCATTGCGCAATTTGACTCATATGACACAGTCTTGGTTGCGTATGAAGAATCAGCAAAACAAGGAGAAAAAAGTCAATTAGCACAAGTATTATCCACTTGCCAGCCAGGCGCACGTTTGTGTGTGCTCTTTGGACCTGAAGGTGGCTTTGCACCGCAAGAAATTGAACAATTTCTGCAGGCTGGGGCGAAACTTTGCGGGTTGGGTCCGAGAATTTTACGAGCAGAAACAGCACCGTTATATCTTTTAAGTGCGGTTAGCTACCAAATGGAACTTTTAAATTAAACGAAAGCCCGCCTGTAAAATTCTTGTAGGCATTCTCTTTGAATAAACAGAGAGTAAAAAAGCGACAGTGATTGAAATTTAAGGGAAATTTAGTATAATAGAGTTGTTGAAAGTGCTACTGTTTCAAGTGGTACTTTTCTTTTTTATTAAAATAGATAAAACGTGAACGAAGTGTTCTTTATCCAAAGGTCACCTTCATAGAGGAGTGAATACCATGCCAAAAGAAGAAATACTGACAGGCCCAGCGGTCATCAAAATTGTAAGTACCTATATGGGACCAGAACATGTTGAGTTGGTTCAAAAAGCATTAACTTATGCTGAAAAAGCACACGAAGGTCAAGTCCGACAATCAGGTGAACCTTACATCATCCATCCGATTCAAGTGGCAGGCATTCTGGCTGAATTACATATGGATCCCCATACTGTAGCAACAGGATTTTTACATGATGTTGTCGAAGATACGGACGTAACACTGGACGATTTAAAAGAAGAATTTGGCGAAGACATCGCAATGTTAGTCGATGGCGTGACGAAACTAGGAAAAATTAAATATAAATCTCATGAAGAACAATTAGCCGAAAACCATCGGAAAATGTTATTGGCAATGGCGCAAGATTTACGGGTCATTATGGTGAAACTAGCCGATCGTTTGCACAATATGCGCACATTAAAACATTTACGTGAAGATAAGCAACGACGGATTGCGCAAGAAACTTTAGAAATTTATGCGCCTTTAGCACATCGCTTAGGGATTAGTCGAATTAAATGGGAATTAGAAGATACGGCCTTACGTTATATTAACCCCAACCAATACTATCGAATTGTTAATTTGATGCAAAGTAAACGTGATGAACGTGAAGCTTATGTGGCAGAAGCAGTCGAAGATATTCGTTTAGCTACGGAAGATTTAGAAATTTACGCAGAAATATATGGTCGACCAAAACATATTTATTCAATCTATCGTAAAATGAAGGACCAAAAGAAACAGTTTAATGAAATCTATGACTTATTAGCCATTCGTGTTATTGTCGATTCCATTAAAGATTGCTATGCCGTGTTAGGGGCGATTCATACACGTTGGACACCAATGCCAGGTCGCTTTAAAGATTATATTGCTATGCCAAAAGCGAATATGTATCAATCTATCCATACGACAGTTATTGGGCCAAAAGGGAATCCAGTAGAGGTCCAAATTCGGACCCATGAGATGCACCAAATCGCCGAATTTGGGGTGGCGGCTCACTGGGCCTATAAAGAAGGCAAAGCGGAAAAAATTGAAACAGATGAACTGACGAAGCAAGTCGATTGGTTCCATGAAATTATTGAATTACAAGATGAAAGCTATGATGCTTCTGAATTTATGCAAGGTGTGAAAGAAGACATTTTTAGCGACAAAGTCTATGTCTTTACGCCAAGTGGAGATGTAACCGAACTGCCAAAAGGCTCCGGACCACTAGATTTTGCTTACAGTATCCATACTGAAATTGGGAATAAAACAACCGGTGCGAAGGTCAACGGCAAAATGGTACAGTTAGACTATGTCCTAAAAAATGGGGATATTATTGAAGTCCTAACATCACCGAATTCTTTCGGACCTAGTCGCGACTGGCTGAAAATGGTTAAAACAAGTAAAGCCAAAAATAAAATCAAACGTTTCTTTAAAGAACAAGACCGTGAAGATAACATTATTAAAGGGCATGATGCTGTCATTAAATACATGATAGAAATCGGCTTTACACCGAAAGAATTTTTAACGAAGAATAAAATGGCGGAAGTGCTAGATAAATTTAAATTTCAAACGGAAGATGATTTATTTGCGGCAGTAGGTTATGGCGAAGTAAGTGCGCAAGTAGTGTGCAATCGTTTAACAGAAAAAGAACGCCGCGAACAAGAGTTGGAACGCCAACGTCAAGAAGCGGAAGAGTTGCTAAATCAGCCAGCTAAAAAAGAATCAGAAAAAATGAAAGTTCGTCATGAAGGCGGCATCGTGATTCAAGGGGTGGACAACCTATTGATTCGTTTAAGCCGCTGTTGTAATCCAGTGCCTGGTGATGAAATCGTTGGTTACATTACCAAAGGACGTGGCGTTTCAATTCATCGTGCGGACTGTCCTAACGTACAACATCAAGAAGAACTAGCACAACGTCTAATTGAAGTTGAGTGGGAAGATACCGAGCACAGTCGCAAAGAATACGCTGCCGATTTGGAGATTTACGGCTATGATCGTAGTGGCTTACTAAGTGATGTTTTACAAGTCATTAGTTCGATGACAAAAAATTTAGTCGGCGTTGAAGCTCGTCCATCCAAAGATAAGATGGCCCAGATTCATGTTACTGTGAAAATTCAAAACCTTTCTCATTTAAAAACCATCGTTGACAAAATTAAAAGTGTACCAGATGTTTATAGTGTTCGTCGAACCAATGGGTAAGTGTTAAAAGTGAGGCAAAAAAGATGAAAGTAGTTATTCAAAGAGTCAGTCAAGCACAAGTTGCGATAGAAGAGCAGATAGTGGGACAAATCAAACAAGGCTTCATGGTGCTGGTGGGCATTCATCAAGAAGACACGCCAGAAGATGTGGCTTATGTTGTTGGCAAAATCAGTAAATTGCGTGTTTTTGAAGATGACGAAGGAAAAATGAATCGCAGCATTCAAGAGATTGAAGGATCAATTCTAAGTATCTCTCAATTTACCCTCTATGCAAAAACTAAAAAAGGCAATCGTCCCAGTTTTATTGAAGCGGCTCGTCCAGATGTGGCGATTCCTTTGTATGAATTATTTAATCAACAATTAGAAGCAGAAGGAATAGCGGTAGCCACAGGAGAATTTGGCGCGGATATGCAAGTGTCGTTGACCAATGATGGTCCAGTGACCATTGTGATCGATACACGAGAAAAATAATTGATTTTCCTATCGGAACCTCTTGACTTTCTAAGAGAACTTTAGTAGTTTATAGATAATATTAAAAATCTACGAAGGAACGAGTAAGTTTCATCTGTCTGCGAAGAGAGAGTTGCCGTGGCTGAGAGCAACTTCAACAGTGAAAGTGAAAGACATTCTGGAGATGGACGGAAGAAAAGCCGTCCCGTTACGAGCGTTAATCGTTGAGGAAAGAGTAAAATCTTTCAAAACTAGGTGGTACCGTGTAAAAGAGACTTTTACGCCCTTGTATGTTCAACATACAAGGGCTTTTTTCATTTTTAGAAAAAAGAAAATGGCGCACACATTTTTGTGGAATGATAGAAGGAGAGAAAGACAATGAGTTATCAAAAACCAAAAGGAACAAACGATATTTTGCCAGGAACTTCTGAAAAATGGCAATTTGTGGAAGAAACAGCTCGTTTGATTTTTAAAGATTATCAATACCAAGAAATCAGAACCCCGATTTTTGAACATTATGAAGTAATATCTCGCAGTGTTGGCGATACTACAGATATTGTTTCAAAAGAAATGTATGATTTTTATGATAAAGGAGATCGTCACGTGACGCTACGTCCTGAGGGGACAGCGCCAATTGTTCGGGCCTTCGTTGAAAATAAATTATATGGTCCGGAATATACGAAACCATATAAAACCTATTACATGGGGCCGATGTTCCGCTATGAACGCCCACAAGCTGGTCGTTTGCGTCAATTCCATCAAATTGGTGTGGAAGCATTTGGTAGTGAAAACCCAGCATTGGATGTTGAAATCATGGCTATGGCTTTGGACTTCTTCAAACAATTAGGCATCCAACAAATCAAATTAGTTATTAATTCCTTGGGGGATAAAGAAACACGTGCTACGTACCGTCAAGCATTAATCGATTATTTAGAGCCCCATATGGCAGAATTAAGCGAGGATTCACAACGTCGCTTACACGAAAATCCATTGCGGGTGTTAGACAGCAAAGATAAAAAAGACAAGGTGATTGTCGCAGAAGCGCCCTCCATTTTAGATTATTTAAATGAACCATCTAAAGCACATTTTGAAGCAGTAACTGATATGTTAGATTTACTAGAAATTCCTTATGAAATTGATAGTAATATGGTTCGCGGCTTGGATTATTATACACACACAATTTTTGAAATTATGAGTGAAGCGCCTAAAATGGGGGCGCAATCAACTATTTGTGCAGGAGGCCGATACAATGGTTTAGTTGAAGAATTAGGCGGCCCAGACACACCAGGTTTTGGTTTTGGTATGGGCATTGAGCGAGTGTTGTTAACAATGGAAGCTGAAGAAGTTGTGATTCCAGCGTTATCTGAATTAGACGCATATGTGGTTGGGATTGGTTCAGAAACCAACATCGCAGCTTTGCAACTTGTTCAAAGCATTCGTAACTTTGGTTTCTCAGCTGATCGTGATTACATGAATCGCAAACCAAAAGCGCAATTTAAAACGGCCGATAAATTACAAGCAAAATTAGTTTTAACAATCGGTGAAAATGAATTGAATGAAGGCATTGTCAACGTAAAATCAATGGCAACACGCGAAGAAAAAGCCTTCCCGTTAAGTGCTATCCATGATTCATTTGATGAAGTGTATGACGAAATGATGACAAAAATGATTGAAGAATAAAAAGGAGAGATTGAGAAATGGCAAAACGCACAACCTATTGCGGCAATGTATCTGCCGAATTTATTGAAAAAGAAGTTGTATTAAAAGGATGGGTTCAAAAACGTCGTGACTTAGGAGGGGTTATCTTTATTGATTTACGTGACCGTGAAGGAATCGTCCAAGTGGTCTTTAACCCAGAAAAGTCAAAAGAAGCATGGGAAATTGCTGATAAATGTCGTAGTGAATACGTCATCGAAGTTAAAGGTCAAGTCGTTTATCGTGATAAAGAAGCGATTAATCCCAAAATGAAAACTGGCGAGTTTGAAGTGATGGCGACTGACATTACGATTTTAAATACTGCGAAAACAACGCCATTTACCATTGAAGATGACAATAACGTTAATGACGAATTGCGCATGAAATATCGTTATTTAGATTTACGTCGTCCATCAATGACAAACAACATTAAATTACGTCACCAAGTAACGAAAACAATCCGTCACTATTTAGATAATCATGACTTTTTAGACATTGAAACTCCTTATTTAGGCAAATCAACACCAGAAGGCGCTCGCGATTATTTGGTTCCTTCTCGTGTCCATGCCGGTCATTTTTATGCTTTACCACAATCACCACAACTCTTTAAACAATTATTAATGGGGGCAGGCTTCGATCGCTATTACCAAATCGTTCGTTGTTTCCGTGATGAAGATTTACGAGGCGACCGTCAGCCAGAATTTACACAAATCGATATCGAAACGACCTTTTTAACACCAGAAGAAATTCAAACATATACAGAAAATATGTTGGCTGAAGTGATGAAAGAGACAAAAGGAATTGAGATTTCTGTTCCGTTTCCACGAATGAGCTATGACGAAGCAATGGCACGCTATGGTAGCGATAAACCCGACACTCGTTTTGCTATGGAATTAATTGATGTCGCAGATGTAGTGAAAGACGTAGACTTCAAAGTTTTCCAAGCAGCGTTGGAAAATGGCGGACATGTGAAGGCTTTGAATGCAAAAGGCGCCGCAGATAAGTATTCTCGTAAAGATATGGATAACTTAGGTAAGTATGTGAGTCAATTTGGCGCAAAAGGCTTAGCTTGGTTAAAAGTTGAAGAAGATGGCTTAAAAGGACCAATTGCTAAATTCTTAACAGAAGTTAGTGATGAATTAATTGCTGCTACCAATGCAGAAGTCGGTGATATTTTAATGTTTGGTGCCGATAAACCTGAAATCGTAGCCGCTGCTTTAGGTGCGGTACGTACACGTTTAGGTAAAGAATTAGGTTTAATTGATGAATCGAAATTCAATTTCTTGTGGATTGTGGATTGGCCGTTGTTTGAATATGATGAAGAAGCTGGTCGCTATGTTTCTGCTCATCATCCATTTACACAACCAAAAGCAGAGGATGTGGCCCGCTTAGCAACAGACCCAGCCTCTGTGTATGCTGAAGCTTACGATGTTGTCTTAAACGGCTACGAATTAGGTGGCGGCTCATTACGGATCCATACACGAGAATTACAAGAAAAAATGTTTGAAACGTTAGGTTTTACAAAAGAAGAAGCACAAGACCAATTTGGTTTCTTGCTAGACGCATTAGATTACGGCTTCCCGCCACATGGAGGGATTGCTTTAGGGCTAGACCGCTTAGCAATGCTATTGGCTGGGGAAGAAAATATTCGTGAAGTGATTGCCTTTCCTAAAAACGGCAAAGCAATTGACCCAATGAACAACGCACCAAGTTTAGTTTCTCCATTACAATTGTTTGAATTAAACATTGATGTAACAGCCATTGACGAATAAGTGTTAAATCCAAAGAAAGAGTGACTTCATTGACGGATGAGGTCACTCTTTCTTTGGGAAGGAAAAAGATAACGAAAGACTTAAAAAGTGGCTGAGCTAAAAATCTGCCAATTGGCTGTTTTTTCTTTTTAGAAAACTTTGTATGATAACTGAGTGTATAAAGGAGCGAAACAAATGACAAAAATAATTTTAACAATTGGCGGTTCCGATCCTTTTTCAGGTGGCGGGATTCAAACAGATTTAAAAACGTTTGAAAATCATCAAGTCTTTGGCTTATCAACTTTAACTTGCCTTGCTACAGCCCCCAAGAATCATTTTCAGATTCATGACCTGGAGACTTCTTTGGTGAAAGAGCAACTCGCTTCCATACCTGCCGGGAGTTTAGACGGCATCAAGATTGGCTTGATTCACAGTGAAGAAAGTATGTTACAAATTGTAACCTTTTTGAAAAAGCACGCAGGTCTGCCGGTGGTGTTGGATCCTGTCTTGGCTTTTAAAGAAACGACTTCAGTTTATGAAAAAAGATACATGCAGTTATTGATTGAAAAACTTTTTCCATTCGCAACGATTATAACGCCTAATTTAAAAGAAGCAGAATTACTCATTGGCAGAAAATTAACAACCGTCGAAGAAGTCCAACAAGCGGCGGAAGAGTTAAACTCTTTAGGAGCGGCAACGGTGGTGATTAAAGGTGGTAATCGTTGGCTTGGCCAAGAAGCACGTGACTTTTTTTATGATGGACAACAACATATTCAATTGGTCAAAGAAAAAGTAATGGCCCACACCATTGATGGCGCTGGTTGTTCCTTTGCCTCTGCAATTGGTGCGAATTTAGTTAAAGG
The DNA here is from genome assembly GCF_050556405.1 of Enterococcus sp. AZ197. Classification (NCBI taxonomy): domain Bacteria; kingdom Bacillati; phylum Bacillota; class Bacilli; order Lactobacillales; family Enterococcaceae; genus Enterococcus; species Enterococcus sp. AZ197. Next base: position 1,698,996 of record NZ_CP187873.1, on the reverse strand, counting down.
ATATCCGTTAATTGAAGCAGTTGATTTAGCAAAAACATACGTTCATGAAGCCATTGTTTCTGGGGTCCAGCTAAATGCAGCTTTTGGAAGTGTGTGGCATGAAGGATTACTAGCAGGAGGTGTGGCGGATAATGACAAGAAAAATTAGTCTATATGCAGTAATTACCGCTTTAACAGTGGCTGTGTCAATGGTCTTTATTATCCCCGTCCCAGCAACAAATGGCTTTGTTACATTGGCGGATGCAGGGATTTACATTGCTAGTTTACTTTTTGGTCCGATTGGTGGCTTGACAGTCGGAGCTTTAAGCGGTGGTTTAATTGATTTATTGTCAGGCTATCCACAATGGTTCGTTTTTTCGTTATTGATTCATGGCGGACAAGGGTGGTTAGCAGGGCACTTCTTTAATAAAAATAAAAAGATGCAAACGCTAGGATTACTTTTAGCCAGTCTCCTCATGATTAGCGGGTATGCTTTAGCGACTAGCTGGCTTTACGGCGTGGGTGCGGGGATTGCCTCTTTACCAGGGAATATTATTCAATCCTTATTTGGGGTGATTGTAGCATTGCCTCTTAGTCAAACATTAAAACGTGTGTTACCAAAAAATGGTCGTTTAGAAGAAAGAAGGATGAACAAATGACTATCGATGAAAAAATGTTAAAAGAACAGTTAGTGACAATTACAGAAGAAGTCATTACAGCAGGAAATTTACAAAAAGGGGACCTATTTGTTTTAGGTTGTACCACCAGCGAGGTGGTAGGTGGCGTCATTGGTAAAAATTCCAGTGCCGAAGTAGGACAATGGATTGTCTCAACCTTAATTGAACAATTAGATAAAAAAGGCATCTCTTTGGCTGTCCAAGGATGCGAACATATTAATCGTGCTTTAGCGATGGAACGTCGTGTGGCTGAAGAAAAAGGCTTTGAAATTGTCTCGGTAGTACCGCAATTACATGCTGGCGGTTCTTGTTCAGTGGCTGCCTTTGAAAAATTTGATGAACCTGTGGAAGTTGAACATATTGTTGCTCAAGCAGGGATTGACATTGGCGATACATCTATCGGTATGCATGTAAAACATGTGCAAGTTCCTCTTCGCTTGAGCATTCGAACGTTAGGTGCGGCCCATGTTACAGCATTATATTCTCGTCCTAAATATATTGGTGGACCAAGAGCCCATTATGAAACAACCCAAGAACGAAATCGTTAAGATTTCGTTCTTTTTTCATTTCTATAAACATTTGATGAATCTTCCGTAATTATTATAGGAATCTCTTTTTTTCTCTCGGTAAACCACGTATAATATGAAAAGAAATGTAATTTATTGAAAACCTGAAACGAGGCTATTATTTATGAAAAAAATTTATGACGGACTGCCAGTTCATGACTATACAACAAAATTTTCTGTGTCGATTGTCTATGCTATTCTTGCATCAATTGCCATGAACTTTTTCTATCAACCAGGAAATATTTATTCCAGTGGCTTAACAGGCTTGGCACAAATTTTAACAACCCTCTCAACAAAAATTGTGGGTTTTAATGTGCCTGTCTCCATTACATTGTATCTTTTAAATGTGCCGTTATTCTTTATTGCGTGGAAGAAAATAGGTAAGAAGTTTACAATTTTTACTTTCATTACCGTGACTTTAACTTCATTATTTATGCATATTGTTCCGCAAACGGTGATGACCCAAGATCCAATTATCTGTGCTATTTTTGGTGGGGCGATTTCTGGATCAGGAATTGGTTTTGTCTTAAAAAACGGGGTTTCTTCTGGGGGCTTAGATATTCTAAGCATTACCATTCGGAAAAAAACGGGGCGTTCCGTTGGCTCGATTTCAATTTATTTTAACGCACTAATTGTCTTCGTTGCAGGTTATTTATTTGGCTGGCAGTACATGTTCTACAGTGCGTTATCAATTTTTGTAAGTGGGAAGGTCACAGATGCCGTTTATACTAAGCAAAAGAAAATGCAAGTTATGATTGTCACCAAAAACCCAGATCGAGTCGTGGATGAGATTCAAAAGAAAATGCGCCGCGGTATTACAATTATTCATGAAGCGGAAGGGGCATATCGCCACGACCGCCAAACTGTTTTGCTAACTATTGTGACACGCTTTGAGTTGCCAAGTTTAGAAGCAGCCATGAAAGAAAGTGATCCGAATGCCTTTGTCAGCATCTCAGATAATGTTAAAATTTTAGGACGTTTTTACGAAGAAGATTACAAATAAAAGGATATGAAGCAACGAGAGAATGGCTGTGTCTATTCTTTCGTTGCTTTTTTTGAAAAATAAGTAAAAAAATGCTTTGTGTGAGGTCCTGAAATTCCCATTTAAACAAGAAGTTAATTGAAAGACGTTCGTGAATTCCTTTGCTTTTGGTTTAATTAGATCTGATTATTCGGAAATAAGTCGCTATTGTTTCCCACAAACGAATGCTTTGTTTGGATTTGAAAGAAAACGATGAAAAAAGAATCATTTTTATTGAAAAGACCTAAAAAAACTGGTACACTAAGTGTGTAATTGATAAGTACTTTTAATACTGTTATGAATAAATAGTAGGAAAAACGAACATCAATTCTATTTTTTTAAAGTTCATAGGTCGTTTTCGGTCTTACTTGGACATATTTCGACCCACAAAAGGAGCGCATCATGTTAAAAGAATTTAAAATGATTGAAGCAGTTGCTCCAGATATGCTCGATGTATTACAAGAAAGATTCCAAATTCTTCGCAATATTTATTGGATGCAACCTATTGGACGTAGAAGTTTATCAGAAACGATGGGAATTACAGAGCGAGTCTTGCGTACAGAAACAGATGTTTTGAAGCAGCTCAACCTGATTGAACCTTCAAAAAGCGGAATGACATTAACAGAACGCGGTTTGGAAGTCTATCAAGGCTTAGAATTAGTCATGAATCAATTGCTTGGCATGCACCAAATCGAAAAAGAAATGACACAGTACTTTGGCATTCAACGTTGTATCGTTGTTGCAGGAGATAGTGATATCCAAAAGAAAGTTCTTTCGGACTTTGGAGATGTCTTAACCAATACGCTGAATTTACTCTTACCAAATGGTGAGAATACAATTGCGGTTATGGGTGGGACAACAATGGCCATGGTGGCCGAAAATATGGGATCACTAGAAACTGAAAAACGTCATAATTTGTTTGTTCCAGCCAGAGGAGGGATTGGTGAAGCAGTTTCTGTCCAAGCCAATTCAATTAGTGCTGTAATGGCCAACAAAACGGGTGGTAACTACCGGGCGTTATATGTCCCAGAACAATTGAGTCGTGAAACGTATAATAGTTTATTACAAGAACCCTCGATTCAAGAAGTTCTTACGTTAATTAGTCATGCCAACTGTGTGGTGCACAGTATTGGTCGAGCGTTGCACATGGCGGCACGCCGAAAAATGTCTGATGACGAAATGGTTATGCTCAAACAAAAAAATGCCGTGGCAGAATCGTTTGGTTATTTCTTTGATGAAGAAGGAAAAGTGGTCTATAAAATTCCACGAATTGGCCTTCAATTAAAAAACTTACAAGAAATTCCCTATGTCGTCGCAATTGCGGGCGGCAAAACGAAAGCCAAAGCCATTCGCGCATATATGAAAAATGCACCAAAACAAACGTGGCTCATCACAGATGAAGCTGCCGCAAACGAGATTTTAAAAGGGGTAACCCTTTAAAATAAAAAATTTTTGATTTTCATAAGGAGGAAATCTTTAATGACAGTTAAAGTAGGTATTAATGGATTTGGACGTATCGGACGCTTAGCTTTCCGTCGTATCCAAGATGTAGAAGGAATCGAAGTAGTTGCAATCAACGACTTAACAGATGCTAAAATGTTAGCACACTTGTTAAAATATGACACAACTCAAGGCCGTTTCAACGGTACAGTTGAAGTTCACGAAGGTTCATTCAACGTTAACGGCAAAGAAATCAAAGTTTTAGCTAACCGTAACCCTGAAGAATTACCATGGGGCGAATTAGGCGTAGACATCGTTTTAGAATGTACTGGTTTCTTTACTTCTAAAGAAGCTGCTGAAAAACATTTAACTGCTGGTGCAAAACGTGTAGTTATTTCAGCTCCTGGTGGTAACGATGTACCAACAATCGTTTACAACACAAACCATGAAACATTAACTGGAGAAGAAACTGTAATTTCAGGCGCTTCTTGTACTACAAACTGCTTAGCTCCAATGGCTAAAGCTTTACATGACAACTTTGGTGTTGTTGAAGGTTTAATGACAACTATCCACGCTTACACAGGTGACCAAATGACATTAGACGGACCACATCCTAAAGGCGACTTCCGTCGTGCGCGCGCTGCTGCTGCAAACATCGTACCTAACTCAACTGGTGCTGCTAAAGCAATCGGCTTAGTAATCCCAGAATTGAACGGTAAATTAGATGGCGCTGCTCAACGTGTTCCTGTAGCTACTGGTTCATTAACTGAATTAGTTACTGTATTAGACAAAGAAGTTACTGTTGATGAAGTAAATGCAGTAATGGAAAAAGCTGCTAACGAATCTTATGGTTATAACACAGACGAAATCGTTTCTTCTGATATCGTAGGTATGACTTACGGTTCATTATTCGATGCAACTCAAACAAAAGTTATGACAGTTGGCGACAAACAATTAGTTAAAACTGTTGCTTGGTATGACAACGAAATGTCATACACTGCTCAATTAGTTCGTACTTTAGAATACTTCGCTAACTTATAAGATTCATTCTTATCATTAGTGAAATTTGAACAATTGTGAAATAATAAGCGGGGAAGCAACGCGCTTCTCCGCTTTCTTTTTTTAAAAAAGAAAAATCCTAAAATTGACAATACAGGAGGTCTACTCATGGCTAAAAAGACAATTAAAGATGTAGATTTAAAAGACAAAAAAGTCCTTGTCCGTGTTGACTTTAACGTTCCGTTAAAAGATGGCGTGATCACAAACGATAATCGTATCGTAGCGGCTTTACCAACAATCAAATACGTGATTGAAAATGGCGGAAAAGCAATTCTTTTCTCTCATTTAGGTCGTGTAAAAACAGAAGAAGACAAAGCTGGCAAATCATTAAAACCAGTGGCTGAACGTTTAAGCGAATTACTAGGTCAACCAGTTACTTTTGTTCCAGAAACACGTGGTAAAGAATTAGAAGACGCTGTTAACAATATGAAAGACGGCGACGTTTTAGTATTTGAAAACACTCGTTTTGAAGATGTTGACGGCAAAAAAGAAAGCGGCAATGACGCTGAATTGGGTAAATACTGGGCTTCTTTAGGCGATGTATTTGTCAATGATGCTTTTGGTACTGCACACCGTGCACATGCCTCAAACGTTGGAATTGCTTCAACTGGTATCCCAACAGTTGCTGGTTTCTTAATGGAAAAAGAAATTAAATTCATCGGCGAAGCTGTTGAAAATCCAAAACGTCCATTCGTAGCAATCTTGGGTGGCGCTAAAGTTTCTGACAAAATCGCTGTCATTGAAAACCTAATTGAAAAAGCCGATAAAATTTTAATCGGTGGCGGTATGGCTTACACATTCATGAAAGCACAAGGCTATAGTGTTGGTTTATCTTTACTTGAAGAAGATAAAGTGGACTTAGCGAAAAGCTTAATGGAAAAAGCTGGCGACAAATTAGTTTTACCGGTTGATACAGTTGTCTCTAAAGAGTTCAGCAATGACGCTCCTTTCCACACGGTTCCTTCAACTGAAATCCCAGATGATGAAGAAGGCTTGGATATTGGTGAAAAAACAATTGAATTATTCGCTAACGAATTACAAGGTGCGAAAACAGTTGTTTGGAATGGACCAATGGGCGTATTTGAAATGAGTAACTTTGCCAAAGGAACAATTGGTGTTTGTGAAGCGATTGCTAATTTAGAAGACGCAACAACAATCATCGGTGGCGGGGACTCTGCTGCTGCAGCAATTCAATTAGGCTACGAAAACAAATTCTCTCACATCTCAACAGGTGGCGGAGCAAGTTTAGAATTATTAGAAGGCAAAACTTTACCAGGTTTAGCTTCTATTAACGATAAATAATCAGTTTAAAAGACAATATTTTTAAAAAAAGAAAAGGATGTGCTTTTCATGCGCAAACCAATTATCGCTGGTAACTGGAAAATGAACAAAACTTTAAGCGAAGCACAAAGCTTTGCAGAAGCAGTAAAAAATGCTGTTCCATCAAACGACGTTGTTGACGCTGTGATTGGATCTCCAGCATTATTCTTAGCTCCTTTAGCTTGGAACCTAAAAGATTCTGAAGTGAAATTAGCTGCACAAAACTGCTACTGGGAAAACGCTGGTGCCTTCACTGGTGAAAACTCACCAGCTGCAATTGCAGATTTAGGTGTGAACTATGTGATTATCGGACACTCTGAACGTCGCGAATATTTCCACGAAACAGATGAAGATATCAATAAAAAAGCCAAAGCAATCTTTGCAAATGGTATGACACCAATCTTCTGTTGTGGTGAAACTTTAGAAACGTATGAAGCTGGTAAAACAGCGGAATGGATCGAAGGTCAAATCACTAAGGGCTTAGTTGGTTTATCAAACGAACAAGTTGCTTCAATGGTTATCGCTTACGAACCAATCTGGGCAATCGGAACTGGTAAATCTGCAGATGCTAATATTGCAGATGAAATCTGTGGTGTTGTTCGTTCAACAGTTGAAAAATTATACGGCAAAGAAGTTTCTGAAGCTGTTCGTATTCAATACGGTGGTTCTGTTAAACCAGAAAACATCGCTGAATATATGGCAAAAGAAAACGTTGACGGTGCTTTAGTCGGCGGCGCAAGCTTAGAAGCAGATTCATTCCTAGCTTTATTAGATGCTGTAAAATAAGAAATCACTAACGGTAACGTTTTCTCAATGACTTTTGCAAAAAAATGTTTGCATAGTTTGCGAGAATTAACTACAATCATACATGAGGGAATCCCCTTAGTATAAATACAAACTCAAAGGAGAGACAAAACATGTCAATTATTACTGATATTTACGCACGCGAAGTCTTAGACTCACGCGGTAACCCAACAATCGAAGTAGAAGTTTACACTGAAAGCGGAGCTTTCGGCCGTGGAATGGTTCCTTCAGGAGCTTCAACTGGTGAATACGAAGCAGTTGAATTACGTGATGGCGACAAAGCTCGTTACTTAGGTAAAGGTGTTACTAAAGCTGTAGATAACGTAAACAACATCATTGCTGAAGCAATCATCGGTTACGATGTACGCGATCAAATGGCTATCGATAAAGCAATGATCGATTTAGATGGAACTCCTAACAAAGGTAAATTAGGTGCTAACGCTATTCTTGGTGTGTCTATCGCCGTAGCTCGTGCTGCTGCTGATTACCTAGAAGTGCCTTTATATCACTACTTAGGCGGATTCAATACAAAAGTATTACCAACTCCAATGATGAACATCATCAACGGTGGATCACATGCTGACAATAGTATTGACTTCCAAGAATTCATGATCATGCCTGTAGGTGCGCCTACATTCAAAGAAGCTTTACGTATGGGTGCAGAAGTATTCCACGCATTAGCTTCAATCTTAAAAGGTCGCGGCTTAGCTACTTCAGTAGGTGACGAAGGTGGTTTCGCTCCTAACTTAGGTTCAAACGAAGAAGGTTTCGAAGTAATCATCGAAGCTATCGAAAAAGCTGGCTATGTTCCTGGTAAAGACGTTGTTCTTGCTATGGATGCTGCTTCTTCAGAATTCTACGACAAAGAAAAAGGCGTTTACGTTTTAGCTGACTCAGGCGAAGGCGAAAAAACAACTGAAGAAATGATCGCGTTCTACGAAGAATTAGTTTCTAAATACCCAATCATTTCAATCGAAGACGGCTTAGACGAAAACGACTGGGACGGATTCAAAAAATTAACTGAAGTATTAGGCGACAAAGTTCAATTAGTTGGTGACGATTTATTCGTAACAAACACAACTAAATTAGCTGAAGGTATCGAAAAAGGTATCGCTAACTCAATCCTAATCAAAGTTAACCAAATCGGTACTTTAACTGAAACATTTGAAGCAATCGAAATGGCTAAAGAAGCTGGCTACACTGCAGTTGTATCTCACCGTTCTGGTGAAACAGAAGATTCAACAATCTCTGATATCGCTGTTGCAACAAACGCTGGCCAAATCAAAACTGGTTCATTAAGCCGTACTGACCGTATTGCTAAATACAACCAATTATTACGTATTGAAGATCAATTAGGCGATGTAGCTGAATACAAAGGCTTAAAATCTTTCTACAACTTAAAAAACAAATAATTCATTTAATGAATAACGCTTAAAGGGACAATTGGTTAATGAACCAATTCTCCTTATACTCGGACGTAAAAACACGCCTTTCTGCAAAGAAAGGCGTGTTTTTTTATATTTATAAAAATATTGAAAAAAATAGATTAGAAATAACTTCAACCGTACATCGCTCTATAATCACTTGTTTAAAAATAACAAAACATTAACAAAACAACATTATATAAAAAATTAATAAAACAAAATAATTGTTATTTTATAATTTTAGTATTGACTGGTTTCAGATAACGCTGTACGCTTAAAGAAATAGTATAGAATTTCACAAAAAAATGAAAACACAAATTTAACTTGGAGGATGTTGAGTAGTGAGCAACGGGAAAAAGATTTTTATTAGTCATAGTTCAAAGGATCAAGAATATGTGGATGCGTTTATCCAATTATTGAAAAAGTTTGGGTTTCGAACACAGGATATTTTTTATAGTTCCACTATTGAAACAGGTGTACAGCCAGGAGAATTAATTTTTGACACGATTAAAAGGGAGCTAACCAATCAACCTGTCATGCTGTATTTTTTATCTGATCATTATTATCGGAGTATTCCATGCTTAAACGAAATGGGTGCTTCTTGGATGCTATCAGATAAACACTATCCAATTGCGTTAAATAATTTTTCTATGAAAGATATGAAAGGTGTTATTAGTAGTGAGCGTTTGGCGATTGCGTTTAATGATAAGACAAGTACTAATGAAATAAACTGCTTATTAAAAAAGTTATCTCATGACACAGATGTACAAGCTGAGCCAGATTTTGAATTAAACGTTGAGAAAAATATTCAGCCATTCCAAAATAAACTGACACAACTGATTCGGCAAGCAAGTTATTTAAAACCTGATGAAAAGGGATATTTTGAAACGATTCTTAGCACTCATCGTCCTGTGTATGGCACAGCAAAAGGGGTCTATGACTGTTTTAAATTACCTAGCTTAATTGAGCCTAAAAGTTTAGGTTTAGACACGCTATCAGAGGATGAAAGCCATTGGCTATTCTTTTTTCTTACGTGGGGAACTTTTCAAGAAGGCGAAAAAGTGCGGTTTAAATTGAAAAAGGATAAGGCGTATAACAATCGGGAATTCAGTGATATTGGTAAATGTAAAAATATTTACGTCTCTTATTTAGAGAAGGTAGAGTAATTGGAGGAGGTAATAAATGAAAATGAATTGGCGTCAGTTGGTTGGTACATATCGTATTTCTGATAATGGTAAACAATATCAAAATGACTGGTTAAATAAGCAAGTTGATTTAGCCACAGAACTTCGTAAATCTTTTGATAGTGACTATCGTAGAGTAATTAAAAGTGATGCATTTAGACGCTTACAAGATAAAACACAAGTTTTTCCTTTAGAACGTAATGATTTTGTAAGAACACGTTTAACACATAGCTTAGAAGTGGCAATGCATAGCAGGGATATACTTAGATTAGTTATTTCACAGTTGAACGAACGAAACATTGAGGTTATGGAATTATCAGAATGCTATCGGTTGTTAGAAACAGCTGCATTAATCCATGATATCGGCAATCCCCCTTTTGGACATTTTGGGGAAGAAGCCATTCGTATTTGGTTTGAAAAAAATGGTCCTTTGTATGCTTGTTGGTCTGATTTTTCGGAGCAACAACAAAATGATTTTCTTAACTTTGAAGGAAACGCTCAAACCATCCGACTTTTAACAAAACTGCATCATGATAATGGGACTTCTAAAGCAGGAATGAAACTAACAGCCACGACATTAGATACAGTTATCAAATATACGGCATCTTCAGATCAATTAAATAAGCAACAGCTTTTGTCTAAAAAAGTTGGCTATTTTTACTCGGAAAAACAAGTGTTTAACGCCATTAAATTTGCGACAGGAACACAAAATAAGCGACACCCATTAGTCTTTTTGTTAGAAGCTTCAGATGATATCGCCTATACTTTTTCAGATATCGAAGATGCCTATAATTATGGTTTATACAGCTATCAAGATTTAAAGCAGTTTGTTGATGCGCAAACAGGAACAAAAAAATTTTTAATGTTAGAAAAAGATAAAACAGAAGAAGCTACCTTACAAGAATTTTTGAGAAAGACACAAAGAGCTGTTTGTCAAAGCGTAGCGAAAAATTTTGCTAATCATTATGACTTAATTATGAGAGGTATCTATCATAATGAAATTATCATTGAAGATTGTGATGAAGTGAAATGCTTTCAGGCATTAAAAAACTTTTCTAGAGTCTATGTTTTTCAAACAAAAACAATTTTGGATCAAGAGGTATTGGGCTTCAATATCATCAATCGTTTACTAGATGAATTTGTTCCAGTCGTACTGAAATATGAAAAAGTTTCCATGAATAAGTATGAGGAGCGAATCTTTAATAATATTTCGGAAAGCGCGAAAGCGTTGTATAGAAGAGAAGCAAAGAACGCTACAGAAGCAGAAAAAGACTATTATCGTTTGAAAATGGCGGTGGACTTTGTATGTAATATGACGGATGGATATGCCAAAAAAGTTTATGATACATTATTCACTTAAAATTTGAGAAAAAGCTTCTCAGCGGTTGCCGCCGCTGAAGAAAACTAGTTCATTGCACAGGCTGATCGTTTCAGTAAAAATTTTAAAGATGCTAGTAATTTCACTGAAAATCGGGTACACTAAAATTAGCTAGTGTAACTAGCAAAAAAGGCAACTGGAATAGATAGGTTGTGCTGTCTATGAAGGGCTTTGTTTGTCAGGTGGTGCTGACATGCAAAGTGCCTTTTTTCTTTTTCTCAACATTTTAAGGACAAAAAACGATTGCAACATGTCACAATCGCTAACCTCGGAGAAAAAGGAATTTTTCTCCAATGGCCATTTCGATAACCTGTTGTGTGTTTCGAAACATTCAGAACGGTGGTGCGTTCTTTCAGTGCCTAATTATCCAATTCGTTTCTTGTTCCTCTATTTACAGTATACTGAATGAAAGCCTATTCTGCAATGATAGAATCAGGTTCCTGTGATTAAATAACATAAAAAATGGGCTCCTTATATAAAGAAAAATAACAAAAGAAATTTTGAATATTGACGTTTTTTTTAGGTACGTTATGATAAACGAGAGGTGATTTTATGTTAAAAACGCAAATTGTTGATTATTTACGCAATCAAACAGCTTTTTTTGAACCATCTTTAGTCAGTGAAATTTTCACAGCAAGCAATATTGCAACGACATTTTCTATCAAACGAAATACAGCTAGTCACTATTTAAATCAGTTAAACGAAGAAGGAATTCTAGTTAAGATCAATACACGACCGGTTTACTTTTTTCATAAAGAAGCGTTTCAACAACAAAACTATCTTTTAAAAAGAACTGTTTATCAAAGTTTCCAAGAAATGATCGATGAACAGCCTGCTTTTGATCGCAAAAGTGATTTTTTTCAGTCGGTCATTGGTTATCGCGGTAGTTTAGCTCAGACCATCGAACAATTAAAAATGGCAGCGCTTTATCCTGGCGGTGGATTGCCTGTCTTAATTACAGGTGAAAGTGGTACGGGTAAAAGTTTTTTAGCATCCTTATATTATCAGTTTTGTCTTTCAAAAGAACTACTTGACGATTCAGCACCTTTTGTGACAGTTAATTGTGCGCAATATGCCAACAATCCAGAGCTTTTAACTAGTCAATTATTTGGGCATCTTAAAGGCGCTTTTACGGGAGCAGATTCCGATAAAATTGGAGCCTTTCAAAGTGCAGAAGGGGGCGTTTTATTTTTAGATGAAGTTCATCGTTTGAGTCCTGAAGGGCAGGAAAAGTTGTTTACATTTTTAGATCAGGGTATCATTTATCGGATGGGTGAAACCAATCGGCCCATTCCTGTTACGTGTCGGTTGTGCTTTGCCACAACTGAAGAAATTTCTAGCACCTTTTTAACGACATTTTTAAGACGAATTCCTATTCAAATTAAAATCCCAAGTCTTGCTGAACGCACTCAAGCGGAAAGAAAACAATTAATTATGCGAGCATTTTATGAGGAACAGCAAGCTATTCAAAAAGCAGTTACTATCACGCCACAAGTTATCCAACTTTTAGAAAATCACCATTATGTAGGCAATGTAGGTGAATTAAGAAATAATATAAAAATTATTACTGCACGCAGCTTTGCCGCCAATCTTGATAAACGTGTTATTCCAATCACTTTGCACGATCTACCGAAAGAATTTCTGGATCAATCGATCAGACTAGCTCCTGATGAAAATGAATTGCCTATTCGTTTAGATGAGCAAACAAATCTGGTTAGTTTGTTAGAGGAAACAGAGCTTGCGCAAAGAAGAATTATCCAGAGTTATGAACGAATCCTTCGTCTTTATGTCTCTCACCATCATCATCTTTCCACTGCCAATAACGACATCTCGAAAGAAATTGAACGCTTATTCGATGATTTATTATTTGAAAAGAAGCGAGAGAAAAATCACGAAATGCTATTGTTTATTACGCAAAATATCCGTCAATTATTGGAAACGATTGAATCGTCTTATCAAATTCGGTTTAATGGCAGTTTAGTCTATGCATTAAGCACCTATCTGTTTCAACGAAGATGTATTGATTGGTTTCCAGAAAAAGAACCTACAACAGTCATTGACGAACTTTTAACAGAAGTTCAAACTAAATTAGCAACTAGTTATGGCTACGCTGAACAACTGTTAACTTTAGTGAAACGTTCATTAGATATTGAACTATCCCAGATGGATCGAATTATTGTCACCATTTATCTTCACTATTCGGGTTCAGTAAAGGAAAGTCACTATCCGAAAGCGGTGATTGTTGCCCACGGATATGCCACAGCAAGTAGTATTGCGAATGTTGCAAATCGGCTGTTAAATTTGCCAATTTTTCAATCGTTTGACATGCCGTTAGATGTTACTCCCAAAAAAATTTCCGAACACTTAATTCACTATATGGAACGTCAAGAAACGAGGAATGGTTTAGTAATTCTTTTTGATATGGGTTCATTGAAAGAAATTTATCAGTATTTTCCGGCAGAAGAAGAAGGTCCTTTTTTATTAATGAATAATGTGACAACAAGCTTGGCTCTGTCTATAGGAGAAGCCATTAAAGACGAAGTTTCTTTTGAAGAATTGCCCCAAAAAGCGTTAACGGTTCATCCAAATGAATGGGAAATCATATTACCTGAAAATAAAACGGAACGTGTCATTTTAACAACGTGTAGTACCGGAATTGGTACAGCCGTTAAAATTAGAGATTTACTTGAAAAAAGTTTACCTGCAGAAGCACAATTAAAGATTATTCCTTGTGAATATAATCAATTACGTAATGCAGAATCGATCAAAGAAAGTTTCCCAGAATATGAGATTGTCGGCATCATCGGTACAAACAACCCGTCTTCAAATGACCTCCCGTATATCTCTTTAGAAGAGTTGATTGCAGGAAAAGGAATTACGACCCTTTTAGAATGGACAAAGAGAGAATTAACTAAAGATATGCTGTCCTATGTAAATCATGAGTTGATTCGTAACTTTTCATTAGATCGGGTCATTCAATCAGTGACGATTTTAGATACAGAAAAAATTATTCGACAAGTAGAAGTCTTTTTAATTCAATTAGAAGAGCGGTGGCAACAAACGATTCAAAATGATCGTAAATTGGCGGTATATGTCCATGTCAGTTGTTTAATTGAACGATTAATCCGGAATGAACCTATTGAAAATTATAATGGCGCCGAACAATTAAAGCAGTGTCAAAGAACGGTCTTGCAAGAGTTAAAAGAGGCGTTTAGTGTCATTGAAAAAGTTTATAGTGTCAATATACCTGAATCGGAGCTTTTTTATGTCTATGATGTGTTGTTTGGAAAAACGGAGTTTAACAACGCAGAAAGCGATTTTTAAAATAAAAAGGAGGGAGTGCCACTTTTTTGGCACTCTTTTTGCTATATAAAGAAGTAAGTGAGGTGAAGAAAATGGAACGTAAAATTATTCTGGCAACACATGGTAATTTCGCTGCAGGGATTCAGACATCATTAGCTTTAATTTGTGGTGAAACAAAGAATGTGGAATGTCTTTGCGCTTATATGGAACAACCTTATGATTTAGCCAAGACGGTCAAAGACATTTTAAAGAACAATCAACAAAATGAATTAATTGTGATTACAGACCTATTTGGCGGAAGCGTGAATAACGAATTCTTTAATTATGTGGGGAAACAAGCAATGCATTTAATTTCAGGATTAAATTTAGCAACGTTAATTGAAATATATACCCAAATAAATACTGTTGATTCATTAGTTGATTTAGTAAAACGTGCCGTTGAAAACGGACAAGAAAGTCTTTGTTATTGTAACGAGTTATCTAGTAAAGAAATTTTAGAAGAAGAATTTTAGGAGGAAATGAAATGATTAAATTGTTAAGAGTCGATCATCGCTTGTTACATGGTCAAGTGGCTTTTTCATGGACCCAAGGCTTAGGCGCCGATTGTATTTTAATCGCAAATGATGACGTACCTAAAAATGATATTCGAAAAACAACCATTAAGCTAGCTAAGCCAGCAGGAGTAAAACTGGTCATTAAAACGATTGAAGATGCGATTGCCGCACTAAAAAGTGGTGTTACAGAAAAATACAAACTTTTTATTGTAGTTGAGAGTGTGGAAGATGCTTATCGATTGGCTACTGCTTATCCAGAAATAAAAGAAATTAACTTAGGAGGGATGAAAGTAAGGGAAAATACTCGAAACATTTCTAAAGCAATTAATATTACGCCGGATGAAGAAAAAATGGTTAAAGAATTGGTCGCAAATGGTTGTGAAGTTGAAATTCGACAAGTCCCAAATGACAAAAAAGTAGCAGCATTAAATGTCTTGTAGAAAGGAGAAATACAAATGATAGGACAAGCGATTCTTTTAGGTTGCATCGCTTTTATTGCGCAGTCGGAATATGCTTTAGGAACCTCGTTGCTTTCAAGACCAATTGTAACCGGTTTATTTGTCGGAATTGTATTAGGTGATGTCAAAACGGGCGTAATCATGGGTGCGACCTTAGAGTTAGCTTTCATCGGTTCTTTTTCAGTGGGCGCATCAATCCCACCTGATGTAGTGACTGGTGGGATTCTTGGTACAGCGTTTGCTATTACTGCTGGCGCAGGAACAGAAACAGCCTTAGTCTTAGGCTTGCCAATCGCAACGTTAACGTTGATTCTTAAAAATATTTATTTGGGTTTGCTCATCCCAATCATGAGTCAAAAAGCTGATCAGTATGCTGAAGAAGGAGCATATAAAGGGGTGGAGCGCATGCATTTACTTGCAGGCTTTGGCTTATCGTTCATGCTAGCGCTCATTGTAACTATTTCATTTGCCGTGGGCAGCAACACCATTAAAGGCTTACTTGATCTGATCCCTGAATTTATTCAACATGGGTTGTCTGTTGCAACGGGGATTATTCCAGCGCTAGGATTTGCGATGCTTGCACGCTTACTGATTAACAAACAAGTGGCGCCATATTTCTTTTTAGGCTTTGTCTTAATGGCTTACTTTAAGTTACCTGTAACAGGAGTAGCAATTTTGGGTGCCATTACAGCAGTAATTGTTGTGAATATCATGAATTATGCCAAAGGAAAGAATGAAACAATACAAACAACAAGTGGGGAGGTAATTGATGATGACGAAGACTTCTAAAACTAAGACAGAAAACTTAATTACAAAAAAAGAACTTAATCAAGTCTTTTGGCGTTCATTTCAAATGGAATTTTCATGGAATTATGAACGTCAGATGAATATGGCTTATGTCTATGCCATGATCCCTATTTTAAAGAAATTATATCCTCAAAAAGAAGAGATGGCGGCAGCTTTAAAACGGCATCTTGCTTTCTTTAATACTACGCCGCATATCGTGACGTTTATTTTAGGAATTAATGCTGCAATGGAAGAAGAAAATGTTCTGGACGAAAATTTTGAAGTTGGAACAATCGATAGTATTAAAACCTCGTTAATGGGACCTTTAGCTGGTTTAGGTGATTCCTTTTTCTGGGGAACCTTACGCTTGATTGCAACAGGTGTTGGAACTTCGTTAGCTTTACAAGGGAATGTGTTAGGGCCAATTCTATTTTTACTCATTTTTAACGTTCCTCATGTGATTGTTCGTTATTTACTGAATCGTTGGGGCTACAAATTAGGAACTGGTTTTCTCAAAAAAATTCAAGCAAATGGCATGATGGAAAGTCTCACATTAGGCGCTTCAATAATTGGCTTGATGGTGGTAGGTGCTATGACCGCCTCCATGATTGATTTAACTATCCCGATTACAATCAGCGGAAGTGGCAAAAATGCAGTCACGGTTCAAAGTATCTTTGACGATATCATGCCTAAATTATTACCGCTTGCATCTTTTGGTTTTGTTTTTTATTTATTGAAAAAAGAAGTAAAACCTTTAGCGATTTTAGGTGGCATGGCAATTGTCGGAATTCTTGGCTCATTAATTGGTCTATTTTAGGAGGCAAAATATGAAAACGATGCTGGATTATATAAATGAGGAGCAAGCAGCTCTAACTCAGATTCTTAACCAATTTCAATTAACTGATACAGACGTTTCAAAGGTCACGCACTGTCTAATTTTAGCAACTGGCTCGTCACATAACGCTTGTCAGGCGGCTAAAGTTTACCTTGAAGAAGTGGCGCCTATTTATGTGGAAATCCAAGAGCCGTTCAATTTTGCTCATTATGGCAAAGTGGATGATCGGTTTGATCTGGTCGTAGCGGTTTCACAAAGTGGTAAAAGTGCTTCAACAATTGATGCCATTGCAAAAATTAAAAACCAAACGTCTGTAAAAACAGTGGCCTTGACAAGTGATGTCACCAGCCCGATTACGGAGGTTGTGGATGAAGTCTTGGATTTAAAAATGGGGCTTGAAACAGTTGGTTTTGTCACAAAAGGCTATACGGCAACACTTTTAAATTTATTTCTATTTGGTTTGAAACTGGGCTATCAAAAGCATCAATTAACAAAAGTAGAGGTTGAAGAAGAATTAGCAAAACTTGCCAAAGCAATTCAGGAAATCGATTCGGTGATTTATAAAACCGAACAATTTTGGCAAAAAACGAAAAAAGAATTAACAGAGGGGACACGATTTATCGCAATTGGTTATGGGCCCAATATTGGTACGGCGAAAGAGTTTGAGACGAAGTTTACAGAAACAGTTCGCTTACCTTCCCAAGGATTTGAAGTAGAAGCCTATATGCATGGGCCTTATCTTGAAGCGGATACTACACATCTTTTGTTTTTTATTGAGAATCAAAGTCCTATTCAAGCACGTAGTCAAGCCTTGAGAAACTATCTAGCCAGTTATGTTGGCCAATGTTACACAATTACAACGCGTTCAACGAGGGCATCAAATACGTTAGAGTTAGCAAGTGATGTCGAAGAAAAAATTAGTCCTTTATTGTTAGTTATTCCATTTCAATACTTGGCGTATCAAGTAGCTACAAGTAAAGGAATTGATTTATCTCAACGGATTTTTGATGATTTTGATTGTGTCCTAAAAAGTAAAATAGCAAAGAAAGAGGGAAATCAGCCATGTTAAAATTTAATGAAGAACAACAAATCAAAGACATACGAGGTGCCTTAGCCTTGCGTTCAGATGTTGAAAAAGTTGTTGATCAAGTTTGGACGAAAGGATTTGATGCGGTCTATTATTTAGGAATCGGCGGTACTTATGCTTCAGCCATGCAAGCAGTTACTTATGCGAATGGAAAAAGTAATTTACCAATCTATGTTCAACATGCTGCTGAGTATTACACAACAGGCAATAAACGTTTAACAGAAAAATCATTCGTCATCTTGTCTTCCGTTACTGGGACAACACAAGAAGTGGTGCAAGCCGTTCAAGAAATCAAAAAGGTCGGCGCAACGCTATTTGGTTTTATTGATGCAAAAGATAGTCTTTTAGCAGATTTATGTGATTATGTGGTGACTTATCCAGCTCCAGGAACTGAGCAAATCAAGTTCTTTATGGTAGCTGATCGTTTAATGCAAAAAAACAACGAATTTACAGATTACGAAAATTATTACCAAGAATTGGAAGAATATTTGCCTACAGGTTTAGCTGAAGCCGAAAAAAGTGCCGATGCGTTTGGCTTAGCTTTTGCGGAAAAACATCGTCATGATAGCATTCACTATTTTATTGGCGCAGGGAACCAATGGGGAGCGGTCTATTCTTATGCAATGTGCTATTGGGAAGAGCAAAGTTGGCTTCGCTCAAAATCAATTCATGCAGCAGAGTTCTTACATGGAACGCTAGAAATTGTAGATGAAACTACGCCAGTAACGTTGTTTATTGGAGAAGACGAGCAGCGACCGTTGGCAGAACGAGTAGCAAAATTATTGCCGAAAATCTGTGCCAATTATACAATTATTGATTCGAAAGCGTATGAACTTCCAGGAATTAGTGAAAAATATCGTGGCCGAGTTATTTCATTTCTCCTAATGCATGCGGTAACGCAACGCATTGATGCGCATGTAGAAAAATTAAATTGTCACCCATTAGAGATTCGTCGTTATTATCGTCAATTTGATTACTAAGACAAAATAGCCTCTTTTTCCAGTAAGCCTGTGGTAGACTGAAGAGAGAATACTTCAGAAAGTAGGAAAACCAATGACAAAACCGAAAATCTATACAATGACCTTTGCCAGTGTTTACCCGCTATACATCCAAAAAGCAGAACGTAAAAATCGAACGCAAGCGGAGGTTGACGAAATTATTTACTGGTTAACTGGTTATGATGAAAAAGGCTTGCAACAACAATTGGCTCAAAAAGTAACGATGGAAACATTTTTTGAAGAAGCACCCAATTTTAATGAAAACGCCCAATTGATCAAAGGCGTAATTTGTGGCTATCGCGTGGAAGAAATTGAAGATCCTTTAATGCAAAAAATCCGTTACCTAGATAAATTAATCGACGAATTGGCCAAGGGAAAAGCGATGGAAAAAATTTTAAGAACATGAAGAGGTCGGGACAGAAGTGTTTAACTCCGAGAAATAAGAAGGAATTTCCGAAAATTGTTCTTTAATTTTTGGAGAATTTCGGCTTATTTCCGAAGGAGTTGCTTCTGTTCCCGCCGTTTATCAGTTTTTGAGCGTGGGACAAAAATTCAAAGTGATTTTTGTCCCACGCTCTTCATGTTTTCTTGTACACGGAATTTAACTATTTCCTGTATTAATGAAAGAGGTAACTCTTGCGTGTAGGGAAATTGAATGGCACCTTTCGAGGGTTTAAAAGGGCGTAATTCTTTGCTGAAACGTTGGATGGCTGATGGCGTAGGATAGAAACCTAAATGTTGCTTGGCTGCCGCAAAATGTACTAAATTGCCATTTAAGTAAAAGGTCGGCATTCCATAAGCGATTTTTTCAGTAGTCTCCTGAGGAACAACCGCTAAAATTGCTTGGTAGATTTCTGTTAACTGTGTTTGATGTTGGGGTTGCTGGCGAATATAGTTTGCAATGATGGTCATATAAAAACACCTCCGTTTGTTTCAGTATACTATGTAAAAAATAAAAGGCGAAGAAGATACAAAAAAACCGTCTAGTATTTTTTCTTTACTAAACGGCTTTTAGCTTAAATAACTACCTAAAGGGTCTTGCATGGAAATGTTTGTCACTCCTTAGTTTAATTGTTTTAAGTGTGCAATTGCTTCTTCAATTGTGTGACCAGTTGCTGTTTTACTTTCATTTTTTGCATCAAAAACAATGAAAATATTTTTGTCTGTGTCTAATTGAATACGGTAGTGAATGTTTTTTACTTTGTAAGTCATAGTTATTCTCCTTTCATAAAGTACTCTAAAAAGGCGACGATAACTGATAACGAAATTCCATTGTTACTATACCACTGGAAAATTATTTTTGCAACAAATAACATTTTTTCTTTACCATTCCTTAGACTTCTTTGCTAGCTACTTCTTTACATTCTTTTTCAAGAAGCATAAAATAAATACATTACTAGTTTTTGAATAGGAGATCGATGTGAAAAAGAGAGTTGAGAAATTTAGACGATGGCCCTACCGCTACCTTTTGTATGGAATCGGGTTCATCTTATTAATTATTTTTAGTAATTTATATTTGCAATGGTGTCAAAATAACTTGTCTGTTGATTTAGCCTTCAAGTTTGCTTTTTCGTGGCATACGGAAAAGTTTTTCTTAGGTTGTTTTGTGCTAAGCGTTTTTTTACTTTTTTTATGTAGTTTGGCAGGTTCATTAGGAGTTGGCGCTCTTTTATATAGTGTCATAATAGGTGTTTTAGGATTTGCGGACTATCAAAAGATGTTTTATCGTGTCGAACCTATTTACCCAGACGACTTAAAAATGATCACAGAAGTTAGTTTATTAAAAGAAATGGTTGGTTTATGGCCGTTTGTTTTTGTGGTAGCGTTAGGTTGTGTAGCACTTTTTTTCTTAGGAAAAGCCTTTTATAAAAGTTTCTTTTTATCGAAGAAAAAACAAACGATTCGTGTGTTAAGTCTTGTTCTTTCGATTGGTCTATTTTCATATATTGGTGATTTTAACAATCCGCAAAATTTGTTACGTAAAGCCTATAATAAAACCGCGTTATGGATTCCTTACAGCCAAAAAATGAATTACTACAATACAGGATTTATTGGTGGTTTTCTATATAATTTAAAAGTAGAGGCTATGGACCAACCAAAGGGTTATTCAAAAGAAGCTATTTCAGAAATTACTCAGAAGTATCAAAAGTTGGCCGAGGCGAAAACAGTGCCGAGCAATGAGCAACCAAATATTGTGTTTGTCATGAGTGAAAGTTTTTCAAATCCAGATCATCTGAAAGGTTTGTCCATTATTGGTAACCCTTTAGCTGATTATCAGCAAATCGCTGATAAAACTTACAGTGGCCAGATGCTTTCACAAAACTACGGGGGCGGAACTGCGAATATTGAATTTGAAGCCCTAACAAGTTTTTCGATGGAATTAATGAATGCCCAAATGACTACACCTTATACAATGATGATTCCTAAGATGACGGAATTGCCTTCCATTGTTTCATTACTTAAGGAACAAAAGTACCAAACAACGGCTATTCATCCGTACAATACATCTATGTATAAACGAAAAGATGTGTATAAAATTTTAGGTTTTGATCAATTTATCAATGAAAAAACAATGAACTATACGGATAAACTAGAAAATAATCCTTACATTTCAGATCAAGCAGCGTATCAGGAAGTGACGACACTGCTTAAAGAAAAAGAGCAACCGCAATTCATTCATTTAGTTACTATGCAAACACATATGCCCTATGAAAATAAATACACAACGTCCAATTATTTTTCTCAAGGAAACGGCAATCAAGTCGCGCTCAATAATTACTTGCAAGATATTGCCTACAGTAGCGAAGCTTTGAAAAATTTCCTACAAGAAATCGAAAAAATGCCCAAACGCACATTAGTCGTTTTTTGGGGAGATCACTTACCAAGTATTTATGATGAAAACATTCAAGCGTTGAATGAAGGGGCAGCCCTTCACCAAACAGAATTTCTAATGTATGATACGGCGAACCAGTTAACAGAAAAAAATCAGCATCAAGCAACCATTAGTCCATTTTATTTTGCTCCCTCACTTTTCCAACAAAGTGGCTTACCGCAATCGGGATTTTACGCTATGCTAAATGAGGTACAAGAACAATTGCCTGCTTTTGAAAAGGGGAATTACTATCTCGGTGGGGAATGGAAAAAAACAGTAGAAATGAATAAAAAGCAAGAACAACTATATGAGGAATACCGACTGATTCAATATGATATTGTTTCAGGGAAGCAATATAGTTTAGAAAATCAATTTTTTAGCTAAAAAAAACACACGAAAAATATTCGTGTGTTTTTTGATTTTTATTTTAAAGTTTTACGATAAACAATGACATAATAGCTGAAAGCTAACAGGCAGGCAAAACTTAAAAAGTAAAGCGGTAAGACCCAAATGGTACCATTGTGAAAGTAACTAATCAAATAGGTAAAGAAACTAACAAACAAGTAATAGACAAAACTAAAAATCCCACTGGCAGTACCGATTACAGATTCATAGCCTTTTAAGGCCATACTTAAGGCATTGGGCAAAGTAATATTAATCCCTAAGAAAAAGAGAAAAATAAACAAAATAAGACCAATGATTGTTTCAAATTGTGTCATTATTAATAAACAGCAAGCCGCAAAGATACTTAGCAGCAAACCAGCAAAGGCAATTTTTTCCGCTGACCAATATCCTAGCAACCAATTGATAAGAACCGCAGCAAGAATACTAGACACAGCTAAAACTAAACCAAGAAAGCCATATTGGACACTGCTAAAGCCAAAGTGATTGATGAAAATAAACGGGGCTTCTGCATAGTAGCTAAATAATAAACCATTAATGCCACCAATCAATAAGCCGTAGCACCAAACTTTCGAGTCGAAGGAAAGGCGTTTCGCCACGGACCAAAAAGGCGCTTTCGTTAAGGTATTTCCTAAGTGAAAGGTTTCTGGTAAACGATAAAAACTATAGAAAAGTAATAGAACAGCCATGACAATTAAGGTGCTAAAGACATGCTGATAGCCAAAATAGGTTTGAACAAGTCCGCCGACTAAGGGTCCGATGGCAGGAGATAGCGATAGGGCAGCGCTTGTTTGAGCAAAAATTTTCCCTCTTTGAAGATCGTTAAAGCTTTCCCGCATCATTGATTGGGTAATGACAGAACCAACGCTTGCACCAAATGCTTGAATTAAACGGAAGAATAACAGCCAAGGAAATGTCGGACTCAAAAAAAGGCCAATATTTCCAATTAAATAGCATAAAATTCCTAATAACATAGCTGGGCGACGTCCAATCGTATCGGATAAAATTCCCCAGAATAAAACGCCAACGGCAAAGGCAACAAAATAAATACTCATGGTTAATTGTGCCACGCTATCGTGAATGTTAAAAGCAGAACTAAGCGCTGGTAAAATGGGTGTGAAAATCGACTCGCTGATTTGTGGAAATCCCACAAGCAAAATAATAATTAGTAATGATGGGACGGTGTTTCGGGTGTTTTTCATGATTTTTCTCCTTAAAAGTTTAATCTAATCAAAAACACCCATTGTCTTTTACAACCGCCAAATTTAAAATAAGTAAAATAATGTCACCAACTTTCCTTGAAATTTTTTATTATACAAAGTCTAAATGAAGAAGCGCTTCTTCTTGACTAAATTCATAAGTGTAGCGACCGGATAAACCGGCAAGCTCACCTGATGCTTGAAATAGTTCACCTGGGCAGTCTAAAAGACCCTGTGTAAACGTCCCTTTTTCGCAAGCAGTAAAGGTGCCTTTTTTTCCTAAATAAGTTCCTTCGAAATGTAGGAAACCGACCACTTGAGCCACAGCTTCAAGCCCATCTGCCATTGAAGAGCCTTGATAAGTCATTAAGTATTCCACAGAAGCTGTCCCAGATAAGGCGCCTGACAATTGATAAGTAGCGCTCGCTTGATTCACTGGGAAATTTTCATTAAGATTGTCAATCGGTTGTTCTTGCCAACTAGATACAGTAAATGATGCTTGCTCCATTGCTGTCCCTTCTTTCTTATTAATAAGAATAGGGTAGCGGGAAGCGCACTATTTGTCAACAATCCACCACTTTAACTCTTCATTTTTTGCACAAAAGAATGTAACGCTAAGCGGTTGATGTGATAAGCAGTTCCTTGTTTTTGAATAAAGCCGCGCTCTCGAATTTGTTTGAAGGTATAAATAAGATGGCGATAACTAACCCCTAAGTATTCGGCAATCTCAGTATGTTTTTCTTTATAAACATCTTCGTGATTAGCGGCAACCAATAGCAATTCCGCTAGCCGATAACTTAGTTCATAGGTCTGATTCGTTGTAAAGTGGTCCACCCGTTGGAGCATTTTTTTCCCTAGATAATGGCTGAGTTGCTGCATAAAAAGTACCTTGTTTTTTAAAACAGTTTCTGCGTAAGCTAAAGGTACAGCCAAACAACAGGTTTCACCTAAGGCGATAACGTCCTTGGTTATCGTTTCCGCTTGAACTAATGTTAAATCGCCAATTAAATCACCTGTCGTTAAAAACTGAACAATGGATTGGCGGCCATTGCGTTCTGTTTTTAAAATTTTCGCTTTTCCTTTGATTAAATAAAAAAGATAATTTAATGGCTCTGCTTGGTGATGAATGAATTCTTGATTTTCAAAATCGATAATAAAACTGTGTTTTAAATCAGTTTCATTAAAAAAGGGCGCATTTTTAGCTAATTCTTGTTTCGGTGATCGTTGGTAGGCTGTTTTAAGCATTTTTTCTCCTTATAATAGGAGATATCTCCTATTTGTTTCTTCTATTGTAGCACATAATAGACGTATCAAGAGTAGAGGAGTTTTTATAATGTGGAAGAAAAAAATTGTACTATCGTTTCTTTTTTATTTAATTAGTGCATTGGGCATCAGTTTGACAATTCAAGCAGGCATCGGGGTTAGCAGTTTTAATGCGTTTAATGTGACCTTTGCAACACTTACTCATTTAAAAGTCGGAACTGTTACCACAGCTATCAATTTCGCTTTTTTAGGCACGTGTTGGTTGTTAGATCAGCAGCGTAAAATTCAGGACTATTTGATTATTTTGGTGGCGTTAATTGGCTTTGGTTTTGTCATTAATTTTTTCTTATATCAATTATTTGGTTCGCTTGTTTTTCAAAATTATTTGGTTAAAATTGTTTTATTTATTTTAGGGACAATCATAGCAGGAATCGGGACAGGACAGGTAGTTGCGCTAGGTGTTTTGCAATTTCCTATTGAAAAATTTTGTACACTTATTTCTGAAAGAACGCGCTATAGTTTTCAGTTTTATCGTTATTTAGTTGATATTTTTTGTGTCAGTTTAGCACTAGGATTGTCCATTAGTTATCATTTGCCGATTTTTGTTCGTGAAGGAACCGTGATTAGTCTTTTCTTACTTTCTTGGGTTATTAGTTGGTCGAGAAAGCGGGGACAACAGCGTATTTTACGAATACAAATCAAGAAACTGGAATCCGAATGAAAGGATTTCAGTTTTTTTCAAATGAGCAGAACTTTTATTTGAAAAAAAGAGTGGAAAACGGTATACTAATTAAGTAATTATTCATAACATTGGTTCTCCAATCAATGTTAAATAGTTTTTTCATGAGGGAGTAACTGACAGTATTTATGCTGTGACAACATCACCAACTCCGAAAGCAATTTCTGGTGTTGTCTTAAACGGTGAGACTTATGTATGTTCGACGAAGTAGCATACACAAGTCTATTTTTTTTCATTTATTTTTGATGAAATGTAAAATAGTACTTGAAGGATGCTGCAAAAAATAGAGGAGGAAGAACATGTCAGAAGAAAAGAAAACACAATTGTCTGAAGCGTTTTACGCACAAGACGACACAGTTGTTTTGGAGAAAATGAACACAACAACTGATGGATTAAGTGCACAGGAGGCTCAAAAGCGTTTAGAAACGTACGGGGAAAATGTGCTAGATGAAGGGAAGAAAAAATCACTTGCCGTGAAATTCTTTGAGCAATTCAAAGATTTTATGATTATTGTTTTATTAGCGGCAGCGGTCATTTCAGCCGTCTTTTCCCATGATGTGGTAGACTCGATTATCATCTTAGTGGTTGTTATCTTGAACGCCATCTTTGGGGTCATCCAAGAAGCTAAAGCGGAACAAGCCATTGAAGCATTAAAAGAAATGTCTTCACCAAATGCGAATGTTCGCCGTGATGGACACGTCATTACTGTTAAAAGCGATGAATTAGTGCCAGGTGACATTGTTTTATTAGAAGCAGGGGATGTCGTTCCAGCCGATTTACGTTTATTGGAAGCGAATAGCTTAAAAATTGAAGAAGCAGCGTTAACCGGTGAATCTGTTCCAGTTGAAAAAGAAGTAACCATCTTAGAGGGAACCGATATTGGTATCGGTGACCGAATCAATATGGCTTATTCCAATAGTAATGTGACGTATGGACGTGGCCTTGGCGTTGTGGTTGGCACAGGAATGAATACAGAAGTCGGTAAAATTGCTGGCATGCTAGCAAGCGAACAAGAAACGGAAACGCCTTTAAAACAAAACTTAAACCAATTGGGTAAAATGTTAACAATTGCCATTTTAGTCATTGCAGCGGTGATGTTTGTGGTAGGAATGATGAATGGTCGTTCATGGATTGACATGTTATTAACGTCAATTTCGTTAGCTGTAGCGGCAATTCCAGAAGGATTACCAGCGATTGTCACGATTATTTTGGCTTTAGGTACCCAAAAAATGGCCAAGAAAAATGCGATTGTCCGTAAGTTACCAGCCGTTGAAACATTAGGAAGTACAGACATTATCTGTTCAGATAAAACAGGTACGTTAACCTTAAATCAAATGACCGTTGAAGCGTTGTATACAGATGGTCAAGTGTTATCTGCTTCCACAGAAATCCCTGCCGATAATATGGCTTTAAAAATCATGAACTTTACGAATGATACAAAAATCGCTCAAGATGGTTCATTAATTGGTGACCCAACAGAAACTGCCTTAGTACAATTTGGTTTAGATCATGCGTTTAACGTAACCGAAAAAGTAGCAGCTGAACCTCGTGTGGCAGAGATTCCTTTTGACTCTGATCGTAAATTAATGACTACTGTTCATGAATTAAAAACAGGTGGCTTCCTAGTTTCTGTCAAAGGTGCACCAGATGAATTATTGAAACGTTGTACGGAAATCTTATCAAATGGAGAAACAAGTCCATTAGATGAAACAAAACGTCAAGAAATTTTGAAAACAAACACCTCATTAGCGAAACAAGCCCTACGTGTTTTAGGAATGGCTTATAAATATGTTGAGACGATTCCAGCCGAAATGAGTTCTGAACTTGTGGAAAAAGATTTAACATTTGCTGGTTTAGTCGGTATGATTGACCCAGAAAGAAAAGAAGCTGCAGATGCTGTAAAAGTCGCGAAAGAAGCGGGTATTCGTCCAATTATGATTACGGGTGACCACCGTGATACAGCAGAAGCAATTGCGGCACGTTTAGGCATCATCAAAGAAGGTGACGACGATGCAGTCATTACAGGCGCTGAATTAAATGAATTGTCAGATGAAAAATTCGCACAAGTCGTGGGACACTACTCTGTCTATGCTCGTGTTTCACCAGAACACAAGGTTCGGATTGTTAAAGCGTGGCAACAAGAAGGAAAAGTGGTTGCTATGACTGGTGATGGCGTAAATGATGCCCCAGCCTTAAAAGCTGCTGACATCGGGATTGGTATGGGAATTACCGGAACAGAAGTATCAAAAGGTGCTTCAGATATGGTACTTGCCGATGATAACTTTTCAACAATTATTGTAGCGGTAGAAGAAGGACGTAAAGTCTTCTCAAATATCCAAAAAACGATTCAATATTTACTTTCAGCTAACTTAGGGGAAGTATTAACCTTGTTTATTGCAACAATGCTCAATTGGGATACCTTGTTACCTGTTCACTTATTGTGGATTAACTTAGTAACGGATACTTTCCCAGCGATTGCGTTAGGTGTGGAACCAGCAGAACGTGATGTGATGAGCCATGAACCTCGTGGTAAAAAATCGAACTTCTTCTCTGGCGGCGTTTTAAGCAGTGTTGTTTATCAAGGGATTACGCAAGGGGCATTGACTTTGATTGTGTACAAAATGTCAATTATGTTCCCAGCACATACCGCAGCTAACACAAACTTATCGGCGCAAGCGTTGTATGATTTACAACACGGCGATGCTTTAACCATGGCCTTCGCTACTTTGGGATTAATTCAATTGTTCCATGCCTTTAATGTGAAGTCGATTTATCAATCAATTTTCAAAGTTGGCTTATTCCGCAACAAATCATTTAACTATGGGATTCTTGTTTCGTTCTTGCTATTAGCTGCAACGATTGTTATTCCAGGATTTAATGATTTATTCAGCGTCACACATTTAGATGCATATCAATGGGCAATTGTAGCAGGTACTTCTTTTGCTATCATCCCAATTGTGGAAATTGTGAAGTTCTTCCAACGTAAAGCAGGTAAAGGTGCTTAATAAATAAGAAAAGAAAATTGGCTGGTACTTAAACCAGTCAATTTTTCTTTATGTAAGGAGTGAAAGGGCTTGAAACGGAAAATTATTTTCGAAACACAACGACTTATTGTCAGAGAATGGCAGTCGGAAGATGAAGTGGAATTGAAAAAATTTTTGCAAGATGAAAATGTGATGTATGCCTATGAACACGCTTTTTCTGATGAAGAGGTTGCAAACTGGCTAAAGTGGAACTTACAGTCCTATCAAGAATACGGCTACGGCTTATGGGCGTTAGAGAAGAAACGAACAGGCGAAGTCATCGGCGAGTGTGGTCTCACCAATCAATTAGTAAAAGGTAAGAGCTATCCAGAAATTGGTTATCATTTATGTGTGAAAGAATGGCACAAAGGGTATGCGATTGAAGCTGCCGCAGCGGCAAAACAGTACGCATTCGATGTATTAAATTTTCCAGAAGTTATTTCAACGATTCGTGATACGAACTTAGCCTCTATGAATGTCGCTATTCGAAACCAGATGCTTGTTAGGGATCGATACATTAAAACATACCGTGGCAAAACGATGCCTCACTATGTTTTCTCTGTTAAAAATCAAAAGAATGAAGACTGAAAAAGTGCCACTTGTCAGATGGAATAGAAAAAGTGTAAAATGGAGTGAAAGAGAAAAGGGAAAAGAGGGATGGTTATGAGACCAAATTTAGGATTTTACGTTCAAACAATTAATGATATCGTTAAAACAACAGAAGATATTGGCGAAGTCATGAATCCATATTACGAAGAAGTTCGTCAAGCGATTGATAAGAATAAAGTGAATGATTTAACAGCCGAACGAATTGCAGAAATTCAAGCAAAATTTAAAGAAGGTACTGAAAAATATGAATTAATGCTCAAAAAAGTCGGAACATTAAAACCAACGCCACAAGTACTTGGCATTCACAAAAAATTTCAACATGCTTATACAGAATATGTAGCAGGATGCAATGAAATGATTTTAGCAACAGATCCAGAAACAGGTATTGATGCAGATTTATTTAATGCTTCAGAGGAAAAGCAGGATCAAGCAACGGATGAATTAACCTTTGCCATTACGCGGATGAGCAACATTCTTTTGAAAAAATAAAAAACTAATAAAAATAACTAACGAATTTAATATTTTTTTCATGTCTTTTTTATGGACAAAAGAGAAAGTGTATTGTATTATTAATTCATACCAACAACAACCTTTTTATTTTTCATTTTACTCTTATTGAGTAAATACTCCTTTTCCATCGGCAAAACTGCCGGTGGTTTTTTTTGTTATTTTTTTTATTTAATAATAAAACAACCTTTGATTTTATTAAAATCAAAGGTTGTTTTAGCTCGTTAATTTTCAACATTTCGCACATAATCATCAAAGTATTGAATTAACTCTTTCTTGATTTGTTGATAATCTGCTTCAGAATAGTTCTTTTCTTCTAGCGTACCATTAAAAAATGGCAAATTTAGTTCTTCTTTTAAACGTTCAATCACTTCTTCTTGCTTCATAAGGACCCCTTCTCAACGAATTGTTCTCTTCTATTATAGAACATTGTAGTCATCCGTCAATTGCTCAAAGGCAATTTTCATTTCCTCTAGACGTTCATTCAATTGATGGGTTTCATCTTCTTCATTGAAAAAATGTTGTTTTAATTCAAAATAAAAATTTTCGAAGGCTTGGAAAAAAGGCTCAGACTTGTTATTTTCAAGAGCAGGAACACTTGTGTAGAGAACACGAGCGCTATGGTAGTAAGTGCAAACCTCGTTAATATTTAATAAAATACGCGCTTCTTCTGGGCGTGGTCGACTTGTAACTAAGTCATGTAAAGATAAACTTTTTGTATGGGTTTCAGATAAATAAAATAAAAATAGTTCCAATTGCTCTTTTGTTGCAGACATGAAAACTCCTCCTCAAACAGTAGTAACATTTATTATAAATGAAAATGAAAGTGCTTGAAAAGCAATGCGCTCAGCAAAAATAATTATTTTAAGTGAAAACTATAGTTGTTGCTTTAGCATTCTTTTTAATCATGATAAACTGAGAGAAGTATAGTAGGTCCTGACAGAGGAGGAAACAAATGAAAATTGTGATTATTGGTGCATCATTCGCAGGTATTTCCGCAGCAATTGCTTCAAGGAAAAAATATCCCCAAGCAGAAATTTCTTTAATTGACAAACAAGCAACAGTGGGGTATTTATCTGGTGGCTTAAGTGCGTATTTTAATCATACCATCAATGAATTACACGAAGCACGTTACATAACGGAAGAGGAATTACGTCGTCAAAAGATTCAGTTGCTTTTAAATAGAGAAGTCGTGGCAATGGATG
This sequence comes from Enterococcus sp. AZ197, assembly GCF_050556405.1. Lineage (NCBI taxonomy): Bacteria > Bacillati > Bacillota > Bacilli > Lactobacillales > Enterococcaceae > Enterococcus > Enterococcus sp. AZ197. The sequence continues at coordinate 1,668,304 of NZ_CP187873.1, read as the reverse complement.
TTGAGAACCAATTGATTGCTTGGGCACGAAAAGAAGAGCAACAGTGGTATTCTTATGATAAATTGATTTTAGCGACAGGCGCGAGCCAGTTTTCCACGCAAATTCGTGGTAGTCAAACAGAAAAATTACTCAAATATAAATTTTTATCAGGTGCTTTAGCGGCTGTTCCATTACTGGAAAAGAGCCAGACAGTAGCCGTCATTGGTGCAGGACCCATTGGAATGGAAGCTATTGATTTTCTTGTGAAAATGAAGAAAACGGTCCATGTCTTTGAAAGCTTGGAAAATCTATTGCCTAAATATTTTGATAAAGAAATGGTCGCAGAAGTTCAAAAATCTTTGGAAAAACAAGCAGTAATTTTCCATTTTGAAGAAACGGTCCTAGGAATTGAAGAAACAGCAAATGGTATTGTTCTTGAAACAAGCGAGCAGGAAATTTCTTGTGACAGTGGGATTTTCGCTTTAAACTTACATCCTCAATTAGCCTATTTGGATAAAAAAATTCAACGGAATCTGGATCAGACAATCGCGGTGGATTCTTATTTACAAACTTCAGTGCCGAATGTTTTTGCCATCGGAGATTGCATTTCAGTTATGAATGAACCAGTCGCGGAAACTTTTTATGCTCCGTTAGTGAACAATGCGGTACGAACTGGCTTAGTAGTCGCCAACAATTTAGAAGAAAAAACACACCGATTCATTGGCTCTTTGCGAACAATGGGAACAAAAGTGGGGGACTATTACCTTGCTAGTACAGGTCTAACCGAAACGGAAGGTTTATTTTTTCCGCAAACACTTGCTTCCGTAATTGTTAGACAGCCAGCGCCGCCTCTACAACACGGGACAGAAATTTTAGGCAAATTAATCTATGATAAAGTGACGCAACGGGTCCTTGGGGCACAGCTTTGTTCAAAAAACAATTGTTTAGAAAAAATAAATACGTTAGCATTAAGTATCCAAACAGGTCAGACACTGACAGACCTATTACAAAAAGATTATTTTTATCAACCTTCCTTAACCAATATTTATGATATTACAAATTTGATGGGTGCTTCGGCTTATTGGAGAGAGAACGATGAAAGTTGAGACGTTATTGGAAAAGAAAGCGATGCGACAATTATTAACGGTGCAACAAACCATCTTAGCAGGCGGCACCTGCTCAGTCTCTGATTTAACAGCATTTTTAGCGGTCACAAAAGCCTCCTTTGAAAAAGACTTAGAGGATTTACATTATTTTTTGAAACCTTTTGGACAGGACTGTCAGCTTACTTATGATGGCCAGCAGCTATCAATCACCTTATCGGATTTTTTTTCGTTGAATCATTTAATTGAAGCATTTGTAAAAGAGTCTCTTAAATTTCAACTTTTAGATTATTTATATCGTAATAAAGAGTTTTCTATTGTTCAATTAACGACTAAATTTATGATTAGTGAGTCTTCTTTATTTCGAAAGATTAAGGAACTCAATCAATTGTTAGCCGCCTTTGATTTGCAAATAAAAAATGGACAACTACAGGGAGAAGAATTGCAGATTCGTTACTTTTACTTTCAGTTGTATTGGTATATTACTCCCTATGAAATACACCAGAAAAAAACGATGTCGCCGTTAAATAAACGGATAATTGAAGGGATTGAGACTGGCTTAGGTTTTACTTTTAATGAACATAATGCGTTAAAAGTTAGCCTTTGGTTGAGTATTACGAAAAAGCGCCTAGCGGTCACTTCAAAAAAATATCAACAATTGAGAAAGAAAATGATTGATTTTAAAGAAGATCCGTTATTTAAGCAAGTTCGACAATTGTTTTTCCGTTTTTCTAGTCGCTATTCATTAGAATTAGACGAAGGAGAAAGCATGATTCATTTTGTTTTTCTAATCACAATGTCGGTCTTACCAGAATCAGCTTTTGATGAATATTCCTTAATTCGGGGACGTCGTTCCGCTGTTTCTTTAGCTGATACGTTTATCTTGGAAAATGTGGTCTTGTATTATCGGCCCCATAAATTTGAACCTACTCTTGAGAAAACCATGGCTTACTATTTTTCACAAATTCATGGAAAACTGTATTTTTTTAAAGGAGAATTGGAAGTTTTTGATCGGGCCCATATCTGGGAAAAAGAACAGCAATTATCTAGTCGGGAATTAGCTTCTTTTTCAACAACGTTATTAGAAAAAGCTTTAGCTTGTTTTGATGAAACGTATCAACCAGGAGATAGTTTGCATGAACTTTCTCTGGTCAAATATTTAAGCGTGTTGGCATTAATTGAATTTAAAATGATTGGTGAAATAAAAATTGGAATTCATTTAGCAATGGATGCTCTTTATCAAGCGGCGTTAACACAAGTATTAATGCTTAGTCTTAAAAATATGAATGGCACGCTGGTGGAGAGGTATCAGCCTGAACAAACATATGATTTAATTGTGACCAATTATCAGCAAACGAGCTATCAAGGAACACCGGAAGTCTATGTTTTGTCAGAATTAAGTTCGACCTATGATGTGCAACAATTAAAAAAGAAAATACGCACCTTGCGGGAGAAATAAACAAAAGGTTGGTGTGACGGAAATTGTCTGATCCTCGCACCAGCCTTTTTACAATTAAAAGTCGAAAATTAGGCTTTTTTAAACAAAAATGTTTCTTTTTATTGAAAAATTAGAGATAATAAAAGTATTATTGAAAGCGTTGTCTTTGTTGGTTTTAGTAGAAATCCTTTCAATTTTTTTAAAATAAAAAAAGTTTTTGACATGTTTAGTTATTCTTTTATTTGTAAGATAGGGACATAAAGAAAACGATTTCAAAAACGTTTAGGAGGAATTATCATGGCAGAAGAAAAATACATTATGGCGATTGATCAAGGAACGACTAGTTCTCGTGCAATTATTTTTGATAAAAAAGGAAACAAAATTGGTAGTTCACAAAAGGAATTTACTCAATATTTTCCTAATGCAGGCTGGGTGGAACATAATGCCAATGAAATTTGGAATTCTGTTCAATCCGTTATTGCAGGTTCTTTAATTGAGTCAGGAGTGAAACCTACAGATATTGCCGGAATTGGGATTACAAACCAACGGGAAACAACCGTTGTTTGGGACAAAGCAACTGGGTTACCCATTTATAACGCAATTGTTTGGCAATCACGCCAAACGACACCTATTGCTGATCAACTAAAAGAAGATGGCTACAGCGAAATGATTCATGAAAAAACTGGGTTAATCATTGATGCTTATTTCTCAGCAACGAAGGTTCGTTGGATCTTAGATCACGTAGAAGGTGCGCAAGAACGTGCAGAAAATGGAGAATTGATGTTTGGGACAATTGACACTTGGCTCGTTTGGAAATTAACGGGAGATACTCATGTCACTGATTATTCAAATGCAAGTCGGACGATGTTGTTTAATATCCATGATTTAGATTGGGATCAAGAAATTTTGGATCTTTTAAATATCCCACGAGTGATGTTACCGAAAGTCGTTTCGAACTCTGAAGTGTATGGACTAACAAAAAATTACCATTTTTACGGAAGTGAAGTACCTATCGCTGGGATGGCTGGTGACCAACAAGCCGCCTTATTTGGTCAAATGGCCTTTGAACCTGGGATGGTTAAAAATACCTATGGAACAGGCTCATTTATTGTCATGAACACTGGCGAAGAACCTCAACTTTCTAAAAATAATCTGCTTACCACTATTGGCTATGGCATTAACGGCAAAGTATATTATGCCTTGGAAGGAAGTATCTTCGTGGCTGGTTCAGCGATTCAATGGTTACGAGATGGCTTAAAAATGTTGCAAACGGCTGCTGAATCTGAAGCAGTAGCCAAAGCGTCAACAGGACACAATGAAGTTTATGTGGTTCCGGCATTCACTGGTTTGGGCGCACCATATTGGGATTCACAAGCGCGTGGGGCTGTCTTTGGATTGACACGTGGTACCACGAGAGAAGATTTTGTCAAAGCGACACTTCAAGCAGTTGCGTATCAAGTTCGTGACATTATTGACACGATGAAAGAAGATACAGGCATAGATATTCCCGTCTTAAAAGTAGACGGTGGAGCAGCAAACAATGATTTCTTGATGCAATTCCAAGCAGATATTTTAAACACTGCTGTTCAAAGAGCCCATAACTTAGAAACAACGGCCTTAGGCGCAGCTTTCTTGGCGGGCTTAGCGGTTGGCTTCTGGAAAGACTTAGAAGAAATCAAAGCATTCCAAGAAGAAGGACAACAATTTGAACCAATTATGGCGGAAGAAGAACGAGAAGATTTATATGAAGGTTGGCAACAAGCAGTAGCAGCTACCCAACAATTCAAACGTAAAAATAAGTAAATGGAAAAGGGGAATTTTCTATGACTTTCTCAATAGAAACACGCCGACAATCAATCGACGCTTTAAAAACACAACACTTAGATGTCTTAATTATTGGTGGTGGCATTACTGGCGCAGGCGTTGCTCTGCAAGCCAGTGCCGCTAAAATGAAGACAGGGTTAATTGAAATGCAGGATTTCGCAGAGGGCACCTCTTCACGATCAACCAAATTAGTTCATGGTGGTATCCGCTATTTGAAAACGTTTGACGTGGAGGTGGTAGCAGATACAGTGAAAGAACGAGCCGTCGTTCAATCCATTGCGCCACACATCCCTAAAGCGGATCCCATGTTACTGCCGATTTATGATGAGCCAAATGCAACATTTAATCTATTTTCTGTCAAAATAGCAATGGATTTATATGATCAGTTAGCTGATGTAACAGGTACCAAGTACGCCAACTATCTGTTAACAAAAGACGAGGTTTTGGCACGTGAGCCACAACTAAAAAGTGAAGGTCTACAAGGTGGCGGTGTTTATTTAGATTACCGAAATAATGATGCTCGTTTAGTTATTGAGAATATTAAACAAGCAGTAGCTGACGGGGCACATGCTGTGAGTCGGGTTCAAGCGGTGGGCTTTTTATACAATGATGAAGGTAAAATTACTGGCATTCAAGCAAAGGACCTACTAACTGATGAACAGTTTGAGATTCACGCAGATGTTGTGATTAATACTACTGGTCCTTGGTCAGATAAATTAAGAGGCTTAAACAAAAACGATTCATTTACACCACAAATGCGTCCAACCAAAGGGGTTCATTTAGTTGTCGACAAAAGCCGTTTAAATGTTCCTCAACCAACGTATTTTGATACAGGTAAACAAGATGGCCGCATGGTCTTCGTTGTTCCAAGAGAAGAAAAAACATATTTTGGGACGACGGATACAGATTACCATGGAGACTTTCAACATCCAACAGTAGAACAAAGTGATGTGGATTACCTATTGGAAGTAGTAAATAATCGTTATCCAGAGGTACAATTGACAATTAATGATATTGAAGCTAGCTGGGCTGGCTTACGACCTTTAATTTCTGCTAACGGTGGCTCAGATTATAACGGGGGAAACAATGGCAAACTTTCAGATAAAAGTATTGATGAAGTCATTGATGTCGTTGACAGATACCAAAAAAATCAAACAGATAAACGAGAAATTGAAGAAGTCCTAAACCATCTAGAAGACAGTTTGGTGGAAAATAAAGGCAATCCTTCAGCTGTCTCTCGAGGCAGCTCATTGGAAAGATCAGCGGATGGCTTGCTCACTTTGGCTGGTGGGAAATTAACAGATTATCGTAAAATGGCAGAAGGTGCGATGAAAATGATTCAAACCATCTTAGCAGAAGAATACCAGAAAGAATTCACCTTAATTGATTCTAAAAACTATCCAGTTTCAGGCGGGAAATTGAACCCTGCAACGGTAGACGAAGAATTAGAAGCGTTGGCAAAACATGGCGTGTCTAAAGGGTTAAGTGAAAAGGATGCATTATACTTAGCTCATTTATATGGCTCCAACGTACCAACTGTTTTTGAAATGATTGATGATGCCAAAGTAATTCCTGGTTTAACCTTAACAGAAACTGTCTCTTTAAACTATGCGATGGAAGAAGAAATGGCTTTAACACCCGTCGACTTTTTATTGCGACGGACCAACCACTTATTGTTTATGCGTGATCGTTTGGACCAAGTGAAAGCGGGAGTCATTGAAGAAATGGCACAGCATTATCAGTGGACAGCGGAAGAAAGAGCACGACACATTGAAACATTAGAAAAAGTAATTGAAGAATCAGATTTAAAAAATTTGAAAGTAGGGTGAAGAAAAAATGGGAACTTCGATGATGACACAATTATTCGGTGAATTTTTCGGAACGATGATTTTAGTTTTACTAGGGGATGGCGTCTGTGCCGCAGTTAACTTGAAGAAAAGCAAAGCCTTTGCTTCTGGTTGGGTCGTTATTGCTTTAGGTTGGGGCGCTGCTGTTACATTAGCTGTTTACATGTCTGGGTATATGAGTCCAGCGCATTTAAATCCTGCTGTAACAGTTGCGATGGCAATTACTGGAAACTTTGAATGGGGCATGGTTTTACCTTATATCGTAGCTCAAGTCCTAGGCGGTTTTATTGGTGGTTTAGTTGTCTGGTTAGCTTATTTACCCCATTGGAACATTACAGAAGACAAAGGTGCTATTTTAGGAACCTTCGCCACTGGTCCAGCTGTCCGTAACTATCCAGCCAATGTTTTAACAGAAATTATCGGCACATTTGTCTTGGTTTTTGGCTTACTAGCCTTTTCTCAAAACGACTTAGCGGCTGGCATTAACCCAATGCTTGTTGGGATTTTGGTCTTAGGACTAGGTCTATCATTAGGCGGACCTACAGGTTATGCAATTAACCCTGCACGTGATTTAGGACCTCGTTTAGCGCACCAAATTATTCCTGTGAAAACAAAAGGTGATTCTGATTGGGCTTATTCTTGGGTGCCAATTGTGGGACCTATCTTAGGTGCTTCATTAGCTGCAGTAATTTATTTATTCACTATTTAATAAAATGAAATGTAAATAGTTGTTTTAGACAATAAAAAGCGCTTGTGAGAAGTAATCAATTCTTGCAAGTGTTTTTTGCTACATATTAAACAAAAAAAGATTTCCTTAGACATTTAGACAATTTGTCCAAATGCGGAACAGAACAATTTTCCTATATGATACAATAAAAGTGCACAAGTAATTGGGGGAGTAATACTTCATATTTATTTGTCAATTTTAAGCTGGACAATGTGTTCAGTAATATATACTAATTTAAAAAGGAGTACATGATTTGAATGGGATAATGGTTTTGTTAGTGGGGACTGGGTACATTGGTTGGGTTATTTATAGAAATGGTCGTACGTATTTCCGTTATAAAAAAAATCTAAAAAAATATCAAACGACGCACCATCTAACGGACAGTGACCTAGAGATGTACCAAAGAATTATGGACGAATTAAAAAAACAAATTATTTATTTAAACGAACTAACGAATAAGTCACGAAATTTAAAAAAAATTGAACAAGTAGAACTGGGTGTTGCTTCCGCTAAGGGCATCTTTAAACACTTAGTGAAGTATCCTGAAGCAATTACTCATTTTAGTGATTTTTTATATCATAAGGTACCAGAGATTTTACGAGCATCAGAACGGTTTTTAAGCATTAAAGAAGATAAATTGTCAACAGAAGAAATAACACTTGCAACCAATGGTATCTTAAGTACCATACGAGTGTTGTCGGAAAGTATCACAGATGATTACGAAAAATTAGTCTCCGAAGCATCTGAGGAAATTTCCTTATCAAAAAAATTAGTGGAGAGAAAAAATGGCTAAACAAAAGAATTTTTATGATACATATGATGCGCTTTTTCAAAAGCCAAAATGGTCGTTTTTTCCTGTCACAAGAACAGACACAGTAAAGCAACTTCCTAACCCAAATAAAAAAGTGGTAAAACCACAGACGAAAAAAAAGAAAAAACAAAAAAAGAACAAAAAAATTATTTGGATAGGCATTGCTGTAGCAATTGGCTTTATAGTATATATTGATCTTGCGGAGAAAGATGATTATTGGGATTACTCCGCTTCATCAGAAGATGTTTATCCTTTAAAAGAAGCTGGACTTACCACAACTGGACCTGTTGATTTAGAAAAACCACTAAAAGTCACAATAGAACAAAATAAACTTTTATTTAATCAAGACTACCAAATAGAAATTATCGGCGATGCCGATATTGAAACCAGTGGCGGAAAGAACTTTTTAATTTTACCTTCTACAGAGGAGTATCCAGATACAAAATATCTAGGCAATATCAGTTTTTATGAAAAAAGAGACTATTATACATCGGCAGGTATGTACCTTTCTGGCAATCTTATCAACAGTCTTTCTGATTATTTAGATACAAGTAAAGAGTTTATCAAAGCATATCCAATTGATAAAATTGCTGATGTACAAACCGGCTATATTTTAAAACGGAATCAAGGATATACAGACATCTCAAAATATTATCTCTTTAAAGATGGGACAGGATTTGAATTAGAAGTCTCTGTTGACCAATTGGAAAAGGTCAAAGATCCCAAAGACTATTCTTCTTTTGTAAAAACATACGCAAAAGAAGTCGCTTTTATAGAAAAAAGTTTTAAATTTGAGTCTACTGATGAGGAATCTCGATAGAGAAAATAGTTTTCAGCTTCAAGTAGCGCCTAGTAACATCTTTGTTGAAAAAATGTAAGAGCCTGAGACAAAAAACACTTTGGATTTTTGTCTCAGGCTTAAAAACTGATCAGCGGTGGAAGCGTAGCACTTTAAGGACTGAAGTACGACGTGTACCCACTTACTAGATTGTCTTTGAAGGTAACGTAGAAAAGAACAGCAATATACAAGCGACCTACAAACTATTTTCTGTCAGACTAAAACTGGCAGAAGTGGTTTGTAGGTCGCTTGTTTTCATTATGGCTGGTGAGACAAGTTAGCGCTTGATGTTTGTTTTAATATTGCAAATCAAAAATGGCGATACTTATTTTACTGAAAATTAGTTCCCAATCTTCTCGGGTTAATTCTTCTTCTAAAATGTAAATTCGGTCAATTTCTTTTGGTAAATCAAATAAGGGATAGTCAGTAATCACAATATCACAACTAGAAAAATCGGTTCGTTCAAAAATAATATCCTCACTAAATGCTTGCTTGATTTTCATCATAATAAAGCTAGCAATGTAAAAATCGCGAGAATATGCAACACCAATTTTAATTTTTTTGCGGGGACTATAGTGCTTATAAATTCGTAACAACAATTCACATGTCCAAATTGGGTTCTCCTGATCCTTAAATCTTAGCTGATAAGGGGAATGCGCTGAAAAATTTTGATAAAAAGCATAAATTTCTTTCTGTAAATCTTTTTGATAAGTACTATTTTTATTGACTAAAAAATCTAGAATTGCGGTATTTGGTTGCTGTGAAATAAATAATTGGTTATAGATAATATTTTTAAATAAAATAAGTAAGAAGTAATGACGATCAAATTCACGCATTTTTGGAATTTGAAAAACTTCGCAAAAATTGGTTAATAAAGAATCAACGTAGAAATATTCTGGGCAAGAAATTTCATTTAGAGCAGCCAGTAAATCTTTGGCTCGTTTTGCTGAATCAAAATTATCAATGGCAATGGGTGCAATGATATCTACAACCCGCTGTTGATCTTCTGAAAAATTTGATTGGGAACAAAAAATAGTTTGTTTTGAGTCTGAGAAAAGCCTTAAATAAGGATGTTCTTCAAATTCTTTTTGGAGATCATCTTCACAAGTATATGGAAAGCGATATTTTGCGATGTGTAAAAGTAAATTTAATTTTAGTAGAGAAGCGTGTTCCAAGCGTTCAAGAATTTCTGGTTTAATATGTTGCGTCAGTATATCTTCAAAATAAGTAGAGGTATAACGTGGTAAGGCTAAGGTATTTAAAAAGATGGTCCAGTAGACATCAAGAAAAGCATATAGAACTTGAAATTCAGAACCTGTAATCACTTTACTCGCCGAGGGGGAAAAATGGACGGAAATTCCATACAAACCAAATAGTTTATTAATGTTATTTAACCGTTTGTAAATGTAAGATGAGCTAAAATTAGTTTCTTGACTCACTTTCCAGACAGAATTGTTTTCTTTTTTGATAATTGCTTGAAAAAGAATGAAGTCAGTAGAATGGACACAGTAATAATTAAATAATAAAAAATAGTGGGAAAGAAAATCATTGGAAGTCGTATGTAATGAAATTTTTCCGTGATGGATCTGAATCTCTAAGGTATTTTCAGGAAGGGTTGCTAAGTCTTCTTGAATTTCACGAAGATAAATTGATAAATTTTTAGTAGAAAGATCGAATTTTCGGGCAACACTAGATAAATCAAGGTTTGTTTGTTTTGCTAAGTATAAAAAGACAGCCAATTTTTTTTGTGTTTTCTTTGAAAGTAAAAATGTTTTTATGGCATCTTGTGTTTTGATGAGACTCACTCCTTAGTAATAACTTCTCTTTTATTATAATAGTTCGCCTAATAAATTGTAATAAAAAAGAACAATTCTCATTGGTTTATGAGAAAATAACAAGATATTCAGCAGGAAAACACCTGTGTCAGTCGACACAGGTGTTACGATGAGCAAAAAGAGCGGGTTCTTTTTTTATCAAATAATTTTCCAAAGTGACGTGATCAACTAAAGAATCAATCACCCCTTCTTTAGAAACTGAAAATCCTGCAGCCTGAATGGCTATTTGAATGGCTGCTTCAGTCGGATAACCTTTCGAAAGATAGGAGGCGAGCGCGCTGATAAAGCTGTCACTGGCACCAGTACTATCCACAGCTATATTTTCTGTTGCAGGGAAATAGCGGCACACTTGGGGTGTTTTTAATAACACGCCTTTTTTTCCTAAAGTAACAATGACATTTTTTACGCCCATTTCTAAGAAGTACGCCGCTTTCTCTTCTAATGTACCAGTATCTGGTTGAAGTTCCAATAATTCATCTTCATTGGGAATGAAAAAATCAACCTTTTCTAGTATATTCACTGGAATATGATGAATAGCAGCTGGTTTTAAAATAATCGGTACGCCTGAATGTTGGGCAATTTCACAAGCTTTCTCTACAGCAGACAAAGGAATTTCTGTTTGAATGAGACAAAAACTGGCATCCATAAATAGGTGTTTTTGCTGTGCGATTTTTTTAGGTGTAAGCGCTGTGTTTGCACCAGGTAAGATTGAAATCATGGAGTCGCCGCTTGTCTCAACATAAATATATGCTTGACCAGTCTCAGTATCTTGAATACGTGTGATACCATCTGTCGTAACGTGGTATTTTTCTAATTCTTTATATAAGTAATTCGCATCTGTGCCTGAGCCTAAACAACCAATTAGGGTGGCCTGATGGCCCAGTTTGGTTAAGCCAACAGCTTGATTTAATCCTTTTCCGCCGGGGAATTTAGCATAGCTAGACAGAAAATTTGTTTTGCCGTTATGTGGTAAATTTGTTGAATACAGATAATTATCAACGTTTAAACTACCCACTACAATCATTTTGCTATGTGGATTAACACTAGACATGCCTAATGTATTTTTGTGATCTAGCACCAATTTTTCAGCCTCATTAATCAAGGCTGTTTTTTCTTTGCGTTTGTTAAGCAATAATAAGGCTAACTGGCTGCCAAACGTCTCTGTATCTAATAAAACGGAAGAAATATGATCAGGTAAAAATGAACGATCAATTTTTCGCTTAATTGCGAGTAAAGAGTAATTATCGGGGGTTCGCAAACCGCTCTGCTTTAAAAGCTGTTCCAAAAAAACAGCTTGGGTATAGTCATCGGTAAGGATACCCGTAATCCCATCTGTGATAAGCTGATTACTGAAATCAGCAGGGATAGTAGTTAAAATATTTTCTTTACTAAAGGGTAAATTGACATCAAACAAGGCTTTTTTATAGCCTGCAATAATTGCTTCTTTATACTTTGGGTTAGTGACGAAATAACTAATTTTTTTATGGTTATTCTGTAATAATTCTTGGGTTAAAACATAACTAGCTTCTTCATAAAGCCCCGCTAGAGAAGGCAATTCGTTAGTTGAGTGATTGACGAAATAGTAAGGGATCGTTAATTCTTCTATAAATTTTGCGTATTGTTTACTGTTTTCATTGATTGGGTCCCAAATAATGCCACTGGCTTGTTTTAAAGTTGGCGAGGTAATATTTTTCAGTTCTTGTTCTAAACTACCGTGACTATTTAAAATCAAGCAGCTATAGCCATTTTCTTGAGCTTTATCAATAAAGCTCGTAACCCAAGCCTCAAAAGTTTCATGGCTATTTAATAATAACACGAAGGTTTTTGTAGTACTATTTGTGACGAGATTTGCTGAGTAAGGTGTGTAGTTGTAATCTCGAACGATTTTTAAGACACGCTCACGGGTTTCTTTACTAATAGTTTGATCTTTATTATTTATAATTTTGGATACAGTTGAAGCGGAAACGCCAGCTAATTTTGCAATATCTTTAATATTCATCATTTTCGTCCTTTCACTGAACTCTTTTTTATAGTAAGCATTCTAAAAGCAGAAAGTCAAGAAAAAGCCTAATTATTTATTATTTAGAAATTCTGCTTGACTTTTAATGAAAGCGCTGTTAATCTCAAATTAAGAAAACGTTTCCGGAAATATTTTTCCTAAATGTGAATGGAGGAAGAAAAATGGATACAAAGAAAAGACCGATCATTATTGATACGGACCCAGGAATTGATGATGCTGTAGCTTTAGCGATTGCACTGAATCATCCTAACCTAGAAGTTCGCTTAATAACGACGGTTGCAGGGAATGTAGATGTAGAAAAAACAACAAATAATGCTTTGAAACTTGTCGATTTTTTTGGGAAAAAGGTTCCTGTAGCCAAGGGGTGTAATTGTCCGTTACTTATTCAATTGGAAGATTCTGCTGAGATTCATGGGGAGACTGGCATGGATGGCTTTGAGTTTCCGCAACCTATCTCTACGTGTTTAGATATTCATGCAGTGGAAGCTATGCGAAAAGAAATTCTGTCTAGTGATGTTCCTTTGACCATTGTTCCAATTGCTGCATTAACGAATATTGCTTTGTTACTGACCCTCTATCCAGAAGTCAAAGAAAATATTGCAGAAATCGTCATGATGGGTGGCTCATTAGCAAGGGGAAATACAAATACAAGTGCCGAATTTAATACGTATGTCGATCCACACGCTGCACAAATTGTTTTCCAATCAGGTGTCCCGCTAACAATGGTAGGATTAGATGTTACAAGTCAAGCTGTGTTAACGAATCATGAAGTAACAGCCATCAGAGCGCTTGGCAGAGTGGGGGAAATGTTTTATGGTCTTTTCCGTCATTATAGAGGCGGCAGTTTAACTACAGGTTTGAAAATGCATGATGTCTGTGCGATTGCCTATTTAACTTCACCAGAATTATTTGAGACAACTGAAACATTCATTGAAGTTGCTTTGGAAGGTCCAGCTGCGGGAGCTACTGTTGCGGATTTAAAAATGAAGTATCATAAAAACACGAATGCCGTTGCCTGTATAGATGTAAACGTTGAAGCTTTTCAAAAATGGGTTGTCGAAAAAATGAAAGCGGTTAATTAGCTGAAGGAGGATAAGTATGATTGAAAGTTTATTGGTATTGGTCGTTTTAGTTGTTGTAGCCTATTTGATTGTAAAAAATTATCATCCCGCACTCAGCTTAATTATTGGTGCGCTTGTTCTACTTGCATGTGCATGGATGTTAGGACATCCCATTTATCCTGCAGGAGAAGGAACCGGTTTTGGATTATTTGATATTTTCTTGAAGTTTAAAGATACAATTATTGCACAAGTGAGTTCAGCAGGAATTGTAATTATGATTCTTTTTGGTTATTCAGGCTATATGAATGCAATCGGGGCCAATCAGATGGCTGTCAACTTTTTGGTGAAACCATTAATGAAGATTAAACGTAAATCGTTATTTGTCCCTGTGGTCTTTTTAATTGGAAATTTAATGTCACTAGTAGTTCCTAGTGCATCAAGCTTAGCGATTATTTTAATGTCTATATTATATCCGATGCTAGCCAGCATGGGGATTTCATCATTAACTGCTGCAGGTGTGATTGCAATGACGGCAACTATCATGCCAACACCTTTAGGCGCGGATAACGTAATCGCCGCAAATACCCTTGGTTATGATGTGTTAAATTATGTTGTATGGAATGCCAAAATTTCGCTGCCATCGTTATTAATCATTGCGGTTGCACAGTACTTCTGGCAAAAATACTGCGATAAAAAAGAAGGTGAGGCTGCCTATGTTTCATTAAATGAAGAGGGCTTAAGCAAACAAAAAGAATTTGATGTTCCTAAATTTTATGCAATATTGCCAATATTACCGCTATTATTAATTGTTGGAGTGGGAATCGCAGGAATGTTTATTAAAGGAATAACGATGGATATTTTTGTTCTTACATTTATTTCTTTCTTCATCGCTGTATTGGTTGAGACGCTTCGCTTGAAATCTTTTAAAAAGGTTCAAGATACAGCTGTCGAGATGTTTAAAGGAATGGGGCAAGGGTTTAGTCAAGTTGTGATGCTTGTCGTAGGCGGTTCATTATTCACGTCTGCGATTCAAACATTAGGAATTATTGATAGTATTATGGCATCTGTCGAAGCATCAAGTTCAGCAGGAATTGTCACGACCTTAATTTTCAGCGGTGCAACGCCCCTTTTTGGAATTTTAAGCGGTGGTGGACTGGCAATGTTTTATGCGGTTATCGAACTAATCCCTGGGATTGCTGAAAAAGCTGGGATTGATGGTATTTTAATTTCCTTGCCAATGCAGATGATTGCGAATTTAACTAGAACGATTTCTCCTGTAGCAGCAGTTGTCATGATTGTCGCATCAACAGTAGGAGTTAGTCCCATCAGAATTTTAAAACGGACGAGTGTACCGACCATCATTGGCATTATTAGTGTGATTGTCTTGTCGATTCTATTGTTACCTTATTAAGAGAATAAACAATGAAAATTAGAGTGGCTGATGAGAAAGAGTTACCGATGATTCTTCAATTTTTAACAGAAGTAAAGGCATATATGGATGTTGTGGGCATTACACAGTGGACAAAGGACTATCCTTCTCAAGGAGATATCCAAGAAGACATTACAAAAAAACGATTATATTTGCTAGTGCACGAAGAAATGATTTTTTCAATGGCAACGTTATGTATGGAGCAGGAACAAGACTTTGTTTGGTTAAAGCGCTTTGCAACTTCGCCTAATTATATTGCCAAGGGTTATGGCAGTTTGTTGTTCCATGAATTGGAGAAACGGGCAGTCTGGGAAGGAAGACGTAAAATGTATGCTCAAACTAATCATACAAACCATAGAATGATTCGATTTTTCGAAAGTAAAGGGTTCACAAAAATTCATGAATCTTTACAAATGAATCGCTTAGACTTTGGCTCTTTTTATTTATACGTTAAAGAATTGGAGAACCAATCCATCGTTTAAAATAAGAAAACAGGGAGCGTGGGACAAAAATCACTTTGGATTTTTGCTCCACGCTCAAAAACTGATAAACGGCGGGAACAGAAGCAATTCCTTCGGAAATAAGCCGAAATTCTCCAAAAATTAAAGAACAATTTTCGGTAATTCCTTCTTATTTCTCGGAGTTAAACGCTTCTGTCCCGAGCTCCTGTTATTTTCCAAGGAAATAGTCAACTTAATTATACAAATAAAACACAAACACATTCGGGAACGGCAACATCTTTTTGAATCATTTCTAATAAGCCTGTTTCTTGGTTCCGACGATAAAGTGTTAAGTTATCAGAGTCTTGATTAGCGACAACGATGAAATCTTCAGACGGATCTAAATCAAAATCTCTCGGAATATCGCCTTCTGTTGAAATTAATTGAATTCGTTCAATCGCTTCGCCATTTTCTGAAACAGCATAGACAGCAATTGAGTTATGGCCACGGTTTGAAGCATAAAGGAAACGGCCATCAGAAGAAATACGAATCGCAGCACCACCATTAAACGCATCATAATCAGCAGGTAAAGTAGAAACTTTTTGTAATTCAGTGAAAGAACCATCTGTTTCATCATATGAAAGAACTGAAACAGTGCTATCTAATTCACCAAATAAATAAGCCAATGATTTTGTTGGATGGAACACTAAATGACGTGGACCAGTCCCTGGCTCAGTCACGAATTGAGCGATTTCAGAAAGCTTTCCATCTAAGCTAACATTATACGTATACACACGATCGGTTCCTAGATCACAGACGACTAAGCGTTGATCAGGCGTCAAATCTGTGTAATGAACATGGGCATTGTTTTGGTTTTCATGAGGACCAGTTGGCTCTGTATGAATCACTTTGTCAGCATCTTCCAAAGAACCATCTTCTAAGATACGATACACGTGAACGATACCTTGGTGATAATTTGCTGCATAGACAAGTTGTCGGTTTTCGTCAACAGCTACATAACATGGCGGCGCACCTTCCTCAGTTACTTTATTCAATAAGTTAAAATGGTCCATTTCTGGTTGATAAGCGGCAGTGCCACCTTCACCGTCAACACTAGTGACGCTAAAAAGTTCGCCCTTTTGACTCAGAGCAAGATAGGTAGGACTCGTTTCTTCTAACAAAAGTGTCGCTTCTGTTAAACGACCTTGTGTCGTATCTAATGCAATTTTATAAATGCCTTGGCTGGCTCTTCGAGTATAGGTACCTAGTAAAATTTGTTCTAACATCACAATTCCTCCAATTTGTTTCAACACAATCACTTTTTATGAAAGTGCTTTTATATAATGTAGTATACCATAAGAAGTCTAAGAACAATAAAACTTTCTATCTGAGATGTTCGCATTTTAAAGTGGTTTGTGCTATTATGATGAGAGACTGTGATGACAGTCATTTTTTGATTTTTAGAGGGGTGACGAACATGTACGACAATACGGATAATAACGGGACCGTTCGTTGTTCATTTTGTGGGAAAACACAAGAAGAAGTAAAAAAAATTGTTGCTGGTCCGGGTGTCTATATTTGTAATGAATGTATTGATCTATGTAAAGAGATTATTGATGAAGAATTTTATGATGAAGCAGTCCGAGAATTAACGGATGTGCCAAAACCCCAAGAAATTTTAAATGTTTTAAATGAATATGTTATTGGACAAGAACGTGCAAAACGCACACTTTCTGTTGCTGTTTACAATCACTATAAACGTGTGAATCAATCAGAAACAGCTGCAACTCAAGATGACGTTGAATTGCAAAAAAGTAACATTTGTTTAATTGGACCAACAGGTTCAGGTAAAACTTTCTTGGCTCAAACGTTAGCAAAAACATTAAATGTACCTTTTGCAATCGCTGATGCGACCAGTTTAACAGAAGCAGGTTATGTAGGGGAAGATGTTGAAAACATCCTTTTAAAATTACTACAATCTGCTGACTATAATGTTGAACGCGCGGAAAAGGGCATTATCTATATTGATGAGATTGATAAAATTGCCCGTAAGAGTGAAAATGTTTCGATTACTCGAGATGTTTCAGGTGAGGGTGTTCAACAAGCCTTACTAAAAATTCTTGAAGGAACAGTTGCAAGTGTACCACCACAAGGGGGCCGCAAACATCCACATCAAGAATTTATCCAAATTGACACAACGAATGTTCTCTTCATCGTTGGTGGAGCATTTGATGGAATTGAAACCATTGTTAAAAACCGCTTAGGCGAAAAAACTATTGGTTTTGGTAAAACTAATTCTGCTTTAAATGAAGAAGAAAGCATCATGCAACATATTATTCCAGAAGATTTATTGAAATTTGGTTTAATTCCAGAATTTATTGGACGCTTACCTGTAATGGCTGCGCTTGATAAATTAACGAATGATGATTTGGTTCGAATTTTAACAGAACCGAAGAATGCCTTGGTGAAACAATATCAAAAATTATTGTCTCTTGATGACACTAAATTAGAATTTGAACCAGAAGCATTAAAAGCCATCGCAGCCAAAGCCATTGAACGTAATACTGGCGCACGGGGACTTCGTTCAATCATTGAAGAAATTATGATGGACGTAATGTTTGATGTTCCTTCAGATGAAAGCATTGAAAAAGTTATCATTACTAAAATGGCCGCTGAAGGTACCGGTAAACCAACAATTATTTATAACAAAAAAGATAAAGAAGCTGTATAAGATTGAAGCTGAAAACAGCTCTTTCGGCGGATCTCCGAAAGAGCTGTTTTTGTTAAGCTTTTGAATGAAAGACTGAATAGAAGAACGGAGGAAAACAATGAACGTACATAATGCAGAAATCGTGATTAGTGCGGTATCCCCTAAACAATATCCTGAATCTCAATTACCGGAGATTGCTTTAGCTGGACGTTCGAACGTTGGGAAATCATCTTTTATTAATACCTTGATTAATCGTAAAAATTTAGCAAGAACTTCAGGCAAACCTGGTAAAACGCAAACGCTAAACTTTTATTTAATTGAGGATGCCTTACACTTTGTGGATGTTCCTGGCTATGGTTATGCCAAAGTTTCTAAAACAGAACGTGCGAAGTGGGGAAAAATGATTGAAACGTATATCACGCAACGTGAGCAATTACGTGCAGTCGTTTCTTTAATTGATTTACGTCATCCGCCGACCCAAGATGATATCCAAATGTATGAATTTTTGAAATACTATGATTTGCCAGTTATTATTGTGGCAACTAAGGCAGACAAAATTCCGCGGGGCAAATGGAACAAACACGAGAGTGTCATCAAAAAAGCCTTGAATTTTGATAAACAAGATGACTTTATTATTTTCTCTTCTGAAACAAAAGAAGGAAAAGAAGCAGCTTGGACAGCAATTGAAAAGTTTCTATAGAAAAAAACAAGCAAAATTACTCTTTTGCTTGTTTTTTTGCTTCTTCTTTTTTTGCTTCTTGTCGTTGTTTTGCCAGTTCTTCAAGAGGTACTTCTTTCTTTAATGGATCAACGGCGAAAGAATCGAAGAGTTTATCTAAGTCATTGGAACGTTCAAATTTTAATCCCATTTACTAAGCCTCCATTCCTTTTTTTATAGTGTAGCACGTTTTTTTTCATTTGGATAGCAACAGAAATGTAAGAATTCGTCATAGTTGGGTCTAGTGTAATTTCTCGTAACTAAGACTTGCCAAACATGAAAAAACAAGCTATTCTTTAGTAAGAATTAGTTAGAAAGAAGGCACTTTATGAAAAATCCGTTAATCGGCGGTGTTCGTTTTTATCAACGATTTATTTCTCCAGGATTGCCTGCACGTTGTCGCTATTACCCAACGTGTTCACAATATATGATTGATGCAATTCATACACATGGAAGTGTCAAAGGAACAACGATGGGAGTAGCACGGATTTTACGATGTCATCCTTTTGTTAAAGGCGGCATTGACTATGTTCCGTTGAAATTTCGCTTGACGAAAAATCCTGATGAGACCTATCATGGACCGTATACGTATCGAAGAAATAAGAAAACAGAAGTAGAAAAGGATGGATAAATATGGCAATTTTAGCATTTGATCTTGGCGGTTCTTCCGTGAAATACGGCGTTTGGACAGGCAAAGAATTAACAAATCAAGGGAGCTTTCCAACACCTGGCTCTTGGGAAGAAATGAAAGCGCATTTATATTCGGTTTATGTAGACAAAAGAAATGAGTCGATTAGTGGTGTTGCTTTTAGTTCACCTGGAGTAGTTGACGAAAAAAGTCAACAGATTTTAGGGATTTCCGCCATTCCATATATTCATCATTTTAACATTTATGAAGAATTAGAAGCGTTGTTTGGCTTACCAGTGACTATCGAAAATGATGCGAATTGTGCTGGTTTAGCTGAGATATATGAAGGCGCGGCGAAAGGAAAAAAAGAAGTGCTTTTTGTCGTTATTGGGACAGGAATTGGCGGAGCGATTTTTCGCAATGGTGAATTGTACAAAGGCGCTCATTTATATGGAGGCGAGTTTGGACTGAACTTTTTAAGTAATGGCCAAACATTCAGTGAAATTGGCACAGCTGTCAAAATGGCTCAGCGCTATTGTGAACGAATTGGAGTCGAAAAACAGGCGGTGACAGGAGAAGAAGTTTTTGAACTGGCACAACGAGGGGATGAGATTGCTCGCGAAGAAGTCAATAATTTTTATGATTATTTAACACAAGGATTATTCGGCTTACAGTTTTCTTATGATCCTGAAATGATTGTACTTGGAGGCGGTGTTTCTGCTAAAGAAGGCTTATTAGCAGAGATTAATCGCCGGATGCTAACGCATTTACAGACCTTTGAATTAAAAGATTTTGTTCCAGAAATCGTGACCTGCCATTATCAAAATGATGCTAACTTGATTGGCGCAGCCGCCAACTTTCAAGCAAAAACGAATTGGGAACTATAAAGAAACAGCCGATTGTTGTTCTCTTCAATCGGCTGTTTCTTTATTTATTTGCCTTGTCGTCAGTATTTTCTTCTGCAGCAATCCGCGCTTGAACTTGTTGGCGTAAAGTTTCTAGTTCTTTTTCTTTCTTTTCTAATTCAGCTAAATCTTCAGAAATTTCATGGGCTTCTTCTGCTGGCTTAGGTTGTAAAAAGACGTTTAAACCAATCGCTATAAAGGTCCCAATGAATGTATCCAACACACGTTCCATTGCATATTGAAAGGAATCGCTTTGCGGAATACTTAAAGAAATCATTAAAAGTGTCGCAGTTGCAGAAATGATCCCAGCATTGTTATTAATCCCATCAGAAACAACGATGACGATAATGACTAAAAGTGGTAGTAGCAGTAATTCTACTAAGTGTTGATTAGGAAAATAATCTTGTGCTAATACATAAAGCAAAGCTAAAAAGCCACCCAATGTGTTTCCAATAATGCGCGATTTTCCAAAAGACAAACTAGTATTTAAATCTTGTCTTAATGAAAAAACAGCTGCTAAACAGGCAATCATAGGTGAGCCACGATGGAAAAATTGAAATAAAAGAATACACAGCATGACAGCAATTGCTGTTTTTAACGTTCGCATGCCTAAACGAAATCGACCCACTATCATAAATATTCGCTCCTAAATAACTTTTCTCTTTAATGATAACCGAAATAGAGGTAAAATTACTAGAGAAAAGTGAAGAATTATTATTTTTTAAGGGGAGTATGCATGAAAATTGGTTTACGAACAGTTAAGACAGCCATTAGCGCTGCATTAGCAATGATTATTGCGGAAAAACTGGGATTACTTTATGCCCCTTCGGCAGGGATTATTTCAGTTTTAAGTGTTACTAGCACGAAAAAAACATCTGTCATGACAGGAATTTATCGTTTGTTATCCTTAGCTTTAGCAACTATTTTAGCGTATATTTGTTTTACTTTTTTAGGTTTTACAGCGATTGCTTTTGGTATTTTTTTGTTATTATTTATTCCAGCAGCTGTGTATTTTCAATTATCTGATGGGATTGTTGTGAGTTCCGTTTTGGTAACTCATTATTTAGTCGAAAAAAATCTTTCTTGGGCGATTATTGGAAATGAATTTTTATTAATGAGTATTGGTGTGGGACTAGCGTTATTAGCTAATTCTTATATGCCTGATACAGAAAAACGTTTAAGAGAAGACCAAGAAGTCATTGAAACAATGTTTCGTAAAATTTTAAGGGAAATGGCGCTACATTTAAACAACGCTGCAGGAGAGCGAAATTTGGTCATGCATTGTGCAGATTTAAAAACCTTTATTCGCACAGGCGAGACGTGGGCCAAAAATCATGCCGAGAATCAATTGCTGTCTACCAATACGTACTATTTAGAGTACTTTGCGATGAGAAAAATGCAAAGTAATATTCTAAAAAACATGTTGGAATTATTAGAAGATATTACTGTTGATGCGCAACAAGTTCGCTATATTCAACAATTATTGGAATATACGGCAGAAACATTTGCAGAGAATAATGATGGACAAGAAATTATGAATCGAATTAAGACCGTTTATGAAACCTATCGCACAAAACCATTGCCGCAAACAAGAAGTGAATTTGAAAATCGGGCGCGACTCTTTCAGTTTTTACAATTGTTTCAGTCATTCATTCAAGTCAAAGCGGACTTTGCCAAATTACAACTAGATAAATAAACAAAAAAGAAACCTTTTTAAACGGAGGTTTCTTTTTTTGTTCTCTTAAAAATTCAGGCAAGTTCTTTAGTATTCATTGAGAATGTGTTAAACTAATGAGAAAGAAAAATAAAAGGAATGACCGCAATGGATAATGCTCAAGTGAAGAGAAAACATTTCCGTTTTCCAGCATATGATGATGAACAGGGCGTAAAATTACCAACAGATAATGAACGTAACTTATTTCAAGATGATCTGATTGGTAAAGCAATGTCTGGTAGCAGAAGAACTGCAACATCTGCCGAAGATACTAGACAAAGCACACCATCCGTCCAACAACCAACAACGAATCAATCAACTACAAATAAACAAACACAACAATTAACGGCAGCACAACAAGAGCAATTAGCACGTCATCGTTCTAATTTGCCAGACTATACAAAACATGCTAGTAAAGCAACGAAAAATAAACAAGCAACGAAAAAAAATAATAGCCTTTTTGGGACGCCAAAAGGAAATGGCTGGACACAAACGTATAAAAAAAAAGAAGTCGTAGCGAAACCAAGTAGACCTGCCGCATCACCATTAGTGCAGAAAACGACACCTTCTTATTTTGTTCCTAAATATATCCCGGCTTCTGTGATTCCTGAGGAACAGGAACCTAGTTTTACTGAAGAAGAGTTGCTAAAAGCAATGAAAAAAGATCGGCGTTCATATGTCATTCTTGATGATGAACCAACGGCTTTTCAAGTGAAAGATACGGAAGAAGATCCAACGGTGCGGAAGTTTAATATTCCAACTTCAGAACCTGAGATTCCTTTAACTAGACGACAATATCAACAAATCAAACCAGACTTAGAACGTTTTGGCGAAGATGCGTTGGATTTACGTTCGCGTTCCCGTTTGAATGCCGCAAAGAAAAATGCTAAAAGTCAAACTGCTTATGGGAAAAAATTAGCTAAAGCAAATGCTCAAGTGGAGCCGGAAGCACCTGTGACAGAAGAGAAGAAAAAGGGCATCTTGGATAAACCATTAAGTGGGATGCTAGAAGATTCAAGTTCTGTATTAGAAAACAGTAAATATTTTAGTTAAGAGATGAAACTTGCATGTGGATTTGAAACATGTAAGTTTTTTATTCTGTTTTAATAGTTGATTATTTTTTTGTTTTATACGATAATGAATCTCGTATGATTGAAAATTTTTTAAAAAAGGTATGTTTTATATAGTGACAGAGAAGAGGATTATAATGGGAAATCAAGAGAACAAATTATACCATTTTGTCGGAATTAAAGGTTCTGGCATGAGCTCATTAGCGTTGGTCTTACACCAAAAAGGCTACAACGTTCAAGGATCAGATGTAGAAGAGTATTTCTTTACACAACGGGATCTTGAAAAATCAGGTGTCCCTATTTTACCATTTAATGCAGATAATATTGATAAAGACATGATTGTTATTGCTGGAAATGCTTTTCCAGATACCCATGAGGAAATCGCCCGCGCCATCGAATTAGGCGCAGAAGTAATTCGTTACCACGATTTCATTGCTCGTTTTATCGAACCGTACACAAGCATTGCTGTAACAGGGTCACATGGGAAAACAAGTACGACTGGTTTGCTAGCACATGTATTAAGTGGTATCAATCCAACTAGTTATTTAATAGGTGATGGCACTGGCCACGGCGAACCAGATGCTGATTTCTTTGCATTTGAAGCGTGTGAGTATCGCCGTCATTTCTTGGCCTATTCACCAGATTATGCGATTATGACGAATATCGATTTTGATCATCCAGATTACTACAAGAGCATTGAGGACGTTTTTTCAGCGTTCCAAACAATGGCTCATCAAGTCAAAAAAGGAATTTTTGCTTATGGTGATGATAAGTATCTTCGTCAGTTAGAATCAGAAGTGCCAGTTTATTATTATGGTGTCAGCGAAGAGGATGATATCCAAGCACGAAATATTCAACGAACAACGGAAGGCTCATCTTTTGATGTTTATCACAAGGATGATTTTGTAGGTCATTTTGTCTTACCAGCATTTGGCCATCACAATATCATGAATGCGCTAGGTGTGATTGCTGTGGCTTATTTTGAAAAACTTGATATGCAAAAAGTCGCAGAAGAAATGCTAAGTTTTAAAGGTGTAAAACGTCGTTTTAGCGAGAAAAAAGTCAGTGACATGATTATTGTTGATGATTATGCGCACCATCCAGCTGAAATTAAAGCAACGATTGATGGCGCTCGTCAAAAATATCCTGACAAAGAAATTATTGCTGTCTTCCAGCCACATACATTTACACGAACAATTGCCTTAATGGATGAATTTGCTGAAGCACTGGATTTAGCAGATGAAGTATTCTTATGTAATATTTTTGGCTCTGCGCGTGAAACACAAGGCGAGGTACGCATTGAAGATTTAGGCGAAAAAATTCAAAAAGGTGGACAAGTAATTACCGAAGATAATGTGTCGCCTTTACTAGATTTTGAAAATGCAGTGGTGGTCTTTATGGGTGCTGGCGACGTTCAGAAATTTGAACAAGCCTACGAAACATTACTAAGTAACACAACTAGAAACGTTTTATAAGAGAACATAAACAAAATCGGGACAGGGGTATCTGGCTTCAAAAAATAAGAAGCTGCTCCTGTTCCGTTGTTTGTTTTTAAAATCTAGCATGGCAGATAAGTTGGTTTTGTTTAAACATCCTTTAAAGACTACTTTTTAGCTTGCCTTTTAAGTACATTTTGGTACAATTATCTTATCAATAACGGAGGTGTACTAATTTGAATATCGGAAAACCGAGAAAATTAGGCAAAACCATCGAAGATATCGAAGAGGGAGATTCGTTGTCCTTGACAGAGTCAATTGAAGACAAGGACTTATTACTTTACTTGGGCTTGACCAATGATGCGAATCCTTTATATATCCAACATGATTATGCCCAAAAAACAGAATATGAAAAACCAATCGTACCATCAATTATGCTGATGGGAATTATCACTAGTGCGATTTCAAAACATTTACCAGGACCAGGTTCACATGTTGTGAATTTCTCTGTGAACTTTGTGGAACCCGTTTTTCATTACGAAACATTGACTTTCCAATTAGAAGTAATCAAAGTCGACAAAATGAAAGATGTGATTACCATTTCAGTTGAGGCTGTTAATGAGCAAGAAAATCGCGTGTTAGATGCAGTGGTGATGGTTCAACCACCCCAAGTGACGATTGATGAACTAACAGAGAAAGAAGGGACTTTAACTTATGAATAATCAAGAGTATATCCAAACTGGCACAGGTTTGAATAAATTTTATGCCAAAATTTACGGATTTTTAGCGTTAGGAATTGGTATTAGCGCAATTATGGCTTATGCAATGACAACTGTCTTTTTACCTGTTCTAGCTACTTTATTCCAATCAAGCTTAGCTTTTTGGATGATTTGGCTTGTTGAAATTGGCTTAGTTTTATATCTAGGCGCAAAAGCACAGAAGAATCCAACCATTGCGATTGCAGGATTTGTTGCGTATGCATTATTAAATGGTGTCACTTTATCCGTGACGTTATTAATGTATACTGGTGGAACAGTGGCCGGCGCATTTTTAAGTGCAGCAGCTACCTTTGGCGCGATGTCATTAGTAGGTGTCTTTACGAAGAAAGACCTATCAGCAGTTGGTCATGCCGCTTATAGTGCCTTAATCGGAATTATCATTGCGATGTTGCTAAATATGTTCCTTTTACACAGTAATGCTGTAGAATTCTTTATTTCCATTTTAATGGTCCTAATTTTCTCAGGGATTACTGCTTATGATAACCAACGTATACGCCAAGTCTATGCGCAAACAGGTGATCAAGCAGGTACTGGGATGGCCGTTTTCTTCGCATTACAATTATACCTTGACTTCATCAACTTATTCTTAGCTTTCTTAAGAATTTTTGGTAAAAACAACTAACATGAACGTAAAAGAGGTCGGGACAGAAGCGTTTAACTCCGAGAAATAAGAAGGAATTTCCGAAAATTGTTCTTTAATTTTTGGATAATTCCGGCTTATTTCCGAAGGAGTTGCTTCTGTTCCCGCCGTTTATCAGTTTTTGAGCGTGGAGCAAAAATCCAAAGTGATTTTTGTCCCACGCTCTTTTTTTAACCCATTCCAATAGCGAAATTCAACAGTTTATCGGAGTATGTTGGATTTTCTAAATCGGTTTTCATTGTTTCGTTCAGTAGACTGAGTTGATCGGTAATGATGCCATCGACGCCATAAAAAATCATTCGCGTCATAACATCTTCATCATTTGCTGTCCAAGCATAAACCTTTTTCCCATCATGATGAGCGGCATTTACAAAGTTACGATTCATTGTACTGTATTCCATAGTAAAAAAGTCAACTGGCATTTTAGGCGGTCCCACAATGTTGAAAGGAATAACGTAGCCTACATAAAAGCGTGGTTCTTCTTTCTTTAAGGCCATCGCCGTATCATAGGTTAAGGTATGAAGGATATGGCCGTTTTCTAAAATATTTTCACGGTATTGTTTGACAAAGCGCTGTACTAAATCAGGGCTATCTTGAGGCGTGGTTTTGATTTCAATTAATAAACGTTGTTTTAATTGATTGGCTTTGGCTAAATAATCATCGAAAGAAACCATTTTAGCAGTTTGACCATTTTCTGTGACATTCATGTTCGTTAATTCTTTAAGTGTTAATTGATTTGGTCGTTTATTAACACCCGTTAACGCCCGTAAATTAAAATCGTGCATGACAATAAATTGATGGTCTTTGGTTTCTTGAATATCCATTTCAACATAATCAGGTTTTGCCTTATTGGTCTCGATTAAAGAGTCCAAGGTGTTTTGAACGCCATTGTTACCATTAACACCACGATGGGAGATGGTAACCGGTTTTCGGTCAGGTGTATGACTTAGGTAATTCGTATTATAGGTGCCTACACCAATTCCGAAGAAGATTGCAATCAAACAAAAAAGAACGACTCTGAAGGTGGTCCATTCTACCCGAACCTCTGATTTCGGGATGAACCATTCTGGCGTGTCAGGCAAAATCCCTTCATCTTCCATATCATCAACAATAATGTAAAAAATAGCAACACTAGACAACACCAAGTTTAAGAGCATCATAACCTGAAGGAGTGTCATAGCGATGACAGCGCTAGGTAAAGACCACTCAGGTTTAAACGTTTCGACTGCGGTTTGACCTAAAAATATCAAAAAATAGCCAGCCGTAAAAATCCCTAAAACAGTTCCTCCAATGATAATAAATTGCCCTAAAATCTGGAAAAAGCGCCGCTTTGTAATTTGCCAACTACGTTTTAAAGACTCACGAAAGCCAACATCACGTAAAATCAACTCTGGAAGGGCAAAAGCAAGTCGAATCGCTAAATATAAGATAATCAGTTCTAACAATACGAAACCAATAATAATAATGACGCGATTTGCAAAAATAAAATCTAAGATAAAGGCTGGAATCTTAACTCTTGTTAATAAATAAGAGCGGAAGGTTAACCCACTTAATGGTAAAATCAAAAAGAAATATGCCAGGAAAAACAGAAAGGTAATTCCTCGAACTTTTTTGATCTGAAGCAAGGTGCCGTGCAATAATTGCGTTAGAGTAATTGGTTGCTTTTTCTTAATAAAATAGACACTAAGCAATAAAAAGGTAAATTCAAAAAAGAGCGCCAGTAAAATTAACAGCCCAATTAGTAGAAAAGTCAAAAGTACATAGGGATGTTGCGTAGCAATTGCCCCTAAGTTATCGTAGGAAATATAATCAATCCCACCTTCTTTGAGTACCAATTTGGACAAACTTGTCAATAAAGGCAATAGAACGAATAACATAAATCCGTGCATCAAGAGCACATCGCGAAAATACGCCGTTGTCCCTTTAAGAAAATCTAGCGTATTCACAATACTATTTTTAAAATAACTAAACATCAAAAGTCCCCCAGTTTCTACCAAAATTCCATAATAAAAGGACTAAATCAAACTGACACAGGCAGAGTTTTGATTTAGTCCGTTCGCTTTTTTATTTATTTTACATTCCCAGTAAGCTAGTTAAAAATGTACCGCCATAAATTAACGCAAGACTATATAAATAGATAGAAGCAGGTTTTGCTAATAAAATAATCAGAGTAAATTTTTTCACAGACATTTTTGTTAAACCGGCCATTAAACAAAGCGCATCATCCGGTGCAATCGGGAAGAAAATTGCTAAAGCAAACAATCGTTCAAAACGTTTTTCATTGTCTAACCAACCGATATACTTGTTATATGTTTTATCACTGACAAGGCTCATAATGAATGGTTTCCCATAATTACGACCTAATAAGAAAATGATAATAGAGCCAAGTGCAATACCAACGTAATTATAGACGAAGCCCATTGTTGGCCCGAAAATCAAGACCCCTGCAGCACAGCTAACACCACCAGGAATAATCGGAATAACCACTTGAATAATCTGAATTAACATGAAAATAATCGGACCGAGAATGACAGATTGCCCTACTAGTCCTCTTAGTGCATTGATGTCCTTGAAGACACCTAATCGGATAAAATAGATGGTTGCAATTATGGTTGCAACAATGCCCAAAATGGAAATAATATTAACAATTTTTCTAGATAGGGTAACACTCACATTTCTCATCTCCTTTAGTTATACTCATCGTACTTTTAGTATATAACTTTTTATCAATAAAAAACATCGTTTGTTCTTTCTGCAAACGAACAAAGTTGTAAGATACACATCATTTGATAAGTTTATTATACAAAAAAAGAGACAGAAAAGACATCCTACTTAAGACCCATTCTGCACTGATCTTTCGAAAGAGAGTTAAAGAAACGAAAGTGGAGCATCTTTTAGTAATATTATAGAGGGGCAAAGAGTGAAATTAAATTTGCATCCACGTCTTTAATGATTGCGTATCGTTGGCCCCAAGGTGCATTCCAAGGTTCTTTAAAAACAATGTAACCAGCTTGGCTCATTTTTTTCACGGTGTTATCAACTTCTGCGGCCGTTTCACAAAGAAAAGCAAGTTCGATTTTATCGCCTTGCTGGCTAGGCGCAAACCCATAGACACCAGTAATCATTTGTAGTGAATTTAAAGAAATCCTGACGCCATTGTTTTGTAATTCTGTGTAATCAGGCGAAGCTTCTCCCAGCACGTTAAAACCTAGCGTTTGGTAAAAAGAGAGTGCTTGTGTCATATCGTTGACGATAATACCGACCATATCTAACTTCATCCTCATAACCTCCGATCTATGATAAAATAAGTGTAAGGGATTTTTTGGTAAAAACCAAACGATTTATAGCGAAAGTGCTTAAAAAAATTAGAATGTAACAGTTTACAACAAAGAATAAGAAGACTATAATTATGTTAACTAGTTTTAGGTGTACCTAAAAGTGAAATGTGTGAACAAGATAGATTGAGGGATGTTGGATGAAAGAAAAGAAAACGGAAAAAATGCTTAATTATGCAAATGGACCTAGTTTAGAAGAGATAAATAATACCGTTGAGGTACCTAAAAATGCTAGCTTTTGGCGAACTTTGTTAGCCTATAGCGGACCTGGCGCTTTAGTGGCTGTTGGTTATATGGATCCAGGAAATTGGATTACGTCAATTGCTGGCGGAGCGGAATATAAGTACACGTTACTTAGTGTGATTTTACTTTCTAGTTTAGTTGCCATGTTACTACAAAGTATGGCTGCGCGCTTAGGAATCGTGACAGGAATGGATTTAGCTCAAGCGACTAGAGAGCATACAAGTAAACGAACGGGCGTTGCCTTGTGGGTGGTGACGGAGTTAGCCATAATGGCAACAGATATCGCTGAAGTAATTGGTGGTGCCGTTGCTTTGCAATTATTATTTGGTTTTCCATTATTAATTGGTGTGTTGATAACAACGTTTGATGTTTTATTACTTTTGCTACTGACAAAGTTAGGCTTTCGCAAAATCGAAGCAATTGTTTCTTGTTTAATTGCAGTCATCTTTTTTGTTTTTGCTTATGAAGTGGCATTAGCAGATCCAAATGTTGGTGAAGTATTACGAGGTTTTATTCCAGACACAAAAATAGCGACAGATAAATCCATGTTATTTTTAGCCTTGGGAATCGTTGGAGCGACAGTCATGCCTCATAACTTATATTTGCATTCTTCCATTGCTCAAGCACGGAAATTTGATCGTAACGATGATGCTGAGAAAGCCAAAGCAATTCGTTTCACTACTTGGGATTCAAATATTCAATTAACTGTCGCTTTTGTCGTAAATTGTTTGTTGTTAATTTTAGGAGGAGCATTATTTTATGGAACCAACAGTGAATTAGGTAAATTTGTTGATTTATTTGATGCTCTGAAAAATCCAGATATTGTTGGTAATATTGCTAGCCCAGTGTTAAGTATTCTTTTTGCAATTGCTTTACTGGCTTCGGGTCAAAATTCAACGATTACAGGTACGCTGTCAGGACAAATTGTAATGGAAGGCTTTATCCATTTAAAAATGCCGTTGTGGGCACGACGAGTGTTAACTCGTTTGTTAGCAATTGTGCCAGTCATTATCTGTGTCATTATTTATGGCGGTAGCGAAACGGCTGTTGAAGACTTGTTGCTTTATACGCAAGTTTTCCTAAGTATTGCTTTGCCAGTGTCGATTATTCCTTTAACGATGTATACAAGTGATAAAAAATTAATGGGCCAATTTGCGAATCCAGCGTGGGTGAAATTTTTAGCTTGGATTATTGCTATTGCCTTGACGTTATTGAATTTATTTTTAATTTATGGCACATTAACTGGTTTAACGAATTAATAAAAACAAAGGCTGACTGGAAAAGTTGGCCTTTGTTTTTTCATAGAATTTGCGCGTAAGAAATGGTAGAATAGGAAAGATGAAATACAAGGAAGAGAGGCTTTCACGTGACAGATTATTTAAATGTAGGAAAAATTGTGAACACACAAGGAATCAAAGGAGAAGTTCGGGTCATTTCGAAAACGGATTTTCCAGAAGAACGTTATCAAAAAGGGGCTATGTTACTGCTATTTCAAGAGAAAAAAGCACCAATTGAATTGGTCGTGAAGTCCCACCGCAAGCATAAGAATTTTGACATTTTAAGCTTTGAAGGACATCCAAATATCAATGATGTTGAAAAATATCGTGACGGTATTTTAAAAGTTGCAAAAGACAATCTCGCTGAATTGGCAGAGGACGAATTTTATTATCACCAAATCATTGGTGCTACTGTTTACGATGAAACCAGCAGTGAACTGGGAAAAATTAAAGAAATTTTATCTCCTGGTGCGAATGATGTGTGGGTCGTCCAACGACCAAAGAAAAAAGATTTACTTTTACCGTATATTGAAGGCGTTGTTACAAAAGTCGACGTCGAAAATCAACGGATTGATGTGGACATTCCAGAAGGATTGATTGACGATGAGAATTGATGTATTAACTCTTTTTCCTAGAATGTTTGAAGGACCAATGGGGGAATCAATTATTGGGAAAGCTCGGGAAAAGCAGTTATTAGAATTGAATGTCTCTAATTTTCGCGATTTTTCAGATAACAAACACCAAACGGTCGATGATTATCCGTATGGCGGTGGCGCGGGGATGCTTTTAAAAGTACAACCGATCTATGATAACCTAAAGGCAATTGAAGAAGAGACAAACCAGCAACCAAAACGGGTCATCTTATTAGATCCAGCAGGAAAACCGTTTAATCAGAAAATGGCCGAGGAATTTTCACAAGAAGAACATTTAGTTTTTATTTGTGGACATTATGAAGGCTATGATGAGCGAATTCGCACGATGGTCACAGATGAAGTTTCATTGGGGGATTACGTTTTAACAGGGGGCGAATTAGGCGCAATGGTCATGATTGATGCGACAGTCCGTTTATTACCTGATGTCTTAGGTAACAATCTTTCTGCACAAACGGATTCACATTCCACTGGCCTATTGGAGCATCCACAATATACCAGACCTGCTATTTTCAACGATATGGAAGTCCCTGCCGTGCTAACGAATGGTAACCATAAATTAATTGCAGAATGGCAACTAAAAGAATCATTACGACGGACCTTTTTACGTCGACCTGACATGTTGGAATCAGTAGAAATGACGCCTGAAATGTTGAAGTTATTAGAGGAAATTAAACAAGAAGAGCAAAAATAAGGGAACTTTCAAGAAAATTCTCTTTACAGCTTATTTTGTCTGTGGTAAACTAATTTGGTGAGTGCAATGCGCTCTAACTATTACAATATTCCGCTGTGGCAGAAGTGACCATAAGAATATTTGGGAATAAGGAGAAGGATAAAATGAATCCATTAATTCAAGAATTAACACAAGAACAATTACGTACGGATATTCCTGCGTTCCGCCCTGGTGACACTGTTCGCGTTCATGCGAAAGTAGTCGAAGGTACTCGTGAACGTATCCAGTTATTCGAAGGTGTTGTAATTAAACGCCGTGGTGCTGGAATCAGCGAAACTTACACAGTACGTAAAGTTTCAAATGGTGTTGGTGTGGAACGTACATTCCCATTACACACACCACGTGTTGCTCAAATTGAAGTGGTTCGCTACGGTAAAGTACGTCGTGCAAAACTTTACTACTTACGCGCATTACACGGAAAAGCAGCTCGTATCAAAGAAATCCGTCGTTAATCTTTACTATTCGACAAACGAACACCCTCTTGCTCAGCAAGAGGGTGTTTTTTTGTGTAATTAAGTAGAAAATCAACATTGACTTTTTTTGAAGTCGCATAAGTGTGAAAAGTCCTTGTCTAACAAGGACTTTTTGCTTTTCTCAAGATCAAAATTTTGGACAATGATTCAAAAATTTCCTCAAATTGTCCTAGCTTTTCTCAATTTGATGATTAAGGTGGTCAAAAGAGTGTCAAATAGCAGAGAAAAATTGACGGCAGAAGTCATCCGAAAAATATCAAAATGTTGACCGAATTTTGCAGTTTTGAGCCAAGGCTTGCAAAAAAGAGCGGGCTTTTGAGAAAATACCAAAACAATTACCTTTTACGAAAAAGGGATTGTGTCACACTGTTCCAAATAGTTATTTAGAGGTACATTATGAAAAAGTAGATAGAAGGGGCATTCTGGAAAATATGAACGAGCTTTAATTACTTCTTAAAATTAGTCAATTTATCGAAGAAAATAGCATAAAAACATGTAGTCAATATCAAGAAAAATTAAACGAGTTTCCCAAAGAAGTTCCCAGTGTCTGGTTTATTATTCAAAGATATGGCTCTTGGAATAACTTATTAAGAAAAATTGATAGGAAAGAAAATCAACATTATCAATGGAATCACCATTCAGATGAAGAGCTTATTGACATCGCACGTTCATTTATCGAGAAAGAACAAATACGTTCACAAACTGCTTCATTAAAAGCGAAAGATTTAGTTTTGAAAAAGAATGGTTCCGTTTCACGTTTTTTTTGTTCGAATTCTTGACATAGAATCGAAAAAAATCAATTAAAGAAACTGTACCATGAAAGTAAAAAAGAAAGAATCAAAAAAAGCGAAAATGGAACTTGCGTTAGAAGAAGTCTTGTGTGGCTTTCCGAGAAAAACAGCTATTGATTCAATTATAAAGAATAAGATGATTCAAGAAGATACAAGTGAATGCAAAAAAAAAGGAAAGTTCCCAGATTATTAACGATATAGGGAGAAATATAGTGTATTTAAGGAATTTGAGTGACGGTAAATAGTTGATGAATATATACTTTTTTAGTAGAAGAAAACTACTAATAGGAGGTATAATATTGAAAAAGAGAATATGTATTACTACTGGGGTTGCAATGTTATTAGGATTATCACCGATATTAACAACAGGGGCTACAGTATACGCAAATGAAGAGAGTAACTATGTACAAGTAAATTCTACAACAAAAGAGTTAGAGCAACGGATGGAGGCGCTAGCCAATCAATACAAAGGAGTTTCTCTATTTGAAACCGAATTCAATAAAGAAAATATGACTCCTGTTCAATTAGAATTATATAACAAAGTTTTAGATCTACAATATGATATTGCTTTACAAAATGGAAGTACAAATGGGATGTCTAGAGAGCAATATAAACAATATCTATCAAACGCTATGCAAGGTTTTATAATACAACCTAGAAATGCTGGACATGGTTTGATTTCTGTTGACGTCTTAGGAACAGTTTTAGATACTGCGCTTAATGTTGTATTAATTATCGGAGGTTTTGGGTCAGTGTCTGCAATGGTTAAAGCATTGGGTCAAGAAGGTGCAAAGAAATTTGTAAAGAAAGAAATGATTCCAGTAATTATTAAAGAAAGCGAGAAGCTAGGAATAAAAGGCGCGAAAAACTATTTACAAGATAAAGCAGTTGGATTAATTATTAGTGCGATTCTAAGTCCTGGAAAGCAGGCTGCAAAATTATTAGATTCTATTGACAAAATACCCAATAATGGCTACATTGAATTAACTTAATAGAGTTTACGAAAGGATTGAAAAAGATGTACCTTGTAATAGGGTTAATCCTAATAATCTTTATAGTCTCAGTTTTTATCGCTACTATAGGGATTTTGAATGAAAAAATAAAGAATAAATTCTACTTATTTGTTAAATTTTCGTTTAATATTTCTATTGCTTGTATTTTTTTAGGTGGTATATCTTTTCTTTATGCTTACTTTGTTTTTGACGAGTTTAAAAATTTTAAAATTATCTTGATATCCATATTTTTATTTGCAATCTCTTACAAAGGTTATATGGATAAAAAAAATATTTTCCATGAAGATGTATGATACTAGACTTAATTAGTAAGAAGGAGACATATTGATGGTTCAACTAATTTCTATTATTCTTGCGTTTTTGATTATATACACTTTATTTAAAACAAGAGAAACAAGTAGTTCTTCAAGAAAATTAAGAATGTTAGTGTACACTTTTTTTGGGATAATTTTTCTATTAGGTTTAGTAAGTGTCGTACTAGGAACCTATGGGCTGCTGAATTCTTATAACATTAGTGGAAATTGGCGTATAAATATGTCCTCTATTTTAGTTGTGTTGGCTGGATTTTTACTAGTTGTACTTTCTTATGTTGGTATTTCAAAATTTAAAATGAATTGTTAGGTGAATTAAATGAAGAAAGTTATCTCTACCATTTTACTAGTAATCCTTTTTGTGGGATCAGGTTATGTGGTAAACGCTGCTCCTGAAATGAAGAGTTTGGCTAATTTCGAAACGAATGATCAACATTATGATTTACAAGGAATAGAGCATTCTTTTGCTAAAGTGTTGAACTTTAAAACAAATAGAAAAGATATTACAGCAAAAACGATACTAAAATTTGTATATCCAAAAAAGACAGACAAAGAATTTAATAATGCTTCTGTGTCTATTAAAGATTGCATTCGCTATGCCACTTCTATTGGGGTAAATATGGAATGGCTTGATGCAACGAAGAATGAACTTAATTTCAACCAAGTGAAGAGTGAGCTTGATAAAGATCATCCAGTATTACTATGTTATAAACCAAACAAAACCGATTGGATGGAACCTTATTTATTAGCTGTAGCGCATGGATACGTATACGTTGCTCCAGATGGTGAAAATATTAAAGAACCATTTATGAGTACAAGTATCTGGATGTCGAACTATATCTATCCTTCTAGCCTGACTACGTTGACGAATAAAAATAAGTTAACTGTTACGGATTTTTCAGTGAATAATACACCGCAAAAAGATTATACCTTTATAGGTATGATTATTCTTAAGTAAGAGAGGTTGAAAGGACCGTGAAAAAATACATTTTAGGGATAGGCTTGTTTTTAACAAGCCTTTTGTTTGGAATTAATGCTTCAGCAATGGATGGTGATAATACTCCACTGTTCATTCAAACAAAAGGAAGTACCTTCAGAATTGAGGATGTATGCACAGCAAGATTGGCAATTTTATTTTGAGAACTTGTCTGTAGTGGAAAATACAGAACCTTTAAGTACAGATGATTTTTATTTGGGGCAGCCATTTACTTTAACTAATGAAACAGATACTCAAACAGCCTATTTTCCTATTATCGATAAAGAATCTGGGCTTATTCATGATTTATTAGAAGTTTCTTTAATGAACAATACGCCATCGCTAACGATTTCTAGTCAGTTTGTTGAGCTGTTAAATAGACTAACACCTACAGCAGAAGGTACCAGCTTTTCTTTGAACCTTGATAGCGAGAGCCACCAACTTCTGTCTGCAGAAGAACCAACTCGTGAACAAGCAGTTGATATTAAGCAATCGGTAGACAACTTTAATAGAAAGAAACGTTCTGTACCTGATGATACGGTTCCAGAGTATAATCGAAATATTATCCCTAATTGGATGATTACAGAAACGCAAGGATTAGAACCATGGTGTGCATTTTATACGTTATCTACAATGATTAATTCGATTGAAGGGAAAGCCATAACCAATGCAAAAACGCTCATCAAAAAAGCTTTTCGTACTGCCTCAGAAGCAGAATTAGTAGATGGGAAGTATATTACAAGTAAACCTTTTGCACATACCGTTCAAACTATGCAAAAGGAATATGGTTATACTTTGGATATAAAAAATAGTCGATTGACACCAGCGGAAGTTCAAACACAAATTGATAAAAAGGCTCCAGTGTATGTTCATTTAGACAACGTTACTCAGAATTATAATCCTGCAAAATCACATGGAGTTACTGTCATCGGTTATATTATAGCCAAAAATAATACGTTAGATTCTTATTACTACTTTTGGAATCCTTGGTGGCAAAAAGTGATGTTAACTAATCAAAAAGATATGAGTAACTGGAAATTAAATGATAATGTTTATTCATGGAAGTATTCTGGTATTAATTTTAGAAAAGAACCAATAAATTATGCAATGAAAGGTAAAATTGCTACTTTATTATCAAGAGCTACTTACTATCAAACTGGAGAAAAAATTCCTACTGATTTAAGAAATAAAGAGTACATTATCAAGGATGTAAAAAGCATTTCACAATCGAGTTCTAAGGTAGCTTATTATTTAGAGGGGATAAATAAGTGGGTATTAGAGCAGGATGTAAAAGAGTTTCCTACGCCACTGCTTAATAAAAAAGTAACTTTATTATCAAAAGCTAGTCAATATCAAACTGGAGAAGCAATTCCAACTAATGTAAGAAATAAACAATATACCGCTCTAAAAGTGAAACCTTTTAGACGCTCTAATTCAAAATTAGCCTATTTTCTTTCAGGAATTAACAAATGGGTATTAGAACAAGACATTCGGTAGTCATGCATGTCAGAAGTAATTCTCAATTTCAAAAGAGTGTGTTTTTAGATAATAAAAATCAGTAAGAAAAATTTTAGTAATGGTTCTCCCCTAAGTAACTGTCTCTATTATATATTTAATTCAGTTTAATGTTTAAAAGGAACTGGCGAAGAACAAAAGAAAACACAATTCTAAGAAGTTTGCGTTCTTTTAAGATGGGATAAACGTTAAATAGGGATTTTGATAGCAAACTATCTTTAATATCGCTATAATTGTAACCAACAAAAAAAGAAAGTAGGGACTTAAACATGGAAATTACTTTTTCTAAAAAATCAAAGTTCTTCTGTTTGGCAATGACGTTACTTATGGCATTGAGTATATTTGCTAGTGCTGGTGCAAGTGTTTATGCTGCTACGAATGAAAATTTAGAGAGACAGCCATTGAATACTGTTGAACAAGAAAAATTCTCTAGAGAATTTGAAAACGATTGAAATTCCATTTTTGATAATGCAGTAACCTATGATGATTTAGGTAACGTCGAATCTTTAAATTTCAATGTTTTATATGCTAAATATGGTCATGCGGCTGAGTTAACTAAACTTGAAAATCAAGTAAAAGAAGATATTCAACAAACGCGATTTAAACGTGCAGATGCCAAGCAATGTGCTATCACAGCCATCCAAGATACTTTAGGAGTTTCTGCTATACAAGGTCTACTTAGTGGTGGTATTGTAGGTCTTCTACAAAGAAAAGCAGCCGCAGAAGTAGCTAAGTTGGTAGCAAAGTATGCTTTTAAAGGTCTTTTGCCTGCGGCAGCAGCAGCGTCACTAATTTGGAGTTTTGGAAGGTGTATGTGGTTTTAATGAAAAATAAAGATGTGGTTTTAGTGTTATATTCGTTCTTTGTAATATTACTAAGCTCTTGTATTTGGTTTTTAATTAAAGGAGAAGCCTTTCAAAAAGTACTATTAAATTCTTTTGCGATTTCTGTTGTAGGAACCATTATTTTTGTAATAGGACTTTATGTTAGTAAAATAAAAAAATAAATCACAATTAAGGTTCTGGTTGTTATTAATCTATCTCATGAAGCATTAGATGAATTAGTTCT
Source organism: Enterococcus sp. AZ197 (assembly GCF_050556405.1). Classification (NCBI taxonomy): domain Bacteria; kingdom Bacillati; phylum Bacillota; class Bacilli; order Lactobacillales; family Enterococcaceae; genus Enterococcus; species Enterococcus sp. AZ197. The sequence continues at coordinate 1,629,967 of NZ_CP187873.1, read as the reverse complement.
AGAAGTACCTGTTGTACTAGTTAAAAATACTGTTAAATCAAATTTTTTGTTTAAAAGAATCATTAAGTTGGTGCCTAACTATAAAATCAGATCAATTGACTAAAATCCAATAACATTGGGGGATACTCTGTAAATCGTGTGTCGCAGTACGTTAGTCTTGTAATAAATATTAATTAGGAGGGGTTTCTATGAAAAATATTTTACTTTCTATTCTAGGGGTATTATCTATCGTTGTTTCTTTGGCGTTTTCTTCTTATTCTGTCAACGCAGCTTCTAATGAGTGGTCGTGGCCACTGGGCAAACCATATGCGGGAAGATATGAAGAAGGACAACAATTCGGGAACACTGCATTTAACCGAGGAGGTACTTATTTCCATGATGGGTTTGACTTTGGTTCTGCTATTTATGGAAATGGCAGTGTGTATGCTGTGCATGATGGTAAAATTTTATATGCTGGTTGGGATCCTGTAGGTGGAGGCTCATTAGGTGCATTTATTGTACTACAAGCGGGAAACACAAATGTGATTTATCAAGAATTTAGCCGAAATGTTGGAGATATTAAAGTTAGCACTGGACAAACTGTTAAAAAAGGACAGCTGATAGGAAAGTTTACTTCTAGTCATTTACATTTAGGAATGACAAAAAAAGAATGGCGTTCTGCTCATTCTTCTTGGAATAAAGATGATGGCACTTGGTTTAACCCAATTCCTATACTTCAAGGAGGATCTACGCCTACGCCTCCAAATCCAGGACCAAAAAATTTCACAACAAATGTTCGTTACGGATTGCGGGTCCTCGGAGGTTCATGGTTACCAGAAGTAACCAACTTTAACAATACCAATGATGGTTTCGCAGGTTACCCTAATCGTCAACATGATATGCTTTATATAAAGGTAGATAAAGGGCAAATGAAATATCGTGTTCACACGGCTCAAAGCGGATGGTTGCCTTGGGTAAGTAAAGGGGATAAGAGCGATACAGTAAATGGAGCGGCAGGTATGCCTGGACAAGCAATTGATGGTGTTCAGCTAAACTATATAACTCCTAAGGGAGAAAAATTATCACAGGCTTACTATCGTTCACAAACTACGAAACGATCAGGCTGGTTAAAAGTAAGTGCAGATAATGGTTCTATTCCTGGACTAGACAGTTATGCAGGAATCTTTGGAGAACCGTTGGATCGCTTGCAAATAGGTATTTCACAGTCAAATCCATTTTAAATTTAGAAAATGACAGTAGGATTATGCATTTAATAAATTTTAAAGAGGTGAACGAGTATAAATAGAAATACAGTTACTATACTAAAAAAATCGTTTATTCTACCTTTACTTGGCTTATTCTTTATAGTTGGTACCAATGCTTTTGCTTCTGAAGATTACAACTTACTTGGAGTGAAAAATTATGATCAGTATGCCTTAGGAGCGCCTAGTGGGTGTGAGGGGGCTTCACTATTACAAGGCTTACAGTATAAAGGAAAAATTCCTGATTGGGACTTAATCAAATTTTTAAAAACAATTCCTATCTCTCCTAATGGAAATCCTTATGATGGATTTGTAGGTAGTCCTTTTGTTGAAAACTCATGGACTTACTCTGCTATCTATCCTGTGCCTTTAGTAAAATGGGGAAAAGTATATGGAGATGTACAAGATATGTCAGGTCATTCTTTAGATGAATTACTAGAGGAAGTGAAAAATAATAATCCAATTGTTGCTTGGGTGACGATAAAATTTCAACCGGCACGATGGGGAATATGGGATTTTGGTAAAGCGGTAAATAATAATCATGCAGTGACATTAGATGGCTACGATTTAAAAAATGGAACGGTTCACGTATCTGATCCGATTTCCGGTAAATATTGGATCAATAAAAATACCTTTGAAAGTATATATAATGAGAGGAATTTTGCAGTTGTAATTCGTTAAGTCCTATTTTTCAGTACTATATGGGAATAAATGAAAGCACCTTTAAAATTAAAGTCATACGAGAGTGTACAGAAAAGTTTTCCTTTCTGTACACTCTGTTGTTGTATTTTCTTATATGAGTATATTTAGTGTTTATAAAACATAACAAAAAAACAAAGGAGGAAAGTAAAACAAAAAAATCTCTCCAGTTTTTAATATAGTGAAATTAGTTTAATGGTTAAAACAATTGAAGGCAAGTTATTAATACTTATAGGCTCTGCTTTAAACTATTATATTAGATGTCATTAAAACAATTAAGAGATTTAAAAAGACAAAAACAAAAGAACAAACAGCAAAAATATTTTTTTATTTTTAGGTATTATTTCTAAATTTATATAAAGCTTAGTCTCTATAAACAGTTACCTTAGATTAGTTTTTTAGTTCAATGCATTTTTATATTCATTTGTAGATAAAAGTTAGATTTCTATATAAATGTACTTTGTAAAATATATTTTCAAGCAAGAGAAATTGAGGAGGAACCAAAATGGATTATGTAATACTTATTGGCAGTATTATTGCAGCGATTGGCTTGATTCTTTTAATGATGACAACAAGATTTGTTTGGGGGTGGAATTGGGGTTATCCTTACCGTACCACGAATAAACCTTTAGCAATTATTGGCTGGCTATTAATAATTATCGGAGTAGTGATAGTTCTTGTTAAAGCTAAATTGAATGGACAATTAGTATAAGTATGAAAAAGAACAAAAAAGGCTAAACTTATACAATACTTCGGTTACAAATATTATAATAGTACGTACAAAATCGTCACCACCTATGTACTAACTCCTGCAGAAGTTGTAACAAAAAGATGCACTTGGAAATGAGGTAGAGGGTAGTTATTTGTATAAGTATTCTGCCGACTTTGTAAAGTAAAATGGAGAACATCAGAAAATAAATTGGGAAGTTTCAGGTAAAGTTCCACAACCATTTGAAGCTAAGTCTTACATAAAAGCAGAGATAAGTAATAAAAGAGTGAATTATACTGTTTAAGTTTCTCAAACTAACGTGCCAAATAAAGTAGATACTAAACAAGTAAAATATACTAAGAATAGAGGACAAATTCATCCGTCGATGAACTTGCCCTCTATTCTTAGTGACTTTAAAAGTGTTATTCCCAATCCATTTCACCGGTTACAACTTTAGCACTCATTTCAAGGTTTCCTTCTGGTAATTTTGGATAATAGTTTTTCATTTTAGTGATAATTTCACTGCTTACTTTGCTCTCTTTCTCAGCTGTAATAAATTTTTCAATATACTCTTTCGTAAATTTAATATTTTGGGGCATAAATTGGTTTCCAGCTTCAAAATGACCAGGAATAACTGTTCTTAGTGATAAGGATTCTAATTCACTTAAATCATTTATCCATTGTAATTGACTGTCAATAGATTTAGTGTCAGCCATAAATAAGTGGCTACCAGTAGAAACTAAAATACCGCCTACCAATAGTTGATCGTTTTTATTATAAAGTGTTTGTTTTTTTATATCATTAGCAAAGATTTCAAACTCTACGTCTTCTAAATTAATTGATTCCTTTATTTCATTTGGAATAATAATTTTGTCTGGTGCGTTCTCCTTTAATGTATCTGCCCATACGGATAATTTTGATTTATAAGTGTCTTTAATCCGTGAAATCGTAGAAGCTGTGGCTACTACATTTGCTTTAGGAAAAGATTTTTTTATTTGATTTGTTCCAAAGTAATAATCAGGATCACTATATGAAATATAAATTGTTTCAATATCAATATTGTTTGACTTTACAAGTTGGACAATTTTATCTGCGTCCTTTTTTGAAAATTGCGTATCTACTAAAAGTCCCTTACCGTTTTTTTCGATAATTGTTGCAGTAGAGCCAAACACGGGATCAGGATTCATTATTAAATAAGTAGCATCGATACCTTGTATTTTTTTGTACATTATATTTTCCTCCTCATTAGAAGTCTTAGTGCTTATGCTACTGTTATTATCTTTTCTCATATTATAATTTGAGCAAGAAGATAATAACAAAGAAGTAAGTCCAATAGAGAATAAAAGCAATCCTATTTTTTTCATAAAAAACCTCTTTCTTTTTCCTGATATTAATGTAACTGATTAAGTTACATTTGGATTATATTTAATTTTACTGTTTTGGTCAAGCAAAAAAGGCATGAAATAAAAATTGTTATTAGTGAAGTACACACATCAGCATATATTGAATTTTTTGTTGTACAAATTTATTTAGTTAACAATTATCAAGAAAGCAAATGCTTACAGATTGAATCCATTAGCATTTGGTAAATATAAGTAAGTACTCAAGTTGGGAAGGTGATTTATTTATATATAAGAATATGTAAATAAAGATATTGACAAATTAAAAAAAGGTTGATAAGATATCGTTGTTAAAACGTAATCATTACGATTTGTATTTTTTATCTGTAATGCACAATTGCGTGTTACGGTTTATTAGTGTATCAATAGTATGTTTTAAATATTCAAATCTGATTACAAATTAGGAAAGTATTTTAGAAACGTTTATAATTTAGGAGGTAATAAATATGGCTGTACCAGCGAGAAGAACATCGAAATCAAAAAAAAGATTGCGTCGAACACATGGAAAATTAATAAAACCTGAAATTTCGTTTGATGAGAATCTTGGTGATTATCGTAAAAGTCATCATGTATCTTTAAAAGGCTATTATGGTGGAAAAAAAGTGATGGATAAAAAATAGGAGGTAATAGTATTGAAGAAAATGAATATTATTTATCCGCCACTTGTGGAACAGAGCTTTAAATTTTATCAAGATTATGAACAAGAAAGATATGATAAGTCTGAATTATACAGAATAATGGTTATGAAGAATATTATTAATGAAAATGGCACTCCAACAGAAGAGGCTCTTAAAAAAGGATTAGTTAAAGACTTTTATGAAGAATATGATTTATCTTTTGAAGAATTTTTAAAATTGTACCCATTTTTTAAAAATTATGACCCTGATTATTTCCGGAAAATAGATGGTTTTTGGGAAGTTCCTGTTTGTTTAAAAGAAGAATTAATATTATTACTGAATGACAAAGATTGTGACTATGATGTACGGATTCAAATTCAACAATTTCTTGAAGAAAGGTGAGTAAAGACAAGATGTTCAGAAACAAATGGAAAAACAGTTCACTAATTCTTAATAAAAATGTATAGAAAGGGTCTGATGAAAAAAGGAGACATAATAGTTATTATCTTTTTAATAGCTATCTCTTTTTCTCCATATTTTATTTTTTTTCATAATAAGCCATTTAACTCCAAAAGTTTTGACGACACTAAATATGCTGTGGTCAAGATAGATGGGAAAGAGATTAAGCGTATAAATTTAGATGATTCAAAAGAATTTATCAAAACATATTATCCATCAAAAGGGCAATATAATACTATAGAAGTTAAAAATGGGCACGTTCGTGTAAAAAAAGATAATAGTCCAGATCAAATTGCGGTGAAAACAGGATGGATATCAGAACCAGGGCAAACTAGTATCTGTATTCCTCACAGATTCATTTTAGAAATTGTTCAACAATATTCTAAGGATTATTATATTTACTAAAATCCTTTTTTAGCATGTATGCTAAAAAAGGATTTGTTGGATTTATTTTAAAAAAGTAATTAAAGAAGAAAATCAAGTGAGTAAAATTATTATTCAGAATTTATAAAGCGTATAGTGAAGAAGTTGTTATAGATATGAAACAGAAAATAACTCCTAATTTTCCTACTTACGTCCTTTGATAACTAAATAAAAATTTATCAGGCCTTTCCGTGAGGAGTATGTTTTAGTTACGCCAAGACAAAAAAATAACTTTGAATGAATATATTTCTAAAACAACTTAACTATCAACTAACGCCAAGATTCGTAAACGCATTAATGATGCTTCCATAAGGCTCGCCATTATAAGCAGAAAATCAACATTGACTAAGACCAGAAATACTTCCTTTAGTGCTCCAAGTTGCTCTAATATAAGACACCAAATTGATAACCATTTGCTTGATAAAACTCTATTAATTGTGGCAATGCTTGTTTTGTTAATTCCTTATCTACTGAATCATGCATTAAGACTACTCTAATATTATAATCCGGATAAACCTCAAGTGAATGTTGATGGAAAGCGAGCATTTCTGCGACTGTAGTAGGCTGTCTGTCTAACGGCTCCGCATCCCCAACCATCGCATTCCAGTCAATCCAATGGATGCCAAGTTGTTTGAATAATTCATCAGATTTTTCTGTACCTCCCCATGACATATGACCTCCTGGGTATCGCCAGAGAGTTGTTTGAAATGTTTCGCCCAGTATTTTTTTTAGAGAGTTCTCCATGTCCGCTATTTCCGCTTGTATTTCTTCAGTGTTGACAATCCCGTTTGGATATAACGTTGCATAATCATGAGTTGAACTATGAAAGCCTATTGAATGCCCTTCTGCGACTTCGCGTTTCACTATGTTTTGATTTTCGGAAGTTAGGGTATTTCCTACAAGAAAAAAAGTTGCGTGGACGTTATACTTTTTTAATGTATCTAGGACTTGTGGGGTTATTTGATTATTAACGCCATCATCAAAGGTTAAGAATACTAATTTTTCACCTTTGTAAGGTTCTTCTCCAGTTATATATTTTCTGATTTTGTCTGCTGAATAAGCATATTTTTTTGATGAAATAGTCATGTATGTTGATTCCTTTTCTAACTTGGTCGGGGAATCTTTTTTTGCAGTTGAATTTTTAGTCGATGTCTGCGTAGTATCATCATTTTTACTTGTTATCTTGGGTTGAGTTAATAGGAACGTTTGAATGAAAACAAGAACAATGAGGATTAACCCACTAAATAATACATACCCGTTTATTTTGAATTTTCTTTTTTTATGTCGCATACTTTCACTCCTCTTTGGTTAATGAAAAAGTTAAAAAATACACCTCCACGTTATACAAAATTGAACGTCCTATTAGTTATAGACGAATTTGAGGACCAAAAAGTTTCATTTTTTTCAATTTAGTTAGTTGTTTATTTAATAAAAAATAAAAGGTTGCTAGAGGATGAAAGGAGTATAATTTATTTATCTAGAAGAGTAATCGGAATGAGAAAGGGCTGTGGAAATGGATTATCAACAGGTGTTGAAAAATGAAATTAAACAATATTTAGTGAGTAAAAACTGTGAGAAGACGTATTATCATTGTATGGAAGTTGGAGAGTATGCCTATCAACTCGGTGAAAAATATTTAACTAGTCCAGAAAAAGTAAGTATTGCAGGATATTTACATGATATCTCTGCGGTTTATCCAAATAATCAGAGAATTAGTGTCGCACAAAAATATGGGATTGAATTAAACGAAACAGAAATGGCCTTTCCAATGATAATTCATCAAAAAATTTCTAAGTCTATTGCGAAAATGGATTTTGGTATTGAAGACAATGAAATTTTATCAGCTATTGAATGCCATACAACATTGAAGAAAAACTATTCGGACATAGATTTAGTTTTGTTTGTCGCTGATAAAATAAAGTGGGATCAAGAAGGTAAACCACCATACTTAGATGGTTTATTACAAGCTTTAAATTGTTCTTTAGAAAATGCCGCATATTTCTATATCGATTATATTTTGAAACACGATATTAAAGTTGTGCATCCTTGGTTATGGGATGCTTACAATCAACTTAATTTGACAATTAAATAACAAATAAATATAGCCGTTTTTAGTCGAGTTTTGCTGGTGAGAAAAGGGGAAAAGTAGTACAGTATTCTTGTCAGAAAGAAGAGATTCCCAATGAAAAAAATAATCTTGATAGGTCTTTTATTGAGTATTTTATCAGGATGTTCTTCCAACAAAAGTGGTGATAGCACTGCAAGCAAATCAAGCAAGCCGACAGCAACATCAGAAATGAAAGCACCTGCTACCGTTAACAGTAGCCAAGCGAGTCAAATGAGCACGGAGTCAAAATCTAGTACAACTCAAAGTAATTCTTCTGCTTCTACTAAAACTGGAAATCAGTTGTGGTCTGTGCAAAAAAAAGCACAGTTGCAACAATTTATGGCTGATTGGGGGCAACGGATGAACCAAACGTATAAAGAATATACACCAGGAAATTCAATCAATTTTAATGGCGTCCAAGCGCCTGATGGTCTAGTAGGAAATGTTACTATGCAACCAGCGATTGGTCAGCATCCCATTTATTTAGAATGGTCTGAAAATGGACAAGTGAAGGATGGATATGCGTTAGTTGCTGTTTACTCTGATGCAGAAACGCAACCAGAAATGCAAAAGCATTTGTATTTATTCACCATCGTTAACAATCAGCCCTTAGTTTTAGTGACGATGCAAAATCAAGGAGATCCTTATGGCTATCTGTATTTTGGAGCAACAGATAATGCAGAGTTGAGGGCTGGCTTTGAAAAAATTGTAGGTGCCCCGTCAATTACTAAAGAACAAATCCCAAATATTTCAGTCAATCCGTGGTCTTCAAAAGAGGAAGCGATTGATTTTTACGAAGGAATGTATAAAAACACGGCAAACGAAATTTCAACTCAAATTGACTGGCATAACTATCAGCGGGCAAATTGGCGCGAGGTAGAAACAAAAGGCGACACTATGACATTACATTTTGCCAACGTGGGCGGTGCTGGGGGCTCATATACACAATTCACGAAAGTTGGTACGAATACTGTTGTTGTATCATTTGATGGTAATGCCGCTTATCCCGATAACCCAAGTAGCGTTTTACTCGTGCAAAACAATGATTATAAAGTTTTAAGGACTTTGAATCAGTAATAGGGGAAATACATCGTTTACTTAAACATAGGCAAAGGCGGGTTGCTTACCTTTTTATAAGCAGCCTGCCTTTGCCTATGTGCTATTTTTTTGGATAGAGGTGCTCAGAGTAGGGGATGTTTTTCTGGGAAGTTTTTATGCTAGATCTCTATTTGACTAGGCTCAAATAGATCTGAATCAATCGTTGAAGTGATATCTGTTTATATAAAGATAGGCTAAATCGTCAATTTTTTACAAATCGTCGTTCATGTTAAAATAAATGGAGAAATGTTTTAGTATTCATAGTAAGTATTTTATCGTAGAATAAAAGATATACTAACAATGGAGCGATGAAAATGCTAAAAGAAGAAAGATTAAATGCGATAGTCTCTCTAGTAGATCAAAAAGGGGCAATCAAAGTTACTGAAATTATGGAACGATTAAATGTTTCGGATATGACTGTTCGTAGAGATTTGACAGAATTAGAAGCAGCGGGGCGTTTAAAACGAGTACATGGAGGAGCTAGCAGTTTAAATACATATCGTCCACATGAATTGTCTCATGCTGATAAACAAATTATTAATAGTGTTGAAAAAAAAGAAATTGTCCAAAAAGCATTAAGTTTAATTCACGAAGAAGAAACTATCTTTCTAGGACCAGGAACAACTATTGAACTTTTGGCCGAGGCAATGGAATTTAAACATTTAAGAGTAGTAACAAACTGTTTGCCTGTGTTTGAAACGTTAAGTAAAAAAAAGAATGCGTTGACCATTTATTTGGTTGGTGGAGAAATGCGACTTTTAACTAAATCTTTTTTTGGAGAAATCGCTAATAAAGCATTAGAAGAAATGCATTTCCATAAAGCATTTTTTAGTTGCAATGCGTTAAAAGATAATAAAATTATGACAGCCACTATTGAAGAAGGACAAACACAAGCAATTGCATTAGATAACTCAATAGAAAAATATTTGTTAATGGATACTTCTAAAGTAGAGAAACAGGATTTTTATTCTTTTTATCAATTAGAAGAAGTGACAGCGGTAGTTACAAATAAAGATAAATTTGACACATCTAAAGTATTGGAAAAAGTTGTCAGGGTGATCTACTAAAAAGAAGAGGTGCAGATGCACCTCTTCTTTTTAGTTCCCCTTATTGAGCTTTTTGAGCATAAATAATATTTCGCTTCTTCATTTGTTTTGCATACCAAATGAAAATCAGTAGATAGGCGACTAGCGCCAGACATGCGTATAAAATAAATTCGAGTTGACCTTGTGATGCATTGCCGACTAAGTATCCTAAGAATTTTTCCATTGGCCCTTCCATGGTAGTATGTGAAATTAAAGTATTATTATTTAGACCCGCTGGGAAAGCGCCAACTTTTTTTGCGGTTTCGGTAACGAACGGTGCAATTAGGGTACCAGACCATAAGAACAAAGGTAATTCGATTGCTCCAATGATAATCATTCGGATGAGTTTACCTCTTGTAACTACTAGTAGAGCAGGGGTTACACCCATTGCAATAATTCCGCCAAGTGGTAAAAGTTTATTGCCAGGTAGGACAATGGCTTCTAATAGCATAATTGGAGCCAATACGTTAGCTGCTGCCCAGATTTCAGCACGACCAGCTAAGAAAGGCCAATCTAAACCAATATTAAGTGTACGCCCTTTTAATTTATTCGAAGCAAAATCAGTGATACCTTGTGATAAAGGCTCAACTGCAGCGATAAACCAAGTTCCAATTAAAGAGAATAGTTCCAAACAGACTGCAGCCGTAAAGGATAGAGAAAAAATTTGCGTGGGTGTTTGGCCAGCTAAAAGACCCACAAAAATCCCTAAGTAAATCCCGATGGCAAATTTTGATCCCCAAAAGCCAATTTTACTATTCAATTTGGCAGCGTCAAAATCGTATTTGTCTAACCAAGGAAAAAGCTTATCAAAAATTTTATCAAAAACCATAATGATTGGGTTCATCATATAGTTCATATGTGTGGTAGTCATAGGATTGGTATCTGGGGCGTTAAGTAAATCGTTAAACGTTGGTTTCATTAAGTCAGAATTGATAATTTTTAAAACACCTATGAAAATAACTAAGATTGTTGCAATTATTAAGTTTGCGCCACAAAAAATAGCAAATAAACCAACAATCGATAGATGCCAAATGTCGAAAATATCCACATCTAATGTGTTTGTTTTATTTAGAATTAACATAATGACATTGACAATCACCATAATTAAAAGAAAGTAAAGGGTGTAAGGAGATCCCCAAGTGATGGTGGCCAAAGGTGCCCAACCAACATCGGTAATATTTAAAGAAATTCCTGTACGTTCTACGAAAGAGGCCATTGCATCTGAGAAAGCAGTAGTTAAAATTCCTATAATAGCACTGATACCAGTTAAAGCAATTCCTAGTTTAAGACCACCTTCTAATGCGCGAGTGGGTTTTACCTTAAAACAAAGGGCAATCAGTGTTAAAACAATAGTCATTAAAGGAGCAGCACCTAAATCAATTAAAGGTTTAAAAATTGTATTTGCTAGGTCAATAATCGTATTCATTTATTTTCTCCTTCATAAGCTAAGATAACAAAATTTTTATCTTAGTTTTGTTAGTGTTGACAGTGAAGCGTAAGTAATTAGTCTGAAAAGGAAATCATTTGTTTAAAGAGTGAATGATACTTTCCATTTGTTGATAAACAGGTTCAGCCATTGCTGGAATTCGATAAAGAATTGCGCCTGCATCAACTACAGGAATCGTGATTGGGAAACCCAAATCTGTTTTGGCGATTTGGGCGAAAATATCATAATGGGATAGCATCTCTTGATTGATATCTTTAATCATTACGGCATCGCAAGAAACTTGGTAGCCTCTTTTTGATAATTCTGTTTCTAATGCAGATTTGATTTGATGGCTAGAGTTTACCCCAGCCCCACATGCAGCTAAAATTTTAATCATGTTAAATCTCTCCTTTAAAATTTTTTTGTAAAAAACGATAAACTTCTTCTTTATCTTCACATTGAAAAAAAGCCAATAGTGATGAACGGTCTGTCGTGTTAATAAAATCCATGATAGTCGCTAAAAGACCCGTTTGTTCAATACCGTTTTCATTTAAAATCATGAAAAGAAAGGAAACAGAGAGCGTTTCATCTGGGATAATCATGTTATGAAATGATAAGGATTGTTTCAATTTAATCGGGATAATTCTTGTCGTCCGTACAAAGGTACTTTCGGTATGCGGAATGGCGATATTCGGTAGTGCAGGATCAATCGGTGTTAAACTTAAACCAGTCGGATAGTTGTGTTCTCGTTCCAATAAATTAGTTAGAAAATCAGGTGTAACTAATTTCTTTTTTAACAAGTCTAAATAAACTTCTTCAAAAACTTCTTCTTGTGTTTTTTTGTTTGAAATATAGGTAGTATCTAATGAAAAAATCGATGTTTTAATAACCATAGAACCCCTCGTTTCTTTAATATATTATTATTTATTTACAAGTATAATATAAAACGCTTTCAAAAAGATGTCAACACAATATTAAACAATAATAAACAAAAAAGAAAATATATGTTGAATAAAGTTCGATATTGTTTTATTATGTTTTCGAGAAGGGGATTTGAGTTTAAAGAAAGGGACAGAATTTTAATAGTAGATACACGAGGTAAGGAGGAAAACAAAATGCGTGTCATACTTGGTTCAGATTTAGATGGAATAAAATTAAAAGCAGAAATGAAACAATACTTATTGCAAGAAAAAGTTGAGGTAATCGATAAAAGTGAAAGTGCTTCGGAAGACTTTATAGAAGCAACGCTTGCTGTTGCTCATGAAGTTTTAAAGGATACTGAAAGTTTAGGAATCGTTTTTGATGGTTATGGGGCAGGTAGTTTTATGACTGCTGCTAAAATTAAAGGAATGATTGTCGCTGAATTGTCAGATGAGCGTTCTGCATATATGGCGCGAGAACACAACAATGCTCGGATGATCACGGTGGGCGCAAAAATTGTTGGAACGGAACTAGCCAAAAACATAATAAAAGAATTCTTAACAGGTCATTATGCAGGCGGGCGTCATCAAATACGTGTAGATATGTTAAATAAAATGGCTTAACAAATAATAGAAAGGAAGTGTTTTTATGAAAATTGCCATTGGTTGTGATCATATTGTGACGGATACCAAAATAGCAGTTTCTGATTTTTTGAAAGCAAAGGGATATGAAATTTTAGATGTAGGCACGTATGATTTTACTCGAACTCACTATCCTATTTTCGGAAAAAAAGTGGGAGAAGCCGTAATGAGCAATCAGGCTGATTTGGGTATATGTATTTGCGGAACAGGCGTTGGAATTAACAATGCGGTTAACAAAGTGCCGGGTATCCGTTCTGCTTTAGTTCGCGATATGACTACAGCGTTGTATGCGAAAGAAGAATTGAACGCAAATGTTATTGGTTTCGGTGGGAAAATAACAGGAGAATTCTTGATCTGTGATATCGCTGCTGCCTTTATTGAAGCACACTATCATCCAACAGAAGACAACGAACAACTAATTGAAAAAATTAATCAAGTTGAAAAACAACATCCAGAACAACAAGATGCGCACTTTTTCGATGAATTTTTAGATAAATGGCAACGAGGAGCCTATCATGATTAGTACGTAATCAATGAGGGTTACTTAAGAAAGCGGTCTTAAATAATAATCATTGGTATTTGAGTTAAATTCCCCTTCATTAATTTTTATTGCTGTTTTAATGTGGCACTGTAAAGAGCATTATTAAGAAAAAGAAGTAACAAAGGAACAAATTGAAGGCTATACAGGTAACCATAAAAAGTACACGAGTTCTTTTCTCGTGTACTTTTTATGGTTTCGCTGCTTGTTTTATTTTAGTAATTATTTTTCTATAAAAATAGTCCCAGAATTATTAAAATAATCCCGATAACTAAACTGCCGATGCCAGAAGCCGTACCATATTTTTTATCTAAATTTATATCAGTAGTATTTTTAGGAATCAAGTTTGAGAAAAAATAAAATTTTTTTACCAAGATTAGATATGCAACAAGTAAAAGTAATAATCCTAAGAGAAGATAACTAAGATTTTCAGCTAATAAATCTAGATGAGCTAATAACAATATCCCCAAAAAGAGGCCTACCAATCCATATTTCATCGTTTTTTCTTTTGCTGACATATAAACATCCCTACTTTACTTTTTAATTTATTAAGAGCATAAAACCATAGATTCGATATAAGTTCATTTTGTTGTATCCAAAAGAGCATGACCTGGAATGACCTATATAATTAGAAAATTGGAGTGATATATAGTTATTTTACCATAGCTTAAATGAGTTGATTAACTCCGAATAATGTACAACTATGTACACCTATTGTGGGTGGAATGTGTGTTGGGACTTTGCTAACCTAATAGTTGAAAAAATGAATCAATAAATTTAGAAAAGGGACTATTCAAAAGAAACTTTTTTGGGAATTGCTATATTATTTATTTTTTTAAGCGTAATCAACTAAATGTTTTTATGGATAAAGAAAGTCATTGTTCCTTGTCATCAAGCTACAACAGCCAAATTCATTAGAATTTTTTTAGTGAATGACTTTAATTTTAGAAAGGTACTGTTGTTAAACATTCATGCTATCAAAGGAGTGTGAGGCGAACGAAGCAAGTATTTTCATTTTATAAAAGTTGTATTATGGACTCTTAAAAAGAGGTGATTTAAAAAATTTTGAAGTGGAAATGTTAAGAAAGGAGAGAGGAAATGACTTATTTAGTTCTGGTCAGTCATGGCGATTTTGCTAGAGGGTTAAAAAATTCATTAGGGATGTTTGCTGGCGATGAGATAGAGAAAGTCAGAGTGTTTGGCTTACAACCTGGTGAATCTACCGATAATTTTGGTAAGCGGTTTCTTTGTGAAGTTGAAAAATTACCGCAGGAAACGAGGCTAATCGTTTTGGCTGATATTGTAGGTGGGAGTCCACTTGCTACTATTTGTAAAGTATTAGATAAGCAAAAAATGCTAGAAAATTCTCTGATTGTTGGAGGAGTGAATTTTCCAATGGCTTTAAATGCGCTTCTATTGAAAGAAACTAGTGAATTATCTGATTTGAAAAAAATGATAGTAGCAGATGCTTGTCATGGCATTAGAGAGTTAACTATAACTGAAGGCGATGTAACTGAAGAGGATATCTAAAGGAGAAGATGAACATGTCAATTTCTTTTGTTCGAATCGATGATCGAATGATTCATGGCTTAATTACTTTACGTTGGACTAAAGAAATGCCATGTGATGGCATTATAGCTGTGAATGACAAAGCAGCAAGTAACCCCATTTTAAAGGAAGCATATAAAGCAGCTGCACAAGATAAAAAAACCTTTATTTGGACAATGGCGCATTTTTTTGATGTAAAGGATAAAGTATTAGCGTCTAAGTCAAAATACTTTTTGATTACAAAGAGCCCTTTGGATATGAAAAAAATTTTGGTAGATTGGCATTTTGTTCCAAGTGAAGTAAAAATGATTAATGTTGGACCGGGGAATGATCGCGAAGGGACAATTAAATTAGGGGATAACCAATCCTTTACAGCAGAAGAAGCAGCGGCTTTTGAAGAAATTGAAAAGGCTGGTTACAAAGTGGATTTTGCCTTGTTACCTGATCAACGAATTGGTTCTTGGGCGCATTTTAAAGCTAAATTTGGTTACTGATTCTAGAAGTTTTGAAAAGAGGAGAGTAGTATTATGACAATCAACTGGATACAAGCGGCTATTTTAGGCCTATTTGCTTGTCTGTGTTCAAATTCTTGTATGGCTGGACAAGCGGTGGGAAATTATACGATTGGGCGTCCTTTAGTCGGCGGATTAGTTTGTGGCATTATTTTAGGAGATTTAAAATTAGGAATCGCTTGTGGCGTAGCAATGCAATTAGTTTACATTGCTTTGGTCACACCTGGAGGCACAGTGTCTGCTGATGTGCGGGCAATTTCATATATCGGGATTCCTTTGGCGATGGTGGCGATTTCGACCAAAGGGTTAGATCCACTTGGCGGCTCTGCAGCCGACCTGGCTAAATCGGTCGGCACATTAGTTGGAACGATCGGAACGGTATTATTTTATTCTGTTGCCGCGTTAAATTTAGTTTGGCAATCGTTTGGTTGGAAAGATATAAAAAAAGGCAAGCTTGATCATTTATATGCCATTAATTTTGGTTGGCCGTGGATTTCTCATCTACTTTTTTCCTTTTTGCCAACCGTGATTTTAACCTATTTTGGGGCTACGGCTGTTACAGCAATGAGAGATGCATTACCTATGGATGGTCTTGCAATGAAAACGCTTTTTACTGTAGGTGGCATGCTTCCGTGTGTGGGAATTGCAATTTTGTTACGTCAAATTGTTAATAAGAACATTGATTTTGTACCTTTTTTTGTAGGGTTCACATTAGCTGCTTCATTAAAACTCAATTTAGTCTCAATAACGATTATTGCGCTTCTTTTTGCTGTAATTTTTTATAAAATTGCTTTGATTAAAAACAATACTAAACTGGTTGATTCAACAGGAAGTCTAACGAATGATGACGAAGAGGAGGACATATGAGATGGAAGAGTTGAAAGCAAATAAATTAGACCAAAAAACGTTAAAGCATTCTTTTCATTTATGGTTTTGGGGAGCATTAACTTGTTTTTCACAACAGCATATGCAAACCTTCGGCTATCTTTCTTCAATGCTTCCTATTATCAAAAAACTTTATCCAAAACATGAAGACCAAGTGAAAGCCATTCAAGCATATACAGCTTTTTTTAACACAAATCCAATGCTTGGAACGGTCATTGTTGGTGTGACTGCTAGTATGGAAGAGGCTAGAGCAAGTAAGAATGAAATTGATGGAGAAACCATTAATGATATGAGGGCAGGATTAATGGGACCGATTGCAGGGATTGGCGATTCATTAGTTGATGGTACCTTGATTCCTATCTTGTTAGGAATTTCCTTAGGAATGTCCACGGGCGGTTCGCCAATTGGTGCCATATTTTATATTATTGTTTGGACGTTAATTTCCTATTTTGGCCAACGCTTTTTGTATTTTAGAGGCTATCATTTTGGCGATAAAGCAGTAAGTTTCTTAGTTGGGAAAGAAGGAGCCGCCGTTAGAGTTGCTATCGGAGTTATTGGTAGTATGGTTGTCGGTGGGGTCCTTGCATCTTGGGTAAATGTGACTACTTCTTTTAAATTAATAGGTGCTGACGGAAAAGTTTTCCTTAAACTGCAAGATAAAATTGACAGTATTTATCCAGGATTATTAACGATACTTGTTACCTTGTTTTGTTGGTGGTTAATGTCCAAAAAACATGTTTCCGCTATTTGGACGATGCTTATTTTAGTTGTTATTTCTCTCGTTGGCGTTTTATTAGGTGTTTTCAATCCAGGATTAACTTACTGAACAATCACCAAAAAGGACTCTAGCTGTTAGAGCAAACTGACTTTTGCATAAAAACGATAACGAAAAAGCTAATAAATTAAATTCTTACTCTCTAAGACACAGAAAAAGTCTTGTGATTAAAATAAAAATATATAAAATAGAAGAAATTTAGAGACTAGCTTCTATTTTATATATTTTTTTGTTTTAGAAATTTAGTTGGTTTATTAGAATTTTAGGAAAAATTTTACGAAAAGTGTCGCAAAAATGGCTCCTAAAAACGGTGCAGTTCCGGGAACAATCAACCCATATTGCCAATCATTATTGGTTTTATTTTTGATTGGTAAAAGTTGATAGGCGATACGAGGACCTAAATCACGTGCTTGATTCATTGCGAATCCTGTAGTACCACCTAGCCCCATGCCGATTGCCCAAACGAGCAAGCCAACAGCAATGGGTAGTTGTGTTTCGTAGGAATGTGCAATCGCTAAAATAGATGTTAAAAAAATGAATGTTGCAAAAGTTTCAACAAAATAGTTTCTTGGTAAATTTCGTTGGTTCGGATTTGTAGAAAAAATATTACGAATAGCGATTGGATCGACACTATCGGCGGATAGCTTGAAATGATCAGCATACATAATATAAACAATGACGGCGCCACAAATGCCGCCTAACATTTCAGCGATGACATAGGGAATGAAGTAAGACCATGGAATCATTCCTAAAATAGCTTGAGCGAGGGCCATTGCTGGATTAATACAGACTCCGCCAAAGACGAACAGAACAACAGAGATTCCAAAAGCCCAAGTAGTGATTGCAAACATGTGACCAGAACCAGCGTATTTTGTTCGTTTTAGGACATCGTCGCAGTGAACACCTACCCCAAATACGATCATTAATGCAGTTCCCATAAATTCTGATAAGATATGATGAAACATAAGATAAAGCTCCTTTAATCAATAGTTTTGTTATTTAATGTTTGGACGAGGCGATAGACTTCCTCAATTGTAAAATTATATTGTTTAGCAATTCGTTCACAATCTTGGTATTCAATAGACTCTTTCAATAGGCCATGATAATGATTTTTTTTAATATGGACCTTACCAAAAGGTGTTTCCAAGATTTTGAAAGAACGGTCCATCACACTACGTTCCATTGTTTGAAAACGCATACCAATTGTAGAAGTATGTTTAAAGAGTAGTTCTGTAAAATATTCTTTTTCCTCTGTTGTTGTTAAAACCGTTAATAGAATGGCACTTCGGTTTTTTTTCATATGAATGGGCGTGAAAAAAACATCTAGAGCACCATGTTCCAATAATAGATCCATTACGTAACCTAACTGTTCAGGAGTTTGATTGTCTATATTTGTTTCAATTTTTAAAACTTGGTCATGGTGTTCTGTCCTCTTTTTTTTACTATGTGTTTCAGTAAAGATCGATCCTCTGAGGGCATTGAACTTGCCTGTTTCTCGTTTGCCAAATCCGTAACCTATTTTTTCAATTAATCGTTGTTCTGGTGCGACAAATAGAGGACTAAGTTCTTTAAAAATAGCTAAGCCAGTCGGTGTGACAAGTTCAGTTTTTATCTCAAAGTCTTGTTGAATGATTAAATTCGTTTCTTTACGTAATTCCATCACCGCAGGAACTGGTATTGGCATGACTCCATGGGCAATTGTGATAGTGCCACTTCCATCTGTAATTGGCGTTGAATAGACTTGTTCAATCTCTAACTGTTCCCATAAGATAAAAAAGCCAACGATGTCAACAATTGAATCAATTGCTCCAACTTCATGAAAATGAATAGTGTCAATTGTTTGTTGATGAACAGCAGCTTCAGCTTTTGCAATGTCATAGAAAACATTTTTACTATGTTTTTTTACAAAATTGGACAAGTCGCTTTTTTCAATTAATGTATAAATATCTTTTAAATTTCTAGAATGGCTATGATGATGTGCATGTTCTTTCGTTTCATGATGTTCATTTTCGTGGTGAGGAGAGAGACTGTGTTTTATACCGTAATCCTTTTTTCCATGTTGTAGGAGAACATCGAAATCTGTTCCGTAAATACAACTTTTAGCAATTCGTTGGGCTTGAATGGTGAACCCATCGATGGGAAGTTTTTTTAATTCGATTAACAGTTTGTTTAAATCCCCGCCTAAGTCAAGCAACAATCCATTTAACATATCACCACTAAGACCAGAAAATGGTTCTAAAAATAAGCTTTTCATAGTGAAGACTCCTTTATTTGATTAATCATACTTGCATTATAAGCGGCACCAAACCCGTTATCTATGTTGACTACACTAACGCCAGAGGAACAACTATTTAGCATTCCTAAAAGAGCAGTCAGTCCTTGGAAATTGCTGCCGTAGCCTATGCTAGTAGGGACGGCAATCACTGGCACGCTAATTAGTCCGCCTAGCACGGACACCAGTGCGCCTTCCATGCCTGCAATCACAATAACCGCCGAAGCCTGTTGAATCTCATCTAGGTGAGCGAACAAACGATGAATGCCAGAAACGCCTACATCATAGATACGTTTTATTTGATTCCCGAAAGTTTCTGCAGTGATTGCTGCTTCTTCAGCAACGGACATGTCTGACGTTCCAGCAGTAACTATCGCAATATAGTTTTTTGTTGTAGTCTCCATTTGGTTGATAACGAAACAACGTGCAAGTTCATAGTAGGTTCCATGAGGAAAGTTCGACTCTAAAGGCTGGGCTTTTTGTTGTGAAACGCGAGTAACTAAAATTGTATTGTTTTCTTTTCTTAAGCTATTGATAATTTTGATGAGTTGCTCAATTGTTTTCCCTTCCCCATAAACGACTTCTGGATAACCAGTTCTTTCTTTACGCTGCGTATCAATTTTTGCAAAGTCTAATTCGCAAAAGCCATTTAATTTGTTTGTTGCTTCTTCTAAAGATAATTTTCCCTCTTTAAAAGCTCCTAAAATTTCTTTCGGTTGCATAATACAACGCTCCTTATTCCTGATTTCTCAAGGATCATTATTCTACAATGACAGACAAGCCATCTCGAATCACAGTCACTTTTGCATTTAGACCTTCTCTTTCAAATGCTCGCTCTAACGCTTCATCAAACGTTTTTGCTATTTCCATATGCATCGAAGTGATAAGCTCAGGATCAACAAGATCTGAAACAAAAATTATATGATGATGAACTAAAATTCGCGCTAAAATTTGCGAAGTCCATTGATCTGGCACGGTTTCTAATCGTGGTGTATGGATGGCTGCTTCTAAAAATTCGTTTGGATTTTTAACATTGGCAATATTTTCATAAAAACCTTCACCACCGTGACCATCACGACACCCAGCGACCATAATAATGACACCGCCGTCTTTATTGATTGCTTCTGCAGCGGTCATCCCTTTAACTGCTTGATAAATGTTTTGATCAAGTGGAAATCCGCCATTCGTTGAAACC
The DNA here is from genome assembly GCF_050556405.1 of Enterococcus sp. AZ197. Lineage (NCBI taxonomy): Bacteria > Bacillati > Bacillota > Bacilli > Lactobacillales > Enterococcaceae > Enterococcus > Enterococcus sp. AZ197. Next base: position 1,609,416 of record NZ_CP187873.1, on the reverse strand, counting down.
GCAATGTCGCAAGGTATTTTTTTGACACGGGCAATTTCTTTTACAAAGTTACAACCAACTTTATGCGCTTCAACCATATCACCTGCGAAGGAACCAATAATTTTTTTGTCACCATCTAAAACGACATTAACAATAAAAGCTAGATTCGCTTTAGCGGCAGCGTAGACCATATCATTATGAATCGGATTATCCGTTAAATTTCCTGTCCGTGAGTTGGAGGAATCAATAAATTCTCCAGAATGGTTAGCCATGATGGTTTTATAAGAAGCAATTCCAGGTAAAACAGATTTACGTCCACCAGAAAATCCTGCAAAAAAGTGTGATTCAATAAACCCTTCGGCCAGCAGTAAATCTGCTTCTGCTGCAATGCGATTAATGATACAATCGCCCCCTGAAGGTAGTTGACCGATTTTGACCATTGAGGAATCATCAGTAGAGATATGCATAACGATTTCTTCATTCTCTACAATCGCTTTACCATATTTGCTAATCAGTTCTTCTCGTGTAGAAGGGCGATGAAAGCCTGTAGCAACTAAAATCCGGATTCTAGCTGTTTTGTTCACTGAACGAATTCTACGCAAAATAATTGGGGTGATAATATGTGAAGGAACGGGACGTGTGTGATCGGAACTAATGAGGACAATGTCTTTTTTACCCTTAGCTAATTCTTCTAATGGAAGGCTTCCAATAGGATTGTCCAGCGATTTTTCGACTGTTTCTTTCTCAGTATATGGATTTGAAAAATGTTCAGCTTTTGATTCGAGAAGCCCAATAAAATTTTTATCGGGAATTCTTGCAGTAATCATTTTCTTGTCATAAGGTAGGTTAATTTCTACCATAGCAATCATCTCCTAAGTAATATTTTACGAGACTAAGTATAATGAAATTTAGGAATCACACAGTCCTTATTGTGGGTAACATTTGCTAACAAAAGGTTGGTGAGAGTGTTTATAATAGTTAACGAATCAAACAGAAACTTAGTCAAAGGAGTGACAATTATGGAGTCAGATTATCTTACAGCTTTCTTAGATAGAAAGAAGACACCGATTATCAAAAAAAAACGCCATACTTATCTCGCTTATCATGGATTGGAGGAAGCGTACACCTATGTATTAAAGAAAGGGGTCGTTAAGACGAGTATTATTTTAAAGGATGGACGAGAATTTAATCTGTCGTATATTGTGTCTCCTGACATTATTTCATTGTTACGTGATGAAGTATCAAATTATACATCTGCTCCTTTTAATATCCGCATTGAGTCGGAAGAGGCTAGCTTTTATCGGATACCAAGGACTGTATTTTGGGAATATGTTAGAGAAGATGCTGTTCTTCAAGATTATGTACGGGATTACTACCGAGCAAAATTATCGGAGAGTATCAGTTCCTTACAGAATATGACAATGAATGGTAAGAAAGGGGCTGTTTGTACTTTTATTTACCAATTAATTGATTTGTTTGGTGTACAGACAGAGGAAGGAATATTAATTGATTTTCAAGTAACTAATGAGGATATTGCGGGGTTTTGCGGGATTTCAACGAGAAATAGCGTAAACCGAATTATCCATGATTTAAAAGAGGAAAAAGTCATCGATATCAAAAAACAAAAAATTGTGATTTACGATCAAAGTTATTTAGCTGATTATATTGATCGATAAGATAGGAGTCTGACGAACATGCATATTCCAGAAAATTATTTAAGCCCACAAACTTGCGCAGTGATGGGCGCGATTATGGTACCTGTCTGGTACCGCGCGGTAAAAAAAGTTGACGTTCAAATTAAATTAAAAAAAGATACAGGGACCATGTTAGGGATTTCCTCCTCCTTGTCATTTTTAATAATGATGTTTAATTTGCCAGTACCTGGTGGAACAACTGCGCACGCTGTTGGGGCTGTTCTCATCGCATTATTGATGGGACCTTGGGCCGCGACGCTGTCTGTTTCGGTGGCTTTACTATTACAGGCTTGTTTATTTGGTGATGGTGGTATATTGGCTTTTGGTGCAAACGCCTTTTCTATGGCGTTTGTGATGCCATTCGTGGGATATGGAGTTTATAAGCTAGTTACGCGTGTAAAAAAATTTGAAACAATGGGTCTTTTCTTAGCTGGGTATCTTGGTGTAAATGTTGCGGCACTTTCTACTTCTGTATTATTAGGTATCCAACCCTTACTATTCCATGAAGCGAATGGTACGCCACTTTATAACCCATATGGTCTTTCTATAACTATACCAGCAATGATGAGTGTCCATCTGTTAGTAATAGGAATTGTTGAAGGTCTCTTCACCGTGTGTGTCTATAATTTTGTAAAAAGTGTGTCAAAAGATGCAATTTTTATCGAAGAAAAGAAGAAAAGGACTCCGTTGTTGCGATTAAAGAGACTGTTATTGGTCATGGTAATTTTATGTCCATTAGGTTTGATTGATCATGCCACCGCTTGGGGTGAATGGGATTTATCTGAATTAGTTAAGAATTTAAAACAGAATCATTTGCCTGCGGTACAACCAAAAGGTATGGTGAATGGTTTTTCATTTCATGCACTTTTCAGTGATTACTTTATTCCAGGACTGCCATTAGCACTTGGGTATATTTTAAGTGGCGTAACAGCCATAATCGTTTTTTTACTCATTTTTCGTTTATTTAATGGAAGAAGGCAAAGTTGATGCCTGAATGGATGAAAGAATCTTCCACGTCCTTTGAACCTAATAAAAAAGAAACCTTTATGCTTAAAAATCGAAAAGGAATCCTTTTTTTATTAAATAAATTTCAGGTGAGTGGGAAACGCAATAAGACTATTCTCAGTGATATACACCCAGCAATTCAACTGATCAGTACTTTTTTACTAATTGTTTTAATCAGCACAACACAAAAAGTTCTTGTTTTGTGGCTCTTAGGCATCTACCTAGGCATGTTACTTTTAGTTGAAAAACCAACTATTCTACGAAACATTGTCAAAAAAGCTAGTATCCTCATTTTGATGCCGCTGATTATCTATTTACCGATCTTTTTTTTAGGTCAATTTAGTTTATTATTTATTGTTCATTTGTTTTTTTTAGCCATAGCGATTAGTCAATATATGGAAACAACCAACATGAATCAATTTATAGCAGCATTAAAAATCTTTCATTTTCCGAATATAATACTTTTACAATTAGATATTACGATTAAATATATCTTTTTCTTTGGAAATCTCTTAATCCAACTGCTTGCCGCTGTAGAAGCTAGAGCAGTTGGTGGGAATATCCAGTTGAGTACGGGTAGTAATTTAATCAGTCTTATTTCTTTAAAATCTTTTACGTATGGGAAAAAGTTGGACATGGTGATGGAAGCAAGAGGATATACTGGTCAATATTATCGAGTAAAGCAACCATTAAAAACGAAAGATTTTTTGGTTAGTATTGTCTATCTTTTATTTTTCGGGGGGTTGCTTTATTTAGGGAGGAACTAATATGTATCGAGTAAATCATTTGGTTTATCGCTATCAAACGAAGCCTGTTTTTTCGCCTTGTAATTTGGAAATAGCCAGAGGAGAATATCTGGTTTTGATGGGAGATAACGGCAGTGGCAAATCCACTTTTTTAAATTTGCTCGCAGGTTTTTTAAAACCTTCCGAGGGAACGATTTATTTTATGGAACAATCATTAACGGCCTGGAAAAAAGACCCTATTCATAAAAAGAAGTATTATGCTCATTTGGGTATATTATTTCAAGAGACGGACACACAATTATTTAATGCAACAGTTTATGACGAATTGGCATTTGGCCCTAGACAGCTCCAACTATCCGAGCATGAAACAGCAAAAAGAATTAATGATTGTTTGAATTTATTAAAAATTACCCATTTAAGCAATCAAGTGCCTTATCAATTATCGGGAGGAGAAAAGAAAAAAGTGGCTTTTGCTAGTCTGTTAGTAATGAATCCAGACGTGTATTTATTAGATGAGCCGTTTGCTGGGTTGACAAAAGAATCGGAAAAATTATTTAAAAAGATAATAAAAAATCTGCATCAACTTGGTAAAACAATTATCCTTTCCACCCATGACTATTTGAGTATTTACGAGGAAGCTGATTCCATTTTATTGTTTGATTCGGCTGTCACAAGGTACTCAAAGGAAGAGATAGAAGCCAATGCTAACTTGTTACAACATTTAAAACGGTATTAAGTGTACAAATATTGACAATAATTGATACTATGAATCGTGATTTTTTCTAATGTGGAGATGTCTATAATTAATTATGTAAAAGAAAATCAATAGGAGATGGTTTAAATGTCTGTCATGAAAACGAAAGAACAAAATTTAGTTCGCGAATTACAAAAAATGGATAAGTTGGCTGTTGCATATTCAGGTGGAATTGATAGCTCTTACTTGCTAAAAAAAGCTTTGGACACTTTAGGTGCTGAAAATGTACTTGCGGTTGTTGTAAATTCAGAATTATTTTCTGATGATGAGTTTGATAAAGCGGTCGATTTAGCTAATGGATTGGGAGCAAATGTGTTAGGCCTTGAAATGAGCGAATTAGCGGATGATAGAATTGTTGCAAATAACCCTAATAGCTGGTTCTACAGTAAAAAATTATTATATAAAACTATTCGTTCGGCTATTCAGAAAGAGGGATTTGATGTTCTGGCCGATGGGATGATTATGGATGATAATACTGACTTTCGTCCTGGATTAAGAGCAAGAGATCAAGAAGGGGTCATCAGTCCGCTACAACAAGCTAAATTATATAAAATTGAAATACGTCAACTTGCTAAAGACGCAGGTATTTCCAATTGGAGTAAAGTTGCCTCATGTAGCATTGCTTCAAGAATTCCTTATGGCATTAAGTTAACACGCTCAGCTATTGATCAAGTATTTGCTAGTGAAAAATATTTACGGGAAATAGGTTTTCCAATTGTCCGTGTCAGAGCACATCATGATTTAGCACGGATTGAAATTCCAGAAGACAAACTTTCTCTGTTATTAGAAAACAGAGAAAAAATTGCAGATTATCTTAAAAAACAAGGATTTAATTATGTAACTTTTGACTTAGAAGGATTTAAATCTGGTCGAATGAATGATATCCTCACAGAAACTGAAAAAAAAGTTTTTTGTGAATGTTAGACAGATAAGTTTATAAAATTGAGTCGGTGTAACGGAGTCAGGACAGGGGTATTCCGTTACAAAAACCAAGTTTTCTGCTCGATTAGGTCGGTTGTTTTCATTGATTACTCTGCCAGTAGTTTATTAACTTTTAAGCCTAGGAAAAATTCCCTTTGGATTTTTCCTAGGCTTTTTGTCTATTTAATCATTTGATATTTGCTAAAAAGAAATTAGCTGTAGAATTTTTTAAGATTACCAGTGATTGTTCAATTTGAGGAAAATAAATGGATTGTTTGGACTGGTTGATTAGTCGATTATTTTTGGGATTCGTGAGTGAAAGTATTTGCTGTGAATAGTTAAATAACTCAATGTTTAGTGTGTCCGGCCTAACTGGCGTTAATTTTTTTAAGTAGTGTTGTGTTTTCATAAGTTCTAAAAGAAGCTCTTCCATAGCAGTTTGCATTTCCAACAGTTGATCATTTAGTTGTTTTTGTTGCATTAAGCTTTCAGCAGAGGCATCGTTACTATAAATAGGAGATTCAAGAACAATTTCTTGAATAGAATAGTTTACTCTACGTTGTACTCGATAAGCTAGTACCCAAGCATCACTTGGTAACGTGGTCTCTTCATTGATTAACGCTAGCAAAATAGAGCTGATCGTTTTTGACCAACTATTGATATTTTTACGTAATACTTGACTATGCCATGTTGGGAAAATAAAAAACATGACAAAAGCAATCAGCGCACCAATAATTACATCAAAAACTCTTGTATAGCCTGCAGAACTACCACCTAATGTGAAAGTTAACCAAGTGGTCACACTTAGCATTAGAAATGCTTGACTTAATTTACGGACGGTTTCATACAATATAACTAGCAAACAAGACAATAGCATTGGCCATAAAGGATTTAGGTTTGTTAAGTTAGCAATTAATTGAGACAAAAAGATGCCTAAACAACCACCTAAAATAGAACCAATAGTTCTTGAAGTGATTTTACCGAGTGTACCATGATACCCTGGCATAACCATCAAACAACCAGAAATAACTACCCAGAATTCGTGATTAGCTAAAGGCAAAGGGTACATGTAATTAAGTATAAGCGAACAAAAATGACAAACTAAACCTGTTAAAGCTAAACGAATTGCGAATCTAGCAGAGCTGCCTTTGTAAGAATGAAGGATCTCTTTGGCTTCTGCGAGTCCTTCTTTTGTGGGTAAGAAAGATTTAAATGAGATTTTTTTAGAGGATTGTTTGTTTTGTATCAAAAGGATTGCTGATTTTATTTCGGTGTTTGCTGAAGCAAATTCTTGAAGAGGCAGGGTTAATTGTTCTCCTTTTAAAAAGAGTAGAATTGCTTTTAAAGCAGGAAGATTTTCAGCTGCATTGGTTGAATCTAACGAGCCTGCAATTGCATCTGCTTGTGAAACCAAGGGATAAATCCATGGTGTTTTTTGATGATTGACCCAGGGCATTGTTTCAACAGATTCGCGTACTTTTATTCTGAAATGGACATAGCGTGCGGGTTTTCCTTGTGCTAATAAATATAATTGTTCATATAAATCGGCTACTAATTTTCGTGCTTCATTATTTTGCGGCTTAGAATAAAGACAATAGAACAAACAAAGGATGGACATACCTAAAATTATTGCACCCAGACCTTCAAAAGTTTGACCAATAGACAAATTGCCTTTTAATTGCGCACCAGCTAGTAAAGAAATGGTCCCAAAGAGACATCGAATATACAGACCAATACTAAAGTTTCTTACAATCCCTGAAAAATACAAACCAAGGACGAATAATAAAATAATGAATATACTTGACGACTGTAAAAGTATCCCCAGACTGGCACCAAGAAAAATCATTAAAATACCATCTATGGCACTTCTTTGTGGAGAGCCATGTCGTGGTAAGACACAAATTACAGTGCCCAAAAAGCTACCAACATTTACTAAAACAAAAGCGAAAGGAAAGACTATTGTTAGAACAGCACCAACAGCATTTGCAATAATGATACTAAGAACAAGGGCAAACCAGTTCTGTCTTGTATCAAAAGTTAGTATAGGGCGACTATACGCCCAAGACGATTCTAAGAAGACCTCAAAAAAATTTTTGATAGATAATTTCACAAAACATTCCTTCTTTAAAAATTTATTAAAAGCTAAAAAATTATTCCTCTGCTAGTATACACCTCTAAAATTTTTTTTCAAATTTGCTCTTTTAAAAAAAACTCACAATTATAAGCCAACATTAAGTTTAGCCATATATTTTTGTTGAATAAATTCTGTAAGCTCATGCCAACTTTCTTCATTTTCAATGGAATCTAAGTAGAAAATATCTTGATTAGAAGTAGCTTTTTCGAAGGAATCTGTGATGATGATATCCGCATTTGTGAAGTCTTCGGTAATAGAGATTGCGTTTGTATTATATAAGGAGGATAACCGTGTTTTAATAAAATAATTTGCATAAAAATCTTTGATAATTTGTAAATAGATTCTCACTTGTACTTTTTTTTCGGACACAGACAATGTGTAAAGCAGTTGACTGAGTAACTCTAAATGCGTTTCTTGGTGAACTAATTTTGCCACCGTTCCTTTTATTCGATTAAAGTATGCCACATCTGACGGAGTACAAATTTCTGGCTGCGGTAAATAAAGTGTTAAAAAAGTATAATAATTGCCCTCCGTTAAAAAGTACCAAGCATTAAAAATAGAAAGATAGTAAACGTATTGATAATCATGCTGATTTGTCAGTAAGTAGGCTACTTGCTTAAACAATTTTTTTGATAAGACACAATAAGGATGGTTAGATTCTATAAATAATTTTTCTATTTGTTTCGTTTGCTTTTCCGAAAAGATATAAGGGATAAAAATGCGAGATAAAAAATTAAAGTATAAAATTTCAGTTTTTCTTGTTTCGCATTGAATGTCAGCGAAGGAGTGTTCAAGAAAAAATAAAGTCACATGACTGTATTGATTGATTAGAATAAAAAAAGAATGCAGTTTTTTAGACTGCGGCATCTTTAAGAAGTTTTGTGCACTTGTTCTAGTTTTAAATATCGCATATAAAATATAAAACGCTCTTTTCTTCATTCGGACATTTTTATAGGATCGTTCAAGAAGTTCATCGGGTAGACTTTTTTTTATTTCTTCAAGACTTATTTTAGAAAAAGGCCAAGCCAATTCTTGAAAGGAATCTTGTAGGAAAATGAAAGAAAACACTCGAATCGATAATTCATTGCCAGTTAATTGATAAATACCCTTAATACTAACGATTACTATATCAAAAATTTTAAAAAAGTTATTCAGTTGTTTCGTGATTTTTACCAGATAATGTTCAGAAATATATAAAACTTTAATTAATTCGTTTTTATCAATGGAAGAATGTGTGACCAATTGTACGCAATAATTAAATTGTACATTGTTTTTTAAAAGATTGAGTTTTAACGTGTAGGCGTATTCGACCGCGCTTTTTCGGTACGCTGGATTTACACAAACAATGCCATTATTGTTAGAGACAATAAAATGTTGGATTTGATAAGTATCCTCGAATTCTTGATTTATTTTTATCAGATTTTCCTTGACCGTTCTTTTTGAAATTTTTAAATTGGAAGAAATTTCATTTAATGACGTATGAGCTCGCTTGACTATATAAAATAAAATTTCTAGCTCATTCGTTAGGTAGGATGGAAACATGTTATGGACCTCCAAAAGTAAAATTTAGGTTCATTGTAGTCTACTTTCTTTAAATTTTTGTATTGATATGTTAACACAAGCGCAATAAGAAGCGGCCATCACAATTAATGTACAGCCTTATACATTAATTGTGTGTGGCAAAGCAATTTCAATGTTGATAAGCTAGCAGTAGTTAGAATAATTATTATTTAGTTTCTAATTCCAAAAAAGGTCAAGGTGAGTAAGCAATGAAAAAAATCAACGAACAATTAAAAATGAAAATGCCAACCTACAAAAGAAAAAAAAGCATTGCTTATTTCTTTTACTCTTGTCTACTATTGGTATCGATTTCTTGTTTTTTGAGCGTGCATTTTCAAGAATGCGAGGCAGCTTCGCTCTATCAAGCGGGAGGGATAGCCATTGATTTGAGAACTGATTTACCTTATGGAATGGAGATAAGCCATGACGGTGGTGGTGGTCCTGATGGATCATTTGGAGGAAAATTACACGTAAAATTATACGGAACAGTGGACACTTCTCATACAGAAGCATTGAAGTTTCTTTCTTTTGGTACTGTAGGAATGCAATATGGACTGATGTTTCATTTGCCAGAAAATATAAGTGCAGATAATTTTAAAGCGGCTTATGACAAGGCTTTTGCGGATAATCCAGAAAATTTTTATTCAATTAGTGGACAAAAAAACACACAAATACCAATTGTTAACACAAAAGGAATGCGGACGTTTAACGGTTCTTCAGAAGATGGTTCACCGGGATGGGGTGATCCTGATCAAGATTATAGCGGAATTGATACTGAGCATCAGGTGATGTTTTGTGAACGGGGGGACACTATTAATTTTTCTTTTACTAAACTTTATGAAATTTGGCGACATGAACCTGACAAATCGGCCATAAAATTTGAACTTCATTTTGATTTAGATGTAGCTACTTTAATGAAGGATGGCGATTCAAAGGATTATTCCCTCAATAAAAATTTAACGAAACATCGCTTACCAGTATCAAATGTTTTGTCGGATGGCACTGAAAGTGATCAATTTTCGTTGTCGGCAGATTTTTTTGGTCGAACTTACGAATCAGATACAACGAATACGGTTAATCATAATTGGATATTGCTTAGTCCAGACATGTGGTTACGTGCGACAAGTTTAGCGGCAGCAGCAAAGCAAGATCCAAATAATTTGAATCATCAAATTATCACTGGAATCACTGGGAAAGTGGCTACTTGGTCTTCTTATATCTCGCCATGGGACAGCGGCGATAAAGACAATCCATTATCCAATTACAATACCCAAGATGCCTCTAAATATCCTGAAATACCTGAAAGCAAAACGATGTTACCAGGGGATTTTTTATCACCAAAGTTTACGATGAACCAAAGACAAGACAATCCGCTTAATTGGACAGATGGGTATGTTGCTCAACGGTTTGCGCGCGTAGTTAATTTTCATACTCACACAGTTGATCCTAAGGCCAATGTGAATGTCTCTTCACAACAACAAAACGGGTTAACAACCTATTTATTTAGTGGCAAAGATGGTTGTGGGCTGCCGTTAGTCAATCCGCCAGGGACGGATTCTTCAGAGCCCACAGATAAAACATATATGCGCGTCACAACAGATCCCTACCAAGTGCCAAGTTTAGAAAAGGCAGCTTTTGTTAAAGGTCAAACAACATTTCACCCGCAACAAAAGATACCAGTAGAACTAACCGTTAAGGCTCCGACAACTAGAAAAGTTCAGATTGAAGAAAAAATTTCAGGTGCTGCCCAAACTGATTTTCATAAAATTGGGGAGCAAGATTTAAAAAATTTACCAGTCACAGATGATTGCGTTAGTTTTAACTGTTTAGCAGATGCTTTACCAACTTCAGGAGATTACACATTAACATTTAGAATTCTTGATGTTGATGATACATCTAAAAGCTACTCAAATGAGAAAAGTTTAGCTGTGCACATTGATCAAGCGCAAATTAAAGTTAAATCTCAAGATACGATTTATCAATATACTCAATGGCAACCAGAAAGTGAAGTGACTATCCTACAAACACCAGATGGTAAAAAAGGTGATTTTCGAGACGTAAGTGTCACCATATATAAACTGGACGGAGAGCAAAAGGTCCCAGTAGATGCGGTGGATACAAAAGTGGTTGGTAAATATGAAATTGATTATAACTACCTAGGATTAGAGGCGCAGACTGCACTAGAAGTCATTCCCTCTTCAGCTCATATTGGTGCACATAACGGCAGCTTTTCTGTAGGGACGCCCTTCGATCCAAAACGTCTTTTTGATAGTGCAACAGATAATGATGGGCGGTCCATTCCTTATAGTAAGATAACGATTCGCTATACGCCTAAGCAGGTAAACGATGAAGTAGCGGGCATTTATAGAATTACTTATGATATCTCTAAAATAGTAGGTTTTAGTAAAAGTGTTACTGTTGATTGGACCTACTATTACTCTAATCGTCTAGACTTTTATCACTTATCTGAACAACTAATGCCTTTTGAGAACGTAAAATTTAATGGCCAAGATCAAACACAGACATTAAAAAGTTGTGAGATGAACATTGAAGATACGGGGGATCCTAATCGGACAACTGGCTGGCAGCTTGAAGTAGCCTATAATTTAAATGATCAGAAAACACAAGCGTGGAAAGACGCAGGGCTTGATCTCACGCTAAATCCAAAGTCAGTCGATTATGTAACAACTGAGCAAAATATTATGGTTAACGATGAGCAACAATTAGTAGCTGATGTAAGTAACCAATCTATCAAAAATAAAAAAGTTTTGACGAAATTACAATTATTGCCCACATTAACTATTTCAAAAGTCACACCTGCTGATAAATATGAAGCTCAGTTAATTTGGAACTTAGAAGCAACACCGTAAGGGAAGAGGGAATAGCTGTGAAATGGTTTATCTATGATTTATTGTTTGTTGCCTTTATTCTCGGTTTGCCAATTCAAGCACAAGCTGAAGACAAGACAACTGACGCACAAGCTGGCACAAAAGTCATGGTAATAGTGAAAGAGAGTGAGGATATTGTTCCGCATCCCAATGAGCTTATACCGCAGACTAACGATATGTCAACTTCACGAGGACAACCTAATTTTTTACCAAAAACAAACGAGATTACGTCTCAAGAGACGATTTTAGGAATCGTGGTACTCGGAAGTACATTAATCGTTGGACTTTATAAAGAAAAGAGGAAAAATAATGAATAAAAAAATAATTGGTTTAACTGTCACTTTAGGAACGGGGATTTTTTTAATTGGACAACAAACTGTGAATGCGGCTGATAATACCAATACCACAGCGAATGTGTCGGTTTTAGGTGGCGGATTAACCATTACACCATTAGCACAAATTAACTTTGGGACGGTGACAAAAGACGGCCAAGATCATACGCAACCAGATCAAAGCAAGTCGCAACTTATCATTAATGATAATCGTGGGACAACGAATACAGGTTGGTATCTGACAGCGAATTTAGAAGATAAAGGAAAAGGTGTCACTGGCTTAGACGGAATGACACTTCATTTAGACACTAAAAAACCTGACGAATCTTCTGAAAAAGGTACCTTTACGGGCGTTGATTTAACCACAGATGCTTCAACCATTATTTCGCTAGATAAAAGTGATATCCGTTTATCAGACACTGTCACGACAGCCGATTTAAATGCAACGTTAAATATACCTAAAAGTATTGCTGCAAATACCTACTCTGGAACCATCGTCTGGAATGCCATCGATGGAGCACCCGCCTAAGAATTTAACATAAAACGATGTAAGAAAACGAGGCAGATAAATTGAAAAGAATTTTAAAGATACTTTTTATATTGACTATTCTCTGTTTAGGTGGAGCGATGCGTGCCTGGGCAGAGCCGTCTAATACCAATAGTTCAGCAACAATTGACAATGCGAATGCGTATACAGTCACACCCGTTTTCGGAGCAACTCAAAATAACAAAACCAGTAATTTTTTTGATATGACATTAACTCCGAAACAAAAAGATACATTCAAATTAACGATAACCAATACTACGCCGAACCCTCAAAAATTTAAAGTTCAGGTAAATACAGCAACAACAAATAGTAATGGGATAGTTGACTATACAAAAAGTAGCTTTGAAAAAGATCCATCGATGAGTTTGGTACTTAGTGATTTGATTAGTCCCAATAGGAAGGACATTAGTGTTCCTGGTAAACAATCACAAACGATTGATTTTCAAATAACGATGCCAGAAAAGTTATTCTCAGGAATTTTATTAGGTGGAGTGACGATTCGACCTGTAGAGATAGCTGGGGACCAAAGCAAGGGTGGGATTCAAAATGTTTATATGCATACGATTGCTATTCGGGTGAATGAAACAGCAGAGACCATACCTGCAAAATTGGAAAGTGGTTCTGTTAAAATTGGGCAAATTAACCGCCACAATACTGTTTCGATGGAAATTAAAAATCCACAGCGGAAGTTATTGTCAAAAGTCGAAGGAGATTTTTTTGTTAAAGAAAAAGGAACAAACAAAACGATCATTCACGAAAAGAAAAATAATCTTAGTTTTGCACCAAACACAAGGTTTGACCTACCTATTTTACTGAAAGATTCGTTTAAACCTGGAGACTATACCTATACCATTAAGTTGAAAAACCATGAGGGGAGCTGGACGTTCTCAAAAGATTTCGCGATAAACAAAAAGCAAGCTGATCAGTATAATAAGCGTTCTGTTGATCATAAAGTCAAAAACCTTCACTGGCTTAAGTACCTCATGGTCTTTTTAATTCTAGTTATTTTAGGCACCGTCTGCTATATCTTGGGAAAAAAGAAGGGAAAAATGAGGTTGTAAAACCTGCCTTTAAAATAGTTGACAATTATGCAGAAAAAATCATGCCAGTATGAATTATCTATGACATAAGGGAAGAATAGCTGTCTAGCAAGGATAAATTGTCAAATTAGCGTTAATTTACGCAAGTCATTGGTGTTCCTTATTTTGGAAAGTAGTATTATACTATTATTGTTCAATGATTCACAATAGAAACAAGGAGGAAAGAACCATGTATAAAGCAATTGTCGCAGCAAAAGGAAAAACAACAAAAATTGTTGAAAAAGAATCGCGTCCATTGAAAGATAATGAAGCGCGGTTGAAAATGGAAGTCTGTGGTGTCTGTCATACGGATTTACACGTTAAGAATGCAGATTTTGGCGATGTTAGCGGTTGTACCTTAGGTCACGAAGGAATTGGGATTGTGACGGAGGTTGGAAAAGACGTTACTAGTTTAAAAATTGGTGATCGTGCATCTGTTGCATGGTTTTATGAAGGCTGCGGGCATTGCGAATATTGTACTTCTGGTCGAGAAACGCTTTGTCGTTCAGTAAAAAATGCTGGATATACAGTTGATGGTGCCATGGCCGAAGAATGCATCGTCACAGACGGTTATGCAGTGAAAGTGCCAGAAAATTTAGCATCAGAGCCAGCTTCCTCTATTACTTGTGCAGGGGTAACAACCTACAAAGCGATAAAAGAATCTGGGATTCGTCCAGGTCAATGGCTAATGATTTCAGGATTAGGTGGGCTAGGTAATCTAGCTTTACAATATGCCAAGCATGTCTTTAATGCAAAAGTAGTAGCTGTTGATGTGAATGATAATCAGTTAGCTTTTGCGAAAGAAATGGGTGCTGATCTTTTAATTAATCCAGTTAAAGATCCTGATTTTGCTGCACAACTTCAAAAAGAAATTGGCGGTGTCCATGCAGCAGTAGTCACTGCGGTAGCTAAATCAGCATTTAATGGCGCAGTCGATGCAGTCCGTGCGGGAGGAACGGTTGTCGCCGTTGGATTGCCTGTTGAGACAATGGATTTATCTATTCCACGTCTTGTTCTTGATGGCATTCACGTAGTCGGATCGTTAGTTGGAACCCGTCAAGATTTAAGAGAAGCTTTCCGATTCGGTGCAGAAGGAAAAGTTGTTCCTGTTTGTCAAACACGTCAACCAGAAGAAATTAATGCTATTTTTGAAGAAATGGAACAAGGAAAAATTCGCGGGCGCATGGTCATTGATTTTCGCAGTTAATTTAGTTTTTTAGTGATTCGTTGATTTAATCTGAAAACCATGAAAGGATGGATGGAATGTTTGCAAATCTTACTCTCCGTGAGAGACGACTGCTTAAGCAAGCACAAGTGGGAGCCACAATTAGCTTTATTCTTTTGTTTGTACCAATTCTGACAATCATTCTTTTGCATACTAGTGACTTATTAGCAAAATGGCTAGGTATAGTTGGGGTAATTATGGTTTTACCATTGTTGTATTTTGCGTGGCAGATTTTAAAGATAGCCTATAAAGATCAAAAAGATAATCCAACGCCTCCTTTGTGGGTTCCGAAAGTTTATGGGATTGGGCTTTCGATCAATCCCTATCACCGGTTTGGAAAGTTAATTTTTATATTGCTAGCGGTACTGATAGTTGGCATCATCATTAGTTTGCTTTTCACACCAGCAAGTCAAATCAATCACTAAAAAACGAGTAATTAACACCCTCTTGCTGAGCAGGAGGGTGTTGATTATTTTTAAATAGACTAGATTTGAGCAACAGGTATTAGATTTTTGAAAAAGTCTTTCTTTTTCTGATGTAGATATTTTCGCAATAAAATCATCATTATAAGTGAATTAACAGGTTTATCAAGGGTTAATACTTGTTAATGGTGGCTGCTATAATTAACCGTTGACAAACACAAAAAAACCATCATACGATAATTATGTTATTAAAAAAGTGAAAAATTGGTAGTCAACAAATGAAAACGCATTCATTAGGAAATTATGATTCTGTACTAAAATTTTTATATAAGATGAAAATAGATTGTTTTCATTTAATATTTTATTGAAAGGATGTGTTTATGAAGGGGTTACTGAAACTGACTTGCTAACAGTCTCAGTAAACTAAGAAAATCGTTATGACTTTTCATCTGGATAAAACTTTGTTGGGTTTTGGATTTTGTGAGTAATTTTGTCGGAACTATTCTATGGGGAGCAATTTTAAGGAGGAAAAAATGAACAAAGAGTATCAGGGTAAAAAAATTTACGGTAAAAAGCACTGGTTGACATTTTTATTAGTGAGTTCGTCTGTATTGGCGTTCCATTCGTTTGTTACGATGGATTCTCAAGTGGTTGATGCGCAAGAGCAAACAGCAAAAGAAGACGTAGCTGATTCAGCAACGTCAGTCGGAGCAATTGTGTCGATTGAAAAAGCGGAGAAAAACTTTGTCATTACGTATGCTTCTGGAAAAAAAGCACAAATTAGTATTTTAAACGACCATCTTTTTCGCTATCATCTAGATCCAACTGGTAAATTTGAAGAATATCCAACGCCAAATGATCCAAAGCATGTTGCGAAAATTACGGCTAAAACAATGGCCGACTATGGCACACAAGCCTTTGAGCAAACGAACGTCACAGATTCAGGAAACCAATTTATTCTAGAAAATAATGGTTTAAAAATTATATTCGAAAAAGAAAGCGCTTTAATGAAGGTTCTAGACAAGAAAAAGAATCAAGTTATTTTAGAAGAAACCGCTCCGCTATCCTTTAAAAATGATAAAGCTACACAAACGTTAAAACAAAGTAGTCAAGAAAATTATTTTGGCGGAGGAACTCAAAATGGTCGATTTACGCATAAAGGAACAGCTATCCAGATTGTCAATACGAACAATTGGGTAGATGGCGGAGTAGCATCGCCTAACCCATTTTATTGGTCAACTGCAGGGTATGGCGTTGTTCGAAATACATGGAAACCTGGCAACTATGATTTTGGAAGTCATGATCCACAAACAACCACAACAACGCACGAAGGAACAGATTTTGATGCTTTTTATTTCTTTAATGATTCCTCAGCAGGTATTTTAAAAGATTACTATGAATTAACCGGGAAACCAGCTTTGATGCCAGAATACGGGTTCTATGAAGCACATTTAAACGCGTATAATCGGGACTATTGGGTGAAAGTAGCAGAAGGAACCGCGGGAGCAGTTAAGTTTGAAGATGGTAATTTTTACAAAGAATACCAACCAGGCGATTTAGGAAACTTAAATGGCACGTTAGAATCTTTAAATGGAGAAAAAGAGAATTATCAATTTTCTGCACGCGCAGTTATTGATCGATATAAGAAAAACGATATGCCGTTAGGGTGGTTCTTGCCAAATGACGGCTACGGTGCTGGCTATGGCCAAACAGATTCATTGGACGGCGATGTACAAAACTTAAAAGAATTTACAGAGTATGCTCAAGCCAATGGTGTTGAAGTGGGGCTGTGGACCCAATCTAATCTCCATCCAGCGGATCCTAAAAATCCTAAAAAAGGAGAACGGGATATTGCGAAAGAAGTTAGTGTCGCTGGTGTTAAAGCTCTCAAAACTGACGTGGCGTGGGTCGGGTATGGGTATTCCTTTGGCTTAAATGGTGTAGAAGATGCCGCGAATGTTTTTGTAAAAGAAACAGACGGCGCAGTTCGTCCGATGATTGTTTCATTAGATGGTTGGGCCGGAACCCAACGGCACGCTGGTATCTGGACAGGCGATCAAACGGGTGGTCAATGGGAATATATTCGCTTCCATATCCCAACATATATCGGGACTTCGTTGTCTGGACAACCAAATGTCGGTTCAGATATGGATGGAATTTTTGGTGGAAAAAATAAAGAGGTCAACATACGTGATTTCCAATGGAAAACTTTTACACCAGTGCAGCTAAATATGGACGGCTGGGGCTCCAACCCAAAAACGCCATTTGCTTTTGATCAAGAAGCCACAGATTTGAACCGAGCGTATCTAAAATTAAAATCAATGATGATGCCTTATAACTACAGTATTGCCAAGGAATCAGTTGATGGACTACCAATGGTACGGGCCATGGCTTTAGAATTTCCTAATGAAGGAACAGCATATACAAAAGATTCTCAATACCAATATATGTGGGGACCCAATTTACTCGTTGCCCCAATTTATAATGGCAATCAAGATGAGGCAGGAAATTCAATCCGTGATGGAATCTACTTACCAGATGAAAAACAAGTCTGGGTTGACTTATTTACAGGCGAAAAATATCAAGGTGGCCGTGTCTTAAATGGAGTAAAAACACCGCTGTGGAAGGTGCCTGTTTTCGTCAAAGATGGCAGTATTATCCCAATGACGAATCCAAACAACAATCCAAAGGAAATCCAACGGGATCAACGATCTTTCTTGATTTATCCAAATGGCGCCACTTCTTTTAATATGTATGAAGATGACGGAATTTCAACTAGTTATGAAGCTGGGCAATCAGCTACGACTAAAATAAATAGTCAAGGCCCTAAATCAAACGAAAAAGGGGATCTGACCGTTACTATCGAACCGACAAAAGGAAGTTACAAAGGCTTTGTTGATGAACGAAGCACCACGCTTGATTTGTTAGCTTCAGAAGCGCCCGAAAGCGTAATAGCAATGGTGGGGGGAACAGAAGTAACCTTGAAACAAGCAGCTAATAAAGAAGAATTTTTAGCTGGCACAAATCTATATTATTTTGATAAAGAATTCCAAGTGAATCAGTATCTTTCTGAAGCTTCAGGAGAAAAACTGAACCAATCAGCGTTATCAGTAAAACTAGCGAAACAATCTGTGACCGCCAAAGATGTTCAAATAACTGTCAAAGGTTTCATTAATAAAGGAACGGTTGACGGAGGAAATACAACGGTCGATGACCAGTTAACTATTCCAGCAAATGTCGCAATCAATGAAGAAAAAACAACGCCATCTTCTTTGACTCTTCAATGGGATCAAGTAACTGAGGCAACAAGCTATGAAGTAGAGCGTGACTGGACTGTTTTCGGAAATATTCAAACGAATACAGCAACATTTGATGGATTTTCCTTCCTAAGCGAACATACTTTTCGAGTTCGAGCTGTTGGAAAAAACGGGGTCTCTGAATGGAGTGAACCGATTAAAGGAAAAACACAAGATGATCCCTATAAAGAAACAATTAATCAAGTCAAAGCAACAAGTAATTTACCAGAACAACCAGGCGCAGAATTGAAGAAATTAACAGATAAAGATTTGAGTACAGGTTGGCATACGAACTGGTCAACCGGCATCGCTAATCCAAGTGATGGAAATTTCTTGTCTTTAAAATTTGATCTTGGTGCGGAGTATCAAATGGATAAAATTGAATACTTGCCAAGAGACAATGCCGGCAACGGAAATATTTTGCAGCTCCAGTATCGGACGTCGAAAGATGGAGCTAATTGGACAGAGTTTTCAGAACCTATTAACTGGAAGCAAGATGCTTTGACAAAAACCATTGAAACGAAGGACCAAGCGTATCGTTTTGTTGAAATGAAGGTATTAAAATCGGTGGGTAATTTTGGCTCTGGTCGTGAGATGCTCTTTTACAAACAACCAGGAACAGAAGGAATCTTACATGGAGACATTACTAACGATGGAACGATTGATGAAAATGATGCAATGAGTTATCGAAACTATACAGGCTTAGAATCTGTGGACAGTGACTTTAATGGCTATGTTGAAAAAGGCGATTTAAATAAAAATGGGGTAATTGATGCTTATGATATCAGTTATGTTTTACGACAATTAGATGGTGGGATTGAGATACCTGATGTCGAAGAAATTGCGGGCGGTTTATCCCTTGCTGTGGTTAATGAAAATGGCAAGGATACTTATCTTCCTGGCGATACATTAACCTTTATACTTAAAGGTCAAGACTTAAAAAACATTAATGCGTTAAGCACAAAAATGTCCTTTGATTCTAGCAAATTTGAACTTGTCGGTCAGCCTGCAACCACGAATAATACAAAACAAATGGAAAATTATTCTAAATATCGGAAACATTCAAATGATGTGGAGAATCTGTATTTAGTTCTTAGTAATCAAGGAAATAAACAATTGTTAAATGGTTCAATGGACTTAGTTACCTTTAAAGTTAAAGTAAAAGAAACAACTCGCGTAAAACGTGCGACAACTGTTGAGCAGCCATTACAATTTGATATGAGTCAAGGCTTATTAGTAGGCCAAGGATTCCAACAAGCCACACTTTCAGATTTTTCTGTAACAGTGAAGCCCACAGAGCTAGTAGATAAAGAGTTATTACAAGCGCTAATTACGCTAAATCAAGCACGTGTCGAAAAAGAATATACGCCTGAAACTTGGGCAATCTTTAAACCAATCTTAGATGAGGCAGTAGCTGTTCTAGCCAATGAGCAAGCCGCACAGACAGACGTTTCTGCTGCTGTGGAAAATCTAGAAAAGGCTGTAGAACAGTTGGAAAAAATGCCTGATGTAGCGAATAAAGCTGATTTAGAAAAAGCAATTCAAGAGGGGCTGGCGAAAAAACCAAGTGATGGGCAAGAATTCACCGAAGAAACTAAAAAAGTTCTCGAAGAGTCATTAGCAGCAGCTCAAAAAGTATTTGCTCAAGAAAAAGTTACTCAAGAAGAAATAGACCAAGCGACTAAAACATTGCGTGAAGCAATTGCACAATTAAAAGAACAACCCGTCGCCGTTGATAAGGAAACCTTAAAAGAGCAAATCGCTCAAGCCCGAGGAAGAAAGCCGGAAGAAGGATACCAATTTACAAAAGAAACAGAAAAACAATTGCAAGAAGCAATTCAAGTGGCTGAAGCAATCGTAGCGAAAGAAACGGCGACAAAAGAAGAAGTCTCAGAGGCTCTAAACGCATTGGAAACTGCAATGGCTCAATTAAAAGAAGTACCCCTTGTAAATAAAGACCAATTACAAGAAGTAGTCAAACGAGCGCAGCAAGTCACTCCAAGTGAAGGGCACCAATTTACTGCCTCCTCGTTACAAGATTTACAAAAAGCGCTTTTAGCAGCTAAAAACACATTGGAAAACCCAGCAGCTAATCAAAAAATGATTGATGAAGCGGTTGCTGAATTAACTAGTGCCATCGATGGGTTACAAGAAGAAGCGTTAGTTACAGATAAAAAAGCCTTAGAGGCAATGATAGCCAAAGCAAAAGCAATCAAACCATCTGCCGGAAAAGAATTTACCAGCGAGTCTAAAGCGCGCTTAACTGAAGCAATTGACCAAGCGGAAGGGATTTTAGCTGATAAAAATGCTCGGCAAGAACAAATTGATATTGCTGAAAAAAATGTAAAAACTGCTTTGGATAGTTTAGAGGAACAAGTCCTTCAAACGGATAAAACAAAGTTGAAAGAACTGCTTCAAAAAGCAGAAACCTTGAAACCTAAAGCAGGAAAACAATTTACAAAAGCATCGCAAGAAGCTTTAGCTGAAGCAATTAAACAAGCAAAAGCACTTGTTGAGGACCCAAATGCGACGCAAGAAGCTGTGGACAAATGTTTAAGTATTTTATCACAAGCCATTGAAGCAATGGCAGAAGAGCCAATCAGTAGCAACTCTACAGGCAACAATGGAAATCATAGCACGGTTAGCGGTACTGGTGGTGTAACCAGCCAAGGAAAGGGCACAGCAACAGGTGGAACGACAACGAAAACCACCACTTCTGGTACTTTGCCAAAAGCAAATGAAGTTGTTTCGCCAATCTGGTCAATCAGTGGTTTTCTATTGATAGTAAGTATTGGTTTAGGAAAATTATTCTTCAAAAATAAAAAAGAGCAAAATTAGCGTATCATTAACTTACAAGGCGCATTTGTACAAAAACAGTGTGCAAATGCGCAAGTAAGTAATAGGAGAGGATTTTTACGAATGAAAAGAAAGAAAATCAAGAATCAACTACTTGTTTTAACAAGTATTCTCGTTCTTCTGAGTTTGGAAGTCGCTCCAGTTGTTACGTTGGCTGCAGAATTACCAAGTAGCTCGCTACAAACAGCTCTGTCCTCGGAAACGACAATTACTTCGGAAGAAAAAGTAACCGAAACAACCGAAACAACTGTTGCTACATCGACAACGTCCACTAGTAGTTCGTCATCTGAATCAAGTAGTTCTACCGATACGACTACCGAATCAACGAGTCAGTCAACGACAGAAACGACAACCACAAATACTAGTTCTGAAACAAAAAAAGAACCTACAGAGCCAACGGTATCATCAGAAATCACGCAGCCTGTTGAACAATCGCAACCACCACAAGTTCCTGTGACCAAGCAAGAACCCGAAGAACCTATTCAAGTTCCTGAAGCCAACAATAACTTTGTTGAAGAAAATCAGGCTGTATCGTTAAATCCGTCCCTCAAAGTAGATGAAATAGCTTCTTCAAATTTAAAAGGCTACGAACTTCCACTGTTGTCGTCTTTTGGCGAAAAGAAACGGGCAGTCGTGGTCGCTGAAGCATTAAGACACGTTGGGAAAACAAAAAAAGAATTTAATTTGACGGAGCAAGCATTGACCAGTAGTTTCCTTGCCCAAAAAATTTACCAACAATTATTTAAAATAGACATTGGCAGTACGCCGCAAGAACAAATGACATTTGGTAAAGTTCGTTCTATAGAGGAGGCAGAACCTGGTGATCTGATTTTTTGGCAAACAGCTGAAGGAAAAACGCTTCAAAATGGTGTTTATCTTGGCCAAGGAAAATATTTAATTGCCGCAGCGGAATCGGATTCTAAAGAGAAACCAGAAGTAATCGCTCAGTTAGAGAATATCTATACTGCCAAACAACAACCAGACTCAAAAGAGGAAAAACGCTTGGTAGTGACTAATCCTTTTAAGGAGTTCATATTAACGGAGTATGGCAAAGAAGTTTTAGCAACATATGGTGCGTCATTTGAAATGCAGAAGTCAGAACAAACCACAGCGTTTATTAAAAAAATTGGTGAGACAGCCAGAGAACTTGGCGAAAAATACGATGTTTTTGCATCAGTAATGATAGCTCAGGCTATTTTAGAAAGTGGCTCTGGCGAAAGTCAACTAGCCAAAGAACCTTATTATAATCTCTTTGGCGTGAAAGGTTCGTTCCAAGGAAATAGTGTTAGCTTTTCAACAAAAGAGGCTGATCAGAGGGGCCAACTTTATACAATTTCCGCTGGGTTTCGCGATTACGGTGGCTATAATGACTCACTGCAAGATTATGTTCAATTACTCCGACAAGGGATTGACGGAAATCAAGATTTTTATAAACCAGCGTGGCGTTCGGAAGCCAAAAACTACCTTCAAGCAACGCGTTTTTTAACAGGTAAATATGCAACAGACAAGCAATACGATAATAAATTAAATTCGTTAATTGCGGTTTATAACTTAACGCAATTTGATTTACCAAAAACAGCAGACGGTTTGATTATCCAATCTAAAAATGAGCTGTCGGAAGCGGAACAGCAACAAATGCATTTTCCAGTCTATGATGGGATCAATTATAATCGGAGTGGTAGCTATCCCGTGGGCCAATGTACGTGGTATGTCTATAATCGTTTCAAACAGTTGGGCACTTCTGTGGATGAATTTATGGGAAATGGCAGTGACTGGGGAAGAAAAGGACGTGCATTAGGCTATCAAGTTAGTTCATTGCCTAAAGCTGGTCGTGCGATTAGTTTCCAACCAGGAGTTGCTGGCGCAGATAATCAATATGGACATGTTGCTTTTGTTGAAGCGGTCACTTCTGATGGAATCATTATTTCTGAAAGCAATGTCATCAATGATCAAACGATTTCGTATCGTGTCTTACCTAATGCAATTGCTTATAGTAGTGGCGTGACCTACATTGGCGCTTAAGCGACTCATTCAACAGGAAGAAGTGTGGATGTTTAAGTAAAAAGTTAGCACAATGATCCATGTGTGAACTAACAAATTAAAATAACCAGAATCGACCAATGAATTGATTTTGTCATGTATAAAATGACAAGAACAGTTTGGCGGTTGATTCTTTGTTTTTCATCAACGAAGAGACAATCGTCCTCATGATTCGTTAGAAAAAGATGAATAGTCCAAAGTACTCTTTCTTGATGCTTTGTTATTTTATGTTTTTGTTTGCAGGAAACTACTGAAATCGCTATACTAAATTTATGTGAATATACTAACAGACAATCAATTTTTTATCTCTTTTATTGGTGTATAAATTGATTGAACATTATAATCATTTGTCTTTTGTTGTGTAATTTTATATCTTCTTGAGAAAGGGATGAGTGAACAAATGGCTATTTATATATTAGAAGACCAAATTATTCAAGCAAAAGCGTTAGAAGCATTGTTAACAAATATCCTACATTCAAGAAATATTTATAATGAAACAATCCATTTATTTTCACGTTCAGATGAATTATTACAAGTGGCACACCAGGACGCCCAACTAAATATCTTTTTCCTAGATATTCAAATGAACAATCATATCCAGGCAGGATTTGAGGTTGCTAAAGAAATCAGAAAAACAGACAGTGAAAGTCTGATTGTATTTATTTCTACTCACACAGAATTAGTTTTAACTTCCTACAAATATATGGTTTCAGCTCTTCAATTTATTCAAAAGAACGTGGATTTTCTAGATTTCCAAAAAGAGGTCGAAACATGTGTCGATGCATATATTCAACAAAAAGAAAATATAAAGACAAAAAGTGAATATATTATCATTAACTTAAAAGCGTCTTCTATAAAAATGGATATTAATGATATTTATTTCTTTCAAACGGAATACGATCATCGTGTATCAATGGTTGGTAAAAATTTTAAAAGAGAATTTTATGGAACGTTATCAAAAATTGAACAACTGCATCCAGATTTGATTAGAGTCCATCAATCAATCATCATCAATAAAAAATATGCGTCAAAATTAAATTATAAAACGCATCTTTTAACTATGAGAGACGGAACGGAAGTACCAGTCTCAAGAAGATATTATACTCAGGTCAAGGCACTATTTCTTACTTAGGGAGGGATAATGACTAATTAAGGAATTATCTATCTATTAGTCGCTATATTCGTTATAATTTAGTGCAATACTTGAAGAGGAGGGCGATATGCTAATCGATTGGATTCTAAAAAATATTATGGATATGGATCAGGAAGATCAATCAGGAAAAACACAATGGACAAAGTATTATCTAACCGTTTATTTTTCTGGCTTATTTAATTTTCTGATGATTCTGATTTTATCAGTTTTATTTGGGACGTTAAGCGAAACCTTTATTGTATACGTCGTACTGATTTTTTTACGGCCTGTCGCAGGTGGCTGGCATGCAAAAACCAAATGGCTCTGTCGTCTAGAAAGCATTGTTATCTATGTTGCCATACCATTTGTATTGAAAAATTCTTCTGTGAGCTTACCGTTTATTTATAAAATTTTATTGATTTGCCTCTTAGTCGTATTATTTTATTGGTATGCGCCACAAGGAACAGCAATCGAACCTGTTCAGCCATCTGATTTAAACGTGCTCAAAAAGCAAAGCCTTATAAGGGTGTGTTTACTTATTTTATGTAGTCTGTTTGTCAAAGAAAAGATTGCTTCAGTAATACTCTACGGTCTCGTCATCCAAGGTCTGATGATACTCCCTGTAACAAAAAATTTAATTGAAGGAAGTGTTTTTATGAAATTTGGTAAAAAAATAATTAAAAATGTTATTGAAAAAAGAGTTGCAAAAGTTAGTGATGGTGTGGGAACTAAGCCTAGATTAAATCAAAATTCGCCCAATATATTTGGACAATGGATGGGACAAACTGAAAAACCTAAAAAGAATATTGAAAAATGATTTTGTTGTTATTAGCTACTAACGTTTTGCTGGCATCTAGCTTTATCGTTTTTGTCTTTTTACGAGTAACATTGATCAAGATTGAATGTAAAATACCGTTACTTTCATTGCTTATTGTCATTAATCTTTGTTCGTTTGCGGCATTAATGTTGGGCTACTCTTGGTTGATTTATGCGCTGACAGTCGTTATTTTTACAGGATTTTTACTCATTCACAAAAAGAGGTTCTCAATTTTTAAAGCGATATTTTTATCCGTTTTTACATTGCTTATGGTTTCGTTTATCAATTACACGGAGCAAACGATTTTAAGTGTTTTTTTTCAACAGATTTATCAAAATAAATTATTATGGATTGCCTCAAATGTTCTTCTGTTGCTTATAAATATCTGGATTGCTTTAAAAATTCCCAATAGTGTTTTTTTAAGATTAAATCGTGTGTTAGAAAATAGCCGAATTTTTTTTGGTTGTTTACTTTTATTGTTGATTCTGTTGTTACTTTTTGTGTTTTTGATTTCGCCAGAGATTTCACCTGACTTTATGCGAGGATTTGTCACGGTAAATAGTTCTAAATTGGAGTTATTAATAAGTGTAGGTTTATTTTTAATTCTGATTGGCTTAGTCATTGAAGCTTATTTGGAAGAACAACGTATCAACACTCAATTATTGAATAATTTAACGATTTATACTGAAAAAATAGAATCCATTAACGAAGAGCTAGCGATGTTTCGTCATGATTATAAAAATTTATTGTATAGTTTACAAATTGCTATTTCATACGAAGATATTCTGGAAATCAAAAGAATTTATGAAGAAACGATTGCACCAACCAAAAAAATTATTGATAATGAAGAATTTGAACTTATGAAGTTAAATCGTTTGAAAAATATGGAACTTAAGGCACTCATAAGTATGAAAATTAATACCGCAAAGCAAGCAAAACTAAAAGTGATTGTTGATGTGCCAGAAGTATTTATTCTTGATACATCAATCGACTTAGTGGTTGTGATTCGTTTGTTGGCTATTCTATTAGATAACGCGATTGAAAACAGTGCAAAATCAGAATTGAAAATGTTCGCTATCTCAATTTTCAATAAAAATGAAACACAAGAGTTTGTGATAACAAATAGTGTACAAGCCGAATTTGATTTTAAGGTTATGAAGAAAACCAAATTTAGTTCTAAAAGTAACCCAGAAGAGCACGGTTGGGGATTGTTATATGTAAAAGAAATTGTTGATTTTTCAGATCAATTTGATTTGCAAACGTCCTTCAATGAAGGATCGGTTACTCAACATTTAATTATTGAAAAAAATCATAATAGTAAAAAAGTTGTTAACGAATGAATTTGTTAACAACTTTTTTGCTATGGTATTGAGTTATGAGGGGCAATACAGGGAAAAATGTCGGCTGATTAAGGAATTTAGATAGTGCCGGTTAGGTAGTTGTCTATAATGAAAATAGCAACAAATATTTACGCAGGGAAAGGGGCGGTCGTTTAACGGGAAAAATTAGGGAGGATAAAGCAATACTTTTGTTGGGAAAAGAAATAAAAGGAAACTGGGGAAGGAGTTAATTGTTTGATGAAGGGAAATAAAATTTTATACATTTTAGGTACAGGCATCTTTGTTGGAAGTTCATGTCTATTTTCTTCACTTTTTGTAGCCGCAGAAGAACAAGTTTATTCAGAAAGTGAAGTTTCAACAGTTTTATCGAAGTTGGAAAAGGAGGCAATTTCTGAGGCAGCTGCTGAACAATATACGGTTGTAGATCGAAAAGAAGATGCGTGGGGGATGAAGCATCTTAAGTTAGAAAAGCAAACGGAAGGCGTTACTGTTGATTCGGATAATGTGATTATTCATTTAGATAAAAATGGTGCAGTAACAAGTGTTACAGGAAATCCAGTTGATCAAGTAGTGAAAATTCAATCGGTTGATGCAATCGGTGAAGAAGGAGTTAAAAAAATTATTGCTTCTGATAATCCGGAAAATAAAGATCTTGTCTTTTTAGCTATTGACAAACGTGTAAATAATGAAGGGCAATTATTTTATAAAGTCAGAGTAACTTCTTCACCAACTGGTGACCCCGTATCATTGGTTTATAAAGTGAACGCTACAGATGGAACAATTATGGAAAAACAAGATTTAACGGAACATGTCGGTAGCGAAGTAACGTTAAAAAACTCTTTTCAAGTAGCGTTTAATGTACCAGTTGAAAAAAGCAATACGGGAATTGCTTTACACGGAACGGATAACACAGGGGTTTACCATGCAGTAGTTGATGGCAAAAATAATTATTCTATTATTCAAGCACCATCACTAGCAGCATTAAATCAGAATGCTGTTGACGCCTATACGCATGGAAAATTTGTGAAAACATATTATGAAGATCATTTCCAACGACACAGTATTGATGATCGAGGGATGCCCATCTTGTCAGTTGTTGATGAACAACATCCAGATGCTTATGACAATGCTTTTTGGGATGGAAAAGCAATGCGTTATGGTGAAACAAGTACACCAACAGGAAAAACGTATGCTTCCTCTTTAGATGTAGTTGGTCATGAAATGACACATGGTGTGACGGAACATACTGCCGGTTTAGAATATTTAGGACAATCAGGTGCCTTGAATGAATCTTATTCTGATTTGATGGGTTATATTATTTCGGGTGCATCTAATCCAGAAATTGGTGCGGATACTCAGAGTGTTGACCGAAAAACAGGTATTCGAAATTTACAAACCCCAAGTAAACACGGACAACCAGAAACCATGGCTCAATACGACGATCGAGCACGGTATAAAGGAACGCCTTATTATGATCAAGGCGGTGTTCATTATAATAGTGGAATTATTAATCGGATTGGTTACACCATTATCCAGAACTTAGGCATTGAAAAAGCACAGACTATTTTCTACAGCTCGTTAGTAAATTACTTAACACCTAAAGCACAATTCAGTGATGCTCGTGATGCGATGCTTGCTGCTGCAAAAGTTCAATATGGCGATGAAGCAGCTTCAGTGGTGTCAGCAGCCTTTAACTCTGCCGGAATCGGAGCTAAAGAGGATATTCAAGTAAATCAACCAAGTGAATCTGTTCTGGTCAATGAATGAAAAAAATTCCCCAATTAAATAAAAATGGATAAGGAGTGGCATAATCTTATGAAAAAGTTCTCCATACGAAAAATTAGTGCTGGTTTTTTGTTTCTGATTTTAGTAACTTTGATCGCCGGTTTTAGCCTGTCTGCAAATGCAGAAGAGTATATCGTTCCTGCCGAAAGTCATTCGCGACAAAAAAGATCGTTACTGGACCCTGAGGACAGAAGACAAGAAGTAGCAGATACAACCGAAGCGCCTTTTGCGTCAATCGGAAGAATCATTTCCCCTGCCAGTAAACCAGGCTATATTTCTTTAGGAACAGGCTTTGTTGTTGGAACCAATACAATTGTCACCAATAATCATGTGGCTGAAAGTTTTAAGAATGCCAAAGTATTAAATCCGAATGCCAAAGATGATGCTTGGTTTTATCCAGGTCGAGATGGCAGTGCGACACCATTTGGCAAATTCAAAGTGATTGATGTAGCTTTTTCCCCGAATGCGGATATTGCGGTAGTGACTGTCGGCAAACAAAACGATCGTCCAGATGGCCCAGAGTTGGGAGAAATTTTAACGCCATTTGTTTTGAAAAAGTTTGAATCTTCAGATACCCATGTAACAATATCAGGCTATCCAGGTGAGAAAAACCACACACAATGGTCTCATGAAAATGATTTGTTTACATCTAACTTTACAGACTTAGAAAATCCATTACTATTTTATGATATCGATACAACAGGTGGTCAATCTGGTTCACCAATCTATAATGCTCAGTTTGAAGTAGTTGGTGTTCATTCCAATGGTGGCATTAAGCAAACAGGAAATCATGGTCAAAGACTAAATGAAGTGAATTATAACTTTATTGTCAATCGAGTGAATGAAGAAGAAAATAAACGTTTATCCGCTGTGCCAGCAGCGTAAAGAACCATAAAAATACTCGGAATTTCCAGAATCACGGGAAATTTCGAGTATTTTTGTTTTTTAAGATAGTGTAAGTTACGATAAAAGTACCTTGTAATTATCGGTTAAAAGCATATAATAGTGCTGAAAAGAAGGCAAATAATCCGATTAAGTTAGTATTTCTAACCCATCATAACTCGTAATGATTTCATGCTTTTGAGATAAAGCCGCCATCTCCGCATAAGACAAGCCGCCATTGTGAGAAAAATGGTTGGCAACGTAAATCGTTTTATCTGTGACGAGTTTTCTTTCTTTTAATTCTGCAATTAATTTTAAATTTTCTTCCCAATTCATATGACTATTGCCAGTTTCGTTTGTTTGACTAGTACAATCTAAAGAAACAATACTAAGAAGTAAGTGGCTCTTTTCAAGATATTCAAACATTTCTGACGTAAAGTAACCTGTATCATGGGTGGTTAAAAAAGCATCTTTACCATCGTCTATAACGAAAATAAAACAATCTTCACTGAAATTTCCATGTTGTGCAGGAAGGGGATAAATCGTATAGTTCGCAATAGTAAAACATTTGTAGGGCTGAATAACCTGATAATGTAATCGGGTATCGTCTTGACGACCTTCTAAATCAAAGGAGCGCTGATAAAACGTCTTAACTGCTTCATTTCCGTAAACAGTTAAACGATTGGGAATATCTAATGCATAACCAGACATTCGATAAGCCAAATCCTCGCCGTAAAAATGATCGGAATGCCAATGAGAGATTAGTAAAGAGTTAAAGTCTGCAAAACACAAGTCATACTGCAACAGGTGTAAATAAGAATCCCCTGGAAAATCAATCAGCAGGACATCATCAATAATTAATTGAGTTTGTGTACGAATTTCTCGTCCTTTTTTCTCTCGAGCGTACTTACATAATTTACAATTACAAAAAATTCCTGGAATCCGTTCTGCTGCACCCGTACCTAAATAGTTGATTTTCATTGGGAGTACCTAACCTTTCTTTGACAGTCTTCATACTTAGTAGATAACGCTGAACCTTAAAGTAAATGGGCATGGAAACTGAAACATTTGTTGTGTCCATCTTACCTTTTTTAGAGAAGAATTGAAATGGAATTTCTTAAGTAAATTTGCGTAAAATACAAAAAGCTAGACGCCTTTTTTAATAAGCTGAATTTGTTGTGAATGTTCATGCTATTTCCGAGAAAAAGTTTTACCAAAGGCACTTTCATATCCATCTGCTATTAGTTATAGAAAAATAACAAGATGGACATAGCTTATTAGAGCAAAAATAACTACGCTATTGATAAAGAGTGAGGCGTGTTTTGAACAGGTTGCGTGGGCAAATGAATTTGAATAAAAGGGATGACAAAAGATGACTATTGAAAAATTAGAATATTTTTATACCATTGCAAAATATAATAGTATTTCCAAAGCAGCCTCTGAACTCCATGTTAGTAAATCAACCTTAAGTGCGTCATTAAAAGATTTGGAAAGTGAATTGGGCCATTTACTTTTTGACCGTAACGGTAATTCTTTGACGTTAAATTCCTATGGTGATAAAATCGTCCAATCTGTATATATCATTTTAAACGAGGCTAAGAAAATGAAACTTAATTTGCATGAAATGATTGAGAATCCAGTGATGCGTTTAGGTTTTGGAAATACGTCCTTGATGTATAAAGTGACAGAAAATGAGGATCAACTGAATCGTTTTTGGGAATGTTACCATGGTTCATCGTTTGAGTTATTGAATAAATTGGAGAATCATGAGTTGGATTTTGTGATTACTTCTGCAGATGTGAATAGTCCAGTTTTAAAGAAAGAACAATTAATTGAACTAAAAATGTATCTTTGTGTTTCAAGAGAAATTAAACAAGAAATTGAGGAAGAAGGCTTCAGCTGTTTGACCAACTATCCATTTCTATTTTTGCCTCATCACTTAGATCATTTAGAAGCTACCAAGAGTGTGCTAGAAATGTTGCAATTAACAAGTCCGCTTGTTTGTTGCTACGATACGTTGATGCTTACTCGTCTCATTGAAAAAAGTAAAGGAGTTTATGCGGTGATCTCTCTTCGGAAAGAACAACTGCAGGAAATTGATTCTAAACTCTTCTTTTTACCGATTGAACGAAAACAAAAATTTTATTTATACCGAAATGTTTCCAGTTCGGTTTTTGTCCAACCTGGTCAAATCAAGGCAACTTTACAAAAGTTGCTAGAGACTTAGCCATTAAAATTACTTTGGAATAGTTACCAAAAATAGCTTTATTCGCTTAGATTTACTTCTGCTGCGGATAAGGCTATTTTTGTTGTTCATTGTTTAAAAGAGATGCTCAATTATGGGGCTGTTCGATATTTCTGAACGGAATGTTCAATTATTTAATAACTTAAGAATCGATAAATCGTATCTATTACGGTTCAATTTAAAGGGGTTCTGGTGTATAGTTTGGCTATCTAAAGATTTATTTTTTTAAGTATAAAATAACTAAATGGCAAGGAATATAAAGAACTGTTGATACGTGAGTACTTGCGATAACTGTGTCGTTAGAAGTTTAAGTGTCATTGTTGCTTTTCCTGTTTTATGTAGTTGCTAGAAAGGACTGTTTTTATGATCGATAGAAAAAAAGTTATTTTGTATACTTGTTGCATGAGTTTGTTTGTAGTGACCATGGATGTTACGGTTGTCAATGTGGCGTTACCATCCATTCAAAGTGATTTTCACACGAATCTGTCTACATTACAGTGGGTAACAGATGGCTACACTTTAATGGTAGCATCCTTATTATTGTTATCTGGGTCTACAGCAGACCGAATTGGCCGTAAACGAGTCCTTCAATTGGGCTTAGCCTGTTTTGGTTTAGCGTCTTTCCTATGTGGGATTTCGCAAACCCCAGGGCAATTGATCGCGTTTCGCATGTTGCAAGGGATTGGTGGTTCTATGTTAAATCCGGTAGCAATGTCTATTATTACACAGGTATTTACCGAAAAGTTAGAACGAGCGAAAGCAATTGGCTTGTGGGGCTCTGTTACAGGGATTTCCTTAGGCATGGGCCCGATTATTGGCGGACTAATTGTTTCTTATTTTAGCTGGCGATATGTCTTTTTTGTAAATGTACCGATCATTGCTGCGGCAATTATCCTTACACAAAAGTTTGTACCTGAGTCAAAAGTAGAGAAAACGGCGAAAAATGATTTTGTTGGTCAAGCATTGATGATTCTTTTTCTATTTAGTTCTATCTATTCCATTATCGGACTACCTAGAAAAGGGCTTTTCGCGCCAGATATTTTAAGTACTGGGATAATCGGCTGCTTAGCCATTGTTATTTTCTTTATTTATGAATATAACATTGACAATCCGTTAATCAACCCGCGTTTCTTTTTATCTATTCCATTTACATCGGCTTCTTTTTTAGCTATTTTTGGCTTTATCATATATAACGGCTATTTATTTTTAAACACGCTATATTTGCAAGAGATGAGAGGCTTCAGCCCGTTGGAAGCTGGCTTATCAACCATTCCTTTGGCTTTTGTTAGTTTTCTTGTTGCCCCGAGAGCTGGCGAAATGGTAGGGAGAATAGGAACGAAACGTCCTATTATGCTTTGTGGTATTTCAATGTTGGCTGTTAGCTTTTTACAATTATTTGTAACTAAAACAACGCCTATGATTATTTTATTTGTTATTTATATCTTTTTAGGCATTGGGTTTGGGATGTTAAATTCACCGATTACCATTACAGCGATTGAAGGAATGCCACTTTCTCAGTCAGGAACGGCAGCAGCCATTGCGGTGACATGTAAGCAAATTGGCAATTCTTTAGGGGTTGCGCTACCAAGTCTTTTAATTACAAAGCCTATTACTAGTTCGCTTACTCGAACACCTTTTACAAACGTATGGCTTTTATTTGGATGTTGCGCCATTGCGATTATCTTTTTAAGTTATTTATCCAATTCTCCGCTAGCGAAAAAGTCATTGCGCAGAGTTAGGTTTTATTTTTAACAAATCAAGATTTTTTTGAAGGGAAAGGAAGACAAACTTAGATGAAAAAAATAAATAACCGATTAGGACTCTTTTTATTTTTTGTTTTACTCTTTTGGGCAAAAACGATTCTGGCGTATTACCTAGATTTCTCATTGGGCGTTAAGGGCAGTCTCCAACGAGAAATTTTGTGGTTCAATCCAGTTGCTACTACGCTGTTATTATTTGGCTTTAGTTTGTATTTTAAAAAGCATAAAACATTTATGCTTAGCTTAACTCTTTTAAATGTTTTAAATACATTAATTTTATATTTGAATATTATTTTTTATCGTGAATTCACTGACTTTATTACCATCCAATCTGTTTTTGGCTTTTCAAAAGTTTCAGAAGGGATTTCTGGTGATTTACTTGCTTTAATGAGAGTCCACGATGTCTTTTATTGGCTAGATACTTTAGTACTGCTCGTTTTGGTATTTTACTCTTTTAAACAGCGACGGAATCATCAAGTCTTTGTGACCAAACCTATCAACAGAAGATTGGCGATCTCAATTAGTTGTTTAAGTGTCTTGCTCTTTTCGGTTAACTTATTTTTAAGCGAAACCGATCGTCCTCAATTGCTTCAAAGAATTTTTGACCGTAATTATATTGTAAAATATCTTGGCTTGGATGCATTCACAGCCATCGATGGTGTCAAAACAGCCATGTCAAATGAGGTAAGAGCAGAAGCTAGTTCAAACGAATTACCTGAAATCATGAAATTTACCAAGCAAAACAATTTACCGCTTAATCCACAGTATGCCGGAATTGCCAAAGGAAAAAATGTATTTGTGATTCATTTAGAAAGTTTTCAACAATTTTTGATTAATATGAAAGTCCAAGGCCAAGAGGTTACACCATTTTTAAATCAGCTCTATCAAAACAAAGCGACAATCAGTTTTGATAATTTCTTTCATGAAGTAGGGCAAGGAAAAACGAGTGATGCGGAGAATATGTTGGAAACAGGAACATTCGGGCTCCCGCAAGGCTCTCTTTTTACACAATTAGGATCAGACAATACTTTCGAAGCGGCTCCCGCAGTTTTAGGACAAAAAGGCTATACAACCGCTGTTTTCCATGGAAATGTGGGGAGTTTTTGGAATCGAGACCATGTGTATAAAAACTTAGGATATCAATACTTTTTTGATCGGTCATATTTTTCAAAAGATGACAAAATGCTAGGTTACGGTATTTTAGATAAACAATTGTTGCGTGAATCAGCTAGTGAGCTTGAACATTTACAGCAGCCATTCTATGCGAAGTTTTTAACTGTGACCAATCATACCCCTTATTATACGGATGACCAAAACTTCCCGTTTCCTAAATTGAACACAGGCAATTCGATTGTGGATGATTATGTTCGAACAGCGCACTATTTGGATCAATCGCTAGAACAATTTTTCCATTACTTGCAAACAACAAGTTTATACAATCATTCTATTTTTGTTATTTATGGTGACCACTTCGGTATTTCAGATGCGAACAACAAGGACTTATGTAAAGCCTTCAACCGCGATCCAAAAACGTGGACAAACTATGACAATGCGCAATTGCAAAGAGTACCTTTGATGTTTTACATGCCAGGCTATACGCAAGGGAAAATCATGCACGAATATGGTGGGGAAATTGACGTTTTACCGACACTGTACCATCTTTTAGGTGTCGATGATAAAAATTATATCCATTTTGGCACGGACCTTTTATCTCCTCAATATAAACAAGTGGTTCCTTTTAGAAATGGCGATTTTGTAACGCCTCAATTTTCGTATCTAGGTGGGGAAATCTACAATAATCAAGGGAAAAAATTAGACCAAGTTCCAGCAGATTTAAAAGCAGAAGTCACGAAAGATAACGATTGGGTGAAAAAATCGTTAAGTTTATCTGACAAATTAAATCAGGAAAACCTTTTACGTTTTTATAAACCACAAGGATTCCAAGAAGTGCAACCAAAGGACTACAACTATGATGTGGCTTTTGAAAAAAACAAAGTCTTAGAAGTAGAAAAACAAAAAAATGCACAATCAACCAGCTTGTTTAGTCAAAATGGCAATCAAACGACAGTCCAAAATTATCCGACTACGCCGTAGATCATTTAAGAAGGATAATTTTTGGAAGGGAAAGAGAATCATATATGAAGTGAAGGAGGTCAGGAAAGAACCGGTTATTTTCGAAGGAATTGGTTCTGTTCTCGCCATTTATCAGGTTTTGAGCCTGGAACAAAAATCCAAAGTGATTTTTGTCCCAGGCTTTTTCGCTCTTTTATTGAGTAAGAAGTCAGTTTAGAATTTATATTAAGTTTCGCTGTACATTTTAAAATTACCATCAACAGAAAATACAACAGGCGGATTTCTAGATAAAAAAATTAGTAAAACAAGTATTAAATAAATAGTATTTTTGAGGATAAAGTAAGAGAAATGTTGTTTTTTTAATAGTTGTTAACGGAAAACAAAATTATTTTATAGCCATAAAATATATTTTTATTATAATTATATTATAAAATAATGAGCATATGATTTGCAGATAAGTTTTTCAGGGCCTATTCTGAATAGGAACTTAGCTATAAAAATAAAAGAGGAGAGTGGTTTTGATGAGAAAAAATCAGAAGATTGTGCCAATTGTGACAGCTTCAGACGAAAATTATGCTCCTTATTTGAATGTAATGATGACAACTGTTTTAGAAAATTGTCATGCGGAGAGACCTGTTCATTTTTATGTGATTGATGATGGGCTGTCGCTATCTAGCAAAAAAGCACTCCGAGAAACGGTTAGTAGTAACTCACAAAATGCAACTGTTGAATTTCTAACAGCAGACAAAGAAGTCTATCAAAATTTTTTAGTGAGTGATCATATTACAACGACCGCATACTTACGCATTTCTTTACCGTCACTTTTACAAAAATATAGCTATAAAAAGGTTCTTTATTTAGATGCAGATACGCTTGTTTTAGATGATGTTGTCCAGTTGTATGATACGCCATTAGTGAACCAAACGATTGGCGCGGTTATTGATCCTGGTCAAGCATATGCTTTGAAACGTTTGGGCATCCGTTCCTCCGATTATTATTTTAATTCAGGAGTCATGATTATTGATATTGACCGATGGAACGAGAAAGCAATCACGCAAAAAACAATTCAGTATCTAGAAGAAAATGGGGACCGCATAATCTATCATGACCAAGATGCTTTAAACGCCGTTCTTTATGAAGATTGGCTAGCTTTAGAACCAAGATGGAATATGCAGACGTCTTTAGTTTTTAATCGTCATGAAGCGCCTAATGAGGCTTACCAAAAATTATATGCAGCGGGAAATCAAGAGCCAGCGATTATTCATTTTACTGGTCACGATAAACCCTGGAATACGTTAGAAAATCATCCTTATACAGCTCTTTATCTAAACAAGTTAAAGAAAGTAGGTGCAATAAATGGAAAATAGAAAAGAATTAGCGATTGTCTCCTGTTGCAATACCAACTTTGTACCGCATCTTGCTGCTATGTTTGTTTCAATTTTAGAAAATAGTCCTTCAGCGGCAGCTGTTCATTTTTATGTGATTGATGACAATATCAATTTTGAAAGCAAGCAACTACTGTATTTTACGATTAAACATACCCAAATCAATGCAGAGTTAACATTTTTAAAAATCAACCCCCATTTTTTCAAAAATGTTGTAACCAGTGAACGAATTCCCAAAACAGCTTACTACAGGATTGCTATTCCAGAGCTGTTTAGAGGAAGCCAGATCGAACGGCTGTTGTATATGGATTGTGACATGATTGCCTTAGATGATGTCGCAAAATTATGGACAGTTGATTTAGGTGAAAATATCATCGCCGCTGTTGAAGATGCAGGGTTCCATCAACGTTTGGAAAAAATGGCGATTCCTGCAGAATCTATGTGTTATTTTAACTCAGGCTTGTTGCTAATCGATGTTAAAAAATGGTTGAATTTAGATGTAACCACTAAAGTCTTAAGATTTATTGAAGAAAATCCAGATAAATTACGTTTCCATGATCAAGATGCATTGAATGCGGTTTTACACGACCGTTGGACCCTGTTGCATCCTAAGTGGAACGCCCAAGGTTATATTCTGTCAAAAGCGAAAAAACATCCAACTATTTATGGAGAAAAACAATATGAAGAAACGAGAAGAGCACCATCCATTATCCACTTTACTGGCCATGTCAAACCTTGGACGAAAGAATTTCAGTGGTATACCAAGCGTTATTATGATCAATATGCGAATAGGACGGCCTTTCGTTGTGTCAACACATTCAATCAATATTTATCTTATACGAAAATTAGCAGAAGGATTGAATATGCTCAATAATGAATATTGTCATGGATTTCGTAAAATCAGTTACTTGTTAGTTGTTGCCAGAACCAAACAATAGAAACGAAGAAGTCGGGATAGAACTGTTTTTCAGATTTTGAGTATGAGACAAAAATCTAAAGTGATTTTTGTCTCATACTCTTTTTTGTCTATTTAAAATAAAGCCAGCAACTGGTATCATATTTAAGGATGGTTTTTTATAAAAAAATGATTTCTTTAGGAAAAAAATATTACAATAAAGAAAAATAAAAAAATGTAAACGTTATCATTTCAAGGTTATAGCGGTATGAAGATATTTATTAATACTTTTTATTGACAAAATAAAAAAAACCACCGTACTATTGGTTTGTGGTTATAACCAGTTAGGGTAAAGGAGAAAGTTATGGAAAATGCCTTTAAAAACAAAGCTTTGTATCATCAACTTGTTGATTTGCTGCAGGAACGAATCGAAACATGCATGATTCCTCATGACAAGTTGCCCTCTGAACGTGAATTGACTGCACAATATGGAGTGAGTCGGACGACGGTCCGGTTAGCGCTACAAGAACTAGAAAATAGAGGTTCCATCTATCGTCGTCATGGCAAAGGAACATTTGTTTCAGATATAAAAAAAGAGGCCGCTGATTTAGCTGGCGCATATAGTTTTACAGAACAAATGAAAGGGCTGGGTCGAAAACCACATACCCGTATATTATCCTTCGAAAAATTGGAAGCGGATAAATTTATTTGTCAGCATTTGAATCTTTCGTTAGGAGAGGCAGTTTTTAAATTAAGTCGGTTGCGGATTGCTGATAACGAGCCATTAATGGTTGAAGACACATACTTGCCTGTGAAATTTTTCTTATCACTCACGGATCAATTACTACGTAGCAAACCATTATATGATCTATTTTCGGAAGATTTTAAGCAAACCGTTCGTTTAGCTGATGAAGAATTATACGCTAGCATTGCGTCAAAAGAAGATGCCAAATTATTGATGATTCCGGAAGGAGCGCCAGTCCTTCATTTAGCACGCCAGACATATAACATGAAAAATGAAATTATTGAATTTACGTTGAGTGTGGCGCGAGCAGATCAATTTCATTATCAGATACGCCATATTCGGAATAGTTAGGAGAGTTAAGTATGTTTACAGCAGAAAAAGAAGAACTAGAACAACTAGGAGCGGAAATCACGACACGTGAAATTCGTCAGCAACCTGAGCTTTGGCAAGAAACCGTGACACTTTATCATGAAAATCAAACAGCTTTGGAAAACTTTTTAAAAGAAGTCCAGGCCAAAGCGCAAGGAAAACGCACAAGAGTAATTTTTACAGGAGCAGGGACTTCGCAATATGTCGGTGATACGGTTGTACCTTATCTCCGAGCACACGGCGACACACAAGCCTTTTCATTCGAAAGTATTGGGACAACGGATATTGTGGCCAAACCAGAAGATTATTTGATTAAAGACGAACCAACATTGTTAGTTTCGTTTGCAAGAAGTGGAAATAGTCCTGAAAGTTTAGCGGCAGTTGAAGTAGCTAATCAAGTGGTTGAAACAATTCATCATTTAGCGATTACTTGTGCCGAAGAAGGACAACTGGCACAAATAAGCCAAAAAGAAGAAAACAGCTTTTTATTCTTAATGCCAACACGTTCCAATGATGGTGGTTTTGCGATGACTGGTAGCTTTTCTTGCATGACCTTGGGTACATTACTACTCTTTGATCAAACAGCCTTTGAGCAAAAACAAGATTATGTAACCGCTCTAATTAAATTAGGTGAAGAAGTGCTATCCCGTGAAGAAGAATTAAATGAAATTGTTAACCTTGATTTTGAACGAATTGTTTATGTTGGTTCTGGAAGTTTAGCTGGTTTGACAAGAGAAGCGCAATTGAAAATTTTAGAACTAACAGCCGGCAAAGTTGCCACAATTTTTGACTCTTCTATGGGCTTCCGTCATGGACCAAAATCATTTATTAATGAAAAAACAATAATGTTTGGTTTTGTTAATAATACACCATACACAAGAGATTATGACTTGGATATCTTAGAAGAAGTTCACGGTGACGAAATTGCGGCGGGTGTTTTTGCGATTGCTCAACCTGGCAAACGTAATTTCTCAGGTTCAACTATTGAATATTCCGCAGAAACTGCTCTATTACCTGATGGCTATTTAGCATTAGCAGATATCATGGTAGCCCAAACAGTCGCACTTTTAACATCTATTAAAGTTGGAAATAAACCGGATACCCCTTCACCGACAGGTACAGTGAATCGTGTGGTTAAAGGCGTAACGATTTATGACTATAAATAATACAACATTTGGAGGAGGAACTATGCTTACGTTAACAGCTGGAAAAAAAGCGGCAATGGATCGTTTGTCAACCCAAGAAGGAATCATTAGCGCATTAGCCATTGATCAACGAGGTGCCTTGAAAAAAATGATCAAAGCGCTAGATGTAGAGCCAACTGATGCACAAATTGAAACGTTTAAAGAATTAGTCTCGAAAGAATTGACACCTTATGCGTCTGCCATTTTATTGGATCCAGAATATGGATTGCCTGCTGCAAAAGCACGCGATACCGAGGCTGGATTGTTACTCGCTTATGAAAAAACGGGCTATGATGCAACAACTCCGGGACGATTGCCTGATTTACTAGCAGATTGGTCTGTTTTACGCTTGAAAGAAGAAGGCGCAGATGCGATTAAATTTTTACTATACTATGATGTGGATGAGGATCCAGAAATCAATCATCAAAAACATGTATTCATTGAACGCTTAGGAAGTGAATGTGCAGAAGAAGACCTACCATTTTACTTAGAATTAGTTTCTTATGATGCACAAATAGCAGATGCGACTTCTTTAGAATATGCAAAAGTTAAACCGCATAAAGTGAATGAAATGATGAAAGAATTTTCTAAACCCCAATATAAAGTAGATGTATTGAAAGTGGAAGTTCCAGTTAATATGAATTTTGTAGAAGGTTTTGCGCCGGCTGAAACAGCGTATACAAAAGAGGAAGCGGCGAATTATTTCTTAGAACAAAGTCAAGCCACTGATTTACCATTCATCTTTTTAAGTGCCGGTGTCTC
The DNA here is from genome assembly GCF_050556405.1 of Enterococcus sp. AZ197. Taxonomy (NCBI): domain Bacteria; kingdom Bacillati; phylum Bacillota; class Bacilli; order Lactobacillales; family Enterococcaceae; genus Enterococcus; species Enterococcus sp. AZ197. Next base: position 1,568,564 of record NZ_CP187873.1, on the reverse strand, counting down.
AACAGAGCTATTCCAAGAAACACTACGTTTCGCTAAAGAAGCTGGTTCTACATTTAATGGTGTTTTATGTGGCCGAGCTACGTGGAAAAATGGCGTGAAACCTTTCGTTGAAGCAGGAGAAACTGCGGCTTGTGATTGGTTAAAAACAGAAGGCCGAGAAAACATTGAAAGTTTAAATGAAGTCATCGCAGCAACCGCCAGCTCTTGGCATGCGAAAGTTCAAGTAAACGAAGGGTAATTGGGAGGCATAGCTGTGATAGTAACAGTAACAATGAATCCGTCAATTGACATCTCCTACCTATTAGATCATCTAAAGCTTGATACCGTTAATCGGACCAGTCAGGTGACCAAAACCCCTGGTGGCAAAGGACTAAATGTCACTCGCGTTATTCATGATTTAGGTGGAGATGTTATCGCTACCGGCGTTCTTGGTGGTTTTCATGGGGCGTTTATTGCAAATGAGTTAAAGAAAGCAAACATCCCCCAAGCATTTACGTCAATCAAAGAAGAAACACGTGATTCGATTGCGATTTTGCACGAGGGGAATCAAACTGAAATTTTAGAAGCTGGACCAACTGTTTCCCCAGAAGAAATCAGTAACTTCCTTGAAAATTTCGATCAATTAATTAAGCAAGCAGAAATTGTCACAATTTCTGGCAGTTTAGCGAAAGGATTACCAACAAATTTTTATCAAGAATTAGTTCAAAAAGCTCAAGCACAAGAGGTTAAAGTGCTACTAGATACTTCTGGTGATAGTTTAAGGCAAGTTCTTCAAGGACCATGGAAACCGTATTTAATTAAACCTAATTTAGAGGAACTAGAAGGATTGCTAGAGCAAGATTTTTCAGAAAATCCATTAGCAGCTGTACAAACAGCTTTAACAAAACCAATGTTTGCGGGAATTGAATGGATTGTCGTATCTTTAGGAAAAGATGGTGCAATTGCCAAACATCACGATCAATTCTATCGTGTAAAAATTCCAACGATTCAAGCTAAAAATCCTGTTGGTTCAGGAGATGCAACCATTGCTGGTCTTGCATATGGACTAGCCAAGGATGCCCCAGCTGCCGAACTGCTAAAATGGGGCATGGCGGCTGGAATAGCTAATGCCCAAGAAAGAATGACTGGGCATGTAGACGTAGAGAACGTGAAGAAACATCTTATGAACATCCAAGTAGTTGAAATTGCTAAATAAAGATCTTTCTTTATTTAGCAATTATCCAGTAATTGAAAGCGTTTACTAGAAAGGGTGGCAATGTGGACAGATTTGAAATTAAAGAGGAGTTTCTTTTAAATGGTCAACCATTTAAAATTTTATCAGGCGCCATTCATTATTTTCGTGTAGATCCCTCAGATTGGTATCATTCACTTTATAACTTGAAAGCTTTAGGCTTCAATACAGTTGAGACATATGTACCATGGAATTTACATGAACCGCAAAAAGGAACATTTCATTTTGAGGGAATATTAGATTTGGAGCGCTTTTTAAAATTAGCACAAGAACTTGGACTATATGCGATTGTGCGGCCGTCTCCTTATATTTGTGCAGAATGGGAGTTTGGCGGTTTTCCAGCCTGGCTATTAAATGAACCAGGACGGATGCGTTCGAATAATCCAACCTATCTGAAGCATGTTGCGGAATATTATGATGTTTTAATGGAAAAAATTGTTCCGCATCAACTTGCTAACGGTGGCAATATTTTAATGATTCAAATCGAAAACGAATATGGTTCATTTGGCGAAGAAAAAGCGTATTTACGGGCGATTCGCGATTTGATGATTGCACGCGGCGTGACAGCACCATTTTTTACTTCTGACGGGCCATGGCGCGCAACATTGCGGGCAGGCAGCATGATTGAAGATGATATTTTAGTAACTGGGAATTTTGGCTCAAAAGCCAAAGAAAATTTCGGTATGATGCAAGCCTTTTTTGAAGAACATGGTAAAAAATGGCCGCTAATGTGTATGGAATTTTGGGATGGCTGGTTTAATCGTTGGAAAGAGCCAATTATTAAACGAGATCCGCAAGAATTGGCTGAATCAGTTAGAGAAGCATTAGCATTAGGCAGTATCAACTTATATATGTTTCATGGCGGCACCAATTTTGGGTTTATGAATGGCTGCTCCGCACGAGGAACCATTGATTTACCACAAATCACTTCCTATGATTATGATGCGCCACTGGATGAACAAGGGAACCCAACCGAAAAGTATTTTGCGTTACAAAAAATGCTTCACGAAGAGTACCCTGCGTTACCACAAGCTGAACCACTAGTAAAAGATTCTTTTGCGCAAACAGCAATTCCTTTAACAAACAAAGTGAGTTTGTTTGCGACTTTAGAAACGATTAGTCAGCCAGTGGTCAGCGTTTATCCGCAAACCATGGAACAATTAGGACAAAATACCGGCTATCTTCTTTACCGAACAAGCATTGAAAAAGATGCTGCAGAAGAAAAGCTAAGAGTGATTGACGGTCGTGATCGTCTGCAATTATTTGTCAATCAGGTACATCAAGCAACGCAATATCAAACGGAAATTGGCGAAGATATTTACGTTACACTGCCGCAAGAGAATAATCAAATCGATATTTTAATGGAAAATATGGGTCGTGTCAATTACGGGCATAAACTATTTGCAGATACTCAGAAAAAAGGGATTCGAACGGGTGTCATGGCAGATTTACATTTTATGACGCAATGGCAACAATATTGTTTACCTATGACAAGCTGTGAACAGGTAGACTATTCAAGAGAATGGCAGCCTGATCAACCAAGCTTTTACCAGTATCATGTGGAGTTAGCAGAAGTGAAAGATACATTTATTGATGTTTCTAAATTTGGCAAAGGAATTGTTTTTGTTAACCAAACCAATCTTGGTCGTTTCTGGAATGTTGGTCCCACGCTTTCCTTATATATTCCCAAAGGATTATTAAAAGAAGGGCAAAATGAGATCGTCATTTTTGAAACGGAAGGAACGTACCAACCAGAAATTCAGTTAGTAAAAGAATCACTATATAAAGAAATGAAAGAGGGATTACAATGAGTATTATTGGCGTAAGAATTGATGGACGTTTGATTCATGGACAAGTGGCAAATTTATGGGCGACAAAATTGAATATTTCCAGAATTATGGTCGTTGATGATGAGGTTGCAGGGAATGCCATTGAAAAAAGTGGCTTGAAATTAGCAACACCAGCTGGCGTGAAACTAAGCGTGTTACCAGTTGAAAAAGCTGCTCAAAATATTTTAGCAGGAAAATACGACTCACAACGTTTATTAATTGTGGTACGGAAACCAGATCGTTTATTAAAACTAGTAGAACTTGGGGTGCCGATTAAAGAAATCAATGTTGGGAACATGTCTCAAACAAACGAAACACGGTCGATTACTAAGTCAATCAATGTGGTCGATCAAGATATTGAGGTTTTTAAAGACTTAAATGCTAAAGGTGTACATCTGATTGCTCAAATGGTGCCAAGTGACAAAGCGGAAGACTTTATGAGTTTGATAACAAAATAGGAGGGAACAAAAAATGAATATCTTATGGTGGCAGATCTTATTATTAACATTATACGCAGGATACCAAATTTTAGATGAATTACAAATTTATTCTTCATTAAGTGCGCCAGTGTTTGCAGGTCTTTTTGCAGGATTAGTGATGGGGGATATTAAAGCAGGACTTATTATTGGTGGAAGTATGCAATTAACTGTATTAGGAGTTGGGACTTTCGGGGGTGCCTCCAAAATTGATGCTAACTCAGGCACGATTCTTGCCACAGCATTTTCTGTGTCTTTAGGAATGAACCCTGAACAAGCAATCGCTGCTATTGCAGTACCAGTTGCTAGTTTAATGATTCAATTAGACATTTTGGCTCGTTTTGCGAATACCTACTTTGCACATCGAATTGATAAAATGGTCGAAGATATGAACTACAAAGGAATTGAACGTAACTTCTTAATGGGTGCCTTACCTTGGTCTCTTTCTCGAATGATTCCAGTCTTCTTAGCACTTGCTTTTGGTGGTGGTTTAGTACAAAAAGTTGTATCTGTCCTAAATGGCGATTTGAAATGGTTAGGTGATGGCTTGTCTGTTGCTGGGGCGGTCTTACCAGCGGTCGGTTTTGCAATTTTACTACGTTACTTACCAGTGAAAAAACATTTCCCTTATTTAATTCTTGGTTTCACTGTAACTGCTTTACTAGGAACAATCTTTACAAACATGCAACTTTTAGGAACATCTGTTGCGAGCGTTGTGAAAGACTTCAGTGGTGTATTTAACGCACTACCAATGTTAGCAGTCGCTTTAATTGGTTTCGCTTTAGCCGCAATTAGCTACAAAAATGGCCAAATGATTCCGAGTGGACCAGCAGCCAAAAAAGAACATGCAGCGAATGATTCAGACGAAGGAGAGATTGAAGATGACGAAATCTAATTATAAATTGACGAAAGAAGATTTTAAACAAATTAATCGCAGAAGCTTGTTTACTTTCCAATTAGGTTGGAACTACGAAAGAATGCAAGGATCAGGTTACTTGTATACGATTTTGCCACAATTGCGTAAAATTTATGGGGATGATACGCCTGAATTAAAAGAAGTGATGAAAACACACACGCAATTTTTCAATACTTCAAACTTCTTTAATACAATTATTACAGGGATCGATTTGGCCATTGAAGAAAAAGAAGGCATTGCTGGAAAACAAACAGTTTCAGGTTTGAAAACTGGTTTAATGGGACCGTTTGCAGCAATTGGGGATTCAATTTTCGCAGCTTTAATTCCAACTATTTTTGGGGCGCTAGCTGCCAACATGGCGATTAATGGCAACCCAACTGGTATCTTTATCTGGATTGTTGCTCAAATTGCCGTGATGGTCTTCCGTTGGAAACAATTGGAATTTGCGTATCGCGAAGGAATTTCTTTGGTAACAACTATGCAACACCGCTTAACTGCCTTAACAGATGCTGCAACTTTACTAGGGGTCTTCATGGTTGGCGCTTTAGTGGCAACGATGGTTAATGTCAAACTATCATGGGCACCAAGTATTGGGGATGTAACACTTAACATGCAAAATAACTTGGATATGATTTTACCACGTCTACTTCCTGCAGGAATTGTCGGTGGTGTTTATTGGATGCTAGGTAAAAAGAATATGACGTCTACTAAAGCCATTTTTATCGTATTAATTGTCTGTGTCGCATTGTCTGCGTTAGGTGTTATTTCAAAATAAGTAAGACAGGAGAAAATCGATGAGTGAACATTTAGTTTTAGTAAGTCATGGCCGTTTTTGCGAGGAATTGAAAAAAAGTGCGGAGATGATTATGGGACCGCAAGAAACAATTTCCACTGTTGCTTTATTACCAGAAGAAGGTGAAGCTGACTTTTTAGAAAAATTTGAAGCGATTACGGAATCGTTAGAAGATTTTGTTGTCTTTGCTGATCTATTAGGGGGAACACCTTGTAATATTTTATCCAAAAAAATTATGCAAGGTGCCTCGTTTGACTTATATACTGGGATGAATTTACCGATGGTTATCAGCTATGTAAATGCAAGTTTATTAGCAATTGAAGGTGACTATGTTAAAGAATCAGCAGAAAGTATTGTGAAAGTCAACGAATTGCTGCTAAATGTTGCAGTAGATGATGAGGATGAATAATTCTGACTTGTTGTCGTAAGTAATCAAAGTTTTTAAGAGAATGATTTAGAGATGGACGTTCCAAAAATAAAAGAATTTATTTTTGGAACGCCCCTTTAATTGTTAATAATGAAAGCGTGTTCAAAAATGTTAGGGGGCTGATTTATCAGATGAAACATGGAAAAATAAAACGATTTAGTACATTGACACTATTGGCAAGCGCAACGATTTTAGTACCATTAAGTACGTCTGCAGAAGAAACAACAAACAGCAGCACTGAAACAAGCTCATCAATGGTGGAACCTACCGCAACAGAAGAAAAATTGTGGCAATCTGATTTTCCAGGAGGGAAAATTGGTGAGTGGCAAGATGTGATTGGTAAAACAAATCGAGAATTAGCAGGAGAGTCATTGGCGATTTCACGAGATGCAGCAGCAGGTAATAATGCCGTATCTTTAAATTTAGATTCCCCTAAATTAGCTGATGGTGAAGTAGAAACAAAGTTTAAATACACTGCTGGAAGCGGTCGGACGGGTGTGATTATTCGTGGTAATACCAAAGATAGCTGGGTTTTTGTAGGCTATAACGCGAATGGCAAATGGTTAGTTGAAAGCCCTAATTCGTGGAATGATTCAATTTCTGGGCCAACGTTAAATGAAGATACGAATTATTTGTTGAAAGTACGTTATGTTGGTGAAAAAATTACTATCTGGCTTAACACCACGTTGATTTACGAAGGAGAACCTGTTTTGGCCAACGGAGACAAAATTCCAACAGAAGCCGGACATGTGGGTGTCCGATTGTGGTACGACAAAAAAATTGTCAATTATGACTATTTTAAAAATGGCCCCGTGGATAGCATTCCGGAAATTGTGCCAGAAGTGACCCAAATTGCGCCAGTCAAAGTTTTTATAAAAATTGGTGTTGCACCAAAATTACCGAAACAAGTAAAAGTGACCTATAATACTGGTAAAGAAGCCAATGAAGCAGTAAGTTGGAATGAAATCGATCCTGATGCATACAAAGAACCAGGAACTTTTGAAGTCGACGGTACTTTGGAAAATACAAACATCAAAGCAAAAGCCAGCATTGTTGTTGCTAAAGACAATGAAGCTGAAAAAGGCGACAAAATCTCTTCCGCAGATTTAACAGCCGTGGTTGATCCACAATTTCCACGAATTATTCGCTACGAAGACCCTCAGAGTAATCAAGTGATTTTTAATGGCCAACACGAGAAAATTGACCAAGTAATGATTGATGGCAAAGCATATAAAGCAACTGCTGAAAAACAAAAGAGTGAAGCAAATCAAGCCGTTTATAACGTAGCTGTCCCAGAAATTGGTTTGCATTTCACAACAACATTGACTGTTTCCGAAGGCCAAGAATTAGCTATGAAACTCTCAGATATTCGTGAAGAAGGAACCAAAATACACACAATTTCAATTCCAAATCAAGGCTTGATTTCTGTCAATAGTACAGATGAAGGGGCGACTTTTGCTGGCGTTGTGATGAATACTGGGACAAATGCAAATAACGGAAATAAAAATGGTGATACTATCCAAGATTTAACTACAACAAGCCAAGAAGAAACGAAAAAATATATGTATGGTTTCTTAAATACGGCGAATTATGCTGCAAGTTTTTGGACGAACGCCTATGGAGACGGCTCTGTCGATGGTAGTGACAACAATCGAATCCATAAACAAACAAAAGAAGCGGCGACTGGTTTTGTAACAACCTTGTCAAGTGGGGCATGGACCTATCGACCATTTGATGCACCGGAAGATTACACAACTGGAGAAACGCCAGAAGTGAAAGTTAAATTCTCAAAAGATAGCAACGACGACAATCGGGTGGATTGGCAAGATGCGGCAATTGGGTTCCGTTCAATTATGAATAACCCAATGGGTGCGGAAAAAGTCCCTGAATTAGTCAACCAACGGATTCCTTTTAACTTTGCTAGTCAGGCGACGAACCCATTCTTAGTGACGTTAGACGAATCAAAACGCATTTACAATTTAACAGATGGATTAGGACAAATGAATTTACTAAAAGGGTATCAAAATGAAGGACATGATTCTGCGCATCCAGATTACGGTGCTATTGGTCAGCGACCTGGCGGGGAACAAGCGTTGAATCAATTAATTGACGAAGGCCATAAATTAAATGCCGTTTTCGGTGTGCATATTAATGACACCGAGTCTTACCCAGAAGCAAAAGGATTTAATGAGGAATTAGTTGATCCAACGAAGCGTGGCTGGGATTGGTTAGATCCGTCATATTTTATTAAACAAAGACCCGATGCATTGAGTGGTCGTCGCTATGAGCGCTTTAAAGAATTAAAACAAAAAGCACCGAATCTAGATTATATTTATGTTGATGTTTGGGGCAATCAAGGCGAATCAGGTTGGGCAAGTCGTCAACTAAGTAAAGAAATTAATTCACTCGGTTGGTTTACAACCAATGAATTTCCGAATGCTCTAGAGTATGACTCGGTTTGGAACCATTGGTCTGCAGAAAAAGATTACGGCGGTACAACAACGAAAGGCTTTAACAGTACAATCGTTCGTTTTATTCGGAATCATCAAAAAGACACTTGGATTATTTCCGACAACCCTTTGTTAGGTGGAGCTGAATTTGAAGCCTATGAAGGTTGGGTGGGTAAAACCAATTTTAATACCTATCGCCAAAAAACTTTTGCCATTAATGTCCCGACTAAGTTCTTACAACATTACCAAATTACAAACTGGGAAACTACAACAGCAGCAGATGGTCAAATCTATGGTACGATTAAATTAGCGAACGGTACTGAAAAAGTGACCGTTACTCAAGCAGATGCTAATTCGCCAAGAAGCATTACGTTAAATGAGACAGAAGTTCTAAAAGGTGATGCGTATCTACTGCCTTGGAATGTCAATGGTCAAGACAAACTATATCACTGGAATCCAAAAGGCGGTACCAGCACTTGGTCATTGGATAAGAAAATGCAAGGAAAAACGAATTTACATTTATATGAATTAACAGATCAAGGGCGTATTGACAAAGGCGCAATTGCCACTACAAATAACCAAGTGACCATCCAAGCCGAGGCTAATACACCGTATGTCATTGCTGAACCTGACAGTATTGAACCGATGACATTTGGAACAGGAACACCATTTAAAGATCCTGGATTTAATGAAGCCAATACCTTAAAAAATAACTGGAAAGTTTTCCGAGGTGATGGTGAAGTTAAAAAAGATGCTAACGGTGATTATGTCTTTAGTTCAGAAAAAGAAAGAACCGAAATCAAACAAGACATCAATCTTCCTAAACCAGGAAAATATAGTTTGTATCTAAACACAGAAACACATGATCGCAAAGCCACAGTAACTGTTAAAATTGGTGGTAAGAAATATACGCGGACAGTGAATAATTCGGTTGCCCAAAACTACATTCAGGCAGATATTAACCATACAAGCAGGAAAAATCCGCAGTATATGCAAAATATGCGAATTGATTTTGAAATCCCAGATAATGCCAAAAAAGGCTCGGTGACGTTAGCGGTTGATAAAGGCAATTCCGTTACAAAATTTGATGATTTACGAATTGCTGAGCGTCAAACGGATATCATGAACCCAGACAAACAAACAGTTATTAAGCAAGATTTTGAAGACACACAAGCAGTTGGGTTATATCCGTTTGTTAAAGGCTCAGCTGGTGGTGTAGAAGATCCACGGATTCATTTATCAGAAAGAAATGAACCTTATACACAATATGGTTGGAATGGAAATCTTGTTTCAGATGTATTAGAAGGCAACTGGTCCTTGAAAGCCCATAAACAAGGAGCAGGATTGATGCTTCAAACAATTCCGCAAAATATTAAATTTGAACCGAACAAGAAATATACGGTCCAATTTGATTATCAAACTGATGGTGAAAATGTCTTTACTGCTGGGACCATTAATGGGGAGTTGAAAAATAACAATGACTTTAAGCCAGTCGGTGAGTTGACTTCGACAGCAGCAGATGGTCAAACCAAGCATTATGAAGCAGAAATAATTGGGGATGCTTCAGGAAACACTACGTTTGGTATTTTTACAACAGGTGCCGATAAAGATTTCATTATGGATAACTTTACGGTCACAGTGGAATCGAAAAAATAAATTTAGTCTATCTAAGCAACTTGGGCTACAAGTTAAACGTACTTGTAGCCCAAGTTGCTTCTTTTATGAAAAGAAGCAAGGTCTAGTGCCTCATTTTTATACTGCAGAATAAACAGACACATTTTTTAAAGTGTCAGGCTTCTTTGTGTATTTCATCAAGAACGAATGGACAAACTTGCCTTTTGCCACAAATCGTTTACAATTACAATGATAGGCATAATTTATTTAGAGGTGAAGTGATTGAAGAAATACAATGTTGATTGGAATTACTGGGTTGTCCGCTTTTTATTTGTAATGGCGCTGATTGTTGGCTATTTATTAATCACGAATTATCAGCACTTTGTCCATAGTGTTTCGGGTTTATTAGGCATCTTATCCCCATTCATTACTGGGTTCGTGATTGCTTATTTATTGAGTGGAAGTCAGAAAAAAATCGAGGGATTACTAGAAAGAGTACCTTTACCAGTCGTTAAAAAAGCGAAACACGGCTTGAGTGTACTCCTTTTATACCTGATTATTTTGTTTATTTTTGTCTTGACATTAAACTATATCGTTCCGCTACTCATTAGTAATTTAGTAGATTTAGCAAACTCTTTACCCACTTTTTATGATCACATGGTTCAGTTTGTGATGAGTTTAGAAGATAAAGGGATTTTAAAAACAGCCGCGATTGAAAAATATTTAAATAGTGTCCTTAAAGATTTGTCGCCGGAACGTTTTTTAAATCAATGGACACAAGCGTTATTTTCATTAGGAACGTTGACTAAAAATGTTTCCTCATTCTTTTTAAATGCATTTTTGACGTTGATTATCTCAATATATGCGCTGGTATTTAAGCAATCTATTTTGACATTTGTTGAAAAGGCTGCCCACAAATTGCTGTCTGAAAAAGTGTACAAGCAAACACAAACCTGGTTAAATACAACGAATAAAATTTTCTATAAATTTATCAGTTGCCAATTTCTTGATGCTTGTATAATTGGCGTTTCATCAACGATTTTGTTAAGTATTTTGAATGTGAAATTTGCTGTGACTTTGGGTATTTTATTAGGTATTTGTAATATGATTCCTTATTTTGGTTCGATTTTTGCGTCAATTGTTGCTGGTGTGATTACGCTTTTCACAGGTGGTGTTACTCAAGCAATTACGGTGTTACTAGTTTTATTAATTTTACAACAAATTGACGGCAATATTATTGGTCCTCGAATTATGGGAGATGCCCTAAATGTCAATCCGATTTTAATTATTGTTTCAATCACGATTGGGGGAGCGTACTTCGGCGTCTTAGGGATGTTTTTAGCAGTTCCTGTTGCTGCAATCATTAAAATTATTGTCTCGGAGTGGCTAAATGAATCAAAAGAAAATGATAAGATTGTAGATTCTATTGAATCTTAAAGTAAAACTTTTCGTCTCGCGTTGACGAAAAGTTTTTTAGTGGAAAAGAAAGTTTAATTATTTGGAATTTTTGATATGCTATACTTAAAGTAAATAGAAAATCAAAATTGAGGTGAATAAATGCAGTTTTTAAAAAAATATGGCGGCTATTTTTTAGTTTTAGGGGTCTTACTTGATTTTTTTACACCTTATTATGTCGGATTCAAAGATCAAGGTTACAATCAATTGACAGAAGTAATTAGCTTATTAGGTGATGTGAATAGTCCAGTTAGGGAAACCTTTAATCATTTAACTATCATTGCGGGAATGTTGATGTTAGCAAGTTTACCTAGGATATATGCTATTTTTTCCAGAAAAACGAAAAAAGGTGCTTGGTTAGTAGTGGCAATGATTGGCGCTTATGGTTTATTTGATTGTATTTTCAGTGGACTCTTCAGCGTAGACACTTCAACCGCTGGCACAGTTGCTGCCGCGCTTCATAACGGAGGATCAGCAGTCGGTTATACAGGCTTTTTGTTGTTATCAGGCGTCTTAACCATTATCTACAGTAAATACGGTTCGCAAAAAAATAAAAAACTTTTTGGTTTTTTGTTTATTTTATGTATGCTTGCAGCCGGCTTATATGGCTTAGCAAGGATTCCACAGCTACAACAGGTAAAACCATTTAATTATTTAGGCTTATGGCAAAGAGTGAGTTCATTTTGTAATTATCTACCAATGCTGGCACTGTGTTTACAAACTAAAACCAATGACAAATTTGATTGAACATTTGTCATTGGTTTTTTACTAGTTAAAATTGTCTGGTAATAACTTAATTATTGGCTACTGTGACTTCACCAGTAACAGTGGCACCATCTTTTTCTAAGTCAGCAGAATCTTTATATTCTTGTTTATCAAAAGTAATATTGCCATTAACTTTGGTACCATTTAAAGTAAAGCCATTTGCTTTCACCTCAATATCACCTTTGACAGTCCCATGAACGATGTTGAAATTTTCAGAAGAAACGATTAGCTTAGGAACCGTGATTTCATATTCAGCAGTTACTTTTTTATTATCATCTTGAGAATAAAGCGCTAATTTACGATAGACATCGTTGGAATCTTTCCCCTTATCATGGAAAGTACCAGCAACTGTTACCTCTTTATCAAAAGTGACATTGTCAGTAGCTGCGACAATCCAATTTCCTTTATCACTTAACGCCATTTCGAGCTCTTCAGGCTTGGCACTAATTGAAGCACCAGAGACTACTTCTGTACTTGAATTAGCTGTTTCTTTGCTACTAGAACTACTATCTGTTTTTTTATCAGATGAACAAGCACTAAGCAACACAAGAGCAGCAGTTGCCGTCAAAACAGTGGTGAGTACTTTAGACATTTTCATGAAAATCCCTCCAAAAAATTTATTTATTTCTTCCTTTATCATAACTGATTCAAAGGGAAATGAGTAATCATACACTCAAAGATTGAGAAGTTTGGCTAATGGGAAATTAGGCTTATTCTCTCAAGAAGGTTCGGGAAATATTCAAAGTAATCATTTCTTTTTCAAATGTTCCTTTTCTGTAGTAAGCTAGTAATAGACAGAATTTAAGGAGGAGATTTTGATGCCTTGGAATATGAATGATTATCCTACATCAATGAAAAATTTAGCACCTTTGATTCGGAAAAAAGCGATAGATATTGGCAATGCGTTGCTTGCGGATGGCTACCCTGATGATCGCGCCATTCCAATTGCGATTAGTCAAGCGGAGAAATGGTATCAAGAGGCAAGTGCAGCAGATAAAAAGGCCTTCGAACAAGAAGCAAATCCTACGAAACAAGATTCGCATAAACAGGATAAACATGCGGGAAAATTATTAACGGCGGCTGTCAACGTTAAATATAAAGACGGCCAATGGTTGGTGATTTCAGACAGCGCTGAAAAAGCAAGTAATACATTTACCCACAAACAAGAGGCGGTTGAACGAGCTCAAGAAATTGCTCGGAATAAGCAAACAAAGCTGAAAATCTATAAGCAAGATGGAACGTTACAAGAAACCAAAGAATATACTGAATAATTTTTCGAAACCTTGATATTCCGTTGCAATTCAAGAAACGGCTATCAAGGTTTTTTTGCGAGGGAGAAATGGACAAGTAAGAAAAAATAACAAAAGTTAAGAAAGTTAAGAATGAGAATAAGGCTTGCTTTTCTAGTTTTTGGTGGGTACAATTACACTAATTAAGATAAAAAATCAAAATAATTGAGGTGCTACGACAATGGAAAAAGCCAATCTTGATTGGAATAATTTAGGATTTTCTTACATTAAAACGCCCTTTCGTTATATTAGTTATTGGCGAGATGGCAAGTGGGAAGAAGGCGCGCTAACAGATAACAATCAGTTAACGATTAGTGAAGGTTCGCCTGCTCTACATTATGGCCAACAATGTTTTGAAGGATTAAAAGCGTATCAATGTGCAGATGGTTCTGTCAATTTGTTTCGTCCAGATGAAAATGCCAAACGGCTACAAAAAAGTTGTGCGCGTCTACTGATGCCACAAGTACCAGTAGAAACCTTTGTTTCTGCATGCCAAGAAGTGGTGAAAGCCAACCTTGCTTATTTACCGCCATATGGAACGGGCGGTACGTTGTATCTTCGCCCTTATATGATTGGTGTCGGCGATAATATTGGCGTAGCACCTGCCAAAGAATACATTTTTTCTATTTTTTGCGTGCCGGTTGGTTCCTATTTTAAAAATGGTTTAGCACCAACCAACTTTATCGTTTCTGAATATGATCGAGCAGCGGGTCGAGGAACCGGGGCCGCTAAAGTGGGGGGCAATTATGCAGCTAGTCTTTTACCAGGTGCAGAAGCACATGAGAAAGAATTTAGTGATTGCATTTATTTAGATCCGTATACGCATACGAAAATTGAAGAAGTTGGTGCAGCCAATTTCTTTGGCATAACCAAAGATGGTACTTTTATTACGCCGAAATCAGCGTCTATTTTGCCAAGTATTACTAAATATTCATTATTGACGCTAGCAAAAGAACGTTTAGGGATGACGGCGCTTGAAGGAGACGTTTACATTGATCGATTAGCGGACTTCTCCGAAGCGGGTGCTTGTGGCACAGCGGCGATTATTTCTCCTATTGGTGGGATTCAAAACGGCACAGATTTCCATGTATTTTATAGTGAAACGGAAGTTGGACCAGTGACTAAGCAACTATATGATGAACTGGTTGGCATACAGTTTGGTGACAAAGAAGCGCCAGAAGGCTGGATTGTAAAAGTTTAAAGAGACAAAAAAGAGAGAATTCATGCTCTCTTTTTTTGTGTAGAATATTCAGAATTTTCTATAAAAAGATTGACTTTGATACTATTTAAAGGAATAATGGAAGATACAAGATTTAAAAAAGGAGGGAAAGCTATTGCTTATTAAATCAGCAGAATCAGACGAAATGGCGATTTTTTTTGATAAAGAAAACCAACCAAATACACAAGTTCAAATGGGCATTATTACATTACAGCCTGGTGAAAAACGGCCTTTAGCTGGATATGCTCGCCATGAACAGGATGAATATTCTTATGTGATTTCTGGCGAAGCACATACGATTTTAGAAGATGGTCAAGACTTAGTCGGAAAAGCTGGACAAGCTCAATTAATTGAAGCTGGTGAGGGGCACATTAATTATAATGATGGGTTGGAGCCAGCGGTCGTTGTCTGGATGCTTGTGGAAAGGACAAAATAAAAGGGGAGCTGTCTTTCTGTAAGTAAGAGCATAAAAAAATGAAGAGTTATAGGAGAAAGAAGATGAAAAAGTATTTAAAAATCACAATGGTTTGTATTTTATTGGTAGGATTTTTAGCTGGGTGTACCAATAAAAATGAAAATAAAAAGAAACAGAAAAATACCAAAGAAGCCGTTCAACTGATGTCACCTTCAGAATTAACAACGCTCAACACCTCTGTATTATTGGATTTTCCAGATGCTATTGTCCAAACAGCAGCGTTTGAAGGGTTATATAGTTTAGATGAACAAGACCAATTGGTACCAGCCGTAGCAAAAGCATTGCCGACGATTTCAGAAGATGGAAAAACCTACACGATTTCTTTGAGAAAAGAAGCGGTTTGGAGTAACGATAATCCTGTCACAGCGCATGATTTTGAATATGCTTGGAAAAAAATGATTGATCCTAAAAACGGCTTTGTCTATAGTTTCCTCATCGTTGAAACAATTCAAAATGGTGCAGAAATCTCAGCTGGGAAATTAGCACCCAATGAACTAGGTGTCACAGCTGTGGATGATTATACATTAAAGGTGACGCTCAAAGAGCCAAAACCGTACTTTACGTCCTTGTTAGCTTTTCCGACATTTTTCCCGCAAAATCAAAAAGTAGTCGAACAATTTGGTGCGGACTATGGAACTGCTAGTGATAAAGTCGTCTATAATGGTCCGTTCGTGGTAAAAGATTGGCAGCAAACAAAGATGGACTGGCAACTAGCAAAAAATAATCGCTATTGGGATCACCAGAACGTGCGCTCAGACATTATCAATTATACGGTTATCAAAGAAACATCTACCGCATTGAATCTTTTTGAAGATGGACAATTAGATGTGGCTACACTAAGTGGTGAATTGGCGCAACAGAATAAAAATAATACGTTGTATCATTCGTACCCAACAGCGACAATGAACTATTTGCGCTTAAATCAAAAACGGAAAGGGCAAGCAACGCCGCTTGCAAACGAAAACCTGCGTAAAGCGTTGGCTTTAGGCATAGATAAAGAAAATCTAGTCAATAATATTATTGCAGATGGTTCTAAAGCGCTACATGGTGCGATTACGGAAGGCTTTGTGGCGAATCCCACAACGGGCCTCGATTTTCGTCAAGAAGCAGGTAATTTAATGGTTTATAACAAAGAAAAAGCGCAAAGTTATTGGAAAAAAGCACAAGCAGAATTAGGAGAAAAGGTTAACGTTGAATTGATGGTAACAGATGATGGTTCTTACAAAAAAATTGGTGAAAGTTTGCAAGGCTCGCTACAAGAACTGTTTCCTGGTTTGACAATAGAGCTAACCGCATTGCCGACTGAAGCTGCATTGAACTTTGGGCGAGAAAGTGACTATGATTTATTCTTAATTTACTGGACACCAGACTATCAAGATCCTATTTCTACCCTGATGACTTTATACAAGGGCAATGATCGCAATTATCAGAACCCTGTCTATGACAAATTATTAGATGAAGCAGCCACAACCTATGCCTTAGAGCCAGAAAAAAGATGGGCGACACTGATTGCAGCTGAAAAAGAAGTGATTGAAACGACTGCTGGCATGATTCCACTTAGCCAAAATGAACAAACAGTCCTGCAAAATGATAAAGTCAAAGGCTTGAATTTTCATACCTTTGGCGCTCCATTAACGTTAAAAAATGTTTATAAGGAAAAATAAAAAGAGAGCCTGGGCTGAAAATCGCTTTTGATTTTCGGCCCAGGCTTAAATCCTGCTTTTTAACCCAAAATTTGTCACCATTTAGCCTTTTCGGGTTTTATCTCGAACGCTTCTGTTCTAATAGTTCAGAATCAGGTGCAGTGTGTGGCTGGGCATATTTTTTCATATATGTCGGCAAGGCTTGACTAATCTTCGTTGGTAAAACAACATAGTCAGTTTTGGCCAAATCATCACCAATGAGACTGTGTAAGTAGACGGCGCCAGCAATGGTTTCAATTGTCGGCTTAAACTGAGCTAAAAAACCAGCAATGATGCCAGCCAAGGTATCTCCAGTTCCACCAGTAGCCATCCCAGGGTTGCCGCCTGTATTTTGAAAAGGTTCTCCTGCGTGGAAAATTGTGGTGCGATGACTTTTTAAAACAATCGTACTGCCTAATTTTGCTTGTTGGCGCTGGTTATTTACCAGTGTTTGTTGCTCAATAGGTAAGTGACTCAAACGTTGCCATTCCATTTGATGAGGTGTGAAAACAACTTTTTCAGGATAGGTAAGGGAAAAATTGCCTTGGCTAAACAGGGTAATTGCTGAGCCATCGATAATTAACCACTGTTTTTTTTGATGTTGGGCAAGCACCCTCTTCAACATTTGTTGTGCAGTAGCATCTAAGCCTAAACCTGGACCAATTAAAATAACCTCCGCTTGCTCTACGACGTTCGTCAGAAGGACTGTTTCTTCAAAGCCCACGACCATCGCTTCTGGGCATCTTGCATGTAAAGGCCCGTGATTTTTAACATCAGTAATCACAGTGGTGAGACCAGCGCCACTATTGATACACGCTTCGGTACTCATGATGATGGCTCCGCCATATTGACGGTTTCCTCCGATTAATACGACACGCCCAAAATTGCTTTTGTAAGAGTCGGAGGGGCGTTGAGTGATGACTTCCTCTAAAATGTCCTTGCTTAAATAGCGCATTCTATCACTCCTTTTCTTGGGATTTCTTTGTTCTCAGTATACTACAAGAGCCCCGAAAAAATCAGTTTATTTAATGTTAAAAGTTACTCTATTGAAGGCAATGAGGTGTATAATAAGGACCAGATAAATGAGTTAGGAGAGTGAAACAGATGGAAGAGAAAAAAACATTTTATATGAGTGGCTACGTAGGAATTGCGAGCTTATTAGTTATTTTAATTGCGGGAATTGGTCTATTTATTTATGGAGCAAGTCATACCAATGGTGTTCTTGTTGTTTTAGGTATTATTTTGTTAATTGGGGCTATTTTATTTTTAAGTTCCTTAACCATTGTTAGTCCCAATCAGGCGAAAGCTATTTTATTTTTTGGTCGCTACTTAGGTACGATTAAAGAAAATGGGTTGTTTATTACCATTCCATTTACGCAAAAAATGAACATTTCTTTGAAAGTACGAAATTTCAATAGTTCTCTATTAAAAGTCAATGACTCTGACGGGAATCCAATCGAAATCTCTGCGGTCATTGTTTTTCGGGTAGTCGATACAGCTAAGGCGTTATTTAATGTCGATTATTATCAAGACTTTGTGGAAATTCAAAGCGAAACGGCAATCCGGCATGTAGCAACACAATATCCTTATGACACTTTTTCAGATAATGATGTAACTCTGCGAGGAAATACCGAACAAATTTCCGAGGAGTTAACCAAAGAATTGCAAGAACGCTTAGCAGTGGCTGGTGTAGAGGTTATCGAAACACGGTTGAATCATTTAGCTTATGCAACTGAAATTGCTAGCTCCATGTTGCAAAGACAGCAAGCAAAAGCAATCTTAGCGGCTCGACAAACAATTGTTGAAGGTGCGGTAAGCATGACACAAATGGCCTTAGAACAGATTGAAGAAGGGCAAGAAATTAATTTTACCGATGAACGAAAAGTACAACTTATTAATAATTTACTAGTCTCAATCATTACTGATAAGAGCACACAACCAGTTATTAATACAGGCGACGTTTCTTCTTAAAGAGGTAGCAACGCTAAAAATAGCAAAAAAAGAGTCATCTTTCCGATGACTCTTTTTTTGATAAACACGAACGTTATATAATTTTAATCTATAATATTTCGGTTTTTCTTTGACATCTCTTTTTCTCATTGTTAGAATAACAGTGAAAAAAGGCGGAAGGAGTTATTACATTCATGAAACCATTAGTCGCTGTGATTATGGGAAGTACCTCAGACTGGGCAACGATGAAAGCTGCTTGTCTTGTGTTGGAAGAGTTGGGAATTCCTTATGAAAAACGAGTGATATCAGCACATAGGACCCCTGATTTGATGTTTCGTTTTGCAGAGGAATCACGAACAAAAGGATTGAAGGTTATTATCGCTGGCGCTGGTGGAGCGGCCCATTTACCAGGGATGGTAGCTGCAAAGACAACCTTACCTGTCATTGGTGTTCCAGTTAAAACACGAACATTAAACGGTATTGATTCGCTGTTGTCTATTGTGCAGATGCCAGGGGGAGTTCCTGTAGCAACAACTGCGATTGGCTCAGCAGGTGCTACCAATGCTGGGTTATTAGCTGCAGAAATACTAAGTATTGATGATTTACAGTTAGCAGAAAGAATCCAAGCAAGACGACAATCATTGGAAAAAGCGGTTATGGAAAGTGGGGAACAACTTGAATAAACCCTTAAAAGTCGGAGCAACTATTGGCATTATAGGTGGGGGACAGTTAGGGCGAATGCTAGTCATGAGTGGTAAAAAAATGGGTTTCCAAATGATTGTGTTGGACCCAACGCTCAATAGTCCAGCTGGTCAAGTAGCTGACCGTCAAATTGTGGCAGCCTTTGATCAGATATCTGCTTTAACTGAACTAGCAGAGTTATGCGATGTGATCACCTATGAATTTGAAAATATTGAAGTGGCCTCCCTAGAAAAGGCCATTCCACTAGAAAAGTTGCCACAAGGAACAGAATTGTTAAAAATTACTCAAAATCGATTGCTTGAAAAAACGTTTCTTCAATCGATTGGCTGTAAGATTGCCCCTTTTGCGGAAGTGAAAAGTCAGAAAGAGCTGCCACAAACAACAGAAAAGATTGGTTTTCCATGTGTCTTAAAAACTATTCAAGGTGGATACGATGGAAAAGGACAGGTCGTCTTAAAATGCGAAGAGGATTTCTCCCAAGCGACTGAATTATTAGCTAACGCTACTTGTGAATTAGAAAAGTGGGTGCCTTTCACTAAAGAACTTTCAATCATCGTTGCAGGGAATAAGCATGGTTACCAAAGCTTTCCTGTATCTGAAAACATTCATCGAAAGAATATCTTGCATGAATCAATTGTGCCAGCTCGAATTTCTGAGAATGTGCAACAAAAAGCAGCGGAATTGGCGCAACACATTGCTGAGGAATTAAATTTATCTGGGGTTTTAGCTATCGAACTGTTTTTAACAGATTCAGAAGAGTTGTACGTCAATGAATTAGCGCCACGGCCTCATAACTCAGGTCATTACTCTATTGAAGCTTGCTCATTTAGTCAATTTGATGCGCATATTCGAGGGATTAGCAATTGGGGCATTGGGTTACCCCAGTTACTTCAACCAGTGGTTATGGTGAATCTCTTAGGTGAACACTTAGAAAAAAGCTACCAGTTATGCACGTCAAAACCCACTTGGCAAGTCCATTACTATGGAAAAGCCGAATCAAAAGTTGACAGAAAAATGGGCCACGTCACCATTACAACACCTTGCTTATCAGAAACGTTAAAGGAAATTGAGACTGTTGGTATTTGGAACGTAACTTAATAAATGCTTGCTCCAAGCAAGTTTTTTATTTTTACATTCGACAAACACGAACGATTATTGTTTTTTTATAACTAATGTAAGTTTTTGTCTGATGTAAATCAGCTGACTTAGAAAGAATAGGGTTCATGAAGCTAACGAGAAGAGGGAAAGAATGGAAAAGAAAGCACTTGTGTATACAGGAAAAGCGAAGAAGTTGTATCAAACAGAAAATGCAGCGGTTCTTTTTGTGGAATATCTTGATCAAGCAACAGCTTTAAATGGTCAAAAAAAAGACAAAGTTCTTGGGAAAGGCGCTTTAAATAATCAAATCACTAGTCTAATTTTTGAACATTTACAGCAACAGAAGATTCCCAATCATTTTATCAAAAAAGTATCTGAATACGAACAATTAATTCAGGCCGTAGAAATGATTCCTTTGGAAGTTGTCGTACGTAATTATGCGGCAGGAAGTTTTTCAAAGCGTTTAGCGATTGAAGAGGGCACTAAATTAGTGACGCCCATTATTGAATTTTATTACAAAGAAGATCGTCTGGATGATCCTTTTATTAACGAAGACCATATTCAATTTCTAAAAGTAGCCACTCCTGCTGAAATTGTGGAGATTAAAGCATTGGCTTTACAAATTAATCAGGCGCTTAGTCAACTCTTTCAACGCCTCAATATTTGTTTGATCGATTTTAAAATCGAGATTGGTCGGACGAAGGCCAATCAATTGTTACTGGCAGATGAAATTTCTCCAGACACCTGTCGTCTATGGGATTTAAACACAAACGAACATCTGGATAAAGATGTTTATCGCCGTGAATTAGGAGAAATAGTTCCTGTATATGAAGAAGTTTTACAACGTTTACTAACAGCTAATTGAGGAGGAAGCGCGTATGTATTTTGTCAAAGTCTATGTTACGTATAAAGAATCAATTTTGGATCCCCAAGGTGAAGCGGTTAAGGAAGCAGTCCATCGGCTTGGTTTTACAGAAGTAGCCGAAATCCGTGTCGGTAAGTATTTTGAAATGCACGTCCAGCAGACAGAAGCAATTGAAGAGAAAATTGAACAAATTTGTGATCAACTATTAGCCAATGTAAATATGGAATCCTATCGTTTTGAAATTTTATCTTTGGAGGAAATTTAAATGAAATTGGCAGTGATTGTTTTTCCAGGATCCAATTGTGATGCAGACTTATTGTGGGCTGTCAAAGAGGTGATGGGCGTCGATGCAGAATTTGTCCGACATGATGCCACTTCTTTAGCAAAATTTGATGGCGTATTGTTGCCTGGTGGTTTTTCTTATGGCGATTACTTACGTTGTGGTGCAATTGCTCGGTTTTCGCCAATTATCAATGAGGTGATTCGCTTTGCTACAGAAGGCAAAATGGTTTTTGGTACTTGTAATGGCTTTCAAATTTTAACAGAAATTGGCTTACTTCCTGGCACGTTGCTAAGAAATGATTCGCTTCGTTTTATTTGTAAAAGTGTCCCATTGAAAGTGAATACGCACACAAAGTTTACAAGCGAGTATCCTGAAAATGTTTCGATACATTTACCAGTAGCGCATGGCGAAGGGAATTACTATTGTGATGAAAAAACGTTGAAGGAGCTGAAAGAAAAGAACCAAATTGTTTTTACGTATCAAGAAAAGGTGAACGGTAGTCTTGCGAATATTGCTGGTATTTGTAATGAACAGGGCAATGTTCTAGGAATGATGCCTCATCCGGAACGAGCGATGGAAGAATTGTTAGGTTCAACAGATGGACGCAGCTTTTTTGCTTCAATCATTAAAAACTTTGGAAAGGAATTAAGCCAATGATGAATGAACCAACACCAAAAGAAATCAAGGAGACACGGTTGTATGCAGAATGGGGACTAACAGATGAAGAATATCATCAGATTGAGACCATTTTGCAAAGAGAACCTAATTATACAGAAACTGGCTTATTCTCCGTGATGTGGAGTGAACATTGCTCTTACAAAAATTCCAAGCCCGTTTTAAAAAAGTTTCCGACGGAAGGGCCACAAGTGCTTCAAGGCCCTGGTGAAGGAGCTGGGATTGTCGATATTGGTGACGGATTAGCTGTTGTTTTTAAAGCAGAGAGTCATAACCATCCTTCTGCAGTAGAACCTTACGAAGGAGCAGCCACAGGCGTTGGTGGAATTATTCGCGATATTTTCAGTATGGGGGCGCGGCCGATTGCTTTACTTGATTCGTTAAGATTTGGCGAACTGACGGATGCACGAACACGTTATTTGTTTCAAGAAGTTGTGGCGGGGATTAGCGGTTATGGAAATTGTATTGGTATTCCAACCGTTGGCGGCGAAATTGCTTTTGAGCCATGTTATCAAGGAAACCCACTTGTCAATGCTATGTGTGTGGGATTGATTCGTCATGATGAGATTCAAAAAGGCCAAGCAAAAGGCGTCGGAAATAGCATTCTTTACGTAGGTGCGAAAACAGGACGTGATGGAATTCATGGTGCGACCTTTGCTTCAGAAGAATTTAGTGAAGGTGAAGAACAGCAACGATCTGCGGTACAAGTAGGTGATCCGTTTATGGAAAAATTATTATTGGAAGCTTGTCTTGATTTAATCAAAAATCATCAAGATATTTTAATCGGCATCCAAGATATGGGGGCGGCTGGCTTGGTTTCTTCAAGTGCTGAAATGGCATCAAAAGCAGGTTCAGGCTTGATTCTAGAGCTGGATAAAGTTCCGCAGAGAGAGACGCTGATGAGCCCCTATGAAATGCTCTTGTCTGAGTCCCAAGAACGGATGTTAATCTGTGTGGAAAAAGGAGCAGAACAGCAAGTTTGTGAATTGTTTCAAACGTATGACTTAGAAGCGGTAGCGATTGGATCCGTAACAGATGATGGACAGTATCGTGTCTTTCACAGTGGCAAAATAGTCGCAGATGTACCAGTAGATGCTTTGGCAGAAGAAGCCCCTGTCTACCAGAAAGCCTATCAAGAACCAGAGCGGATGCGTGCTTTTAAAAAATTAGCGCCCTTCATTCCAGAAATTACGAATAGCACGGAATTATTAAAACGCCTATTGCAACAGCCAACGATTGCATCGAAAAAATCAGTTTATGAAACCTATGATAGTCAAGTACAAACGAATACAGTGGTGCAACCAGGAAGTGATGCAGCTGTTTTAAGAGTGCGGGGCACCAATAAAGCCTTAGCGATGACGACAGATTGTAATAGCCGTTATTTGTATTTAAATCCTGAAATTGGTGGGCAAATTGCGGTTGCAGAAGCAGCCCGTAATATTGTAGCAAGTGGAGCACAACCTTTGGCTATCACTGATTGCTTGAATTATGGTTCCCCTGATAAACCAGAAAGTTTTTGGGAATTATGGACGTCGGCGGATGGAATCGCCGCAGCCTGCCGTCAGCTAGGAACACCCGTGATTTCAGGGAACGTCTCTCTTTACAATGAAACAGATGGTCAAGCCATTTATCCAACGCCAATGATCGGCATGGTGGGCGTGATTGAAGATGTTTCGCAAATTACCACACAAGCGTTTAAACAAGTGGATGACTTAATTTATCTCATCGGTGAAACCCACGCAGATTTTAACGGCTCAGAAATTCAAAAAATGCAACTGGGTCGAATTGAAGGGCAATTACGCTCATTTGATTTAAAAGAGGAAAAAGCAAACCAAGAATTAGTTTTAAAAGCAATTCAAGCAGGCCTAGTTGCTAGCGCGCATGATTGCGCTGAAGGCGGCGTTGCCGTTGCTTTAGCCGAGTCGGCTTTTGCTAACGAACTGGGGTTACAGGTGACACTGCCATTAAAAAAAGAATATCTATTTGCGGAGACGCAATCCCGTTTTATTCTTTCAGTTAGTCCCCAGCATCAAGAAGCATTTGAAACACTTATCGGAAGAAAAGCTCAACATATTGGGAAAGTGACTGAAACTGGTTTGGTCATTCATGCGTTAGATGATGTGATCAATTGTTCAACAAAAGAAGCCAAAGCCTTATGGGAGGATGCGATTCCATGTCTTATGAAGCAAAAAGCTTAAATGAAGAGTGTGGTATTTTCGGTATTTGGGGTCATCCTGATGCGGCACAAGTGACCTATTTTGGCTTACACAGCTTGCAGCATCGAGGCCAAGAAGGCGCGGGAATTGTGGCGAACAATTCTGGGAAATTAGATGGCCACCGTGATTTAGGTTTATTAGCAGAAGTATTCCAAAAGCAAGAAAAACTGAATGCGTTAGAAGGAACGGCGGCTATTGGTCATGTACGCTATGCAACCGCTGGTACGGGTAGCGTGGATAATATTCAGCCATTTTTATTTAAATTTTATGATAGTCAAATTGGGTTAGCACACAATGGCAATTTGACAAATGCCAAACGTTTACGAAAACAACTAGAAAGAGAAGGCGCTATTTTTCATTCCAATTCAGACACTGAAATTTTAATGCACTTGATTCGAAAAAGCACTGCTGCCTCGTTTCTCGATAAATTAAAAGAGAGCTTGAATTTGGTTAAGGGTGGCTTTGCTTATCTTTTATTAACAGAAACGATGATGATTGCTGCACTGGATCCCAACGGCTTTCGCCCTCTCTCCATCGGACAAATGAACAATGGGGCGTACGTTGTGGCATCCGAAACGTGTGCATTAGAAACAGTTGGGGCTCGCTTTATTCAAGATGTGGCGCCTGGTGAAGTAGTCATCATTTCTGATGAAGGCTTGAAAATAGAGGTTTTCACTACGGAAGTTCAACCGGCAATTTGTGCAATGGAATATATTTATTTTGCACGACCAGATTCAAATATTGCTGGAGTTAATGTGCATACAGCTCGTAAAAGAATGGGGAAGAACTTGGCAATCGAAAGTCCAGTCGCAGCTGATATGGTAATTGGTGTACCGAACTCGTCATTGTCTGCAGCTAGCGGCTATGCAGAAGAAGCACAGATACCTTACGAACTAGGTTTAGTAAAAAATCAATATGTCGCTCGAACATTCATCCAGCCGACACAAGAATTAAGAGAACAAGGTGTCCGTATGAAACTATCGGCAGTTCGTGGCGTGGTCAAAGGAAAAAAAGTCGTTTTAGTAGATGATTCGATTGTTCGAGGGACCACTATTCGGCGCATTATTCATTTATTAAAAGAAGCAGAAGCGCAAGAAGTTCATGTCAGAATTGCTTCACCACCATTAAAATATCCGTGTTTTTATGGCATTGATATACAGACGCGGGACGAACTAATTGCGGCAAACTATTCAATTGAAGAGATCAAAGAGCAGATTGGCGCAGATTCGCTGGCTTTTTTGAGTGAAGCAGGGCTGATTGATGGGATTCAATTAAATTATGATGCTCCTTATTCTGGGCTGTGTATGTCTTACTTTAATGGAGACTATCCAACGCCTTTGTATGATTATGAAGAACAATATCAAGCATCCTTGAAAAAAGAAATTAGGAGGAATTGACATGGAAAATGCCTATTCAAAAGCTGGCGTAAATGTTGAGGCAGGATACGAAGTAGTGGAACGAATTCAAAAGCATAGCCAAAAGACACAACGGACGGGAACGTTGGGTATGCTTGGTGGTTTTGGTGGTTGTTTTGATTTAAGTAGTTACAAGCTTAAAGAACCAGTTTTGGTATCAGGAACGGATGGCGTAGGCACAAAGTTACTCTTGGCAATTGAAGAACAGAAACACGAGACAATCGGAATTGATTGTGTAGCAATGTGTGTCAATGATGTCGTCGCACAAGGCGCCGAACCGTTATATTTTTTAGATTATTTAGCGTTAGGGACCGTTAATCCAGCTAAAGTTGAAGCAATTGTTACGGGTGTTGCGACTGGCTGTTGTGAGGCGAATGCAGCCTTAATTGGGGGCGAAACAGCTGAAATGCCTGATATGTATGAAGCAGATGCTTATGACGTGGCTGGTTTTGCCGTGGGTATTGCTGAGAAAAGTCAACTCTTGACTCCAAGTAACGTAAAAGAAGGCGATTTCTTGATTGGTCTTCCTTCAAGTGGTCTTCATTCTAATGGTTACTCTTTAGTAAGAAATGTTTTTTTTAAGAAACATTCGTTTAAAACAACGGACAAGCTTCCAGAATTGGCACCCAAAACGTTAGGGGAAGAATTATTAACACCAACAAAAATTTATGTGAAGGAATTATTGCCATTGTTAAAAGCAGGACTCGTGCATGGGGCTGCGCATATTACTGGCGGCGGGTTTTTAGAAAATCTACCAAGAATGTTTTCTTCCTCATTAGCTGCAGAGATTCAATTAAATAGTTGGCCAGTGCTACCAATTTTTAAATTGATTCAAAAATACGGTGAAATTCCACCTGAAGAAATGTATGAAATTTTCAATATGGGCTTAGGGATGATTTTAGCGGTGAGTCCAGAGCATGTTGAAAAAGTTCAGGAGCTTTTGCCAGAAGCTTTTGAAATTGGTCGTTTGGTACCTAGGAAAACGAAAGCCGTTATTTTTAAGGAAGCCTTATGAAGATAGCTGTTTTTGCATCTGGCAATGGTAGCAATTTTGAGGCGATTGCTGCAGCTTTTTCCCAGAAAAAAATCGCAGGGCAGTTGAGCTTAGTCTTTTGTGACCAGCCTGAAGCCTATGTATTGACCCGTGCCAAAAAACGCAAGATTCCCGTTGTTTGCTTTTCACCATCTGATTTTCCATCTCGTGGGCAGTATGAAGAACAAGTATTGAAACATTTAAAAGAGCATCAGATCGATTTAATCGTGTTAGCTGGTTATTTGAGAATTATCGGCAAGACTTTACTGGAGGCTTATCCAAAGAGAATCGTCAATATTCATCCTTCTCTGTTACCTAGTTTTCCAGGTCTTCACGGAATTGAAGAGGCATTTCATTATGGAGTGAAAATAACAGGAATCACTATCCATTATGTTGACTCTGGGGTTGATACAGGACCGATTATTTTCCAAACAACCACCAAGATTGATACTGAAGATACATTGGACACATTAGCAGAGAAAATTCATGCTCTTGAGCACGAATGGTACCCAAAAATAATTTCACAAATTGTAAAGGAGACAACGAAATGACCAAAAGAGCATTGATTAGCGTTTCAGACAAAACAGGAGTGACAACATTTGCAGCAGGCTTAGTTGCAAATGGCTTTGAAATTATCTCCACTGGGGGAACAAGGACTGTCTTGGAAGAAGCGGGGGTACCGACACTTGCTATTGACGACATCACTGGCTTTCCAGAAATGTTAGATGGCCGTGTCAAAACGTTACATCCGAATATCCATGGCGGACTTTTGGCAAAAAGGGGAAACCAAACGCATCAAAAAGCACTGACTGAACAAGGCATTCACTTTATTGACCTTGTAGTAGTGAATCTTTATCCATTTAAAGAAACAATTTTAAAACCAGCGATCTCTGAAGCAGAAGCGATTGAAATGATTGATATTGGCGGTCCTAGCATGTTACGTTCAGCGGCAAAAAATTATCAAGACGTAACAGCAGTGGTTGATCCTAGTGATTATGAACAGGTATTAAGTGAAATTAGCAGCACTGGAACTAGCCAGTTAGCCACTAGAAAAAGATTAGCAGCAAAAGTCTTTCGTCATACCGCTGCTTATGACGCGCTTATCGCTGACTATTTAACGACGCAAGTGGGTGAAACTGAACCAGAGAAACAGACGCTTACTTATGAACGTAAGCAAACATTGCGTTATGGCGAAAATAGCCATCAACAAGCCACCTTTTATCAATCCGTTGTACCTGTATCATTATCCATTGCTTCCGCTCGACAACTTCATGGCAAAGAACTGTCATATAACAATATTCGAGATGCTGATGCAGCACTCCGGATTGCTAGCGAGTTTACAGAACCTACGGTCGTCGCTGTTAAACATATGAACCCATGTGGAATTGGAACAGGAAAAACGATTTTGGCAGCCTATCGTCAGGCATTTGAAGCAGATCCAGTTTCAATTTTTGGTGGCATTGTTGTTTTGAATCGTCCAGTGGACCAAGCGACTGCGGCTGAAATGCATCAAATCTTTTTAGAGATAATTATTGCGCCTAGTTTTGAGGAAGAAGCTCTGGCACTGTTGTCTCAGAAAAAGAATCTTCGTTTGTTAACGTTAGATTTTCATGCTCAAGAAAAAAAAGCGGCGGAATTAGTTTCTGTTATGGGCGGGTTATTAATTCAAGAACAAGATACAGTTGTTGAAAATGACCAAGCATGGCAAGTAGTTACAGAGCGCCAACCCACACCAGCTGAAAGAGACGCATTGAACTTTGCTTGGAAAGCAGTCAAGCATGTAAAATCAAACGCTATTGTTTTAGCCAATAAAAGCCAAACGGTGGGGATTGGCGCTGGTCAAATGAATCGAATTGGTTCAGTAAAAATTGCAGTTGATCAAGCCCAAGCAGCTGGAAAATTACAAGGGGCCGTCTTAGCAAGTGATGCCTTTTTCCCTATGGCAGATAGCGTGGAATATGCTGCACAACATGGCATTCAAGCAATTATTCAGCCAGGCGGGAGCATTAAAGACCAAGCATCAATCGATCTAGCGAATCATTATGGTATTGCGATGATTTTTACTGGGACTCGTCATTTCAAACATTAATTTTTAAAGGAGAAACCGATGAATATATTAGTGATTGGGCGTGGTGGTCGTGAACATGCAATCGCCAAAAAATTACAGCAAGAAAACAAAGTCAAGACTGTTTATTGTGCACCAGGTAATCCTGGTATGAGTGGTGATAATATTCGGACTGTACCTATCAGTGAAGAGCAGCAAACGGAACTAATTCAATTTGCGAAGGATAATCAGATTGATTGGACATTCGTCGGACCGGAAACGCCATTAATTGAAGGAATTGTAGATGCCTTTCAAGCAGCGGGATTACTGATTTTTGGCCCGACAAAAGCAGCTGCAATAATTGAAGGTTCAAAAAGTTTTGCGAAAGATTTTATGCAAAAATACCAGATTCCAACGGCAGAATATCGGGTCTTTCGACGTTTGGCACCTGCCTTAGAATATATTGAACAGCAAGGAGTACCAATTGTTATTAAGGCGGATGGTTTGGCAGCTGGAAAAGGAGTAGTAGTTGCCGAAACAAAAGCAGCCGCAAAACGGGCGCTAGTTGCGATGATGGAGGACCAACAATTTGGAGTAAGCGGTCAAACGGTTGTAATCGAAGAATTTTTGCAAGGAGAAGAATTTTCCTTAATGGCTTTTGTTTCTAATGAGAAGGTATATCCGATGGTGATTGCTCAAGATCATAAGCGGATTTTCGATGGGGATGCTGGGCCGAATACAGGGGGAATGGGCGCTTACACACCAGTGCCTCAGATTCCAGAAGAAGCGGTTCAGCAAGCCATTAGCCAAGTCCTGAAACCGACTGCTAAAGGAATGGTGGCTGAAAAACGTCCGTTTCAAGGGATTTTATATGCTGGTTTAATACAAACAGCAACTGGCCCCAAGGTTATTGAATTTAATGCTCGATTTGGGGATCCAGAAACACAAGTTGTGTTGGCCCGTTTAGAGAGTCCCCTTTCAGAAATAATTTCTTCATTGCTGGCGAAAGAGCAACCAACGATTGCATGGAATGAGTTAGCGAGTGTTGGTGTTGTTGTAGCAGCAGAAGGCTATCCTAATCAATACAAGACAAATCTACCATTGCCAGAAATGTCTGGTGAAACCATCTATTATGCAGGGGTAACTCGTTCAGAACAGGCTCTGGTTTCGGCTGGCGGACGAATCTTTTTAGCAGAAGCAACTGCTTCGACTCTTGAAGAAGCCCACAAAAAAGTTTATCAAACATTGGATAATTACTCATTTCCTGGAATGTACTATCGAAAAGATATAGGTGTGAAAGGCTTGATTTAGGATTTTCAAAAACAGAGGCAAGGACATTTAATCGAATGTTTCCTTGTCTTTTTTTTATTGCAAATTCAGATAGGGAGGCATAAACTGAAAGTATATCCATCATTAAACTAAAGGAGAAAGCTAAGATAATGAGAAACAAGCAGATTGAAAAAGTTAGTCAGCGGTTGTTTATTGTTACAAGTGTCTTGGCAGTCGGTTTACTGTTATTAAGTGCGGTGGTTTATCCTGATTTACCAGCTCATGTGCCCATTCATGTGAATTTTTTGGGCGAGGGTAATTCGTTTGGCCCAAGATCTAGTATATTTATGTGGCCAGCGGTCCTGTTTGGCTTGAGTATTTATCAACGAAGTTATCAATCAGTACAACCATATGGCAGATGGCTGAAGGTATTATTAATCATTGTTAATCTTGGCGCTTTGTTTAGTATTCTGCGTCTATTTATTCATTTGTTGGTTTGAAGGGGTCGAAAGGTGAGAGAATGAGAAAGTTAATTTTGGTTTTTGTGGGCTGTGCCATGGCCTTTTGTTTATGGCCTAATCAAGCGGCGGCTGTAGCTGGTGGCTATGGCGGCGGACGTGTAGAAAGTCCTAGCGGAGGTAATCCCTCGAATAGTTTTTCGCCAAGCGGTGATGGATCAAGAAGTTATGTTCATCATAACGAGACCGGGAACAGCAACACAACGCCACTGGAAGGCTTAATTTCAACAGTGTTTTTTGTTCTTTTTGGGGGCGCGATGATTTGGCAAAGACGCCGTAGAAATCAACCAGTCGATGAAGGCGCTTTTCAAGAAATGTGGGCAGCATTACCTGGAATATCAAAAGAAAAAAAGGCACTCTTAAAAGAAATACAACAAACGTTTTTAGAAATACAACAAGCGTGGGATCAAGAAAATTTGTCTGTAGTCAAAGATAACTATACAGAAAAACTTTATCAAAAACATCTTGCAGTATTACAAGAAAATCAACAAGCGGGCATCAGAAATCATGTAAAAAAAGTGAAAGTAGCGCCAGCTTCGAATTATCATCCTATTAGTGAAACCAGTTTTTCACTGATGCTTCATTTTTCTTGTATTGACTACGAGGAAGATACTCAAAGCGGTCGTGTTTTATCGGGATACAAGCATCAAAAACAATATTTTTCACAACTTTGGTATTTTGATTACAATCCATCTCTTGGAAAATGGCAAGCAGACTTCATTCAACCTAAAGGATAGTGCTAAAAAGCGCTTGGGGTTTAAATCCCAAGCGCTTTTTTATTCTTCGATGCGTTTTGCAAGCTGTATTTTTTTATTTAATACGTAAATCAGGATACCGCCGACGGTCATTGAAAGAAGTTCACCAAGTCCAACGGTCAACCATGTGTACCAAAAAGGTAACTGATAAAAGAACGTTAAGGGTCCGGCGACAGTGAACATGGACAAAGCAAAAAGAATGGCCGTCAGCATTAGTTTAATCAATAAATTTTGCTGATTTTTTGTCGCAAAATAGGCAATCCATAAGACTGCGCACGTTCCAGCGCTACCGATGACTATATCGATGATACCAAGAGGCGAAGCGGTGTTGGCAATCGCAACCCCTAACGTAATGGACCAGATATATCGCTTGTTAAAAACGCCTAAATAATTAAATAATTCGGCAAGACGAAGCTGTATCGGACCAAAACTAAGCGGAGCGAGAAGTACAGTGACAACGACATACAAAGCGGTAACCAGCGCCATTTTAGCCAACGCCGTAGCTGACCACGTACTGGTTTGTGGATTTGATGAATGATTCATTTAAGATTCTCCTTTATAAAACAACGACGTGTTTTAGTGATAACCATAACCAAAGGAAGGGCAGCAAAGCCAACTGAAGTGTTATGGTGTGAGTTGCCTCACTGTGTTACATGTTACTGAAGAACAGACACTCTGTAAAGTCTTTTTATTTCATGGTCCAACCACCATCAATGGTCATAACTGTGCCATGGATATAATCAGCGTCATCACTAGCTAGAAATAATGAAAGTTTTGCTACTTCTTGTGGCTGTGCCCAACGGCCCGCGGGTGTTTCACGTGCTACCCAAGCAGCCATTTCACCTTCTCCTGCAAAATCAGCTGCGTTCATGGGTGTTTGGATGGCACCTGGCGCAATCGCATTTGCTCGAATGCCTAATTTGGCATAATCGTAGGAAAGCTGTTTTGTATACCCGATGATTGCGTGTTTAGAGGCAGTGTACGCTGCGCCGCCGCCCCCAGCTACTAAGCCAGCGATAGATGCCATGTTAACGATTACTCCTTTTTTTTGTTGGAGGAAATAAGGTAATAGAGCATTGGTCACTAAAAAGACACTTTTTAAATTGGTTGCTAAAATTTGATCCCATAAAGCTTCCGAAGTTTCTAGAGAAGGACGATAATCATCTAAAATACCTGCCGTATTTAATAAAATATCAATTTGGCCGTTGTCTTTCACAATTTGATTCATCGTGGCTTGCACAAATGAGGGAGAAGACACATCACCGACAAAATAAGTAAATGGCTTAGTAGAATCTGGATTAACCAGTGCGGCTGTCTGTTTTAACCCCGTTTCGTCTAGGTCGATGCCAATAACCTCAGCACCTTGCTCAGCAAAGGCAATTGCTTGTGCTTGGCCAATCCCTGAAGCTGCACCAGTTACAAGCACCCGTTTTGTTTCAAATTCTTTTGGCATAAGAAAAACTCCTTTAAACATTTAAAAATTAAGGTCTGGAAGAAC
Organism: Enterococcus sp. AZ197; assembly: GCF_050556405.1. Lineage (NCBI taxonomy): Bacteria > Bacillati > Bacillota > Bacilli > Lactobacillales > Enterococcaceae > Enterococcus > Enterococcus sp. AZ197. The sequence goes on along the minus strand of NZ_CP187873.1, from coordinate 1,535,622 downwards.
GAGCAATCGCCGTAATCTGCCAGACCTTATGTGTGTAATTATGCTTCAACAATCACCCAATCTTCTGCTAAGACATCACAAGGTGTTGGTGAAAACATGCTGTAGCCTTCATCAGAAGTTTTGATTAAAAAATACGGGGTAACTTGTAAAAATTCACCTTCGGAGGTGCCAATTTCATCACGTAATTCAATAAAAAGTTCAAAACCGCTCCAGCCTTTACGTACGGCTTTTTTTCCTGCTTTAATCTGTGGCAATACTTCTTCAAATGTCATTTGCTTGTGCTCCTTTTTCGTTAAATGGTAGTTCGTGATAGCTTGTTGCGCCTTTTTCAATTGTCAACTGGCCGTTAAGTAGATCCGTCATTTCAGCTATAAATGTTTCTGTTGCTTGTTCATCTACTAAACAAATTAACTGAATAGACTCTGTGTAAATAGTTTCTTTAAGCGTGTAGGGACTATGTTCTAAAAAGGCTTGGGCTTTTCCTAATAAAGGATAGGCGATCGTAATCAATAGCTCTTGTTGCAATTTGCCAATGACTAAACCAATTTCATCTAAAGTGTGGGAAAGAGCATGACTATATGCTCGGATTAAACCACCAGTGCCTAATTTTATTCCGCCAAAATAACGAGTGACAACAGCCACTACGTTGATTAACTCTTTTTTCTTTAAGACTTCCAGCATTGGAACACCAGCAGTGCCACTAGGTTCGCCGTCATCGCTGCTCCGCTGAATGTCATTTTTTTCGCCGATCACAAAAGCACTACAATTATGATTGGCTTTCCAATGTTCTTTTTTTATTGCGGCGATAAAGGCTTTTGCTTCTTCTTCTGATGTTACGCGCTTTACAGAACAGATAAACCGCGATTTCTTGATTTCAATCTCGCTGAAACCATCTTGTTTGACTGTAATATAGCTTTCTAACATATGGGCATCCTTTTCTCTCGTAATAAAGTCAGTATAAAAAAGAATCAACTGAATAGCAACTTTTTCTCTCATCTTTTTTGTGAGATTTTTGGAAAAAAACGTTATAATAAGGTATGATAGAGAAAAGGGAGGCGCTGGAAAATGGTACATACACGACAGAAAAAATATGATACAATTACTCATTATTTGAAAACGAATGGCGGTTCCCAAGTTACCTTGACCTTTACCCAGTTTGATGAATTGTTATTCCCTCATTCTGGTTTACCAAAAACTGCTAAGACAGATGTCGATTGGTGGGCGAACGATTATAAGCATCCAGAAAAGGGCGCTTATGGTTGGTTGAATGCGAGTTACCAAGTAGTTCAAGTGAATTTGGAAAAAGAATATGTGGTATTTAATAAATTGCTGAAGTCAGCATGGTACGTTTAAACCAAGATTGTATCCGCTTTAAAAAACAAGAATGATTGACAAAAATTAACTTTACACTATAATATTTTTAATAGATAATGTTGAAAATTGAAAAAGGCAATGGTAAAAGGGGCTGTTAAAATGTCAAAAAAAACAATTATGTTAGTTTGCTCCGCAGGAATGAGTACTAGTTTACTTGTTACAAAAATGCAAAAAGCAGCATTTAATCAAGGCTTAGATGCCCATATATTTGCGGCTTCTGCATCGGAAGCAGAAACAAATTTAGAAAATAATCCAGTCGATGTGTTATTGTTAGGTCCACAAGTTCGTTATATGAAGAGTGATTTTGAAAAGCGTCTATCACCAAAAGGTATCCCAACAGATGTCATTAGCATGTCTGATTACGGCTTAATGAACGGGGAAAAAGTGCTGGAACAAGCCTTGGGTTTGTTAGCACAAGCAGATAAAAAAGAGTAAAAACAAGTTGTTTTTTCGAGAATCTTCGAAAAAGCAACTTGTCTTTTTTTTTTCGCAAAAAAGCTGGAGAAATGCGTATTTTATAAATGAGGTGGTTAACATGGAAGATTTGCATGGACGTAAAATAATTCTTGAAGAAACAGAACGTTCAATACAGACAAAGCTGGTTTATTTACCAACAATGTTAGAGCGTTCCCCCCTAACAATTCAATGTCAGCGGTGCGGGGAAGTCGTATCCAAAAAAGAAAACAGACTGGCGACAAATGTATACTACTGTCATGCATGCATTCAATTAGGCCGTGTGACTTCTTGTCAAAAATTTTGTCATTTACCAGAAAGGCTCAATAGCCCAAGAACTGTCTTTTTTGAGTGGTCTGGACAATTAACAAAGGGACAGCAAGCGATCTCGGTTGAACTTTGTGAGACAGCAAAAGCAAGAGAGAATCGCTTAGTGTGGGCAGTTACAGGTGCAGGCAAAACAGAAATGTTATTTGCTGTTTTACACCAAACCTTACAAGAAGGGGGGCGGATTGCGCTGGCTTCGCCGCGTGTCGATGTTTGCTTAGAACTGTTTCCCAGAATCCAAGCGGTTTTTCCTCATGAAGCAATTGCTTTACTTCATGGAAACAGTCAAGAACCGTATCGTTATACGAAACTAGTGATTTGCACCACCCATCAATTATTGAAATTCCATCAAGCATTTGATTTACTTATCGTTGATGAAGTCGACTCTTTTCCTTTTGTTAATAACGAGCATCTTTATTATGGAGTGCGTAACGCACGAAAAAAAAGAAGTAGCTTGGTGTACTTAACAGCAACGCCTACGAAAGAATTGCGGAAGCTTTTACAGCAAAAGAAGTTAGCAGCCAGTATTTTGCCAGCAAGATATCATCGTAGGCCATTACCTGTGCCACGCCGATTTTGGGTTCAGTCGTGGCAACGTCTTTCTAGCAAAAATATTAAAATCATTGCACATCATTTGAAACGTTTATTGGTGCGTAATTCAGTTTTACTATTTTGCCCAAGCATTTCATTAATTCACCAATTGCATGCATTAATAGCTGAGCGATTTTCCGACAAAGAAGTTGTCGCCGTTTATGGTAGTGATGAGCTTCGCCTGGAAAAAGTTCAAGCAATGCGTCAGCAGAAAACGGATATTTTGATCACTACAACCATTTTAGAACGTGGTGTGACTTTTGATGCAGTCTCAGTTATTGTTTATGGTGCCAATCATCGAGTCTTCACTTCTTCAACACTTGTCCAAATTGCGGGCCGAGTCGATCGAAGACAAGAATTCAATTACGGCGAAGTTTTATTTTTACATGATGGGGAAACAAGAGACATGAAAGAGGCAATTCGGCAAATAAAGCAAATGAATCGCTTGGCTAGCAAACGAGGGATGTTAGATGGATTGTAAAAATTGCGCAAGCCTCATTCGTTTGGAGATAACATTAAAAATGCTCTTACGTTTTAAAAAATGGGCGAGGCCTTCACTTTGCCAGCACTGCCAAGCAAAGTTCCAGAAACTGCCAATGACAGGCACTTGTTTTGGCTGTAGTCGCGTCAGCCAAGAGCGCTATTGTTTTGATTGTCAAAGGTGGCAGCTGCTTTATCCAGAGTATTCTTTTCATAATGCAGCGTTGTTTCATTATGATGAAGGAATGCAAGAGTGGATGGAACGCTATAAATTTCAAGGAGACTATCGCTTAAGAATGTGTTTTAACGAGGAAATCAACTTTTACTTTCAGCAACAATCTGCGGACTATATTATTCCGGTGCCCTTATCCGAAAAGCGAATGCAAGAACGAGGCTTCAACCAAGTAATTGGCTTACTAGAAGCGGCTGATGTTCCGTACAGCCCTTTTTTAATTAGAAAAGAGGAAAATGTTCCGCAATCTAAGAAAACTAGAAAGGAAAGGATGCAGTTGCAACAACCATTTGCCATCCAAAAAGAAAACCAAAAAAAATTAAAAAATTGTTCTATTATTTTGGTGGATGACATCTATACCACTGGACGAACTCTTTTCCACGCAGCTGCTGTTATCAATGACTGTTATCCTAAAAGTTTGAATACGTTTACTCTCGCGCGGTAAAAAGAAAAGAATTCATAAATTTGATGACTATTTTGTTGGCAAAACCCAGATTATTCGATATAATGAGATTAAGAAGAAGGGAATTAAAGAGTGGTCCTTTAATCTTTTCTTTACTGGTAGATGAAAGGGGTAATTGTTATGTTTAGATATAATGTACGTGGAGAAAATATCGAGGTAACCGAAGCGATTCGAGACTATGTTGAGAAAAAAGTCGGTAAATTAGAAAGATATTTCAGCGATTCACCTGAAGCAACGGTTCACGTGAATTTGAAAGTGTACACTGAAAAAACAGCCAAAGTCGAGGTTACTATTCCTCTTCCTTATCTAGTTTTACGAGCTGAAGAAACGTCACCTGATTTATACGCAAGTATTGATTTGGTTGTCGATAAATTAGAACGACAAATTCGTAAATTTAAAACAAAAATCAACAGAAAATCTCGTGAAACAGGACGTAACAATACAAAAGCCGCTGTCTTCTTAGTTGGTGAAGAAACAGAAGAAACACCTTCAGAATTAGACATCGTTCGTACAAAACGTCTATCATTAAAACCGATGGACAGTGAAGAAGCTGTTTTACAAATGAACATGTTAGGACACAACTTCTTTATTTTTGAAGATGCTGAAACAAATGGAACAAGCATTGTTTACCGTCGTAAAGATGGCAAATATGGCTTGATTGAAACAGACTAAAGCTTAAAATAAGAGCTGAAATGCCTTCGTGCATTTCAGCTCTTTAAACATCTTTAAAGCACGGAGTAAAGAAAAAATAAAGAAATACATAAAATAACTTTAAAAGTTCATCTTTTAAAGGAAAATGTCTGCAAAATAGAGAGAAATGGTTTTCTTTCTCGTCAAGTAATGATAAAATAAAACGGATAGATTGTGCTTCTTGTACAAAAAGGATACAAAAATAAAAAGAGGTAATTGAAAGGAACACAGATACCAATGGCAAATTTTTTGAAAAAAATGATTGAAAACGATAAAAAAGAATTAAGACGATTAGAAAAAATCGCCGATAAAATTGATGCACATGCAAGTGCAATGGAACAACTAAGCGATGAACAATTACGTGAAAAAACAGATGAATTTAAAGCCCGTTATCAAAAAGGGGAAACCTTAGACGAACTATTACCAGAAGCGTTTGCGGTTGTCCGTGAAGCTGCTAAACGAGTACTAGGTTTATTCCCATACCGTGTCCAATTAATGGGTGGGATTGTGCTTCATGACGGGAACATCCCTGAAATGAGAACAGGTGAAGGGAAAACCTTGACTGCCACAATGCCTGTATACTTGAATGCACTATCTGGCGAAGGAGTACACGTTGTTACAGTTAATGAATACTTAGCAACCCGTGACTCTAACGAAATGGGAGAATTATATAATTTCTTAGGCTTAAGCGTTGGCTTAAACATTAACTCTAAATCTTCTGATGAAAAACGTGAAGCGTATAACTGTGATATCACTTATAGTACAAATAACGAATTAGGATTTGACTATTTGCGTGATAACATGGTTGTTTATCGCAGCCAAATGGTTCAACGTCCATTAAACTATGCAATTGTCGATGAAGTGGATTCAATCTTAATTGATGAAGCAAGAACCCCATTAATTATTTCTGGACAAGCTGAAAAATCGACAGCACTCTATACGCGTGCCGATAATTTTGTCAAACGCTTAAAAGAAGACGAAGATTACAAAATTGATATTCAGTCTAAAACAATTGGTTTAACAGAAGCAGGTATTGAAAAAGCTGAACAAACTTTCGGATTGGATAACCTTTACGATATTGAAAATACAGCATTAACGCACCATTTAGATCAAGCGTTACGGGCAAACTATATCATGTTATTAGACATTGATTACGTGGTTCAAGACAATAAAGTCTTAATTGTTGACCAATTTACTGGTCGTATCATGGATGGTCGTCGTTATTCTGATGGCTTGCATCAAGCGATTGAAGCAAAAGAAGGCGTCGAAATTGAAGATGAAACAAAAACAATGGCGACGATTACGTTCCAAAACTACTTCCGGATGTACAAAAAACTAGCCGGGATGACTGGTACTGCTAAAACAGAAGAAGAAGAATTCCGTGAAATTTACAATATTCAAGTCATTCAAATCCCAACCAATCGTCCAATTATCCGTGACGATCGTCCAGATTTACTTTATCCAACCTTAGAAAGTAAATTTAATGCAGTGGTGGAAGATATTAAAGAACGTTACCACAAAGGGCAACCAGTGTTGGTGGGGACTGTTGCGGTAGAAACGTCAGAATTACTTTCTGATAAATTAAACGCAGCTAAAATTCCTCATGAAGTATTAAATGCGAAAAATCACTTTAAAGAAGCCGAAATCATTATGAATGCCGGTCAAAAAGGCGCAGTTACAATTGCAACAAATATGGCTGGTCGTGGAACGGATATTAAACTTGGTTTAGGTGTACTTGAACTAGGTGGTCTAGCAGTTATCGGGACAGAACGTCATGAGTCACGTCGTATTGATAATCAGTTGCGTGGACGTGCAGGACGTCAAGGGGATCCAGGGGTTTCACAATTTTATTTATCTTTAGAAGATGACTTAATGAAACGCTTTGGTTCAGAACGAATTAAAACATTCTTAGAACGAATGAATGTGCAAGAAGAAGATGCAGTTATTCAAAGTAAAATGTTTACTCGCCAAGTAGAGTCTGCTCAAAAACGTGTGGAAGGAAATAACTATGACACACGTAAAAATGTCTTACAATACGATGACGTGATGCGCGAGCAACGTGAAGTTATTTATGCGCAACGACAAGAAGTAATTATGGAAGAAAATGACTTGTCTGATGTATTGATGGGCATGGTAAAACGGACGATTGGCCGAGTGGTGGATAGCCATACACAATTAGAAAAAGAAGAATGGAATTTAGATGGGATTGTCGATTTTGCAGCCTCAACACTTGTCCATGAAGATACGATTTCTAAAAAAGATTTAGAAAATAAATCAGCTGAAGAAATCAAAGACTACTTAGTGGCACGTGCGCAAGAAGTATTTGAAGAAAAATCTCAACAATTGAATGGCCAAGAACAATTGCTAGAATTTGAAAAAGTAGTCATCTTGCGTGTTGTCGATACTAAATGGACAGATCACATTGATGCAATGGATCAATTACGCCAATCTGTCGGCTTACGTGCGTACGGTCAAAACAACCCATTAGTAGAATATCAAACAGAAGGTTATTCTATGTATAACAATATGGTGGGTTCAATCGAATATGAAGTAACACGTTTATTCATGAAATCGGAAATTCGCCAAAATGTCCAACGTGAGCAAGTAGCTCAAGGACAAGCGGAACATCCAGAAACAGAACAAGATGCAGCTGCACAAAGCAACACAAGTGCGAAGCGTCAACCTGTGCGTGTAGATAAAAAAGTGGGCCGTAATGATTTATGCCCATGCGGAAGTGGCAAAAAATTCAAAAATTGTCATGGAAGAAACGCTTAATTAAAGAAAAAACGCAGGGTGGGGCAATTTGTCCCGCCTTTGCTCTTTTTACAATAAAGAGAAAGAAGGAATCATTTTGGAAAACCCAGAAATTCGTACATTATTAGACGAAATGACACAAAAAATTACTAGCTTCAGGAGGTCTCTTTGACTTAGACCAGTTAGAAGAAGACATTGCCGAGGCGGAAAATCGGATGGGAGAACCTGGTTTTTGGGACAACACAGAAACGGCTCAAAAGCTAATTAACGAAACCAATAGTTTGAAAGAAAAATATCAACAATTTCATCAGCTCTCTGAGGAACTTGACGAATTAACGGTGATGTTTGAATTACAACAAGAAGAATATGATGCAGAGATTCAAGAAGAATTGGAAGAAAGAATTCATCTCTTGCAAGAACGTTTAACAACGTATGAGCTATCCTTACTACTAAATGAGCCATATGATCATAATAACGCCCTAATTGAATTACACCCTGGTGCCGGTGGTACTGAATCACAAGATTGGGGAAGTATGCTTTTACGAATGTACACACGTTGGGCAGAAAGTCACGGTTTCCAAGTTGAAACGTTGGATTACCAAGCTGGAGATGAAGCAGGGATTAAAAGTGTCACCTTATTAATCAAAGGTTACAATGCTTATGGTTACCTAAAATCTGAAAAAGGTGTCCATCGTCTTGTGCGGATTTCGCCCTTTGATTCCGCCAAACGCCGTCATACTTCGTTTTGTTCAGTTGATGTAATGCCTGAATTAGACGATACAATAGAGATTGCGATCAATCCAGATGACTTAAAAATTGATACCTATCGAGCAAGTGGTGCCGGTGGTCAACATATTAATAAAACAGAATCGGCTGTTCGAATCACACATATTCCAACAGGCACCGTTGTCGCAAGCCAAGCACAACGTTCTCAATTAAAAAACCGTGAGCAAGCAATGAGTATGTTAAAAGCCAAATTATATCAATTGGAAATGGAAAAGAAAGCCCAAGAAGCAGCAAGTTTACGTGGTGAACAAATGGAAATTGGCTGGGGCTCACAAATCCGTTCTTACGTGTTCCATCCGTATTCAATGGTCAAAGACCATCGGACAAATTACGAAACCGGCAATGTACAAGCTGTGATGGATGGAGACCTTGATGGTTTCATTGATGCCTACTTAAAACAGCGCTTACGTTAAGCTCTTCATTAAATTGAAATAAAAATGTAACTTAATGCAAGAAGTTTGCAATATTCACATGTTATAATAAGTAGGATTGAAGAAAAAAGAGATGGAGAGAACGCCATGATTGAAATGAAAGATGTAATGAAGAAATATTCGAATGGTACAACAGCGATTCGGAATATTTCAGTAGAGATTGACCAAGGCGAGTTCGTCTATGTGGTTGGTCCCTCAGGTGCAGGGAAATCAACCTTTATTAGATTAATGTATCGTGAAGAAAAAGCAACAAAAGGTAATTTGACAGTTGCAGGTCATGATTTAATGAAAATAAAAAATAAAGAAGTTCCTTATTTACGTCGTGAAATCGGCATCGTTTTCCAAGACTATAAACTATTACCAAAGAAAACTGTGTATGAGAACGTGGCCTATGCGATGCAAGTTATCGGACGACGTCCTCGCGAAATCAAAAAACGCGTGATGGAAGTTTTAGATTTAGTCGGTCTAAAACATAAGGTACGTGTTTTTCCAAGCGAACTTTCTGGTGGGGAACAGCAACGGGTATCCATTGCACGAGCAATCGTAAATACACCGAAAGTTTTAATTGCCGATGAACCAACTGGGAACTTAGATCCAGAGAATTCATGGGAAATCATGAAATTGTTGGACCGGATTAACGCACAAGGAACAACAGTCGTGATGGCAACGCATAATAGTACAATTGTAAATACGATTCGTCACCGTGTTATTGCCATTGAAAATGGTCGCATTATCCGTGACCAAGTGGAAGGAGAATACGGCTACGATGATTAGAACATTCTTTTCTCATTTATTTGAAAGTATCAAAAGTTTAAAACGGAACGGTTGGATGACTGTTGCTTCAGCAAGTGCGGTTACAATTACATTAGTTTTAGTTGGTATTTTTATGGGCGTTATTTTTAATGCAACGAAACTTGCTGATGATATCGAAAAAAACGTGACAGTGTCTGTCTTTGTCGATATTGGTACAAAACAAAATGAAATGAAAACATTAGAAAAACAACTTAAAGGATTAGACAATGTTGAAGATATTTCTTATTCAAACAAAGATCAACAATTGAAAAAAATCCAAGAACAAATGGGGGATGCCTGGAATCTTTTCGAAGGCGACAGTAACCCATTATACGACGTGTATTATGTCCGTGCAAAAACACCAGAAGACACGAAAGATATTGCGAAACAAGCAGCTAAATTCCCAAGTGTTTTTAAAGCCGATTACGGTGGTGTAAACTCAGACAAAATCTTTAAAATCGCTCAAACCGTTCGAACTTGGGGCTTAGCAGCTGCTGCATTACTTTTATTCGTTGCAGTGTTCTTAATTTCCAATACCATTCGGATTACGATTTTATCTCGTCAAAAAGAAATCCAAATTATGCGTCTTGTAGGAGCGAAAAACAGTTTCATTCGCTGGCCGTTCTTCTTAGAAGGCGCCTGGATTGGGTTGATTGGCGCAATCGTGCCAGTCATTATTATGACGTTAGGCTACCATCAAGTTTATAACATGTTTAACCCGCAATTATTGCGTTCGAATTATTCATTAATTCGTCCAGAAGATTTTATCTGGAAAGTCAATCTATTAATGATTGCAACAGGAATGATTATTGGATCACTAGGTTCAGTTATTTCAATGCGTCGTTTCTTGAAAATTTAAACGAAAAAAAGCTCTCCATTTTGGAGAGTTTTTTTTGTTTTAGTTTTAAAATACTTGTTATTTAATTTAAGAGTTTTCTCAGTTGTACCAACAAATTGATAACTTATAATTTTCAAGTCCTACATATAATGGTAAAATAGAATAGATTGAAATTAATTGGAGGAATAATGAATCGATGAAAAAAAGATTGCTATTATTTATTGGTTTGGCAAGTATACTTACTTTGACAGGATGTGCAAAATGGATTGATCGTGGTGAATCCATCACAGCGGTAGGCTCATCAGCTTTACAACCATTAGTAGAGACAGCGAGTGAGGAATATCAAAGCCAAAATCCGGGAAGATTTATTAATGTCCAAGGTGGCGGAAGCGGAACAGGTCTGAGTCAAGTCCAATCTGGCGCGGTAGACATTGGTAATTCTGATTTATTTGCAGAAGAGAAAAAGGGCATCAAAGCGGAAGACTTAATTGATCATAAAGTTGCTGTCGTTGGGATTACACCAATCGTTAACAAAAATGTCGGTGTCAAAGATATCTCAATGGAAAATTTAAAGAAAATCTTTTTAGGTGAAGTAACAAACTGGAAAGAACTTGGCGGGAAAGACCAAAAAATTGTTATTTTGAATAGAGCGGCCGGTAGTGGTACGCGCGCTACTTTTGAAAAGTGGGTCTTGGGAGATAAAACAGCCATTCGTGCGCAAGAACAAGATTCCAGCGGCATGGTTCGTTCCATTGTTTCTGATACACCAGGAGCGATTAGTTATACCGCATTTTCATATGTTACTGATGAAGTAGCTACGTTAAGTATTGATGGTGTTCAGCCAACAGATGAAAATGTAATGAACAATAAATGGATTATTTGGTCTTATGAACACATGTACACTCGTAAAAATCCAAGTGATTTAACCAAAGAGTTTTTAGACTTTATGTTGTCAGATGATATCCAAGAACGTGTGATTGGTCAATTAGGGTATATTCCTGTTTCGAAAATGGAAATTGAACGGGATTGGCAAGGAAATGTCATTAAATAATTCTCTTAACACAAAATTTACAAACTTAACATAAAATTTACATGTTATTAAAAACAAATTGATGTAAAAAAGGTACACTATTTTTATCTGTAAAAGTTGGATTGTTTGAGGAGGAAATATTCTTGGAAGATGTACAGAAAAAATTATTAACAAAATCGAAAAGAGCCAAGATGGAGCAACGAGGGAAATTTATTAGTTTCCTATGTATTGCCTTAATTGTAGCAGTGGTTGTTTCAATTTTCTATTTTGTTGCAAGTAAAGGACTTGCTACATTCTTTAAAGATAAGATTAATGTGTTTGATTTCTTATTTGGAACAAACTGGAACCCAAGTGATATCGGCGCAGACGGTAAACCCATGGTTGGGGCTTTACCGATGATTGCGGGTTCCTTTATTGTAACGTTTTTGTCAGCGATTGTTGCGACACCATTTGCGATTGGAGCGGCTGTTTTTATGACAGAAATTTCACCTAAAAAAGGAGCAAAATTTTTACAACCAGTTATTGAATTACTTGTAGGGATTCCCTCTGTTGTTTATGGATTTATTGGTTTATCTGTCATTGTTCCTTTTGTCCGTTCAATCTTTGGCGGAACTGGCTTCGGTATTTTAGCTGGTACGTTTGTGCTATTTGTCATGATTTTACCAACGGTTACTACGATGACCGTAGATGCATTAAAAGCTGTGCCTCGACATTATCGTGAAGCGTCGTTGGCGCTTGGTGCTACGCGTTGGCAAACGATTTATAAAGTTGTCTTGCGGGCAGCTGTGCCTGGTATTTTAACTGCGGTTGTCTTTGGTATGGCTCGTGCGTTTGGTGAAGCCTTAGCAATCCAAATGGTAATCGGAAATGCAGCTGTGATGCCAACTAGTTTGACAACACCAGCTTCGACACTAACAAGTATTTTGACAATGGGGATTGGGAATACAATTATGGGAACAGTTGAAAACAACGTTCTTTGGTCTTTAGCCTTGATTCTATTGTTGATGTCTTTACTATTCAACATTGTTATCCGAATTATCGGTAAGAGAGGAGCCTTAAAATAATGAATGCAAAAAAAGCAGATAAAATCGCAACAGGTATCTTATATGCCGTATCTGGCGTCATTGTTTTAATTTTGGCGGCCTTACTGATTTACATTTTAGCTAGAGGAATTCCACATATTTCGTGGGAATTTTTAACACAACCATCCAGAGCCTATCAAGTTGGTGGTGGGATTGGTATTCAGCTGTTTAACTCACTATATTTACTATTGATTACAATGATTATTAGTATTCCAATTTCATTGGGTGCTGGAATTTACTTATCGGAATATGCGAAAAAGAATTGGTTAACTGATTTAATTCGTACCTCGATTGAAATTTTAAGTTCATTGCCTTCCGTTGTTGTCGGGCTGTTCGGCTTCTTGATTTTCGTTGTACAAATCGGATATGGCTTTTCAATCTTATCAGGTGCGTTAGCATTAACATTTTTTAACTTACCATTATTGACTAGAAATGTTGAGGAATCTTTGAAAGCCATTCATTATACACAGCGTGAAGCGGGGTTAGCCTTAGGTCTTTCACGTTGGGAAACAGTTAAAAAAGTTATTTTGCCAGAAGCATTACCAGGAATTTTGACAGGTGTTATTTTGAGTTCTGGTCGGATTTTCGGTGAAGCCGCTGCGTTAATTTATACAGCAGGACAAAGCGCACCTGCCTTAGATTTCAGTAATTGGAATCCATTGAGCGTTTCAAGTCCAATTAGCATTTTCCGTCAAGCGGAAACGTTGGCTGTGCATATTTGGAAAATTAATACCGAAGGAACGATGCCAGATGGCGCTGCGGTCTCAGCAGGTGCCTCCGCTGTGTTAATTTTAGTAGTTTTACTTTTCAATTTCGGCGCTCGCTTTATCGGCAACCGTCTTTATAAGAGAATGACATCAGCTTAATGTTAGGGGAATTAGCATGAAAGAATACAATTTAAATGATACCCATTTACTTCAACTAGATAGCCAAAAAGACCCGATTGCGTTACACACGGAAGACTTACATGTCTTTTACGGGGACAATGAAGCTATCAAAGGTGTTGATTTACAATTTGAAAAGAACAAAATAACCGCCTTAATTGGACCTTCTGGTTGCGGTAAATCCACGTATTTACGTTCGCTAAATCGTATGAACGATGGCATTGCCAATTCACGTGTTACTGGAAAAATCATGTATAAAGATGTCGATGTCAATACGAAAGAAGTTGACGTCTACGAAATGAGAAAACGCATTGGCATGGTTTTTCAGCGGCCCAATCCATTTAGTAAATCTATCTATGAAAATATCACATTCGCATTGAAACAGCATGGTGAAAAGGATAAGAAAAAATTAGATGAAATCGTTGAAACAAGTTTGAAGCAAGCCGCACTTTGGGATCAAGTGAAAGATAACTTAAACAAAAGCGCCTTAGCTCTGTCTGGTGGGCAACAACAACGTTTGTGTATCGCTCGGGCAATTGCGATGAAACCAGATATTTTATTGTTAGATGAACCGGCAAGCGCGTTAGATCCGATTTCAACAGGAACGGTTGAAGAAACGTTAGTGAATTTAAAAGATGATTACACGATCATCATTGTGACACATAACATGCAACAAGCGGCGCGGATTAGTGACTATACAGCTTTCTTCTATATGGGTAAAGTCATTGAATACGACCATACAAGAAAAATCTTTACACGACCAAAAATTCAAGCAACGGAAGACTACGTTTCAGGACATTTTGGTTAGGAGGAGCAAGATGGGCAAAGAAATTATTTCATCAAAAGATTTACATTTATATTACGGGAAAAAAGAAGCATTGAAAGGCATTGATTTAACTTTTAATCAAGGAGAATTAACTGCCATGATTGGTCCTTCTGGTTGCGGGAAGTCAACGTATTTACGTTGCTTGAATCGTATGAATGATTTAATCCCAGACGTAACTATTACTGGAAGTGTCGTCTATAAAGGAAAAGATATTTATGGACCGAAAACAGATAACGTTGAATTACGTAAAGAAATTGGCATGGTTTTCCAACAACCTAATCCATTTCCGTTTTCAGTTTATGAAAATGTGATTTATGGCTTGCGCCTAAAAGGAGTCAAAGACAAGCAAGTCTTAGATGAAGCAGTTGAAACCAGTTTGAAAGCTGCTGCCGTTTGGGAGGATGTCAAAGATAAACTTCACAAAAGTGCACTTTCACTTTCTGGTGGACAACAACAGCGGGTTTGTATCGCTCGTGTTTTAGCTGTGGAACCGGATATTATTTTATTAGATGAACCAACTAGCGCCTTGGACCCAGTTTCTAGTGGTAAAATTGAAAACATGCTGTTAACATTAAAAGAGAAATATACCATGATTATGGTGACACATAATATGTCACAAGCATCACGGATCTCTGATAAAACGGCCTTCTTTTTACAAGGTGATTTAATTGAATTTAATGACACGAAAAAAGTATTTTTAAATCCAAAAGAAAAACAAACAGAAGATTACATTTCTGGTAAATTTGGTTAAAAGGGGGAAAAAGAATGTTACGGACACAATTTGAAGAAGAACTATTGAATCTGCACAATCAATTTTATGAAATGGGTATGATGGTTAGTAGTGCCGTCCATAAATCTGTTAAGGCATATATTAATCATGATAAAAAATTGGCTCAAGAAGTGATTGATCGCGATATTGAAATTAATGATATGGAAGTCAAACTTGAGAAAAAGAGTTTTGAAATGATTGCGTTACAACAACCAGTGACAACAGACTTACGTATGATTATCACTGTTATGAAAGCTAGTTCGGATTTAGAAAGAATGGCGGACCATGCCGTTTCAATTGCTAAATCAACGATTCGCTTAAAAGGAGAAACACGTATTCCTGAAATCGAAAAAGAAATTTCAGATATGTCTGATTATGTGAAAAAAATGGTGGATAATGTTTTAATCGCCTATGTTAAAACGGATCAAAAAGATGCACGAATGATTGCACAAATGGATGATCGTACTAATGAATATTTCGATAGTATTTACAAACATGCCGTAGAAGCAATGAAAGCTAATCCAGAAACGGTCATTAGCGGAACTGATTATCTACATGTGGCACAATACTTGGAAAGAATTGGTGACTATGTCACAAATATTTGTGAGTGGATTGTTTACTTGGCAACTGGTAAAATTACCGAATTGAATAGTAATCGTGACGAACAATTTTAAGAAAAACAAATAAAAAAACTAGGAGACGGCCTTTTTTAGACCAATTCCTAGTTTTTTTAGCGTAAAATGAACTGATTTTATAAAACTAGTCCTTACTAATGAGAAGAAATCGTTCTTAAGTCCTATGACAAATGATCAAAAACAAGGCATAATAATGCATGTAAGGAAAACACTATTGAGTGAAAAATTTGCTAAGGAGGCAATATCCATGAAAGAAAGAGAACGCGTATTAGAATTAGTGAAAAAAGGTATTCTAACGTCAGAAGAAGCGTTAATTTTATTAGAAAATATGGCAACTGAAAAAGATGAAAAACAAATCGAAAAAGCTGCTGAAAAAGTTGATACACAAAATATTGGAACAACAAATAAAGAAGATCAAGTCGCAGATTTAATGGATGCATTAGAAAAAGGCGAATCAGAAGGACCTACTGTTGATTCGTTTGAAGAAAATACACAGGACAGTGCAGAAAAAGATCGTGAAAACTTAGAAAGAATTCTTGATGAGTTAGCAACAAAAGCCAATCGTGCTTCGGCTGAATTGGACGAAGTCAACGCAGAAATTGCCGGCATCAAAGAAGAAATTAAAGAAGTCGCAGAAGAAATTGGAACATTAGATACAAAAGAAGAGTTAGATGCATTAACAGAAGATGAACAAGTTCAACGAAAAGACTTGCACGTTTTACTTGCACAATTAGAAGAAAAATTAGCGACTCAAAGTACTGAAAAAACAGCACTGGAAGAAGAACTAAAAAACATTCGCAAAGAACAATGGAAAGGTCAATGGAATGATACAAAAGAAAAAGTTTCTTCTCAATTCTCTGAAGAGTGGAAAGATCAAGCCACAGACACCTTTAACCAAGTCGGCGGCAAAGTTGCCGAAGTTGGCGGCCAAGTGGGAGAATTCTTGAAAAAAACATTTAATTCTTTCAGTGACACCATGAATGATAATGTGGAATGGAAAGACATTAAAATGAAAGTTCCTGGTGTGGCAACAACTAAGTTTGAACATGAATTTAACTATCCAAATCCACAAGCAAGTTTAATTGATGTCAAGGTAGCAAATGGTACCGTGGTTTTCAAAACTTGGGATCAAGAAGATGTGAAAGTCGAAGCAAAAATCAAATTATATGGTAAAATGGCAGGAGATTCACCAATGGAAGCTTTCTTAGAACGAAGTGACATTGATGTGGATGATGAAACGATTTCTTTCCAAGTGCCAAACAAACGGGTGAAAGCAGATTTAACGTTCTATTTACCAAAACGCACTTACGATCATGTATCTGTTAAATTATTAAACGGAAATGTCTTAGTAGAAGAGTTAACAGCGAAAGATGTTTACACAAAATCAACGAATGGGACGATTACGTTTAAAAAAATTGATGCAACTATGTTAGAAATTGAAGGTGTGAATGGTGAAATTAAAGTCCTAGAAGGAACGATTTTAGATAACATTATTGAAACAGTCAATGGTGATGTGTCTATTTCCGCGGCACCAGAAAGTCTAAGTGTCTCTCTGATTAATGGAGATATCCGCATTACAGCTAAAGAAAAAACGCTTCGCCGTGTTGAAGCAAGCTCTGCAAATGGGAATATCAAGTTGGCCTTGCCAAATGACTTAGGCGTTGAAGGGCAAGTGAAAACGAATTTAGGTAGTATTAACAGCCGTTTAACAGATATTGAAGTTGTCCGTGAAAAGAAAGATCGCGGCAATCAACAATTACATTTTAGACGTGTACTGGAAGAATCAATGGCTCAAATTAATGCTTCTACAACAACGGGAAGTATTTTCCTAAAAGATACGGATAAATAATTAATAATTTTAAGCTAGATGGGCTGACGAATCAGCCTTTCTAGTGTAAAATTTAGTAGACGAGGTGAAAACATATGAAAAGAAAACTAACAAAATCTCCGAATAACGTGGTTTTAACAGGAAGCTTAGCTGGGATTGCTGATTGGCTAGGAATTGACCCAACAATTATTCGTGTCGTTTATGTCTTGCTCAGCTTTTTCTCAGCAGGATTTCCAGGCATTCTCTTATACATTGCCTTAGCAGTCTTGATCCCTTCTGGAAGAACAGGAAGCGATCGCGGCTACGGCCATCAAAATCCTTATAATAGAAATGTTCGCAATGAAAATCCTTATGCTGCCAATAAAAAGCAACGTAAAGAAGCGGAAAAAATTGATGATGACGAATGGAGTGACTTTTAATGACATATTTTCAGCGATTGGTTGTTAATACACTGACATTCATTTCTTTATCAGTTGTTTTTCCTGGCATGATTCATGTGAGAGGCATAATGCCTGCAATTATTGCCGCCTTTGTTCTCTCAATCCTAAATATGTTGGTGAAACCAGTCTTAACAATCTTGTCGCTCCCATTTACTTTATTAACGTTTGGTCTATTTAGCTTTGTTGTCAATGCAGCGATTTTACAAATGACCTCGTTTTTTGTGGGGGAAATGAACTTTGGCTTCTCAAGTTTTTGGGCAGCGGTGCTAATGGCTGTAATTATGTCAATTGTCAATACGATCGTTACGGATCACAATTTATCTAAATATGAATAAAAAAAGCCTGAAGAACGTAGCATAAAATGCGTTCTTCAGGCTTTTTCGATGGTTAAATTTTCTAGGTGACATTCTGGATGGCGGCTGATATAGCCATATAAAATGTTTAAAAAATCAACTTGTTGCTTCGAGTAATGCTCAATTGTTTTCGGTGGTTTTTTGGGCATGATTTTTTTTGCTAGTTCAAGCGATGAATATTTTTGAAACGTTTGTTTAGTTACAACACGTGTTGCTACCACCAAGCCTTGGTAAATTAAATAGTATTTGATTTTTTTCTGACAAGGTAACCACATCAGTTGCCAATCTCGTTGGTTAGCTTGACTAATTCGTTGATTTTGGTTTGCAAAGCGCGTCAAAAAGAGCCAATCTTCTTTGAGTTTTGCCGCTTTTTCGAAGGCTTGTTTTTCAGCAGCCTCTTGCATTTGTTGAGCAATTCGTTTGATTGGTTCTCGTCCTTGATTATGGAAAAAGTCGAACAATTCTTGTTGAAATAGTTCGGTCGGAATGGCACTCTCTTTTTGAAAGGTTTGATGCCAATAGTTGGTTGGGACGAGATCGTAGATACTATCCAAAATTATTTTTAAACGGTTTAATTTTCGGCGAATCGAATAAGGACCAAAACAGTTCTCTTTAGTGGGAATATTTAAGAGTTTAATCTCTAATTGCCGCTCATTAACGGCTACCGATACATAAGAATATTGTTCATAAGCATTCATTTGGCGATTGTAGCGCGGCCGATACTGTTGAATCAGTTGACATTCTAGAAGGAGCGCATCCAATTCTGTGTCAGTATGGAGAACATCGAAGTCTATAATTTGTTTGACTAAACGCATCGTCTTTCGAGAATGTTGATTACTATTAATAAAATAGCTCGACACGCGATTTTTTAATTTTTTGGCTTTACCCACATAAATAATTGTGTCGGTTGCGTCTTTCATTAAATAAACACCCGGTGTTAACGGTAATTGATGGGCTTTTTCCTTTAAATATTCTTTCATAAGTTTCCTCTTTTCTTAAAAGGATCGGCTTCAAGTATACAAAGTTTTCTGAAATAGTCAAGTAACAGAAATAGCATAGGTAATTTCACTGAAAAATAGTTTCATTTTTTTGAAATATGATAATTCTAGGAATTATCTAGTGAATAGCTAGAAACTTGTATTTTTAAATGATAAAATATAACAAGTAGCAGAAAGGACTGACATTCGATATGACAGAAGTGGTAAAGATTTATCAACTGGTAGAAAATCTTTCTTTAGAAGTAGTATACGGAGATGAAGAAAGCTTAAATAGAACAATTAAAACTGGTGAAATTTCCCGGCCAGGTTTAGAATTAACTGGGTACTTTAATTATTATTCCCATGACCGTTTACAATTATTTGGGAGCAAAGAAATTACCTTTGCAGAACGAATGATGCCTGAAGAGCGTTTATTAGTGATGCGCCGTTTATGTGCGAAAGATACTCCAGCCTTTATAGTATCCAGAGGACTAGAAATCCCCGAAGAATTAATTACAGCAGCAAAAGAAAATGGGGTTTCTGTATTACGTTCACCGATTTCAACTTCCCGTTTACTAGGGGAACTATCCAGTTATTTAGATGGCCGTTTAGCTGTTCGGACAAGTGTCCATGGGGTTTTAGTTGATGTTTATGGACTTGGTGTTTTGATTCAAGGAGATAGCGGTATTGGTAAAAGTGAAACAGCTTTAGAGCTTATTAAACGTGGACATCGGCTAATCGCAGACGATCGTGTCGATGTTTATCAGCAAGATGAATTAACCGTGGTTGGAGAGCCACCAAAAATTTTGCAGCATTTAATTGAAATTCGTGGTATCGGAATTATTGACGTCATGAACCTGTTTGGAGCTAGTGCGGTCCGCGGCTTTATGCAAGTTCAATTGGTCGTTTATTTAGAGGCATGGGAAAAAGACAAGAAATATGATCGCCTCGGTAGTGATGATGCAATGGTTGAAATAGCTAACGTTGATGTCCCTCAGATTCGTATTCCTGTTAAGACCGGCCGAAATGTGGCCATTATCATTGAAGTAGCAGCAATGAACTTCCGCGCGAAAACAATGGGCTATGATGCAACAAAAACGTTCGAAGAGCGCTTAACCCGTTTGATTGAAGAAAATTCAGGAGAATAGAAGGAGAAGATGTGATGATGTTAGCTCAAGTAAATTCAATTGCATTTCGCCTTTTCGGTATTCCCGTCTATTGGTATGCAATTATTATTGTTTCAGGGATTGCTTTAGCTGTTTGGCTAAGTAGTCGTGAAGCCGTTCGTGTTGGTTTAAAAGAAGATGATGTCTTTGACTTTATGCTCTGGGGATTACCTGCAGCAATTGTTGGCGCGCGCTTGTATTACGTCGCTTTTCAATGGCAAGACTATGTAGACAATCCGATTGAAATTTTCTTTACTCGAAATGGTGGCTTAGCGATTTATGGTGGTCTTATTGGTGGGGGACTGGCGCTGTTTTTCTTTACGCGTCATCGTTTCATTTCTACATGGACTTTTTTAGATATTGCCGCACCAAGTGTGATTTTAGCGCAAGCAATTGGTCGCTGGGGCAACTTTATGAATCATGAAGCCTATGGGCCAGCGACCACCAGACAATTTTTAGAAAATCTCCATTTACCAACGTTTATTATTGATAACATGAATATCAACGGAACGTATCATCAACCAACATTTTTATATGAATCTGTCTGGAATGTTTTAGGCTTTATCGTTTTAGTGTTATTACGCAAAAAGCCACACTTTTTAAAAGAAGGCGAAGTCTTTTTAGGTTATATAATATGGTATTCTTTCGGCCGTTTCTTCATCGAAGGCTTACGGATGGACAGTTTGTATGCGTTTAGTAACATTCGTGTCTCACAATTGTTGTCTTTAGTGATGTTCGTGGCAGCAATTGTTATTGTGATCGTTCGTAGAAGAAATCCCAATTTGAAATTTTACAATCGGGAGAAACAAAAGAAAAAAATAACAACTTCTTAATCCAACTTGATCGAAGAATATGGTAAACTAAAGAAGTAACGTTGTTTAGCGAAAGGAGAGTTTCACCGATGAAACAAAAAGTCGCTGTTTTAGGTCCAGGTTCCTGGGGGACAGCTTTAGCTCAAGTATTAGCCGAAAATGGACACGAGGTCTGTATTTGGGGAAATAAACCAGAGCAAATCGATGAAATAAATACAAAACACACCAACAAACATTATTTACCAGAATTAATCTTACCTACTTCAATTCAGGCAACCACTGATTTAGCCACTGCTTTAGTAGATGTTGATGCGGTACTGTTTGTGGTACCAACTAAAGCCATTCGTTCAGTAGCACAAGAAGTGGCCCAACATTTAAAAACAAAACCAATTATTATTCATGCAAGTAAAGGGCTCGAGCAAGGTACACATAAGCGGATTTCAGAAGTGATAGCAGAAGAGATTCCAGCAGAAAAACGGCAAGGGATTGTGGTTTTATCTGGTCCAAGCCATGCAGAAGAAGTCGCTGTTCATGACATCACAACCATTACAGCAGCAAGCGAAAATTTAGCAGACGCTGTGTATGTGCAAGAGTTGTTTATGAATGATTACTTTAGAATTTATACGAATGATGATGTGATTGGTGTAGAAACAGGGGCGGCCTTAAAAAATATTATTGCTTTGGGCGCCGGAGCGATTCATGGCTTAGGCTTTGGTGATAATGCCAAAGCGGCAATTATGACTCGTGGTTTAGCAGAAATTAGTCGTTTAGGGGTTGCGATGGGAGCAAACCCATTAACATTTATTGGTTTAAGTGGTGTTGGGGATTTAATTGTTACTTGTACAAGTGTCCATTCTCGAAATTGGCGTGCGGGTAATTTATTAGGAAAAGGCCATAAGTTAGATGAAGTCTTAGAAAACATGGGCATGATTGTGGAAGGTGTTTCAACAACTAAAGCAGCCTATGAATTGGCACAACAATTAGAAGTCGAAATGCCAATCACAGAAACAATCTACAATGTCTTGTACAATGACGAAGATGTACAACAAGCAGCAAAAGAAATCATGTTGCGCGATGGCAAAACCGAAAACGAATTTACACTTGATTTTTAGGAGGAAAAAAGATGAAAGTTAAAAAGGCAGTTATTCCAGCAGCTGGGTTAGGAACACGTTTCTTGCCGGCTACCAAAGCGATGGCAAAAGAAATGTTACCGATTGTTGATAAACCAACGATTCAATTTATTGTAGAAGAAGCACTAGCTTCAGGAATCGAAGATATTTTAATTGTGACAGGCAAAGCCAAACGTCCGATTGAAGATCATTTTGATTCAAATGTTGAATTAGAAAATAATTTAAAAGAAAAAAATAAAACCGATTTATTGAAATTAGTCGAAGAAACAACGGATGTTAATTTACATTTTATTCGTCAATCCCATCCGAAAGGCTTAGGACACGCTGTTTTACAAGCGAAAGCATTTGTTGGCAATGAACCTTTTGTCGTGATGTTAGGCGACGATTTAATGGAAGATAAAGTGCCATTAACGAAACAATTAATGGATGATTACGAAGAAACACATGCTTCGACGATTGCTGTAATGAAAGTGCCCCATGAAGATACTTCAAAATATGGTATTATCAACCCAGAAAAAGAAATCGAAAAAGGACTATACAATGTCGAGAATTTTGTTGAAAAACCAAAACCCGAGGAAGCACCAAGTGATTTAGCGATTATCGGCCGTTATTTATTAACCCCTGAAATTTTTGATGTACTTGAAAATCAAAAACCAGGCGCTGGTAACGAAATTCAGTTAACAGATGCGATTGACACTTTAAATAAAACACAACGCGTTTTTGCTCGTGAGTTTAAAGGAGAACGTTACGACGTTGGCGATAAATTTGGGTTTATGAAAACAAGCATTGAATATGGTTTGACTCATCCAGAAGTAAAAGATAATTTACGAGAATACATTATTAATTTAGGTGCTCAATTAGCGAAAAAAGAGCAACCAAAAGAAAAATAAATAAAAATAAGCGTAAAATTTCAATTCGTTAGAAGGAAATTTTACGCTTTTTTTCTTAAAGAAAAGGGCATGAGAATTTTATAAAATAAATTGTCATTCTTAGCTTTATGAGTTGTGAAAAATATAAGTTGGTGTTATCCTAAGATTATAAATAAAATTTCAGAGGGGAGTAATGATATGTCAGGTGGGGAAATTGCTGCCTTAATTGCAGCGGTAGCATTTGTTGTTTTAGTCATCTTTTTAGTACTTGTGTTATATAAAGTTTCTCAAGTTGTTTCAAAAATTGAAGATACAATTGATGAAACAAATACAACAATCAAAGTCGTGACTAGCGATGTGAATGTATTGAGTCGCCAAGTGGAAGGCTTGCTTGTTAAAAGCAATGAACTATTGACAGATGTGAATCAAAAAGTGGCAACGATTGATCCGTTGTTTACGGCCGTTGCTGATTTAAGCGAAAGTGTCTCTGAATTGAACACCTCAAGTAAACATTTGATTACAAAGGTAGGAACCGTAGGGAAAGGCACAGCGAAAGCTGGTTTAGTGAGTAAAGTAGGCGGTTCTGCTTTTAGAGCAATGCGTTCAAAAAATAAAAAAACAAATAACTAATTGGAGGAGATTTTTATGGCTAAAAAAGGCGGATTTTTCTTAGGAGCAGTAATTGGTGGAACAGCAGCAGCCGTTGCCGCATTATTACTTGCACCAAAATCAGGTAAAGAATTACGTGATGATTTATCAAATCAAACAGATGATTTAAAAAACAAAGCGCAAGATTACACAGATTATGCTGTTCAAAAAGGAACAGAATTAACAGAAATCGCAAAACAAAAAGCCGGCGTTTTATCAGATCAAGCCTCTGATTTGGCAGGTTCTGTCAAAGAAAAAACAAAAGATTCATTGGATAAAGCACAAGGTGTTTCTGGCGACATGCTTGATAACTTTAAAAAACAAACAGGTGATTTATCTGATCAATTTAAAAAAGCAGCTGACGATGCTCAAGATCACGCAGAAGATTTAGGTGAAATTGCCGAAGATGCAGCAGAAGATATCTATATTGACGTTAAAGATTCTGCGGCAGCGGCCAAAGAAACTGTTTCTGCTGGTGTCGATGAAGCAAAAGAAACCACCAAAGATGTTCCTGAAAAAGCTGCAGAAGCAAAAGAAGATGTTAAAGATGCAGCGAAAGACGTAAAAAAAGAATTTAAAGGGTAACAAGCGTTTAGCTTATGAAAGTTAGCAACGGATCGTGTTGCTTTTGTTCAGCGGCTTACCTTAAAATTTAGAAATGAGGCCATCAGTCCGGTTGACTGATGGCCTCATTTTATTTTTATGCTATTGAATAATTTGCAATTCTTTGGTTGTCTTAGTGAATGGTTCGGAGCCTGTTTTGGTTACGTGTAAACAATCTTCAATACGAACGCCTACTTTTCCAGGAATGTAAATACCGGGCTCAATAGAGAAACACATACCTTCTTCAATGACTAAATCATTGCCATGAACCAGCGATGGGTATTCATGGACAGTGGTTCCAATGCCATGGCCTAAGCGATGGTTAAAGTATTCACCATAACCAGCTTTTGTGATTACACCTCGAGCAATATCATCTAATTCGCCTGCTGTAACACCAGGTTTCACCGCTTCAGTTGCTGCTAATTGTGCTTCTAAAACAATTCCATAAATTTCTTTTTGGAAATCAGAAGGTTCCAAGTAGCTGACTGTTCGTGTGGCATCACTACAATAGCCATTATGAACGACACCTAAATCAAATAACACTAAGTCATGGGGCTCAATTTTTGTTTCGCCAGGTACCCCGTGAGGACTAGCTCCGTTTTTTCCTGTTAAGACTAACGTATCAAAACTCATTGAGCGAATACCTTGACGTTTTAATTGATACTCGATTTCTGCAACAATTTCTTGTTCCGCAACGCCTGCTTGAATTGCTTTGAAGCCAATCTCAAAAGCGACATCAGCCCAACTACCAGCTTCTAGTAAACGTTGAATTTCAGGTTCTGTTTTAATTAATTGAAGTTTTTCAATTAAAGGCGTAACATCATGCGAAAAATCGCTAGCTGGGAAATAGGTTTTCAATTGATCGAAACGAGCTAAAGAAAGAGCTTGTTTTTCTAAAGCAAAGCGTGGTGTGCCTTGTGTCCGTTTATTTAATAAAGCCGCAATTTTTTCCCAAGGATTTTCGCTATCTAAATAACCATAAACGGGATAAGTCCAACTACTATTTTCGGCATCTTCGACTTCTAATGCAGGTGTAAATAAAAATGATTGATCGTCCGCAGCGATAAACAAAGCTAACACGCGCTCATGAGGTTCGCTTTCGAAACCGGAAAAGTAAGCGATATGACCAGGATCACTAATATAAGTGAAGTCAATCTTTTCTTGGTGCATCCAATTTTTTAAATCGGCAATTTTTTCTTGATTCATAAAACATCCTTCTTTCTTTTATTCTGAAGTGAATCACAGTACTATCATAACATGAAATGACAAAAAGTTCCTTTTGAAATGGAAAGTAAATTTTCATGAAAAAACGATAAAACGGTTGCAAAAATAGAAGAATTTTGATATTCTAGGCTAGGAAAGAAATGTAAACAGTGTTTTCAGAAAATGAGAACAAATTCATATTTATAGGAGAAGAAACATGGAAAAACAAACAATTACAATTTATGATGTTGCTAGAGAGGCAAATGTATCTATGGCTACTGTTTCTCGTGTTGTCAATGGTAATCCCAATGTAAAACCAGCAACGCGTAAAAAAGTCTTAGAAGTGATTGATCGCTTAGATTACCGTCCTAACGCAGTCGCACGTGGTTTAGCAAGTAAAAAAACGACAACAGTGGGTGTCATTATTCCAGATGTTAGTAATGCATTTTTTGCTTCATTAGCACGTGGCATTGACGACGTGGCTACAATGTATAAATATAATATCATTTTAGCTAATTCAGATGGAGACGATCAAAAAGAAGTTACTGTATTAAACAATTTACTTGCCAAGCAAGTAGATGGGATTATCTTTATGGGTCATCGCATTACAGATGATATTCGTGGTGAATTTTCACGTTCAAAAACACCTGTTGTCTTAGCAGGTTCAATTGATCCAGACGAACAAGTTGGTAGCGTTAATATTGATTACACAGAAGCAACGAAAGATGCAACAGCGACTTTAGCGAAAAATGGGAACAAAAAAATTGCTTTTGTTAGTGGTGCATTAATCGATCCAATTAATGGTCAAAACCGAATGAAAGGCTACAAAGAAGCTTTAGCGGAAAATGGCTTGTCTTATAATGAAGGCTTAGTTTTTGAATCTGAATATAAATTTAAAGCAGGCATTAATTTGGCTGAGCGTGTCCGTAATAGTGGGGCAACTGCTGCCTTTGTTACAGATGATGAGCTAGCAATTGGCTTATTAGATGGGATGCTAGATGCTGGTGTGAAAGTTCCAGAAGAATTTGAAATCATTACAAGCAATAACTCATTGCTTACAGAAGTCTCTCGTCCACGTCTATCAAGTATTACACAACCTTTATATGATATCGGTGCCGTGTCAATGCGTTTATTAACAAAACTAATGAACAAAGAAGAAATTGAAGAAAAAACAGTTGTTTTACCTTATGGAATTGATCAAAAAGGTTCAACAAAATAAGAGAAAATTCTACTAGAAATGCAAAAAAGTACAAGAAGAAATCATTTTCATGATTTCTTCTTGTACTTTTTTGCATTCTGCTATTAATACACAATAAGATTGAAAATTAAAATAAGATTAAGTTGATTAGAAAATCGGTCGGTAAAGCATTGCTTATGGTATCTTTAGATTAAAAAAGAGGTGTTTTTGTGGAGGTAAGAGAATTAACTGTCGAGTATGGTAATAGAGCAATTATAGAAAATTTATCTATGCAAGCTGAATTTGGTGAAATAATTGGCTTAGTTGCTCCTAATGGAACTGGAAAAACCACGTTCTTTAATGCTATATCTGGTTTAATCCCTATAAAAAATGGAAATATTAGTTTAAATAAGATTGATTACAATAGTAGAAGTGCAACGTATTTAAAAGAACTATTTTTTCTTGAAAGTAGTAAAAATTTATATGATTATTTGACGCCGAAAGAACATCTTGAATATGTTAAAGCTGCTTGGAAAAGTAATAGCGATATAGAGCATATTTTTGAACAATTAAAGATGAAAGAATACCAAAATAGAACAATAAAAAAATTATCTCTTGGAATGAAACAACATGTATTATTAGCAATGTATCTAGCAAGTGATGCAACAATACTTTTGTTAGACGAACCTTTTAATGGCTTGGATCCTACTAGTGTTAGTTTATTCATAATGTGCTTAAAAGAAATAGTTTCCAAAGATAAAATAGTTATTTTATCTTCTCATGATTTGTATAATGTTGAACACACATGTACACGTATTTTATTTATGAAAAATAAAAAGCTGGTTGAGAATGATCAACGTAACCTTTCTTTACGTGAACAATATGATAACTTATATTTAAGAGGAGAAGAAAGAAATGCTTAAGATAGAAACGATAAAAATATTGAAAGAGAAGAGTCTGTGGTTTGTGTTTGTAGCCTTTATTTTAATGTTAATTTATCCGTTACTAGCTCAACCCCAACAACTTTCTTTTAAAGAAATGCAATATGAAAACCGAATCAAAAATAACGAACAAGCGAAAGAAAAAATGAAAAATGAACCTGCAGCAAAAGAAACTTTAAATGAGATAGAAGATGAAAGTGAGCAATTAAGGAAAGCAATTAATGCCATCAAAATTGGTGATGAATGGGCTTTATTAGAAGCTGAGAAAAAATTGGAAGAAAGTAATTTAAACGCAATGTTAAAAGGAACGTTGTACAGTATACCAATTATTGAGCAACAAAAAAGAGTCAAAGAATTGCAATATTTATCTGAAAACAGGATCAAACAAGTGGATTCTTCTGAAGTTGCTAAAATGCCTGCTTTGAATTACCTAGGTTTTCTTTTATCGATGGATTTTCCATATACATTATTATTAATTATCCCTAGTTTAATGATTATAGCGCTCGCAACTTTAGAAAAAAGAAAAAATACTGTTTCTTTATGGAATGGACTTCCCTTAAAACTATGGGAAAAATATTCTATTAAAATAAGTAGTATTTTGTTTACAGTCGGATTGGTTTCTTATCTGTCAATCTTTCTTTCTGTAATCAGTGCATTTTTCAAAAATGGTCTAGGAAACCCTGATTATCCAGTCGCGATTATTGAAAAGGGACAAAGTGTTACAATCATTTCTCTTTCTAACTATTTGTCGAGAAGCCTAATTATGTTTGGTATGCTGTTATTAGCATTGACAGTATTCAGTTTCTTGCTTTCACTGTTTACTGGAAATTTGATTGTTCATAGCTTGCTAATTGTTGGTGTGGTATTATCTTCAGGATTTAGCATGCTTTCCAATAAATTTTTCTTTACATCTTATATGAATTTTCCCAAAGTTATTAATGGAGGAAATGGGTATGAGCCGATGGATGAGATAGGTCTCACATTTGATTTTTCTTTAAAGATGATAGTTGTCTATGTATTAATAAGTTTAATAGTATCTGCTATTGTTTTGAGAAACAGAAAGGGATTATTTTAGTTAAAATAGGTTGATTGCTGCATATTATTTCATTAAATGTAGGAGCTATTTTTGAATAGCTCGAGCTAGTATCGATGGTAAAGAATAAGAGAAACAATAAAAGTAGAGACGTAATTCATCAAGTGATGGATTACGTCTCTACTTTTTTACATAATTTTGGTTACAAGCTTAACTTACCAAATTCTTTAGTTGTTCTTTTTATTTTCGTTGTTTTTATTGTTGTTGTTGTTATTATTTGTAGTGGCACGTGGAGCAAGATTTCCCCAGTAAGAAGCGTAATTGCTGTCTGTTCCACCGATCCCAAATTTATAGGTACTTTGTGGTGCACCATCTTTGGCATAGTATGAAGTCGTTGTTTTGCCAGGTGTATTGAACTTGGCACCATTATAGGTAATTGAGCCAGGTTTTTCACCAGTAAATTCAGAAACTTTTGATTTAATGACACTTGGGTCTAATTCAAATTTTTGACCAATGCCAAACAATTCTGGATTCGCATAGTACAGCGCGTTAGCTAAGTTCGCCATATAATTCCCGTTATTGTCGCCGCTGGTCGTCGTCATTGGCGCTGGTAGATCATGTCCTGACCAAGAACTTAGTGTCACAGTCGGGGTAGAGACAATTAGCCATGAATCTTTATAGTCATTAGTTGTCCCAGTTTTTCCGACCCAATCAGCACTGGCTAAATGAGGATTCAAGCCAGCTAATGTTGGTTTGAATTTTGTCGTATTCGCAGAATCCACCACTGAGCGCAACAAGTCATTCATAATAGAAGCGGTCGCCGGTGAATAAACTTGCGTTCCTTCATCTTTGTGTTCGTAGACCACATGTCCGCTATTGTCTGTGATTTTTTCAATCATGTAGGCTTTTTGATATTTACCTTTGTTAGCAAGCGCTTGGAAGCCGTTTGTTTGTGTTACAACATTTGTTTCTACTGAACCCAATGGCGCAGATTCGTAAGCCCAAGCATCTGAAGCTGGATAGTTCATTTTACTTAAGTAGTGATTGTAAGAGAAATTATCATCACCCATTTTTTTCCTTAGCTCATTATTAACATGAACGACAGGGATATTGAAAGACCAATTCAAGGCATTCCGAACAGTCACGAATTGATTTAAATCCACATTTGTGGAATTAACAAATTCTGTACCATCAGCATAAGTCGTTGGGTAGTTGGCCAGACGACTTTCAGAACCAATGAGTCCTTGATCAATCGCAGGGCCATAGACAGAAATTGGTTTAATCGTAGAACCAACTTGACGATTGGCATTAAAGGCATGGTTGTTTTGATTAATATCGAAGTTTCTACCGCCGATAAAACCAAGGATACGACCAGTAGCGTTATCCATTAAAATATTGCCAGTTTCAATCATTGTATTCCCATTGACATCTGCAGTGCCATCATCAAGCAAATAACCATAATTTGCGACAGCGGTTTGCATCGTGTTGTAAATATTCTGATCAATGGTCGATTGGATTGTATAGCCTTGCGACTGGATTTCGCGACGTGCTTGTTCTTCATATTGATCTAAACCAACTTGATCTAAATCATCACGATTAACTTTAGCTTTTTTCATATCTAAATCCATGACAATCTCAACTGCTTTATCTAACACCGTGTAGTATAGATAGCCTTCTGTATTGACATTGGCCTGTTCAGTTGGTAAAAAGTCTTTTTTCAAGTCGTAAGCTTTGGCTTCTTCATATTCCTTTTGTGAAATTGCTTTTTCTCGGTACATACTGAAAAGAACAAAATCTTTTCTCTTCATTCCTAAAGACAAATCGTCTTTCAAGGCACCAGTGTTAGTATAGGGCGTGTAAACAATGGGACTTTGGGGAAGTCCTGCGATAAAGGCCGCTTGAGGAAGATTCAAGTCCTTGGCACTTTTACCAAAGAGTCCTTTGGCTGCTTCTTCCACGCCTGCAATATTTTCACCTTTGTTATTACGACCAAAAGGGGAGACATTTAGATACGTTGTCACGATTTCGTCCTTAGAAAAGTATTTTTCAATACGTAAAGCTAATAAAATTTCGTTGGCTTTCCGTTTAAAAGTCGTTTCGTCAGTTAAAATCTGTTGCTTGACCAATTGCTGAGTCAGTGTTGAACCACCAGAAGAACCGCCGATACCTGTCGCATCAGAAATTAACGCTCGAACTAGCGCTTTTGGTACCACCCCATGATGTTCTTCAAAATATTCATCTTCTGTTGAAATAATGGCTTTTTTTAGCAATGGAGACATTTGATCGCCATTTATTCGTGTCCGAATTAAATCTGATTTGATGTTAGCAATCGGAGTACCATCTGCGTAAGTCATTTTTGACACTTCGGTAATATCACTGATTTCTTTTTGCAATTCTTCCTTCGTTGGGGGCTGTGTATCTTCAACTAGAAAAGCAAAATAGCCCATTCCGATACCTAAGCCAAGAGAGCCACCTAAGACAATCAGAATAACCCCAAAAACCACTAATGACTGAAAAACGCGAATAATGACATTTAAAATAAGTAAAAAGACATTGCCGCCAGAAGAGGTCGTTGGTTTTTGCTTATTGTTACTTGAATTATTTTTCAAAAGCTTCACCTCAATAAAATGATACATTCTGTGTTATTATAGCAAAAAAAAGCTTCTATGAATAGTTTCTACCCCAATTGCCATTTTTTGTTGAAAAAACTTAAGAGAAAATAGGGAAATCTCATTTTTTGACTTTTCAAGTGTGACAGAATCGGTTACTATGAATAGGGGAATTTGATCTATTATTATGTTTTACTATAGGAGGAAAATCATGAATTCAGCTTTTTTTGAAGAATTAAAAGCCCGTGGGTTGGTCTACCAAGTCACAGATGAAGAAGCCTTACAAAAACAATTAAATGAAGAATCTGTTAAATTATATATCGGCTTTGATCCAACGGCAGACAGTTTACACATCGGGCATCTACTGCCAATTCTTATGTTACGTCGTTTCCAACAAAATGGTCATGTGCCCATTGCTTTAGTTGGTGGCGGAACAGGCATGATTGGTGATCCATCATTCAAAGATGCAGAACGTAGTTTAAACACACTTGATACAGTGAAAGCTTGGTCTGAAAGTATTAAGGGCCAGTTGTCACGTTTTATCGATTTTGAAGATGAAAAAAATCCAGCGATTCTAGCAAATAACTATGATTGGCTTGGAGAGCTTTCGTTAATTGATTTCTTACGTGATGTTGGAAAAAACTTTACAATTAACTATATGATGAGTAAAGAAAGCGTGAAACGTCGAATCGAAACAGGAATTTCTTATACTGAATTTGCGTATCAATTATTACAAGCATATGATTTCTTGAAATTGTACGAAACAGAAGGTTGTTTATTGCAATTAGGCGGCAGTGATCAATGGGGAAACATTACTTCAGGGATTGAATTATTACGCCGAGAACAAGAAGTTCAAGGATTTGGCTTAACCATGCCTTTAATTACAAAAGCAGATGGTACCAAATTTGGTAAAACAGAAGGAAACGCAGTTTGGCTAGATGCGGAAAAAACTTCGCCATATGAATTTTATCAATTCTGGATTAACACAGATGATCGTGATGTCGTGAAATTCTTGAAATACTTTACTTTCTTAACATTGGATGAAATTGCAACAATTGAAGAAGAATTTACAGCGAACCCAGGTCAACGTGCTGCGCAAAAAGCGTTAGCCAAAGAAGTGACTACTTTAGTCCACGGTGAAGCAGCCTATCATCAAGCGGTTAAAATTTCAGAAGCATTGTTCAGCGGAGATATCCAAAGCTTAACAGCAGAAGAAATTAAACAAGGCTTTAAAGATGTACCAACGTACGAGGTGCAACCAGAGGATCAATTAAGTTTAGTTGACTTATTAGTTACCTCAAAAATAGAACCATCCAAACGTCAAGCCCGTGAAGATGTTCAAAATGGAGCGATTTACGTCAATGGAGAACGTAGACAAGATTTAGCAGCTGAATTGACAGAAACTGATAAAATCGAAGGACAATTTACTGTGATTCGTCGCGGTAAGAAAAAATATTTCTTGTTAAAATACTAAAAAAATGAAAGCTTGGGACGAAGGTCGTTTAGACAACAGGTTCCAAGCTTTCGCTTTTAAAAAAGATAAATTGGGATTAATTCTGTTACAAAAAACTCTTTTTTACTATTGGGCATATTCAATTACAGATAACTTGTGCTATGCTAGAATAAAAAGTGCAGTCGCTATAAGGAGTAGGTTATGAAATCAATTGTCGAAAAGTTAAACTTAACGAAGTATCAGCACCCAGTTATTTTAAATAGACCACAGGCAGAGTATCTATCTGAATTTGCTTCAGCCGCGCAGCAATTACCCTCAGAACCAGTTGAGCTGATTTTTGCATTTGTGAAAACGATGGCGGAATTTCAAGAGATTGTTTCAATGGTGATTGAAGGTCAACATTTAGTAGAAAATGGGTTGTTATATGTGGCTTATCCGAAAAAAGGCAATAAAATGTATCCAACTTTTGTCCACCGAGATGAAATTTTTCCAACATTACAAGTAAACGAGGCAGATGGGTATATTAAAGGCTCAACCTTAAAATTTAATCGCATGGTTAGTTTAGATGAGACTTTTACGGTTGTCGGCATGAAGAATGTTCTTAAAAAGCCAGCGAAGAATCAGACCAGTTCTGCTGTTGGGGATTATGTTCAATATTTACCGGAAATTGAAGCGTTGGTACAAACAGAACCAGCTGCTGCAGCGACATTCGCTGCATTAACGCCTGGTTATCAAAAAGAGTGGGCGCGGTATGTATTTAGTGCAAAGCGAGCGGAGACACGGAAAAAGCGGCAAACTGAAATGTTAGTCATTTTAAAAGAAGGCTATAAAACCAAAGCTCTTTATCAGCAAAGGAAGAAATAATGGGGCAGTCAATTGAAACAGTTACAGCATACATCGAAACAGTCGAACCAAAATGGCGAATTGCTTATCAGCAAGTATTAGACGCCGTTTCGCAAAATTTGCCAGCAGGATTTGAATTAACAATGCAATATGGCATGCCAACCTTTGTTGTGCCGCTTTCAGTATTTCCAGAAGGCTATCTCAACCGTGGTGATGAGCCGTTACCATTTATCAGCTTAGGCGCTACTAAAAGGCAAGTAGCTTTATATCACATGGGATTAATGGGAAATGAAGCCGTCCGAAGTTGGTTTCAAGAAGCCTATCAGGAACAAGTGTCAACAAAGCTAAACATGGGGAAAAGTTGTCTTCGCTTCACTAATCCTAAGCGAATACCCTATGAACTAATTGGCGAATTAGTAACAAAAATCACGCTTGAAGAATGGCTGCAACAGTATCAACACTACCAAAAGAAAAAGAAGAATTATTAGGAGGAACCACATGTTATTAGGATCACACGTTAGTATGAGTGGCAAGAAAATGCTATTAGGCTCTGCCGAGGAAGCGGCTAGTTATGGCTCAACAACCTTTATGATTTATACAGGTGCGCCACAAAACACGCGCCGGAAACCGATTGAAGAAATGAATATTGAAGCTGGGCAAGCGTTTATGAAGGAACACAATTTAAGTAATATCGTCGTTCATGCCCCGTATATTATTAATTTAGGCAATACAATTAAAACGGAAAATTTCGGTTTTGCCGTAGACTTTTTGCGACAAGAAATTGAGCGAGCACAAGCGTTGGGAGCAACGCAAATCACGTTACACCCAGGTGCGCATGTTGGCGCAGGTCCAGAAGCCGGCATTAAACAAATTGTTAAAGGTCTAAACGAAGTCTTGTGGAAAGAGCAAATCCCTCAAATCGCTTTAGAAACAATGGCTGGTAAAGGAACCGAAATCGGCCGTACGTTTGACGAACTAGCTGCGATTATTGACGGAGTTACGCTAAATGATAAGCTTTCTGTCACTCTGGATACTTGCCACATTAATGATGCAGGGTATAATGTAAAAGATGATTTTGATGGCGTATTAGTTGAATTTGATAAAATTATCGGATTGGATCGTTTAAAAGTTATTCATGTGAATGATTCTAAAAATCCTATGGGCTCACATAAAGATCGTCATGCCAATATTGGCTTTGGCACTATTGGTTTTGAAGCTTTAAACGGTGTGGTTCACCATGAAAAATTAACTGCTTTACCAAAAATTTTAGAAACACCTTATGTCGGAGAAGACAAAAAAAATAAAAAGGCCCCTTACGGCTTTGAAATTGCGATGTTAAAAAATCAAACATTTGATCCAGAATTATTAGAAAAAATTCAAGGACAAAACTAAAGCAACAATCGCTCTTAAAGGTCCTATTGACATTTAAGAGCGTATATTTTTGACTTTTAATCACTATTTTGCAAAAAAATCAGACTTTTTTCATTATTTAAGAGAAATCCCGCAAAAAGAACTTTTCTTTTTTTGCTATTTCTAGTAAAATAATTCATTGAGAGCAAAACTATACGGAGAGGAGAGAGTTTCAATGGCAACAGGTTGGGTAGTATTAATCGCAGTAATCGCTTTATTAGTAGGCGCTGCAGGGGGCTTTTTCCTTGCACGCAAATATATGCAAGATTATTTCAAAAAAAATCCTCCCGTTAATGAGGATATGTTACGCATGATGATGGCATCAATGGGTCAAAAACCGTCAGAGAAAAAGGTTAGACAAATGATGCAACAAATGAAAAACCAAGGAAAATAGTAAAGGTTATTCAGGTAATCATGAATAAGTGTAAAAACGGGCTGATTTTCAGTCCGTTTTTTTGTTGTTTTGCGGGAGAATAGGATAATCTAGGAGGAAAAGAGCGAAACGTTTAATCAAAAACAACAATAACGAAGAAACCTTCTAGCTCGAAAGTAGTCTTCGTAGAACAACAAAGTAAAAGGAGGGACAACTGAATGTCCATATTCAAAAAATTAGGCTGGTTTTTTAAGCAAGAGAAAAAAAGTTATATTATTGGGGTTTTCTCATTAATGATGGTCGCTCTTGTTCAATTAGTCCCGCCCAAAGTTATTGGCGTCGTTGTAGATGAAATCGTTAACAAAGAAATTCGCTTAACGAAAATTATCGTGTGGGTTGCACTCTTGATTGGTGCTGGGCTTGCCCAATATCTTTTTCGCTATATTTGGCGGATGCATATTTGGGGGAGTGCGGCTCGTTTGGAAAAAGAGCTACGGACTCAATTATTTCATCATTTCACAAAAATGGATAGCATCTTTTATCAGAAATATCGGACAGGTGACTTGATGGCGCATGCAACCAATGATTTAAATGCCATCCAAAATGTGGCTGGAGCTGGGATTTTAACGTTTGCCGACTCTGTGATTACGGGAGGAACAACGATTATCGCAATGGTTCTATTTGTCGATTGGCGCTTAACATTAATTGCTTTATTACCGCTGCCTTTATTAGCCGTCACTTCACGAGTTCTAGGTTCTAAGTTGCATGATGCCTTTCGAGATTCACAAGCTGCTTTTTCAGCGATTAATGATAAAACACAAGAAAGTATCACTGGAATTAAAGTCATTAAAACATTTGGGCAAGAAAAAGAAGATCTTGCTGATTTTACAGAGAAAATTGATGATGCTATCGTCAAAAATAAACGAACGAACTTTTTAGATGCACTGTTTGATCCTTTTATTACGCTGATTATTGGTGTTTCTTATGTTTTGACAATTATTATTGGTGGTCGTTTCATCATGGAAGGAACGATTAGTTTAGGTCAGTTGGTCTCTTTCATTGCCTATATTGGGATGCTAGTTTGGCCAATGTTTGCGATTGGGCGCTTATTTAATGTGTTAGAACGTGGGAATGCTAGTTACGATCGTGTGAACGAATTATTACATGAAAAAACGCATATTATCGAACGAAAAGATGCCATCAAAACAATGGCGCAAGGGACAATTTCAATGAAGATTGATTCTTTTTCTTATCCAAAAGAAGAGACGGTGGCATTGGAAAATATCCAATTTTCGTTGCAAGAAGGAGAAACCTTGGGGATTGTTGGCAAAACAGGCGCTGGTAAAACCACTATTTTGAAGTTGCTGATGCGTGAATATGACCAATACCAAGGAACGATTTCCTTTGGAAAACATAACATTAAAAATTACACACTAGATGCATTGATGAGTGCAATGGGGTACGTGCCACAGGACCATTTTCTCTTTTCCATGACGGTACGAGATAACATTCGTTTTGCTAAACCAGACTTAGAACAAGCAGCAGTTGAACAAGCGGCAGCATTAGCATTTATTAACCAAGAAATTAAAGCATTCCCTGAAGGCTATGACACAATGGTTGGGGAACGTGGCGTTTCGCTTTCTGGAGGACAAAAACAACGGATTTCTATTGCACGGGCCTTGATTGTTGAACCAGAATTGTTAATTTTAGACGATGCCTTATCTGCAGTCGATGCGAAGACTGAAGAGGCGATTTTATCAAATCTAAAAGAAACGCGCCAAGAAAAAACCACTATCATTACAGCGCATCGTTTAAGTAGTGTCATGCATGCCAAAGAAATCTTAGTGTTGGATGAAGGGAAAATTATTGAACGGGGGACACATCAGGAGTTACTGGCTCAGAAGGGTTGGTATCAGCGGATGTGGGAAAAACAGCAATTAGAAGCGAAAATTGAAGGGAGTGAGAATTAATGGAAGAAAAGTATCAATCCGAATGGTCCAGAGAGTTACCGCTGAAAGAACAATTAACGATTGTTCAGCATTTGTTTCGTTTTGCCAAACCATTTCGACGCATGTTTTACACAGCTATTCTCTTTGCGTTTGGCTTATCAATTATCAATATTCTTTTGCCTAGAGTCATTCAAGTTTTTATGGATAATTATTTAACGCCTAAAACTGCTACAATGCAAGTGATTCTAACTTTTGCTGCTATTTATTTTTTTGGTGTCATTGTCAAAAGTATTGTTTGGTTTTTCCAATGGTATTTGTATTCGATGGCTTCTTTAAAAACGTATCAATATATACGAGTGAAATTATTTGAAAAATTACACACTTTAGGTATGCGTTATTTTGATCAAACACCAGCGGGTTCGACGGTGTCTCGTGTTACAAATGACACAGAAACATTGTTTGAATTCTGGTATGTATTCTTAATGGTGATTACAGGAATTTTTGCCGTAATCTCGTCATTTTTTGCAATGTTTCAACTCAGTCCAGAAATTTCATTTTATTGTCTAATTTTCTTGCCAATTTTATTAGTTGTAATTTGGTATTACCAAAAATTTAGTTCAAAATTATATCGCAGTATGCGGGAAAAATTAAGTCAATTAAACACCAAACTAAATGAATACATCTCTGGTATGCAAATCATTCAACAATTTCGCCAAGAAAAGCGTTTGGAAAAAGAATTTGAAGAAACCAATGATGACTATTTAAAAACACGAGTAGCAATGATTCGTATGAATTCGTTATTATTAAGTCCCATCATTAATTTGTTGTATACGTTGGCGATTGCATTGGCCTTAACTATGTTTGGCATCGATGCTTTACATTCTCCTGTAGAAGCGGGGATGATTTATGCTTTTGTAACGTATGTCCAAGCTTTTTTTAATCCGATGACACAAATGATGGACTTCCTAAGTATCTTTACAGATGGGATTGTCGCAGGTAGTCGTATTTTAAAAATTATGGATACGGAAGAATTAACGCCGCAACAATCAGTAGGTGCGAATGGGGAAATTATTCGCGGGAAAATTGAATTTCGCAATGTTACTTTTTCTTATGACGGCAAAAACGAAGTATTGAAAAATATTAGCTTTGTCGCAAATCCCGGGGAAACCGTCGCTTTAGTCGGTCATACAGGAAGTGGTAAAAGTTCAATTATTAATGTACTCATGCGTTTCTATGAATTTTATGAAGGGCAGATTTTAATTGATGATCGAGACATTCGTGATTTTCCCATGACAGAATTACGGGAAAAGATGGGCTTGGTATTACAGGATGCTTTCATGTTTTATGGAGATATTGCTGGAAATATCCGTTTACTGAATCCCAATATTACAGATGAACAAATTAAACAGGCTGCGGAATTTGTTCAGGCAGATAAATTTATTCACACGTTACCCAATACCTATCATGCGAAAGTCATTGAACGAGGAGCGAGTTATTCTAGCGGGCAACGTCAATTAATTTCGTTTGCACGAACGATTGTGACTGATCCCAAAATTTTAGTTTTAGATGAAGCAACCGCTAATATTGATACAGAAACAGAAGGATTGATTCAAGAAGGATTAGCCAAAATGCGTCAAGGGAGAACGACAATTGCGATTGCGCATCGCCTTTCGACGATTCGTGATGCAAACTTGATTTTAGTTTTAGACAAAGGGCAGATTGTAGAACGAGGAACGCACGAAACGTTACTGGCAGAAGGTGGCCTTTATGCGGATATGTATCAGTTACAAAGTACGGAAGTTTAACGTAACAACAGAAAGAGTTAAATAACCCAAACAAAGGCATTTAGTGTTAGGAAATTCCTAATTCTAGGTGTCTTTGTAGCTCTTTAAATTGCAAAAAAGAATAGAAATGGTATGATATGAAGAGAGAAAAACAAACGAGGAAGTTAGGTGGAACTGTGAAGCCAGTTATAGTCAAAAATGTGCGAATAGGTGAAGGGAATCCCAAAATTGTGGTGCCCATTGTTGCTCCAACAGCCGAGGATATTTTGGCCGAAGCAACGGCGAGCCAAACACTAGATTGTGATTTGGTGGAATGGCGTTTAGACTATTATGAAAATGTCGCTGATTTTTCCGATGTATGTAATCTTTCACAACAAGTAATGGAACGGTTGGGGCAAAAACCGTTATTGTTAACTTTTCGTACACAAAAAGAAGGCGGCGAAATGGCTTTTTCTGAGGAAAATTATTTTGCTTTGTATCATGAATTAGTGAAAAAGGGTGCGTTGGATTTATTAGATATTGAATTATTTGCGAATCCGCTGGCGGCAGATACGTTAATTCACGAAGCTAAAAAGGCGGGGATTAAAATTGTTCTCTGTAATCACGACTTTCAGAAAACACCGTCGCAAGAGGAGATTGTCGCGCGGTTACGCCAAATGCAAATGCGTCAGGCGGATATTTGTAAAATAGCTGTGATGCCACGAGATGCGACAGATGTACTTACGTTACTTTCAGCAACCAATGAAATGTACACCCATTATGCATCCGTCCCAATCGTTACTATGTCAATGGGACAGTTAGGGATGATTAGTCGCGTAACAGGTCAACTGTTCGGGTCGGCACTAACTTTTGGCTCAGCCCAGCAAGCGTCTGCACCAGGCCAACTATCCGTACAAGTATTAAGAAATTATTTAAAGACATTCGAACAAAACAAGTGATTCAGAAGGTGAAAAAAGTGGCAAAGAAAAAAACACAACAAAAAACGAATGCGATGCGCATGGTAGAACAACATAAAGTACCATATAAAGAATATGAATTCGCTTGGAGTGAAGATCATTTAAGTGCAGAAAGTGTCGCTGAAAGTTTAGGTATTGAAAAAGGACGAATTTTTAAAACCTTGGTTACAGTAGGTAATAAAACAGGTCCAGTGGTGGCTGTCATTCCTGGTAATCAAGAATTAGATTTGAAAAAATTAGCGAAAGCTAGTGGCAACAAAAAGGTAGAAATGCTTCACTTAAAAGATTTAGAAGCAACCACAGGCTATATTCGTGGGGGCTGTTCACCAATTGGGATGAAAAAACAATTTCCCACCTATTTGGCTGAAGAAGCTCAACAATATTCTGCAATTATTGTTTCTGCAGGCAAACGTGGCATGCAAATTGAATTAGCGCCTGAAGCAATCCTTTCGCTAACCAATGGACAATTTGCGGGAATAACGACAGAAGAATAAGTGATTATAAGAAGAGGTTGAGACAGAACCGTTTATCTGTTTTTAAGCGTGGAGCAAAAAACACTAGGGATTTTTGCTCCACGCTTAACTATCAAATTAATAAAGGAAAAGCATTGACTAATCTGTGCTACTTTTTATTGGAATAAAATTTTTGTAATGCTTGCCGTGCAAGCATATCGGCCGCTTTGTTTTGACTTTCAGGTAGCCATTTGATTAAGAGCAAAGGAAAATTCTTTTCT
Source organism: Enterococcus sp. AZ197 (assembly GCF_050556405.1). NCBI lineage: Bacteria > Bacillati > Bacillota > Bacilli > Lactobacillales > Enterococcaceae > Enterococcus > Enterococcus sp. AZ197. The sequence continues at coordinate 1,494,895 of NZ_CP187873.1, read as the reverse complement.
AGTTGTTGATATTCTGCTAAATAAGGCTGGTACTTTTCATTTTTAGCATAGTTTTTTTCAATTGTTTGGACAACAATTTTACTATCTGAGTGGAGAAGAACGGTTTGTTGATTGTCTTCATTGGCAATCGCTTGTTTTAAAGCTTCAATCAGCACTTTAAATTCGGCTTCGTGATTACTAACAATGCCTAAAGGCACATGCAATTGTTGCCGCGATTGGTCGGTGAGGTAAACGATACCGCCGCCAGATTCACCTGGATTGCCTTTTGTTGCAGCATCTACATAAATTCTTAACATAAAATTACTCCTAATTTCTTTTTGTTCTTAAAAAAAGTATGTTACTATTATAACATATTAAATTTAGCGGCGTTGATCCAGAAGTAGTGAGGGCACTTTATGAAAAAACAGAAATTTTATTGGCAGCCAGAATTAGCATCAACAATTATTTACTGGTCTTGCACATTTTGTATATTATTTATTAGTTTAATTTTAGCATTGGAAAATAATGGTCCTTACTTGATTAGTAATCTGGTGATGGTTCCATTTTTTGTGTTTGCTTATCTAGGAATTGCGCGGTCTTTTAACATGACAGAAACATCTTTAATTGTCAGAGATGTTTTGTGGTTTCGCAAAAAAGCACTTCCACTTTCTCAGATAGAAAAAGTAACCTACAATGAAAAAAGCATCGAAATTTTTTCCTCAGAATTTAAGGAAGGCTCAAAAGTCTTTTTAATGAAAAAGAAAACGATTCCGTTATTTCTTGAGGCACTTAAGGTAAAAAAGCCTGAATTGAAGGTAGCAGAAGATCATTCTTTGGGCCTTCATAAAAAAGAAGAAAAAAACAAGAGTGAGTCATAAGTCGAAACGACTGGTGACCCACTCTCAAAATCTTAAAAGAATCAGCTGAAACAAACGCTACGTTTACTTACTTTTTGGAGCAAAGCGTTGATGGTTCAGCTTTTTTAGTTATCTATTTTTTTGACATGTGCTGCTTGTAGCCCACGATTGCCTTCCATTATCTCGAACTCTACAGATTGATTCTCATCAAGTGATTTGAATCCGTCACCTTCTATAGCAGTGAAGTGGACAAAAATCTCATCTTCTTCGTTGTAAACGATAAAACCATAACCTTTTCTGTTATCGAACCATTTGACAATTCCTTTTTGCATCCAATTCACGCTCCTTTTAGATTTGTAAAGACACTTTCATTATACGAGAAAAGGCTACCAAACGTCAATGGTTGGGTTGTTTAAAAAAGGTTATTCTAGCCATTCTATTCAATACAAGCTATAATTTAAAAGAAACAATGTGTCACAAAGACGATAAAGAATTGAAAAGGGGTCCGTTATGAAGACAGATATTAACATTGCACAAGCAGCAACATTAAAACCTATTCAAGAGATTGCCGAAACAATCGGTCTTTCAGAAGATTCGCTAGAACTTTATGGGAAATACAAAGCGAAAATAGATTTTCCAACGCTTCAATCCTTAGAAGCGCAACCAGAAGGTAAATTAATCCTCGTTACGTCGATTAATCCAACGCCAGCAGGAGAAGGAAAGTCAACCGTGACCATTGGTTTAGGAGATGCATTAAATCAAATCAATAAAAAAACAGTTATTGCCCTAAGAGAACCATCATTAGGTCCTGTGATGGGGATTAAAGGTGGCGCAACAGGTGGTGGTTACGCACAAGTATTACCAATGGAAGAAATCAATTTGCATTTTACTGGTGATATGCATGCGATTACGACAGCCAATAATGCCTTAGCTGCGTTACTAGATAATCATTTACAGCAAGGAAATGAATTAAAGATTGATTCTCGACGGGTGATTTGGAAACGGGCAGTGGATCTAAATGATCGTGCGCTCAGACAGGTCGTTGTTGGTTTAGGCGGTCCTTTCCAAGGTGTACCAAGAGAAGACGGTTTCGATATTACTGTGGCAAGCGAAATTATGGCGATTCTTTGTTTAGCGCAAAATTTAACGGACTTAAAAGAACGCTTAAGTCGGATTATTGTCGCCTATAATGACCAAAGAGAGCCGGTGACGGTTAAAGATTTAAACGTGGCAGGTGCCCTGACTTTATTATTAAAAGACGCCTTAAAACCTAATTTAGTTCAAACGATTGAAGGAACTCCAGCTTTTGTTCACGGTGGTCCTTTTGCCAATATCGCTCATGGATGTAACAGTATTTTAGCGACAAAAACAGCTTTGCATCTAGGGGATTATGTCGTAACAGAAGCAGGTTTTGGTGGCGACTTGGGTGGCGAAAAATTTTTAGATATTAAAGTACCTTCTTTAGGAAAAGCACCCGATGCCGTTGTGATTGTGGCAACGATTCGCGCGTTGAAAATGCATGGCGGTTTGGCGAAAGATCAGTTAGCAGAAGAAAATTTACCAGCGTTACAAAAAGGCTTTACCAACTTAGAAAAACATATTCAAAACATGCAACGTTATGATGTACCAGTAGTTGTTGCAATTAATGAGTTTACACAGGATACAGAGAAGGAAATTCAACTGTTGAAAGAAGCTTGCCAAGCGTTAGGCGTGCCCGTCGAGTTAACAAGTGTTTGGGCGCAAGGTGGCGCAGGTGGCACGAACCTAGCGAAAACAGTAGTAGCAGAGATTGAAGCCAATACAAAACAGTTTCAACCTTTATATAATCATCGCCAAACTATTGAAGAAAAAATTCAAGCCATTGTACAAACGATTTACGGCGGGGAACAGGCGATTTTTTCTCCGAAAGCGCAAAAGCAAATCGCAGACTTTACAAAAAATGGTTGGGATCAATTACCAATTTGCATGGCGAAGACACAGTATTCACTTTCTGACGATCCTCAAAAATTAGGACGGCCAGAAGGATTTACGATTACGATTCGTGAGCTAGTTCCAAAAATCGGTGCAGGGTTTATCGTGGCGTTAACGGGTGACATTTTAACGATGCCTGGCTTGCCGAAGGTTCCTGCTGCGTTAAATATGGATGTGGACGAAACGGGTCAAGCGAGCGGTCTCTTTTAAAGCCGCTCTTTCCTGAGACCTATTTTTAGTATATACTTGAAAGTAGCTCAATAAAAAATAATGACGGAAATTTATTGCGTAGTTTATTATAAGGAGCAACGACTATGGGGGAACGAGCAGATACATTTTTAGCACACTTTAATCGCATTGAAAAGTGGATGAGAGAGAGACTGAACAATCCTGTCAATATGGGATTCAGTGAAATGACAAGACGTCTTTCCCGAAAAGAAAAAGGACAGATTGCTCAATTTGAAGAGGATTTGCTTCAAATGGCTCAGTTAAGAAATGCCATCGTTCATGAGCGAATTGCTGATGATTTTGTAATTGCAGAGCCAAACGAATGGGCAGTTCAACGAATTGAAACGATTGAACAAGCTTTAACAAAACCAGAAAAAGTAGTGCCTAAATTTGCGAAACGTGTTACAGCTTTTGAAATCACCACTTCTTTAGAAACGTTATTAACGATTATTGCAAAAAAACAATATTCCCAATTTCCGATTTATGAAAAAGGTGTATTTAAAGGATTAATCACGGTTCGAGGGATTGGTGTATGGTTTGCCATTGAGAGCACCAAAGGCGAAGTTCACATTGCCAACCGAACGGTGCGAGAATTGTTGGCATCAAATTATAAACGCAGCAACTATCAATTTGTTTCAATTGAAGCAACCGTTTTTGAAGTTGAACAAATGTTTCGGGAGCAGCCACGCTTAGAAGCTGTGCTTATTAGTAAAAGTGGCCATCCTAATGGTGAGTTAGTAGGCATTGTTCGACCAAGAGATTTAGCAAGTATTCATAGAGAAAAGGAATGACGCGATTGTTAGTAGTATATTTTTTAATCAGTGCCTTATTAGTAGGGCTTGACCAATGGAGCAAATATTTGACGGTCCAAAACATTTCTTTGGGTGAAACAAAAGAATTCATTCCTGGATTTTTGTCGCTGACCCATTTAAGAAATACCGGAGCCGCTTGGAGCTTATTAGAAGGAAAGATGATATTCTTTTATGTCATCACAGTAATTGTTAGTGTCGTGATTATTTATTTATTAATTAAGAATTATAAAAAAAGTATCTGGTATTCTGTAGGTTTATCTTTTGTCTTAGCAGGTGCCATTGGGAATTTTATTGATCGTGTACGTTTAGGCTACGTGGTGGACATGCTCCAAACGGATTTTATGAATTTTCCTATTTTTAATGTTGCAGATAGTACGTTAGTGGTCGGCGTTATTTGTATATTTATTTATTTGATTTTAGATGAAAAAGCAGCAAAGGAAGGCAAAAATGGAACAAATTAACGTAACGATTCAAACAGAAAAAGGCCGGATTGACAAAGTATTAAGTGAACATTTACCCAATCATTCCCGCTCGCAAATTCAACAATGGTTAAAAGAAAAACACGTAACAGTTAACGGTGAAACGGTCCGCGCAAATTACAAAGTTACAGCAGGCGATGAAATTGTTGTAACAATTCCTGAACCAGAAGTTCTAGATATGGTAGCAGAGGATATTCCATTGACCATTGTTTATGAAGACAATGATGTGATTGTCGTCAACAAACCTCAAGGCATGGTCGTTCATCCTTCGGCAGGGCATCCCAAGGGTACATTAGTAAACGCGTTACTTCATCATGCGGATCACTTATCGGCGATTAATGATGTGGTGCGACCGGGAATTGTTCATCGAATTGATAAAGATACTTCGGGGCTATTGATGGTGGCTAAAAATGATCAAGCCCATGAATCATTAGCGAAACAGCTAAAAGAAAAAACATCATTACGTAAATACGTTGCCTTGGTCCACGGTGTTATTCCTCACGATAAGGGAGAGATAAATGCGCCTATTGGTCGTTCCAAGGTTGACCGCAAAATGCAAGCGGTCATTGAAGGCGGTAAAGAAGCAGTCACGCATTTTACTGTTTTAGAGCGTTTTGATGCATTTACCTTAGTTGAATTACAACTAGAAACAGGCCGGACACATCAAATCCGTGTTCACATGAAATATATCGGTTATCCATTAGCTGGAGATCCATTATATGGACCGAAAAAAACATTGCCTGGCAATGGACAATTTTTACATGCGAAGTTATTAGGCTTTACACATCCTACTACAGGTGAACAATTAGTCTTTGAAGCACCTTTACCAGAAGTTTTTGAAAAAACTTTACACCAATTAAGAAATAATCATTGATTTTTTTCTGAAGAAGAGGTAAACTCTTTTTTAAGAAGAAAAATAACTAAATAACTGTAACCTTTAAGTTTAGTCCCGTGAGGCTAAGAAGGAATCATGCAAAAGAACACTAGGTGCGCTTAGTTAGTAAGTTGTGTGGGCTACATGGTACCCTTGTACCTTTTTAAACTGTAACCAACATCCTCCTATCCTCATACGGGTAGGAGGATTTTTTGTTGGAAAAAATAACAGGACAATTTCAATAAAAATCCACTTATTTTTCAGCTGCTCAATTGAAGGAAGAATCGCTGACCCCAAGACAGCGAGGACGTAGATAAAAAAGAAATGAGGAGGAAATTATTATGCCAAAGAAAGAAGTTGTTGACGCAGTCACAATGAAACGAGCGCTTACTCGAATCTCGTATGAAATTATTGAAAGAAACAAAGGAATTCAAGACATTGTTTTAGTAGGAATTAAAACGCGTGGGATATACATTGCACAACGTCTAGCCGAACGCTTAAAACAATTAGAAGATATTGACGTGCCAGTTGGTGAATTAGATATTACTTTGTATCGTGATGATGTGAAAGATATGGAGGAACCTGAATTACATTCTTCTGACGTACCAGTCTCAATTGAAGGTAAAGAAGTTATTTTAGTGGATGATGTCTTGTACACTGGCCGGACCATTCGTGCTGCGATGGACGCTGTTATGGATTTAGGTCGTCCGAGAAAAATCTCTTTAGCAGTCTTAGTAGATCGTGGACATCGGGAACTACCGATTCGTGCCGATTATGTAGGAAAAAATATTCCAACATCAAAAACTGAGGAAATTATTGTGGAAATGGAAGAGCGCGACGGTGCAGATCGTATTATGATCAGTAAAGGAAACGAATAAAAAGGAGTGAACAACGTTGTCAGAAAAAGAATTTCGAAATGAGGATGCAGTCTTAGATATTAAAGACAGACCGCAAGCTTTTCACTGGGTTGGCCTAAGTTTACAACATTTATTTACGATGTTTGGTGCAACGGTTTTAGTACCAATCTTAGTAGGAATTGACCCAGGGATTGCGTTAGTCAGTTCAGGATTAGGAACAATGGTCTATCTGATTACTACAAAAGGAAAAATCCCCGCTTATCTTGGCAGTAGCTTTGCTTTTATTGCAGCGATGCAGATGTTAATGAAGAGTGATGGTTATCCAGCCATTGCCCAAGGTGCTATGACAACCGGCTTGGTATACCTAATCGTTTCATTAATCATTAAAAAAATTGGTTCCGACTGGTTGGATAAAATTTTACCGCCTATCGTTGTAGGACCTGTCGTGATGGTTATCGGTTTAGGCTTGGCTGCTAACGCCGCAAATAACGCAATGTATAACAACAATGTTTATGATTTTAAATATATTGCCGTAGCCTTAATTACTTTAGGCTTAACCATTTTTTACAACATGTTTTTCAAAGGCTTCCTAGGATTAATTCCAATTCTTTTGGGAATTGTTAGTGGGTATCTAGTCGCTTTAGCTTTCGGAATTATTGACTTAACCCCTATTAAAGAAGCCGCGTGGTTTGCTTTACCGAATTTTGAAGTACCTTTTGTTCAATATGAACCGAAATTGTATTTAAATGCCATTACAACAATGGCACCAATTGCTTTTGTAACAATGACAGAACATATTGGTCATTTAATGGTTTTGAATAAATTAACCAAGCGCAACTTTTTCCAAGACCCAGGCTTATCTAAAACTTTAATGGGAGATGGCTTAGCGCAAATTGTAGCAGGTTTTGTTGGTGGACCGCCAGTTACAAGTTATGGTGAAAATATCGGCGTGTTGGCAATTACAAGAGTACACAGTGTCTTCGTGATTGGTGGAGCCGCGGTGTTCGCTGTAGCTTTAGGCTTTGTTGGAAAATTAAGTGCCTTGATTCTAAGTATCCCAGGACCAGTTATTTCAGGAATTAGTTTCGTCTTGTTCGGTGTGATTGCCGCAAGTGGTTTGAAAATCTTAATCGATAATAAGATTAATTTTGATAAGAAAAAGAATTTATTGATTGCTTCAGTAATTTTAGTCATCGGCATTGGTGGCTTAGTCTTCAAAGTAGGAACCTTTGAATTGTCTTCAATGGCATTAGCAACCGTCTTAGGAATTGTTTTGAATTTAATTTTACCGGAAAACGCACGTAGCGAAGAACAGTAGGAGGACTGGACGAATGATTATTACATCTGAACGAATTAGTTTAAAACATCTTTTAACTGCAGAGGCTTTAACCGACCGTGAAGTCATGGGGTTAATCCGTCGCGCAGGAGAATTTAAACAGGGGGCAAAATGGCACCCAGAAGAACGTCAATATTTTGCAACAAACTTGTTTTTTGAAAATAGTACTCGAACACATAAAAGTTTTGAGGTAGCTGAGAAAAAATTAGGCTTAGAAGTGATTGAGTTTGAAGCAAGTAGAAGTTCTGTTCAAAAAGGAGAAACGTTATACGACACAGTACTAACGATGTCGGCAATTGGTGTAGATGTAGCAGTCATTCGTCATGGCAAAGAAAATTATTACGATGAATTGATTCAAAGTAAAACGATTCAATGTTCTATTATTAACGGTGGGGACGGGAGTGGACAACACCCTACACAATGTTTATTGGATCTGATGACTATTTATGAAGAATTTGGTGGATTTGAAGGCTTGAAAGTGGCGATTGTGGGAGATATTACACATTCTCGCGTTGCTAAATCAAATATGCAGTTATTAAACCGTTTAGGCGCTGAAATTTATTTTTCAGGTCCAGAAGAGTGGTACGATCATCAGTTTGATGTCTATGGACAATATGTGCCATTAGATGAAATTGTTGAAAAAGTCGATGTGATGATGTTGCTTCGCGTGCAGCACGAACGTCATGATGGTAAGGAAAGTTTTTCAAAAGAAGGCTATCATTTGGAATATGGTTTAACCAACGAACGGGCAACTCGTTTACAGAAACACGCAATTATTATGCATCCAGCGCCAGTCAATCGGGATGTTGAACTGGCAGATGAATTAGTGGAAAGTCTGCAATCAAGAATCGTCGCGCAAATGAGTAACGGAGTCTTTATGCGCATGGCAATTTTAGAAGCAATTTTACATGGAAAGGCCTAGGTGGAGAAATGAAGACGTTAATTAAGAATGGAAAAATCATCAAAAAAGAGAATCAATTGATTGAGGCAGCACTTTGGCTAGAAAATGGTGTGATTCACGCAATCGGGGAATCGTTTGACGAAGCAGATTTTGAGCAAGTGTTTGATGCGAACGGGCAACTAATCACGCCAGGCTTGGTGGATGTGCATGTTCACTTTAGAGAACCAGGCTTTACGTATAAAGAAACGATTAAAACGGGTAGTAAAGCTGCTGCTCGCGGTGGTTTTACTACGGTTTGCGCAATGCCCAATTTGAATCCAGTACCAGATACGGCTGAAAAATTAAGTGAGGTTTACGACTTAATTCAAAAAGATGCAGTCGTGAAAGTTTTACAATATGCCCCCATTACAGAAGAGCTACGGAGTGAAGTTTTAACCAATCAGAAGGCCTTAAAAGAAGCGGGCGCCTTTGCATTTACGAATGATGGTGTTGGTGTCCAAACGGCAGGAACGATGTACTTAGCCATGAAAGAAGCGGCTGCATTAAATATGGCGCTTGTTGCGCACACGGAAGATGAATCTTTATTATTTGGTGGTGTGATGCATGAAGGAGAAGTTTCTAAGAAATTAGGCCTACCAGGGATTTTAAGTGCAACGGAAGCTTCACAAATTGCTCGGGATATTACTTTAGCAAAAGAAACAGGCGTTCATTATCATGTTTGTCATGTTTCAACAGAAGAAAGCGTGCGCGTTATTCGAGATGCTAAAAAAGCAGGGATTCACGTAACAGCCGAAGTTTCGCCACACCATTTAATTTTAGTCGATGAGGATATTCCTGGTGACGAAGGGTTTTGGAAAATGAACCCGCCATTACGTGGTTTAGCAGATCGACAAGCATTGATTGACGGCTTGTTAGATGGCACGATTGACTGTATTGCTACCGACCATGCGCCCCATGGTTTAGAAGAAAAACAACAATCATTTTTAAACGCACCTTTTGGCATTGTCGGTAGTGAAACGGCCTTCCAATTGATTTATACGAACTTTGTCGAAACAGGCATTTTCACATTAGAACAAGTAATTGATTGGATGGCAGTGAAACCGGCAGAAATTTTTGGATTAAACGCAGGAACACTAACAATTGGTGCACCAGCAGATATTGCAGTTTTTGACTTAGCAACAGCTGCACCAATTGATGCAGAAGCATTTGAATCAATGGCTGTCAATACACCATTTACAGGGTGGACAGTCAAAGGAAAGACACTTATGACATTTGTTGACGGAGCATTAGCTTGGTCGGAGGAGGCGCAGTAGGTTTGAAAAGGTTATTGATTTTAGAAGACGGAACAGTATTTGAAGGAAAAGCGTTTGGTGCAGAAGGCAATGTAGTAGGAGAAGTTGTTTTTACTACTGGCATGACAGGTTACCAAGAAGCAATTACTGACCAAAGTTTTAATGGACAAATGATTACTTTTACGTATCCATTAGTTGGAAATTACGGGGTCAACCGAGATGATTATGAATCCATTGCACCAACCTGTAAAGGTGTCATTGTTAAAGAGCATGCGCGGGTTGCTTCAAATTGGCGTCAACAAATGACCTTGGATGAATTTTTAAAGCGCAAAGGGATTCCGGGAATTTCAGGAATTGATACGCGTGCGCTGACTCGTAAGTTACGATCAGCTGGAACAATGAAGGGGAGCATCATTGATGCCGTGGATGATTTGCCGCATGCGTTTGATCAATTAAAAGCGACAGTCATGCCGAAAAATCAAGTGGCACAAGTCTCCACCACTAAGCCTTATCCGAGTCCAGGTATTGGGCGTAATGTGGTCGTCGTTGATTTTGGGTTGAAACATAGTATTTTGCGAGAATTATCAAAACGGCAATGCAACTTAACCGTGTTGCCTTATAATACAACGGCCGAAGAGATTTTAGAATTAAGTCCCGATGGTGTCATGTTGACAAATGGGCCTGGAGATCCCAAAGATGTGCCTGAAGCTATTGAAATGATTCAAGCAATCCAAGGAAAAGTTCCAATTTTCGGCATCTGCTTAGGTCATCAGTTATTTTCATTAGCAAATGGTGCGGATACGTATAAGATGAAGTTTGGACATCGCGGTTTGAATCATCCTGTACGAGAAATTGCAACAGGACGCATTGATTTCACTTCACAAAACCACGGATATGCCGTAGATGAAGCAACAATTGATCCAGAAAAATTACTTGTGACCCACGTGGAAGTCAATGATGGAACGGTTGAAGGCGTGCGTCATCGAGATTATCCAGCTTTTACTGTGCAATATCACCCAGATGCGGCTCCAGGACCGCACGATGGTCTTCATTTATTTGACGAATTTATGGAATTAATGGATGCATGGAAGGAGCAAAACTAATGCCAAAACGAACGGACATCAAGAAAATCATGGTGATTGGTTCAGGACCAATCATTATTGGACAAGCAGCAGAATTTGACTATGCAGGCACACAAGCCTGTTTAGCGCTAAAAGAAGAAGGGTATGAAGTTGTCTTAGTAAACTCAAATCCAGCGACTATCATGACCGATAAGGAAATCGCGGATCATGTTTATATCGAACCGATTACTTTAGAATTTGTTTCAAGAATTTTGCGAAAAGAACGTCCTGATGCTCTTCTACCAACATTAGGTGGTCAAACTGGATTAAATATGGCGATGGAATTATCGGAATCAGGAATTTTAGATGAGCTAAATGTAGAATTGCTAGGAACAAAGCTCAGTGCGATTGACCAAGCGGAAGACCGTGATTTATTTAAACAATTGATGGAAGAATTAGAACAACCGATTCCAGAAAGTGAAATTGTCAATACGGTGGAACAAGCCGTGGCTTTTGCCAAACGAATTGGCTATCCAATTATCGTTCGTCCCGCATTTACTTTAGGTGGAACAGGCGGCGGCATGTGTGATACGGAAGAAGAACTCCGCCAAATTGCTGAAAACGGTCTGAAATTATCACCAGTTACACAATGTTTAATTGAAAAAAGTATTGCTGGTTTTAAAGAAATTGAATATGAAGTGATGCGTGATTCGGCTGATAATGCGATTGTGGTTTGTAACATGGAAAACTTTGATCCTGTCGGCATTCACACTGGGGATTCGATTGTTTTTGCTCCGAGTCAAACCTTATCAGATTATGAATACCAAATGTTGCGAGATGCGTCTTTGAAAATTATTCGTGCATTAAAAATTGAAGGTGGCTGTAATGTTCAATTAGCTTTGGACCCGCATAGCTTTAATTATTATGTGATTGAAGTGAATCCTCGTGTTTCTCGCTCATCTGCACTTGCTAGTAAAGCCACAGGGTATCCCATTGCGAAGTTAGCTGCAAAAATTGCTGTTGGTTTAACATTAGATGAAATGAAAAATCCAGTTACTGGAACCACTTATGCCGAATTTGAACCCGCTTTGGACTATGTTGTTTCCAAAATTCCTCGTTGGCCTTTTGATAAATTTGAAAAAGGTGCTCGAGAACTAGGAACGCAAATGAAAGCAACCGGGGAAGTCATGGCAATTGGCCGCAATATTGAAGAATCCTTATTAAAAGCAGTTCGTTCTTTAGAAATTGGTGCTTATCACAACGAGTTAGCAGAACTAAGTCATGTCAGTGATTTAGAATTAACGAAGAAAATGGTCCATGCGCAAGATGATCGATTGTTCTACTTATCAGAAGCCATTCGTAGAGGATATAGCATCGAAGAATTACAAAGTTTAACGAAAATTGATTTATTCTTCTTGGATAAACTTTTACACATTATCGAAATTGAAACGACCCTTGAAAGTCACGTGGACAACGTAGCTGTCTTGAAAGAAGCCAAACAAAATGGCTTTTCTGATCGGAAAATCGCAGCACTTTGGGGACAAACAGAACAAGCCATCGCTGACTTCCGCAGAGCCAATCAAATTGTGCCCGTCTATAAAATGGTGGATACGTGTGCTGCAGAGTTTGAATCACACACGCCTTATTTTTATAGCACGTATGAAGTGGAAAACGAAAGCAATGTTTCGAAAAAGCCTTCTGTACTAGTATTAGGTTCTGGTCCCATTCGCATTGGTCAAGGGGTCGAGTTTGATTATGCAACGGTTCATTCTGTCAAAGCGATCCAAGCGGCTGGTTATGAAGCAATTATTATGAATAGTAATCCTGAAACAGTTTCAACAGATTTCTCTGTTTCTGATAAATTATACTTTGAGCCATTAACTTTAGAAGACGTCATGAATGTGATTGATTTAGAAAATCCGATTGGCGTGATCGTCCAATTTGGTGGACAAACAGCGATTAATTTAGCTGAGCCGCTCACAAAACAAGGCGTTAAAATTCTTGGAACAACGATTGAAGATTTAGATCGTGCGGAAAATCGTGATTTATTTGAACAAGCTTTGCAAGAGTTAGCGATTCCTCAACCACCAGGAGATACGGCCACAAGTGCAGAAGAAGCAGTCGTGATTGCTGATCGTATCGGCTATCCCGTTTTAGTTCGTCCAAGTTATGTTTTAGGTGGTCGTGCAATGGAAATTGTCGAAAATCAAAAGGATTTGGAAGATTATATGCGACATGCAGTCAAAGCTTCTCCAGAACATCCTGTCTTGGTTGATAGCTATTTATTGGGACAAGAATGTGAAGTTGATGCCATTTGTGATGGTGAAACAGTACTAATTCCAGGGATTATGGAACATATTGAACGAGCTGGCGTGCATTCTGGTGATTCAATGGCGGTTTATCCACCGCAGTATCTTTCTCAAGAAATTCAAGCAACGATTGCCGACTATACAAAAAAACTGGCACTTGGTTTAAACTGTGTAGGCATGATGAATATTCAATTTGTTATTCATGAAAATCGTGTTTATGTGATTGAAGTGAATCCTCGTGCGAGTCGAACAGTTCCTTTCTTAAGTAAAATCACAGGGATTCCGATGGCCCAAGTTGCTACAAAAGCGATTCTTGGTGAGAAACTGACTGACCTAGGATATCAAGATGGATTATATCCTGAAAGTAAACAAGTTCATGTGAAAGCCCCTGTATTCTCCTTTACGAAACTACAAAAAGTAGATACGTACTTAGGGCCTGAAATGAAATCAACTGGGGAAGTTATGGGTAGTGATTATTATTTAGAAAAAGCCTTGTATAAAGCCTTTGAAGCATCTGGCTTACATTTGCCAAGTTATGGGGCTGTACTTTTCACCATTGCTGATGAAACAAAAGAAGAGGCTTTAGAAATTGCTAAGCGTTTTTCAGCAATTGGCTATAGTTTAGTCGCAACGGAAGGAACCGCTGACTTTTTAGCGAAGCATCAGTTGCCTGTTAAGAAAGTGACGAAAATTTCTAATCCTGAAGGGGAAACCGTGCTCGATGTCATTCGTAATGGGAATGCACAAGTGGTAATCAATACCATGGATAAAAATCGTTCCAGTGCCAACCAAGATGGGTTTTCAATCCGTCGGGAAGCAGTCGAACATGGGATTCCGTTGTTTACCTCACTTGACACAGCAAATGCGATTTTAAAAGTGTTAGAATCAAGAGCCTTTACGACAGAAGCCATTTAAGCAAAAATCTGGAACAATCGTCTGAGGAGGACTGTTCCAGATTATTTTACGAAGAAATAGAAAATCATTTATAGGGGAATCAGAGAATAAAGGAGTGAAGGATACTGATGCAGAGAAAGCAAGAAATGATGACCATTGTAGCTCAAAAACAGTTAGCGCCACGGATTTATCAGTTAGACTTACAAGGCGAGTTAGTGAAAGAGATGACACGACCTGGACAGTTTGTGCATATCAAGGTTCCGCGTGCAGATTTACTTTTGCGGCGACCGATTAGCATCAACCAAATTGATCATTCGAATGAAACCTGTCGTTTGATTTATCGAGTCGAAGGCGCTGGAACGGAAGTGTTTGCTGCCATGAAGGCTGGTGAACAATTAGATATTTTAGGTCCTTTAGGAAACGGCTTTGATATAACTACCGTAGCAGCTGGTCAAACTGCTTTTATCGTTGGTGGAGGAATCGGGATTCCCCCATTGTATGAATTATCAAAACAACTCAATGAAAAAGGCGTGAAAGTGATTCATTTTCTTGGTTATGCATCAAAAGAGGTTGCTTATTACCAACAAGAATTTATGGCATTAGGAGAAACACATTTTGCCACAGATGACGGCTCGTTTGGCGCTCATGGCAACGTGGGCCGTTTATTGTCAGAAGCGTTAGCAAAAGGACGGATCCCTGATGCAGTGTATGCTTGTGGTGCGAATGGTATGTTAAAAGCAATTGATTCTTTATTTCCAACACATCCACACGTTTACCTTTCTTTAGAAGAACGGATGGCCTGTGGAATTGGGGCTTGCTATGCCTGCGTTTGCCATAAAAAAGGAGACACTACTGGAGCAAAAAGTGTCAAGGTCTGTGATGAAGGTCCGATTTTTAAAGCAAGTGAGGTTATCTTATGATGAAAAATCCTTTAGCCGTTTCAATTCCAGGTTTAACATTAAAAAATCCAATTATTCCCGCCAGTGGTTGCTTTGGGTTCGGGGAAGAATATGCTAACTATTATGACCTTGATCAATTAGGTTCAATTATGATTAAGGCAACAACGCCCCAAGCACGATATGGAAATCCCACACCACGTGTAGCTGAAACACCTAGTGGTATGCTAAATGCCATTGGATTGCAGAATCCAGGTTTAGAAGTGGTTATGCAAGAAAAATTACCGAAATTAGAAAAATACCCTAACTTACCGATTATCGCAAATGTTGCAGGTGCTTGCGAAGAGGACTATGTGGCTGTTTGCACAAAAATTGGGCAAGCGCCTAACGTCAAAGCAATTGAACTGAATATTTCCTGTCCTAATGTGAAACATGGCGGCATAGCTTTTGGTACAGATCCAGACATTGCTTTTCAATTAACACAAGCAGTCAAAAAAGTCGCCTCTGTTCCGATTTATGTTAAACTATCACCAAACGTAACGGACATTGTGCCGATCGCCCAAGCAATTGAAGCAGGGGGCGCAGACGGTTTTTCTATGATTAATACATTGCTAGGGATGCGCATTGATTTAAAAACGAGAAAACCTATTTTAGCCAATCAAACTGGTGGACTATCTGGACCAGCCATTAAACCTGTTGCTATTCGCTTAATCCGACAAGTAGCCAGTGTTTCTCAGTTGCCAATTATTGGAATGGGCGGTGTTCAAACAGTGGACGATGTCTTGGAAATGTTCATGGCAGGTGCTAGCGCTGTCGGGGTTGGTACGGCCAACTTTACAGATCCATATATTTGTCCGAAGTTGATTGACGGATTACCTAAGCGAATGGAAGAGTTAGGCATTGAATCGTTGGAACAATTAATTAAAGAAGTGAGAGAGGGGCAGCAAAATGCACGATAGACCAATTATTGCGTTAGATTTTCCCACGCAAAAAGAAGTGGCTGTTTTTTTAGAAAAATTTCCTAAGGAAGAAGCCTTGTTTGTTAAAGTGGGGATGGAACTTTTTTACGCAGAAGGACCAGCGATTGTTCGCTGGCTTAAAGAACAAGGACATGATGTTTTCTTGGATTTAAAATTACATGATATTCCGAATACTGTGGAAAAAGCGATGACAAATTTAGCAAAATTAGGCGTTGCCATTACCAATGTCCATGCAGCAGGGGGCGTTCGAATGATGCAAGCAGCTAAGGAAGGTCTAATCAAAGGGACTCAGCCAGGCGCTAAGGTTCCTGAGTTAATTGCTGTAACCCAGTTGACTTCTACTAGTGAAGAAGAGATGCACCATGATCAATTAATCAACGTTTCTTTAGAGACAAGTGTCATTCATTATGCTAAATGTGCGGAAAAAGCGGGTCTGGATGGCGTGGTTTGTTCAGCATTAGAAGCACGTGGTATTCAAGAAGCAACCAAGCAGACGTTTATTTGCTTAACACCTGGTATTCGTCCAGCAGGAAGTGCAGTAGGTGACCAACAACGGGTCGTAACGCCGCAACATGCTCGCGAAATCGGGTCCACATATATCGTTGTTGGCCGACCTATTACCCAAGCAGAAAATCCTTATGAAGCCTATCAAGAAATCAAAAAAGACTGGAGCGGAAAGTAACATGACAAAAGTAGCAAAAAAGATTGCCAAAGATTTATTAGATATTGAAGCGGTATTTTTAAACCCTAATGAGCCGTTTACCTGGGCTAGTGGCATAAAAAGCCCGATTTATTGTGATAACCGTATCACGATGAGTTATCCTGCTGTGCGTAAAGAAATTGCAGAAGGCTTAGCGGCAAAAATTAAAGAGACTTTCCCAGAAGTCGAAGTGATTGCTGGGACAGCTACCGCAGGGATTCCACATGCGGCATGGGTAGCCGATATTTTAGGATTACCAATGGTTTATATCCGCAGTAAAGCCAAAGACCACGGCAAAGGGAATCAAATTGAAGGCCGAATTTCTGAAGGACAAAAAATGGTAGTTATCGAGGATTTAATTTCAACCGGCGGTAGCGTGTTAGAAGCGGCAGAAGCGGCGGAACGTGAAGGAGCAACGGTTTTAGGCGTTGCGGCAATCTTCACTTATGAGTTACCCAAAGGAACGGCAAATTTTGCAGATAAACAGATGACGTTACTAACGTTAACCAATTACTCAACTTTAATTGATGCTGCATTAGAAGCAAACTATATCGAAGAAAAAGATGTTACCTTATTACAAGAATGGAAAAAAGATCCTGAAAACTGGGGCAAATAACCGTTGAACTAAAGATGGTTCTTGTCGTCTGATTTTTAGTGTCATTTTCAGTAACCAGATTTAACGGTAGGAGAACTTAGGTCATTTGCCGAGGCGCGTAATGATCTAAGTTCTTTTGTTTGACGTAGAAAAGATGTTAGGATAGAGTTTTAACATGAGTTTTACCTGATTACTATGTGGAAATGAAGGAAGAGTGTATGAAAAAAATAAAAAATATGGACGTTGAATGGAGCTATACAGGCAACGATGGACCAGAACATTGGCATACGCTATGTGACTGGTTTGCAGAAGGTGCTAAGTTTGCTTATCAATCGCCAATTGCTTTAGAAAAAGAAAGTGCTGAGACAATAAATTCTCAGATTACGTTTCATTATAAAAAAGAAGAATTCACTGAAAAGGAATTCAAAAATACGTTTCATTTTGTACCACCAAATACGGAAAGTTACGTAATGTTTGAAAATGTTGCGTATCATTTAACCGATATCCATTTTCATATGCCTAGCGAACATTTGCTGTCGGGAAAGCAGTATCCGCTAGAATTCCATTTGGTTCATATGAATGATGCTGGCGAAAATTTAGTTGTCGGTTGCCTGTTTACCATCACAGAGGAAGAAAATCGTTTTTCAGAAGCGAATCATCCGATGGACTGGGAAAACGGCACGCACCAACAATGGTTTAATCCGTCAATCTTTTTACCAGAGGAGCGTCTACACTACCATTATGTAGGCTCGTTAACAACACCGCCAACTAAGGGTCCAGTGAAATGGTTTGTATTTGATACCATTCAAAAAATGGATCAAGCCTTTTTAAATAAGATCAAGGAAGGTATGTTGGCCTTTAACAATCGGCCCCTTCAGCCGTTGAATGGGCGTAAGATTTATTTTTCAAATGATTAGTGTGTGGAGGAAAAAGGGTTGAATATTCAACAAATGAAGTATGTTGCTGCCATAGCTAACAATGGGAGTTTTCGGGAAGCAGCCAAAAAACTATTTATTACACAACCTAGCTTGTCAAATAGTATTCGGGAATTAGAAGAAGAACTAGGGATTTCCCTCTTTTTACGTACCAATAAGGGTGCTTTTTTAACAGAAGAAGGAATGGTTTTTTTAGAACAAGCAGAGAAAGTTTTAGTTCAAATGGAGTTATTGGAAAATCGCTATCGCGAGACAGTGACCAGCGAACGATTCTCCATCTCTTCGCAACATTACGATTTTTTAGGTGAGGTAATTGCCAAAGTTCTTAAAAAGTATGGGGATCAATATAAAGATTTTCGTGTCTTTGAAACCACAACCTTAAAAGTAATTGAAGACGTCAAAGGATTTCACAGTGAGTTGGGGATTATTTATTTAAATGAACAAAATAGTGTCAGTATTGAACGGTATTTAGAACAAGCTAATCTAGCCTACGAGGTAATTAGTACTTTTAATACACACATTTTTTTAGGAAATCATCATCCTTTAGCCAAGCAAAAAGAAATTCATTTAGAGGAATTAGTTCCCTATCCACAAGTTCGCTTTAATCAAGAAGGAAGCAATTTTTCCTATTTTTCTGAAGATTTAGTTGAAATTCCTGAACAGGAATCGGTCATTCATACTACGGATCGTGGAACCTTGATGAATTTGTTGGTAGAAACCAATGCTTATGCTTCTGGTTCAGGTGTCGTAACGGGTTTTACGAAGAAAGAAATTCGGTTAGTGCCATTGGCGCCAGCTTTGGAAAATCGTATTTGTTTACTCTTTCCCAAAAATCGGGAAATCAGTCCGATTGGTCGCTACTTTATCAAAGAACTAAAAGCGTTGTTTAAAAAAGAGGTAGATACCAAAACGTTTAGCACTAAGGAATAAAAAGAAGAGGTCGGGACAGAAGTGTTTAACTCCGAGAAATAAGAAGGAATTTCCGAAAATTGTTCTTTAATTTTTGGAGAATTTCGGCTTATTTCCGAAGGAGTTGCTTCTGTTCCCGCCGTTTATTAGTTTTTGAGCGTGGAGCAAAAATCCAAAGTGATTTTTGTCCCACGCTCTTCTTTTTTGGCTCATTTTGAAACAGTAGAAATGGTTTCTCTTTCAATTAATGTGACAGGTACTTGAATGTCTTCTATGATTTGAATGTCTTGTTGCATCGTTTGTAATAACACTTCACCAGCTAGTTTTCCCATTTCTTTAAAGTCTTGCGCCATGGTTGTTAATGGCGGTTCGACAAATGCTGCTGCTTGAATATCGTCAAAACCAATAATCGATAATTCTTCTGGCACATGAATACCTAGGTTTTTACAGTTTCGTAAACAATGTAACGCGCTGAAGTCATTATCGCAGACCACGGCTGTAAGTTGGTGCGCCTCAAAATACTGTTTAAAGTTGTGTTCATCTAAGAGATTGGTTTCCGTGATTGCTGTATGGAACGCCAGATTGGCTTCTTTTAAAGCTTGGAGATAACCTAAATAACGTTGCCGAACGGATTGTAGGGCCGGACTTCCTGAAAGGATATATCCAATTTTTGTATGTCCTAAGCCAATTAAGCGTTCGGTTGCTGTTTTACCACCAGCAAAGTTGTCTGATTGAATGGTTGCAAAAGGTAAATCATGGATCTTTTTATCCAAGACAACGACTGGAAAATTCATCAAAGCCAACTCAAACAATAAGTCGAGGTAGTCATTACTAGTAGCAGCATAATAGACAAGCCCGGCAAACTCATTCACAATGTCCGCAGCATTTTTCTCTCTCAAAAAATTAGGCGAGGTCATAAAGACTTCTAAACCAGCTGCTTGAATAGTAGGGGCCAAACCGCTATAGAAATTTCCTACTGATAAATCGTCTGCAAAAGGCAATAAAAAAAGAACTTTATTTAAAGAGGTATGAAGAGGATGCTTTGGTGCTTGAACAAAACTTCCTTTTCCTTGGTGACGTTGGATTACGCCTTGCGTTTCCAACTCAGTTAGCGCTCGTTTGGACGTAATTCTACTGACGTTAAACTGAGCCGATAATTCTTTTTCGGTAGGCACTTGCGCTCCAACAGGCAATCGCCCAGAATCAATTTCATTTTGTAAATAATCAATAATTTGTTGATATAATGGTTGCTTCATTCATTTCACCTCACAATAAGATATATCTTATTTATAGTTTACCATAAATTAATTGGTTTTAAAATGAAAAAAATGATCGAAATCACTAGACAAAGTGAAATGTAAACGCTATAATTCAATTGTAAAATGATATATCAAATTTAAGAGGTGACGAGAATGGTTTATACAGAAGTTCCAAAATCCGTAGCAACATTTATGGAGACAATTACAGAAAAATGCGGTGAAGCACATCAAGATTGGGCAAAAAACTTTCAGGCGGCCTTTGCCAATACTTTACTAACAACAGTGAAACGTCAAGAAGATGGTACTACCTTTTTATTAACAGGCGATATTCCAGCAATGTGGTTAAGAGACTCAACAGCGCAAGTTCGTCCATATTTAGTGATTGCGAAAGAAGACGAAGATCTTGCTCAAATGATTGCTGGGTTGGTTAAGCGCCAGTTTCGTTATATTTGCATTGATCCTTATGCCAATGCGTTTAATGAAACAGATAATCATGCAGGCCATCAAACTGATAAGACAGAAATGAATGGCTGGATTTGGGAACGGAAATATGAAATTGATTCATTATGTTACCCGGTCCAATTAGCCTATTTACTTTATAAAAATACTGGGATGACCGAACAATTTAATTCAGATTTTGTGGAAGGCGTCAAAAAAATTCTCAACGTTTTCACAACAGAACAAGATCACGCACAGTCACCTTATTTATTTGAACGAGATACGTGGCGTCAAGAAGATACGTTGGTTGAAGCAGGGAAAGGAACACCAGTTGGCAAAACAGGGATGACATGGTCAGGCTTCCGTCCTAGTGATGATGCCTGCCAATATGGTTACTTAGTTCCTTCTAACATGTTTGCAGTTGTAATTTTAGGCTATATTCAAGAAATTTTCTCTGATGTTTTAGAAGATGCTACGATTGTGGCGATTGCTAAAAAATTACAAGAAGAGATTGAAGAAGGCATTCAAACATTTGGACGAACAAAAAATCAAAATAACGAAACGATTTATGCGTATGAAGTGGATGGCTTAGGCAATGCAAGCGTGATGGATGACAGTAATGTTCCCAATTTAGTAGCAGCCCCTTATCTGGGTTATTGTTCAACAGAGGATGAACAATATTTAACAACCCGTCAAACCTTATTAAGTAAAGAAAATCCTTACTTCTATGAAGGCAAATTCGCGAAAGGGATTGGTAGCTCGCATACACCAGAAAATTACGTGTGGCCGATTGCTTTAGCAATGGAAGGAATGACAACCAAAGATAAAGCTGAAAAAGAACGAATTTTAGATTTATTAGTTGCCACAGATGCGGGGACTCATTTGATGCATGAAGGTTTTGACGTAGATAATCCTGAAAATTATACAAGAGAATGGTTTTCATGGGCTAATATGATGTTTTGTGAATTAGTTATGGATTATTTTGACATCCGAGTGGAAAAATAGGAGGAAAAGTGATGACAAAGAAAAAAGTCTATATTGTTTCCCATAGTCATTGGGATCGTGAATGGTATCTTCCTTATGAAGAACATCATATGCGCTTAATTGAATTAGTGGATAATGTATTAGATTTAATTGAAAATGATCCAGAGTTTAACAGTTTCCATTTAGATGGACAAACGATTATCTTAGACGACTATTTACAAGTTCGCCCAGAGAAAAAAGAAGCCGTAAAAAAAGCTGTCCAAGCAGGCAAACTAAAAATCGGACCATTTTATATTTTACAAGATGACTTTTTAATTAGCTCTGAATCCAATGTTCGAAACATGCTGATTGGGCATTTAGAAAGTCAAAAATGGGGAGCACCAGTTCAATTAGGTTACTTCCCGGATACATTTGGGAATATGGGTCAAACGCCTCAAATGATGCAATTAGCAAATCTGCCTGCGGCTGCCTTTGGACGCGGGGTGAAACCGATTGGCTTTGATAACCAAGTCTTAGAAAGCGACTATAGCTCACAATATTCTGAAATGTGGTGGGAAGGTCCTGATCAAACGAAAATTTTCGGCTTGCTTTTTGCTAACTGGTATAGTAATGGGAACGAAATTCCTTCAGAAAAAGAAGCGGCAATCGCTTTTTGGAAACAAAAATTGGCTGATGTGGAACGTTACGCTTCCACAAACCATTTATTGATGATGAATGGGGTCGACCACCAACCGGTACAAAGAGATATTACTAAGGCCATCGCTTTAGCCAATGAACTATTCCCAGAATATGAATTTATTCATTCCAATTTCGATGACTATTTGAAAGCTGTTCAAGAGGAGTTACCAGAAGATTTAGGAACAGTAACAGGCGAATTAACGAGTCAAGAAACGGATGGCTGGTACACATTAGCCAATACTTCTTCTGCTCGCGTCTATTTAAAACAGTGGAACACAAAAGTCCAACGCCAATTAGAAAATATCGCAGAACCTTTAGCAGCGATGGCTTACGAAGTAACTGGCGACTACCCACATGACCAATTTGATTATGCTTGGAAAACATTGCTTCAAAACCATCCGCACGATAGTATTTGTGGCTGTTCTGTCGACGAGGTTCACCGAGGCATGATGACTCGCTTTGAAAATGCCAATGATGTCGGGCATTTCTTAGCAGATGAAGCAACACGACAATTAACAGAAGCAATTGATACAAGTGTTTTCCCAGAAAAAGCGCACCCGTTTGTTTTATTTAATACTAGTGGCTATCAGAAAACGGAGGTTGTCACTGTGGAAGTGGAGATTGAACGATTGCCATTTTATACAGGAAAACCTGAAGATCTTTATCATGAATTAAAACAAAAAGCCACCCCAGATTATCAAGTGATTGATCCAACTGGAAAAGCCGTTGCAAGCCGTATTGTCAAAGAAGATGTTCGTTTTGGTTACGATTTACCTAAAGATGCTTTCCGTCAACCGTACATGGCCAAATACTTAACGGTCGAATTATCTGTCAAAGAAATGGCGCCATTCTCTTGGGATAGCTTTGCATTGATTCAAGGAGAAACGAAAGCTTTTGAAGGAAGTCTTTTGGCTCAACCAGCAACAAATGAAATGGAAAACGAATTTATTCAAGTGAAAATTGAAAACAATGGTAGCTTAACCATTGCTGACAAAAAAACAGGAGAAACATTTTCAAAATTGTTAACATTTGAAGATACTGGCGACATTGGGAATGAATATATCTTTTTCAAACCGACCGAAGACCAAGGAATTACAACCGAAAATGTAACGGCTGAAATTACGAATAAAGAAAATTCCCCTGTAAAAGCAAGTTATCAAATTAAACAAACCGTCATGTTACCAGTTGCAGCAGATGAACGATTAGAAGAAGAACAAAAGGCTGTTCGTGAGTTTAGAGAACGCCAAGCACAACGTTCAACGACGCTTCGCCCGTTCGAAATAACGACAGTGGTTACAATGATCAAAGAAAGTAACCAATTATTCTTTGAAACAACCATTAATAATCAAATCAAAGATCATCGTTTACGCGTGCTTTTCCCAACTGGCATGGTCACAGAAACACACGAAGCGGATAGTATTTATGAAGTCGTGACACGACCAAATCAAGTAAGCGACGCATGGGAAAATCCAACAAACCCGCAGCACCAACAAGCGTTTGTGAATGTTCATGACCAAAATAAAGGCGTGACTATCTTCAATGAAGGCTTAAATGAGTATGAAGTATTGGCAGATGGAACCATTGCGGTCACATTAATTCGTTGTGTTGGCGAACTAGGTGATTGGGGCTATTTTGCGACACCAGAAGCACAATGCCAAGGAGAATATACCTTTAAATATGGTTTGTCATTGCATGGAAAACCAGAAGAACGCTTTGCTACGTATCAACAAGCCTATAGTGCACAAATTCCTTTTACTGCAGCTACTACTACGCGTCATGAAGGTAAACTAGCACCGAACCATGTCTATTTGACAACGGCAGAAGGACCAATTGGTTGGACAGCCGTTAAACGTCAAGAGCAAACAAATCATTTAGTCGTTCGTGGCTTTAATCTAACAGCGCAAAATATTCCTTGTGAACTTCACAAAGAGACACAACCAGCGACTTGTTTAACAAATGTATTAGAAGAACCGTTGACACCAGCGATAGAAGTTGATGCACCATTACGTCCGTTTGAAATTCGGACATGGCGTTTCGAAAAATAAATAAATAGGAGAACTTTGTTGAAAAGGACAAAGTTCTCCTATTTTCTTCTCTGTCGTTTTTTTGAGATATTTATAATAAAAATCTAGCGAAACAATGAGAAAATCATTCATTTTACGGTCAATTTGTGCTACTATAACGTCAACTGAAGGAGTGAAGCTAAATGGATTTAACCAATCGTTTTAATCGTCAAGTAAATAAAATTGCTGTTTCTTTAATTCGTCAATTTGACGAACAAGTCTCAGGAATTGAAGGTATTTTAAAATTAACGCTAGGAGAGCCGGATTTTAACACACCTGAGCATGTCAAAAAAGCAGCCAAAGAAGCAATTGATGCGAATTTTTCTCATTATACAGGGATGTCTGGTTTATTAGATGTCCGTGAAGCAGCCGCTTATTTTATGAAAGAAAAGTACCATTTGACTTACCAGCCTGGGACAGAAATTTTAGTAACAGTTGGAGCAACAGAAGCGATTTCAGCTTCGTTATTAGCAATTTTAGAACAAGGTGACAAAGTGCTATTGCCAGCACCTATTTACCCAGGGTATGAACCAATTATTACATTGGCGGGGGCGGAACCGGTATATTTGGATACACGAGACAATGATTTTGTCTTGACCCCTGAAATGATTGAAGCGGCAATGGCCGAGCATGGGGAACAAGTCAAAGCAATTATTTTAAATTATCCTAGCAACCCAACTGGTGTCACCTATAACCGCCAAGAGTTGCAAGCAATTGCTGATGTTCTAAAAAAATACGACATTTTTGTGATTAGTGATGAAATTTATAGTGAGTTAACTTATGATGAGAGTCATGTTTCGATTGCTGAAATGTTACGTGACCAAACGATTTTAATTAACGGTTTGTCGAAATCACATGCCATGACAGGCTGGCGGATTGGCTTTATTTTTGCACCAGCGATTTTAACAGCGGAGATCATTAAAGTTCATCAGTATTTAGTTACTGCGGCTGCAACAGTGTCTCAAAAAGCGGCTGTTCGTGCCTTAATCGAAGGAATGCATGATGCTGAAATTATGAAAGAAGAGTATCGGAAACGGCGCGATTTTGTTTATGAACAGATGACTCAATTGGGGTTTGAGGTTGCACGTCCAAATGGCGCCTTTTATATTTTTGCTAAGATTCCTACTGGTTATGAACAAGATTCTATGAAATTTTGTATTGATTTAGCGCAAAAAGAAGCAGTAGCGTTGATTCCAGGTATTTCTTTTGGTCCAGAAGCAGAAGGATACGTCCGAATTAGTTATGCGTCCGATATGGATAAATTAACAACGGCCATGGAACGAATCGCACATTACATGGCGACACAACGCGTAACGCACTAGCCTTTATAGATTCTTTACACACCTTTACCTTTTATTTACATTTAATTGAAACAGAATTAACAGAGTCTTGGTAGACTAAACTTGTAACTAATTGAAAAGGAAGTGCAAAGATGAAAAAACGTGTAATTGCAGCAACTATGCTGAGTCTAGGGTTATTATTAACTGGGTGCGGAGCTCAAGGAGGCACAACTGAAAAATCCAGCGAAGCGGATAGTAACAAACCAGTTAAAATTGTCGCTGTTGGTTCCACCGCTTTACAACCGTTAGTAGATGCTGCGAAAGATCAATTTACACAAGAACATCCTAATTATACAGTTTCTGTCCAAGGTGGCGGCAGCGGAACAGGACTTTCGCAAGTTGCAGATGGCGCAGTGACCATTGGAAATTCCGATGTGTTTGCCGAAGAGAAAGATGGCGTGGATGCCTCTAAATTAGTCGATCATCGGGTGGCCGTGGTCGGTATGGGACCAGTGGTCAACAAAGAAGTCGGCGTGAAGAATTTAACGAAGCAACAATTGATTGATGTCTTTACTGGCAAAGTCAAAAACTGGAAAGAAGTGGGCGGCAAAGATCAAGAAATCGTCGTAATAAACCGCGCAAACGGAAGTGGCACCCGAGCAACATTTGAAAAATGGGGCTTAGATGGAGCTAAACCAGTTCAATCACAAGAACAAGATTCTTCGGGAACAGTTCGTAAAATTGTTGAACAAACACCAGGAGCAATCAGCTATTTAGCTTTTTCTTATATGGATGATTCCACCGTTGCCTTAAGCATTGATGGTGTTGAACCAAAAGAAGAACACGTGAAAGACAATTCATGGAAAATCTGGTCTTATGAACATATGTATACAAAAGGGGAGCCTAATAAAGATGTAAAAGCCTTCTTAGACTATATGGTCACCGATGATGTTCAAAAAACAATTGTCAAAGACTTAGGTTATTTAGCCATCACAGATATGCAAGTAGAACGTGATGTAAATGGAAAAGTAACTGAAAAATAAACAAAAAAACTCAGCCAATAAACAGGATTGGCTGAGTTTTTTTAGGCTTCTTTTTTTGTTAAAGGCAAGGTGATTGTAAAAGTGGTCCCTAAGCCTAAGTGACTATCAATGGCGATTTTACCGCCTAATAATTCTGTGTAATTTTGGACAATAGCTAGACCTAGACCGGTGCCACCAGAATGACGGCTACGTGCTTTATCGACACGATAGAACCGTTCAAAGATCCGTTCTTGGTCTTTTTGACTAATGCCAATGCCAGTATCTTGAACAGATAAACGTAATTGCTGATTTTCAATAGCATAAGAAATAGTAATCTGTCCATTTTCTTGGGAATACTGAATGGCATTTTCAATTAGATTCTTCACGATTGGATAAAACAATTCGTATTTGGTGAAAAACTGGCTCTCTGGCAGACCATGAACGACTGTTTTCAGCTGTTTTGCTACCAATTGTTGCTGATAAGAGCCGAGAATTTCTGTAATAAATTTTTCTAAAGTAATTTCTTGTTCTGCATAAGGAATTGTTGCGCTGCCCCGAGAAAGTTCTAAAATTTCTTGAATTAATTGTTGCAGACGCTGGGCATCTTTTTGCATGATGTGCAAAAATTGATCAAGGACTTTCGGATCTTCTTTGGCGCCATCTATGAGTGTCTCGGTAAAGCCCAAAAGAGAAGTGACAGGCGTTTTTAATTCATGAGACACGTTTGATACAAAATCTTTTTGCATTTTTTCTAGTTGGCGAACGCGCGTTAAATCATAGGCAATTCCTAATACTTGATAATCATTGGCACTTTGATCATCCAAGTAACGAAGAGAAAGATCTAAGCGTAAAGGTGTTGGTCCCTGTGTCACAGTGATTTCTTGATGTAAGCTGTTTTTTTCAGCGACGACTTGATGGATTAAATGAATCAAATCGGCGTCTTGAATCACTTCAAGATAATTGCTTTGCATATTTTTAGCAGAGAGTCCTAACATTTCCTGCATTTTAGGGTTCAACAGACGAAGCCGTCCTTGCGTATCAATGATAAAGACACCAATCATCAACTCATCTAAAAGTTCGTGAAATTGCTCATCCGCAGACGTATACGCTTTATACGTTTGACTTACTTGTTGACTCAGTAAGTTAATAGTTTCGTAAAGTTCATTCCATTCAGAAGATTGCTGGATAATGGATCGATTTTCATCTGGATGTTTAAGCATTCGTTTCAGAATCGGTAAGACAGTCACTAGCGGTTGATTTTTTTGCCGTAACAATAAAAAGATAAACAAGGTAATTAGTAGGAACAAGATGCCAAATGTAAAGATAATATAGCGACGAAAAGATTGGATATTTTTAGAAAATAGCGCGGTTTGTTCCGAAATCCGAATAATACCAACGATTTCTCCTGATTTTAAAACAGGCGTGGCAACGTACAGAAGTTCTTTATTTAACGTTTTACTCTTTCGTAAAGCTGAACCATAGGTAGCTCCTGATAGAACCGCAGCGATTTCAGGTCGTTTTTTGTGCGACTCTAGCGGTTCATTTTGGCTGCTGTCAAAAAAGACGGTACCATTTTTTTGCAACAAAGTTACCCGTTCTTCTGCATCATCTAACGCATGGGTGACAAGGAGTTGTTGTTGGTTTGTCAGTTGCCCTTTTTCGAAAACGGAAGGGGGCAACTGGTCTGTTAAAAGGGTATTTTTTCTTCTTAAATAGGTTTCTTGCTGAGCAACCATTTCTTTTTGAAAGAAAAAATTGGTCGCTGCAATACTCCCGACAAATAATAAAAGCATGACTGCCGCAACTAAAAAATATTCAATCCGCAGTCTCTTTTTCATCGTTTTGGCTCCTGAAAACGGTAGCCAAAGCCACGGACAGTTACTAAGTAAACGGGCCGTTTGGGATCGGGCTCGATTTTATCACGTAAATGACTAATGTGGACATCGACGATGCGACTTTGTCCAGCGAAGTCATATTGCCAAATTCGTTCCAACAAGGTTTCCCGATTAATGACCCGATCTTTGCGTTTCATGAAGTAAACGAGTAATTCAAATTCTTTCGGTGTTAGCTCAATGGGCTGATTGCGCACAAAGACTTCATAATTTTGTTCATCTACACGAATCTCGCCAATCACAAGCGGAGCTTTAGGTGTGTCCTCTTGAAGCGTTTCGGTCGTGGTAGGTTTTAAACGACGAAAAATAGCTTTCATGCGTGCTAGGACTTCTCTGGGACTAAAAGGTTTTGTTAAATAATCATCTGCCCCAATTTCTAAGCCGATGATTTTATCTACTTGTTCATCTTTGGCAGTTAAAATCAAAATAGGCGTGTCAATTTTTTCTCGACGAAGTGCTTTGGTAATTTCTAAGCCATCCATACCAGGAAGCATTACATCTAAAATTATAAAATCATATTGATTAGACAAAGCTAATTCGAAGCCGTTTTTACCATCTTCGGAAGTAGTCACCTGATAGCCTTCTTTTTCCAAATTAAAGGTTAACAAAGTTAAAATCGATGGTTCATCATCGACGACAAGAACTTTTTTCATTTACATAACTCCTTCAAGAAATTTCTGAAAATAAGTGTATATTTCACTATTGTTAGTTTAACATATTTTTAGAGGAAGAACGTACTTTAAAGTAAGCGAGAATGCTACTTTTGAGAAAAGTCAACTCATGGTATAATAGAGAAATGAAATGAGGAGAAGCGAATGATTGGTATTAGTAGTTGCTTAGGTGGGATTTGTTGCCGTTACGATGGAAAATCTCAAGAACAAGAAGCGTTAAAACAACTTGTAACTAATGGAAAAGCAATAATGATTTGTCCCGAAGTTTTAGGAGAGTTGCCTATTCCACGTCCGCCAGCAGAAATCATTGGCGGGGATGGCTTTGATGTTTGGGCGAATACTGCTTATGTATATACGGATAACGGGGAAGATGTGACTGAGGCATTTAAAGCAGGGGCACAACGCGCGTATCAAAAATTAAAAGCCCAACAAATTACAACCTTGATTTTGAAAGAAAAAAGTCCCAGCTGTGGCAGCCAGCTGATTTATGATGGACAATTTTCTGGCATTAAAAAAGCTGGAGTTGGAGTCGCAACTGCTTATTTTATTCAACAAGGAATGACCGTTTATTCTGAAGAAACATGGCAACTTGCGGACATTTCTTTTTAAAAGGTAAAAACTTAGTAAAAAAAGATTGACTATTCCCTATGAAATCGGTAACCTATAAGGGATTGAAGATGGGAGCACGGCTCATGGAAATGGAAAAAACAAACCGCATGAATGCGTTATTTGAATTTTATTCGACATTATTAACGGAAAAGCAGATGAATTATATGGAGCTTTACTATGCTGATGACTTTTCTTTAGGAGAAATTGCGGAAGAATATGAGGTTAGTCGCCAAGCGGTTTATGATAACATTAAACGAACCGAAAAAATTTTAGAAGAATGCGAAAAAAAGTTACATCTTTATTCAAACTATGTTGTACGGAAAGAATATCTTGAACAACTACAGCAGTATGTTCAAGAAACTTATCCCAAAGATAGTGAAATCAAAAAATATATTGAACAAATTCAAGAAATAGAGGAATGAAACTATGGCTTTTGAGAGTTTAACAAACCGCCTACAACAGGCAATGAGTAAAATCCGTCGTAAGGGAAAAGTTTCCGAAGCCGACGTAAAAGAAATGATGCGAGAAATCCGTTTGGCTTTATTAGAAGCCGACGTTAATTTACAAGTGGTCAAAGATTTCACAAAACGTGTCAGAGAACGGGCAGTAGGAGTCGAAGTATTAGAAAGCTTATCACCAGCCCAACAAATTGTAAAAATTGTTGATGAAGAATTAACGAAAACGTTAGGTTCAGAAACGGTTGAACTGAATAAATCTCCAAAAATCCCGACAGTGATTATGATGACAGGGTTACAAGGGGCTGGTAAAACAACTTTTACTGGTAAATTAGCAAAACACTTAATGAAAACTGAAAACGCTCGTCCGCTTTTAATCGCTGGTGACGTTTATCGTCCAGCAGCGATTGATCAGTTGAAGGTTTTAGGTCAACAATTAGAAGTTCCCGTTTTTGATATGGGAACAGATGCTAATCCAGTGGAAATTGTTCGTCAAGGGTTAGCATTAGCAAAAGAAAAGAAAAATGATTATGTCTTAATTGATACGGCCGGCCGTTTACACATTGACGAAGCTTTAATGGACGAATTGAAACAAATTAAAGAGTTGGCTGATCCCAATGAAATTCTGTTAGTTGTTGATGCGATGACGGGGCAAGATGCTGTCAACGTTGCAGATAGTTTTAATGAACAGCTTGGAATTACTGGGGTTGTTATTACCAAAATGGATGGCGATACTCGTGGGGGGGCTGCGCTGTCAATTCGGGCAGTAACGGGTGCTCCGATTAAATTTGTCGGTTCTGGTGAAAAATTAACCGATTTAGAAATTTTCCATCCCGATCGTATGTCGAGTCGTATCCTAGGTATGGGGGACATGTTGACGCTAATTGAAAAAGCGCAACAAGATTACGATGAGAAAAAAGCAGAAGAACTTGCTCAAAAAATGAAAGAAAACAGTTTTGACTTTAACGATTTCATTGAGCAATTGGATCAAGTTATGGGCATGGGACCGATTGAAGACTTATTAAAAATGATCCCTGGAATGAGTAACATGCCTGGTATTGAAAATGTCAAAGTCGATCCAAAAGATGTGGCACGGAAACGGGCGATGGTCTTATCAATGACCCCTGCAGAACGTGAAAATCCTGATCTATTAAATCCTAGTCGCCGCCGCAGAATTGCAGCTGGTTCAGGAAATAGTGTGGTTGAAGTCAATCGTATGATTAAACAATTTAAAGAATCCAAAAAAATGATGCAACAAATGTCCAAAGGGGATATGAACATTCCTGGTATGGATCAAATGTTAGGTGGCGGCGTTAAAGGCAAGCTAGGTAAAATGGCCATGAATCGTATGATGAAGAAAAACAAAAAGAAGAAAAAGAAAAAAAGATAAACAGGCTTTAGTTAATTATTGGAAGAAACAGAAAGTGCGTCATCAGTCTCTTCGACTGATGGCGCACTTTCTGTTTAAGCGTAGTTTTGGATAATTGCGTTTAACGCTTCGGCAAAACCAGCGCCGTGTTGTTCATAATATGACGTAAATCGTTCATCGCCAACATACATAAGGCCTAACCCTTTGTGTGCTTCTGGCGAATAGCTTGACCAAGAGTACATTAACCAATCTTTGTGTAATTGGAAAATTTCTTGCGCAAGTTGGCTAGTCAACTTGGGTGATTTTTGATACATGGCTAACTTAGAAAATAAATCTTTTTCCACGTTCTGCATTGCTTGCATGTCTTTTTCCGTCAAGTTTAAATATTTTTTGTTGGCTTGTTCAATCGTTTCGTTGCCATATTTTTCCCGAATCTCTTTACCATATTTTTCTTCGTTTTCTTGAACTTTTTGTTGTTTGAATGCTTCGAATTTTTGCTGATCTGACATGTTTATCTCTCCTTTGTAATGGTGTAAGGTTTGTTGAACAGAGGCTAAAAGACGATCAATTTCATTGCGCTTTTCCAATAGTTTTTGTTGATGCTCGTATAAAGCCTGTTCAACATTAAAGTCAGGTTGCTCCAAAATTTCTTTAATTTCATCTAGTTTCAGATCCAATTCACGGTAAAAAAGAATTTGTTGCAAACGATTCACCTCGGCTTGCCCGTAAATTCGATAACCAGAAGAATTAATTCTGGCTGGTTGAAGAAGACCAATTTCATCATAATATCGTAACGTCCGTGCACTGACGCCAGATAGTGAAGCCATTTTTTTAATTGTATATTCCATCATTCATTCCTCCTGACAAAATCTATCATAAACCTTTACGTAACGAGAGGGTCAAGCAAAAAAATAAAAAAAGTGAGACAACCTGTAAAAAGTTGCCTCACTTTTTCTCGATTGATTCAATTAGGCAGTTAAGCGATTAAAGAAATCCACGTAAGCATCTACAATTGATTGTAAGAAGCCAACAGTGCCATCAATAATTTTACCATCTTCACCAATTAAGTTCGTAATACCGCCAATATAGGCTTCAGGTTGTTGTAAAGTTGGAACATTTAAGAAGACTAATGATTGTCTTAAATGATGGTTCGCACCAAATCCGCTAATTGCACCTGGTGAAACACTCACCACAAGTCCTGGTTTTTTATCCCAAACGCTTTCGCCATACGGACGTGAACCGACATCCAATGCATTTTTTAAAACAGCTGGTACTGAACGGTTATATTCTGGTGTTACAAACATTACGCCATCTACTTGTTTAACTTCTTCACGGAATGTTGTCCAAGCTTCGGTGGGGGTTCCTTCATCATCCAAATCTTGATTGTATAATTCTAAATCACCTATGTTAATGAAAACAGGTTCGAAATCAGCTGGAAATAAGTCCGCCATTGTTTTTGCTACCAATTTGTTAAATGAATCTTTTCTTAAACTCCCTACAAAAATACCAATTTTTTTTGTCATGTAAATCCCTCCATTTTTCTTTTACTTACTTTATGATAGTACTTTTTCAAAAAAAGCGCAAACGTTTTATCCTTGTACATTGTTGAACTTCGTAACTTCACGTATAATAGCTAGTAAAAGGATGAGTAAAGGAGCAACTGCTTGAATAAAAAAATAAATTGGCGCCGACAGTTAACACAGTTGGAGAAACAAACATTGACTGAATTAAAAAACAAGGAAATGATTAAACAAGGAACTTTTTATAAATTGGAACAAACATTTCCTGAGGAATCAGCTTATACTTATTATGGTTTATACAGGAAGGAACAAACCATTCAAGCATATATCGTAGGGTATTGTTTTGATGGGGAAACCTTGGAAGCGACGATTGTTGCGCCAAATGTAGGACCATTTTTTGAAGAACTTGTTCAAGAACTCGAAAAGCAAGCAGCTTTGTGGGGAATGAAAGAAGTCTTTCTCGTGATGGACGACAAGCAATCTGTTGGCCTGAATTATTTTAATAGACAAGGAATTGTGCCAGCTTTTTCAGAACAGTATCTGGTTTTTCAAAGAGAAACTTACTCACAGGCGTTGGCGAAGCTGACACTTCTCCGACCACAAGTGGCTGATTTGGATTCCTTGGCTAGGTTACTCGAAGGTACGCCTTTGCCGGAGGACCTTCAACGAACACTTATTTATAAAGAAAACAATCAACTTTTAGCCACGCTACGTTTGGATCATTTTGAAAACGAATGGGGGATTTATGGCTTTGTTGTGACAAAAACGCAACGAGGTCGCGGTCTTGGCCGTCAAGTGTTACAGTCTGCGCTCCGAATGATTTTAGAAAATTCAGCTTCAGCGACTATTTTTTTAGAAGTTGAAACAGAAAATCAAGCAGCGCTTCATCTCTATCAAACAGAAGGCTTTCAAGTGAGAAACCAGTACAACTATTATCAAATTTTGTAAAAATTCTTCATTATTTCGTTTGTTTTCCTGCAAATTGGCTAAAAAAATTGAAAAAAAGTAAAGGTGTCAAGAAAAAACTCTTTACAGGTTGTTGTTAATCTGTTAAACTAACTCTTGTGATTAAGTTAATGGAGGTGTATTTAATAATGGCAGTTAAAATTCGTTTAAAACGTATGGGTTCTAAAAAGAGTCCTTTTTACCGTATTGTAGTAGCTGATTCTCGTTCTCCTCGTGATGGACGTTTCATCGAAACTGTAGGTACTTACAACCCTTTGAAAGACCCTGCAGAAGTAGTTTTAAAAGAAGATTTAGTTTTAGATTGGTTATCTAAAGGTGCGCAACCTTCTGATACAGTTCGTAACATCCTTTCAAAAGAAGGCGTTATGAAAAAACATCATGAAGCTAAAAACGTTAAGAAATAAGGTGATTGAATATGGCAGATGTGAAAGAGTTAATTTTAACTATTGTCCGTCCGTTAGTCAGTCAACCTGAAGCAGTCTCATTAGAAATTGAGGAATCAACTGATTTCCTCGAGTATAATTTGACTGTGGCCAAAGAAGATATTGGACGTATCATTGGTAAACAAGGGCGTGTTGCAAAAGCAATTCGGACAATTGTTTATAGTGTACGTATCGATGGTCCGAAAAAGGTCCGTTTAAATATTCTTGATGGTAAATAAGCATTAACAAGGAGGTAGCCTAGCTATCTTCTTTTTTTATACATAACCAAAAAGTTTTCATTGCTAGAGATAGGCCTTTCTTGCTAAAATAGATGTATCCAGAATAAAGGAGCGATTTGTATGGCAAAACGAATTATCATTATGAACTTTGATATTGAAAGTAAATCGTACCAAGCATTTTCCGAAATAAAAAAGATGCAGGCAGAAAGACAGCTTAAAGGTGAGCAAATGGCGGTTGTTACGCATGTTAATGATGGCCAGCATCAATTTAAAATCAATGATTTTATCGATTTTACAGGCAACAATCATACATCAAAAGATAGCATGATTGGGATGCTAGTAGGCATATTAGGTGGTCCTCTGGGCATTCTTTTTGGCTGGTTTGCTGGAAGTATGTATGGTGCAAGCAAAGACGCCAAAGAAATTCAAGAAGCACAAACGGTTTTTGAACATGTGATTCAAAAGATTGATGAAGGACAAACGGGATTGTTATTAATTGCAGAAGAAGAAGACAACCGTCCGCTCAACCAATTGGTTATGTTTGACTTAGGTGGCGAAATCACGCGGCTTGATTTAGAGGAAGTCCAACAAGAAATTAACGATGCGAACGAAGTTGCAAATGAAGCGAAACAATCGTGGCAAGCAAAAAAAGAACAACACAAAGAAGCAACATCGAAAGAAGAATAAGGAGCAAAGACTGTTTTCTGAATAAAGGAAAACAGTCTTTTAAAATACTAAGAAATCACGGTTTTTTATGGTAGTTTGCTAATTTTTTGTTATTTTATCGTAAAATACGGTAAACTAAGAAGGAAACTTTGAGAAAATAGATAAATTATTATTTGCTAAAGGAGCAAACTTCTTCTAAAATAAAAAGGAAGTTTAAAAGAAAGTATGGTAGCAGATGGAAATACAATTTTTAGGAACAGGCGCTGGTGTACCAGCAAAACATCGCAATGTCACAGGAATTGCGTTGAAATTATTAGATGAACGAAATGCAGTTTGGCTCTTCGATTGTGGGGAAGGGACTCAATTGCAAATTTTAAAAAGTAGTATTCGCCCAAGAAAAATTGAAAAGATTTTTATTACACATTTACATGGGGATCATATTTTTGGTTTACCTGGTTTGTTAAGTAGTCGTTCTTTTCAGGGCGGGACAGAACCTTTAGAAATCTATGGACCAGTTGGGATTGCTGACTTTGTCAAGACTTCTTTACGGGTCTCGCAATCGCGGTTGTCCTATCCACTGAAATTTATTGAATTAACGAAAGAAAATGACGTTATTTTTAAAGAT
The DNA here is from genome assembly GCF_050556405.1 of Enterococcus sp. AZ197. NCBI lineage: Bacteria > Bacillati > Bacillota > Bacilli > Lactobacillales > Enterococcaceae > Enterococcus > Enterococcus sp. AZ197. The sequence goes on along the minus strand of NZ_CP187873.1, from coordinate 1,458,872 downwards.
AAACAATTCACTGTTCGCTGTAATATCTTGGACCATGGCATCACGAGCTTTGGCTATCGAATTGAGGAAGCAGCGCATGAAGGAGAATTACAAGTAGAGAAACTTCAAGCTTTAGGGATTCCTTCTGGGCCGTTGTATGGCAAACTCAAACGTGGTGAAACGATTGTTTTTGATGGACAGGAAATTAATGGACAAGCGTTTGTGGGAGAGCGTAAACCTGGACGAATCGTGACGATTTTAGGAGACACTCGCAAAACCAAAAATAGTGTAACTTTAGCACGACGAGCGGATGTTTTAGTCCATGAAAGTACGTTTAATAAACACGAAGCAAAAATGGCAAAAGCCTACTTCCACTCAACCAGTCAACAAGCAGCTGAAGTTGCAAAAGAAGCGCAAGTAAAACAACTTATTTTAACGCATATTAGTGCCCGTTATTTAACCAAAGAAGCCTATCAGCTTCAAGAAGAAGCCCAAGAAATTTTCCCCAATACAAAAATCGTAAAAGATATGGATATCATTGAGATTCCATTTGCCAATGAAGGAGGAGCTTAGATGGATTTAACAAATAAAGTCGTTGTCGTAACTGGAGGTTCAGCTGGTTTAGGTGAACAAATTTGTTATGAAGCAGCTAAACAAGGGGCGGTCGTCGTTGTCTGCGCCCGCAGAATTAATTTGATTGGTAAAGTTCGCGAGCAGTGTGCTGTTTTAAGCGGACGAGAAGCATTTTCTTATCAATTAGATATTGCCGATCCAGAAAGTGTTGAACGTGTGGTTGAAGCTATTTCAGCAGAAGTTGGTCCTATAGATGTTTTAGTCAACAATGCTGGTTTTGGCTTGTTTGAAAATTTTGTTGAAATTGACTTGGCTGTTGCACGCCAAATGTTTGATGTCAACGTTCTAGGAATGATGACGTTTACTCAAAAAGTAGCTATTAAAATGATTGAAGCTGGGCAAGGACATATTATCAACGTTGCTTCAATGGCTGGGAAGATGGCTACAGCTAAATCAACCGTTTATTCTGCAACGAAATTTGCTGTGTTAGGTTTTTCAAATGCTTTACGTTTAGAATTGAAACCGTTGGGTGTAGCAGTAACGACTGTCAATCCAGGACCAATCCAAACAGAATTCTTTGATAAAGCGGACTCGACAGGCACATATCTAGCTGCGGTGGATAAAATTGTTTTGGACCCTACGAAATTAGCGAAAGAAGTGGTTGGGAGTATGGGGACTTCTCGACGTGAGATTAATCGTCCATTTGTCATGGAAGCGGCAGCCCGCTTTTATACATTGTTTCCACATTTAGGAGATTTCATAGCGGGAAATATTTTAAATAAAAAATAAAGGAGTCGATCAAGTCATGAAAAATCAATGGCGTGTTATTTTGGGCCTTGTGTTGGTCTTAATTGTTGTTATTTTTGCTGTTTTAAATAATCAAGCTGTTCCAGTAAACTTTGGTTTTACTAAAATTAGTGGACCGTTAATCTTAATTATTTTAGGTTCTGCAATTATTGGCGCACTAGTTGGGTTACTAACCTCCACAACCACCATTTGGAACCAACGTAAGGAATTAAAAGCTGTACAAAAAGAGTTGGATATTTATAAAAATGATATGGATAAATTAGTCAAAGAAGAAACGGAAAAAGTTCAACGTTCTTTTGATAATCAATTGGCTGATTTGCAAGCCAAACAAGCGGCAGCACCACAAGTCGCAGAACCAGTGGTCAACGAACAAACATCAAACACAGAAGTAGACGCAACGCCTGTGTCAGGTAGTCGTATTGATCGTTATGTGAAACCTCGTGTGAATGAAGAGGAACAAAAATAAGGAAGAGACTTTATCACTAAGTTTCTTTTAAAATAAAACTGTGATATCTGCTATTTATCTAACAGATATCACAGTTTTTTTCTCAGATTTAAAAAAATGCTTTCTTTAGTTTTTGGAAAAATTTTGCTATAATTACTTGGTTAGGAGTGACGTCGTGAAAAAATCAAACTATCAATGGCAGTTACAGACAAAGACAGAATTACCTGTAGAATTTATAGAACAATTAAAAAAAGAACAAATTAATCCATTAATTGGCCAACTTTTATGGCACCGCAATATCCGGACAGAAGAAGCATTACGTAAGTTTCTACATCCGACTATCGAAGATATTTATGATCCGTTCTTAATGCATGATATGGAGAAAGCGGTAGCCCGCATCCAGCAAGCCGTCGAAGCGGGTGAACAAATCCTTGTCTATGGGGATTATGATGCAGATGGTATCACTAGTACCACGGTTATGAAAGAAGCAATCGAATTAGTCGGTGGCATGGTTCAGTACTTTCTACCGAATCGTTTTGTTCATGGATATGGACCTAATAAAGACGTATTTGCTGAACAAATTGAACAAGGAGTCCAATTAATTGTAACCGTTGATAATGGTGTAGCCGGACATGAAGCAATTAACTACGCTATGGCACAAGGAGTAGATGTAATCGTTACTGACCATCATGAATTGCCTGAACAATTACCAGAAGCCTATGCGATTGTCCACCCTAGACATCCGCAAGGAGACTATCCTTTTGGAGATTTAGCTGGTGTTGGTGTGGCTTTCAAAGTCGCTACTGCGTTACTTGGTGAATTGCCAATTGAGTTATTAGATTTGGTAGCAATTGGGACAATTGCTGACTTGGTTTCATTAACCGATGAAAATAGAACGTTTGTCAAAATGGGCCTGCAAATGATTCAAACTGGTGATCGAATTGGTTTAGACGTTTTATTACAAGAAGCGGGTGTGAAAAAGGAAGCTGTTTCAGAAGAATCAATTGGCTTTACCATTGGACCTCGTTTAAACGCGTTAGGTCGATTAGGGGAAGCCGCACCAGGTGTTGAATTAATGACTACATTTGATGAAGAGCAAGCGCTGGAAATCGCTAAATATATTGATCAACAAAACAATGAACGAAAAGACATTGTAACGACAATTGCCAAAGAAGCGCTGGATTTAATCGACCCGAATGCGCCGGTCCATATTTTAGCGAAACAAGGCTGGCATGAAGGCGTCTTAGGGATTGTCGCGGGCCGCATTATGCAAGAAACGGGGAAACCAACCATTATTTTAGCAATAGATGAATCTGGTACGACCGCTAAAGGCTCTGGACGTAGCATTAGCGCATTGAATCTCTATGAGGCGTTGAACGAAGTGCGTGAGCAATTCACTCATTTTGGTGGGCATCATATGGCAGCGGGAATGACTTTACCTGTTGAAAATATTCCTTTTGTTCAAGAACATTTGGCACACTTTATTGAAAAAAATCAAATTGATATGGCTAATGGACAAGAGTTGCTCATTAGTGAGAGCTTAGCGGTTTCGCAGGCAACGACTACTTTTATTGATCAATTGCGTATTTTGGCGCCTTTTGGGACTGATAATACTGTTCCAACTTTTGTATTTAAGGAAATCACGCCTACGCAAATTCGTCAAATTGGTGCAGATAATGCACATCTGAAATTTCAAATGAATCAAGAAGGGGCACAATTGGATGCAATTGCTTTTCAAATGGGGCCTCAAGCGGATGAACTAGCACAAGGAACCGCCGATGTGGCAGGCCAACTTTCCATCAATGAATGGAATGGTCGTAAGAAACCACAATTAATGGTGACTGATTTTGCTGTATCGGGAAGACAATTATTTGATTTTCGTGGCAAAAATAATCAAACGAAACCAATTCCTTCAGAAGCAACAGCTTATCTTTTGTTTGATGAAAAAAATCAAAAATTCATTTCAGATCCAACCGCTAATATTATTGTTTGGTCAAACCAAGAAGAATTGGTGGAAGCTGTTTCTCAAAATCAAATCGAACAACTGGTTTTTGTCGACTGTCCTGTGGAAGCAATCACGGTTAAAGAAATTGTTGAAGCGACTGAGATACAACGTATATACATGATGTTTATTTCACCAGAAGAAGCTTATTTAAACGGTATGGCTTCACGTGAACAATTTGCAACATTGTATAAATTTATTTTGCAGCAAAAAGAAGTAAATCTACGTTCCCAGCTATCGAAGGTGGCAAATTACTTAAATATCCAAGAAAAATTATTAATTTTCATGATACAGGTGTTTTTTGACTTAGGATTTGTTACAATAGAAAGCGGTGTTTTAAACAGTATTGAGAAACCCGACAATCGACCATTGACTGAAAGTCAAGTGTACCAACAACGATTGAAAAAAATAAAAACAGAAGAATTTCTACTTTACAGTGATTGTCAAACAATACAACAATGGCTGTGGAATGAGGAGGACAAATAAAAATGGATTTAAGAGATTACATTGCAAGCATTCCAGATTATCCTGAGAAAGGGATCGTGTTCCGTGACATTTCTCCATTAATGGCTAATGGGGATGCCTACCGTGAAGCAACGAAACAAATCGTGGATTACGCGAAAGAAAAAAGAATTGATATGGTTGTAGGACCGGAAGCTCGTGGCTTTATTGTCGGCTGTCCAGTGGCTTATGAACTAGGGGTTGGCTTTGCTCCGGTTCGTAAAAAAGGAAAACTTCCTCGTGAAACCATCGAAGTGACTTATGACTTAGAATATGGTTCAGATACATTAACGTTGCACAAAGATGCCATCACACCAGGTCAACGTGTTTTGATTTGTGATGACTTGTTAGCAACTGGTGGTACAATTAAAGCAACCATCGAATTAGTCGAACAATTAGGTGGTATTGTGGTTGGTTGTGCGTTCCTAATTGAATTAATGGATTTACATGGCCGTGATAAAATTGATGGCTACGATATTGTTACCTTAATGGAATACTAATCTAATTTAATTAGAAAGAGCGAAGGATTTAATCCTTCGCTCTTTCTTTGACATATTTATAAAAACGGAGCATAGCTTGGGGGGACACACCGTTTTATTATTTATTAAGGGAACTTACGATAAACGTATCTTGCTTGCTGTTGTTTACGTGTACGTGTATAACGCTTCTCATCCCATGACATAAACCAAAGAATAAATAACGGCGTCACGATCATAAAAGCAAGACGTAATCCTAATGTTCCCAAAAAAATACCTATAACCAATACAAAAAATAAAAATCCAACACGACGAATTGCTTCCATGTGTATCACCTCTTCATTTGATTCGAACTAGTGTTCGTATTGTTATTATACGAATGTATGTTCGTTTTGTAAAGTCTTTTCTACTAATTTATGTTAAAATAATTCGAAAAGAAGAATAATCCTTTATAATAAAGAGATTTAGGGCAATAAAAGAACACGATGCTTTGAGCATCGTGTTCTTATTGTGCTGTGATTACGTATAAAAGAGAACAGAAAAATACATGAGAATCGCTGCAAGCATGACGAACAAGTGCCAAACCACATGCATAAACCGCACATTTTTCAATGAATAGAAGGCTGCACCTAATGTGTAAGACACACCCCCTGCGACCAATAACGCTGTTCCTGTAAACCCAAGAGATTCATATAACGGACGAGCAGCGATGATACAGAGCCAACCTAAAACAATATAAATAATCGTTGAAATGTTTTTCACTGTTTCTTGTTTATGCAACGTGAGGGATTTATAGACAATACCGACGATGGCGATTAACCAAACTAAACTGAATAAAGTCCAACCTAACCAGCCGCCAATACTAATTAAGCAAAATGGCGTATAGCTGCCAGCAATCAATAAGAAAATAGAACTATGATCGAAGACCTGAAAGACTTTTTTGGCTCTTGTAAAAATTAAACTATGAAATAACGTTGAAGATAAAAAAAGTAGAATCAACATGGAGCCATAAATAGCATAAGATACCACGTGAATCGGTGAGCCTAAACGAGCTCCTTTAACAAGTAAAATGACTAAGCCAGCAATACTTAAACCTGCGCCTATGCCATGTGTAACTGCATTTAAGACTTCGTTCACGATTAGGTATTTTTTTGAGAAATGCGTTTTTTCCAATAAATTCACTTCCTTTATTTTAATTTGATGAAAAATTCGGCAGTGTCTGTTATACTATAACTAGATAATTAACCGTTTAATGGTATTCTACCATGAAAACAGGTTCCTTTTAAAGAAAGAGTGATAAATTTATGACAAACGTTAAAATCGTAACGGATTCTTCATGTACGATGGAAAAAAGTCTTAGAGATGAATTAAATATCCATATGATGCCTTTATCAATTATGGTTGATGGCGTTGTTTATCCAGATGATGATCATTTGCCAGGCGAAAAATTTATGGACATGATGGCTAATGCGAAGGCCTTACCCAAAACGAGTCAACCACCAATTGGTGAATTTGTAGAATTATATGATCGCTTAGGTGAAGATGGCAGTGAAGTAATTTCGATTCACATGACAAAAGGCTTAAGTGGAACGGTTGAAGCGGCCCGTCAAGCTAGCAACTTATCATCAAGTAAAGTAACGGTGATTGATAGCGATTTTACAGACCAAGGTTTGTCTTTCCAAGTCATTCAAGCAGCAAAATTGGCACAAGCGGGAGCGGGTGTTCCAGAAATTTTAGCTGAAATTGAACGCGTCAAACAAAATACTAAATTATACATTGGCATTTCAACATTAGATAATTTGGTTAAAGGTGGACGAATCAGCCGTACAACAGGATTATTATCAAACATTTTTAATATGAAAGTTGTCATGGACTTTGAAAATACGGAATTGATTCCTGTAGCGAAAGGCCGAGGCGTTAAAACGTTTAATAAATGGTTTGACGAATTGAAATCAGAATTAAGTAAGATTCCAAATGTTCGACAAATTGGCATTTCTCATGCGGATGGGCTAGAACTAGCAAATGGATTCAAAGAAGGATTACAAGCAATCTTTAAAGACATGGATATTCCCGTATTACATACGAATCCAGTCATTGCAACACATACAGGAAAAAATGCCTTTGCTATTATGTACTATACAGACTAAGAAATAACGAGGTTGGGTCTCACTCTTAAATGAGTAGACGCAACCTCTTTCTAACAAGAAAAGGAAAATTTCTTGTTAGTTTATTTAAAAGGAAGTGACGAAGATGAAAAAACAAACACAGCATATTTTGCTGACCGTCTTAACACCTATCCTCATTGCGCTAGGTGTTTTTACATTGTTAAGTGTGGCCATCCCCAAAGCAAAGCCACTATTAAAGCAAGAGAAAGTGGCCACAACTGCTCAAAAAAATCAAAAAGAAGTCATTCATTATACAGCAATCGGTGATTCTTTAACTGAAGGAATTGGCGATTTGACGAATAGTGGAGGTTTTGTTCCTATTGTGGCAGATGATTTAAAAGAACACTACAACTTGAACGGTGTTCAAACAGACAATTTTGGGAAAAATGGGGATCGTAGTGATCAAATTTTAAAACGAATCAAAGAAAAACCTGAAATTCAAAAGGGCCTTGCCTCTGCGGACGTGATTACGCTAACGGTTGGCGGAAATGACTTAATGAAAGTAATTAGTAGTAATATTTTCGACTTGAAAGTCAGCTCGTTCAATCGTCCACAAAAAGCCTATCAACGCCGAGTAAGACGACTACTTGAAGAAATCCGAGAGTACAACGAGAAGGCCCCTATTTATGTCTTAGGAATTTACAATCCCTTCTACTTAAACTTTTCCGAAATTACAGAAATGCAAGAAATCGTTGATAACTGGAATCAAGCAACCGAAGAAATGGTTCAAGAGCAAAAACGAGCCTATTTCATTCCTATCAATGATTTACTCTATAAAGGTCGTGGCGATGAAGTTGGCGTAACTGGTGGTGACTCAGAAACTACAGGAAGTAGTGCTAGCAAAGAGGATTTAAACAATTTGTTATATGAAGAAGATCGCTTCCATCCGAATAATCTTGGCTACCAAATTATGGCCGGAGCTGTCCGGGATGAAATGGTCAAGACAGAGAAAGAATGGATAACCAAATCAGAAGGTAGTGAATAAAATGAATGAAGAAAAGCCAAAAACAAGTAAATCAATTAAAAAGACACAACCAACCAATCTTAAACGAAATCCCTGGAAAATCGCTTTTCTTGTTCTAGTGGGTTTAGTCATTGGTAGTGTAGCTTTCGTGACATTTCGAGCAACACAAGTTCGCGAACCAGATTTAAAGAAAATACCAGCAATTGTTGAAAAAGAAGGCGAGCCAGTCGTCACCATTCAGTCAAAAAAACAACAAGTGAACAAACTGATTGACTTTTATTTAGCCGACTTTCAAAAAGGCTCGGAGATTAAATATAAATTTTATTTAGAAAATGATGCTTTATTAAATGGAACATTTCAGGTGTTAGGGCATGACATTCCTTTTTACTTATATTTTGATCCTTACGTGATGGCGAATGGTAATGTACAATTAAAAGCAAAAAGTTTATCTATAGGAACGTTAGGCTTGCCAATTAAAGAAGTATTGAAATTTGCTAAACGTTCTTACAAACTACCTAAATGGGTTGAAATCAATCCAGATGATCAAACTGTTTTATTACGTTTAGATCAGTTTAGAATGCAAAATGGTCTATTTGTTCGAGCAGAAAAGATTAATTTAGTTGACGATGACATTCGGATGAATATATACTTGCCAAAAGAGAAATAAAAAAGGAGTGTTAGAGATGGAAGAAAAAGCAATTTTTGCAGGCGGCTGTTTCTGGTGTATGGTGCAGCCTTTTGATACACAACCAGGGATTATCTCAGTTGTTTCGGGTTATACAGGTGGGCACGTGCCTAATCCAACATATGAACAGGTTCTAACACACACAACAGGCCATACGGAAGCAGTAGAAATCACTTTTGATCCAGCGATTATTTCTTACGAACAATTAGTGGATATTTATTGGCAACAAACAGATCCTACTGATGCTTTCGGTCAGTTTCAAGACCGCGGCGATAATTATCGGCCAGTTATTTTTTATCGTTCCCAAGAACAAAAAGAAATTGCTGAGAAAAGTAAAGAACGTCTAGCTAATAGTGGCCGTTTTACAGAACCAATTGTTACCACCATCGAACCAGCAGCACCATTTTATCCTGCTGAAGAATACCATCAAGACTTTTATAAAAAAGACGCTTTGCGTTATGGATTGTCCCATCAACGTAGAAGTGAATTTATTGAAGAAAAATGGAGTGATTAATTTACATGAGACGAAGCTTTTACCATTACTTAATGACATTAAAAGGTCCGGCTAAAGATCCTGAAACTGATTTTGCCAATGAAGCGGCCAAAGATATTCAGTTTCCAAAACAAACCGAGGATTATCATGAACTTTCTTCTTATTTAGAAATGAATGCTGACTATTTAAGTAACATGGACATCTTTGATGAGTTATGGGAAAAGTACCTTGAAAACAATAAATAAATCCAGAGCGTGGGACAAAAACTGATAAACGGCGGGAACAGAAGCAACTCCTTCGGAAATAAGCCGAAATTCTCCAAAAATTAAAGAACAATTTTCGGAAATTCCTTCTTATTTCTCGGAGTTAAACGCTTCTGGCCCGACCTCTTTTTTCATTCATGTTATAGTAAACAAAAGTAGTGACGAATTTGTTAGAAATGAGATGAAATCTATGAAGAACAAACGAACTGTTCCTTTTTATCAATATATTATTTCGCTCCTCTGTGTCGCATTTTTAGCTGGAGGAAGTAGTTATATTTATTTTGATCATCGTGTTAAAAAGATGAGTCAAGAAGGGGCAATTACCAATGCTGATTTAAGCAAAGTGCAGGATTTATATAATGAAATTAGTACCAATTATGTAGGTGAAGTAGATAAAAATGAATTAGTTGAAGGCGCCTTAAAAGGCATGTCTGAAGCCATTGGAGACCCATACTCAACTTATCTAAATGAATCTGCTGCCAATGATTTAAACGAAAGCTTATCTGGTGATTTTGAAGGAATTGGTGCCACTATGACAATGAAAGATGGCGAACCAGTTGTAGCAGAGGCCCCTGTAGCAGATTCCCCAGCTGAAAAAGCGGGAATCAAAGAAGGCGATATTATTGAAAAAGTTGATGGTACAGCTACAAAAGGGATGAAACTAGCAGAAGTCGTCTCAAAAGTCCGAGGAAAAAAAGGAACTTCCGTTGAATTGACTATCCAAAGAGAGGGAGAAACTAAAAATATCTCAATCAAACGTGGGAAAATTCCCGTTAAAACAGTGACTGGTGAGTTAGACAAAAATGATGCACAAATTGGCTCGATTAAAATTACGTCCTTTGGTAAAAAAACATATCAAGAATTGAAAGAAACAATCACGAATTTACGTGCCAAAGGAGCTAAATCCTTTGTAATTGATGTACGCCAAAATCCTGGTGGACTGCTAGATCAAGCAGAGCGAATGGCCAGTATGTTTTTAAAAAATGGCGAAACAATTGTTCAATTTGAAGACAAAAAAGGACGTACGATGAAAGAAGTTGCTTCCAAAGAATTAGACGACGGCTTTAAAGTAAAAGAACCTGTTGCAGTTATCATTGATGGCAATAGTGCCAGTGCATCCGAAATTTTTGCTGCAGCACTGCATGAATCTGCGAATGTCCCATTAATTGGAACGAAAACATTTGGCAAAGGAACGGTCCAAACGGTGAAAGATTTAAATGACCAAACCGAAATAAAATTGACTGTTTTAAAATGGTTAACACCAAAAGGCGAATGGATCAACGAAAAAGGAATTGAACCAACCATCAAAGCTGATTACCCCGAGTATGCCTATTTAAAATTGATTCCTCGCGATAAAACGCTAAAAGAAGGAGATCAATCTGAAGATATTCAGAACTTAAATGCTATTTTAGCTGTATTAGCGTATCCTGTTGATGAAAACAATGCAAACTACACCGCAGAAACAAAAGCAGCGGTTAGCGATCTTCAACAGAAAAATGGCTTGCCTGTAACTGGAGAAATCGACAATGAAACAGCCACAAAAATTGAAGCCACTTTAGGTAAATTAATTCTTGAAAATGACGCTGCCTACGATACAGCAGTCAAAGAAATTCAAAAAAACTAGAAAAAAGGTGGCACGAAGTTGAAGAAGAAACGTGATTATGTTGGGTATTTAATGTACTTTCTGAAAATTTTAGTACCAGCAATCGTAGCCGTTTTTATTTTAAGAGGATTTTTCCTGATTCCTGTTCGGGTGGATGGCCATTCTATGCAAAAAACCTTGAATCAAGGAGATATGATTGTGATGGAAAAATTCTCCGCCATTAAACGGTTTGATGTGGTGGTCTTTAAAACAGACACAGGATCGATTCTGATTAAACGTGTGATTGGTTTACCAGGAGAAGCTGTGCGTTACGAAAACGATCAGTTATATGTCAATAATCAGCCAATCGCTGAACCGTATTTAACTAAAAACAGAAAAAAAGATCATGAAACGATGCCTTACACTACGAATTTTGATTCAAAAGAATTGTTAATGCAAGAAAAATTACCTAAAGATAGCTATTTTGTACTTGGTGATAATCGCCGTATGTCCAAAGACAGCCGTTCTTTTGGTGCAATACATGCAGATCAAATCTTAGGGAAAGCACAATTTGTTTATTACCCACTCACTCATATGAAGATCATTCCTAAATAAGTAAGACCACTAGTTCGTTTATTTAAATAACGACTAGTGGTCTTTTCTAATCTGAAAAATTGTTCTCTTAGCTGAAAAATGTTAAGGTTAAAGTAATGATAGATGTAGGAGGTCATGCAAATGATTAGAAAAACAATTTTAGCAAGTTCTATCTTAGGCGTTGGGTTGCTAATTGGTGCATGTGGGAATCAAACCCAAACTCAAATGAATTCAACTAATACCAGTGAATCATCACAGCCTAAAGTAACCGAATCAAGTCGCAAGTCATCTGAAAGTGCGTCTAATAACGAAGGTGTATCAAGCGATTCTAGTAAATCCACAAGTTCCACTACAGAATCAGAAATCTTAAAAGGTCTGGCGGAAGAAAAAACGCTAAAAGAAAAAATCCCGTCCTTAAATCAAACAACGATTAAGAAAGTCACTGATAATGAGTATAAACGCATTCTTGTGATGGAAGAAAAGGCTACAGGAACGACCTATAAAAGTATTTTGATAAAAAAACAAAATCGCTTAAAAATTGTCAACGAAACAACCGATGAATTGTTATACAATGGAACCCTATAAGAACGAAACCATTCAATAAACTCAAAAGTATAGCCATTGTTTTCAAAGAAAAATTTCTTTGGAAACAATGGTTTTTTTATTGACAAAAGAATTTCTAAGATATATAGTTAGTTACATAAGTAGTTAACCGTTTAAGTGAGGTGTAAAAATGGAATTTAATTTTTCGGGGGAAAAGCCTTTATTTCAGCAAGTAGCCGATCAGATTGCCGAAGGAATTTTTAATGGCGCTTACTTAGAAGGCGAACAAATTCCCTCAACCACAGAAATATCAAAAAGTTATCAAATCAACCCAGCCACCGTTTTAAAAGGAATGAATTTATTAGTAGAACGACAGTTGATTGAAAAGAAACGGGGGATTGGCATGTTTGTTTTACCAGGCGCTCAAGAGAGAGTAAGAAGTGTACGGAAAGAAGAATTTTTAAATAAAGAAGTCTTAGAAGTTGTCGCAGAAGCTAAAAAATTAGGGATTACAGCTGAACAATTAAAACAACTAATTGAAAGAGGGTATGACGCATGAGTTTGCGGGTGGAATCAGTAAGTAAAAAATATCATCAAAAAAAAGCACTAGATAATATTTCAATTACTTTTGAAAAAGAAACGATTTATGGGCTCTTAGGCAGAAACGGGGCTGGTAAAAGTACGTTATTAAATATCATTAATAATCGAAGTTTTGCCACTTCAGGTTCCGTTCAATTGGCGGGAGAAACAGTGACCGATAATGAGACTGCTTTGAATCATATTTACTTAATGAGTGAAGATAATTTATTTCCTCCTCAGTTAAAAATTAAAGATATTTTTAAAACGACTGAAGGTTTTTATGGATCCTTTGACTGGTCTTTGGCCGAACAAATGTTAAGCGATTTTGATTTAGATGGTAAAAAGACATTCAAAAAATTATCAACTGGTTATCGGAGTATTGCTAAACTAATAGTGGCGCTATCGGTCCCCTGTGAGTATATTTTTTTAGATGAGCCAGTCTTAGGTTTAGACGCCAATCATCGGGAATTATTTTATACTTATTTAATTGAGACATACCAAGAACGTCCCCGTACGTTTGTGATTTCCACCCATTTGATTGAAGAAATTGCGAATTTATTAGAAGATATTATCATCATTGATCAAGGAAAATTGATTCGCGCAGAATCTATTGAAACAATTTTGAAAAACGGTCGCATTGTTTCTGGGCCGAAAGAACAAGTAGAGCGCTATACTCAGTCATTGGAAATCTTAGGCAGGGACACTTTAGGTGGGGCAGTTACGGCTTACGTGTACGGCGACTTGCCGACTGAAAAAGCAGAGGTTCAAATTGCGCCGCTAAATTTACAAACATATTTTGTGCAATTAACCAATAGAAAGAAGGAAAAGTAAAATGAAATTTAAAACAGCTTTGCGGTATCGTGTTATTTATCAAGTCCGTTCCTTAGCAATTTATTTTGGCTTTTATGCTTTGTTCGGCATTCTTTTTCCTCTTATTGGCTTGCTCTTTTCTAACGACGTAAATACTGTCAGCTCTGATGCAGTAATTCCTTGTCTGGTTTTTATGGGGATACTATCATTTTTAGGGGTAAACACAGATTTTAAACTGTTTATTCAAAACGGGCTTTCCCGCTGGACGATTTTTTTGGTGAATTTTGTAAGTAATGCTATTTTATCTTTGGTTGGATCCTTGGCTGTACTTGTACTGATTAAAGTATTTAGCGGCAATTTCATTTCTCATTTTCAATTATCAATGAAATTAATTGATGTCTATGCACAAGGAAACTTTTTCATGTCGTGGTTGCTCTTTTTTATCTTACTAATGCTTAGTGGCTCACTTGGCTTGTTAGCAGGTGTCTTTAATGATCGGATAGATGGCGTAAAAAAACTCATTGTTTTATTGCTGTTATTAATGATTCCTATTTTACTGGGCACGATTGCACAATTAGGGGGGACACCAATGCGCCTGAGAATGCTCCACGTCTTGCAAGCAATGGTTGGTTATCAATCCACTGGTTTTACTGTCCTGCCACTTCTTCTGACAATCAGTTGCTTTGTTGGCATTAATCTTGGTTTGGCCTATTTATTGAATAAACATCGTGAAATTAAACGCGTAAATGCATAACTAATTAATAAGAACATGTTCAATGAGGTGAATTTGGAACATGTTCTTATTGTTTTAATTGAGAGATACATCGGAAGTACCATGACAAAGGAAAGGGCTTCCGTCAAAATAGAAAGAGAAGAAAGGAGTATGAAAAGAGTAAAAAACTTTGTAAATAAGTAAACGACAAAGAATGAAAAATGGAGGGGTAACATGGCGGTAATTGAAGCAAAAAATATTAAAAAAAGTTATGGAAAGAACGAAACAAAATTTGATGCGTTAAAAGGTGTTGATTTAAAAGTTGAAAAAGGTGAATCTGTGGCCATAATTGGTAAAAGTGGTTCTGGGAAATCAACATTTATGCACATTTTGGCATTGCTAGATCAACCAACTTCAGGAGATATTTATTTAAATGGTAAAAATGTTACTAGTATTAGAAAGAAAGTGCTGAATAAAACGAGAAATGAAGAATTTGGTTTTGTTTTTCAACAATTCTTTATGAATGCCAAGGATACAGTTTTAAATAATGTTCTTTTACCATTAAAAATCGGTGGGATTTCCGGTAGCAAGAGGAAAAAGATGGCTTTAGATGCGTTAAAAGCAGTCGGTTTGGAAGATAAAGTTCAAAATAAAGCGAATAATTTATCTGGTGGCCAAAAACAACGGGTATGTATAGCGCGTGCTTTAGTTAATAATCCGCAAATTATTTTTGCAGATGAACCTACAGGGAATTTAGATTCTGCCACTGGGAAGAAAATTGAAGAATTGTTATTTGATTTAAATAAAAATAAAGGAATTACCTTAATTATTGTGACACATGATCCAGACTTAGCAGCACGTTGTGATCGGCAAGTTCATGTTCGAGACGGCTTGATTGTAGGAGGAGATGAGTAAATGAAATTTAGAGATATTTTAAAATCAGCTAGTACCAATTTAATGCGTAATAAAGGTCGAACCGTATTGACCATTATTGCAATCTTTATTGGAGCATTTACCATAGCTTTAACTACAGGAGTCAATATTGGTGTAAATGATTATATTGACAAACAAGTCGGCAGTGTCGGTGGTGCAAATCAGCTATTTATTCAGCCAAAAATGGAGATGAATGTTGGTAACGGAACAGAACCAAGTAAATATAATCCAGAGAAAAAAACCAGTACGATTCAACAACAAAGTATGCTTGCTGAAAAAGATATTGAGAAGATTAAAAAAATCTCGGATGTTACATCAGTGGAACCAATGAAATCCGTTGCTATCGATTATATAAAAGGAGCAGATAAGCATAAATATGTATTTTCAGCAACTTCTGCGCTAGATGAGATGACCATTGATTTAGCGGCTGGCCGTAAAGTTTCGCAAACGAGCCAGGACTTCGAAATTAATTTGTCACCAGAATATGTAAAAGCGCTCGGCTATACATCTAGTAAAGCTGCCGTGGGAGAAACAGTTCAATTAGGTATCTCAAGTTCCTTGAAAGGACAAGAGCAAGTTATTGAAGCGAAAATTGTTGGCGTTAGAAATGCCAGTGTCATTCAAAATGGGCTCTCGTTGATGAATAAAGCATTGATTGATAAAGTTGTCTCAATCAATCAAGCAGATCTTCCAGAACATTTAAAAAATCAATACGCGATGATTATTGCTGAAGTTAAAAAAGACAGCACGCCAGAGCAGATTAAGGACATCAAAAAAGATTTAGACAAAGCTGGCTATTTAGCGACTACTGTCGAAGATGAAATTGGCATGATTCGTAATATAATCAATGCAATCACTGGTGTTTTAACCATGTTTGGTGCAATTGCCTTGTTAGCTGCAAGCTTTGGCATTATTAACACGCTGTATATGTCTGTCCAAGAAAGAACGCGAGAAATTGGTTTAATGAAAGCCATGGGTCTTAGCAATGGGAAAGTCTTTACAATTTTTAGTGTTGAGGCGGCTTTAATTGGCTTTTTTGGCTCAATATTAGGCATTTTAGGAGCTGTTGGGGTTGGAAATTTAGTTAATCGTTTGGCAACGGATTCTTTTTTAAAGGCTTTAACAGGATTTAAATTAATTCAATTTTCATTGCCATCTTCACTAACGATTATCTTAGTTATTATGTTTATTGCTTTTTTAGCAGGAACTTTACCAGCTCGAAGAGCAGCAAAATTAGATCCAATTGAATCTTTACGTTATGAATAATAGACTAAAAACAGCTACTTTCTCTCAATTTAACTAAAGCATATTCTTATATAAAAAGAAGGCAATAGGCGTATACTAAAAGTGTGAAAAATGAAACAAATGAGAGGAAGTTGGTTTATGAAAGCTGTTGTGATTAATCAGTACGGAAGTAAAGAGGTACTTGAAGAAGCAGAAGTAACACTGCCAGAATTATCGGAACATCAAGTGTTGGTAAAAGAATACGCGACATCAATTAATCCGATTGATTGGAAATTGCGTGAAGGATATTTAAAACAGATGTTTGATTGGTCCTTTCCGATTATTCTTGGTTGGGATGTCGCTGGTGTGATTACAGAGGTGGGGAGTCAAGTAACGGATTGGCAAGTTGGCGATAAAGTTTTTGCTCGTCCTGAAACTACTCGTTTTGGCACCTATGCAGAAGTAACGATTGTGGATGATCATTTATTAGCAAAAATCCCTGAAACAATTAGCTTTGAAGAAGCGGCTGCCGTTCCGTTGGCTGGTTTAACCGCTTGGCAAGCATTGTTTGATCATGGTCACCTTAAAGAAGGAGAAACTGTTTTAATTCATGCTGGTGCAGGTGGGGTCGGTACTTATGCGATTCAACTAGCAAAAGAAGCGGGCGCACATGTCATCACGACCGCTAGCGCAAAAAATCATGCCTTACTGAAAAAAATTGGTGCAGATGAAGTGATTGATTATCATACAACGAATTTTGCAGAGGTATTAACTGATGTTGATTTGGTTTTTGATACAATGGGTGGTGAGGTTCAAAAAAATAGTTTTGACGTCTTAAAACCAAACACAGGTCGTCTTGTTTCAATTGTGGGCATTGAAGATAAACAATTGGCAGCCAAAAAAAATGTTTCTGCTGAAAGTATTTGGCTTCAACCAAATGGAGAACAATTACAAAAAATTGTTGATTTGATGGCAGCTGGAAAAGTGAAATCAATTATTGGTGAAGTTTTCCCTTTTTCTAGACAAGGGATTTATGATGCACATGCACTCAGTGAAACGCACCATGCAGTTGGTAAAATAGTTGTTCAAATGGCAGAATAAAAAGAAGCTCAGACAGTGAGTTATCTTAAAATAGAAAAAGTGAGCCTGGGACAAAAATCCAAAGAGATTTTTGTCCCAGGCTCAAAACCTGATAAACGGCGGGAACAGAACCAACTCCTTCGGAAATAAGCCGAAATTCTCCAAAAATTAAAGAGCAATTTTCGGAAATTTCTTCTTATTTCTCGGAGCTAAACGGTTCTGTCCCGACCTCACTTTTTTGTTAAGAGGACAGATGTGCCAACCAAGTTTGTGTTTCCTTAATTTCTTGATAAGTTAATTGATGACTTTGTGTCCAAACCTCTTGTACGGTTGCTCCATGATTCTGAAATAGTTGAATCACACGCATACTCTCAGGAAGTGGGACAATCGGGTCATGCTCTCCTAGAGATAATAAAACAGAAGTGTCGGTCAAGTCTGGTTGATTGGTCAATTCAACAGGAAACATGGGATGATAGAGGACAGCTTGATGGTAGCTGTCGGGATGAGTAAGCAATAATTGAATAGCGATATTGGCCCCATTTGAATAGCCAATAAAAATAATTTTATCCAATGAAAATTGATGCTCGTTAGCGGCTTGTTGAATAAACTTATGAAGCGCCTCGCCGCGTTTTTCTAGATCTTCTAAGTCATAATGACCTTCCGCTAGGCGCTTAAAATAACGATTCATTCCATTTTCTGAAACATCACCACGAATACTTAGCACAGTAGCTTGTTTATTTAGTTCTTGGGCAATTGGTAGGAGAGATGTTTCATCACCACCTGTACCGTGAAGTAGCACAAAGACAGGTGCTTCAGGATGTCCTTTTTTTAAAATTGAATGCATGTTTTTTCCTCCTTAGGCTCGTTTTGTATTGAAAGGCTTGATAACACTCTCAATATACTCACGACGGTTTTCTAAAAATGGCGCAAGAGATAACTTTTCTCCTAATGTTTCGTAAGGTTCATCCCCCATAAATCCTGGTTCATCGGTGGCTAATTCGACTAAAATATGCCCAATACGAACATACAATGATTCAAAGTAATAACGATCGACATAGCCAGAGTTTTGTAAGCCTAAATGATCAAAGAGCGCTTGCCAAGTCCCAAGTGATTTGCGATCCGCTAAGCGGAATGCAACGTGATGTACTTCACCATATCCTTGTTGTGCTTGTGAGCTAGTATCATCGTCTACCAAAATGACTTGGGCACCATTGCCACCTTGGCCAACTTCTAGTAAATAGCGATTGCCTTCTTGTGCCACTACGTGAAAGCCTAGAATTTCTTCAAAGACTTCTTTGAATTCATGAAAATAGGAAATAGCTATTTCGACAGGTCCTAAGCCATAAATCGCAGATTCTGTTGGAACAGGTCCTTTTTTCCAAGGGGTGCCCGCTGCAACGCCCTGATTTAATTCATCAGAGATTAATTGATACGCTTGATCATCAAAATCCCAGAAGCGAAGGACTTTTTTGCCAAATTCTTCAGAAATACCTGTGTGTTTGACAGCAAATTCATTGAAGCGATTTTCATAATAAGTCAAAGCTGCATCTGAAGGAACCCGGAACCCTGTTCTTGAAATTGTATTGGTTCCTTTTAATCCTTTAGGGTTATTGGGAAAATCGAAAAAGGTCATGGTTGTACCTGGTGTACCCAAATCATCGGCAAAATAGGTATGGTAAGTATAGATATCATCTTGATTTACTGTTTTTTTGACTAAACGCATCCCTAAAACGTCTGTAAAGAAGTGATAGTTTTTTTCTGCATCACTTGTCATAGCTGTAACGTGGTGGATTCCTAATAATTGATCTTCTTTTTTCATCATTATTTCCTCATTTCGTTTCATTTGTTATTTTTCGTAAAGTTTTTTGAAGAAGAGTTAATTCTTCAGAAGAGAGTTGTTCAAATGCTTCTGCAATTCGCTTTGCATGCGTCGGGAAAATTTCTTCAATTAATGTTTTTCCAGCTTCTGTTAGTTCAACGTAAGTAATGCGTCGGTCTTTTTCACTGGGGGTGCGCGTTACATAGCCTTTTTTATGTAATTGGTCAATAACATAAGTGGTGCTACTGCTAGCAATTAAAATTTTCTCCTTAATTTTTTGGATGGTCTGAGGACCTTTATGGAGTAACAGCTCTAACACTGAAAATTCTGTAATGTTTAAGTCATAACAAGTAACATCTTGCTTGGCAAGTTGCTCTAGTCGATGGCTGGTTCTTAATAAACCGATATAGGCTTTTAAAGCTTCTTGCTGTTGGCTCATTGTTTCACCTCTTTTTTATTTCGAATTCGAGATAAATATAACTTACTTTTGGTAAGTAATCAATTAATATGCTTAAAAAGACAGCCAGCAAAAAATGTGAATTTTTGCTGGCTGTCTTTTTTGTTTAATTTAGAAGATCGTTGGAACTAAGCCGCCATCGATTCTTAAGGCTTCGCCTGAGAAGGAAGAAGAATCCGGGCTGGCCACAAAGGTAACAAAACGACCAATTTCTTCTGGTCGAATGAGCCGTTGGATTTGTGAACGAGAACGATGATTTTTCATGAAATCTTTTTCCCAATCCTCTTTGGGAATGTCTGAATCAGCGTACATATCTTCCAACATTTTTTCTACACCTTCGGTAAGGGTTGAGCCAGGCATAACCGTGTTAACGGTGACATGTGTGCCGACAGTTAAGTTGGATAAACTTTTAGCTAAGGAAAGATTCATCGTTTTTGTCATGCTATATTGGGGCATTTCGCCAGAAGGCATCACCGCTTCTTCGCTAGCGATGAAAATAATGCGACCAAAATCTTGTGCAAGCATTTTAGGTAGATAAGCTTTTGCTAATGCATTGCCTGACAACACGTTCACAGTAAAAAATTTTTCCCAAGTGGCGTCATCGATATCCCAGTATTCCATTGGTTCAAAAATTCCCATATTGTTCACTAAAATGTCGACTTTAGGGAATTTTTCAAGCAAAGTAGCTCGTTGACTTTCAATGGAAATATCGGCAGTCCCTGCTTGAGGATGAGTGTCTGGAAACATTGTTTGTATTTCTTCAACAACTTTGATTACTTCGGCTTCATTGCGCCCATTGATAATGACATCGGTCCCTTCACGAGCCATTTCAATCGCAATTGCTTTGCCAATTCCTTTGGTTGAACCAGTAATTAATGCTAATTTATTCGTTAAGTGTAAATCCATTTAAATCCCTCCAACGTTTGTCTATCTCTAGTGTAGGTCTTTTTCTGGACTTTTAAAAGGAAAAAGTTTTTTCGGCCCGCGAGAAACAAGCCCCAATAATTACTTAACAGCTGAATTTTCACTTTTTGGGCGTAAAACGAGTAATTATTGTCAGTAAAAAAGCGTCACTTTTTTGATAGAATAACTAGAGACGAAATTGGCTAAGACCAATTTTGTAAAATTGTACATAAAAAAGAAGAGTGGGAATGCTATGAAGAAACAATATTACTGGAATATACCCGATAACTTACTAAACTCGTTAAAACAGCGGAAAAAGTTATACAGCTTTTATAAAAATGAACAAAATAAGGCAAGAGAATTAGTAGAGAATTGTCAGTCGGTTCTTTTTCCTGAATTAGTCGCTTCGCTGAATAAAATAGATGAGCGGATTAAATTATTGATATTCTATCAAAATTTAGAAGATTGTGAGCTTTCAGAAGAAGAAATTATTACTGTGATTGAGCGAGAATATTTTGTGACTTTTTATGAAACAATTGAAGAACCGACCACTGAAATTATTAGTAGTCATTCTATGTATTATTTATTGCAACAGCCGACTAAAGAAATGCTTTGGGATTTAGACTTTAGTAACATGTTAAAACAAGGTCAGTTAGTTGATTTAATGGATTATCAAAAATTGACCAAATGTTATCAAAAGCTGCAGAATCAAGCTAAAAATTTGATTGAAAAATTAAATAAAGAAACATTTTACACATTCTATAGTCAACTTTTATTGATTGATTGCCAATGCAAATTATTAATAGAAGAGGCGCTTCTGAAAGAAGAATCATTGATGACGGTCGATGAATGCTTAATAGCCATTAAGCAAGAAATTCGAAAAATTCATTTTGAACAATTTAAATACCAACATTATTTATTTGAAGATTTATCTTTGCGATACCAGGTTTAACGAAAGTGACAAAAAGAATGGTTGAATCTAACAAGAATGTTCGTTGTTTTCTGTTATATAAAAAGATATGATAGTTTCTGTAGAAAAAATAAAGGAGACGATTCATGAACGCAAATCGCTTAAAGTTATTGATGATGGGGTTAATGGTTCTTGACCATATTAGTTATTTTGTTCCGCCAGAATGGGCACTGATTTTTCATGTAATTACTCGTTGTGTCGGTGTGTTTTTTGGTTACATGGCTATAGAAGGGTTCAACTATACACGGAATGTTTATCGTTACAATGGTCGTTTGTATATTTGGGCAGCAATCATGTTTGTTGGAAATACGCTGCTAAATCATTTAGTGAATAATCCAGCTGTCGCTGTTCACAACAATATTTTCTTCACCTTAGCCCTTGGTGTCAGTATGTTAATTGTGACAAAAGCGATGCTAGAGATGCCAAAAATCAGTTTAAAAATTGTTTTATTGATTAGTATATTAGCAATTTTAGGAACAGGAGCAATGTTTGCTGAAGGTGGCATTGTGATGTTACCTTTTATGTTGATTACGTATTTAGCCAGAAAGAGACTTGTCTTACGGAACTGTTTATATGGTGCATTAGCGCTCTTTTTCTTAGTTACAAGTTTTCAATGGTTGGGAGATTGGCCAACGACAATTGAAATGTTAGCTTATAATTCTGATTTTATGTTTATCACTGTGTTACCATTTATATCGCTTTACAATGGTGAGAGAGGGAGCAAAGCACCATTTTTCAAATATTTATTTTACGGATTCTATCCGCTTCATTTATGGCTGATTGCATTGATAGCCAATTACGTTCATTAAACCTTTTTATATTAAAAGAATAAAAACAGCGACTCACAAAAATGTGAGTCGCTGTTTTTTTAGATGGGTAAGATACTGATTCCTAAAAGAAGAGTGACAAGTAGAAAAACAAAAAGCACAATTCGCTTATCATGAACCAGTAAGGCAATGTATTCTCGGATTAGAGCAGTTGGTAAAAAATATAAGGCAGTTGGCGCCCCGACACCTTCAGCTTTTAAGCCGACACGATGGGCATACATAGCTCCTCGTAAGACATGATAGTTATTTGTTGAAAAAATAACAGAGGGTTGTTTAGAATCAGACGGCATCTTTTGCCAATCTGCCTGAATTATTGCTTTAGAAAACAACATATTTTCATAAGTGGTTGTGGATTGGTCCTCCATCAAAATTGCTTCTGCAGGAATATTTTGTGAAAGCAAATATTTTTTCATTGCGAAAGCTTCGGCCACAGGTTCGTCAGGACCTTGACCACCGCTGACTACAAATTTAGCGGTGGGATTTTTTTCATAATATTCAATCCCTTTATCTAACCGACTCTTCAAAAGTGGAGGTACTTCCTCGCTACGAATTCCCGAACCTAAAACAATGATATAATCAACCGCTTTTTTTAAAGGAATCATTTGGTACATCCATGAATACAAGACGTAAGCAGCAAATAGAAAGGTCAGCAAAAGATCCATTAACAATAGAAAAAGTAAGAACAGAAAAAGCACATAAGGTATTTGCGCTGTGCCAACTGATAATAAATATAGAAAGGCTGGTAAAGCAATTAATAAGTTCAACCCTAAGCCCGCCGACAATTTAGCCGTGACACTTTTGCCTTCTTTCGTTTGCATCGTACGTGAGTTAAAAATAAAGTAAAGGCAAATGCCGATAAACACAGCGGGAATTAATAGATAAGCAATGGCCAAGGTAATTAGGTCGCCATTCTTAAAATGTAAATAAATTTTGTCTAGTCCGATAAATAGTAAGGTGACTAATGACAATAAGGTGCCGGAAGCCAGAGTGATACCGCCGAGGATACTGCGGTTATTAATTTTTAATATACCAAATCCTAGTAGGGCGATAAACAAAAAGAATAGTAGTAGTGCCATTTAATTCCTCCTAAAAATAAGTATCTAAAGTATAACATGCTTTAGGATCGGACATAAATAAACAGCTGTGCCGAAGCATAAGTTTTCCTTTCATTCTTAGAAAAGAAGTTTTTTCATGAAAAGTAAATTAGATAACAATTGTTTAGAGAAAGAAAAGCTTGATTTACTAAGCTTTTCCTTCTCTATAAAAAATATTAATAAGGACATAAAAATTAACAATTTGTATGCGCTTACATACTAAGGTAGATTTAAAGTGTAAAGAAGAAAAAATGAGGTGAGAAAATGATCACTGTTTCAATTGCAGGAGGTTCACAACCAGAGATTTTACAGTTAGTTAAAAAAGCACTAAAAGAAGCCGAGCAACCGTTGCAGTTTATTGTATTTGATACAAGCGAAAATCTTGATACTGAAAATCTCTGGAAATATGTTCATTGCTCAGATGATGCCGCGGTAGCACGGGAAGCTGTCAGTCTAGTTGCAACCGGTCAAGCACAAATTTTATTGAAAGGAATTATTCAGACCCACACATTACTAAAAGAAATATTGAAAAGCGAGCATCAATTAAAAAATAAACCGATTCTTTCCCATGTAGCAATGGTGGAGCTGCCTGCGGGGAAAACCTTCTTGTTAACCGATTGTGCGATGAATATCGCTCCCACTCAAGCGACCCTCATTGAAATTGTTGAAAATGCTAAAGAAGTCGCCCAAAAATTGGGACTGCATCAACCGAAAATTGCTTTGTTAAGCGCAGCGGAAAATTTCAATCCTAAAATGCCTTCGTCTGTTTTAGCAAAAGAAGTCACGGCACATTTTAATGATCAACAAGAGGCTACGGTTTTTGGGCCACTTTCGCTTGATTTAGCGACCTCTGAAGAAGCGGTTGCGCATAAACGTTACAGCGGTCCTATCATGGGGGATGCAGATATTTTAGTGGTCCCAACTATTGATGTTGGAAATTGTTTATACAAATCATTAACCTTGTTTGGGCACGCCAAGGTGGGAGGAACGATTGTTGGCACAAAAGTCCCAGTCGTTTTAACATCTAGAAGCGATTCGACAGAAAGCAAATTCCATTCATTAAGATTTGCCATGAGACAAGTTTAAAAAAAGGAGCAGAAAACAATGGAAACAGTATTGGTTATTAATCCTGGCTCGACCTCCACTAAGTTAGCGCTTTTTGCTAATCATGATTGCTTGGCGGAAGAAACGCTTAGACATAGCGTCCAAGAATTGGCACCTTTTGAAAATGTTGTCAGTCAAACACCATTTCGAAAACAAATGATCGCGGAATTTTTAGAAACACATAACATCACACAATTAGCCGCTGTCGTAGGGCGTGGTGGTTTGCTTAAGCCTATTCCTGGCGGTACGTATCTTGTCGATCAACAAATGCTAGAAGACTTGCGGACAGAACGCTTTAATACCCATGCTTCAAATTTAGGGGCGATTTTAGCTAATGAGTTTGCAGAAAAATATCACGTGCCAGCCTTTATTGTCGATCCTGTTGTTGTAGATGAGCTACAACCATTAGCCAGGATTTCCGGATTAAAAGGCATTCACCGACGTAGCGTTGGTCACGCCTTAAATCAAAAAGCGGTCGCTCGAAAAATCGCTGAGGATTTAGGGAAAACATATGAGCAAAGCAATTTTATCGTTGTTCATTTAGGTGGGGGCATTAGCTTGGGGGCGCATCAAAAAGGCCGCATGGTGGACGTGGTAAATGGGCTTGATGGTGAAGGTCCTTATACGCCTGAACGCAGTGGTGCCTTACCGCTCGTTGAATTTGCGCAATGGATACTTGAACAGGAGTTAACGATTAGCCAAGTGAAAAAGCTAATTGCGGGTAATAGCGGTCTTAAATCATACCTAGGTGAAACAGATTTACGGCATATCCAAGCACAAATAGCTGCAGGTGATCAAACAGCAAATTACTATTTAAAAGGAATGTGTTACCAAATCGCAAAAAGTATTGGCGAGATGGCCGTGGTTCTTGAAGGCGCAATTGATGCAATTATTTTAACAGGGGGCGCAGCCTATTCGCAAACCGTTGTTCAAGAAATTAGTCAAAAAATCACTTGGATTGCACCAATTAAGGTTTACCCAGGTGAAATGGAGATGGCTGCTTTATATGAAGGCGTCAATCGAGTATTAACAGGGGAAGAACAAGCTTTAAATTATAGTGAAGCAAAAATTGAGCAGGAGTGATCAAAATGGCGGAACAAACAGATTTACTGATTTTAGGTGGCGGAACAGGAGGCTATGTAGCAGCAATTCGAGCCGCACAAAAAGGGCTAAACGTCACAATTGTTGAAAAATACAAATTAGGTGGCACTTGTTTGCACAAAGGCTGTATCCCTACAAAAGCTTTATTAAGAAGCGCAGAGGTTTTTGATACCTTAAAACAAGCGGCTTCTTTTGGGATTGAAACAGAGGCAGCGTCCATTGATTTTTCTAAAATACAACAACGGAAAGAAGGAATTATTGAGCAGTTACACAAAGGTGTTGAAGGCTTATGCAAAAAAAATAAAATCAAAATTTTAGCAGGCGAAGGTGCGATTTTAGGTCCCTCTATTTTTTCACCAGTCTCTGGCGCAGTGGCAGTTACGTTTAATGATCCAACACGGGAAGAAGAAATTATCGTTCCTAAAAATGTCATTATTGCGACAGGTTCTAGTCCTAAAACGTTACCTAATTTGCCACTGGATGAAGAATTTATCTTATCTTCTGATGGGATGCTTGAATTAGAAGAGCTACCAGAATCAATTGCAATTATTGGTGGTGGCGTTATTGGTGTCGAGTGGGCTTCTTTATTAAATAGTTTAGGTGTCAACGTAACTATCATTGAATTTTTGGATCGGTTACTTATAAATGAGAGTGCAACAATTTCTAAAGAATTAAAGAAACGTTTAGAGCAACGAGGAATTAACATTTTATTAGGTAGCAAAGTCCAAGAAGCGAAAGTTATCGGGCAGAAGGTTCAAATAGAAGTTGCAGGACAAGAAAGCCTCGCTGTTGACAAAGTCATGGTAGCAATTGGGCGTCAACCCAATATCAATAAGTTAGGGTTACAGAATACCTCAGTGAAATATACTGACAAAGGCATTGAAGTAAATGAATTTTATCAAACCACAGAAGGACATATTTATGCGATCGGTGATTGTATCGATACACTCCAACTAGCACATGTGGCTATGAAAGAAGGAGAGTTAGCTGTTCAGCATCTTTTAGGCGAGACAGTTGAACCTTTAAATTATACAAACGTGCCTCGAGGTGTTTATACAAATCCTGAAATAGCAAGTGTCGGCTATACTAGAGAAACTTTACCAGCAGATAAAGAAGTAGTGATTGGCACCTTTAATTTTAATGGTAATGGTAAATCACTTGTTTATGGAGAAACAGATGGCTTTATAGAAGTAATTCGTGACAAGAAGACCGATGATTTATTAGGGGTTTCTATGATTGGGCCACATGTCACGGATTTAATTGCCGAAGCAAGTACTGCCATGTATTTAGATGCCGCGCCCATTGAAATTGGTGAAGCAATCCATGCGCATCCAACAATGACAGAAGTATTGCAAGAAGCAGCCTTAGATACTTATGGCTTAGCGATTCACAAATAGAGAAAGGTTGATGAAAATGAAAACGCTTAAAAAATCGGGTTTATCAAAAGAAGAATTGATTCAGGCATATCGTCAAGTACTACGAGGACGTCGTTTAGACGAACGGTTGTGGCAATTAACAAGGATTGGTAAGACCTCTTTCAATATTTCTGGTCAAGGGGCAGAAGTTGCACAAGTAGCGATGGCGATGGCTTTTAATCCTCAAAAAGATTATTTTTTACCGTATTATCGTGATATGACCGCGTGCTTGGTTTGGGGCATGACCTCCAAAGATATTTTAATGGGTTCTTTTGGAAAAGAAGCGGATCCTTCTTCCCATGGTCGTCAAATGCCGAATCATTATGGTTCAAAAGAGCATAATATTGTTTCCTTCTCTTCAACAGTAAGTACACAAATGCCATTAGCAACAGGTGTTGGTTATGCAGCGCAACTTCAAAAAGCTGATTTTGTTGCATTGACCACCACTGGGGAAGGCTCTGCCAATCAAGGAGAAGTCCAAGAAGCTATGAACTTTGCAGGCGTAAAAAAATTACCAGTCATTTTTGTTGTTGAAAATAATGAATATGCGATTTCTGTCCCAATTGAAGAACAGTATGCCAATAAACGAATGGCCGATCGCGCGAAAGCTTATGGCTTTGAAGGTGTAACCGTTGATGGTAGTGATTTTACTGAAGTCTATCTAGCATTTAAAGAAGCAGTAAAAGCGGCTCGCGGGAAAAAAGGACCAAAATTGATTGAATTAATGGTTTCTCGCTTGACTTCTCATTCCGCTGACGATGATCAATCTGTTTATCGTTCAAAAGAAGAAATTGAAGAGATGAAAAAGAATGATGCAGTGAAGCTTTTTGAAAAACAATTATTAGAAGAGGGCTATTTAACAGACGAAGACATTGCCAAAATTGATGAAGAAATTCGTGCAGAAATCAATCAAGCAACGGATGAAGCAGAAGCAATGCCAGATCCTGTACCGACATCAATTTTAGAAGAAGTGTATGCAAAATAAGAGAAGAGGAGAAGAAATATAATGGCTGAGATGACTTATTTAGAAGCAATTAACTTAGGAATTTCTGAAGAAATGGCTCGTGATGAAAAAGTAGTTATTTTTGGAGAAGATGTCGGCGGCGACAAAGGCGGCGTGTTCGGTGTAACAAAGGGCTTGGCTGCTAAATACGGTGACGAGCGTTGTTTTAATACACCGTTAACAGAAGGCTTAATTGGTGGTTTAGCTGTCGGCTTAGGTTTAATGGGCTATCGCGCAATTGGTGAATTTCAATTTGCGGATTACATTTTGCCTGCAACCAATCAATTGTTATCAGAGGCTCGGACAATGCGCTATAGAACAAAAGGCGATTGGACTGCGCCAATCGTTTATCGGACCCCTTATGGCGGCGGTGTTCGTGGTGGGCTGTATCATTCTCAGTCTACAGAAAAAGTTTTTTGCGGACAACCAGGATTAAGAGTGGTGACCCCCTCTAATCCTTATGATGCAAAAGGGATGATTAAAGCAGCGATTCGTTCCGATGATCCAGTCATTTTTTACGAACATAAGCGTTTATATCGTTTACTAAAAGATGAAGTGCCTGCAGATGATTATATCGTACCAATTGACAAAGCCAATGTCGTTAGAACGGGTAGTGATTTAACCGTGATTAGTTACGGCATGACCTTGCAATTAGCTTTAGCTGCGGCGGAAAAACTAGCCGCTGAAGGAATTGATGCCGAAATCGTCGATGTTCGCTCATTATATCCTTTAGATCGCGAAACATTAGTAGCTGCAGCTAAGAAAACAGGGAAGGTCTTACTCGTGACAGAAGACAATAAAGAAGGCAGCGTGATGAGTGAAATTGCGGCAATGATTTCAGAAGATGCTCTCTTTGATTTAGATGCACCGATTCAACGACTTGCAGGACCTGATTGTCCAAGCATGCCTTATGCATTACCTTTAGAAAGAGAATTTTTAATCAACGAAGAGCAAGTATTAGCAGCAATGAAAGAATTAGCAGAATTTTAATTGAAGCAAGGAGGAAAAAATAAATGGCCACAAAAGAAATCAAAATGCCTCATCTAGGCGAAAGTGTCACAGAGGCAGCCATTGTCCAATGGTTAGTTAAACCAGGAGATTCAGTGAAACGTTATGATCCCTTAATGGAAGTCGTTTCTGATAAAGTCACCACGGAAGTCCCATCAGATTTTGATGGTGTAGTAAAAGAATTTCTGATTTCTCTAGATACAGATGTGCCCATCGGAACAGCGGTGATGACGTTAGAGACAGAAGAAACAACAGAAGAAACAGAAGTAGCTACTTTAGCACCAGTGAAAGAAGCAAGTGCGGAACAAGCGCAAGAACATGAAACGGCTGAAACAACAAGCACTGCGACGTCCCATCAAAAAAATAATGGTCGTTATTCCCCAGCAGTCCTTAAAATTGCCCAAGAAAAAAAGATTGATTTAACACAAGTTACAGGGACAGGTCGTGATGGCCGAATTACTAGAAAAGATGTCACAAACTTTACACCAACACAGGCAAGAACACCTGAGAAAACAGCGAGTCCAGGAACTAGCCCTTCAACTTCAGAGGAGCCAGTTGCTTCGCAAAATGAAAGCGCCGCAACAGCTAGTCCAACTGAAACAACCACAGATAAAATTGTCTCTGCAGATCCTGTACGTAAAGCAATTGCTAAAAAAATGGTCCAAAGTGTCAACGAAATCCCTCACGCTTGGTTAATGGTGGAAGCGGATGTGACCAACTTAGTCCAACTTAGAAATTCATTAAAAGATGAATTTAAACAACAAGAAGGCCTGTCTCTAAGCTTCTTCCCATTTTTTGCCAAAGCAGTCATTCAAGCGTTAAAGAAAAATCCAAAAATCAATACATCTTGGGATGATGGCTCAATTATTTATCATAAAGATGTTAATTTATCCATAGCTGTAACGACAGACGAGCATCTTTATGTGCCAGTGATTCAACAAGCGGATAACTATTCGATTGCAGGGCTAGCCAACGAAATCAATCGCTTGGCACAAGAAGTCCGACAAGGAACGCTTGCAAGCAAAGAAATGCAAGGAGGGACCTTTACTCTTAATAATACTGGAACACTAGGTTCCGTCCAATCGATGGGAATTATTAACCATCCACAAGCTGCGATATTACAAGTAGAGTCAATTAATAAACGCCTTGTGCCAACCGCAGATGGAGGCTTTAAAGTGGCAGATATGGTTAATTTATGTCTTTCTATTGATCATCGAATTTTAGATGGACAACAAGCAGGTAAGTTCTTGCGAGATGTTAAAGACAATTTAGCGAAATATAATGCGGATACGGATGTATATTAAAAATCGTTCCTTGCTTTAGTTAAATAAAAAGCGCCTCAAAGAAATAAGCGCTCTTCTTTGAGGCCGCTCTTTATCTAATAGAAAGTTCAATCATTCTCAAACTTGTTCTAAAAAAACAAAAATAATCAATAGGAGTGTTGAAAATGCCCACTGATAAACTGGATGCTCAATTAACCCCAAGAATATTTTTTAACAAAGTGTTAGCTGGAACAGCTTCCGGCACCATTATCGCCTTAATTCCCAATGCTGTATTAGGAGCCATTTTAAAATATTTTGCAGAATACAAGATTATCGAAATGATTATTCATGCGGCGCAAATTTTCCAACTAGCCACCCCTTTAATTATTGGTGGACTGATTGCTTTTCAATTTGGCTTAACGCCACAAAAAATGATGATTGCTGGCGGTGCAGCATTTGCTGGCTCTGGCGTGATTAAATTTAATTCAGAAGTGAAAGGCTTTATTGGTGCAGGCACTGGTGACATCATTAATATTATGATTACCGCTTCTGTTGCAGTCTTACTTTTATTAGTCATCGATAAAAAATTCGGTTCAGTGGAAATCATTGCTTTACCGATCGTTGTTGGAGTAGGTGCAGGCTTGTTTGGCATGTTGATTTACCCATATGTGACACAGATCACGGTCGCCATTGGTAAATTGATTAACAATTTTACTGATTTCCAGCCAATTATCATGAGTATTTTAATTGCTTGTTCATTTGCTGCACTGATTATTTCGCCAATCACTACTGTGGCAATCGGTTTGGCGATTCAGTTGAATGGCTTGTCTGCAGGTGCTGCTGCAATGGGAATTGCAGCCACAACTGTTGTTCTTGTGATTAATTCTTGGAATGTCAACCAATCGGGAGTGACACTGGCTGTCTCTTTGGGCGGCATGAAAATGATGATGCCTAACTTATTTAAATACCCAATTATTTTAATTCCTTGTTTATTTACAGCGACTATTTCAGCAATTCCTGTGGTTCTATTCAACATTTCAGGAACCCCACAATCGGCTGGATTTGGCTTGGTTGGACTCGTGGGACCACTTGCTTCATTGGATGCGGGCTTAGGGATCTTACCCTTACTCTTTTCTTGGTTTGTTGTTCCAATTGTCGCGGGTTTATTCTCAAAATTCTTATTTGAAAAAGTGTTGAAACTTTATGATAGTAAAGTCGTCTTTGCTTATCAAGGCTAGGCTATCCATTAATTTTCTTTAATGATTCGTATAAAATCTCTAACATCTTCTGTCATACTAAAATCGCGGCGCAAAGCAATGCCGATGGGGAAATAGTCAAACTTATCTTTTAAAGGAATCCATTTCAGTCCCTGACTTTTTCCCACTTCATAATATTCAATCGGCAGCAAACAAATCGAATTATTTTTTTGTAAACTATAAAGAAGTACTTGTAAATCATCGTTATGCAAAATGATATTCGGCTCATAACCGAAGCTCCGAGTCCGATCTAGTAGTAGGCGACCAATCATAAAATTATCACTTAACGATGAAAATCGTTGATCTTTCAAATCTTTAAAAGTTAATTTTTCATATTGGGAGAGAGGATTTGATTCTGGTACCACGACATAAACATGGTAGCCTTTGGTAGTCGTTTCTAAAGGTTCAATATGAATAATTTCAGGTAAGGTATTTGGGAAAGAAATTAGTCCCATATCAATTTCTTTATTTGCTAACATCGTTTGTAATTTTGGCGAGCCATCTTGCTGTAATATTAAATTCACATGTGGATGGGTTGTTAAAAATCGTGAAATTTCTTTCATAAATTGTACAGCAAATAAAGTAGTTAAGCCTAAACGCAATTGCTTTTTAACTGGTTTCTGGTTCATTTCACGAATATCTGTTACCAATTGATCGAATTGAAAAACAACTTCTTGGCCATGTTCATATAAATAAACACCTGTATCGGTTAATTGAAACGGTTGATCAGAATGATCAAACAACGCTGTGCCTAACTCAGATTCCATTTTTTTCAATGCTAAAGAAAGTGTTGGTTGGGTGACAAATAAATTGCGAGCGGCCGCCGATAAACTGCGGGTATTAACAATTTCAATGAAGTACTTTAAAAGCTGAATATTCATCAGAAACTCCCCTTCTTTTTAAAAGCGCTTACAAAAATGCGCTTGGATAAAAAATAACAAATAGATCACTTATAATATAACATATGTTTTGCCTTTTTATGGTTATAAAAGTAAGAGATAGAGATTTTCTTAGCAGATTTTTACCTAAAAATAAAAAATTGAACGGAGGAAAAGAAATGAAGATTATTATCGCAGGTGCTGGCGCTATGGGCAGTCGCTTTGGACTAATGTTACATCAAGCAGGAAATGACGTTATTTTTGTTGATGGTTGGCCAGAACATATTGAAGCAATAAGAAAAAACGGGTTAGTTGCTGATTTTAATGGCGAAGTGATGACCGCTAAAATTCCTATTTATCCTCAGACAGAAGTAGCAAGCATCGATTTTACAGCAGACTTAGTTATCCTATTTACAAAAGCAATGCAACTGGCAGGAATGCTTGAAGCATTAGAACATTTCCTTAATAAAAATACGAAAGTTTTATGCTTGTTAAATGGAATTGGGCACGAAGATATTATCAAAAAATACGTGCCTTACGAAAATATTTTATTAGGAAACACAATGTGGACCGCTGGGTTAGAAGGACCGGGCAAAGTAAAATTATTTGGTAATGGTTCGATTGATTTACAAAATTTAGGGGCGCAAAGTGAACAAGCAGCAGAAGCAGTCATTAAGGTATTAAATAACGCTGGCTTAAATGCTCGTTATTCTGAGAATATTTTATTATCCATTTATAAGAAGGCCTGTGTGAATGGAACAATGAATGGTTTATGTACTTTGTTGGATTGTAATATGGCAGACTTTGGCGAAACAGAGCAAGCAGATCAAATTGTTCAACAAATAGTTAATGAATTTTTAGCAGTCGCTGAAGTGGAACAAGTTACGTTAGATAAACAAGCAGTGCTTCAACAAATCCGATCGTGTTATAATCGAGAAACAATTGGTTTGCACCATCCATCGATGTATCAGGACTTAATAACCAATCATCGTTTAACCGAAATTGATTATATCAATGGAGCAATTGTTCGCAAAGGGAAAGCCTATGGGATTGCTACACCGTACTGTCAGTTTTTAACAGAGTTAATTCATTGTAAAGAAAATTTACTTCATGCTAAATAACAAGTAAAAACAGAAATACTCTTGAGTCGGTCTTGAGAAGAGCTTGACCTACTTCTTTCTATACTTTGCCAGTGTACAAGGCTGAGACAAAATCCAAAGTGAGTTTGTCTCAGCTTTTTTGTTTTTTAAAGAACACTACAGAAAATAAATCAAATCCGTGAAAAATATGTTAAACTAGAGAAGGTGTTTTTTCGCAAGAATCTACGCGGAACACAGGACTCGTTGAAGAATTGAATCAAAGAAACAATGTGTTAAAGAAGGGATTTGAACAGATTATGACCATTCAATGGTTTCCCGGCCATATGGCCAAAGCAAGAAGAGAAGTTTCGGAAAAAATCAAATATGTCGATATTGTATTTGAACTAGTTGATGCGCGGTTACCGCTTTCTTCCCGTAACCCAATGATGGACCAAATTGTCCAACAAAAACCACGATTAGTCCTTTTAAATAAAGGGGACTTAGCAGATAACGACCAAAATAAAAAATGGCAACATTACTTTCAAAAGAAAGGGTACCAAACCCTAGTCATCAATGCCCAACAAAATAAAGGAATCAATAAAATTGTGCCAGCAGCCAAGGAAGCGTTAAAAGAAAAATTGGCTCGTGAACAGGCGAAAGGCTTGAAACCGCGTGCGATTCGCGCTATGTGTATTGGGATCCCCAATGTTGGTAAGTCAACCTTAATGAATCGTTTAGTCGGAAAAAAAATTGCGCAAACTGGGAACAAGCCAGGCGTGACAAAAGGACAACAATGGTTACGCTCTGGTTCCCAATTGGAATTACTGGATACACCAGGAATTCTCTGGCCAAAATTTGAAGATGAGGAAATTGGGAAAAAATTAGCTTTAACTGGCGCTATAAAAGATCAATTATTGCATTTAGATGATTTGGCGATTTATGGATTAGAATTTTTTGCACGTTTTTATCCGCAACGTTTGACGGAACGATATGGTTTAACAGAGGAAGAGCTATTTTTACCTGCCCCAGAACAATTGATGTTAATTAGCCAAAAACGTGGTTTTAGAGATGATTATAATCGAGCCAGCGAAATGATTATTTTAGAAATTCGCAGTGGAAAATTAGGTACGTATACTTTGGACCGCTGGGAAGAACTAGGAGACGAATAACATGGCAAAAGAGTCGATTCAGGCAATCAAAGAAGCGTTGTTAACTGTCACTGATGCAACCGATGAACGATTAGCAAGCTGGCGAGAAGATGAACGTTCAGGAGTGCAACAAGCGATCAAACAATGGGAACGTCGCCAGTTAGCCAAAGAAAAAGAGTGGCAACTTTTTAAAGAAATGAGTCAATTTGAGGAAGCGGCCTATAAAAAAGGCCATCGTTTAATTGCAGGAATTGATGAAGTAGGCCGCGGACCATTAGCTGGCCCTGTTGTGACAGCTGCAGTTATTTTACCGAAAGATTGTCAGTTATTAGGCTTAAATGATTCAAAAAAACTATCTGCTAAAAAACGGGAAACGTTATATAACCAGATTCAAGAACAGGCTGTCGCTATCGGGTTAGGTATCGCTGATCAAGGAGTCATTGATCAAATTAATATTTATCAAGCAACTAAACAAGCGATGAAAATGGCAATTGACGATTTAGCTTTTGCACCAGATTATTTATTAATTGATGCAATGCAGTTAGACGTTCCCCAACCACAAGAAAGTTTGATTAAAGGGGATGCACGCTCCATTTCGATTGCAGCAGCCAGTATTATTGCAAAAGTAACAAGAGATCGATTAATGGAAGAATATGATGAATTATATCCTGGATATGGATTTAAAAACAATGCAGGCTATGGAACAAAAGAACATCTTCTCGGGTTAGAAAAATACGGTGTAACACCCATTCATCGACGTACGTTTGCGCCAATAAAAGATATGATTTAAAAATAAAACACTTTTTTTACGTATTCTTATTTTAAGAAGATGTGAAAGAGGTGTTTTTTGTTGGAAATTTTACAACGACAATTATTATTTAAATTAGCGGTATGCCAAGGAATTGGCAATTTAGGTATCTTAAAAGTGTTACAAGAAGCTATCGCACAAAAGCGTGTTGATTTTTCCAGTACAGAAATTATTAGAATTGCTGAAATCAAGAAATATCGTGAATTATTTGAACAATCTTGGTTACACCATACGATTCATAGTGAAGCGTTATATATACGACAATGCCAACACCAATTTATGACAATTTTAGATGCCGTCTATCCTAAATTATTACGAGAAATTTATAATCCACCAGCAATTCTTTTTTATAGAGGAAATTTACAATTGTTAAGTAGAAGGAAAATTGGCATCGTCGGCGCTCGCTATGCCACTTCGTATGGGTTAAGAGTGACTGAAGCTCTGGTTCCTAAAATAGTCAAAGAAGGATTCACAATCGTCAGTGGTCTTGCCAAAGGCATTGATAGTCGTAGCCATGAGATGGCCATCCAGAACGGGGGTCAGACAATTGGAATTTTAGGCACTGGATTAGATGTATATTATCCGTATGAAAAGAAAGAATTACAGCAAACTATGAAGCAGAATCAGCTTGTTTTAACAGAATATGTGAATGGGAGTGGGCCGAAAAAATATCATTTTCCTGCACGTAATCGCATTATTGCTGGATTATCTTTAGGGGTCTGCGTGATGGAAGCTCGTAAGAATAGTGGCTCTTTAATTACTGCACAAGCGGCGATGGATTACGGGCGCGAGGTATTTGCCGTACCGGGAAGTATTTTCCAGTCTTTTTCAACAGGCTGCCATGAATTAATTCAGGACGGCGCTAAATGTGTTCAGACAATTGATGATATTTGTGAAGAATTGTGACTTTTACTAATTGTGAATTGACAACCTACGTTCACTTCGGTACTATTTAATCAGATTTTAATCTTTTGGTTGGTAGTTAGGAGTGTCTAAATGGAAACGGTTGTTAGAAAAAGATGGTTGTTTGGTATGCAGCTACTGGGCTTTTTGATTTTGGATCAAATTCCTTTGATGATGGTCTCAGTTGTTCAATTTTCTACAGAAAATTTTTGGTTTCGCTTTGTTAGTGGATTAGTGGCTGTTGGACTTGGTGCCTATTTCGTCTATCTATTTGTTGCTTTTTTGAAAAAGAAAAAGCTCATAACTTGGACTTTTTTAGGAATCAAAGAAACCTTGCCAGTGGTCTTGTTAGGTTTGGTGATAATCTTTTGTGTGGGAATACTTGGTGATTTCTTATTACGTCTGGAAGGACTAGAGACGACCTCTAACCAACAAAGTGTTGAAGAAATTGTCCAAGCCATTCCTAAAGGGCTTATACTTATTTTTGCAGGTGTGATTGGGCCAATTTTCGAAGAGGGAATTTTTCGTGTCGGGATTCAAGCGTTTTTCAAGCCAGCTTCAAAAATAGGCATACTCGTTTCTTCTATTTTATTTGCACTTGTGCACACGCCGACAGATATAGGTAGTTTTGTTATTTATTGGGGCATGGGTTTAGCTTTAAGTTGGGTCTATCTACGCACGGGTCGCTTTGAAGCTGCTGTCTTGACTCATTTTGTTTGGAATGTTATAGGTATTTTAATGCTTTAGGATAAAATCTATAAATCATAGGCATTTTTTATTTATAAATTCGGACAGTCAAACAGAAATGACAGAAATGTTAGAAAGCCTAGTCTTGACAAACCTGTTCTATATAGCATATGATGTATTACGATTTGTGCGTTTTTTACATATATTATATAGTAGGAAAGCGAACGCGAAAGGAGCTAATTGAATGGCCTATAAGTATCTCGTGATTGTAGAATCACCTGCCAAAGCCAAAACAATTGAAAAATATCTAGGAAGAAACTACAAGGTGGTTGCCAGTGTTGGTCACATTCGCGATTTACCAAAAAGTAAAATGGGGATTGATATTGAAAATAATTATGAACCTCATTATATTTCGATTCGCGGAAAAGGCGATGTCATCAAAAGTTTAAAAGCGGCTGCAAAAAAAGCTGAAAAAGTCTATCTCGCAGCCGATCCGGACCGAGAAGGTGAAGCAATTGCTTGGCATTTAGCTTATCTTCTTGGCCTTGATTTAAAAGATAAAAACCGTGTGGTATTCAATGAGATCACTAAAGAAGCGGTAAAAGCGGCATTTAAAGAACCTAGAACCATCAACGTTGATTTAGTTGATGCACAACAAGCACGGCGCATTTTAGACCGTTTAGTTGGATACTCGATTAGTCCTATTTTATGGCGTAAAGTCAAAAAAGGTTTGAGTGCTGGTCGTGTGCAATCTGTTGCTTTAAAAATGATTATTGATCGAGAAAATGAAATTCGAGAATTTAAACCTGAAGAATATTGGAGCATTGATGGGAATTTCCAAAAAGGTCGCAAGAAATTCAAAGCAAATTTCTGGGGCGTAGATGGTAAAAAGAAAAAATTACCAAATGCAGAAGCGGTGAAAGAAATCACTTCTCGAATTGACGGTAAAGATTACGATGTTACAAAAGTTGAGAAAAAAGAACGGAAACGTAATCCTGCATTACCTTTTACAACCAGTAGTTTACAACAAGAAGCGGCACGTAAATTAAATTTCCGTACCCGTAAAACCATGATGGTTGCGCAACAATTGTATGAGGGAATTGCTTTAGGGAAACAAGGCACTGTGGGGCTGATTACCTACATGCGTACAGACTCAACCAGAATTGCCGATTCCGCCAAAGCAGAAGCTGCTGAATTCATTGAAAAGACCTACGGAGATGAGTTCTCAGCACATGGCGGCCGCAAAGCAAAAAATACGCAAGGTGCACAAGATGCCCATGAAGCGGTTCGTCCGTCAAGCGTTTTAAGAACACCTGATGAAATGAAGAAGTATTTAGATAAAGATCAATTAAAATTATATACTCTTATTTGGTCGCGCTTTGTTGCTAGTCAAATGACACCAGCGATTTTAGATACCATGAAGGTCACGCTTCAACAAAACGGCGTAACGTTTATTGCCAATGGCTCCAAAGTGAAATTTAAAGGGTTTATGCAAGTATACGTTGAAGGACGCGATGATGGTAAAGAAGACAAGGAAAATATTTTACCTGAATTAGTGGAAGGTGACGTTGTTAAATCGGTCGATATCGAACCGAAACAACACTTTACTCAACCACCGGCTCGTTTTAGTGAAGCCACGTTAATCCGGACTTTAGAAGAAAATGGTGTGGGCCGACCATCAACGTATGCGCCAACATTAGAAACCATTCAACGGCGTTATTACGTGAAGCTAACCAATAAACGGTTTGAACCAACGGAATTAGGTGAAATTGTGAATTCTCTAGTTTCAGAGTTTTTCCCACAAATTGTCGATACACATTTTACAGCGACAATGGAAACGGACCTAGATAAAGTCGGTGAAGGCCAAGAAAAATGGGTTGAAGTTGTCGATCGCTTCTACAAGCCCTTCGAAAAAGAATTAACAAATGCCGAAGAAAAGATTGAAAAAATCCAAATTAAAGATGAACCAGCAGGCTTTGACTGCGAACTATGTGGACATCCAATGGTGATTAAACTGGGTCGCTACGGAAAATTTTATGCATGTAGTAATTTCCCAGATTGTCGGAATACAAAAGCGATCGTTAAAGAAATTGGCGTGACGTGTCCTGTGTGTCACGAAGGACAAGTTATCGAACGCAAATCAAAGAAAAATCGGATTTTCTATGGCTGTAGTCGGTACCCAGAGTGTGACTTCACTTCTTGGGACAAACCAGTAGGCCGACCATGTCCAAAATGTGGGCAATATTTAGTAGAAAAAAAAGTTAAAGGCGGCAAACAAGTCGTTTGTATCAATGGCGATTATGAAGAAAACGTCCAAAAATAAGAAAAATTGAGACCGAAGAATTTACTTCGGTCTTCTCTTTTAGTAAAATGAATTGAGTTTGTAAGAGACAGCTCTTAACTTCTTGACATAGAAAGGAATTTTTATACATGACAAAAAAAGTCACAATTATTGGTGCCGGTTTAGCCGGAAGTGAAGCGGCATGGCAAGTGGCCAATGCTGGCGTACCAGTTGATTTATATGAAATGCGCCCTGTCAAAAAGACACCAGCGCATCAAACAGAAAATTTTGCAGAGTTAGTTTGTTCTAATTCATTACGTGGAAATAGTTTAACCAATGCGGTAGGTGTTTTGAAAGAAGAAATGCGCCGTTTAAATTCAATCATTATTGGTAGTGCAGATCAAACCGCTGTACCAGCTGGCGGCGCCTTAGCAGTTGACCGTGATTCTTTTTCTGAAACAATCACTGAAAAAATTAAAAGTCATCCATTAATTACAATCAAAAATGAAGAGATCACCGATATTCCGGAAGGGATTGTAATTATTGCAACGGGTCCCTTAACCTCTGAAAGCTTATCTCAAAAAATTCAAGAATTTAATGGTTCTGAAGGCTTTTATTTTTACGATGCAGCAGCACCAATTATTGATAAATCAACAATTGACATGGATAAAGTTTATTTAAAATCTCGTTATAACAAGGGAGAAGCGGCTTACTTAAACTGTCCGATGACTGAAGAAGAATTCAATGCGTTTCATGAAGCACTAGTCAATGCAGAAGTGGTTCCTTTACGCACGTTTGAAAAAGAGAAGTTTTTCGAAGGCTGTATGCCCATCGAAGTAATGGCGCAACGTGGCATTAAAACCATGTTGTTTGGCCCAATGAAACCTGTCGGACTAGAAGACCCTAAAACAGGTAAACGCCCTTATGCTGTAATTCAATTACGTCAAGACAATGCTGCAGCTTCTTTATACAATATTGTTGGTTTCCAAACGCATTTAAAATGGGGCGAACAAAAACGAGTATTCCGTATGATTCCGGGATTAGAAAATGCTGAATTTGTTCGCTATGGCGTCATGCATCGTAATAGTTTTATGAATTCTCCAGAGTTGCTAAAACCAACCTACCAATCAAAAAAACGTGACGACCTGTTTTTTGCTGGACAAATGACTGGTGTTGAAGGATATGTTGAAAGCGCGGCAAGTGGTTTACT
This sequence comes from Enterococcus sp. AZ197, assembly GCF_050556405.1. Lineage (NCBI taxonomy): Bacteria > Bacillati > Bacillota > Bacilli > Lactobacillales > Enterococcaceae > Enterococcus > Enterococcus sp. AZ197. Next base: position 1,418,249 of record NZ_CP187873.1, on the reverse strand, counting down.
CGCAGGTATTAACGCAGCTCGTCTTGCCAAAGGGGAAGAGCCGATTGAATTCCCTCGCGAAACGACTTTAGGAAGTATGGCTTATTATATTACACATGCAGAAGGCAAACATTTCCAACCAATGAATGCAAACTTTGGGCTTTTCCCAGAGTTACCTGAACGAATTCGTGACAAAAAAGAACGCTATGAAGCAATTGCTAATCGGGCCTTAGATGTCCAAGCTCAAGTTATCCAATCTTTAGACTAAATTAGAAAAAATATGAGAAAAGACCGAGCATCATTGCTAAGAAATGCGATGATACTCAGTCTTTTAATTTTTAGAAAAAAATAACAAAAGCTAAAGAATAGTTAAAATTGTGAACATATTTAGAAATATTGATTAAATTCTGACAACTTAATTGTCTTTTGAAAAAGGTTATGCTAAAGTTACTTTGTAATCGAATGAGGAGGGCTATCACATGGAAGAAAAGAATTGGCCTGAGTTATTTGCTCGTTATCTTATTGTCGAAAGAGGCTATTCAGAAAAAACAAAAAAAGCATATCAAGAAGATATACAACATTTTTTTTCGTTTTTAAAGACTTCAGGTAATGACAATTATTTGACTGTGGAACATTTGGATGTTCGGGCTTATTTGAGCGAATTATACGATCAGGAATATAGCCGTAATTCGATTAGTCGAAAAATTGCCAGTTTGCGTTCTTTTTATCAATTCTTATTAAAAAATGAAGCAATCCAAGAGAATCCTTTTTCCTATGTTCATATGAAAAAGAAACAGTTACGGTTGCCCCGTTTTTTTTATGAAAAAGAAATGGATGCATTATTTGAGAGCGCACAAGGGGAGCAACCGCTTGATTTGAGAAATCAAGCGTTGCTAGAAGTTCTGTATGGGACTGGTATTCGGGTCAGTGAATGTGCGAACTTAACGGTGGACGCAGTTGACTTTCAAGCTTCTGTTTTATTGGTTCACGGAAAAGGAAATAAAGATCGCTATGTGCCTTTTGGTTCATTTGCACAAGACGCCTTAAAGGATTACTTAGAGAATGGCCGCGCGCTATTAATGACAAAATATCAAAAAAAACATCCGTATGTCTTTGTTAATCATCATGGTGAACAAATCACGCCAACAGGGATTGAATATGTCTTAAACCAACTAATTAAAAAAAGTTCATTAAATGCGGAAATTCATCCCCACATGTTACGCCATACATTTGCGACACACTTATTAAATAATGGCGCCGATATGCGGACAGTTCAAGAATTATTAGGACATGCTAATTTATCAACAACTCAGATATATGCGCATGTGACAAAAGAAAGTTTACAAAAAAATTATCGAACGTTTCATCCTCGTGCATAATGGAGGTAAACGTCTAGGAGGAACAATAATGGTTGAATCACAATTTCACTCTACAACAATTTGTGCAGTCGAAAAAGATGGAAAATTTGCAATGGCTGGTGATGGTCAAGTAACAATGGGCGAATCTGTCGTTATGAAAGGTACGGCCAAAAAAGTGCGCCGTATTTACAATGATGAAGTCGTTGTCGGTTTTGCAGGAAGTGTGGCAGATGCCTTTACATTAGAAGAAAAGTTTGAAGGAAAATTAAATGAATACAACGGAAACTTAACGAGAGCTGCGGTTGAGTTAGCCCAAGAGTGGCGTACACAACAGTCTATGCAAAAATTAGAAGCTATGCTGATTGTGATGAATAAGGAAGAAATGCTCTTAGTTTCAGGAACTGGGGAAGTCATCACACCAGACGATGGTATTTTAGCAATTGGTTCAGGCGGTAATTTTGCTTTGTCCGCTGCAAGAGCCATGAAAAACTTTGGCGATAAAGAAATGCCAGCGAAAGAGATTGCTAAAAATGCCTTAAATATTGCTGCAGATATCTGTGTATTTACGAATCATAATATCATTGTAGAAGAATTATAAGCGAGGGAAAATCCATGAATGAATTAAACAAAACACCAAAAGAAATAGTCAAAGAACTAGATCAATATATTGTTGGACAGCAAGCTGCCAAAAAATCAGTGGCGGTAGCTTTACGTAACCGCTATCGTCGCTTGCAATTAGAAGAAAATATGCAACAAGATATTACGCCTAAAAACTTACTAATGATTGGACCAACAGGTGTTGGTAAAACTGAGATTGCTCGTCGTCTCGCAAAAATTGTCAATGCGCCTTTTGTAAAAGTTGAAGCAACCAAATTTACAGAAGTAGGCTATGTCGGTCGGGATGTCGAATCAATGGTTCGGGATTTAGTAGAAAATGCGATCCAAATTGTTGAAAAACAACAATACAGTCGCGTGTATGCGCAAGCGTTAAAAAAGGCCAATCAACGTTTAGTCAAAGTATTAGTGCCTGGAATTAAAAAAGAACAAAAACAGGCTGGCGGTAATCAATTTGAACAAATGATGAACATGTTTAACATGGCTCAGCAACAGCAAGAAGCACAAGAAGAAGTAACGGAAGATATTCGAACGAATCGCCGAACAATTTTGGAACAGCTGGAAAAAGGTCTATTAGATAATCGTGAAGTAACAATTGAAATTGAAGAACCGAAGAAAACGATGCCAGCTATGAACAATGGCCTAGAACAAATGGGTATCGACTTAAATGAAACGTTAGGCGCTCTGTCACCAAAGAAAAAAATCGAACGTACTGTAACGGTGAAAGAAGCACAAGAATTATTAGTGAAAGAAGAATCAGCAAAAATTGTAAATGACGCTGATATCCATAGTGAAGCGATTCGTTTAGCTGAATCAAGCGGAATTATTTTTATCGATGAGATTGATAAAATCACCTCTAAAAGTCAACAAAATTCGGGCGAAGTCTCTCGTGAAGGAGTACAAAGAGACATTTTGCCGATTGTTGAAGGCTCCCAAGTTAACACGAAGTATGGTCCTTTACAAACGGATCACATTTTATTTATCGCTTCAGGTGCTTTCCACTTGTCAAAACCAAGTGACTTGATTCCAGAATTACAAGGCCGCTTCCCAATTCGAGTTGAATTAGATGATTTAACGGCGGATGACTTCGTAAGTATCTTAACTGAGCCAAACAATGCTTTAATTAAACAATATGTAGCATTAATTGGCACAGAAAATGTTTCAGTCATCTTTACCAAAGAAGCAATTGAACGGTTAGCACACATCGCTTATGATGTAAACCGTGATACAGATAATATTGGGGCGCGTCGTTTACACACAATTTTAGAACGTTTATTAGAAGATTTATTATATGAAGCACCAGATATGCAAATGGGTGAAATTACGATTACCGAAGCATATGTCAATGAAAAATTGAATGACATTGTTCAAAATGAAGATTTAAGTCGTTACATCTTATAAAAAAGGCTGGAGGAGAAAAGATGGCTACATTATTAGAAAAAACACGTCAAGTGAACGAGCTTTTGCAAAAAAACAATCTGTTTGACGTACAAGCAGAACTTCCGTACAACAAAATGGCAATGATTTTAGGGGATATTTTAGAAAGTAATGCGTATATTATTAGCAGTTCAGGGGATTTGTTGGGGTATACTGAAAAATTAGATGTTAATAATGCCCGTATCAAAAATATGTTTAAAGAGAAAAAATTTCCTCAAGGATACACCGAGGCCGTGGATATGCTCAAAGTAACCGAAGCCAATATTCCAATAGACAGTGATTTAACTGCATTTCCTTTTGAATCACGAGAGCTGTATCCGTTTGGGTTAACCACTATTGTGCCTTTGTACGGTGCTGGCAAACGCTTGGGTACGATTATTTTAGCGCGTGTTGAAAAATCCTTTAACGAGGATGATTTAGTGTTAGCTGAATATAGTGCGACCGTTGTCGGCATGCAAATTTTGTATCATCAATCCAGAACAATTGAAGCAGAAGTTCGCAGTGCGACTGCCGTGCAAATGGCCATCAACACTCTTTCCTATAGTGAATTAAAAGCCGTCCATGCCATTTTTGAAGCCTTAGATGGCGAAGAAGGTCGTTTAACTGCTTCAAGTATTGCAGACGAAATAGGCATTACTCGTTCCGTAATTGTGAATGCCTTAAGAAAATTAGAATCAGCTGGAATTATTGAATCACGTTCTCTTGGTATGAAAGGGACTTATTTAAAAGTATTAAATCAACAATTTATTAAAGAGTTGGAAAAATAAGCAATTGCTCGTATCAACTAGGAGGACAACGCAATGACTGTACAAATTGAAAATGAATTTCTAATCGCAACATTTGCTGAAGAAGGAGCAGAATTAGTAAGTTTACAATCAAAAGAAACCGGCATTGAATATATTTGGCAAGGAAATCCTGAATTTTGGGCCCGCCATGCGCCCGTACTTTTTCCGATTGTCGGTCGTCTAAAAGAAGATACGTATATGTACCAAAATCAAGCGTATCATTTAACTCAACATGGTTTTGCTCGTGATCAAGTATTTGATGTGATTGAAAAAGGTGGAGAAGAAGTTTCTTTTTCACTAAAATCAACAAAAGAAACCAAGAAGAAGTATCCTTTTGATTTTGAACTAGTGATTACTTATACATTAGAACATCAAGAATTGACTGTAAACTACCAAGTAGAAAACACAGGGAAAGAAGAGATGTATTTTGGGATTGGTGGTCATCCAGCCTTTAATGTACCTTTAGAATCTTCACTAACGTTTGAAGATTATTATCTAAGTTTTTCACCTAAAAAATCACGGACACAAATTCCCTTAGCAGGCCCGTTTATTGATTTAGCGAATAAAACGCTAGCCCAAACGAATACCAGCTTTGACTTAACGCATCAATTATTTGAAAATGATGCAATGATTTTTGAAACAAAAGGTCAAACAGCAATTACGATTGCCACAGACGAAAGTGACCATCAAGTCACTTTGAGTTATCCAGAAATGCCTTTTGTGGGGATTTGGTCACCGACACCGAAAGAAGCGCCTTTTGTCTGTATCGAACCTTGGTGCGGGATTGCTGATGCTGTCGACGCAACTGGCCAACTCGCTGAAAAATTTGGCATCAATAAGTTACCAGCTAACGAACTATTTAAAACACAGTATATGATTAGTGTAAAATAAAGAAAAAGGCTGTGAACATTATTTGTTCACAGCCTTTTTCTTTATTTTTTTGCACGTAAGCCAAAAGAAAGGCGACTTTCTGTTCCATTTTTAATTCGCTGAATGTTTTCACGATGACGGACAAAGATAAAAGTAGTCAAAGCAATCGCAATCACGGTTAATAACCAGTTAAATGTTGGTAAAATAGCTGGGACAGTGAAAGGCAAAATAATAGTAGAAAGTGTAATTAGTACAGCGCTAATCATACTTGTTAAACTCACCATACTGGTTAGATACAGACAAATCACAAAAATAAGAGCAGAATAAATAAAAAATGTGGGGCTGTATGCTAATAACATGCCAGCGCTAGTGGCTACGGCTTTACCACCTTTGAAATTGGCAAAAATAGGGAAGGTATGCCCTAAAACAGCTGCTACCCCAAAGAAGAGTGGGTTCACGCCTTGTAAACCAAACAAATAGGGTAATGAAGTGGCTAACGTTCCTTTCAAGATATCCATTAATAATACCGTGATTCCGGCAGGTTTCCCTAAGACACGAAATGTATTGGTTGTTCCTGTATTCCCACTCCCAAATTGGCGTATATCTTTTTTAAAGAAAAGTTTGCCAATCCAAACACCTGAGGGAATCGAACCTAATAAATAGGCAACAAGTAACAAAATGACGATTTTCATCAAGTTAACCTCTTTCTTATTCAAACTAGGATTTATTTTATCATGAATAGAAAAACGGAACAACGTCTAATAACTAAAACAAGAAAAGTTTTTCTTTTGCTTGAGGAAGCGTTGACAAATGGTTGATAACCGTTATAATAAATGTGTGTCATTAGACAAAGACGTCTAATCACTGGTTTGAAAATTAGTTATCAACGAAGATACAATATATATGTACTTATGAAGTGTCAGGGAAAGAGGTGTGAATCCTCTACAGACCTACCTACTGTATGGTGGATGAAACCAATAAGACCACAGATTATTCTGGAAGGATTGGGAGTAAGAAGAAGCTAAGTCAGGATACCGGCTTGATAAGTCTAATCATTCTTTTGTAGGAAAAAGAAGGGGCTTTGAAGATAACTGGCTGAGTATATCATTAGCATAGTTAAGTGACTGCTTTTTTTCTATTGGAGAAAAAAGTGGTTTTTTTGTATTGTTTTGACGTTGAGACAAAGGAGGTTCATTTCAGAAAATTTTCCCCAAAATAAAATAGACGAATGCGAGGATGAAAAAATGAAAAAATTTACTTTAACAATGATGACTTTAGGCTTAGTAGCAACACTTGGCTTAGCAGGGTGTGGCAAACAGGAAAAGAAAGCAACTACCTCTTCTGAAAAAACAGAAGTAACGTTACCAACCAAAGACCGTAGCGGCAAAGAAATTACTTTACCCAAAGAAGCAACCAAAATTATTTCCCTAGTGCCATCAACAACAGAAGTGATTGAAGACTTAGGTAAAACCGACCAATTAATCGCAGTTGATACTCAAAGTAGCACAATGATGACTGATTTAAAAAAATTACCACAAATGGATATGATGGCTGTCGATGCAGAAAAATTGATTGCCTTGAAACCACAAATTGTTTATGTGAATGACATCAATTTAGCTAGCTCAGAAAGTGTTTGGAAACAAGTGGAAGATGCTGGAATTACAGTCGTTAATATCCCCACTAGTACAAGCATCAAAGCAATCAAAGAAGACGTCCAATTCATCGCGGATAGCTTATCTGAACATGAAAAAGGACAAAAGTTAATCAAAACAATGGATCAAGAAATCGACGAAGTAGCCAAAATTGGGAAAACTATTAAAAAACCAAAAACTGTTTTGTTTGAAGTGGCTGCCTTACCAGACATTTATAGTTTTGGTAATGGGACATTTTTAAATGAAATGATTGAAACAATTGGGGCAAAAAATGTTTTGGCAAATGAAAAAGGCTGGTTACCAGTGACAGAAGAAGCGGCCATTGCTGCAAAACCAGAAGTCATTTTAACCAATGTTAACTATATGAAAGATCCCGCCAAAGAAATTTTAGCTCGTAAAAACTGGGAAAACGTTCCTGCAGTTCAAAACAAAGAAGTTTTCGAAATCGATAACATGTCTAGCTCTTTACCAAATAACCACATTACCAAAGCATTAAAACAAATGGCAAAAGCTGTTTATCCAGAGGAATACAAGGATTTAAAAGATGAGTAAAAAAACGTGTCTCATACTGATGCTCTTGATCAGTATGAGCATGCTCTTTTTGGGTATTAAAATTGGAAGTGTTCAGATTTCGTTAACGGATTTGCTTCAAATTTTAGTGAAAAAGACGGTTTCAGAAGACGGGATTTTAGAGGGAATCATCTGGAATGTTCGGTTACCGCGTGTCGTGATGGCCTATCTTGTGGGCGCAGGCTTAGCAGTAAGTGGCACGGTGATGCAATCACTCTTAGGTAATCCTTTAGCTTCTTCGTATACTTTGGGCGTATCAGCGGGAGCATCTTTAGGCGCTGCGTTAATCATGGTAACTGGAGTAACTGCTTCGATCTTAGGGGCATTTTTATTGCCTTTAACTGGTTTTATCTTTGGCTTAGCAACGGTCTTTTTAGTTTTGTTATTTACGCAAACAATGGATAGTCAAATGTCCAATCAAACAGTTGTTTTAGTGGGAATGATTATGACCTTGTTTGTCGGTGCTATTTTGACGTTGATTACAGCACTTTTCCAAGATTATTTGAAACAATTAGTCTTTTGGCAAATGGGTAGTTTTTCTGGCAGTAATTGGCAAAAAATTGCTATTTATTGTCCAATCTTGCTTGTCAGCAGTCTGTTTCTTTGGTTTGATGCCAACGCATTGGATGTTCTCGGTTTAGGAGAAGAACATGCGATGTTAGCGGGAGTAGAAGTCAAAACAGCAAAACTACGCATTATTCTTTTGGCTAGTTTACTAGCAGGAAGTGCGGTTTCATTTGTCGGTGTGATTGGTTTTGTTGATTTAATAGCACCACATATTGTCCGTCGCTATCTAGGGGCGACTCATCGCTGGCTGATTCCTGGTTCAGCAATCTTAGGTGGGACCATCATGGTAATAGGGGACACAATTGCCCGCACGATTTTATCACCAAGAGAAATTCCCATCGGGGCCGTAACAGCCTTGATTGGAGCGCCATTCTTCTTGTATATTTACTTTAAAAAAAGGGGCGTTGCTGCATGATTGAATTAAAAAAAACAGCTGTAACACTCCAACAAACCCCCATTTTAAAAGATATTTCCCTCGTTTTTCCGACAGGTAGTAAAACTTGTATTTTAGGTCCAAATGGTTGCGGTAAAACGACACTTTTAAAAACGATTGCCGGACTTGTCCCTTATAGTGGTTCTGTTTTAATTGATGGTCAAGAAGTTCATGGACAAAAGCGGAAGGAATTGGCAACGAAAGTAGCGATGATGAGTCAATTCACGACAGTTGCTTTTGATTATACGGTTTACGAAACAGTTTTGATGGGGGCGTATCGACAACAAGCACAACGTTTTTTACCTATTGTTTCTAAACAAGAAAAAGAACGAGTCCTTTATTATTTAGAATGCACGGGTTTATTGCCTTTAAAAGATAAAGTTGTCAATCAGCTTTCAGGAGGACAACAACAACGAGTATTTTTGGCTAAATTATTTGTACAAGATCCAGAAATTATTTTATTGGATGAACCCAATAATCATTTGGATATTCGGTATCAACAAGAATTGATTCAGCAGTTAAATGAGTGGAGTGCGCAAGAAGGGAAAACGTTAATCGGGGTGTTTCATGATATCCGTTTAGCGTTAACGCTAAGTGAAAAAATTGTGTTTATGAAGCAAGGGAAAGTGGCCGCGCAAGGTGATTTTCAAACGTTGGCTTCCAAAGAATTTTTACAAACAATTTTTGAAACAGATATTGTCTCCTATTTTCAGAAACAACATAAAGTTTGGGAAACTATTCAATAATTTTGACAAGTTTTTTGGAAACAGGTAAGATAAAGGCAAAGAATCAGAAACACAATGGCGTGTTTTAACAAATCGGCAAAGGAGCCCAAGACTAAGTACGTGATGGTACTTGCTTTGGGCTCCTTTTTTATGGAGGTAGCGATGAAACGAATCATTTTAATGGGAGCTATCGGTTGTGGCAAAACCACGTTATGTCAAGCTCTGCAAGGCAAAGAATTAATTTATGATAAAACACAGGCGGTGGAATTTCATACAGAAATGATTGATACACCAGGCGAGTTTATTTTGCATCGACAATATTATAATGCGTTAAACGTCACAGCGGCAGAAGCAGATGTGATTGGTTTGGTTCAAAGTGCTGTAGAAACACAACAAGTTTTTTCACCAGGATTTGGTAGTATTTTCCCGAAAGAAATCATTGGTATTTTAACCAAGATTGATTTAGCACAAGATTCTCAGCAGTTAGAGATTGTTCGGCAACAATTAAAAAGTGCGGGTGCAACAAGAATTTTTGAAATTTCTTCTGTTGAAAAAATTGGCTTGCAAGAATTAGTAGATTATTTAGAGGAGGATGAAGCAGAATGAAAATTTATACAAAAACTGGCGATAAGGGAATGACGAAATTAGTCGGCAGCTCAACCGTCTCTAAGGATTCTGATCGAGTTGAAAGTTATGGAACGATTGATGAATTGAATTCTTGGGTCGGCTATATTATCAGCCAACTTCCACAAGAAAATCAAGAAATTAAAGGAGAACTAGAAGCTTTACAACATTTACTTTTTGATGCGGGAACAGATTTGTCAACACCGATTGAAGCACAACGACCATTTAAATTACAAAAGGCAAGTGTGCATTGGCTAGAACAGCGGATTGATTTCTACACTGCACAATCACCAGATATTGATCGTTTTATTTTACCTGGCGGAACCCCAGCAGCCAGTATGGTTCATGTGGCTCGGACGATTGCACGGCGCGCAGAACGCATCATTGTGCGTTTAAATTGGACAGCCAAAATTAACGAAGAGGTATTAATTTTTACCAATCGTTTATCAGATTATTTTTATGCGTTGGCTCGCTATTTAAATGTTCAAGCACAACGACCTGATGTTTTTTATGAACGAAGCGAAAAGGTTTTCCATAAAATTAAAGAAGATGGATTGTAAACAGTTGCTTTTCTAAAAAACTTATGGTAAATTTCAGATAGATTAAACGAATATTTTATGAAAAATATGAATGGAAGCCAGTGAGAATCTGGCACGGTCCCGCCACTGTGAAGAAGCAAGGTTGCTTTTAAGTCAGGTCTTTTCATTTTTTCATTATTGGGCATGCTGTTTCGAGGCAAAACAGGATGTTTCTTAACAACGCTTGTGTTGAAAATCCAGCCCAAGATATTTGTATTAATCCAATTAATGGCACGAGGAAGTGCTTTTGGGAATTTCGGGCTGGTCTTTCAATGTTGAAGGAGATTTCAGGTACAATGACGTACTGCTATATTCCCTTTTTTTATTGACAATTAATTAAAGGCGTTGTACTCTATGGATAAGGTTTCGTGTACAATGGCGTATACATAAGGAAGCAAAGACGCTTCAGACAGATGATTTTTCGTTTGTTTGAAGTGTCTTTTTGTATTTTATTAAGGAGGAATTGAGATGAAAACAATTCATTTCCCTACCGAACTATGGGTAGGAGAAGGCGCATTAGCCAATTTGGAAACACTTCATGATAGACGTGTTTTCATTGTCACAGATCCATTCATGGTTGACTCTGGATTTGTGAATGAAGTGACAAAGCATTTAACAAAAAGTGAATGGCAAATTTTTAGTGATATCATCCCCGATCCACCAATTGATAAGATTGCTGCGGGAATTAAGCATTTAGCGACATTTCAAGGAGATACGATATTAGCTTTAGGTGGGGGATCCGCTATTGATGCGGCCAAAGCAATGAAATTTTTTGGCAAACGTACTTTGCAAACTCAGATTGCTGAGTTTATTGCGGTTCCTACAACTAGTGGAACTGGTTCAGAAGTTACGAATTTTTCAGTGATTACGGTTGCTGAAACTGGCACCAAAATCCCGCTTGTAACAGATGAAATTCAACCAGAAATTGCGATTTTAGATACAAATTTAGTGATGAGTGTGCCACCAAAAATCACAGCGGATACAGGAATGGACGTCTTAACGCATGTTATTGAAGCGTATGTTTCAACAGAAGCAAATCCGATTTCAGATGCGTTGTGCGAAAAAGTCGTTCGCCTGGTATTCGACAATTTAGAAATAGCCTTTAATCAGGGTAGCAACCAACAAGCCCGTGAAAATATGCATTTAGCTTCATGTATGGCAGGGATGGCGTTTAATGTTACTTCGTTAGGCTTGAATCACGGTATTGCTCATGCGGCCGGTGCGCGTTTACATGTGCCACATGGACGAATGAATGCAATGCTCTTACCTGAAGTCATTGCATATAACAGTGGCTTAGCGAATGGCAAAGTCACCAACGAACCAACAGCTAAACGTTATGCGCAGTTAGCAAATTGTCTAAATGATACACAGACAACCAATGCACGGATTGGTGTTCAACAATTTATTCGACAAATCAAGCAACTCCGTCAAAAATTAGACATGCCTGCCACTTTTAGTGATTATGGTTTACCAAAAGAAGAAGTCCAAGCTGCGATCCCAAAAATAGCTGAAGGCGCATTGATGGATGGCTGCACCAAAACAAATCCTGTCCAACCAACAGCAGCAGAAGTGACAAAAATTTTAAATTCTATCTTATAAGCGATTGACAGGATGAAATCGATAACATATAATGTGGGTAGCACAACGGCGTGCTTCAAAATTTAAGAGCAAAGAAGCTCCTTAGTAGAAAGCGAAAGTGGAACCTTTACGTTTTTTATTGAGGATTTTTTATTTGCTAAATTAAAGGAGCGAGTCTGGTTGGAAGAAAAACAACGAATGATTCAAGAATATGTTCCTGGGAAACAAGTAACGTTAGCGCACATCATTGCTAGTCCTAATAAAGAAATTTATACAAAATTAGGGTTGCCAGAAGGCACCAGCAATGCACTAGGTATTTTGACAATCACTCCGAGCGAAGCGGCAATTATCGCTGTTGATATTGCGACTAAAAGCGGAGATATCCAAATCGGTTTTATTGATCGTTTTTCTGGATCGGTAGTCATTTCTGGTGACGTAAGCTCAGTGGAAGCAGCCTTACAAGCGGTGATTGAAGGTTTACAACAGATTTTAAACTTTTCTGTAACTTGTAAAATTACCAGAACATAGCGTTGAAAGGACAAGGGCGTGAAGAAAATGGATGGACGAATTGTAATAGTCGATGATGAACCTATTACGAGACTCGATATTCGTGATATTGTGATAGAAGCAGGGTACGAAGTAGTCGGTGAAGCAGCTGATGGTTTTGAAGCAATTGAAGTATGTAAAAAAACACAACCTGATCTAGTATTAATGGACATTCAAATGCCAATTTTAGATGGTCTAAAAGCAGGTAAAAAAATTGTTCAAGACCAACTAGCCAGTAGTATTGTCTTTTTATCTGCATACAGTGACGTACAAAATACGGACAAAGCTAAAAAATTAGGCGCACTGGGTTATTTAGTTAAACCTCTAGATGAAAAATCATTAATACCTACAATTGAAATGAGCATTGAACGAGGCAAACAAACGCAGCTGTTACTAAATCAAATCGATAAATTAAGTTTAAAATTAGAAGAACGTAAAATTATCGAAAAAGCCAAAGGTATTCTTGTAAAAGAAAATCATATATCGGAAGAAGAAGCCTACCAAATGTTGCGTACGTTAAGTATGAACAAACGCGCACGTATGAGTGAAATTGCAGAATTGATTGTAATGGATGATGAATAAATGAAACGATTAGAGCAATTATGTCACCAATATACCAATCTTTCAGAATCAGACATTAAAGAATTACAACGTACAGCACGTTATCTTTCTTCGACGACACTGTATCAAAGTGCAGATGTTTTTATTGATGTGTATAAGGAAATGTCACAGCAAGCACTAGTCGTTTATCATAAGCCGCCTGCGAAGACAACTTCTTTATATAGCGGAGATGTCGTCGGGATGGAAGCTTTATTAAAAAATGAACCTGGTGTTCTGCGTACCATGCAAACTAGCTTAAATAGCATTGGTTTGTTAGCAGTGACTCAGGAAAATCGTTTGATTAAGCAAAATATCTATCCCATTCGCAATGAACATCGAACGATTGGTGTCATTATTGTCGAGATTGCGGCAGATGAAGAGATTCAAGCGGACTTACAAAAAGAGGAGCTAAATAACTGCCAGTTAGCAAAAGTAGCGAAATCAACTAGTCAAGTCGACGCATTATTTATTGATCAATTGGCAGAAGCCGTTTTGATTTTTGATGCGGCGGGTCACTTATTAATTACCAATCACAATGCACAAGAGCTTTATCGCAAACTTGGTTATCGGGATAATATCATTGGAATGAATTATGACAATTTGTCCATCGATTATACAACTTTTGAATATGTGTTGTATCAAATGAAATATAAAATGAGTAATCAACCAATTGAAAGCAAAACGACCTACCTTAATTATTATTTTAAGGTTCGGAAAGTGTGGTTGGCATCAGAAGAACAACTGATTATGATTATTCAAGACAATACAGAATTTAAAGAAAAAGAAGCGGAAATTATTTCCAAATCTGTTGCGATTCGTGAAATTCATCATCGTGTTAAAAATAACTTGCAATCGGTGGTTTCCTTATTGCGTATTCAAGAACGGCGAACGCAAAGCCCCGAAGCAAAGAAAGTCCTTCATGAAAGTGTCAATCGAATTATGGCGATTGCAGCCACCCATGAATTGCTGTCAAAACAAGTCAAAGATGACGTTGCTTTACGGCAAACATTGGAAGCAGTGATGTATAATTTTAGACATCTTTTTCAAGGCGCACAACCCATTGAGATGATGATGGATGTTGATCCAGCCATTATGGTTTCTAGCGAACAAATGGTCACCATTTCCCTTGTTGTCAACGAACTATTACAAAACATTTTTGATCATGCATTTGAGCCACAAACAAGTGGCGTTGTTAAACTTAGTGGAACATTAGATAATAAGATGATTACCATTACTGTTACAGATAATGGTAAAGGCTATGACGTTCATCAAAGTAACGAGACCAGTTTAGGTTTGATGATTGTCAAAAGCTACGTAAAAGATAAATTAAAAGGAAAAATTACAATTGAATCCAATAAACAGGGAACTAAAACCTGTTTCTATTTCGAACAGAACACCAGTGATGTTGTTCATTGATTAAGCAAAGGCGCTTAAAGAAAAGTAGAAAGAAATTTTCTAACGATTCTTTAAGTGCCTTTTTGTATGCAAAAGGAGGCGAGTCAGGCGATGTCGAAGGAAACACTTTTAACCGTAGGGATTGATTTAGGGACGTCTACAACCCAATTAGTCTTGTCAGAATTAACTGTTGAAAATTTTGCCTCTGCGTTTACAGTACCACGTATCAGCATTTCTGATAAAAAAGTCATTTACCGAAGTGACATTATCTTTACACCCTTACTTAACCAATCAGAAATTGATGCAGAACCTATCAAAGCGTTTGTAGCGGAGCAATATAGCCAAGCAGGCATTCATAAACAAGATATTCAAATGGGTGCGGTAATTATCACAGGTGAAACTGCTCGAAAAAGCAATGCCAACAATGTGCTACGAGCACTTAGTGGCTATGCAGGTGATTTTGTCGTTGCTACGGCTGGTCCTGATTTAGAAAGTATCATTGCCGGGAAAGGCGCTGGTGCTCAAACTTATTCTGAAACGAAACGCAAACCAGTGGTTAATTTAGACATTGGTGGTGGAACGACAAATTTAGCTGTCTTTAAAGATGGCGAAGTGATTGACACGGCTTGTTTTGACATTGGCGGACGCTTAATTAAATTAGATCAACAACAAAAAATCACCTATATAGCTCCGAAGATTCAAGAAATTATAAATAAAAAAGGGCTAACCTTGCACCTTGGTGACCAAGCCACCGAACAAAACTTACTGCCAATTATTTCGGAATTAGTTGCCGTGTTAGAAAATAGCATTGGCTTGGGGACACAAAGTCCGTTCTACCAGTTATTAGTAACGAACCATCCACTACGAAAAGGTGAGGAATTACCAATTGTAACATTTTCTGGTGGTGTGGCTGATTGCTTAAATACGACAAGTACGAATCTCTTTAAATATGGAGACATCGGCTTGCTTTTAGGAAAATATCTGAGAAAGTCACTGGTTTTTTCGGAAAAAGAAGTCTTAGAAAGCGCAGAAACAATCCGAGCGACGGTCGTCGGAGCAGGTTCACACACTGCTGAAATTAGCGGAAGCACGATCGCTTATCGTGAGCAAATTTTGCCGGTAAAAAATATCCCAATTCTAAAATTAGCGCAAGAGGATGAAACCCTTACTGTGACAGAATTAGGCCAGCGAATCCAAGAAAAACTCAATTGGCATCGTATTGAAGAAACACCCCAGATTGCCCTAGCAATTAGAGGCATGAGCAATCCAACATTTGCTGATATTCAACGCTATGGTCAAGGGATTGTGGAAGGATTAGCTAGTTTAGTTGCTGAACAAATTCCAATTATTGTTATGGTGGATGAAGACATGGCGAAAGCTTTAGGGCATGCCTTAAGTGCCCATCTACCAAAAGACTATCCGTTTATCTGTCTTGATTCGGTCAAAGTAGAAAACGGTGATTATGTAGATATCGGTTTACCAGTGGCAGAAGGAGCCGTCCTTCCAGTCATTGTTAAGACCTTAGTATTTAATTAAAAAGGAGCGACACAAAGATGATTTTAAAAACCAAACTATTTGGCAAAGTCTATCAATTTACATCCGTTAAAGAAGTCTTAGCCAAAGCCAATGAAGAAAAGTCTGGCGACAAGTTAGCTGGCGTAGCTGCTAATTCAGCCGAAGAACGCGTGGCAGCAAAAGTCGTTTTATCGGAATTGTCCTTAAATGACTTGTTTAACAATCCCGTCGTTGATTATGACGAAGACGAAGTGACACGCATTATTATTGACCAAGTCAATATGCGAATTTTTGAAAGTATTAAACATTGGACAGTCGCAGAATTACGCGAATTTATCTTATCTTCGGAAACAACCGATTTTGATATCAAACGAATTTCCCGTGGACTAACTTCAGAAATGATTGCTGCTGTCTGTAAATTAATGTCCAACATGGATCTAATTGTTGGCGCAAAAAAAATCAATATTGAAAAAACCGCCAACACAACGATTGGCCGTCCCGGAACTTTTTCGAATCGTTTACAGCCAAACCATCCAACCGATAATGTCGATGGCATTATGGCATCAGTTATGGAAGGTCTTTCTTATGGCGCCGGTGATGCCTTAATTGGTTTGAATCCTGTTGATGATTCTACAGAAAGTGTTAAACGGATCTTAAACAAATTTGAAGAGTTCCGCAGCGAATGGGAAATTCCAACACAAACTTGCGTGCTTGCTCACGTAACGACACAAATGGAAGCCATGCGTCAAGGCGCGCCAACTGGCTTAGTCTTTCAATCCATCGCTGGTTCAGAAAAAGGGAACACAGCATTTGGTTTAAATGCAGAAATTTTAGCTGAAGCACAAGATTTAGCGCTTCACAGTGGTCAAGCAGCTGGTCCTAATGTGATGTATTTTGAAACAGGTCAAGGCTCAGAACTTTCTTCTGAAGCGAACTTTGGCGCAGACCAAGTCACAATGGAAGCGCGTTGTTATGGCTTAGCCAAAAAATTTGATCCGTATATTGTAAATACTGTTGTCGGCTTTATTGGACCAGAATATCTTTACGATTCAAAACAAGTCATCCGCGCTGGTTTAGAAGATCATTTCATGGGCAAATTAACTGGAATTTCAATGGGCTGTGATGTCTGCTACACCAACCATATGAAAGCTGATCAAAATGATATGGAAAACTTAGCAATGTTATTAGCAACAGCTGGTTGTACGTATATCATGGGGATTCCTCATGGCGATGATGTCATGTTAAATTATCAAACAACTGGGTTCCATGAAACTGCGACGATTCGTGAAACATTAGGCTTACGTCCAATTAAAGAATTTGAAGAATGGATGGAAAAAATGGGCTTAATGGAAAACGGAAAATTAACAAGTCGCGCTGGCGATGCATCTGTATTTATTAAATAAACGAGGTGAGAATACAAATGAACGAAAAAGAATTAAAAGAAATGATTGCCGGAATTTTAACAGAAATGGTCGCTGACAATCAAGCGGTTTCGACTGCCACTGTGACTGCTGAAGAAAAACCAGTCACAACACACGTCACTGAAACGACAGAAATTGAAGAAGGCCTAATTCCTGACATTACTGAAGTAGATTTACGTAAACAATTACTATTGAAAAATGCCGTAGATCCTGAAGCACTATTAAAAATGAAAGCTTTCTCGCCAGCTCGTTTAGGCGTTGGTCGTGCAGGGACGCGTTATATGACTAGTTCAACATTACGTTTCCGAGCAGACCATGCGGCAGCACAAGATGCGGTCTTTTCAGACGTAAGTGAAGACTTGGTAAAAGAAATGAATTTTATTTCTACAAAAACAATCTGTAACAGTAAAGATGAATATTTAACACGTCCAGATTATGGTCGTCAATTTGATGAAGAAAATAGTGAAATCATTCGGAAAAATACGACACCAAAAGCCAAAATCCAAATGGTCGTAGGGGATGGCCTTAGTTCAGCTGCTATCGAAGCGAATATTAAAGAAGTCCTACCAGCAATTAAACAAGGATTAAACATGTACAACTTAGATTTCGACAATGTAGTTTTTGTTAAATATTGTCGTGTGCCAGCAATGGATAAAATTGGTGAAATCACTGATGCTGATGTTGTTTGCTTGCTAGTTGGCGAACGTCCTGGTTTAGTAACAGCAGAATCTATGAGTGCCTACATTGCCTACAAACCAACTGTCGGTATGCCAGAAGCACGGCGGACAGTTATTTCAAATATTCACAAAGGTGGGACACCGGCTGTTGAAGCAGGGGCCTACATTGCCGAAATTATCAAAAAAATGTTAGACAAGAAAAAATCTGGTATTGATTTAAAAGAAGCTGAATAAAGGAGGATTTCTCATGAAAAATGATCGTCTAGGCGCAAATGTCCTAAGTATGAAAGTCATTCCCAATGTCGATCCGGCATTAGCAAAAGAATTATCATTGAAACCAGAACATCGCTCATTAGGAATTGTTACTTCAGATTGTGATGATGTCACTTATGTTGCATTAGATGAAGCAACC
Source organism: Enterococcus sp. AZ197 (assembly GCF_050556405.1). Classification (NCBI taxonomy): domain Bacteria; kingdom Bacillati; phylum Bacillota; class Bacilli; order Lactobacillales; family Enterococcaceae; genus Enterococcus; species Enterococcus sp. AZ197. Next base: position 1,399,912 of record NZ_CP187873.1, on the reverse strand, counting down.
AAAGCCGCCGATGTTACTGTAGTTTACGGTAAAAGTATGTATGCTGGCGCAGCAAATGCTTCAACCAAATTAGCCGGTGAAGTGATTGGCATTATTGCTGGTCCGAGTCCTGCCGAAGTCAATAGTGGCTTGAGTGTCATTACGCAAGTCATTGAAGAAGAAGCCAGCTTCTATAGTGCTAACGAAGATGACAGCATTGTTTATTTTGCACATGTAGTATCAAGAACGGGTAGCTTTTTATCTGAACAAGCGAATATTCCTGAAGGTGAAGCGATTGCTTATCTGATTGCACCACCGCTAGAAGCAATGGTTGGCTTAGATGCAGCAATGAAAGCTGCCGATGTTCAAATGGGTGTCTTTTATGGCCCACCTTCTGAAACGAACTTTGGCGGCGCCTTATTGACAGGTAGTCAATCTGCATGTAAAGCTGCTTGCAGTGCGTTTGAACAAGTCATTCAAAATATCGCTGACAATCCGTTGAGTTATTAAGGATGTGACCTGAATGAAAGCATTAGGAATGGTCGAAGTCAAAGGATTTTTAGGTGCCATTAGTGTGGCCGATGCGGCATTGAAAGCCGCCGACGTTACTTTGTTAAAAGCTGAAATTATTAATGGCGGTTTAACAACTGTGGAACTGATTGGTGACGTTGCCGCGGTCCAAGCTGCCGTTGAAGTAGGCACGGAAGTAGCTAAAGAATTAAATTGTTTAATTGCTCATCATGTGATCTCACGGGTTGATGCTCAAACGGAAGTAATTTTATCAGATCCAGAACCCAAGTCAGCACCTGAACCGATGGAACAAATAGAAGTAATTGAAGAAGAGATTGAAACACCAGATTTGGAAGAACACACTGGCACACGCCAAAAATTAGAAACACAACGCGTGGTTGATTTACGCAAACAAGCCTACAAAATGAACCTAAGTAGTTTAAAGAAAAGTGAGATTAAATTTGCCAATAAAGAAGCTTTAATTCAAGCAATCATGGCTGAAATAGAAAGAAGTGAAGACGAGTGGAATTAGTAGATAAAGACTTACGTTCCATCCAAGAAACAAGAAATTTAATCAGAAAAGCCAAAGAGGCACAGCAAGTATTAGCAACATTTTCGCAAAAACAAATCGATGCGATTGTCCAAGCAGTTTCAGAGGCTACATTTAACCAACGAGAAAAGTTAGCGAAAATGGCCAATGAAGAAACAGGATTTGGTATCTATGAAGATAAAATTATCAAAAATGCTTTCGCTTCAAAAGTAGTATATGACGAAATGAAGGACAAAGCTACAGTTGGTGTGATCCATGATGATGCTGCCAAAAAAGTCACTGAAATTGCTGTCCCAGTGGGTGTAATTGCAGGATTAATTCCTTCTACCAACCCGACATCAACAGTCATTTACAAAGCATTAATTTCATTAAAAGCTGCCAACAGCATTGTTTTTTCACCACATCCCAATGCGTTGAAATCGATTATTGAAACAGTGGAAATTATCCAAAAAGCGGCTATTGCTGCAGGGGCACCAGAAGGTTGTGTCTCGGTCATCAAAACGCCAACCATGCAAGCGACCAGCGAATTAATGAAAAATAAAGAAACAAATTTAATTTTAGCTACTGGTGGAAACGCAATGGTTAAAGCAGCGTACTCTTCTGGAACACCAGCAATCGGTGTTGGGCCTGGTAATGGACCAGCCTACATCGAACGAAGCGCAAATGTTCCTCATGCAGTGAAACAAATAATGGATTCAAAAACTTTCGATAACGGTACAATTTGTGCATCGGAACAATCAATTATTGTTGAAACTGTCAACCGTGAAGCGGTCAAAGAAGAGTTAATTAAGCAGGGAGCGTATTTCTTAAGTCCAGCCGAAGCCGACAAATTAGCTAAATTTATTTTACGACCAAACGGTACAATGAACCCGCAAATCGTGGGACGTTCCGTTCAACATATTGCTTCATTAGTTGGTTTATCTATTCCAAAAGATCGCCGCTTAATTGTTGCCGAAGAAACACATGTAGGCTTGAAATATCCATTTTCAAGAGAAAAATTGGCACCGATTATTGCTTTCTATACAGTTGAAAACTGGGAAGCAGCTTGCGCGTTATCAATTGAAATTTTGAAAGGTGAAGGTGCGGGTCATACAATGGGCATTCACACAGAAAACAAAGAAGTCATTCGTGAATTTGGCTTAAGAAAACCCGTCTCTCGTTTGCTTGTTAACACCTCTGGTACACTTGGCGGCATTGGTGCTTCAACTAACTTAGTGCCAGCATTAACACTTGGCTGTGGCGCAGTTGGTGGCAGCTCAACTTCTGATAATATTGGGGTTGAAAATCTGTTCAATTTACGTCGTGTTGCATATGGCGTGCGTGATTTAGAAGAGATTCGTCAAGAATTTGGTCAAACATCAACCACATCTGTGGCTACTTCTTGCGAAACAACCAATCAAGAAGAACTAGTAAATGCCGTGGTAGCTCAAGTTTTAGCTCGCTTAAACTAACAAGAAACGAGCGAGTAAGAGTAAAACAAATAAATTATTGGATTTAGGGTTTGGGACCTAAGTCAAATTGCTAATTGTCCCAAATTTTTAAAAATAAAACATACATCTTAGGAGGAAATTATAATGTCAAGTACAAATGCTTTAGGAATGATCGAAACTCGTGGTTTAGTAGGTGCTGTTGAAGCAGCCGATGCAATGGTGAAAGCGGCAAACGTTACTTTAATTGGAAAAGAACAAGTCGGTGGCGGTTTAGTTACAGTAATGGTTCGCGGTGACGTTGGTGCTGTAAAAGCAGCAACAGATGCTGGTGCTGCTGCAGCAGAACGTGTTGGCGAATTATTATCTGTCCATGTAATTCCACGTCCACATACAGAAGTAGACGCTATTTTACCACACGCAACAACTGAATTATAATTTTGATTTTTTGGGGCAGAGGTAGGTTCATTACTTCTGTCCTAAACTTTCATTGAGGAGGGGTGTTATGACAGTTATTACAGAAGATATGCTTCGCATCAAAAGGCTTAAAAAAGAACTAGAAGATGGCACGGATTTTGTGTTTCCTGTAGGCAGTTTTCTGACGCCAGCCGCCAAAAGCTATCTACGCGAGCATCGGATTAATAGCAGCTTCTCTTCAACAAACCCATTGCTTTCTGAGGTTCATTCAGTGAAGGCCTCCTCACAAAAACAAAAACAAGAACATTTATCAAAAGAAACAATTTATGAGATTCGGCACTTAAGCCATCTATTGTATTTGCCTTTCTTAACGAATGAAGCGTTATCAACAGAAGGTTGGTTATATTTCGAACAACAACAACAGTGGTTAGAGAAATTTATTTTAGAACAGTCGCTTGTAATGGAACCAGTCATTTTGGAATCAAAGGTAACTATTCTAACTAACCAACAGAGACAATGGCGCTATTCCTCAAAAGAAATTCAATTACAACTAGATAAAATTATTCTCCAGTTAAAAGGAGAATCACAACTGTTCGGACTTTTTCAAGCTTGGGCTACAGAATTAATTAGCACCATGGCTGAAATATCACGAAACTAGGAGATGAACAAATTGGATTCAATGAATGAAATTGTTGAAGAAGTTGTTAAACGAATTCAGCAACAACAACAAAATACTTTTGAAGTTGAAGCTTCTGGCCGACATGTTCATTTGTCTCGTCAAGAGATTGATGCATTATTTGGACCAGGATATCAACTAACAAAAGTGAAAGATTTATCACAACCTGGACAGTTCGTTTGTAAAGAACGAATTACGGTTGCTGGACCTAAAGGACTTTTTCAAAATGTGGTTATTTTAGGCCCTGAACGTAGCGAATCACAAGTTGAAGTCTCTATGACGGATACACGTATTTTAGGAATTAACGCCCCGGTTAGAGAGAGTGGCAAGACAGAAGGGACACCCGGCGTCACGTTGATGAACGGATCAGCAGTTGTGACATTAAGTCACGGCTTAATTGTTGCCAAACGTCATATTCACATGACACCAGAAGATGCCTTAAAAAATAAAGTAAGCAATAGCCAAATTGTGCAAGTCAAAGTGGAAGGCACACGTCCGTTAATCTTTGATGATGTAGTTGTGCGAATCAGTCCGCGATTTGCAACGTACATGCACATTGACTACGATGAAGCCAACGCTTGCGGCTTAACCAAAGGAGCTCGTGGCTATATTCTTAAGTAAAAGGAGGAAGGACAATGAACGTTTCTGAAATGGAAAATTTGATTCAACAGATTACTGATCAAATTTGTCAACAATTGCTGTCGTCGTCTTATTCAGTGGCTTTAGCAGAAGCAAAAGAAGCATTTCCTGAAGAAATGTTTGTTCGTTTTCCTGATGTAAATTGGGTAACCAAGGAGCAGAAGCTAGCACGAGGCTTGGTTGTAAAGAGGCTAACGATTTCCCAAGTAAATGCGATTGCGCATTTACAGGAAACGGATGAATTAGTCAAAAACATCTTAGCATTCTTATTTGAAGGTAAGCCGGTATTGGTTTTAACCCCAATACCTTCAGTGACTAAAAATTCACGATTGAAGTATCGTTTGAAACGAACGATTCAGGAAAACGTGGACACGTGCCAACAGTTTGGGATGATTTTTTATCATGATTCAGAAAATTACGCTGTGTTTCAGGCGGCCTGTCAAAAACAACTTCGTTCTTTAGCTGAGACCAAACGAACCTACATTACTGAAAAACAATTGATAAGAATGACAGAATCAGGTGTTTCTTTAAGTAAAAACGCCTATTTAACCCCGTTAGCGAAAGATTATGCTAGGAAACATCAATTGCTGACGTAAGGAGGAAAAACGATGCTTTTAGGAAAAGTGACTGGTAGCCTTTGGTCAACAAGAAAAGATGAAAAATTAAATGGCTGGAAATTTATGATGGTTGATATTTTGAATCAAGAGGACGAAAAGCAAGGATTTTTAATTGCTGCTGACAACGCTGGAGCTGGTGTCGGGGACAAAGTGTTAATTAGTCAAGGCAATGCTGCCCGTATTTCGGCAGAAGATCCGAATGTCCCAATTGATGCAATGATTGTTGGTGTCATTGATTCTACAGAGGAAGAATAGGGAGGACGAGACATGAGCATTAATGAAATTATTATGTATATTATGGTTCTTTTCATGATTATTGGAGGAATCGATAAATGTATTGGCAACAAACTAGGTTTAGGGGAGCAATTTGAGGAAGGGATTATGGCTATGGGTTCTCTAGCGCTTTCTATGGTAGGGATTATCACTTTAGCGCCTGTCTTAGCCAATCTTTTAAGCCCGATTGTCGTTCCTGTCTATGAATTACTAGGGGCTGATCCAGCAATGTTTGCCACAACCTTATTGGCTAATGATATGGGCGGCTTTGCGTTAGCGCAACAATTAGCCAATGATCCACAAGCTGGTTTATTTGCGGGGGCAATCTTAGGCGCAATGATGGGGCCAACGTTAGTCTTTACAATTCCAGTAGCGCTTGGCATTATCCAAAAAGACGACCAACAATTCTTAGCAACGGGTGTTTTGAGCGGGATTATTACAATTCCTTTTGGTTTATTAGCAGGTGGTTTAACAGCTGGCATGCCATTGTCATTGATTATTCCTAACTTAATTCCAATTATTATTGTTGCCGCTTTAATTATTTTAGGTTTATGGTTAGCGCCAAAGGGCATGATTAAAGGCTTCCAAATTTTTGGTCAAGGCGTAGTGATTGTCGCTATCTTTGGTTTAGTTGTGGGGGCGATTCAACTATTATTAGGAATTACAGTGATTCCTGGTATTGCACCAGTTACTGAAGGAATTGAAGTCGTTGGTGGGATTGCTTTAACTTTAGCTGGCGCTTTCTGTTTAGTAGCAGTGATTACGAAAGTCTTTAATAAACCATTGATGAAACTAGGAAAAGTTTTAGGAATGAATGAAGTAGCGGCTGCAGGAATGGTTGCTACATTAGCTAACAATATTCCCATGTTCCAAATGTTAAAAGACATGGATAATCGAGGAAAAATTATTAATATCGCTTTTGCTGTTTCGGCTTCTTTCGTTTTAGGTGACCACCTTGGTTTTACTGCAGGCGTAGCAAAAGAAATGATTTTTCCAATGATTGTTGGCAAATTAGTTGGAGGGATTACCGCCATTTTTGTGGCTATCTTTATGGCAAATCGAATGCTAGGGAAACCCGAAACAGAAGTGAAATAATGAGGTGTAAATATGACAGAATTAAATCGTGAAATGATTGAAACGCTTGTTCGACAAATTGTCACAGAAAAATTAATGCCGACTAAACAAGTGGATCCAAGTGGAATTATGTCCATCAAATTACCCGAAATCGACGTAACAGAAGACGATCGTTTAGATACAGGCAACCCAGCGGACATTGTTTACACAAAAGATCTGTTTTCTTTAGAAGAAAGCCCGCGCCTTGGTTGCGGTTTAATGGTGATGAAAGATACCACCTTCGATTGGACACTAGAATACGATGAAATTGATTATATTATTTCAGGACAACTGGATATACTGATTGACGGACGTAAAATTTCTGCAACAGCCGGTGAAATTATTTTAATCCCGAAAAGTAGCAAAATTCAATTTTCAGTGACGGGTGATGCCCGCTTTGTCTACGTGACTTATCCAGCAGATTGGCAAAGCCAATAATTATTTTGTCGGTATTCAGAGAATAATTTTGCCAAAACCCTTTACTCAGCGTTATAATAAATAAGAACGAAAAAAGGGGTTGAGTGAATGACATTTGAGAATCCAAGTCAAAATCAAATTTTTGATATTTTAAAACAAGCAAAAAATATTGCGGTAGTTGGTTTGAGTAACAAGCCCGACCGCACGAGTTACAAAATTGCGGAAATTTTACAGCAACATGGCTATCGTGTATTGCCTGTCAATCCAGTTTTAAAAGGTGAAACGGTGCTTGGCGAAACGGTTTATGGGACATTAACAGAGATTCCTGAAAAGATTGATATTGTTGACGTCTTTCGGCGGAGTGAATTTTTGCCAGAAGTGGCCGCAGAAACATTGAAAACAGAAGCGCCTGTCTTTTGGGCCCAACTAGGTTTGGAAAACGAAGAGGCAGCGAACTTGTTATTAAATGAAGGTCGTCAAGTTATTATGGACCGTTGTATTAAAATTGAATTGGCAAAAATGGCAGATGCTGAATAAACACGTGTAATTTTATAAAGAAAGAGCGTCCTGAACGGAAAGCTCTTTTTTTTTTGACCCAGATAGAGTATTATTGTAATGATGGTTTTAGAAGGAGCGAACGGAAAACGCAAGAAACCGGCTCACTCTTCTTCTAATTCTTTAAGAAATAGTTAATGTACGCTTATTAACTAAACGAGAATCTAAGTATAAGGAGTTTTTTCTTTGGCTAAAAAAATTAACAATGAGTACAATGATGCCTCTATCCAAGTCCTAGAAGGATTGGAAGCAGTGAGGAAAAGACCTGGTATGTATATCGGTTCAACCGATAGCCGTGGACTCCATCACTTAGTCTATGAAATTGTCGATAACGCAGTCGATGAAGCGTTATCTGGCTACGGGAATGAAATCAACGTAACTATCCAAAAAGATAATAGTATTTGTGTTGCAGACTCTGGCCGCGGAATGCCAACAGGGATGCATGCTTCTGGTATCCCAACAGTAGAAGTAATTTTTACTGTCTTACATGCGGGTGGTAAGTTTGGCCAAGGTGGCTATAAAACTTCAGGCGGACTCCATGGGGTGGGTGCCAGTGTTGTTAATGCCTTATCTAAGTGGTTAGAAGTTCATATTGTTCGTGATGGCGTAGAATACATGGAACGATTTGAGGACGGCGGTAAACCAGTTGGTACCTTAAAAAAAATCGGCAAAACAAAAAAACGCAACGGCACCTCCGTTACTTTTTTACCTGACGACACCATTTTCTCTACGACAAATTTTTCTTACGAAATTTTAGCAGAACGTTTGAGAGAATCAGCTTTCTTATTAAAAGGCGTCAAAATTACTTTAACAGATGAACGTGGAGAAGAACCCAAAGAAGAAGTCTTTCACTACGAAGAAGGCATTAAAGAATTTGTTGCCTATCTAAATGAAGAAAAAGATACATTAACACCCGTTGTTTATTTTTCAGGAGCCAAAGAAGGTATTGAAGTTGAATTAGCCTATCAATACAACGATGGCTATTCTGAAAATGTTTTATCTTTCGTTAACAATGTCCGCACAAAAGATGGCGGTACCCACGAAGTCGGTATGAAAACGTCAATGACAAAGGCGTACAATGAATATGCACGTAAAGTAGGACTATTAAAAGAAAAAGATAAAAATTTAGAAGGTAGCGACTTCCGTGAAGGCTTAGCAGCCGTCCTTTCTATTCGAGTACCAGAAAACTTACTACAGTTTGAGGGTCAAACCAAAGGAAAATTAGGTACACCTTTAGCAAGAACCGTTGTCGATAACGTCGTAGGCGAACAAATGGGCTTCTATTTACAAGAAAACAGTGAAATGAGTCAATCATTAATTCGGAAAGCGATTAAAGCCCGTGAAGCCCGTGAAGCGGCTCGCAAAGCTCGTGAAGAAAGCCGGAACGGTAAAAAACGGAAAAAAGGTGAATCGTTACTTTCTGGAAAATTAACACCGGCTCAATCTAGAAATCCTAAGAAAAATGAACTATATCTTGTCGAAGGAGACTCGGCCGGTGGCTCAGCAAAACAAGGACGCGACCGGAAGTTTCAAGCCATTTTACCGCTACGAGGAAAAGTCATTAATACGGAAAAAGCGAAAATGCAAGACATCTTGAAAAACGAAGAAATCAATACTATGATCTATACAATTGGCGCAGGCGTCGGTCCTGAATTTTCAATTGAAGATTGTAATTATGATAAAATCATCATCATGACCGATGCGGATACCGATGGTGCCCATATTCAAGTGTTGCTATTAACGTTCTTCTATCGTTATATGAAACCATTAATTGAAGCCGGCAAAGTCTACATTGCCTTACCACCACTTTATAAAGTCTCTAAAGGAACTGGAAAAAAATCAGTCATTGAGTATGCTTGGACCGATGGTGAATTGGCAGAAGTGATTGATAAAGTTGGTAAAGGCTATATGCTCCAACGCTATAAAGGTCTGGGGGAAATGAATGCAGAACAACTTTGGGAAACAACGATGGATCCTGAAACTAGAACCTTAATTCGTGTTCGGATTGATGATGCAGCTCAAGCAGAACGCCGTGTGACCACATTAATGGGCGACAAAGTCGAACCTCGTCGAAAATGGATTGAGCAACATGTTCAATTTACGTTGGAAGAAGATGGCAGTATTTTAGATCGTTCAGAAGAAGACACTTCTGCACCAACAGGAGAAAGTCTTTTAGATGCGGAAAAAACAAAAGAAGCAGAACAAACCGATGACACTGAAATCAGTTTGTTTGACATAGAGTAGGGAGTGACAATTTTGGAAAAACGCCAAGAAGTTCAAGAATTAACCCTTGAAGAAGTAATGGGCGATCGTTTTGGAAGATATTCCAAATACATCATTCAAGAACGGGCCCTACCAGATATTCGAGATGGGCTAAAACCAGTACAACGCCGCATTCTCTTTTCAATGAATAAAGACGGCAATACCTTTGATAAAGGCTTTCGTAAATCAGCAAAATCTGTCGGAAACATTATGGGGAATTATCATCCCCATGGCGACAGTAGTATTTATGAAGCGATGGTCCGTCTAAGTCAAGACTGGAAATTACGGGAAGTACTAATTGAAATGCACGGAAACAACGGAAGTATGGATGGCGATCCACCAGCGGCGATGCGTTATACAGAAGCTCGTTTATCACAGTTAAGTGGTGAGTTGTTAAAAGATATCGACAAAAATACCGTCGATTTCGTCTGGAATTTTGACGATACAGAAAAAGAACCCACTGTTTTACCAGCCAAATATCCTAATTTATTGGTAAATGGCTCAACGGGGATTTCAGCAGGTTATGCAACAGAAATTCCTACGCATAATTTAGCGGAAATTATTGATGGAACCGTGTATTTAATTGATCATCCTAATGCAAGTTTAGAGAAATTAATGGAATACATTCCAGGACCAGATTTTCCAACAGGTGGGATCCTACAAGGAAAAGCAGAAATTAAAAAAGCCTACGAAACCGGCCGTGGTAAAGTAATTTTACGTGCGAAGACAAAGATTGAGCCCTTAAAAGGCGGCAAACAACAAATTGTCATTTCTGAAATTCCTTATGAAGTCAACAAAGCAACGCTAGTGAAGAAGATGGATGAAATCCGTTTAAATAAAAAAGTAGACGGCATTGCCGAAGTTCGTGACGAAAGTGACAGAACTGGCTTGCAAATTGTTGTTGAACTAAAAAAAGATGTCAATGCAGAAGGTATTTTAAATTATCTATTTAAAAACACTGAATTGCAAATCAATTACAACTTTAACATGGTAGCCATCGACAACATGACCCCGCAACAAGTGGGCCTAAAACGGATTTTAGAAAGTTACATTACTCACCGCAAATCAGTTATCATTAACCGTTGTCAATTTGAGTTGGACAAAGCTCGCAAACGTGAGCACATTGTTGCTGGTTTAATTAAAGCATTGTCTATCTTAGATAAAGTGATTGCAACAATCCGTGGCAGTAAAGATAAAAAAGATGCGAAGAAGAACTTAGTATCCGACTATGCGTTTACTGAAGAACAAGCTGAAGCAATCGTTACTTTACAGCTATACCGTTTAACCAATACGGATATTACTGATTTACAAGAAGAAGCGAAAACTTTAGAACAACAAATTGCTGAGTTATTGAACATTTTAAACAATGAAAAAGAACTATTCTCAGTCATGAAAAAAGAACTTCGCGAAGTTAAAAAGCAATATGGCAATCCGCGCTTAACTCAAATTGAAGAGGAAATCCAAGAAATCAAGATTGAAACAGCCGTGTTAGTTGCGCAGGAAGACGTGGTCGTAACCGTGACGCACGAAGGCTATATCAAGCGGAGTAGTATTCGTTCTTATACAGCATCAAAACCAGAAGAAATCGGCATGAAAGAAGGCGACTTTTTATTATATGCTGGCGAAGTCAATACATTAGATCATCTTTTACTAGTAACAAATAAAGGGAATATGATCTATCGCCCCGTCCATGAGTTGCCAGATTTACGCTGGAAAGAAATTGGCGAACATATTTCTCAAACCATTTTAAATCTTGCTATCGATGAATCGATTATTGCTGTATATCCTTATAAAGAGTTAAGTCCGACAAAAACCTTTGTTTTCATTACAAAAGCTGGCATGATTAAACAAACCAAAATGGCTGATTTTGAGCCTTGGCGCACTTATAAGAGCCGCCCGACATCTTGTATGAAATTAAAATCAGACCAAGATGAAATTACCAATGTTTATTTAACAAATGATCAAGACTTATTGGATGTTTTCCTCGTTAGCAATCGCGGTTTTGGCTTACGTTATCCATTATATGAAGTACCAGTCGTGGGTAGTAAAGCGGCTGGAGTTAAATCAATGAACCTCAAAGAAGACGATTATGTCGTTAATGGTTTGCTGGTTCATTCTGAAGGGGATACACCGATTGTCATCGTTACCCAACGTGGCGGTGTTAAACGCATGTTAGCCCAAGAATTAACACAATTAGGACGAGCAAAACGTGGATTAATGGTCTTACGGGAATTGAAGAAAAATCCACATCGTGTTGTCTTTATGTCTGAAAGTACCGATTTAGATTTATTAGTTACTACGCAAAAAGGCACACAAGAAGTTATTCAGTCGAAAAACTATCCAATCAGTGAACGAACATCCAACGGTTCCTTTGTCATCGATGAACAAAAAGATGGCCAAGTAATGGAAGTCCATGAGATGCATTCTGCAGTGATTGAAGAAGAACAAACAAACTAAACTGTGTTATAAATATCTCCACAGCAGCCATCTGTATTAATACAGATGGCTGCTGTTTTTAATACAGAAGTACATATTTCACAAGTGATAACAACTATAAATCGTTCTTATTTTCACAAGTATAAATGTTTATATATCAGCATTTAGAATCTTTGATCCCCATTTATTTATTAAGAAAGTGCAATAAATAATAAAAAAACGCTTGCATCTAAAAGGTTATGTGTTATACTAATCACATAAAGCTGTTACATACAATCAAGTAGCAGTTAACTAAGGAGGCAAACACTTCATGAAACAATGGGAAGGCTTTAAAGGCGACAAATGGAGAACAAGCGTTGACACTCGTGATTTTATTCAAAACAACTACACAGAGTACAAAGGCGACGACAGTTTCTTAGAACCAATCGCTCCGAGCACTGACAAATTATGGACAAAACTACAAGAATTATTTGAAATCCAACATGAAAAAAATGGCGTTTATGACATGGATAGCGATATCCCAGCAACTATTACGTCACATGAACCTGGTTACTTAATCAAAGAAGAAGAAAAAATTGTCGGTTTACAAACAGATGTACCATTAAAACAAGCATTTATGCCATTCGGTGGTATTAAAATGGCGAACAATGCCTTAGTTTCAAATGGTTATGAAACTGACGAAGAAATGACAAAAATCTTCACAGAATACAGAAAAACACATAACCAAGGTGTTTTTGATGCCTACACAGCTGAAATGCGTTTAGCACGTAAAAACAAAATCATTACTGGTCTTCCAGATGCTTATGGCCGTGGCCGTATTATCGGTGACTATCGTCGTATCGCATTATATGGTATCGACTACTTAATGGAACAAAAGAAAAAAGATCATGATAACACTGGTAACAAAGAAATGACAGACGATGTTATTCGCTTACGTGAAGAAATTTCTGAACAATACCGTGCGTTAAATGACTTAAAACAAATGGCTGCTTCTTATGGTTTCGATATTTCTCGTCCTGCTGCAAATGCGCAAGAAGCAATCCAATGGTTATACTTTGGTTACCTAGGTGCCATTAAATCTCAAAATGGTGCGGCAATGTCAATTGGTCGTATCTCAGCATTCTTAGATATCTATATCCAACGTGACTTAGAAGCTGGTTTAATCACTGAATTTGAAGCACAAGAAATGATTGACCATTTAATCATGAAATTACGTATGGTTAAATTTGCACGGACACCAGAATACAATCAATTATTCTCTGGTTATCCAATTTGGGCAACATTATCTATTGCTGGTATGGGTATTGACGGTCGTTCATTAGTTACCAAAAATGACTTCCGTATCTTACACACCTTAACAAACATGGGACCATCTCCAGAACCGAACTTAACTGTATTGTATTCTTCTCACTTACCAGAAGGCTTCAGAACATATGCAGCTAAAATCGCGAAAGAAAGCTCATCTATCCAATTTGAAAACGATGACTTATTACGTGAAAACTGGGGTTCTGACGACTGTGCAATCGCATGTTGTGTTTCTGCAACAGTTATGGGTAAAGATATGCAATTCTTCGGCGCTCGTGCGAACTTAGCGAAAGCTGTTCTTTATGCAATTAACGGCGGGGTCGACGAAAAAACTAAAATGCAAGTAGCACCAAAATATCGTCCAATGACTGGTGACAAATTAGATTACCACGAATTCATGGAACGCTATAAAGACATCTTAGACTGGTTAGCTGAATTGTACGTTAACACATTAAACATTATTCATTACATGCATGATAAATATGCATATGAAGCACCACAATTAGCTTTAATGGATACTGATTTACAACGGACATTCGCAACTGGTATTGCCGGAATCTCTCATGCGACTGATAGTATCATGGCAATTAAACACGGTGAAGTAGAAGTAATCCGTGACGAAGATGGTATGGCAATTGATTATGTACCAACAAAAGAATTCCCAACATACGGAAACGATAACGAAGAAGCCGATGCAATGGCTAACTGGATTTTAGATTACTTTATGACACAAATTAAACGTCAACACACATACCGTAACTCTAAACCAACGACTTCATTATTAACAATCACTTCAAACGTTGTTTATGGTAAAGCAACAGGGAACACGCCTGACGGACGTCGTGCCGGCAAACCTCTTGCACCAGGTGCGAACCCAAGTTATCAAGACGGTAAATTCTTAGGTGAGAAAAATGGCTTATTAGCTTCATTAAACTCAACAGCTCGTTTAGAATATACAATCGCTTTAGATGGTATTTCTAATACACAAACCATCAACCCTAATGGTTTAGGTAAAGACGACGACACAAGAATTAACAACTTACGTAACGTATTAGATGGCTACTTCGATAAAGGTGGTTACCACTTAAACGTAAACGTATTTACAAACGAATTATTATTAGATGCACAAGCACATCCAGAAAAATATCCAAACTTAACTATCCGTGTATCTGGATATGCCGTGAAATTCCGTGACTTAACTCCTGAACAACAAGCAGACGTTATTTCAAGAACTTCACACGACAGACTATAAAAAACATTTACATTATTTAACTGAAAGGGTGACATTTAACGTGTCATCCTTTTCGTTTGAAAGAAGAGGGATCATTATGACAACACCAGTTACAGGTAGAATTCATTCAACAGAAAATTTTGGTACCGTTGATGGTCCAGGTGTCCGTTTTATCGTATTTACACAAGGGTGTCGCATGAGATGTCAATTCTGTCATAATCCAGATACTTGGAAAATTGGTTCCGGTGGTCGTGTGGTGACGACTGACGAAGTATTAGAGGAAGCATTACGTTTTCGCTCTTATTGGGGCGAAAAGGGTGGTATCACTGTCAGTGGTGGTGAGCCGCTATTGCAAATGGACTTTTTAATCGATTTATTTAAAAAAGCCAAAGCACAAGGCATTCATACAACCTTAGATACGTGTGGCAAACCTTTTACTCGGGAAGAACCCTTCATTAGTCAATTTGATGAATTGATGAAGTACACAGATTTACTCTTATTCGACATCAAACATATTGATAACGAGCAGCATAAACTGTTAACAACGCAATCAAATGATAATATTTTGGAAATGGCTACCTATTTATCTGAAATTGACAAACCTGTTTGGATTCGCCACGTATTGGTGCCTCAACGTAGTGATTACGACGAATATTTAATCCGTCTGGATGCCTTCATAAAAACATTAAACAATGTAGATAAAGTTGAAGTGCTTCCTTATCATACGATGGGCAAGTACAAATGGGAAGAACTAGGTATTCCTTATCCATTAGAAGGAATTGAGCCTCCTAAAAATGATCGTGTTGAAAATGCGAAAAAACTACTACATGTCGAGGACTATCAAGGTTATCTAGCACGTTAACAAACGAAAAAATAGAAAAGAAGACAATTTTTTTGTTGTTTCTTTTCTATTTTTTGTTATCATTAAGAGTGAATCAAAACCAAGGAGTGTGTATTATGTCAAAAATTTTAGTTTTTGGACACCAAAATCCTGATACAGATGCTATCGGAGCAGCAATTAGTTTTGCTTACTTACAAAAAGAATTAGGAAAAGAGACAGAAGCTGTCGCTTTAGGAACACCAAGTGAAGAAACTCAATATGCCTTAGATTACTTCAATATTGAAGCACCACGTGTTGTCACTGAAGCAGCTAGCGAAACAAACCAAGTCATGTTAGTGGATCATAACGAATTCCAACAAAGCATTTCAGATATCGCTGAAGTAAACATTTTAGCAGTAGTGGATCATCACCGGATTGCCAACTTCGAAACAGCAGATCCATTGTATTATCGTGCAGAACCAGTAGGGTGTACCAGTACAATCATCTATAAAATGTTTAAAGAAAATAACGTGACAATTCCAGCTCAAATTGCTGGTATGATGGTCTCAGCGATTATTTCTGATACATTATTATTTAAATCACCAACTTGCACACAAGAAGACATCGATGCAGCGCACGCCCTAGCTGATATTGCTGAAATTAATTTAGAAGGCTATGGTCTTGACTTATTAAAAGCAGGAACAAATTTAAGCGATAAATCAGCTGAAGTTCTTTTAGATTTAGATGCTAAGAGCTTCCCAATGAACGGCAAAACAGTTCGCGTTGCCCAAGTAAATACCGTCGACTTAGCAGAAGTTTTAGATCGTCAAGCTGAATTAGAAGCAGCTATGGCCGCAGAAAATGCAGCCAATAATTATGACTTGTTTGTCTTAATTATTACGAATATCCTAGACAGTGATTCTGAATTATTAGCGATTGGTGCGGAACAAGCCAAAATTGAAGCAGCGTTTAATGTAACATTAGTTAACAATCGTGCGTTCTTACCAGGCGTTGTTTCTCGTAAAAAACAAGTAGTACCACAATTAACAGAAGTCTTTAACTAAAACCGTAAGCGCCTAAGCAACGCGATAAATTCCTTGTTGCTTAGGCGCTTCAATAGTAAAGGGGCGTTAACATGAATGATTTAGCAATTTACTATCATTCTCCGCAACAAACGAAACAATACAATCATTTGCTCAACCAATCACTTTTTTTCCCTCTTGTTACTTTTATGTATGAACATCGGGAAGAAAGAGTCATTTTAAGACAATTAAAAGCGGCCTTTGCAACAGAAGCCAAGTTAGAACAATTTTTATCAGAAATGATTGATTGTCAGTTAATCATTCGGGAAAATCGTCAATATCGTTTGAATTTTCCTATCTATACGGCAGCTGAAGTTGCGAGTTTGCCCTTGGCTGAAGACGAACTTCCTAAGTTTAAAGGAACTGTAACAGAGCAATTATTTTGGCTAGCTGAATCTTTTTGGCCACAAGTGTTTCCAGAAGAGGAAGACTATTTTTTTGGCGTGAGCGGTGGCCTCACATTTTATCAAAAACAAAGATTGGCCTCGGCACAACTATCTATAATTACGCTTGAAAAAGAAAAGACAGAGGTTCCAACAATGCCTCGTTATTTTGATTACTTGGGCAAAGAGCAATCCTTGCCAGAAGCCTTCAGCGCTTTATATGACTTGCTAGGGGACGTAAATCCTGAATACTATCTTTCGCAAGCGAGAAGAGTCATTAAACAAGCTCTGCGAGGCCGCAAAGTCAGTACTGTGCCTAATATTTTTCAAGAAAGTTTGCACTTGACCCAAGTGATTACGATTGACCAGGACCACTTAAAACTCCTTTTACCAGTAGCAACGGAACAAGCCGAGCCTTTAGAAGCACAGTCGAATATTCTAGCATTTTATTATGAAAAAATTGCTAACCGATCGGCCATCGAACGCTTAGTTTTTATGCAACAATTGATTGAGCAACTAGGTACGAACTCTCTAAGTTATCTTAGAATAAATTAAAGTTACGATAATTTTATTATGTAAACTAAAAATCAATAACAAGAAATGACGCCGCTTCTTAGTGAGAAATGGCGTCATTTCTTTTGCGAACTTTTTTCGTCCAAAAACCACCGGAAATGAACTTAGGCTCATAGGAAATGATAAATGCTCTCGGCTCTAATTGATTGATTAATTTGTACAATGTACGTTCGTTTTTTCTTGGGGAAAGAATTTCTAAAACCATTCGTTCTCCTTCGCGTCCGTAGGCGACACTTTGCGTAACACCATAGCCGTGTTCACGAAGTGTTTCTGGTAAATGAAATTGTTCAGTAGTAGAAGGGAGGATAACTGATACCATAATATAACCCAAGGCCAAATAGTCTTCGATTTTAATTCCTACACTAATGCCAACAGCGTAACCAAGCGCATAAACAAGTAAATTTAAAGGATTGTCTAACCGATTCAGAACCATACTTAGCCCTAAGACATAAATTGTTATTTCAGCCATACTAACCAGCGGTGCAATAACCCGATAACCTTTCATCGTTAACATAAAACGAATAGTATTTAAGGTAATATACGCAAAATTAATGATAAAAATCATAGCTAACATTTTCAAATCAACGACCATAAAATAAGTACCTCTTTTCAAAATCTTTACATCCAGCCCTCATTATAGTACAGAAAAACTGAGAATCAAAGGCGAAACACTTATAGAAATGAATTCTTTTTTGAATACTCGCTCATATTATTCGCCTAATTTAACTGTTATTTGATATAATCTTAGTATGAAGTAAAAAGGAGGTAAGCGATGAAAATTTTTGTTTGGATTTTGTTATTTTTATTAGTAATTAACGTTATTGCTGCCTTAATTACTGTTTTTAGAAAACCTCGTAGTATTTCCAGCGTTTTAGCATGGATGATGACGTTGATTTTCTTGCCTGGTATCGGCTTTATTATTTACTTATTCTGTGGGCGAGGTATCGATGGACAAGAAGTTTTTAAATTGTCTGATGATGAAAAACAAATGGTTCAACGAATTAAAGAAAAAGTGGACATCGATAACAAAAAAGCAGGGCGCGATAAACGTTATGATTTACTTTATGATGCGAAAGTTTTAAATCGTTATTTCCGGAATATGGACGCATCACCGTTGGCCAAAAGAAATAGTTTGCAATTATTCACAGATGGCCAAGAAAAATTCCAAGCATTATTTGAAGATATTCGTGCAGCGAAAGAAACCGTTCATGTGGAATATTATGCGTTTTTTAATGACACGATTGGCAATCAATTTTTAGATGTATTAATCGAAAAGTTGCATGAAGGCGTGGAAGTTTACTTAATTTACGATCCTTGGGGTTCACCCGGCGCAAATAAAAAGTTTTTTGCTCGTTACGTTGACGCTGGAGGAAAAGTAGCTCCCTTTATTACTTCTCGCGATATGATCCGTAAAACACGTCTAAATTATCACTTGCATCGGAAAATTGTTGTCATCGATGGGAAAATTGGCTGGACCGGCGGGTTCAATGTTGGGGATCAATATTTGAATGTCACCGAAAAATTTGGTTACTGGCGAGATACCCATATTCGTTTGGTCGGGACGGCCGTATTTTCATTGCAAGAGATATTTATCATGGATTGGAATGCTTCAGTCAAATATCCTGAAGAACGTATGACGTATCATGAAAAATATTTTAAATTACCAGAAGATCATGAAGTGGAGCATTTGTCCTTACAAGTTGTTTCAGATGGTCCTGATTCAGAAGAAGAAATTTTGAAAAGCGGGTTTGTTCGGATGATTTTTTCTGCAGAAAAGAGTGTCTGGATTCAAACACCGTATTTAATCCCTGACGATAGTATGATTAATGCGTTGTTAGTGGCGGTTCGTTCAGGTGTCGACGTGCGAATTATGATTCCTTGCATGCCTGACCATCCCTTTATTTACCGCGCAACACAATATTACGCGAATTACTTACACAAACGCGGCATTAAAATTTATATTTATGATAGTGGGTTTATTCATGCAAAAACAATGGTAATTGATGATGAATTAGCTATGGTTGGGACAACAAACCAAGATATTCGCAGTTATTCATTGAATTTTGAGGTAAGTACGTTTATTTACAATCCCGACATTGCGTGGATGTTAGCGCAAGTCTTTGAAGAAGATATAGAAAAAAGTGTCTTACTAACCGATGAGATAATTAAAAAACAAGGGTACTGGCTACGTTTCAAGCAAAACTTTTCACGCTTGTTGTCCCCAGTCTTGTAAAAAATATCTTTTAAACAGCTGTACGCTAGTCAAAGAATGATTAACTAATAAAAAACTAAGAAATTAGATAAAAATCTAATTTCTTAGTTTTTTTTATCGTTTCATTTTTGCTATATCTGTCAATTTTTCTGGATTAAGGATGAGGTACTCTTGTTGCTCTTTTTGAATGAGGCCCTCTTTTTTAAATTGTGTAATGAGGCGTGTTAAATGACGATAACTAACGTTTAATGTGGTTGCACAAGTGGTTAGTTTACAATTGAAATAACTATTCTTTTGATGCGCCAAAATATATTTTGCTAAGCGAACATCAACAGGCTCTATCAAAGAGGAAGCCAGAAGTGCACCAGAGTTAAGTCGCTCACTTAAGGTAAGACAAATGGTTTGTAAAAAAAGTAAATCATTCTGTAACGCTGTGCGGTGTTCATTTAACGGAATACATAAACAAAGACACGCAGTATTAGCCAAAACATTACTTTTTGGTGATTTTTTCCATAAAGAAGAGGCTTCGCCTAAGAGCGCAATTGGGTGAGTATAGCTGATGCAAACTTTCTGGTCTTCTAATGTAGGCGTATAAATCATAACATTTCCTTCCAAAAGAAAGTATAAATGGTTAGAGGATTGATCGAGTTCAATTAAATGTTCGGATTTTTCAAATGTTACTAATTGGCCAATTTCTGCTAATGGTGTATCCATGTAACTCTGCAATTGATATAAATCAATATATTCTTGTAATTTCTGTCTATTTTTCAAATATTTCATAAAAACTGTCAGCACCTTTATTTATTGTTAGCTTCATTATAAAATATTTCTAGATAAAAAACGAATATTTTTTTGTTATTTTTGTTAATTGTATGTAAATAAAGTGTAAATAAGGACTTGTGTCTCTATTTAATACTTTAAAAGTTTGCTATGATTTCCTTTGTAAACGAAACATTTATTTTTAGGAGGAGAAAAAATGCGTTTAAAAAAAGTGACATCAATTGTTTTGGGAAGTTTACTTATTCTAGGGTTAAGCGGTTGTGGCATGAGTCAAGCAAAGAAAAAAGAAGTAACATCAGATAAATTAGTTGTTCAATTTGTGCCTACGAATAATGATGGCAGTATGGAAGCGAAGACAAAACCTTTTGCAGAATATTTGTCAAAAAAATTAGATCGTGAAGTGGAAGTAACCTTAGCAACAGATTACTCGACGATTTCTGAAGCAATGGATTCTGGAAAAGTAGATTTAGGAATCATGCCACCTGCAGCCTACGTACGTGCAAAAGATATGCACGCGGCGCAAGCGATTTTAACTTCACAGTTGAAAGATTATGATCAAAAAACAGGGAAGCCTTTAGACAATGTTTTAGCGACAACCTTTAAAGGTGAAGTTTTAGTCCGTAATGATAGTAATTTAAAAGAATTAAAAGATTTAAAAAATAAAAAAATCGCAACATTGAATCCTAATTCTGCAAGCGGCTATATTTATCCTGTCGCTGAGTTAAAAGATTTAGGAATTGATCCCGTACAAGAAGCTACTTTAACGACGGTAAATGATATTCCCAGCGAAATTACTGCCGTTTTAAACGGCCAAATGGATGCAGCCTTTGTTTTTGAAGGAGCGCGAAATGTTTTTAATGCAGCCTTTCCAGATAAAGATTTAACCAAAGAATTACGTGTCCTTTATTTAACAAAAGGTGATATCCCTAACGATGCAATTGCAGTCAATCCAAAAATGTCAACTGATCTAAAAGAAAAGATCAAAGAAACATTTTTAGAGATGAAAAATGACCCTGAAGGAAAAGAAGCTATGAATTTATGGGGGCATTTAGGTTATGAAGAAGCAGCAGATGATGCATATAATACAATCCGTGCATATACAGAAAAAGCAGCAGAATAATCACTAAGACTAATCTAATCAATTAAAGGAGTATCAAAATGATTGTTTTTACTAATGTATCTAAAACCTATCCAAACGGGGTACAAGGATTACAAAATATTAACTTGACAATTAAGGAAGGCGAAATTATTGCCATTATTGGTTTGAGTGGTGCTGGGAAAAGCACCTTTTTGAAGTCGATTAATCGACTAGTGGAAATAACGGAAGGTGAAATTCATATAAACAATCAGTCAATTACTCAGGCTAAGAAAAAAAAGCTGCGCTTGATTCGCCGACAAATTGGTCTTATTTCACAAAATTTTAATTTGGTAAAACGCAGCTCTGTACAAAAAAATGTTCTCTCTGGGCGTTTGGGCTATTACTCTACTTGGAGAAGTATCTTTGGCTTATTTACTAAGGATGACTATCAAAAAACAACGGCAGCTTTAAATGCTGTCGGACTTGTGGATAAACTGCATACACGTAGTGATGAATTAAGTGGCGGACAGCAACAACGTGTCTCTATTGCACGTGCGTTGGTTCAACAGGCGCCGATCATCTTGGCAGATGAACCCGTAGCTTCATTGGACCCTATTATGACAAAAAAAGTGATGAACGATTTACAAACGATTAATCAGACACTAGGGAAAACTATCGTTATAAATTTACATTCTGTTTCTTTAGCACGGGAGTATGCCACAAGAATTATTGCTTTAAAAAGTGGTGAAGTTGTTTTTGATGGGATTCCAGAACAATTGACTGATACTCGTTTAGAAGAAATTTACGGCATGGCAATCTTTGAAGAAGTAGAAATGGCGGAGAACAACGTATGAAGATAAAAGATACTATCCATTTTCTATGGTATAAAAAACTATTTATATTGTTTATTATATTTATTTGTATAGAAAGTAGTATTGCTGTTACTGGTGCGGATTTTACTGAAATTCTTACTAATTTCAGCCAAATTGGTCGCTTTTTGCAGCAATTTTTCCCACCAGACTTTTCATTTTTACCCAAAATTATTACACCTTTAATCAAGACATTGGAAATCTCTTTTTTAGGCACGATACTAGGATTCCTTTTAGCAGTTCCTTTTAGCTTTTTAGCCTCAAATGTTGTCACAAAAAACAGAATAGGGTTGTTAATATTAAGATTTTTTCTAAGTTTGATTCGGACAATTCCGACACTTTTACTTGCGGCATTAATGGTGGCGATTTTTGGTATTGGTGAAGCAACAGGTGTCCTGACAATTACCATCTTTACTTTTGGTATGTTATCACAATTAATGTTTCAGGCAATTGAAACAATTGATTTAGGGCCAATTGAAGCTACCGAAGCAACAGGAGCCACTCAATTACAAATTGCTGTATGGTCTATTTTCCCGCAAGTAGCCAGTCAATTTTTTGGGTATGCTTTTTACGCCTTTGAAGTAAATGTTCGTGCATCCACAGTATTGGGTTATGTAGGTGCTGGAGGCATTGGGATTATTTTAAACACCTCCCTTTCTTTAGCTAAATATGATCGCGTGGGTATCATCATTCTAGTCATTTTGGTAATGGAAATAGTTGTTGATTGGTTGAGTGCATATGTTAGGAGAACGTTATTATGATCATAACAGAAATAAGTAAAAAGAAAATAGTATCAACAGTAGTACTAATTTTACTATTTTTCATTACACTTACACGAATCGATTATACAGGACTTCAAACATTTTCTTTAAAAATGGCGATAGATGTATTTATTGGATTGGGGCATCCAGATTGGTCCTTTGTCTACGATGGGAGTGGGGAAGATTTAGTAAGTTTACTTATTTTAACGGTTGCAATTGCTTGTTTGGGTACTTCTTTTGCAACTGTATTAGCAATACCAGTAACTTTATTTAGTGCCGTTAATTTGTGGCCATCTGCACCTTTTTTAACAAAGATTGGCAAGCTTGGTAGCCATATTTTACGCGCTTTTCCAGAATTAATTTTAGCAATTATTTTTGTAAAAGTCTTGGGGCCCGGCCCATTTGCTGGAGTAATGGCAATTGGTGTTCACCAAATTGGGATGTTGAGTAAGTTGTTCACAGAAGAATTAGAAAGTATGGATGAAAAATTGATCGAAAGTATGGATGCTGTGGGGGCAAATTTTTGGCAAAAGTTATTTTATGTGCGAATCCCTTCTTTACTACCTATTTATAGCTCTCTGATATTAAATCATGTTGAAATTGCTATTCGAAGTGCAGCTACTTTAGGCTTAGTAGGTGCTGGGGGCATTGGAGCACCATTAATTTTTGCGATCCAAACAAGAAATTGGAGTAAAGTGAGTATTCTATTAATAGGTGTTGTATTGACAATTTTTGTTTTAGATCAAGTAACAGAATTAATTAGAAAGAAATTGAGATAGTATGGATATTTTACATTTATCAGATATTCATTTTCGTAGAAATTATGAAAAAGCAAAAGATGGTTATAAAGGAATGTTAACCAAAATGGAAAATCCGTTGATTCGCTTAGAGTCCTCTTTAACCAGTCTATTAAAAATAAAAAAAATTGATTTAGTAATTATCAGTGGTGATCTCACAGAAGACGGTGAGCCAGAAGACTACGCTTTTTTAAAACAAAAGTTACAAACTATCTTACAGGGAATTCCGATGATTGTGACATTAGGAAATCATGATATAAAGAAAAACTTTCGAATTGGTTGGCTTAATCAAATAGGAACTGAACGACCGTATAACGTTGTACAAACTTATCCAGAATTTCACATTATTAGTCTAGATAATTCAGAACATGACAATCCTGATGGCCATATGAATAAGGAACAAAAAGATTGGTTACAAACAACTTTAAAAAAATTGTCAGATAAGCCTATCCTGTTAGTCATGCATCATCATTTGTTAAGGGAACAAAGTAGTATGCCGACATTGCCAGAAGCAGAGGAAACCATTCAATTATTAAAAGGTTCTGATATTTTAGGTGTATTAACTGGCCATACACATCATCCGTATTTACACCACATAAACGGGATTCCCTATTATACGGTAGCTGGCATGTCTTTTGTTGGCGAAGATGAAGGTCAGGGGATTGTAAGGTTTGAAGAAAATTATGGCTATAACCTATATTCTATTGACAAAGGTCGGTTTACCCATTTTCAAGTAAATTATTATAGAACAGACAAACTATTAGCTAAATTAAACATGCAGATAGATAGCTCTGTTTTATAATTACACAATAACATACCATAGTAACTGGTCATAAAAAATCAGTTTGCTATGGTATTTGCTATGTGGAAAAAGATTAAAATAGAGTGTAGTGCACGACAATTTCATCTTCATCTGCTTATTTTAGGTTCGTACACCTAATTCATTGATAATCCCTCTAAATAATGGTAAATTAAAAATAAATTCAATCAGCTATTCTATCGTGAGAAACATAGTTATTACGTAGATCAGATCAAAGGGACATTCACGACGAGCAAATATTGAGTGTGTTTGCTGAAACGTGCATGTGTGATTTGGTCTTTTTTATTGAGCTGTTATTTTATAGATAAGGAGTGGTCACCATGGACTACCAAGCAATAGCAAAAGAAATTTTGAAAGACGTAGGTGGCAAAGACAATATCGTGGATGTCACACATTGTTATACACGATTGCGTTTCGTATTGAAAGATACGAAACAAGCGAACAAAGAAGCCTTACTACAAACAGAAGGTGTCATTTCTGTTGTTGAAAGTGGCGGGCAGTATCAAGTGGTTTTAGGCAATAAAGTCGCGCATGTTTATAATGCTCTAGAACCTTTGTTGGCTCAGCAACTTACGACCAAAACATCTACAAAAGAAAAAAATTCATTAGGTAATCGAATTTTAAATACTGTTGCCGCGATTTTCACGCCTGTCGTACCAGCAATTGCCGCTTCTGGCATGTTAAAAGGAATTCTAGCTATTGCTGTGATGGTCGCAAACAATTTTTACCAGGTCGATTTAAAACCTTTGAATACGTATATTATTTTAAGCGCCGCTTCCGATGCACTTTTTTATTTTATGCCAGTTATTTTAGGTTATTCAGCTGCTAAGGTTTTCAAAACAAACGAATATATCGCCATGGTAATTGGTGCCACCTTATGTTATCCAACCATCGTTTCATTAATGACTGAAGAATCAGCGGTTACCTTGTTTGGATTACATGTGACCAAAGCCAATTACGTTTCCACAGTAATTCCTATTATTCTTGCAATTTTTATGTTAGCTTATGTGCAACGCTTTTTGGAAAAAGTTATTCCAGAAGTTCTAAAAATTATTATGGTTCCTACGCTATCATTACTTTTAATGATTCCAGCCACTTTATTATTATTTGGACCGATAGGGATTTATTTAGGTGACGGCGTGAATTGGTTGTATTATTATATAATGAATTTTAGTCCCATCTTGTTAGGCGGTTTTATCGGCGGAATTTGGTGTGTCTTAGTCATTTTTGGGGCTCACCGCGGACTTGTGCCAATTGGGATTAATGATGTCGCTCGAACAGGGCGGCAAAATTTGCTAGCGTTTGCTGGTGCAGCAAACTTTTCTCAAGCGGGCGCCGCATTTGGCGTGTTTGTCCGCACAAAAAATAAAGACTTGAAAGCCGTTGCTGCATCTGCAACAGTGACTGCATTATTTGGTATCACAGAACCAGCCATTTATGGTGCAAACTTGCGGCTAAAAAAACCGATGATTTATGCGGTGGCTAGCGGAGCAGCAGGTGGGGCCTTAATGGGCTGGGGCGGTTCCTACGGGACAGCCTTCGCTAACCAAGGACTCTTGACCATCCCAGTTTACGCAGAAGCAGGAACCAAAGCCTTTATTTGTTATTTATTAGGTTGTGGCATTGCTTTTTTTGGTGCATTTCTATTAACGATTTTTCTAGGCTTTAATGATTTACCGCTTGACGAGTCACGTCAAGAACCCGGCTTCAAGACAGAGGCAGGGACAGTCAAAGAAAAACAACGGATTCAAGCACCTGTTCAAGGACAACTCGTATCTTTAGACCAAATCAACGATGAAGTCTTTGCTTCTCAACAAATGGGAAAAACACTAGCTATTTATCCGATAGAGGAACAAATTGTTTCTCCAGGAAATGGGCAGGTGACGGCTTTATATCCAACTCATCATGCAATTGGCTTAAAGTTAGACAATGGTGCTGAAATCCTCCTTCACATTGGAATCAATACAGTTGAATTAAAAGGACGAGGATTTGAGAGGTTCGTAAAAGCAGGAGAAAGGGTCAGACTAGGACAAAAACTGCTCTCTTTTGATAAACAAATCATCCAAGCTGCTGGTTATGATCCAACCGTCTTAGTCATCGTAACAAATACTGCGGAAATGGCTATAATTGAGACAACCAAACAAACAGAGATTACACCACAAACAAATTTATTTTTCATGCAAGTAAAGGAGCAAAACTAATGGTTAAACAATTTAAGAACGATTTTTTATGGGGAGCTTCTTCCTCCGCTTTTCAAATTGAGGGCGCTTGGAATGAGGACGGCAAAGGCCTAACAGTCGCTGATTACAATTCTTTTAAAAAGTCAGCTGTACAAGCAGATACGAAAGTCGCCAGCGATTTTTACCATCGTTTCAAAGAGGACATTGCGTTAATGAAAGAATTAGGCTTAAAAACCTATCGTTTTTCTCTTTCATGGGCACGAATCATTCCAACAGGTGATGGCGAAATCAATCAAGCCGGCATCGATTTTTATAATTCTGTCATTGATACACTTTTAGAAAACGATATTTTGCCGTTTGTCACACTGTATCATTTTGATTTACCTTTTGCGTTGGTGGAAAAATACAATGGTTGGGCGGATCGTCGCTGCGTTTCCGCATTTCAACGCTATGCGCAAGTCTGTTATCAAGCGTTTGGTGATCGAGTCAAAAATTGGCAAGTTACGAACGAACAAAACTTAATGATTCGTGTTGATGAACGAATGAATATGTACGATGTTGCACCAGAAAATGTTGAAAAAATTCGTGCACAAATGGATTACCATATGTTTGTTGCCCATGCGTTAGCGACGAATGATTGTCACCAATTGGTTGCTGGGGGAAAAGTCGGTCCCTCTGTTTCCTCAACGATGACTTATCCTAGTTCCAATAAGCCTGAAGATGTTTGGGCAGCTCGTATGAATGATAACTTTAAAACGAATTACGCTCTAGAAATGTATTGTTTTGGCGAATACCCTGGTTACTATCAAGAGTATTTGACCAAATGCGGCATTTATCCCGAAACACAGCCAGAAGATCAAGCAATTCTGAAAGCCGCTAAACCAGATTTTATCGCCCTTAATTATTATCGGACGTTAGTTGCTAGCTATTTACCGACAGATGAACAACACCCATTGGGTACGAAAGAAAAGGACATTGATTTTGATCTATACGGTTATTTTAAAATCGAAAAAAATCAACATTTAAAAACCTCTAAGTATGGTGCCCAAATTGATCCAACTGGTCTACGTTTAGTTTTAAATGATTATTATCGTCAATACCGTTTGCCGTTAATCATTACAGAAAACGGTTTAGGCACACCAGATCACCTAACAGAGGACGGAAAAATTCATGATGATTATCGAATTGCGTATTTGCATGATCATATTGCTGCTTGTCATGCGGCTATTTCTGACGGTGTTGAGTTGTTTGGCTATTGCCCTTGGTCGGTCATGGATATTTTAAGTTCCCATCAAGGATTCAAAAAACGCTACGGTTTTATTTACGTTAATCGTGAAGACCATGAGTTAAAAGATTTACGACGCATTAAAAAAGATAGTTTTTATTGGTACCAATCAGTGATTAAAAATAATGGGTTACCAGAAGAATAATGACCAAAAAGGATCATCCGTTGGCATAAGCGGGTGATCCTTTTGTTTTCAAGTTTTGTCGTTCCGTGTTAGGCTTAAGTTAATAAACCCATTAAAGGTGGTGAGAGAGATGAATAACTACGATTTATGGAAATGGGCTGCCGGGAAACGAACCGAAAAAGATAAAAATGAAACCTATAGCGCCAAAAATTGGTGGTATGTTTTACTAATGCTCGGTGTATTTGTAGGGATCATGTTGTTGTATTATTTAATCTCTGTGCTTTGGAATTAAGGGAAAATGGGCAAATGAGGAATTAAGAATAAAAAAAGACACCTTTTCAGGTGTCTTTTTTAACAGGATTCAGACAATGATAGCTGAATTGGAATAGGATAATTTTCCTCAAGTGCAACATCAGGATCCTTCATTCTACGAAGCAGTAAGTCAATCATAACGTCACACATCTCGTCGATTGGCTGCACAATGGTTGATAGTTGTGGGGCAATTCTTTTGATTAATTTTGTCCCATCATAACCAATTACTTTTAATTCTTCAGGAATGGATATCTTCAATTTTTGAGCAATATTCATAACTGTAATTGCTGTCAAATCATCTGTACAAAAGATGCCGTCTACAGTTTTATTTTGAAGCAAACGTTCGATTTCTAGATTTTTTAATGTTGTTGAGGTCCCATTATCAATTTGTAGAATCGTTTTTTCTGCGCCATATTTTTCCATTGTTTGTTTATAACCAGCCAATCGATAATCGCTAGGTGCGCCTGTGTTATTAGCACCAGTAATAATTGCAATCTTTTGTGCACCACTTGCAAATAAGGCTTCAGTGGCTTTTTGGCCCCCTTGAAAGTTTTGCGAAGAGACAATTGGAATGCCAGGTGCCAAGAAACGGTCAAAGGAAACAATAGGTAGTGAAACATTTTCATATTCGTTAATAGCTAAGTTATGGCTACCAGTGATTACACCGTCCACTTTATTTGCAGCGAGCATTCGTAAATAGGCGCGCTCTTTTTCTGGATCTTTTTCACTATCACATAAAATCACTTTATATCCTTGAACAAAGAGCTTTCTTTCCAGTGTTTCAATTAATTCACCAAAAAATGGATGACTAACAGAAGGGAAGACTAAACCAATCAGCTGCGTACTTTTTCCTTGGAGGCTTCTGGCTAATCCATTAGGTTGATAATTTAATTCTTCCATCGCTTGATGAACTTTATCAATTGTTTTTTGACTAAGATAACCATAATTATTAATCACGCGGCTTACCGTTGTCGGGCTCACCCCAGCAAGCTTTGCTACATCCGTTAATTTAACCACCATCAAAATTCACCATCATTCCTAATTATTCGTATTTTCCAGCTCATAAAAACAAGCTTTTGCCGTCTTGGATAGATGAAGATACTGTTGCGCTTTATCTGGAAAGAAGCGACCAGTCATCGTTTTTTCACCTTTATTTACATAGATTTCTGCAACAGAGCAATCAACAAAAATAGTTAACTGAACTGACTTATTTTTCCTAATTTTAGTTTCACGAATTGTGCCATACTTTTCAGCAAAAGATTGGCCAGCAAATGTTCGATCAAGGGTTATTTTACCATGAATCGTATCAATTGTAATTAAAAGTCCTTTTGAACCCGTTTCGTTCGCTAAAAGCCGAATAAAAGCAATCTCATTTTTGGGAATATCCACTTCTAATTCAAAAGAAGCAGTAGATAAGAAATGGCAGCCATTTGATAAAGTAGTAGCGGATTGACGAAGCATTTCTGTTTCAGAAACTGGATATTGAAATAGTTTCCCGTTGTGAATTGTGAGTTCTTTAACCAGACTTAAGCCATTTGCCCAACCCTCCACATCACTTGGGTAAGTGATTTCTGGCAACCCAATCCAACTGACCGCAAGTGCACGACCATCTGGCGCATTAAAGGCTTGAGTGGCGTAGACATCAAATCCTTCATCTAAATTTTCAAAAGGCCCAGCCTGAACTAAAGAAAGATTCTCCAAATCAAACGTTTCGGCCAATGTGTACATATTCGGATAGATATTCTGATAACTTTTTACAGATGGAGATAGACCTTGTGGGCAAAATAATAAGACAGGCTGGCCATCAATAAATACCAAATTGGGGCATTCAACCATGTAGCCTAATTCTTGGTTGGTGAACGTCAATTCGCCAAGTTGATGAAAATTGTGTACATTTCGATCTTTAGAAAAATAGACCACAATTTTTCCTTGTCCATTTAAATCACTAGCACCAATTAATAAAACAAGTCCTTCTTGATAAGGAAATACCATCGGATCACGAAAATGGGAAGAATAATTGGGGTCAATAGGTAGGAATGGTGTTGATTCCTTTGTGATCGCACCTAAAGAATTCAGCCATGCAATATTTTGATATGCAAATCGTTGCCAAG
This sequence comes from Enterococcus sp. AZ197, assembly GCF_050556405.1. Taxonomy (NCBI): domain Bacteria; kingdom Bacillati; phylum Bacillota; class Bacilli; order Lactobacillales; family Enterococcaceae; genus Enterococcus; species Enterococcus sp. AZ197. Next base: position 1,369,318 of record NZ_CP187873.1, on the reverse strand, counting down.
TTTGATCACGAACATTTCCTGTATAAAATAAACATAGTTGGTTATCTATTGTTAAAGCTGAGCCTGAATAGACGCCATGAGAATCATATTCAGAGTCGGGATAAAGGGCAATTCCTTCATAATCCCAGTGAATTAAGTCGGAGGAAGTTAAGTGGGCCCAACTTTTTAGTCCGTGAACACTCCCGAAAGGAAACGCTTGATAAAATAAATGCCACTGGTTATTGAAATACGAAAAACCGTTGGGATCATTTAGTAGTCCTGTCTGTGGTTGAATATGATACTTAAAACGCCAACTAGATTGCGCGATAATAGAAGTTAGATTTTCGAGGTGAGCAGATGTCCAAGAAGAATAAGGCGCATAACGTAATTCATCCGTCCATTGGTTCATGATGCTTGACATAAGTAATGTCTCCTTTATTAGAAAATAGTAGTTAGTCTAATAGTATAAACAAATCAGAAAAAAGTCAAACGTATAACATATATAAATCTATTTAAATCAAAAGAATATTATAATTTACATTTATTTATGATAAACGTTTGACATATTACGCAAAAACGAGTATCATACAAAATGTAAAAACGGTTACAGAAAAAATTAACAGGACTAGTTTAAGAGTGAGGAGAACCAGAATGAACAGAAATTGGTGGCAAAAAGAAGTGGCCTATCAAATTTATCCACGTAGCTTTTCGGATAGTAATAATGACGGAATTGGTGATTTACAAGGCATTATTCAAAAACTGGATTACTTAGAAAATTTAGGAATTACGCTGATTTGGCTGAGTCCAATGTACCCGTCGCCAATGGCTGACAATGGATATGATATTTCAGACTATTATGGTATTTCTAGCGATTTTGGTACAATGGCAGACTTCGATGAACTCATTGAAGAAGCAAAAAAACGAAACATAAAAGTTATTTTAGATTTGGTGGTAAACCATACATCCGCTTAAGAATGATTACTGCCTCTTTTTTAGTTAAAAATTTACACATCGATTGGCGTTGGGGTGAAAAATACTTTCAAAAAATGTTGATTGATTATGATGCCGCCAATAATATCGGTGGCTGGCAATGGGCTGCTTCGACAGGAACGGACGCTGTCCCGTATTTTCGGATTTTTAATCCAATTATCCAGTCAAAAAAATTTGATAATGACGGCCAGTTCATCAAAAAATATGTTCCAGAACTTAAGCAAGTGCCACAAAAGTATATTCATCAACCAAATCTAATGAACGAAGCCTTACAAACGCAATATCATGTACATTTAGGAGAAAATTATCCAAAACCCATTGTCGATTATGCATTATGAAGCGAGCAAAGAAATTCATCAAGAAATGAACAATCCAAGGTTTCAATAAACAGTAAACCCAACTAGCTTGGCAAACAACTTGTAAGGTTAGTTGGGCAAATTAATTAGTCGAAAGAGAAGTGCAATTTATCGGCTAAAGTTTTTTATTCTATTCTAGTTAACATAATATACATTATACAAAGTAGAGTAAAAAGCATTGAAAAGCAAACAAAACCAGTCTTTAGTTTATCTAGACTGGTTTTGTCACATACGTTATATAAATTATGCTTGTTGCTTGATGGCTTGTGCGACACGTGCTCCATATTCTGGATTTACTCTAGTGAACAAATCAATTTGACGCGCGATGATTTCTTGATTTTTCACTTGACCTAAAGATGCCGCTATATTGTTAATTAAGTTTTCTTTTTCTTCGCTTGGCAGCAAATTATACAAAGCGTTTGCTTGTGTAAAGTGATCTTGATTATAGCTATAATTACCAACATTTCCTTCAACTTCAAAGGAACTAATTTTCGCTGTAGGATCTTCTTTTGGTGTTTCAGTATAACTATTTGGTTCGTAATTAATTTCGCTATTGCCATTGTTAAAACGCATATTGCCGTCTTTTTGGTAGTTATTTACAGGCGCTTTTGCTTGGTTGATCGGCAATTGGTGACTATTAGCGCCCACGCGATGACGATGCGCGTCCCCATAAGCGAACAAACGTCCTTGCAATAATTTATCTGGAGAAGCTTCAATACCAGGAACGAAATTCCCTGGTGAAAAGGTTACTTGTTCAACCTCTGCAAAATAATTCTCTGGATTTCTATTTAAAGTCATCGTGCCAACTTCAATCAGCGGAAACTCTTTTTGAGAAACCGTTTTTGTTACATCAAAAAGAGTTTCTTTCATTGTTAACGCATCTGCATACGGGATAATTTGCACAGATAATGTCCAAGAAGGAAATTCTTGATTTTCAATTGCATTATGCAAATCTTCAATATGGAAATCTGGGTTTTTCCCAGCAATTTCTTCTGCTAATTGACTCTCTAGATTTTTGATTCCTTGATTCGTCTTGAAGTGATATTTAACAAAAAATACTTCTCCAGCAGCATTGACCCATTTGAATGTATGGCTACCAAAACCATGCATATGACGGAACGACAACGGAATGCCACGATCACTCATTAAAATTGTTACTTGATGAAGGCTTTCAGGTGAATGAGACCAAAAATCCCAAACAGCTTCTGGACTTTTCAAATGCGTCCGTGGATTTCTTTTTTGGCTATGAATAAAATCTGGAAACTTAATTGCATCACGAATGAAAAAAATGGGCGTATTATTGCCAACTAAGTCGTAATTTCCTTCGTCTGTATAGAATTTAAGCGCAAAACCGCGAGGATCACGCAATGTATCTGATGAACCTAATTCTCCAGCTACAGTTGAAAAACGAGCGAATAAAGGTGTTTCTTTGCCAACTTCAGATAAAAAATCGGCTTTAGTATATTGTGCCATTGATTGGCTCACCTTGAAAATCCCATGAGCACCAGCACCTTTGGCATGAACAACCCGTTCTGGCACGCGCTCACGATTAAAATGAGCTAATTTTTCTAATAAATGAACGTCTTGGATTAGGACAGGACCAAATTCTCCTGCAGTTAGCGAATTTTGATTATCGCCAACTGGACTTCCTTGTGACGTAGTTAAATGTTGATTTTTCACCTAAAACACTCCTTCATCTAAAATTATACTCATTGTATAAAAAAAAACACTCTGCATAACAAAAATAATGCTTAAAAACACTCGAAAACATTTGTTATTTAATAGAATGATTAAAAATAGCAGTAGAATTTAAATCAAAAACAAATGTATTAATTTTAAACTGTTTACACCATCTAAAATAACAACCAATAATTCAAAGAAAACTAAAATGCTGTTTTTTTATTCAAAAAAGACCTAGCATCCCAATCATGCTAGGTCTTTCGTTACTTTTTTTGAGCGACCGTTTTTATTGGTCATTCAGCGTTATTGATTGATCGCAACAGTCGTGTCTTCTGTCGATAGACCTGTCATAGAGGTGCTATCGGAAAAAATTTTTTCAACTTCTTGTTCTGATAAAATATTTTCTTTCTTAGGCATTGAAATCGTCGCTTTTTTGGCTTTTTGTGTAATGCTAATTTTACTAGATAATGATTCAAGTCCCATGTCAACGTTCTTGTCTTGTTGCGGTTTCACATTAATCAACATATTTGTTTTATTTTCTTTTGTATTAACAGAAACTTTAGCAGAAACATCTTTGATTTTTTCGAAAGGATCTTGTTCTTTACCTTTCTCAGATGCTTCTGTCGTAATTTTGATTAACTTTTGTAATTCTTTTTTTGTAAACGTATGGGTAATGGTGTCCCCTTTTTTCTCGAACGTATCCTTGTCTAATCCTTCTAAAAACTCTTTGTATTCCTTAGCAGACTGTTTTCGTTCTTTTTCCGATTCTTGATACTCTTTGATTGTATCTTGCCATTCTTTCGTACTTTCCTCGTTCATGGCTAAAAGATCAATGTATTTTCCTTTTAGTTTTTCTGTATCTAACTGAGAACTATCGATAGCACCGTCAGTCATTGAGTCTGCGACAGCGACAATATATTCCATCATATCTGTTGCTAAATAGAGTTTTGGCTCTTTGCCCTCGTTATCTAACGATCCAACCAATGAAATCGGTACATCCATTCCCATCGCTTTTAATTTCATCTCTAAGTTGAATGCTTTTTCTTTTTTGGCATCTACTTGAATCTTCCCAGAAAGCGATGCGTCTTTGATTTGCGTGATGAGCATCCCAATCATAGGATTCGTTTGTGCACTATCTTCTTGTGAAAATTTCATGTCACTAATTGACATAGAGAAATCCCAAACCCCAGATTCTTGTGCGTTTTGATTGCCAATCCCTTGAATGAACTCATCTTTCGCACTTTTGCCACAACCTGTCAGTAACAAAGCTGAACAGAAAACGCCTGCGACAATCCCCACTTTTCTTTTTAACACACTTTTTCCCCCTCATTATATAAAAAATTAATTCCCTTTTATTAAGAATAGCAAACATTGCTTATAAATAGCAATGTTTAATTTTAGATTTCCTCTCTTTTAATAAGTGGGATTGATTTAATCTTTTAGGTTTGAATCATTAAGCTGTATTATTTTTAAAATAAAATTGCTTTTCGCCAAAAAATACTGGGAAAAGTTCTGCTAAACTGCCAGCTAAAGGACCTTCTCGCAATTCTTTTTCAGTGACCCAAAACAAGGGTTGTTCCGTTTCTTCTGGTAGTTCATCCGCTGTTTCTGCAATGAATAATGTGGCTAATTCCCGCGCACCTGAACAATCATTCAGCCATTCTGCAACACCTACTAATTGTGGTTTCAGCACTAATCCTGTTTCTTCAAGGAGTTCGCGAACCATGGCTGTTTCCATGCCCTCGTTTTTTTCAACATGTCCGCCAGGAAACGTCCAACCAGGCCAATCCTTTTTTTGTCGTTCTTGCACAAGGATTTCATTTTTCTGATTTCTAATCATACATAATGTTGTTAATTCTACTTCAAAATTCCGATTCATTTGGCACCTCATAATTTTTTCCTTTGTTAAGGTTACGATACAGAAAAACAGAGAAAGATTCAACTAAGAATTTTCTCTGTTGTATCATCTAACTCTTTAATAAGTCGTATTGCGATTGATATAAATGATGATATAACGCATGTTTTGCCATTAGTTGATCATGAGATCCTTCTTCCACAATACGACCACCATCAATATAGAAAATTTTATCGCTATTTTTGATGGTAGAAAGTCGATGAGCAATAATAAACGATGTCCGTCCTTTTAGAAGTTGTTGTAGTCCTTCTTGTAACAATTCTTCTGTTTTTGTATCAATACTGGAGGTTGCTTCGTCTAAAATTAAAATTTTGGGATCTGCCAGTAAAGCACGAGCAAATGAAATTAATTGGCGTTGTCCTGCCGAGAGTGTACTACCCCGCTCTTCCACAACTGTTTCATAGCCATCTTTTAAATCCTTGATAAAGTCGTGCGCACGAACAATTTTTGCGGCTTGGATAACTTCTTCCTCTGTGGCTGTTAAATTTCCGTACCGAATGTTTTCAATAATTGTTCCTGAAAAAATAAACGTATCTTGAAGCATTACCCCCATTTGTTTCCTTAACGAACGGAGTGTCACATCGCGAACATCATAACCATCAATTTTAACGGCCCCTTCATTCACATCATAAAAACGACTTAACAAATTGATGATTGTTGTTTTACCCGCACCTGTTGGCCCAACCAAGGCGATTGTTTGTCCTGGCTCAATATGAAAACTAACATCGGTCAAAATATTTTTTCCTTCTTCATAACGGAAATAAACATGCTGAAAGTCGACGGTTCCTTTAATTGGCGGCAACGCAATAGCGTGCGGCGCATCTTGAATTTCTGGAACAACATCCATCGTTTCAAAAATCCTTTCCAAATAGGCAGTTGCAGTAATCAGAGAATTGTAGAAGTTACCAATATTGATGACTGGATTCCAAAAGTTATTGATATAACCGATAAAAGCAATTAGCGTCCCAGTGGTAACGGACACACCTAATTGACGGATTCCTACGAAATAGATAAAACAAGTCGTAATGACGGATATATTTTGCACTGCTGGCCATAATAAATACTGGACACGCACAGCTTTCATAAAGGATTGACGATATTCTTCGCTTACCTCGTTAAAAATCTGGAAATTTTCATCTTCTCGTGCAAAAGATTGTGTAATTTTAATTCCTGAAATACTTTCATGAATATAGGCATTTAAGTTTGATTGTTTATTGCTAAGCTCTTGGTAAGCTTTCCGTTGTTTCCCTTGAATAAATAGAACCATCACGAACAACACAGGCAATAGCAGTAAACTGTATAAGGTTAATTTCACATCAATAAATAACATGAAAATTAAGGTAATAATCACATTAAATAAATCAGAAATTAAATTGATCAATCCGTTACTTAATAAATCACTTAACGTATTGATGTAATTGACCACCCGAATTAAGATTTTTCCATGCGGCCGACTGTCAAAGTAAGAAAATGGTAATTTTTGTAGATGCTCAAAAATTGAAAAACGCATATCTTTTAAAATATCTTGTCCAATTTCTGTGATGGCATATATCCGATAACGCATACACCAACCAATAATCACCAAGGAAAATAGGAAAATAGCCCCTAGTATCAAGAGTAACGAGAGATTCTTTTGTGGAATTACTTGGTCAATCGCAATTTTAGTAAAGTAAGGGCCTAACATACTTGCCAGATTAGCTAATATGATGACAAATAATGTTTTAAAAACAGCTTTTTTGTAAGGCTTAATATAGGCGCCTAATCGTTTATAGTGGGACCAATTAAATTCTTTTTCTAAAGTCTCATCTACATCAAACGTATTTCTAGCCACGCGACTCACCTTCCTTTGTCAGACCTAATTGTTTTTGATATACGTCAAAATATTTGCCTCTTTGTTCGACTAATTCGCTATGCGTACCGCTTTCCACCACACGGCCTTTTTCCATCATCAAAATTAAATTGGCCTCTCTCACAGAAGAAATTCGGTGGGCAATAATAAATGTCGTTTTCTTTTCCGTCAAACGACCTAGTTCTTTTTGAATTTTTGATTCTGTTTCCATATCAACAGCGGAAGTTGTGTCATCTAAAATTAAAATAGCTGGATCTTTGGTTAAGGCACGGGCCAGTGAAATCCGCTGTTTTTGGCCACCAGATAGGCCAACGCCGCGTTCACCAACAATTGTTGCATAACCTTCGGGCATTCTGGAAATAAAGCTATGGGCATCAGCAATTTCAGCCATCATTTGCACTTGTTCCAAGTTAGCCAATGTGTTACCAAAAGCAATGTTATCTTCTATCGTATTGGAAAAAAGAAAGACATCTTGCATAACCATGGAGATATTTTCTCGCAATTTACGAACAGAATAGCTTTTAGCATCTTTTCCATCAATATAAACAGTGCCTTTTGTTGGATCATAGAACCGAGCGATTAAGTTAACTAAAGTGGTTTTGCCTGAACCAGTTTCCCCTAAAATACCAATTGTTTCACCAGGTTTTGCTGAAAATGAAACATCCGATAAAATGGGGGTTTCTGGATCATCTGAAAAATGAAAGGACACGTGATCAAACGTCACATAACCTTGGATTGGTTCTGCTTCTTTTTCCCGAGCAATGGGAATCTTCGGTTTCGTTGCTAATAACTGACGAATTTTAATGGACGATGCCGTAAAGCGTTGCACATCATTGATCAACCAGCCACTCATTCGCATCGGCATGTTCAACATCCAGAGAAAGCCGTTAAAGGCAACTAAATCACCAATTGTCATCCGACCTTGAATTACAAAGAGGCCACCAAGAACTAAGGCAATAACATTTAAACTACCTGCAAAACCGTCTAACCACGGTAAATATTTTTTTGAGACATCTGCAGAAGCCATATTCCATTTTTTATAGTCTTCATTGTGCTTGTTAAACTTTTCAATTTCATAAGGTTCTTGAGAAAAAGCTTTAACCACCCGATTTCCACCAATATTTTCTTCGACCATCGAATTTAGCCGAGAAAAACTTTCCCGGATCTCAAAAAATACCGGATGCGATTCCTTCGACATTTTTTGTGTTAACAGAAAAATCAAAGGTGTAATTAAAATTAATGCTAGCATCAATTGCCAATTGATCGTCCCCATCACAATCACGGCTGCGATGAACCATAAAATACATTCTAAGAGGTTATAAGTGACCCAAGAAACAAAATGGCGGATAGCGTCTGTATCCCCTGTCATTCGCGCCATAATATCGCCAACACGTGTATGATTAAAGAAATCAAAATCTAATTCTTGAAGTTTGACATACATATCTTTTCTTAAGTCAAATAACGCAGATTGTCCAACCGATTCAAACAAGACTTGATAACTATAACGAACAACTGTCCGAATAACGGTCACCCCAATCATAATCCCAAGAATTGGGACAAGCTCTTCAGTTTTCCCCTGATTGATTACTTGGTCTACAATTCTGCCAGATAACAATGGAATAATAACAATTAAAATAGCGTTAATAACGACAAAAATAACAGCTAGCAGTAACTTATTCTTATTTTTTTTAGCATATTGCCAAATCCATTCAAAACTATTCATTTTCTCCCCTACTCTCTCTTGTTTTTATGGACGTGTATAAGATTACTGTTTTTTTATAGGAAAAGAAATGGGCATTCTTGTATATTTTGATGTACAATATAGTATAGAAAGCGGATACAAGTAGGAGTGATTTTTTATGAACTACACAAATAGTCGAACGTTTAATCCTGAAATTTTATATGCCTTCGATCCTTGGAACGAAGAGACCCACCCTTATAATTGTCATCATCATGAATTTCTGGAAATATCTATTCTTTTAGAAGGTGAATCTGAATATATTGTTCAAGGGCAACAGTACCATGCCACTGCTGGTACGGTGTTTCTTTTTAATCCGCGAACGGAACATGGTGAGCAACAAAAAGCAGGAACTTACTCACATCAACTACACATTGGCATTTCAAATCTCTATTTAGAAGGCTTAGCGCGAAACGTATTTCCAAATAAATCAGCTTTATTAGATTTAAGTCATTTACATGGTGCTTTTTTAGAAAAAGCTTGGCAAATTGTTCATGAATTAAACCATCAAGAAGTTGAATCAGCGTTACAAATTAAAGCTTTAGTTATTGAACTATTGGTTTATATTTTAAGAAGCTTAGCAGTTGATCAAGAAAATAAAATTGAAACTCGGCTATCGAAAACGGAAAAAAGAAAACGAAATTTAGTCAATCATACGATTTATTATCTGGAAACGCACCATGACGAAGAAATTACTTTGGAACAGTTAGCTGAAATGCTATATGTGACCCCGACTTATTTGTCGAAAACCTTTAAAGCGGCCACAGGCGTTGGGCCAATCAATTATTTAATTCAAATCCGCTTAAACCATGCGAAAGAATTGCTGAAAAATGATTCCTTAAGTGTCAAAGAAGTAGCAAAAACGGTTGGTTACGAAGATGCCTATCATTTTAGTAAATTATTCAAAAAATATTATGGAAAATCCCCTTCACAATTTTAAGATAAAAAAACAAGGAATCGTCGGCTTCATTGCGTCCGTTTCCTTGTTTTTGCTTTACGTTGACTCTTTTAACTGTTTCGTCATTGTATAATCGGTATGGCGTTCATTTCCCATATAAAAATCATGTTCATCTGTTTTTACGAAGCCCAATGATTGATAAAATTTTTGCGCTGGATGATTATGTTCCCAAACACCTAACCAAACCGTCTCTTTTTCTGCTTCTTCTGCTAATTCAATTGCTTTCGTAATCAAATGTTTGCCTAAGCCTAAACGCTTAAAAGATTTACGAATATAAATGCGCTCAACTTGTAACGCTTGTGGATGTTGATAGGTAATCTGAGCATCACCGTGATTTAATTTCACATAACCTGCAAGTTCATTATTATAAAAAGCAAAGAAATATTGCGAATCTTTATGTAAGATTTCGCTTTCTAAAACTGCTGGACTAAATTTCCTCTCATAATGTGCCTGTAAATCCTCTTCGTTTTCTCCATCTCCATAAGTATCTGCAAAAGTCTCTTGGCAAATGGCCTCTAATTCTGGTACGTCTGCGACGGTACACTCTCTAATAAATACTGACATACTAAAACTCCTTTGTAGATTAAATCAACTGTTTAATTAAAATTAAACAAGGATTCCAAGCTTCCCATAATGTCGGAAAAACCTCAAGGCGCTTAAAACCCAATGATTCGTAAAAACGAATAGTATGATATTAACCTGTCTAGCGAATGACGTCAATCTTTTTGCTTTGTTTACATAATAAAATTATTGTATACCCAATCTTTTTTATTAAATAATAGCATAGGTAGTTTAAAAATGTAAGTTAGTCATTTATTCTTTATTATTTCCTTAAAACGACGCCTTTTCTCGCTAAATCTGCCCTTCCTTTGTTTTTTTCTGTTAAACTAAACGTATTAAGTCTATGAGGAGCGTGCGTATATGGATTATCTGAACACCTATAAGCGGTTGCTAGCATTGGCAGATGCAGGTCTTTTTTACGGGAAAGATGCTTTTGATCAAGAACGTTACCAAGAACTACGAGAACTTACGTTACAACTTATTAGCACAACCGGACACGAAGCGGCTGTTTTGCCCGACTTAGAAAAAATCTTAACTAAAGAGGAAGGTTATCCAACACCGAAAGTAGATGTTCGCGGTTTAATAAAAAAAGAGAATCGTTTTTTATTAGTTGAAGATTTACGGACCAAAGAATGGTCATTACCTGGTGGCTATGCCGAAATTGGCTGCTCCCCTAAAGAAAATATTGAAAAAGAAGTATTGGAAGAAACTGGCTTAGTTGTTACAGCAAAAGAATTGCTTGCTGTTTATGATACAGATAAACGAAAAGACATTCCTCAACTATTTCAGTACTATAAAATGATCTTTTCTTGTGAGATTTTAGAAAATCATCCCTTTGAAAAAAACATTGAAACCTCGAATTGTGCTTATTTTTCTTTAGATAATCTCCCCCCTCTTTCTATCAAACGAACAACGAAAGAGCAATTAATGGCATTAATGAACCAAACAACTGGAGCGCTTAGTGACTAACAAAAAGGATGAAGAACTTCTGTTCTTCATCCTTTTTCTATCATTATTAATTACATATTTTCTAAAGCGGCTTGGGCTAATAAGTTTAAGTAGTTCCAAGGGCGATCAAAATGTGGTTGGAAGAAGAAATCAGAAATCGCTAAATCTTCGACAGTCATTTTATTTTGGACCGCTAATGATAAAGTATTGGCAGATTGTGTGATATCATATTTAGACATCAATTGACCACCAACAATGCGTTGTGTTCCTTTTTCATAGACTAATTCCATCAGAACTTTTTCAGTTGTTGGCATAAACTCTGGACGATAGTTATCTTCGAAAACAGTTGCTTCGACATCTAGTCCGTTTAATTTGGCACTTTCTTTTGTCACACCTGTTGAACCAATTTTCCAACCGAATAAATATAAGCCAGAAGTTCCCTGTGTGCCACGATAAGCCAATTTTTGTTCAGTCAAATTACGACCTACTAGCATACCTTGACGAACAGCATTCGTTGCTAATGGGATATAATTTTTTGTTTGACTTGGGTTGTAGTGAACAACTGCACTATCACCCGCAGCAAAAATATCAGGATTGCTTGTTTGCATATACTCATTGACTTCAATTGCACCATTTGGTAACATGTCAACTTTATCTTTTAATAATTCTGTATTTGGACGGAAACCAACACACATAATCACCATATCTGCTTCGAATTCTTGACTTGGTGTAATGACTTTTGCTACTTTTCCTTGCTCATCTGCTACGAATTGTTGGACATTTTCACCTAAAGCTAAATTAACGCCACGATCAACTAATTCTTTTTCTAGAACATCTGTGAATGGCTTATCTAAATATTTATTTAAAATGCGGTCTAACCCGTCAACTAAAGTAACTTGTTTACCTGATTCTACAAAAGCTTCTACTAATTCAATACCAATATAACCGCCACCAACGACAACGACACGTTTGGCATCTTTCGCTTTTTCGATGATCACGTTGGCTTGTGAATAGTTCTTACATAATAAAATATTTTCAGCATCAATTCCTGGAATTGGTGGAATAATTGGCCAAGAACCAGTTGTCATCACTAATTTATCATAAGAAACGGTCTCAGTTGCGCCCGTTTGTAAGTTTTTCGCTGTAACAGTTTTGTCGTCCACGTTGATTTCTTCAACATTGTGTTCCATCTTCACTGTTGCTCCTAAAGAAGCCAGTTCTTCTGGATTTGAATAAAATAAATCAGCAGCATTTTTAACTACGCCTCCAACGTACAAGGCAATTCCGCAAGATAGGAAGGAAATATTGTCATTTCTTTCATATACAGTGACTTCCGCCTCCGGGTGATTTGCTAAAATACTTTTAACTGCTGAAGTTCCAGCATGGGTACATCCTACGACTACGACTTTCATGTTGTAAATCCCTTCTTTCACAATCTTTGTTTTGCAGAGGTGACGTCTCCCTCTGTCTGTTTAAAATATATCAGAGGAATCAAGCTTATTCGAGTTCTATGCTTGTGAATCGCATATAAAAAAATTCACAAACTGTTGCTAATTCTTAATAATAGCTAGTTAATTTTTTGTTTTTAAGAATTTAAAAGTCAATAACCACACAAAAAAACAAGCATAAGAGTGAAAACTCTTACGCTTGTGAAATTTGCCTAGACAAGTGACTTATCTTTTGATAAATTTTTAACAGTATGTAATTTTTTACACATTCTCCTGTTGTGCTTGTTGGCAATCTGGACATAATCCATATAATTCTAAACGATGTTCATTAATTTCGAAGCCTGTTAATTTACTAGCGGCCATTTCAACGTCCTCTAACCCTGGATAATGAAAATCAACGATTTTACCACATTTTTGACAAATCACGTGATAATGTTTCTTCGAACTAAAATCAAAACGACTAGATGCATCGCCATAACTCATTTCTTGAACGAAACCGATTTCAGTAAATAAACGTAGATTGTTGTAAACCGTTGCTACACTCATATTTGGAAAATGATCTTCTAGTGCGCGATAAATTTCATCAGCTGTTGGGTGTGTATGATTTTCGATTAAATATTCCAAGATAGCATAACGTTGCGGAGTAATTCGGATATTGGCTTCTTTTAATTCAGCAAGTGCATTTTTAACCAATACGTTGTCCATCTTTGTATCCCTCCCCTGTCTATCTTTCTTAAATAATACTATTTCTTATTACGATTGACAAGAATTATTGTAGGATTCTCGTGGAAAAAACGAGCATTTTACTAAACTAAGAGAAATGCTCGTTTTTTGGCGTGTTTTTTATTCTGGAAATTCGTAAAGAGCTGTCGAAAGATAACGTTCGCCGTTATCCGGAACCAGCGCTAAGACACGTTTGCCTGCGCCTAATTCAACTGCCAAATCAATGGCAGCTTTAATTGCTGCCCCTGCTGAAATCCCCACAAGGATGCCTTCTTTTGGCCCCATTAAACGAGCAGTTTCTAATGCATCTTCACTAGAAACAGCGGCAACTTTTTGATAAACGGTGGTGTCTAAAACTTCTGGGACAAAACCAGCGCCTATTCCTTGGATTTTATGTGGACCTGGTTCGCCACCTTCTAAAACAGGCGACTCCGTTGGTTCTACTGCAACAATTTCAATGTCTGGAAAAATCCGTTTCAATTCATGGCCAACTCCTGTAACGGTTCCTCCAGTGCCAACACCAGAAACAAACGCATCTAAGCCACGTTTACCAAAGACATCAACAATTTCTTTTCCTGTTTTTTGTTCATGTATCATTGGATTAGCTGGATTATTAAATTGCAAAGGCATGAAGTATCCGTGTTCTTCTGCTAATGCTGTGGCTTTTGCAATTGCCCCTTTCATTCCTTCGGCACCAGGGGTTAATAATAAATCAGCCCCATATGCTTGCATTAATTTGCGGCGTTCAATACTCATAGTATCTGGCATCACAATCTTAACTGGATATCCCAACGCAGCACCTACCATTGCTAACCCAATGCCTGTATTACCACTAGTCGGCTCAATAATCGTTTGTCCAGGTTTTAGGCGACCATCTGCTTCGGCTTGTTGGATCATGCTTAAAGCAATTCGATCTTTCACACTGCCACCAGGATTAAAGAACTCTAGTTTAACAAAAACATCTGCAGCTCCTTCTGGTACCATCCGTTTTAATTTCACAACTGGGCTTTGACCAATTAACTCTGTTACTGATTTTACATAACCTTTAGTCATAATCCTACATCCTCCAATTTTACAAACAATATAATAATTCTTTCTCTAAGCATAGCTCAAAAAAACGATTTCTACCAGAAAAACGAATTTTAGTTTGTGAAAAATTAAATAAAAAAACGGATTATGCTCATCAAATAATTGCTGCTGGCCCTACCTATTTTCACGATAAAAGACCTTACAAAAACTGCCGCTTTTGTAAGGTCCTTCTTCAACTAAATAATTGCAAAATTAACCGATTTGGATCGTTTGACCCACCGATAAAACAGAATCCAATGTTAATCCATTTAGTGACATTAAATTATCAACTGTCGTTCCAAAACGTGCAGCAATGTCCCACAATGTGTCGCCGTTTGCGACAGTGTAACTTTGACTAGCTACAGTTTCTGCTGTTGCTGTTGCAGAAGCCGCTGTATCGATTGTTGTATCAACGGTTCCCGTTGTATCTGAATAACTAGTGGTTTGAGCGACTGGTGCTCCCCAATCATATTGAGTTAAATTATATGCTTCAATTAACCAATTCAATTTTTCGGCATAGCCTGGATCAGTTGCATAACTTCCAGCTAAAGCGGCTGTTGCATCGCGATAACTGCTAGTATTACTCTTCCAAACGCCTGAATAATGGTATGTATCCCCAAAAGCAGTGGAACGAATAACATTGGCATGATCTTGGAACGATTCCGCATAAGAATTATAACTTCTAAATGCTGCTGTGACGGTCACCCATTGTCCGTCTAAATATTCTTTTGTTGGCATATAAACAGATTGTCCATTATAACTTCCTTTTACACCAAACAAGTTATAGTTCGGTGCAGATGCTAACCCAGAACTACCATAACTACTTTCTAGCAACGCTTGAGCAATCATGACGGAAGCATACATATCATTGCTATTGGCAACGGCTGCTGCTGAATTTCCGATTTCATTAATAAATGCTTGCTGGCTTGATTCTGCTTGGGCAGGTACCGCAGCACCAACCACAGGTGCTAAAATCATTGAAGTCCCCGCAACGGCGGTAGCACGTTTATAAGCTTTTTGCTTTTTAAGAGCTTTTTGAATATGTTTACTACTTCTTGTTAACTGTTCGCTCATTCATTTTTCCTCCTCACTGTCTCACTTTTCTATTTTACCGTTAATTTCCTATTGAAACAAGAAATAAACGTATTAAATTTTGAGTTTTAAAATTTCTGTAATGTAATTGAAATCTTGTTTGTATTTAATTAACCCTCTTCACACTTGTGAAAACAACCACTTCTTCTTTTCAATTTGATGAGATTTTTGTTATTTATCCTCTTACTTTTCTTTATTTATTGTGATAAACTTTTTAATGGACTTGTCACTTTTTGAACAAACTTTATAAGAGAAGTCTGTTTTTGTAATCAAAACAACTATTGCCGAGTAGTTGTTGTATTACAAAATGAATTACATAGAAATGTAGGTGGTTAGATGAAGAAACAACAATCGGGTTTAACAAATCAAGTGACGTTTTTATTAGCGTTAACTTGCGGGGTCGTGGTCGCCAATATGTATTATATTCAACCAATTGGCACCCAAATTGCTCAGGCCTTTCAAGTCAGTATTGGTTCTATTGGTTTTGTTACTATGCTGACCCAATTAGGCTATGCGCTAGGCTTACTTTTTCTTGTTCCATTAGGCGATGTCGTTGATCGTCGCAAATTAATCATTCGAGTAGCCGCGCTCTCCTCACTGTCTCTAAGTGCTGCATTTTTTGCCCCAAGTTTTCTCCTGTTTGCACTCTCTTCTTTTTTTATTGGGTTGCTCTCTATTGTCGCCCAAATTATTATTCCTTATGCAGCGGTCATGGCGGGGCCAGCGAACCGTGGTAAAGTAACAGGTCGAATGCTGGGCGGACTATTGACAGGAATTTTATTGTCTCGAACGATCTCGGGTTTCATTGCTAGTGCAGCTTCTTGGCGAACAGTCTACTTAATCGCCGTAATATTCGTGTTAGCATTGGTCGTTCTACTTCAATTAAAATTGCCCAAAACAGTGATACATACTCAAACTTCAAATCGATTAACTTATTTAGGTTCTTTGAAAAGTCTTCCTAAGCTAATCAAATCGCAACCTTTGTTAAGAGAAGCAACTGTCAATGGCTTTTTTATGTTTGCAACCTTTTCAATCTTTTGGTCTACATTAATTTTCTTTGTTAGTAGTCCAGCTTATTATTGGGGACCGAAAGAAGTCGGTATTTTAGCAATTTTTGGGTTATCAGGGGCTTTCGTAGCACCCATCATTGGTCGTCTATCCGATTATTATCCAGAGCGGAAGATTGTTTTGATTGGCCTGCTGATGCAGTTCGGTAGTTTTATCTTACTTTTTCTAGGTGGAACACATGTGGTCTTACTAATCTTAGCAATTATTGTTTTAGATATCGGTACTCAATTTGGGCAAGTAGCCAATCAAACACGCGTCCAAAATTTGGGAGAAGAAGCCAGCAATCGTAACAATACCGTCTTTATGTTTTTCTATTTCATCGGCGGTTCACTGGGTTCATTGATTGGTACATTAATGTGGCAAAACTATGGTTGGTCTGGTGTTACTTTAACTGGTATTGGGTTCCAATTGTTCGCATTATTTTTTCACTTTATGCTCTTTGCTCCCAAAAAGAAATGAAGCAAAAAACCTGAATGCTATCACAAGCATTCAGGTTTTTTAATGTTTATTTATAGTGATTTATAGGTATTAACCACATTTTCAGGAGTAAAGCCGAATTTTTCAAGAACTAGACCGCCAGGTGCAGAAGCGCCGAAGTGATCAATTGTGATTGTTTTGCCTTCTGTTCCTACATAGCGTTCCCAACCAAAGCTTGCTGCAGCTTCAATCGCCACACGTTTTGTCACAGCTTTAGGTAACACACTTTCTTTATATTCAGCAGATTGTTTTTCAAATAAATCAAAACTTGGCATTGACACGACAGATACATCGATGCCTTCTTCCGCTAATTTCGCTTGTGCTTCCACCGCTAGATTTACTTCAGAACCAGTCGCAATTAAAATCCCTGCTGGTTGTTTACCTTTTTGTGGTGACAATACATAAGCACCTTTTTGAACAGAATCAGAAGCGTGTTCTAACGTTCCTTCTAAAACAGGTAAGTTTTGACGACTTAGAACTAAAATAGTTGGTGTTTCCGTAGAAGTCATAGCAATTTTCCAAGCAGCAACAGTTTCATTGCCGTCAGCTGGACGAATCACATGAACATTTGGAATGCAACGAACACTTGCTAATTGCTCAATTGGTTCGTGTGTTGGCCCATCTTCACCCACCGCAACAGAGTCATGCGTTAAGACGTAAGTTACAGGAACTTTTTGTAAAGCGGCTAAACGGATTGCTGGACGTAAGTAGTCAGTAAAGACGAAGAATGTCCCGCCATAAACATGGCTACCACCGTGTAATTGAATCCCGTTCATTGCTGCAGCCATTGCAAATTCGCGAACACCAAACCAAATATTACGGCCTTCGTATTGACCAGGTTCGAAATCTTTTTCTGCAGCAACCATTGTATTATTTGAGGCTGATAAATCAGCTGAACCGCCCCAGAAACTTGGAACAACTTTTGAAATAGCTTGAATCGTTTCTTTACTTGTTACACGACTTGCGGCACTTGTTCCTAGTTCATATTTAGGTAATTCTTGTTCCCAACCTTCAGGTAATTGATTGGCAAAAGCTTCTTTAAATTGTTTGGCTAATTCTGGATGCGCATGTTCATAGTTCTTAAACATCTCATTCCAAGCCTCTTCAGCTTTTTGGCCTTCGTCAATCATCGTTTCTTTAAAACGAGCAGCGACTTCCTCTGGCACAGTAAAGTCAGGGTATTCCCAACCATAAACAGCTTTAGCCGCTGTAATGCCCTCTTCACCAATTGGCGCGCCGTGAACGGAAGATGTTCCTTCTTTTGGTGCTCCGTAACCGATGACTGTTTTAACTTCAATCAATGTTGGTTTATCCGTTTCAGCTTTAGCCGCTTCAATCGCAGCCTCTATTTCATCTAAATCATTGCCATCTTTAACTAAAATATGTTGCCATCCGTATGCTTCATAACGAGCCCCAACATTTTCAGTAAAGGCTTTAGAAGTTGGTCCATCTAATGAGATGTCATTTGAATCGTACAAGACAATTAATTTACCTAATTTCATATGACCAGCCATTGAACTTGCTTCTTGAGAAACACCTTCCATTAAATCGCCATCACCACAAATTGCGTACGTATAATGATCCATAATAGGGAAACTATCACGATTATAAGTTGCAGCTAAATGCGCTTCAGCCATTGCCATACCAACAGCCATAGCAATCCCTTGTCCTAGAGGTCCTGTTGTTGCTTCAACACCATCTGTGTGGTGCACTTCTGGATGCCCTGGTGTTTTACTATCCCATTGACGGAAATTTTTCAAATCGTCAATTGTTACGTTGTATCCTGATAGATGTAATAAGCTGTACAACATTGCAGAGCCGTGGCCTGCTGAAAGTACAAAACGATCACGATCAACCCAGTTTCTAGAAGTTGTTGGGTTCACCTTTAAATGTTTTGTCCAAAGTGCATACGCCATTGGGGCAGCACCCATTGGTAAACCAGGATGTCCTGAGTTCGCTTTTTGTACGGCTTCAATACTTAATGTCCGGATTGTATTAACGCCCAATTGATCTGTCTTGTCAAACAAAAAAATCATCTCCTAATTTAGGTTTTTTTTACCTTTATTCATAGTGTAGCTTATTTCGACAATGAAAGCAATTACTTTCTGTTGTGAAGTCCTTTTTCACGCTGAATTTTTTTTAGTTTTTCAGGAGTCACATCGGTCCCTTCTTGATCCACGACCTTCATTCCTTCGATATGGTGACGCATCCCTCCACGAAATGCTTCTAAATACTCTTTACGTAATTCTTGTTGTTCGACTTTTTCTTTCGCACTAAGTTCTTCCACTTTTGCTTTATTCGCTAATTCATTTATACGGGCAATTTTTTCTTTCGATAACATCAAAATCCCTCCTTACTCTCACTGTCTATATTATAAGAACTGCCTTAAAAAAACAACTATATTCTGATATTTATAAAACACGAACGCTTGTTTGATTTCGTTCGCATTTTATGGTACACTAATTTTATCAATTGAAAGAAGGTGCGGGTTTTGGCGAAACGTACAGAAACAAGACAATTAGAAGTACTTAAATATATATACGAACAAGTCGAATTAAAGGGCTATCCGCCAACCGTTCGCGAAATTGGGAAGGCTGTTGATTTATCCTCAACTTCTACCGTTCACGGACATTTAGCTCGTCTTGAAAAAAAGGGTCTAATCTTACGTGACCCAACAAAACCGCGAGCAATCGAATTAACACCAGAAGGCTTGGAAAAGATCGGAATTCAGCCGACAACTATTCCGATGTTAGGTGTCGTAACTGCTGGTGAACCAATTTTAGCGGTGGAAGAAGCATCAGATTTCTTCCCGTTACCTCCTGATTTACGTACAGAAGAAAATGCTTTATTTATGTTGACGATTCGAGGAGAAAGTATGATTAACGCAGGTATTCTAGATGGCGACCAAGTGATTGTTCGTAAGCAATCGAATGCCAATAATGGCGACATCGTAATCGCAATGACCGATGAAGATGAAGCAACCTGTAAACGATTCTTCCGAGAAGTAGATCATATCCGCTTGCAGCCTGAAAATGATGCATTAGCGCCTATTCTTTTAGATAACGTTACAATTTTAGGTAAAGTTGTTGGTTTATATCGCAATCATATTTAATAAAAAAAGGAAGTCACTCCGTTGAGCGGCTTCCTTTTTTGCTTGTTAACAAGTGAATAGCCTTTTGGGCTTCCTCGATAACCTCTTCTTCAGTTTCTACAGAAAGTAGATAATTTAAAGCTTCTAAACTTTGCTCGGGTTCTCTTTTTGCGAGCTGACCTAACGACCAAGCAGCTGTTCCGCGAATGACAGGACGCTGATCATTTAAACAGAGAATAATTTGTGGGATAGCTTCACGGCCGCCCAAATTCGCTAACGCAATTAAAGCATTCCGTTGCAATGGTTTTTTACCACGCCAAGAGCCTGCTAAGTGTCCGAATTGCTGTTTAAACTCTTTATTGGAAATAGTTAATAACGGTGCTAATTTGGGATAAACTTCTTCAATCTTTGGTTCCATCTCTTCATGAAAATGAAAATCTTTTCCTTTATTATAAGGGCAAACCAGCTGACAAATGTCGCAACCATAAATGACGTTACGCATTTTTTTTCGATACTCTTCAGGCATCATGCCTTTTGTTTGCGTTTGATAAGACAAACATTTTTGAGCATTCATTCGACCGTCCCCTAACAAAGCCCCTGTAGGACACCCTGTGATACAACGAGTACAATCACCGCAACCATTTGGAACAGGTTCATCTGGTTCAAATTGAATGTTGGTGGTCACCTCACCTAAATATACAAAGGAACCAAATTCTTCGGTAATCAGTAGACCATTTTTACCAATGAATCCTAAACCCGCCCGCTGAGCAACAGCGGTGTCAACATATTCGCCAGTATCTACTTGCGGCCGAAAGCGCCAGTGTTCTTTTTCTGCTTCAGTGGCAGCTTGCTCTTCAATAAAAGCAATTAATTTTTGCAACCGATCCTGCAAAATGTGATGATAATCAATTCCCCAAGAGGCTCGCGCAAATTGTCCACGCTTTTCATCTCTAGGCATTTTTTCCTGAGCTTTGGTGGGATAAGCTAAAGCAATGGAGATAATACTTTTAGGATGCTTAAACGTTTTTTCTGGGTAAATTCGTTCTTCCACATTTTGATGTTCAAATCCCGAGTTATATCCTCGCTCTCGTTGTTCATGCAGAGAATCTTCTAATTCAATAAATGGTTCAGCATGAGTAAAGCCGATTTTATCGATGCCTAAACGTTGACTCTCTTGAATAATTTTTTCTTTCAATGTCGGCATTGCTCATGCCTCCCTTCATTTTATTATTTATCGTTTCGATGATACGTTTCATAGTCATGTGCATAGAGATTTTTCTCGTCCACGACGCCGGGAACAGTGGCAACTTTTTCCCAAACAGACCAGTCGATTTCTGGAAAGAAGGTGTCGCCTTCAAATGTTTCATGAATCATCGTCCGATATAAGACATCACATGCGGGAATCAGTTCTTTAAAAACGACAGAACCTCCACCAATAACGGTCACGCCTTCATAGTTGTCAGCATACGCAAGAATCTCCTCTACGGAATGCATAACCAAAACGCCTTCAGCTTGGTAATCCGGATTACTGGTAAGAACAATCGTTGTTCGATTTGGTAACGGACGACATCCCATGCCTTCGAAAGTTGCACGTCCTAAGACCAATGTATTATGAATTGTTTTTTCCTTGAAAAATTTCAAGTCGTTGGGTAAATGCCAAGGCAATTTGCCTTCTTTACCAATCACTCCTTGTTCATCTTGGGCCCAAATGGCTGCTAACATAGCTTCTCTCTCCTTTTTTATACGGCAATCGGCGCTTTAATCGTTGGATGTGGGTCATAGCCTTCTACTTTAATATCTTCCATATCAAAATCAAAAACAGAAGCCTTGTCTGGATTCAAAACGAGCGTTGGGAAAGAACGAACTTCTCGTGATAATTGTTCTTGCATTTGCTCCACATGATTTTGATATAAGTGGGCATCTCCTAGCGTGTGTACAAACTCCCCCACTTCTAAACCTGTTTCATGTGCAATCAGATGTGTCAATAAAGCATAGCTTGCAATGTTAAAAGGAACACCTAAAAAAACATCGGCACTGCGCTGATAAAGTTGACAGCTTAATTTTCCTTCATTTACATAAAATTGAAACATAGTGTGACAAGGCGGCAACGCCATTGAAGGCACATCTTCTGGATTCCAAGCGGAAACAATTAAACGGCGAGAATCAGGATTGGTTTTAATCATTTCAATCACATTAGCTAATTGATCAATAAAGCTACCATCTTTGGTTTCCCAGTGACGCCATTGCGCACCATAAATATTCCCTAATTCACCATATTTTTCTGCAAACTCTGCATCATTTAAAATGGCGTCACAGAATTTTTGATGTTCTTCTTTGTATTGTTCTGCAAACGCTGGATCTTGTAAGACACGATGCCCAAAATCCGTCATGTCTGGTCCTTGATAATCTGCGCTTTTTACGTAACGTTCGAACGCCCATTCATCCCAAATATGATTATTTCGCTCTAACAAATAGCGAATATTCGTGTCGCCTTTTAAAAACCACAATAACTCACTTTTAATCAAGCCAAACGGTACTCGTTTGGTTGTTAGTAAGGGAAATCCTTTGGCCAAATCAAAACGCATTTGATAGCCAAATAAACTATACGTCCCAGTTCCTGTACGGTCTTCTTTAAAATGACCTTCTTCTAAAATCTTTTTTCCTAGCGCTAAGTATGCTTCTTCCATCTTATTCCCTCCGTCTCTTAATCCGCGTATTCACTCAAGTATTCCCAACGATTCATTTTTTCTTCTAACAATTGTTCCGTTGCTGTTACCGCTTCTTGTAGTTCTTGTAAACGAACAAAATCATCACCCTGATGGTTCATTTCTTCAGTTAATGTTTCTAATTTCGTTTCTAATTGTGTGATGTCTTCTTCAATTGTTGCCCACTCTTTTTGTTCCATATAAGTCAGCTTTGTTTTTTCTTTCTTTTCTGTCGATGCTTCTTTTACTGGTTTATTGAGCGGTTTTTCTTTGACCTTTTCTTGTTCTTTTTGGTTCGCCAAATATTCACTCATCGTGCCATAAAATGATAGGATCTGACCATTTCCTTGAAAAACTAACAATTTATCCATTGTTTTATCCAAGAAATAACGGTCATGAGAAACCGCAATTACCGCTCCTTTAAACGTTTGGATATAATCTTCTAAAATGGTCAACGTATCAATGTCCAAATCGTTGGTTGGCTCATCCAATAATAACACGTTAGGCTGACTAATTAATAATTTTAAGAGATATAACCGGCGTTTTTCTCCACCAGACAGTTTGCCAATCAGTGTGCCATGCATAAAACGAGGAAATAAAAAGCGCTCTAACATTTCAGCGACCCCAACGCTGCTTCCATCACTGCGTTTCACTTCTTCTGCTGCTTCTTGCAAATAAGCAATCATCCGTTGATTAGGATCCATTTCTTCGTTTTGCTGGGTATAATAGCCAATTCGGACGGTTTCACCGATACTATATAGACCACTCTCTAAAGGAATGCGGCCAGCTAAAATATTTAATAACGTGGATTTGCCTGCACCATTTTTACCAGTAATGCCAATTCGATCGTTTGCTTGAATGAGTAAATTAAAGTCTTTCAAAAGCTGTTTATGATCAATGGCATAATTTCCTTCCTTGATTTCCAGAACTTTTTTCCCTAAACGCTGCGTGGCAAAGTCTGCTTCTAAGGTGCCATTGGTTTGTACCTGATGCAAGTTTTCTTTTAAATCCTGAAACCGATCAATTCTTGCTTGCTGTTTCGTTCCTCGTGCTTGAACGCCTGCTCGCATCCACGCAAGTTCTTGTTTGAAGAGGCGTTTTCTTTTTTCTTCTTGTTCTACAGCGACACGTTCACGTTCGGCTTTTTCCATCACATACGTTTCATAGTTTCCTTTGTATTCATACAGTTTTCCAAAAGAAAGTTCGAAAATCCGATTGGTTACTCGATCTAAAAAGTAGCGGTCATGGGTCACCATTAAAACCGCACCACGATAGTTATTTAAAAAGTTTTCCAGCCATTCAATCGTTTCATAATCCAGATGGTTCGTTGGTTCATCCAATAACAGTAAATCAGGCGCTTCAATTAAGACTTGCGCCAAGCTTACTCGTTTTAACTGTCCACCAGAAAGCTCACCTATTTTCTTTTCCAATGTGGGAATGCCTAATTTTTGTAAAATAATTTTTGCATTGGTATCTGCTGTCCAAGCATCTTGTTTATTCATGGCTTCTTCTGCTTGCGTGTAACGTCTTTGAACCCCTTCGTCTAAACCATTCTCACTTAAAGCAGCTAACGCTAATTCATAATTTTTGACCGCTTTTATGATCGGGCTGTCTCCCTGAAACACGGCTTCTGCAATCGTAATATTCTCGTCAAATGTTTGATTCTGGGAAAGGTACCCAATTTGATAATCACTTGGCTGCTGAATCGCAGCAAGATCACCATCACCGCTATCTACGCCAGCAATAATATTTAATAAACTGGTTTTCCCTGTGCCGTTAATCCCAATTAAACCAATGCGATCTTTTTCATGAATCAAAAAAGAAAGATGATCAAATAGTGTTTTTTCCCCATATGTTTTGGTTAAATCTGTTACTTTTAATTCTTTCACCGACACTACCAACTCCTTCTATTTTGGTCTTGCTTATTGTATCAAAAATTGGATTATAAAAAAAGTGCATGAGATAAAAATCGTCTTGGTTTCATCTCATACACTATTACTTATTCTTTATTAAAATTTTTAACAAATCGTTTCAGCGGAACATTATTCACTTCGCCGCTAATCGAATAACTCTCTAATAAATTGACATTTTTTCGTAACTCGTTCGCTTCGATAATTGAAATGCGTTCAGATTGTTCGTAATGATCAATCATCCGTCGTTCTTCTTGGAAGCCTAATAATAGGTCTTTGACATAGTCTGTCTCCGTATGAACAATATACGAATCAATAAATTCGCCTTTTTCAAACTTATGGGCTAAATCCAAGCGTCCGTCAATGAAGAAATCAATTAAATCATCATCATAGACACCGCGCAAATTATCTAAACTCTTCAGAATAACTTGAGAATTTCTTAGAAAAACTTGGCGAATATTTTCTAGTTCTTCATTTCGTAATTCTTTTTCTTCTTCAGAAGCTTCACCACGATTGAAAAATAGCTTAGGATGTAAAAGAATCGAAATGATTTGTCGAGCAAATAATAACCAAAAGCCTACAATCGATAATAATTGTTTGGCAATCGACCGTTGCATCCGTGTAATCAAGCGTTGATACATACGATAACTTCTGACACTAATTTCTCCTTGTTTCAGACTTTCTTCTAAGCCGTCTCGTTCAATGGACACAATTAACGTCCGCAACTCTTGCACTTCTTGTTTTCGTTCTGCACTTAGCTGCTCGGTATACAATTCTTTTAAACGATCTTGATAATTTTCAATGACCGCATTCATTTCACCACGAGGATTCTCTTCATTTTGCTGTTTTAAGACATCAATGACATCACGTAATAAATCAATTTCGACTGACTCTTCATTTTCCACTTCCGTCTCTGAATCAGTTAAAAATGGTAAAACTAGAATCCCGCCAATCAGAGTCACCAAAATAACACAAGCCGTAATAAATAGTAATAACGGTCGTTCTTTAAAATGCTCGCCGTTAATCGCTGTTGGCAAAATAAAGATGGTGGCTAAACTCACTGTTCCTTTAACACCGCCAAAAGTTAAAATCAGCATTTCATTCATTGCGTTTTTAACTTTCTTAAGTCCATGTTGAAGCGTGTAAACACTGAAAATGGCTAAGAAACGAATCAAAAAGACAACGGCGCTAATAATTAGAACAACCAGTAGTAGGAACCAGTTTGAATATTGTTGGTCAATCCAAATTGGCGAAAACACTTGAGAAAGTTCAATTCCTAAGAATAAGAAAACTAAGGCATTTAAAGTGAACTCAATCATACTCCAAATACTTTCGCCAACATTTGACAGCTCAGCTTCAAAAAGCGAAACTTTTTTCAAACTAGACGCTTGCATAATTCCAGCAATCACAGCAGCAATAATTCCAGAAACGCCAATCAACTCTGAAATTAAATAAGCAATAAATGGCAAGAGTAATTCAATCAACAAGTAGCCTGTAACATCTTTTGCCACTGCAGTTTCAAGTAAATGAACAATTTGCTGTTTTAATAGAACTAACACGATTCCGACTACCGCTCCACCAATGCTGGAAATAACCAAGGTCCCTGCCGCTTCCACCGGCGAAAATGACCCCGTTAATAAAGCCGCTAATGCAAATTGAAAGGCTGTAACGCCTGATGCATCATTAATGAGTCCTTCACCAGATAAAATGTTCATCGAACGTTCAGGAATGTCAATTCGACCTGATAACGAACCTACCGCCACCGCATCCGTTGGCCCTAAAGCCGCTCCAAAAGCGAAGCAAGCAGCTAATGGTAAAGTAGGCAAAATCATATGCAGGGTCCAGCCGACTCCAACTAAGGTAATTAACACACCAAAAAAGGCCAAGAAAAGAATCATCCCGAAATTTTTCATCATTGCTTTCAGATTGATTAGCTCCCCTTCTCTAAATAAAAGCGGTGCAATAATCATTACTAAAAACACTTCAGGCTCAAATTCAATTTCCTGCCCCATTTTAGTTAAACCAATTAGAACGCCTACAATAATTTGCACAATTGGCAGCGGAATGACGGGAACAATCCGGTTGAATATGTTTGAGAAGGTAATAGACAGTGCAAAAACAATGATTAGAAAGGTAAATTCCATCCTATCATTCCCTTCTATATTAAATTTTTATTGACTTACCGATCAAAACATTTAAGTAATTTTTTCTTTTTAAGAATAATTTTCTTTTCAACTTCTTCTAACTCAGAACTGCGTTCGCAAAGTTCCAATTGAGCGCGTCGTGCTTCTAAACGAAGAAGTTCTCCTTTAATTAATTCAATTTTTTTGTAGCGTAAGAAATTTTTCTTTTGCATACGTTCTGCAAAGTGTTGTCGTTTTTCTTCAGGGATTGCTTGATATTTCTTTTTCAAGTCAGCGACACACTTTTCAAATTCTTCACTCACCGAAACAACTTCCTTCCAAAATTTAATCTGACTAATTATAACAAATTTTACCAAAAGTACAAGCAAAATTGCTTTCTTTTTTTCAAAAGAAATTCAGACAAAACTTAACGCGGGAAAAGCTGATTTATAGGAGCTGAACATGGTTAATCTTCATTAACAATAATATCAATTTCTGCCTCTTCATTCATCCGTGTTGAAAGAAAAAGAACCATTTCTTCTAGTGGCGCAGAAAAGCGTAAAACCACCCCTCTTCTGCCTTTTTTTAAATACCCTAAACGAATACCGTTCGGCTTTTGAACAAGGACAATCTTTTCGATATCTTTAAAGGCCGTGCCCCGATTGTCAAAAGGATGCGTAATAATACAGTCCTCCGCAAAACCTCTTGCATCGTAAAGAAAACTGAAGATAATCAAAATATATAACACACTTCGAATCATTTCAATTTTATCTCCTGCCGAAAATGCATTGGCCAGAATCATTAAACTAAAAAAAGCAACTAAATATTTTGTTGTAGGATGTTTTGCAGCCGGAATTACAATACTTTTACGTACGAAGTAAAAGTAACCATACATAACGACGACAAATAAAAATAGCAATAACGTAAATCCATCGATAATCACAAACGACTCCTTTATTTCTTTTTCTTTTGAATATCTGTTAATATATCATTTATTTCTTTAATTTCTTTTTTTGATTCGTTAATCTTTTTGATAACCGCCTCACGGTTTTTTCCAGGCGGTAAGTCAATTGATTCTTGGTAGTAGTTTGCTAAAGCTTGAACTTTTTTCATTTTTTCGCTTTGCAACAAGGCTATATTTCTTTTCATTTAACCGCCTCCTCTTCCTTAGTATACATTACTTTGTAAGGAATTGCTTAATTTGCAAGATATTTTCTAATAAAAAGGAGTAATTTTACATTTTCTTATAAACAAAAAGTGTTCGGCTGAGTAACACCAGCGAACGATAAAATAATAGAATAAAAGATGAGACAGAAGTAGTTTACTTTTGTCTCATCTTTTATTATTGAGCTGAAATCGCTAAACCAATTGCTTTTTCCCCTAGGTGGGTCCCGATAACTGGACCAAAATGACCAATTTCAATTTCTGCATTTGGGTATAGCTTTTGTAATTTTGCTTGTTCTTTTTCAGCAACGATGCGGTTATTGGCATGAATCACATACAGTTTAACTGGTGCTTCAATCCCTGCGTTTCGTTCACCAATAATCTTTTCTGCACGAGCAAAAGCTTTCTTTGTTGAACGGATTTTTTCAAATAATACAATCTTTCCATCTTCAAAAGTCAAGATAGGTTTAATCTTCAATAGTCCAGCGATCAAGGCTGCGCCATTCGTTAAGCGACCGCCACGAACTAAGTTGTTCAGATCTTCTACAATTAGATATGCATACGTATTGTCACGAATTAAATCTAATTTGGCAAAAATTTCTTCTAAGCTGGCTTTTTCTTCTGTTAAATCTAAAGCAGCTTCTACCATGTGTCCCATTGGCATACTTGTAATTTTTGAGTCATATGGATACAAAGCAACGCCTGGGATTTCATCGGTAAGTCCGTGCAATGTATGAACAAAACCAGAGATTCCTGAAGAAAGATGAATGCTGATGATGGTGTCGTACCCTTGTTCAGCGATTGATTTGTAAAGCTCTAACACTTCTCCTAAAGCAGGTTGTGAAGTCGTCGGAAATTCTTTACTATTATTTAGCAATGCATAATATTCATCTGCTTCAATGTCAATGCCTTCGTTGTATATTTTTCCATCTAAAATGACTGGGATGGGAATTACAAAAAGATTCGGATGATCTTTAATGCGCTCGGGTAAATAAGCTGTACTATCTGTCACAATAGCAATTTTCATTTTGTAACCTCGTTTCACTAATTTTCCACGTTGTTTCTAATATAGCATAAAAAAGGATATTTTAAAATGCTTTCCTTATTCGTTCAGGAATTTTTCGATGGCGTCAGCATTTTTTTGTTCATCTACTTCTAAAATACTGCCTGCATAAGAGGATTCACCAAAATTCCAAGAATCTGGTACCGGAACCGATAATGACTCAACCCCTGCTTTTCCTTTAATCAACAATGATGGTCCATTCGTTAACATGAAACTAACAGGCACATCTGTCGACATATAGCCGACTAATTTCCCAAGTGATTCTGGGGTTCTTAATAAAGTCATTGGGTTTTTCATTTGGCTCATTACAGCTGACATAACTTGTTGTTGGCGACGAACCCGACCAAAGTCGCCTTCTTCATCCATCCTAAAGCGAGCGTATTGAAGTAAGACATGTCCATCCATGACCTGTTGCCCTTTTTCAATATCAACACCATCTAAATTCAGTGATTTTTCTGCATCGATTTTGACACCTTTTGGAAACATAGAGTCAACAATTTTTTCAAATGATTGGAAATCTACCTTAGCATAATATTTCGTATCTAAATTAAAGTTTTGTTTTAACGTTTCACGAACCAATTCAGCACCGCCATAAGCGTATGCGGCATTAATTTTATTCGGCCCGACACCAGGAATGTCCACGAATGTATCACGCATAAATGAAATTAATTTCGGTTTTTTTGATGGTCCATTTAGTTGGAGAACCATTATTGTGTCGGCTCGTCCAGCATCTTCCCCACGTGTATCGCTGCCAAGAATTAAAATATTCTTAGCCCCGTTGCTACTTTTGACACCATTAAATGTTTCTACTTTTTCTTGAGGCAACGAGTCATCATGTTCTGCTGCAGATTTTCCTTTTAAAAACATGACTGTACTATAGGCAAATAACAGAATCAATAGGATCACTAGCCATTTGAAAAAGCGTTTTGTTTTTGATTTTTTACGTTTCTTTTTTGGTTTCTTGTCTTTTTTTCCGCGGGGTGGTTGGTCAGAACCGTTGCCACCACCTGAATCTGTTTGATGTCGCCTCTCACTTCTGCGACTGTCCTCAGTATAGCTGTCTTCGTAAACTGGCTCTTGAAGGCTTTCAGCTAGTTCTTCTGGTTCTTCTTCTCTATGTTCACCCATTGATTTTCGGGGATTAAAGGTCTTTTTATGCTCTGCTGGTCTCGATTTTTCATGAATATGTTTATAACGATCTACACGACTCATCGTGTCACTCCTTTACCTCTGTGTTTTATCACCTTTCTTAGGATACCTCATTTCACAGGAAATTCCTATTACAAATATGTAATTTAATAAAAAATGAAACTCACTTTATCTAATAAGTAAGCTTCATTTTCATTTTTAACTCTTTAAAGTGTGGACAAAACATAGATCGGGTAATCCCCTAAAATTTTTATTTCTGCACCAATGAGTTCCAGTTCTGTTAAGGCTGCTTCAATTAATTTTTCTGGTTGATCTTTCACTAAGTCCATTAAAAAGAAGTACTCTCCTAGCTTTGTTTTCAACGGCCGCGATTCTATTTTGCTAAGATTAATCCCTCGCCAACTAAACACGCTTAATGCTTTGTGTAAAGAGCCAGGAACATTACTTGGCATCGTAATCGCCAGTGTTATTTTTTTCTCAGATAGCGGGAAAGAAATCGCTAAATTTTCAGAACCAAGAACCCAAAATCGGGTTTGATTTACCGATAAATCTTGTATATTTTTTTCAACAATGGTCAAATCATACATTTCCGCAGAAAGTTTTGGTGCAATAGCTGCAAAAGGTAATTCTGGATGTTCTGCAATGTATTTGGCGGCGTAAGCTGTTGAAGGTGTTGCTTCTAAAATCGCTTCTGGAAAGTTTTTCTCTAGAAACATCTGCGATTGAGCTAATGCTTGCGGATGTGATAAAATTTTCTGACTTTGTTGCCAGATCGCTTGATTCTCTTTTGCCACCATTAATTGTTGTTGAATCGGTAAAACTAACTCTGCTTGGACAGGTAACTGCGCTTGATGATACAAATAATCTATCGATGCGTTAACAGTTCCTTCAATCGTGTTTTCTATTGGGATAATGCTCCATGCCACTTCTTGCTGTTCAATTGCTTTCAAGCAAGCTGGAATCGATGCGTACGGCATCAACGTAGCTTCAGGAAAAGCAGCCAACGTTGCACTGTACGTAAAGGAACCAATCGGACCTAAATAACCAACTTTCATCGTTTCTCTACTCCTTTAATTGTTGCAGAATTTCATTGATAATTTCTTCTGGCGAGCGATTGGTCGTATCAATTGTCATCTTCGCACATTCTTCATAAAAATTTTTACGAGACTCAAACAAAGTAATGATTTCTTTTGAAGAACGTTCTATAGCTAAGGGCCGTTGGTTTTCAGTATCTTCTGTGATTCTTTTTAACAGCTCTTCTGGTGTCGCATGTAAATAAATCACTTGCTGAAAAGATTTTAATAAGCTACGATTTTCTGGTCCGACAACAATCCCGCCCCCAGTTGAAAGGACGGCTGTATTTTTTGACAGCTCCTTTAAAAGTTGGGTTTCCTGTTCTCGGAAAGCTGCTTCACCATATTTTTCGAAATAGTCAGGAATTGAGCGTCCTATTTTTTCAATTAACGCTGTATCTAAATCAAGATGAGGCATCTTCAGTTTATTGGCCAAACTTTGGCCGATAGTTGTTTTACCCGCACCCATGAAACCAATTAAAACAATGCTTTCCATGGTTCGTTATCCTCCTTCGTTAACAACTTAAACGTTCTAAGTCGTCAAAAAATGCTGGATAAGAAACTGAAACTGCTTCAGCCTTATCTAATTCAACAGTGCCTTCTTTTACAAGTAATGCAGCAATTTGTAACATCATCCCGATACGATGATCCCCATAACTGGTAACTCTTCCACCATGTAAAGAAGTTGGTCCATGTATAATTAAGCCATCATCAGTAGGCGTGATGTCGGCGCCTAAAATTGTTAATTCTTTCGCTACTGCATCAATCCGATTGGTTTCTTTGACTTTCAATTCTTCTGCATCTCGAATGATTGTCGTGCCAGTAGCCTGAGTAGCTAACAAAGCAATAATCGGTAACTCATCAATTAAACGTGGGATAATAGCGCCACCAATCTCTGTAGCTGTTAATTGACTCGTTTTTACAAGTAAATCGCCAGAATGATTGGCCTCATCTTCATTTAAAATAGTGACGGAACCGCCCATGTTTTTAATCACATCTAAAATACCTGTCCGCGTTTGATTTAAGCCAACATTTTTCAGAAGTATCTCGCTATCTGGGACTACTAAACCCGCAACTAAAAAGAAAGCTGCAGAAGAGATATCACCAGGAACTACCACATTTTGACCTGTTAATTGTTGCGGTCCAGTTAACATAATTTTTTTACCGTCTACTTCAAGTGTCCCACCAAATTGTCGAATCATCTCTTCTGTATGATCACGTGTCTTTTCTTTCTCAACCACTACAGAAGTGCCCTCGGCTTGCAAAGCGGCGAATAAAATAGCCGATTTAACTTGAGCACTTGCAACAGGCATTGTGTAGTCAATCGGTTGCAAATTTTGAGTCCCGCGAATAGAAATTGGCGGAAACTCCGTTTGCTGAACCCCTTGACATTCCGCTCCCATTTGGTTTAAAGGAAGCATTACACGATTCATTGGTCGTTTGGCAATAGACGCATCACCAGCTAGGCGCGTTTCAAAGGGACAGCCAGCTAAAATGCCCAGCATCAGACGAATTGTTGTCCCTGAATTTCCAACATCAATTGTATTCTTCGCCTTTTTTAAGCCTGCAAATCCTCGCCCCTCAACGGTGATTGTCGTCCCGTCATCTTCAATGTTCACACCTAAAGAACGAAACGCCGCTAAGGTACTTAAACAATCTTCGCCTCTTAGAAAATTTGTAATCGTCGTTTTTCCAGAAGAAATCGCTCCAAACATAATACTTCTATGGGAAATCGATTTGTCGCTAGGAACCATCAGAGTCCCTTGTAAATGTTTCACATTTGTACGTAGTTGCACCCTCATCACCTCTTATTTTTCGTAACACGTATAGTTCGTTTTTTTAGATAAAATTTGTTTTGCAGCTTGGCAGTCTGGTTGATTTTTAAAAGACAATTGAAGAATCCCATAGATTTCTTCTCTCGTTTCTAAAATTTTAATATTTGTAAGAGAAAGGTCCGCTTCGCCTAAAATTTGCGTAATTTCAGCAATGATTCCTGGTTGATCTGGTACATTAACAAACAGATCATAGAAAGCTGGGATTGCGCCTTCTTTATGAATAGGCAATTGAGCACGTGTTTCTTTGGCCTTATCAAAAAAATTACGAATAGCTGGGGCATTTTTTTCTGTTAACCATTGGCAAACAGTAGTCATCTCTTTTTGCCAATTTTCTAGTAAGTCCAATAATACTAAGCGATTGCTTAATAAAATATCCGTCCACATCGTTGCATCAGAGGAAGCAATTCGAGTAATATCTCTGAATCCTCCAGCCGCTAGCTGCTGCGCTCTAGGGTAAGTGGTATTCAGTTGCTGACTTTCGTTCACTAACGCTGCGGCAACAATATGTGGCAAGTGACTTAGAGCACCAGTAATTTCATCATGTTCCTGTGCAGGCATCGTAATAAACTTCGCATGCGTTCCTTTTAGTAACGTTTGTAACTCCTGAATCTGTTTGTTTTTTTCGCCATGGTCATCGGTAAAAATATAGTAGGCATTTTCAAACAAACGTTCATCAGCGGCTGTTACGCCGGATTTATGTGAACCAGCCATTGGATGACCACCAATAAAATTTTTCATGTTAAGCTTTGTTGCTAACTGATTAATTTCCACCTTGGTACTACCCACATCTGTGATCAGAGCAGTTTCTAGTGATAATTGGTTTAATTCTTCTAGTTGTACTAAAGTTGCTTTAACTGGGGAACAAAGAAAAATAATCTCTGCTCGTCTTGCCCCACTTGTTAAAGATTCAGCTATCTCATCAATTAGACCCGTTTTCTTAGCAAATTCAGTTGCCTCCGCTTGATTATCGAAACCGATAATCTCACTGTTTGGATGCCCTTTTTTGATACACAAAGCCAGTGAACTCCCGATTAGCCCTAATCCTACGATTAAAATACGTTTCTTCATTTTTTCCCTCCATATACTTGCGACTTTCTTCCATTAAAAGTTTTGAGTATATAGACGATAACGTTTCACTGCTTCTTTCATTTGTTCAAATGAGTCACTATCAAATTTTTCGAGCATAGCCTTTGCTACTTCCGTTGCAACAACGGCTTCACAAACAACGCTAGCGGCCGGTACCGCCGTGCTATCAGAGCGCTCAACACTGGCCTTATAAGGCTCTTTTGTATCAATATTCACGCTTTGTAATGGTTTATAAAGGGTTGGAATAGGTTTCATGACACCACGAACGATGATTGGCATTCCGTTGGTCATTCCTCCTTCAAAACCGCCTAAATTGTTGGAAGTTCTGGTATAACCAGTACTTTCGTCCCAAACAATCTCGTCCATCACTTGACTACCAGGGCGTTGTGCCATTTCAAATCCAATGCCAAACTCAGCACCTTTAAAAGCGTTGATGCTTACAACTGCTTGCGCAATTTTGGCATCTAGTTTACGATCCCATTGGACATAGCTACCTAAGCCAGCTGGAACGCCACCCACAAGTACTTCTACTACCCCACCAATTGTATCGCCATTTTTCTTGGTTTGGTCAATTAGTTCTTTCATTTTTTCTTCTACGGAAGGATCTAATACGCGAACGGCAGATTGTTCAGATCGTTCTTGAATTTCACGAATCGTTAAATTTTCAGGGATCGTAGCTTCAATCCCACCTAATACCGCGACATGCCCAGCGACTTGGATATCCAGTTCAGCTAAGAGTTTTTTAGCAACCGCACCAATCGCCACACGCATCGTTGTTTCTCGTGCCGAAGACCGTTCTAAAACATTCCGTAAATCATCATGTTGATATTTCATGCCACCGACTAAATCAGCATGTCCTGGACGTGGTTTGCTGACGCGGCGGATTTTCTTTTGTTTTTCAGGAACTGGCTCTACTGACATCACGGAGGTCCAATTTTTCCAGTCTTTGTTTTCGACAATCAACGTTACTGGTGAGCCAAGTGTTTTACCATGCCGAATACCCGAAGTAATACGTACTTGGTCTTTTTCAATTTTCATCCGTCCCCCACGACCGTAACCGCCTTGACGTCTTGCTAATTCTCGGTTAATCTCTTCGCTACTTAAAGGCAAGCCGGCTGGTAAGCCTTCAATAATAGCAGTTAATTCAGGTCCATGTGATTCGCCTGCTGTAATAAAGCGCATCTTAAATTCCTCCTTCTCTGTTTAAAAATGCTCGAATTTCTTCCGTTGGTAAAGAGACAATTTTCGCTTGACCAATTTTTTCTAAGACAATGATTTTAATCTGTCCCCCACGTGTTTTTTTATCATGTGTAATTGCTTGATAGAGACGTTCTTCTGACCAACGATCTGTGGTTACTGGTAAATGGAACTTTTCTAGCATGGTGACCAACTCTTGGGTAGTCCCAAGTGGGGAAAGCCCTTGTTGTTCTGCGACTTGAGTTATTTGAATCATTCCTAAAGAAACGCCTTCACCGTGAGCAATCACCCCGTAACCAGCTGTATTTTCTAATGCGTGGCCGATCGTATGCCCAAAATTCAGAATCAAACGTAAGCCCAAATCTAATTCATCTTCTTCGACGACATCACGTTTAATCTTGCAACAGGCCGTGATAATTTCTTCTGCATGTGCCACTAAATCTTGTTCATTTTCCAAAGAGGATAAACGGTGCCACAATTCAACATCAGCGATAGCTGCTGATTTTACAATTTCTGCAATTCCTTCACGCACACGTCTAGGTTCTAATGTTTTAAGTGTATTAGGATCAATTAAAACCCCATCTGGTTGGGCAAAAGTACCGACAAGATTTTTGGCTTTTTTAGTATTAACCGCTGTTTTACCTCCAATGCTACTATCTACTTGTGCCAGTAAGGTTGTTGGTACTTGCAAAAAGTGAATACCGCGCATATAGGTTGAAGCGACAAATCCAGCTAGATCTCCCACAACGCCTCCACCTAAAGCAATTAGACCATCACTTCGAGTCAATTGCTGTTCCGCTAAAAAATCATAAAGCAGTTGAGCTATTTCGAGGCTCTTACTTTGTTCACCTGCCGCTACAGCAATCAATGATGTTTCAAAACCAGCAGCTTGCAATTCTTTCTCAACAGCTGCGCCATATAATTTATTCACCGTTTCATCGGTAATAATCGCTACCCGTTGTGGCTGCCACAGGCTACGTACCCAGGTGCCAATTTTATCTAAGGCACCTGTTTCGATGGTTAAATCATATGAATGTGTAGGTAACGTTACGGTTAATTTCATGTCCTCTACTCCTCTGTCTTTACTAATCTTCTAAAGCATTAATTTCTTTCATTGCTTTTTCGATGATATGAACTTCTTTCATCATACGTAGGTAAGTTTTTTCATTCAAGGATTGTGGCCCATCTGACCACGCATTCGCTGGGTCTGGGTGAATTTCTACAATCAAGCCGTCCGCACCTGAAGCAACACCTGCTCGGGCCATTGGCGGTACTAAATCCCAGATACCAACACCATGACTCGGATCAACAATAATTGGAAAATGACTTAATTTTTTAATTAAAGGCACCGCACTTAAATCAAGTGTATTGCGCGTAGCGGTTTCGTACGTACGAATCCCACGTTCAATGAAGATCACATTGAAATTTCCTTGCGCAGCAATGTATTCAGCTGCGTTTAGCCATTCATCAATCGTACCAGCAATCCCGCGTTTTAAGCCGATAGGTTTTCCAGTTTTACCAACCGCTTGTAATAACTTGAAATTTTGCATGTTGCGCGCACCGATTTGTAAAATGTCACTGTATTTTGCGACAAGTTCTAAATTCGCTTCATCCATCACTTCTGTAATGACTTGCATATCTAATTCATCAGCCGCTTGGCGAATGTATTTTAGTCCTTCTTCTTCTAGTCCTTGGAAAGCGTATGGCGACGTTCTAGGTTTGAATGCACCACCTCGTAAAATTGTTGCACCGCCAGCTTTAGCAATTCGCGCACATTCACGAATCTGATCTAAGCTTTCGATTGAACAAGGGCCCGCCATCATGGTCATACTGCCGTCACCGATTTTAACACCGTTCACATCAACCACTGTATTCTCTGGATGAAATAAACGACTCGTTAGTTTGTAAGACAACGAAATGCGAACACTTTTTTCCACGCCTTCTAATGCTGTTAACTCTGCTTCAACTAATTTTTCTGTATCACCAATCAAGCCTATCACTGTTTTTCCATTATCTTGACTTGTTTGAGTAGTTAAGCCTGCACCTGTTACTAAATCAATGACTTGTTTCATTTGCTTTTCGGTTGCATTTTCTTTCATAATTACGATCATTATATTCTCTCCTCATGCCTTTAAACGGCGCTCTTTTTATCTATTTTCAATTTTACGTTTTACGACTGATACAGGCATTTTTTGTCCTGTCCATTGTTCAAAAGCAGCAGCTCCTTGATAAAGTAGCATGTCCAAGCCGTTGCTTGTTTCTGCGCCACGTAAACGGGCTTCTTTTAATAACTGTGTTTCTCTGGGATTATAAATAGCATCATACACAAATAACTTTGGTTGAATCATTGCATAATTTTCTATAGGACTACTATGCGCATGTGGATGCATACCCACACTCGTTGCATTAACTAACAAGACGCTTTCAGCAACATCTTTTGCTAGTTTTTCAGTATCCGCTAAATCATTTAAATGGATTACACAGTTGGTTCGTTCAGTGAAATTTGCCAGTTTTTTTTGACTGTCGTTAAACCCCGCGCTTTTCCTGTTGTAAACGGCGATTTCTTTCACGCCATCTAAAGCAGCTTGGGCAATGATTGATAAGGCTGCACCACCTGTTCCTAAGATGGTCATTTTATTCTGAAAAACGTCAACCTTTTTCTCTTTCAAACTCCACATAAAACCAGTACCATCCGTGCTGTCTCCGTAAAGTTTTCCATCTTTGTTGACAATCGTATTAATCGCGCCAACCAGTTGGGCGGTAGGACTTAGTTCATCCATATAACTTACAGCCGCCACTTTATTGGGCATTGATAAGTTGGCCCCTAACATGTGAAACGTTCGAATCGCTTCAATTGCTTGTGGCAATGTCTCTTGTCCAACGTCAAACGCCAGATACCGAGCATCAACTCCTAAATTTTGAAATGCTGTATTATGAATCAACGGTGAAATACTGTGTCGGCTGGGTTTCGCGAATAACCCAGCTAAACGAGTAGCTCCAGTTATTTCTTTCATCCTGTGTGCTCCTTTACGAAATTTTTTTAGTAAGTTTCTGAAATCCTAATTTTTGGCCAAACAAAAAGGATATTCACAGTAAATTTTAAGAAAAATCTACAGTGAATACCCTACAAAAAAGCAATATAAAAGCCACTATAGATTTTCTTAAATCTACATGGCTGAAAGTCATCTTAAATTTCCCTAGCCATTATAGATACAAACGTTTGTTGTCTGTACCCATAATGTTATGAATACAAACCTATCTAAAATAGCTAAAGTAAAAGTTATTCAGTTGTGTATGGTTTTTCTTCGTTGTTGTCATAAGAATCACTCCAAAACTGATTTAATTAAGAATTGTTAACAGTATACCGCTAGAAAAAACATGTGTCAACACTTATTCGCTTATTTTTTTGACTATTCCATTAAAACCAATGTTATTTTATTCGTAAAAAGACTGAAAAAAGCCACAGGAACCAGTCATTTCACTGATTCCTGTGGAGCAAAAATTATTTTAATTCTTCAGCGTATACATCATCAACTGTTTGTGTTGGATCGATAACAATGTATAAGTTTTTAGTTTTTTCGCTGACTTTTGTAGATTGATAGATGTTATCCAAGCCCTCATCTGTTTTATCTTTGTAAGGGAAATAAACTAAATCTGGTGTGCCATTTTTGTAAAGAATTTCCATACGTTCGATATCTTCATATTTTAAAGCACGAGAGAACATCCCTAATTCTAAGCCACCTAAGTTAATATCGTGGGTTTGAACATGATCTCCTTCTTGGAAAATTTCAA
Source organism: Enterococcus sp. AZ197 (assembly GCF_050556405.1). Taxonomy (NCBI): domain Bacteria; kingdom Bacillati; phylum Bacillota; class Bacilli; order Lactobacillales; family Enterococcaceae; genus Enterococcus; species Enterococcus sp. AZ197. The sequence continues at coordinate 1,330,280 of NZ_CP187873.1, read as the reverse complement.
TTTTGAACCCTTCACATGGATGAATTTCAACAAATTCACTACCATGGATACGGCCAAAACTTGTTGTAATATGTTTGATCCATAAATCACCAATAAAACGACGATCAATCGTCCAAGTTTCACCATTTCTGAAATAAAATTTAAGTCCTGTCATTTCTCTAGCCATAGCACAAATCTCCTTACTTAAAAATAATTTCTTACATTATTAGTTTACCATACTTTTGATAAACGGTCACAAACTTTCGCTGTAGATTCTTAATCTTTTGTTATTCTTTTTAAAAAAGAATCAATCTCAACTACTGCACGTTGGTGAGAACCTTTGGCAATTTGTCGTTCTCCTTCATAAGCAACAAATTCATAGCGTATTTTGTGTGCAGTCTGTTCAATGCTGGTCATCGTAACAACGATTGTCGCCCCTACCGCGGATGGAAATAAGTGGCGCAATTCTAACACCGTTCCGACAGTTGTTTCCCCAACTGATAATTGGTCCTTCACAGCTTCTTTGGCTGTTTGTTCAATCATGGCAGCTAAAGCAGGGGTTCCTAAAACTTCTAAGTCACCAGAACCGAGCATTTTAGCCGTTTGTGATTCTTTCACCAAAAATTCTTTTGTAAACATTTCTGTTGGCATTATGCTTTCTCTCCTTTTGAACGTTGTTTTTTGGCAAACGAAAGCAGAACTTCTTGTTTATTCTCTAAGCTACCTTCAACAACGTGTTGCTCGATTTCAGCAATCAGTTCCCCTAACCATTTGCCTGGTGTTTCTTCTAAGACGGCTAAAAGGTCTTTTCCTGTTATGGCCAATTCATGTCTTTGATGGATGGGTAATGCCTTAACTAACTCTTTTGTTACTTGTACTTGACTCTCTTGTTGGTAATAATATAAAAGCCTTTCAACAAGTACTGCTGATTCTTCGCCTAATTCATAAAGCATCATTGGCTGCCAGTCGTTACTCAAGCGAAAACGCAAACCGCGTACTAATTGTGAAACGTTTTGAATTAATTGATTTGAAAGTTTCCAAGCCTTTAAGAAGGAGCGAATTTCTGCTTCTGGTAAATTCAATGATTGGATAAGTAACGTCCACGCTTCTGCTTCTGTTTCAATTTGACGAGCAGGCAAGTCCATTAAACGAAAAAGTCCAGCCCCTTGTTCTCGTAATTTGGGACAGTATTGATAGCATTCTGTTTCAATAAACGGAGCTAAGCCACCTTGTCGATTAACCCCTAAAAGCATTTTTACAAATTCAATTGTAATGCGTTCTACTGAAATTTTTTCCAATAAAGGATGAAATTCAGCGATAGCGGCTAAGGTTTTTTCTTCAATTTTAAAATCTAATTGGCTAGCAAAGCGTAAGCCCCGCATCATTCGCAGAGCATCTTCATGAAACCGCTCATGGGGATTACCGACTGCACGAATGGTTTGATTAGTTAAATCTTCGATACCATCAAATAAATCAATGATTTCGCCTGTGCTGTCGAGCGCCAAGGCATTAATCGTAAAATCTCGCCGTTTTAAATCTTCTTTCAAGGAGCGAACAAAGGTGACTTCATCTGGTCGGCGAAAGTCTTGATAAGTTGACTCGGTACGAAAGGTTGTTACTTCATACTGTTGGTCTTCCATCAATACAAGGACTGTACCATGTTCGATGCCCACATCAACGGTTCGTTTAAAAATTTGCTTAATTTCTTCTGGATAGGCACTTGTCGCAATATCGACATCATGGATTGGTTTATTTAATAAAGCATCACGGACACTGCCCCCGACAAAATACGCTTCAAAGCCCTGTGCATTGATTTCACGAATAACGGGAGCGGCTTCTTTAAATTCGTTTGGAATAGTTGTCAATTTCATAGCATCTGTTCCAATCCGTAAAGTAGTTCTGTTCTCTGTACCACTTGCCGACAAGCTAACGCTACTCCTGTCATGAATGAACGCCGATCATAAGAATCATGCCGAATAGTGAGCCCTTCACCTACACTGCCAAATTGGACTTGTTGGTGTGCCACTAAACCAGGTAAGCGGACACTATGGATTCGCAGACCCTCGAAATCAGCCCCGCGTGCCCCTGGTATTGATTCTACCTCTTGCGGATTCCCTTGTTTTTTTGCTGGCCGAACTTCTTGAATCATTTCTGCAGTTTTTATAGCCGTTCCGCTCGGTGCATCCAATTTGTTATCATGATGTAATTCAATGATTTCCACATCTGGAAAATACTGTGCCGCTTTTTGGGCAAATTGCATCATTAAAACTGCCCCAATTGCAAAATTTGGCGCAATTAAGCCGCCGATGGCTTTTTCTCGAGATAGGTTTGTCAATTCGTTGATTTGTTCTTCCGTAAAGCCTGTCGTCCCAACAACTGGCGCCATACCGTGTTCCAACGCAAAACGCGTATTTGGATAGGCAGCTTCAGGAACCGTAAAATCAATCCAAACATCTGGTTTGACAGCTAGGACTTCTTCTAAGCGCTGAAAAACGGGAATTGCTGTTTCATCATTGAAAGAAACAGTTTCTTGTGCTTCATGAGGATCATACACACCTACTAATTCAAAGTCTGCGGTTTCTAAGACCATTTGTGTAGCAGTACTGCCCATCCGTCCTTTAAACCCAGCGACAATTATTTTAATCATGTGTTTTCCCATCCTTTCTTTCAAAGCGATAGCGATCCCGCTTGTTAAATTTGGCCATATTTTCTTCAAAAACTTCGGTTAAATCAATCTCTAAAGAATTTGCCATGCTAATCAATACAAAAAAGACATCTCCAAGTTCCTCTGATACTGTCTTTGGTTTTTCGTCTGCTTTTTTCTGTTTTTCACCATAATAATGATTGACTTCACGGGCTAATTCTCCGACCTCTTCCGTCAAACGAGCCATTTGTCCTAATGGTGAAAAATAGCCTGTTTTAAACTGTTGAATATAATCATCAACTTCTGTTTGCATCGATTGCAAACTACGTTGTTCTGATTCTGACATTTTACCCCAACCTTTCTTACTCTACCTCCTACATCTTATCAAAAACTTGGCTATCTGGAAAGGTTCTACTTGTTGTTTTATATGGAGAATGATACAGTTTATACTGTAAAAGGACGTGATTAAATGGAAGAACAAAGATTTTATTTTAAAGATGTGTTATTTATTGTATTAGGAAGCTGTATCTATGCCTTTGGTTTGGTTACTTTCAATATTGCCAATGACCTGGCCGAAGGTGGTGTCACGGGGATTACTTTGATTTTAAGAGCCTTATTTCATTTTAACCCAGCATATACGACATTATTAATCAATATTCCGCTCTTATTAATTGGTGGTAAAATTTTAGGCAAACGTTCCCTCTATTATACGCTAATTGGTACCGTGTCGTTATCGGTATTTTTGTGGTTTTGGCAAAAATTTCCTGTTGAAATTAATTTAGATCATGATTTATTGATTGCTGCTCTCCTAGCTGGTTTGGCCGCAGGATTCGGGAGTGGCCTTGTTTACCGCGTAGGCGGAACCACTGGCGGGACCGACGTCATTGCCCGCATTTTCGAAAAATACTTTGGGATTAGCATGGGACGCTCGTTGTTACTTTTTGATGTTGCAGTCTTACTCCTCTCGTTGACCTATATTGATGTCAAACGAATGATGTATACTTTAATTGTGTCCTTTGTTTTCAGTCGTGTTGTTGATTCTGTACTCGATGGAGCCTATGCTGCGAAAGGAATTTTAATTGTTTCCAATCATTCCGAAGAAATCGGTCAAAGTTTAATGGCTTCTTTAGAACGCGGGGTAACATATTTAAATGGTGAAGGTGCTTATTCACAAGTGGAAAAACGGGTTCTCTACACGGTAGTCAGTCCTCGAGAAATAATGGAAGTCAAACGGATTGCTAATGAAATAGATGAAAAAGCCTTTGTGTCCATCATTAACGTACATGAAGCAATTGGCGAAGGCTTTACTTATGCAAAACCCAGCAAACAACGGCGCTTTAAATTAAAACAATAAATAAAACCCAGCATTTTCAATAAATGCTGGGTTTTATTTATTGTTGCTTCAAACGATTTAATTCATCGGATAATTCTAAAAACGCTTCTTTGTTGCCTGTTTCTAAAGCATCATCAATTTGAGCTTTAATTAATGCCATTCGCTGCGTTTGTTCTTCTTGCTTAAAGTATTGATCAATCGCTCTGGCAACTTCCTGATCCACTTGTTCATTCCATGGCGCAAACGGATTATCTTCTAAAACAGATAAATACTGGCTCGTTTGCCAAGCCTCTGGAAATACACATTCTAAATAAAGAGCTTTCCGCCAATTCATCCGAATCTCGTGAAAAATTTGTTCCGGATCTGTAAATTCTTGTGCTTGGATAAAAAGCAATAACGGCTCCTTACCTAAACCATCCGCTACCACACGAATCCCCCGATCGGTTTTTTCTACGTTCTCAACAAAATGAACATTATTTAAAATCGCATCGTGCGTTAATAAGTAATTTAAAATCCACAGTACTTCTCTTCTTCCAAAAGGCACGGTATTCACTAACCAAGTTAAAAATTTTTTCTTTTCTGATAAACTAACAAACATCGTCGTTTCCTATCTTTCTTCCATATCTGCTAGCACAGATTGCATGTCGACATCACCAGGTTCATGTTCCAAATAGTGGTATAACAAGTGTTTTGCTTTTTCAAGTTCGCCTTCTTCTCGTAAGAACAATGCGTATTCTTTTAGAAATTCTGGTTCGTGAGACAATTCTTGCGCTGCTTGTTCATAATGAACTTTAGCGACGGCAAAGTCTTCTAATTCGTTGTACGCTTTTGCTAAGTTCCATTCAGCATAAGGATGATCCGTTTCCTCTAAATCATTTAAGATAGTAATTACTTCCTCAAAACGCTCTTCCGTGATGTAGAGATTACTTAAGGTCAAACGACTTTCATCTGTTTTCTCACCTAATTCCAAAGCTTTTAACAACCAGTTTTCAGCACCAGCAATATCGTGTAAGCGATAGGCATTTTCAGAGGCAAATTGGTATAACTCTACTTGGAAGGGGTTTTCCGCAATTCCTTCTTCGATCACCGCTTTTGCTTCCTCTAATTGCTCTTCTTCTTGGAGCGCTTCCGCTAAATATAGATAAAGTGATTGATAATGTGGGTTTAGTGTTTTTAATTGCTGGAACAACGCAATGGCTTTTTGATTCTCATGTAACTGTAAATAAGTGAAAGCTAACTGGAATAAACGATCGTCTGTTTGTTCTTCTTTGACCGCGGCTTCCAAATAAGGAACTGCTTCTTCAAAATCACCTAACATGCTGTAACTACTTCCTAAGCGTTCATTCAAGGAAATAGCAGAGATTTGCGCTGTCCCACTTTCTACAATGCTTTGATAACGAGTAATAGCCTCAACAAATTGACCATTTGTAAAATATAGTTCTCCCAAAGCAAATTGAATTAACGGCTCTTCTGGCATAAGATTGGCTGCTTCTTTTAATTTCGCTTCACTGACTTCTGGAATCCCTAAAACTTGGTACAAATCCGCAGTGACTAAGAGACTTTGGATATAACTGTCACTAGTTTCTGGAATTTTTTCTAAATAGATGAATGCGTCATCTATTTCATTATTTTCAATGGCGATTTCTGCTAATGGAATGTTTAAGCCATCTGCATCGGGAAATTGTTCCAACAATTGTTGGAAAATTTGTTTGGCTTCTTCTAGAAAACCTAAAGATAATAACGTTTCCCCTAAATCAGCTAAGGTATTTTCATCATCTTTCTTTAATGCTTCTTCAAACATTAACTGTGCTTCTGCTAAATTTTCAGCTTGTAATGCTTGAACCATTTTTTCACTATATGACATAATTTCCCCTCAAATCTCTTTTAAAATTTCTTGGTATCTTTCAATCGTTGTTAACAGTTGATCGGGCGTTGGCTTTAAAGCTGCTCCTAGTTGACCGATTTTTTCCAACACCATAGGAGGACCTAGTGTTTCTGTGTGAAGCAAAACTTGTTCTGCGTAATCAGCACTTAAAATTTCTTTTGGAAACGCCACCGGAAAACCTAAGCGAATAAACCAAACGATAAAATTTTTAAATTGAAAGTCAAAGTGATTGACTTGCTGGCTCCATAAAACTTGTAACAATAATCCCAATAATCGTTTCATGGGACCTGATAACAAATGGCCATTTTCGGTTGTAGCAAAGGCCGCTTCAAAAACTCGGCCAAATTGATCCACTTTTTCCCCTGCTTGTTCATACAAAGATAACAACTCGTCTAAAATACCATTAAATGACGTTTGATTCAACCGTTTTTTATCTGGATACGTTTGGTATAACATTTGTAAATAAGTATAATCACAGACAAGACCCGCTCGAATAAAAACGAGCAAATCAATTAAAGGAGCGGCACCTTTTTTATTGGTCAAGGTACTATCAAACAAAATTTCTTCTGAATGATTTTCTATATGCATAGTTGCATGCTGTGCTTGCTGAATTGTGACACTTGGTAAAAGTCCTTGCCGTAACGCTTGAACAGACACAGGCATCAGCCAACATTTGGAGGAACACTTACTTACTTGGTGCAAAAATGCGGTCAATTGTAGTACCCCTTCATTACCTAAACCAATCAATAAAACATCCTGATTTTCTGGCCAATCAGCTAAGAAACGTAACACACTTTCTAATTCTGATAAGTCATTGCAATGAACATCATTGCGACAAATATACCAGTTTAATCCCAACTGTTCCCCAAAGGCATAATTAATCTTCTCCGAAAAAAGATCATAGTAACGCTGATTCGCCAAAACAACGATTGACTCCGTCGTTACTGGTCGTTTTTTTAGGACGGAAGCAAATGTTTCTCCATAAATAATAGCGACCTTGTTTTCCCCTCTAGAATAGTTGTATTTCATTGATTCACCACCTTAAGACTGTTTCCTCTTCCTTCACCCCAAGTCTAGCATAACCACTAAAAAACAGCTACTGGCAACAACTTATTTTTGTCCTTCATTCATAAATCTTTCTCTTTTTATCAAAAAAGCAAGGAGCGAGTGTCGAACCGTTCCCGCTTGATTCTCGGAGCGAAGCACGTTTTTCTCACCCAAGGCTCGTTACAATTTAGCCTTTTAGCGTACTGTTTCGACCACCTCTTAAAATAACATTTTTTATGTATGATTCAAAAAAGAACCCTTGGAAACCAAGGGTTCTAATTGTCTGTCTTATTTCACTGCATCTTTCAATGCTTTACCTGGTTTGAATGCAGGTACTTTGCTTGCAGCGATTTGAATTTCTTGTCCAGTTTGTGGGTTACGTCCTTTACGAGCTGCGCGTTCGCGAACTTCAAAGTTACCAAAACCGATTAATTGAACTTTTTCACCTTTAGCAAGAGTTTCTTGAATTGTTGAAAAGACAGCGTCTACTGCTGCAGTAGCATCTTTTTTAGTTAAACCAGTTGAAGATGCAACGTTTTCGATTAATTCTGCTTTATTTGCCATGGATCATTTCACCTCCTCTATAAGAGATACGATGTTTTTACACACCTAAAGTTCCGTCTATTTTTGAGTGGTCCAAAAACAGACAGCAAATATTGATCTGGTTCAATATTCTGTTAACAAGATAGCATAAGAAAGTTGTAATAGCAAGGTTTTTAGTGTATTTTAACCAGTTTTTTCAAAAAATAATCATTTTTTCTCAAAGTTGATAAATTTATTTGAATATCTAAAAAAAGTATGGTAGAATGCACTATTTTCGGCGTCGCGGAATGATTTTAATTGGCGTGCCCTCAAACGTAAATGCTTTTCTGATTTGATTTTCTAAAAACCGGGCATAAGAAAAGTGCATTAGTTCTTCTTCGTTGACAAAAATAACAAATGTAGGTGGTTTGACTGCCACTTGTGTTGCATAAAAAATCTTCAAACGTTTTCCTTTATCGGTTGGTGTCGGATTAATTGCTACAGCATCCATTACAACGTCATTTAACAACGCTGAAGGAATCCGTAAGTTTTGATTCATACTTACCGTTTCAATTAGTTCAGGCAGTTTGTTTAAACGTTGTTTGGTTAATGCAGACACAAAAATAATGGGTGCATAATCTAAATATTGGAATTCATCACGAATTTCCGCTTCAAAATCACGCATTGTATTTGTATCTTTTTTGACTGTATCCCATTTGTTGACCACGATAATAATACCGCGACCTGCTTCATGGGCATAGCCCGCCACACGCTTGTCTTGCTCACGAATACCTTCTTCTGCATTCAAGACCATTAAAACAATGTCTGAGCGTTCAATCGCCCGCATTGCGCGCATGACGCTATATTTTTCAGTTGATTCGTATACTTTTCCACGTTTACGCATACCAGCTGTATCAATCATTAAGAACTTTTGACCTTCTTCAGATTCAAAATACGTATCGATTGCATCTCGCGTTGTTCCTTCAATATCTGAAACAATCACGCGATCCTCACCAAGAATAGCATTAATCAATGATGATTTACCGACATTTGGACGCCCGATTAAACTGAATTTAATTGTATCTTCGTCCTCTTCTTCTGAAGTGTTAGGAAAATGTTTAACTGCTTCGTCTAACACATCGCCAATGCCTAAACCATGACTACCAGAAACTGGGAAAGGATCCCCTAGTCCTAAAGCATAAAATTCATAAATATCATTACGCATTTCAGGATTGTCAACTTTATTAACAGCTAAGATCACTGGTTTATTACTACGATATAAAATTTTTGCTACTAACTCATCTGCATCAGTAATTCCTTCACGGCCACTAGCAACAAAGATAATCACATCTGCTTCATCAATCGCAATTTCTGCTTGGTGTTTGATTTGGTCCATAAATGGTTCGTCACCTAAATCAATCCCACCGGTATCAATAATACTAAATTCACGCCCTAACCATTCTCCAGTTGTATAAATACGGTCGCGTGTTACGCCAGGAGTATCTTCTACAATCGAGATACGCTCACCGGCAATGCGGTTAAAAATAGTCGATTTACCGACATTCGGTCTACCGACAATCGCAATAGTTGGATTTGCCATTTGATTCCCTCCTTGAGAATTTCAATCCTTACTAGTTTACCTAATCAAACCTTAAAGTGCAAGAAAAGTTTTAGTTTCTGCTGATTTTCTAACCAATTCAAGAAAAAATGAGTTTGACATAGCCGATCTGTTTACGGCTATGTCAAACTCATAAATTTCAAGAAAGTAACGTGTTATTCCTCTTCTTTCGCATCAGATAAAGCGTCACCTAAAATATCGCCCATGGTAAAACCAGTATTTTCTTCAGGCAATTCATATTCCTGTTCTTCTTTTGGTTCTTCTTGAGACTCAGGTTTTGGTTCTAACGCTTTGATACTTAAAGCAATACGATGTTCCTCTGGATTAACTTCTAAAACTTTCACTTGTACTTGATCCCCTTCATGAAGGACTTCATGAGGCGTTGCAATGTGCTTGTGAGAAATTTGAGAAATATGCACTAATCCTTCCACACCAGGGAAAACTTCCACAAAGGCACCGAAGCTTGTTAGGCGTTTTACTGTGCCATCTAAAACAGTCCCAGCGGCTGCTTTTGTTTCGATATCTGTCCATGGTCCAGGCAATGTTTCTTTAATAGATAAAGAAATACGTCCTTCTTCTGGATTAATTGAAAGAATTTTTACTTGAACGTCTTCGCCAACAGTTAACGCATCACTTGGTTTGCCCACATGCTGATGAGCAATTTCAGAAACATGAACTAAACCATCCACGCCACCTAAATCAATGAATGCGCCGAAATCTGTTAAACGAGCTACTTTCCCTTCAACAACGTCTCCGTCATGTAAAGAAGAAAGTAATTCTTCTTTTTTCGATTCTTTTTCAGCTTCAACAACTGCTTTATGTGAAAGAATTAAGCGGTTTTCTGAAGGTTCGATTTCAATAATTTTAAATGCTAGTGTTTGACCTTTATATTCAGAAAAATCTGCAACAAAATGATCTTCAACCATTGAGGCAGGAACAAATCCGCGAACACCGACATCAACAACCAAACCACCTTTAACAACATTTGTAACAGGTGCTTCGATTACTTTGCCCGCTTGGAAATCTTGTTCAATTTCTTCCCAAACTTTTTTAGCATCTAAACGGCGTTTTGACAGTAAATAACTGCCGTTTTCTTTATCTTTGCCAATTGATGTGATAACAACTAAATCTAACACATCACCGACTTTCACAAGTTCGTGTACATCTTCAACTGGTAAAGTCGATAATTCCTTTGCAGGAACAACGCCTTCAACGCCCGCTCCTTCAATGCCGACAACAACTTGTTTGTCTTCAATGGCTAAAACTTCGCCTTTAACAATATCGCCAACACTGACTTCTTGAACGCTGTTCATTGCATCTTCCATTGTTTCGTTGTTTGCTACTTGTTTGTCTTCAAAATCTGTCATGCCTCTTATCCTCCTATGCCAACAAAAATTCCAAAACTTAGCTATATATACTTACATAGTACGAGATTTTTGTAAAAAAATAAAGCGATTTCTTCTATTTTTCTTAAAATTCTTTAAAAAAGTTCAAAACCTTTTTGTTTAATCACATTTTGTATGGCGGCGACGACTTCTTCAATCGTCAACCCTGTTGTATCGATTTTCACAGCATCACTTGCTTGGACAAGGGGTGATACTTCTCTGGTTGAATCTAAATAATCCCGACGTTCAATCTCCGCCTTCAAGGTTTCAAAATCCGTCTCAATCCCTTTTTCTTGATTTTCTTTAAAACGACGTTCTGCACGTTCTTCAACGCTAGCCACCAAGAATATCTTTACTTCGGCCTTTGGTAAAACTGCAGTACCAATATCTCGACCATCCATGACAACTCCGCCGGCTTGACCAATTTTCTGTTGTAACGCCACCATTTCTTCTCTAACTTTTGCATGTTTTGAAACAGCTGAAACAGCATTCGTTACATCTGGCTGGCGAATCGCTTCGGTCACTTCATGACCGTCGATAAAAACACGTTGGCCATTCTCTGCTTGCTGAAAAGAAATAGTGTGGTTGACACAAAGCGCTACTAATGGTTCTTCCGCTTGAATGTCGATTTGATTTTGCAAGGCCAGATACGTAATCGCTCGGTACATGGCACCCGTGTCACAATACACATAATTCAATTGTTTTGCTAAAATTTTTGCAACTGTACTTTTGCCTGACGAAGCTGGTCCGTCAATAGCAATACTGATTTTCCCCATGAAAAAACTCCTTAACTGATATGCATCCTTTAAAATGCGCTTCTTCTTTTATATTAAAATCAGAAGAAAAGAACTTGGATTTAAACTGATGACGAGTTTCTAACGAAAAAGCAATAAGCCGAAATCCCTCGAAAGACGCAAACCATCTTTCGGAAATTTCTGCTTATTGGCATTCTCATGTAATCATTCGTCGCGGTTTAGCCTTGAAAGTGCTGTCCAAACCTCTTTTTCTGGATTATTTAATACGTAATGGTTGTCCTGGATAAAACACAGATGTATCAATCCCAGGATTTAACGCTAAAATTTGTTCTAATGTCATTCCGTTACGTTCGGCAACTTGACGTGCCCCTTCGCCACTTTGAACGGTATCATAAACAGGTTGTTGGTTCTGCGCTTGTTGCTGTTGTTGATTTTGAGCTTCTTGTTGTTGTTGCTGCTCTTGTTGTTGCTGTTGCTGTTGTGCTTGTTGGTCCTGTTGTTGCTGTGCAGCAGCATCTGAACTTGAAGGTGTTGTATTTTCAGCTGGTTGGCTGCTTGCTGGTTCTGAGCTTTCCACTGATTTTGACGTACTTTCTTTTTTCTTCTCTTTTGATGATGATTGGACTAATGAAGAAGATGGCTGGCTATTTTTGCTAGCACTTTCGTTCGGTTTCTTGTCTTGCATCATCCATAAGAAAGTCCCAATTGGAATGGCAATAATTAATAATAGCAAAATAACTAAAACAGTTAGAAATAATGAATTTCCTCGTTGCTGTTGGCGTTTTGCTAAACGAGAACCACCACCATTTTGATCAGGTTCATAAATTGATTGTTCCCATGGCTCACGAGCTTGGTTTTTCTTTTTGTCCTTTTTACTCACTGCTAATTTCCTCCTAAACTTCTCTCGCTTGTTATTATATCATAGCTTTTGCCAACTGCCGACTAAAAAAATGAATTAATCACGTTCTTTAAATAATTTTAGAAATTTAGAACGCCAATCTTCTTCATTTTGATTGCTGGTCTTGTTCGATTTTACTATTGAATCTTGGTAAATGTCAAAGAATAACGCACAATTATCACAACAAGTTTCCGGTGATTGTTTTACAATCGGTTCTTGAAAATAAGTTTGAATCAACGTTCTTCGACAGGTTGTGGTTTCAATATACGTCAGCATCCCTCTTAATTGTGCTTGGCGATCTTTTTCTTTCTCCTCTAAACGATGCTCTAGCTCTTCAAAAGAATAATCCTTGGCTAAATAGCCTTGGACCCATTTTTGTTGTAACTCGGTGGCATTTTCTAACAAACCTGCTTGTTCTTCTCCTTCAATCAGCGATTTTAAGGTCGCTCGATTCGCTCTTGTCTCTTCTAAGAAAAACCGATGAATAAATTCATCCCCTTTTTTATATAATAATAGCGCCCAACTTTTTTGACCATCACGTCCAGCTCGCCCGATTTCTTGCAGGTAATTTTCTAAGCTATCAGGCAAATCAAAATGAATCACTCCACGAACATCAGGTTTGTCGATTCCCATCCCAAAAGCATTCGTTGCACAAAGAATATCGATTTGATTATCAATAAATTGTTCTTGCAAGCGACTACGTTCACTAGCCTCCAAGCCCCCATGATAATAGGCTACCTTAAAACTGGTTTTCGCCTGAATAAGTTGACTGATTTGTTCTGTTTTGTTGCGCGTGGCGCAATAGATAATGATTTTACCAGCCGTTTTAGATAAGTAATCTAGTAATACTTCTTCTTTTTCTGACGTTTCCTTCACGAACAAGCCAATATTTTTTCGATTCACTGAAGAAAGAACTTCTTGATAGCTACCATGAGAAAATAATTGTTTTATAATTGCGTGCTGTACAACGGGTGTCGCTGTGGCAGTTAACGCCAAGGTCAAAGGAAAGTCTAGCTGTTTTTGGACCAGATCTAATTTACTATATTCAGGGCGAAAATCGACGCCCCACTGATAAACACAATGGGCTTCATCCACCACAAATAATGCAATTTTTTGGCGTTGTAACACACTAAGTACTTCTTGCTGCAAAAGCATTTCTGGGCTTAAAAACAGATAATCGTATTGGAACATTTTCGCTAAAATATAACGCTTTTCTGAATATTGTAACGTACTGTTTAAGGCAACCGCACCTTTAATTCCTTGTCTTTGTAATTGACGCACCTGATCTTCCATTAACGAAAGTAAGGGAGAAACAATTACCGTTAGTCCCTCTAACTTTTGGCCCACAAATTGATAACACAATGATTTACCGGTGCCTGTTGGCAAAACAGCCAATGTATTCATACCGTCAAGTAAGTTTGTAATCACTTCTTTTTGACCAGGCTTAAACGCTGCATAACCAAATCGAGTGAATAATTCTTGTTCTAATGTCAACAACACTCACTCCTTTTCTTGCCAAATTTGTTGGATTTGATATAAGCGGAAATCTAAATAAGAAAGCGTCGCTTCTTGCGCTCGCCAATCCCGATACACCCACAACCGCGGATCTTGTTCTATTTGAGCCAATTTTTGGAGCATTGCCTCCTTTTCAAGATAAACAGACGCCTGCAGCTGCCCTTGAATAGCCAACTCTAATAGATGGTCATGAATGGTACTCGGTTTTATTTTTCGCTGCTCAGCAATTTCTTGAAGCGTCTTGCCTTCCGTTAACAATCGTTGGGTTTCTTGCATACTTTGGTTTAGATTTTTTTCTAGATACGGCCATACAAGCGTTTGTAAAGCAGGATAGTTTCCTCCGTACATTATCAACTGCAGTAAATGATGAACCGCTTGCGTGTGCCACAAACGCTGTTCAAGAGCTGTCTTATGGCTTGTTAATTGCTGAGGAACTTTGCCAGTTTGCTGATAACCAGAAAGTTGCGCAACCAAATAGTCGCTTTCTGCTTCAGGTAGTAACTCAAACCCTCGCAACAGTTCTTCTTTGATTGATTGAATGCGCTGCTCTTTCTTGTCTTTTTGTAACCATCGTTTCAAATATAGTTGCGGAATCGGTGTTGATAAAAGTGGAATATACTGTTTTTCCTCAAATGATAAATACGAAGTCACTTGCACGGCAAATTGAATGAGTTGCCAACTTTCTCGATCACTTCTGCCAAAACGATAAAGATCAATTGCAGGATAATCCAGCAACGAAAAATGGTGCTCCTTTAAAAATAGTTGCCCTTCTTTTGTTAGTTGAATTTCATTTGTCTCTTTGTGATACTGAATTTGTTTCGCCTTCGAAAGTTTTTCAAGAAATTGAAAATAGGCTTGTTCGGAAATCGTTGGCCACCAGCCAATGAATCGTAAACAATCATATAAAAAACCATAAATCAAAACAGAGCTAGTCCGTTTGCCTTTTAAAAGATGATACAAAGTTGATGCACGTACCTTGTATCCGTGAGATAATAACGCTAAAATAAAAGTTGCTTCCATAGTAAACCTCTTTTAGATAGGATGTGTCACTGTTTATGCAATCACGTTTAGTTCCTGAAAAATGTATTGCTTGTGGACTTTGTCAAGTTTATGCGCCCAATATATTTGATTATGATGATCATGGGATTGTCCTTTTTAAAGACGAGCCGCATGCTCGACAACAATTTATTCCAGAAAACGAACGCGAGAATGTGTTAAAAGCGTACCGCAAATGTCCCACGCGTGCAATAGAAATAAGCAAAAATGAGTGCTAAATAATTTAGCACTCATTTTTGCTTAGAGTATTTTTTCGAGCCAAGCAAGTGTTTGCTCATCTATCGAAACAAACTGTAATTGTCCTTCTTTTAGCGGTTCTTTGACTAAATGAATTTGATCATTTAGGCCATTGATCCATTCATAACGAAGACCATTTTCTTTTGCTTTAGAATTTTTGGCTTCTAAATAATAATTGACATGGTAATTTTCTTTACCATCCAATTGTAGTGTATTAATGGTTACTTCAAAATCTGGTGAAACATCGGTCGATTTCTTTTCACGTAATCGTTCAAGTGCTTCTATAAAAGAAGGAAATTGAGGATTATTTTCCCCACCAACGAGATATTTTTTAGCAAATTCTGTACTATCCGTATGACTTTTCACTTGTTTGGCAAATGCTTGATAAAAGGTTTCTAGCGCTTTGCGGGCATCATAGTCGCTAGCTAACGGAAAATTCAATTGTAGCGTTGGATTATCGGAGAGCGCTTCGACAAAATCATTTTCACCAATCGTTTCTTTTGATGTTTGAATTTCTTCTCCATTAATCGTCTTTTTAAGTTGAATCGTCATCCCTTTGGACCAGAACAAAGGGCCAATCGTTTTGCTTCCATTCGATAGCGTACCAACTTTCCGATCATTAATATAAATATCTGCGTCTGGCAGATTGCTCTCCACAACAAAATTCATTCGTTTAAAATCTAAAGGAATACTAGAAATATAATTTTCCTCTTCTAATAAACGATACTCTTCTGTGATAACAGGTTCACCGGTGCTATCTTTCACTGTGGCTGTAAAGGTATATTGTCCTGGCGCTAAGGGTCCCAATTCCTTTTGATAAGTGGTTGAGTCGGAAGTGCCCACTTCCCGCCCGTTCATTGCCAGCGTCACACCGCGCTGATTCGTCGTTAACTGAACAGAAACAGGCGTTAAAATGAATTGATAACGGTGAAAGAAAAATGCTGTTTGACTTGTTTCACGAATAGTTAAACCATGTAGCTTTTTATCCTTTAATAGCGCTTTTTCTAATTTTTTTAGCTCAGTTGGATTTTTTTGATAATAAGTGATTAAAGGCTTAATGCTTTGCGGATTCACTTGAAATTCAGACTCGTTCGTCCTCATTTTTTTACTTAATTCTTGGGCATCACCATTCTCAATCGCTTCAATAAAATGAGAAATTTGTTGTTCCTTAGAAAAATAATGCGTCCCGAGAAAATAGCTACCCGCTCCAAGAACGATGACTACAAAAAGAAACACCCAGATCCAGCTTCTTTTTGATCTGAGAGGAGTAGATTCGTTCCCTTTATTCATTGATGGTTGTGCTTGGTTTTCCTCTTGATGCATTGATTCATTCATTAGCGGAGCGCCGCATTCTTCACAAAAGGACTCCGTATCACGATTCACGTGACGACAATTTTTACACTTTTTCACTCAGGAAAACTCCTCTTTCTTTGATGATTTCTATCATACCAAGGGAAAGTTAAAATTACAATGCAGATGGTTTAGTATTTTTTAACAGAATGATGACAGATTATGACAACCTCTTTTCTTTTAGGCGTAAATTTTAAAAACCCACTGTCAAACATTGTTCAACAGCAGGTTTTTTATCATTTATTTTGTTAACGGTGTTTTTTTCTGAATAGTATGTTGTTTTTTTGATAGCCATGGCAATAACTTCGCATGTAGTACTAGAAAAACACCACTGACTAAGAGGCCTTTAATAAGGTTGAATGGCACAATACCAATCGCCACATAGCTTGCTAAAGATGTTCCTAAAAATTGTTGTGTGGTCACACCATATAATTGTAAGTAAATGGGTGTAATGACAAAATAATTCGCAATACTCATGAAAATTGTCAAGGCTAAGATCCCACTTACTAAGCCCACTATCCGATTTGTACGGATATTTTTCTTTTTACCAAAGAAATAAAAAATTGGCAAGGTGAAGATACTACTTGCTAAAAAGCTAGCGAAATCTCCCACCATATTTTGCGGTGCTAGTCCGGTTAAGAACAGGTGTAGCAACGAACGAACAAAAGCAGTAATTACTCCTGCTAACGGTCCGTACAAGAACATTCCGAGTAGAATCGGAATATCACTAAAATCGATTTTCAAAAAACTAAACGCCGGCATAATCGGAAATGCCACAAATTGTAATACTGTACCAATTGCAGCCAACATTGCAATGCTGACCATTTTTTGTACCTTGTTGTTCATCTGAAATCCTCCAATTAAGGACCCATCTTCAACGAACTTTTTGATTCGCTTCTTTGTCATACAAAAAAACCCTATTTTTCTGCAGGGAAAAATAGAGTAGGATTATCTGATGAAAAAGCGTCTCAAATAAGCCCTATCTTCTTTATCCAGACTATACTGTCGGTATTGGAATTACACCAATTCAATCGTTAAAAACGAGTCGTGGACTATAACCACCGGTCGGGAATTACACCCTGCCCCTGAAGACGAACCTTGTATTATATTTTTTTACTTACTTAGTGTAACCGATTTGAACAATGAATGCAACTAACTAAGCTTTTTTATTAAATTTCATTGATTGTTTCATTTCTCAAAAAAAAAACAATCCCTTCGCCATAAGCGCGAAGAGATCGAGTCATTTTATCTTATTTAGCTTGATTTAATAATTGACTGATTTCTTTTTTAGTTAAATCACGATATTGTCCTGGTCGCAAACCTTGTAAGGTCAACTCACCGTAACGTTCACGTTTTAATTTTTGAACAGGGAAACCAACAGCTTGAAACATTTTCTTCACTTGATGATTACGTCCTTCATGAATCGTTAATTCCACGACACTGCTACCTGTTTTAATATCCGCTGAAAGAATTTGAAAATTGGCTGGTGCTGTGCGTTTGCCATCAATGCGAATGCCTTTGGCTAATGGCAATAGATCCCGTTTAGTAGGTACACCTTTAATTTTTGCTACGTAGACTTTATCTACTTCATGTTTAGGATGGGTTAATTTTTGTGAAAAACTTCCATCATTCGTTAAAAGTAACAACCCAGAAGTATCATAATCCAGACGACCGACTGGATAAATTCGCTCAGTAACATCTGTAAAATAATCCGTTACTACTTTACGGCCTTTATCGTCAGACACCGCAGAAATAACCCCTCTTGGTTTATAGAATAAATAATAACCATATTCTTCTTGATAAATTGGTACACCATCAACTTCAACGGTATCTTGTTTACTTACTTGTGTTCCTAATTCTTTGACCACTTGGCCGTTGACTTTTACGCGACCTTTGACAATTAATTCCTCTGCTTTGCGACGCGAAGTCACCCCAGCATGAGCAATTGCTTTTTGTAATCTTTCCATTGTTTAAGCTTCCTCGCCTTCTGTTGTTTCAGACATTGGGTTCGTTTCTTGATAACGATCAAAAAATAGATCCATTGGTAGTTCTTCTTCTAATTCATCTTCCATTTGTTGGATATCTGGTAATTCATCTAAACTTTTCAACCCAAAGTAATCCATAAAATACTTCGTTGTGCCATACAAAATTGCTCTACCAGGACCATCGACGCGGCCTTTTTCTTCTATCAACTGACGGGCAACTAACTTTTGGATAGAGCCAGAAGTCTGTACGCCACGAATTTCATCAATTTCAATACGCGAAATTGGTTGCTTATAAGCAATAATGGATAATGTTTCTAGCGCCGCTTGTGATAAGGCGTTTGACATAGGCGATTGCGCATATTTTTTTAGTAATGAGGCATATTTTTTCTTCGTTGTTAAGACAAAATGATTGCCGACTTCTAAAATATTTAACGCCGATTTATTGTCAGAAGCATAATGTTCTTTCAATTTCGTTAATTCTTCATAGGTTTTTGCTGTTGACTTCTCTAATAAGTACGCAAGCTCTTCCAAGCCAATTCCTTCTTCGCCAACCACAAATAAAATTGCTTCAATTTGACTAACTAATGTCACTGTGTTTCCTCCACCTCTGTTGTATCTTCCTGCTGGGTTTCTGTATTAAATAACAAAATTTCACTATAATTATTTTCTTGTTCAGCATAAATCACGCCCGTTTTCATTAATTCTAAAAGAGCCATGAACGTTGTCACAATTTCTTGTTTGGAATAAGAATCGAAGAAAGAATCAAACGACACTGCCTTCCCTTTCTGTACTTGACGCATACGTTCTGAAATAGCGGTGATTTTTTCTTCGATGGAAACATCGTCACTAGCAACAGTTGTTTCAACAGGCTGGCGATTTTTTTTCTTTTCTAACATGGCATGAAAGGCTAGAAATAAATCAATTGTATTAATTTGATTAGGCGGTAGTGTTGTATCTTCCTCTTTATAATCATCCATATCCATTGGTTCTTTTGTATAATAGAGTTTACGTTCTTCTTCTTTTTCATGTAAAACAGTCGCTGCATATTTAAATTTCCGATACTCCAATAACTGAGCTACTAAAGCTTCCCGTGGGTCTTCCTCTTCAAAAAAATCTTCATCATCAATGATTTCAAGCTCTTGTTTTGGAAGCAACATCTGACTTTTAATAGCCATTAAGGTGGCAGCCATGACTAGATATTCTCCAGCGACTTCTAACTCTAAGGTTTGCATCGCATGAATATAAGACATGTATTGTTCAGTTACTGCTGTAATGGGAATGTCATAGATATCGATTTCTAATTTTTGAATTAAATGTAGTAGAAGATCCAGTGGTCCTTCAAAGACATCTAGTTTTAAATTAATTTCTTGCAAAAACGACACCTACTTTCTTTTCTCGACTTCCTAGTTTACCATAAATTTATTCGTTTGTGGGCATTCTCGCAAATTAAGCCCGAGGAAAATGTTCCTTATAAACATCTGCCATTCGTTGTTTGGTAATATGTGTATAAATTTGTGTCGTGGAGATATCTGCATGTCCTAATAATTCTTGAACGATTCTAAGGTCTGCGCCATTTTCCAACAAATGTGTCGCAAAACTATGCCGTAATGTATGCGGCGTAATATTTTTCTCTATCTGGGCTTCTCGGACAATCTGTTTTAAATTTTTCCAAATGCCCTGTCTAGATAACGGTTCGCCATGATGATTAACGAACAGGTGTGTTTCATTCGGATGATTTTTAATCAATTGAGGTCTGGCTTCGTTCATATAGCGCTCAATCCATTGAATCGCATAATCGCCTAAAGGGATAATTCGTTCTTTGTCCCCTTTTCCGATTGTTTGCAATAAACCAATGGATAAATGCAGATCCCCTAATTTTATTTCAATTAGTTCACTAACTCGCAGGCCCGTTGCATACATCACTTCTAAAATAGCACGATTCCGCATACCTAGTGGTTTACTTGTATCAGGCGTTTCAATTAATCGAGTCACTTCGTCAACAGATAATGTACTTGGCAATTTTTGAACTTTCTTGGGGGAGTCAATATGTTGCATCGGATTATGTTCGCTTAAGCGTTCTTGACGTAAAAATTGATGAAATCCTCTCAAACTAGAAATCATCCGAATCACACTTGCTGAAGCTTGCTGTTCTTCGTGAAGGGATTGCAAAAATTCTGTAATCATGTAACGGTCAACTTCGTCCCAAGAATGCAGGCCTTGTTCTTGTAAAAAGGCTACGTATTTTTTTAAATCTCGTTCGTAACTCCGTCGTGTGTTATTTGATAAGCCCCGCTCTATTTGTAAATAGTGTAAATAATCGACTAATTGTTCTTCCATTATCCTTCCCTCATTTCTAGTACTATCCTATCAGATTATGCCCTAGATTGCATGGGTAAATTCCAACTTATTAAAAAAAAATCAACTGACAACAAAAGACTTGTTCACTAAGTCGTTAACTTAAGAACAAGTCTTTTGTTGTTGCTACTATTAGTAAAGAATAAATTTGTTATTTTATATATTTATCTAGAAAAGCAGCTACTGTTTCCTTATATTTTTCTGGGTTTTTATTATAAGCTTTCGCATGCTCTGCTCCAGGCACGACATATTTCTCTTTAGGTCCTTGGGTTGCATTATAAACTTCGTCTAACATACTAAACGGCACAAACGTATCATTTTCACCATGAATAAAGAGCATTGGTAAATGATTCTTTTGCAATTGTTTAACAGCGCTTGCTTCCCCAAAGAAATAGCCAGCTCTAAGTTTCGTAATCCCGCTAGTAACATTAACTAATGGGAAACTTGGTAAATTGAAAAGCTCTTTCAATTGATATTGCAACTCCTGATTGACTGTAGAATAGCCACAATCTTCCACAATGGCTTTCACGTTATCTGGTAATTTTTCCCCGCTCGTCATCATGACTGTAGCAGCACCCATACTGACACCGTATAAAGTGATTTGTTCTTGCTGACCATTTTCGGTTAAAACTTTCTCAATCCATTGGACATAATCTTTACGATCGGGCCAGCCGAACCCAATATAATCTCCTTGACTTTTTCCGTGACCACGCGCATCTGGCGCTAACACATTGTAGCCCCAATCATGATACATTTTCGCAAAGACAGACATCGTTTCTGCCGAACCCATATAACCATGCGCCATAATAACGGTACGATTACTTTTCTTGTCGGCTGGTAAATAAATGGCCTTTAGACGTAGCCCATCTTCCGAAGTAATTGACCATTCTTGTCGATTTTTGTCATCTTTAAACCACGCGCCTTCAGGTGTCTGGACCACTTTTGACCCTGGGGTATTCTCATTTATAAAGTCTTTCTTTCCTGGAACTACTGCATAATTATAAAAATATAAGCCTGCCGCAATTAAACCAATTGCAATTACTACAATAAGCGCAATCAAAATTTTTAACCATCGATTCATCTACGTACTCCTTTTATTTAAACTGTATGATTCATTATAAGTTGTCGCCCTTTTTTTGACAACTACCATTCAAAGATTCAGCCATCTTTCTTTACCACTACAATGAGACAATTTTGTTGCGACAAAAAAAGCATAGCACAAAAATATTACCTCTTGCGCTATGCTCCACTTATCTATTTATAGGAAACTAAAAATTATTTATTTTCAATAAGTTTAAAACTTGACCATGGTTTCAAAAATTCTAATAAGAAACGTTCGTCATCAGAAATACGACCAACCACATTTACACGGCCATCATTTTTCATTTCTTTTAAAGCAATTTGTGTTTCCCCTTTGTATTGTCCATAGCCAACGTTGTCAATCAAGACATCGCCTCGAACAATATCTCTCGTTGTATGAGCTGGGAAAGGACGATCTTTATAGTAAACACGTGTCATTGTTGAACGCAAAACGTAATCAGAACGATCTCCACGATAACTGTGTAAGTTATCGAACAATGCAATTCTTTCATCTTCTGTGATTTCTGGTTCTGTATCCACTTTGATCGAAGGATACGGTGCATGAAAGGCTTCTGCCATTGCTGCTAATTCTGCTTCTGAGGCATAAGCATTTCCGACAGAAATATCATCGATTAATCCTGTTAAAACTAAATGCTTAACTTGCGTTGCAATTTCTAAATCGCGGTGGTCTTCCAAAGAACATAACCCATCTTGTGTCGGCCATGGTCCAAATGTAGCATCGTGTGAGTTCACAAATGCCATCGTATTTAAATTATATTTTCTAAATTTTTCTGAACAATAAACAAAATGATCATAGCCTAAGCCTGTATAACGATGTGGATAGAAATTATGTGAGCCTAGTAAATTTTCTGTGTTTGGTGAGTAGGCCATAATATTATCTACATAACTTGTCCCTGAACTCATATTAATTTCAATTTTAATGCCATAAGGGTTTCTTGTCATATTCGCCTCTTCTTGCCCAGTAAAACCAAGATCTAAACGAATACCGTAAGCGCCCATATCATGGAAAAATGATAAATCATCATAAGAGATGCCTAATTGTTCGAACAATGCAGGATTAATATCGACCATCACTTCCATACCTAATTGGTTGGCGTAATCTACGACTTTTTTAAACTCTGCTAATACCTTTTCCCGATCATCATTGATTTGCAATAAACTAGTAAAGACACGCTTAAAGCCGTATTTATGAGCCAAATCCAAATATGCTTTGTCCTTTTCAAATGTTGAACGTTCTGGATAAATTGAAATACCTAATTTTCCCATGTGATTGCCTCCTAAATTGTAAAACATAATAATGTATCTGCTTACATTGTAACAAAAAAAACAAAAGTGGTCTACACCTTTCCTATAGGAAATCTTATAAAAATTCCACTGGTTTGTTATCTTCTCTTTTGTTATGATAAAAAAGAACCTAATTGTCAGTGTGAAAGGAAGAGGAAAACAGATGAAACATAAGAAAATGCTTGCTGTTGCTTCAGTTGCAGCATTCACCTTGCTTTTAGCAGGCTGTAACACAACCAATAATAAAGGCACGACCGCAACGAGTGATTCTGTCGCTAAATCCAGTGAAAGTAAAACAAAGGATTCGGTCGACTTAAATTCACTAGATTTACCACAACTAGATGACAAAGTTGCCGAAGATCAAGACTTAGTCCAAATGGTTACTTCAATGGGAAATATTGAAATCAAACTATTTCCTAAACAGGCTCCAAAAACTGTCGAGAACTTTATGAAACATGCCAAAGATGGCTATTATGATGGCTTGACTTTCCACCGTGTCATCAATAACTTTATGATCCAAGGTGGCGATCCTAGCGGTGATGGAACTGGCGGAAACAGCATCTGGAATAAACCATTTGAAGATGAATTTTCAAACCAGTTATATAACATTCGTGGCGCATTATCAATGGCGAATGCAGGACCTAATACTAACGGCAGTCAGTTCTTTATTGTCCAAAATACAGATGATCAATCTGATGGTCTTTTATATGATGATTATCCAAAAGCAATCATTGATGCTTACAAAAAAGGCGGCTATCCTTCTCTTGATAAAAAACATACTGTTTTCGGTCAAGTTACCAAAGGAATGGATATTGTCGATAAAATTGCCAAAGTCGAAGTTGGTGCCAACGATAAACCAAAAACTGATGTTAAAATTGAAAAAATCAATATTCTTCAAGAAGCAAAAAAATAACAAAAAGTCAGAACGTATCTTCAGCGTACGTTCTGACTTTTTGTTATTTTTGAATCGCTTGTAATGCCTTTTCTGGTACTTGGTCTTGATTGACCTCTTCATACGTATTGATGTGGGCCCCTTTATTTGAGACTTTTAGATAATGATCTGTTTTTAATTCATGGTCCGCTGTGAAAGTTATTTCTCGCGTTTTGCCTTCCTCATCTGCGGCTACTTGCGTATAACTAGCAATTCCATAGCCATTAACGCTATCGGCTTTCTTTGTTTTAACATACACATTTCCTTCTTTAACCAATGGATTTAATTGATCTAACACACCAGCTAATTCGCCAGAGTTCTTCTCTGCGTAAAACTTGGCCCCAAATAAACCACCACCAATAACAATTGCTGTCACCACTAAAAATTTAATAAATTTCATCACATAAATCCTCCCGAGTAATTATTCTCTGTTACTTCTTCCAAAGTATAGCAAGTTTTAAACAATCCTTCCTCGGGCGCAACGACCAGTTTTTTCTCAGACTTATGTCGTATTTTTGTTATTTTGAATAAATAACAAAACACTACTCTTCTATCAATAATTGACTTAATAATTGAATTTCTTGATTCTTAGTTAAGTCAATTGTTTTCATTGTAACCGCTGTGGCTAAACCTAAATAGATTACCACCATTTTAGGAAATAATTCGACAAATTTTCCTTTGTCCATTTGTACATATTTTTTATCCAATAATAAACGCTCTTCAAAAAAAGCTTGAAGCATTTGCTGCAATTCTTCTTCATAACCATGTGCTTTCATAAATAACGCCGTATAGATTTTTTGATGTTTTTGGGCAAATAATATAAAGTTCAGACCCAATGCAATCACTGGGTCTGAGGCACCAACGTCTGCTTTATAAAATAATTGCATACGATGAAATAACGATTTAATTAAGGTTCGTTTTAAATCGTCCATGTTGACAAATTCTAAATAAATTGGCTGCGTAGAAATCCCCATAGTATCTGCAATATTTCTAGCAGTTAAATTAGAAAAACCTTTATCTACTAAAATTTTTTCAGCTACGTTTAAGATTTTTTCCTTTGTATATACCTTCGTTCTAACCATTTTCATACCCCTTTTCTCTTTTAGTTAACAATAACTTTATTATGTTCACACAAAAGAAAACCATTTTCATTATATATATAATATTTTACACTTTTTTATGCGTTTCTTTTCTCAAAATTTTCTATACATTTCAAAAAAATTGAGAATTTTCATCACCTATAAACAAATAGGTCCAGAACAAAAGGTCATCACCTTTTGTTCTGGACACTAAACGGCTGCACTCTTTATTCTTCTATTTGTTTGCCTTGTTCTTTGGCAAGCTCATTTTTATCATAAGCTACAAAGAACGGATAGTAAATCAAGATGGCCACTAGAATTAAAACAATATTCAAAACAGCAGCACGCCAATCGCCGCCTGTCGCCATAAAGGCGCCAATTGGTCCTGGTAAGGTCCAAGGAGCGGTAAAGACAACTTCACTTACTAAACCTAATTTTGTGGCAAACCAAGCAATCGTTGCTAAAACCATTGGTGCAAAGATAAAAGGAATCATTAAAATCGGATTTAAGACAATCGGTACACCGAAAATAACTGGCTCATTAATATTAAAAATAGACGGTGCTAAAATAGCTTTTCCTAGTTTTGAACCATATTCTGATTTTGCCCGGAAGGCTAATAATATAGCTAAACCAATTGTGGCTCCAGCACCACCAATCCAAATAAACCATTGGTAAAAAGGTTCTGCCGCAATCCGAGGTAATGCTTCGCCAGCTGCTTTAGCAGTCGTGTTTTCCTCTAATAGTTGTAGCCATAGAGGACGCGCCAACGATCCTACGATTGAAGCGCCGTGAATCCCAAAGAACCAGAAAAATGTGGTTAAAAAGACCAACAGCAAGACACTCAATAAAGAGTCCGCTGCTTGAACTAGTGGTCCTACTAAGTTCCCTACAAATGTGTGCCAATCAAAGCCTAAATAATAAGTGATTGAACCAATCAATAACATGACAATTAACGTCGGAGTCAACGATTCAAATGAACGAGCAACAGCAGGTGGAACGTTATCAGGCATTGTAATTTTGAACTTAGACTTATCTGTCACTCGATAGATTTCGACAGCAATAATTGACGTCACAATCCCGACAAACATCCCTGCACCACCCAAATTAGCCATTGGTAAAACAAACCCAGAAACGCCAGCTGCTTTACTGGCTTCTTCAGGAATCGCTACAGGTACTAATGTTAATAAAAAAGCAATCGTAGCCAAAATCCCTCCAGAGACTTGATCAAGATTATATGATTTCGCTAAACTAGCGCCAATGCCAAAAGTCGCATATAACGCCATAATGTACATTGTCATTCGGTAAGGCAATAAGATTGTAGCAGCATTACTTGTTAAAAATTGAGTAATGCCCCAAGATTCTGGTAACGGCGGAAACGCAATAATTAGAAAAAAAGAACCGACAATAATTAAAGGTAATGTCGCAATAATCCCATCCCGCACCGCACGTAAATGGCGCTGATTGGCAATTTTAGCCATTGGTCCAGCTAGATGATTTTCAATCCAAACAGTCAGTTTATCTAACATAAATAACACTCTCCTCTGTTTTTCTCTTAAAAAATAACTCCTTTAATCAGCCATAAATAAGAGATAAGCTCTAATAAAATAAGAGAAATTAAAAACAACCAAATAAAACGCTTACAAAAACCTGTTTTCGTTTCAATAAAATAATGACTATACGCTAACGCAAAAGCAATCCCAACAGGCAAAAAAATCATGGCACCAATATTAAACGGCAGACTGAAAGTCCATAATAAAACACTCGGCAACAGGACACCACATAAGAGCCCCATACTAAAAAGAAAACCGGCACTTTTAACTGAAAACTTAGGAACCATTGCTTGATTGTTTTCCATTTCAATTTCGCTCCTTTCGTTTGTTATTTTGTTACATTTAAAATTATAAGCTATTAAAAATATTATTTCAATCTATTCGCTAATTTAATACTAATTTTAAAATAAAAAACCAGTTCACTGAGTGAACTGGTTTTATGCTTATTCGACAAATTCAAATTCAAAATTACCAATCCGAACAATGTCGCCATCTTTCGCGCCACGTGCTCGTAATGCCTCATCGACACCCATACCACGTAATTGACGTGCAAAACGCATTACTGTTTCATCATGATCGAAATTCGTCATTTCAAATAATTTTTCTAATTTTTCACCAGATAAAACCCATGAAGCATCTGGTTCACGATCAATCGTAAATTCTGGACCTTCTGGTTGGAAGCCATAACGAACGGTTTCTTCCTCTACCACTTCATCTTCATATAATGGGAATTCAGGCGTTACTTCCAACAAGTCAGCTGTTGCATTTAATAAAGGTTCAATACCTTTACGAGTAACCCCAGAGATTGGGAAAATAGGTAGCTCATCAGCATACTCATCGGTGCGTTCCTTCGCAAGTTGCTCTTTAAATTTTGCTAAATTCTCTTCTGCTTCAGGCATGTCCATTTTATTGGCAACAATAATTTGAGGTCGCTCCATCAAACGTAAATTGTGTGAAGCCAATTCTTTATTGATTGCCAAATAATCTTCGTAAGGATCGCGTCCTTCCATGCCACTCATATCAATGACATGTAAAATAACACGCGTCCGTTCAATGTGGCGTAAGAACTGTGTTCCTAAGCCGACACCTTGAGAAGCTCCTTCAATTAAGCCTGGCAAATCTGCTGCAGCGAAGCTTCGACCGTCACTAGTAGTCACCATCCCTAAGTTTGGAACTAACGTCGTAAAATGATAGGCACCAATTTTCGGACGAGCGGACGAGATAACAGAGAGTAACGTTGATTTCCCTACAGAAGGAAACCCAACTAAGCCAACATCTGCTAAAACTTTTAATTCTAATTCAATTTTACGTTCTTGGCCTGGTTCGCCGTTTTCGGCAATTTCTGGTGCAGGGTTTCTTGGGGAAGCAAAGCGAATATTCCCACGACCACCGCGTCCACCTTTTGCTACTACTAAGGTCTGACCATTCTCAATTAAATCCCCAATTAAGGCTCCAGTTTCTGCATCACGAACTGTTGTACCTGGTGGAACTTTGACAAGTAAATCTTCTGAACCACGACCGTGCATTCCTTTACTCATACCATTTTCTCCAGGTGTCGCCTTAAAATGACGATTAAACCGGAAATCCATTAATGTGCGTAATCCTTCTTCAACAACTAAAACAACGTCGCCACCGCGACCGCCATCACCACCAGCGGGACCCCCGTCTGGTACATATTTTTCTCTACGGAAAGCAACCATTCCGTCGCCGCCTTTACCAGCTTTGACATCAATCGTCACTTGATCTAAAAACATGGACATATAATTTGTCCTCCTATTCTACTTCTACTATCTTTAATCACCTCAAAAAGCGTGATTCGAAAGTCTTTATTATTGTATCGGGAAAACAACCGTTTGTCTAGCAATTCTAGTTAGTTATCGTTGGAAAAAGCAAAATTTCTCATGAATCTTTCGCTTTCTTTTTGTCGCTTCGCTATCAGTCTTTTGACAAAAAAATTTTAGAGGTTCATACTATAGATAGTTGAAGAAAATCACTTTTTCAGCAAGGGTCCAAAGAAACACAAACATCTAAAGGAGGAATTTTTGTTATGACAGTCAAAGTAGGAATTAACGGTTTTGGAAGAATTGGTCGTTTAGCCTTTCGCCGAATAAAAGAAGTTTCTGATGATATTGAAGTTGTGGCTATCAATGATTTGACTAGCCCAACAATGTTGGCTCACTTATTACAATTTGACTCTACGCATGGCACCTATCCTGGCACCGTGACAGCCACTGAAAATGGCATTGTGGTTGACGGCGAAGAAACCCGTGTCTACGCAGAACCAGATGCAAGTAAAATCCCTTGGGTTAAAGAAAACGGAGTAGACATTGTGCTTGAATGTACAGGTTTTTATACCTCTGAAGAAAAAGCACAAGCTCATTTAGATGCAGGTGTGAAACGTGTGGTTATCTCTGCTCCTGCAGGCGCAATGAAAACAATCGTTTACAACGTCAATGATGATACACTTGATGACAACGATAAAATCATTTCTGCTGGTTCATGTACGACAAACTGTCTAGCACCGATGGCTTACTTCTTAAATAATGAATTCGGTATTGAAGTTGGTACCATGACAACTGTCCATGCCTACACATCAACACAAATGCTATTAGATGGCCCTGTTCGTGGCGGAAATCTTCGTGCGGCACGCTCTGCTGCAGACAATACTATTCCCCATTCAACTGGTGCTGCTAAAGCAATTGGCTTAGTTATTCCAGAACTTAATGGAAAATTACAAGGCCATGCCCAACGTGTTCCCGTTGTGGATGGATCCTTAACAGAATTAGTTAGCATTTTAAAAACAAAAGTAACAGCTGATCAAGTAAATGAAGCAATGAAAAAACACACCATTGATAACCCTTCTTTCGGTTATGATGATCGTGAAATTGTTTCTGGAGACATAATCGGCACGACAGAAGGTTCGATTTTTGACCCAACGCAAACAGAAGTAACGACAGCTGGCGATTTCCAATTAGTGAAAACTGTGGCTTGGTATGACAATGAATATGGTTTTACTTGCCAAATGATTCGCTTATTGGAAAAATTCGCTAATTTATAATTCCAATGAATAAAAAACTGCCTTGCATAAATTAATGCAAGGCAGTTTTTTTAATGTTTACTTTGACAACTTTGACAAATACCATGAAAAGTTAAGCGATGATCTTTGACTAAAAAATGATACCGACTTTCAACAATTTGCTCTACTTCACCAAGCAAGTCTTCTTCCACTTCCTCAATTGTGCCACATTCTAAGCATAACAAATGGTGGTGAAAGTGTTTGGCGCCTTCTTTTCTTAAATCATAGCGAGCTAAACCATCGTTAAAGCTCACTTTATCAACGACTTTTAAGTCTGTTAAAATTTCTAGCGTTCGATAGACTGTTGCTAGACCAATTTCCGGACTTTTTTGTTTTACCAAGAAGTAAATTTCTTCTGCTGATAAATGATCTTTTTCATTTTCCAATAATACAAGTACGGTTGCTTCCCGTTGTGGTGTTAATTTAAAGCCTGATTCATGTAATTGTTTTTTTGTCTTTTTTAAAGCAGCAGTCGAATCCATTATTACAGCTCCTTGTTTAGAATGATTACAAATTAAGAAACTTAATTTATCAATCAAATTAAAATAATTATAAAAGAAATAACTGTAATTTGCAAGATATTCTCAATTAGCTACCTTAATTTTTTTCTTTTGATTGTTCCAACGAGCCAATTAGAATTGTTTTACCATCTTCTTGTTTAATTAATTTTTGTTTCATTAAATGACCTAAGGCGCGTTTAAATTGAGCTTTACTAATGCCAAAGGTTTGTTTAATTTCATCAGGGCTTGATTTATCGGTGAAAGGAATTTGGTGATCGTTTGCTCTTTCTAAGAAAGTTAGAATCATTAACGCATCATCGCT
The DNA here is from genome assembly GCF_050556405.1 of Enterococcus sp. AZ197. Lineage (NCBI taxonomy): Bacteria > Bacillati > Bacillota > Bacilli > Lactobacillales > Enterococcaceae > Enterococcus > Enterococcus sp. AZ197. The sequence goes on along the minus strand of NZ_CP187873.1, from coordinate 1,299,873 downwards.
GATTACTTCATGACTTCTTGGTTTTAATGAAAGATTCAATACGCCGTCCGGCCGCACGCCAATCACACGTCCCACTACTTTTTCACCTAAACGTGGTTCTTGGAAACGTTCAGAAGGATGGATAAATCCAATGTATAAATCATCAGTTAAAATATACGTTCCTGCAAGTTTCAGACGATACACATGCCCAGTTAAGTTTTGGTTTTGCATTTCAGCATTCCCGCGTTTTGCCATGGCTTTAAAGACTTTTTCATCTGCTAATTCGCCCCAAATGCGGTCTTTACTGTCCACTTTTAAAGTAACCATTACTCGGTCTTCTTTTTTAGGCCAAAGTTCCCGCATGGTTGGTAATTCATCCAACGAAATAACGACATCTTTATCTGGTAAGCCAACATCCACAAAGACACCTAAATCACGTCTCGTTCCTGTGACAGTACCAAAGCCATAGCTACCAATGCGCACAGTAGGAATTGTAGTTGTCAGTGCTGGCTCTTGTTTTTGATTTAAATAACCAAACCCTTCTACAGCCTCCCCTATAGCATGCGTACCTTCTTCTTTTTTTAAACGGAATGTGATGCCATTTTTTTGAACAAAATAAAATTGTTCATTTTCATCGACCACAATGCCGGTAAATGTTGTTGCTAGTAATTCTCTCATTTATCATTAACTCCTCAAGGAAAATCAATCGAACAAAAGATTTCCGCTTTTGTTCGATTGTTTCTATTTTCTTTTATTGCCCTGCATTACGAGAAGCGTTCCCTTTGAACCAACCTGTTTTAGCATTGATTGTAACTAAATACATGTGAACATTTTTCTCTGTAGTGCCTTCTAATAATTTTGATTGATTGTTGGTTGCATAAAGATTGTAGTAACCTTCGCCATTCACAATTTTGGCAGGTTCTAAAGAATATCCACCAGGAACAACATAGCCACGAGCAATCACTGTGTCTAAGACTTTTTCTTTCACACCTGGTGCCCATGTCCACGCTGGATTGCTACTATCAGCGATATCGGTAGCATCTGGCGCATAAAGCGGACTAGTGTACACCCCGTCACTGTTCGGTGCCGTGTAGCCATTCGCTTCTGTTTTTGCTGTTTCTTCCTTCTTAGCGTTCTCTTTTTTCGCGGCAGCAGCTTGTTTCGCTTGTTCTTCTGCTTGTTTTGCTTGCTCTGCGGCAGCTTGTTCTTCTGCAATTCTTTTCTGTTCTTCTTCAACCTTGGTTAACGCTTGGTCAGCTGTCGTGACTTGTTTGATCAGTTCTTTTTTCAGCTTATCACTTGTTACTTTATCTACTTCTGCCTTAGCAGCTTGATACGTGTCTCGATTCAGCTGATTGGTAGTTTTTCCATCTTTATAAATGACCTCAACCGCTTTTTTAGCTTTTTGTAATTGGTTGTATTGTTGGTTCGCTTGATCGATTGCTTGGTTCATCAATTGGTCAAACGGATCATTTCCTGTTAATTTCTTTACGGAAATTGGTTGATCAGCAGCTAGAATCGCCGGTTTCAACTCATTGCCATTGACAATCGGGGCCTCAAATAATTGGTTGATTTGTTGAATGGTTTGTTGTTTCTCTTTCAATGTTTGAATTTGTTTATTTAATTGAGAATACTCTTCTGAATCTTTAATTTCCGCGACTTGTTTTGAGAGTTTTTCTGGACTAACAGTCACCATATCGGGTTTAATAAAAACTTGCTCCTTTGTGGTATAAAAAGCTGCTAGTTCATCTTTCAGCGTATCTGTTTTCTTGGATAGTGCCGCCGCCTCTTGCGCGGCAGCTTTTTGCGTTTGATCATGATACGCCCAAGCACTACCTCCAGCTAATAAAACAACCGCAAGCGCAACGAAAGCCACTTTTTTTGATGGTTTCTTTGGAGCAGGCGCTGGTTGAGCATTCCCAGTTTCATTCATCGGTGGTATCACACCTGAATCTGAAACTTTTTCCTCGGTTGTATCAGCTTCGCTCGGTTCCTCTAGCGACGCTGCACTTGTTAACCCTTCTTCAGAATCTGAAATGGATTCAGTTGGTGTTTCGGCTTGGGTTAATACTGCCTCACCGCTGTTTTCTAACTCTTGGGTCTCTGCTGTTTCTTCTGATGGATTTTCAGACATTTCTGTATCTGCTCGATGCGCTTGAATATAAGCTTGCAAAGTTTCGTTTGGTGTTACATCTTGATCTTCTATCGGTGGTTGTGAAAAAATTTCTTCTTCAGAAGTGGTAGAGATAACTTCAGTTCCTGAAATCTCTGTTAAAGCTTCCTCTTCTGACTTCACTGTCTCAGATACCTCAGCTGTTTCTGCTTCAACAGTAGTTGTTTCTTCTGTTGTTTCCTCTAAATTAACTGCTTCGTCCGTTGCTAGTTTTTCTTCTGTTGAATGAGTAGGCATCGCTTCTGTCGCTGGTATCGTTTCCTCAACCGAATCATGAGTCTCCTCACTAGCCCCTTCTTGAAGCACTGCTTCTGAATCAGAAACATCCTCTGAATCAGAGACTATTAAGTTATCTTCTATCGACTCTTCTTTTTTGTCATCATTACTTTCTTCTTCAGGTGATTCGCCAAACAGTTCCATCACATGGCCTAAGCTCATATCTTTTAACTCAGACCATTCAATATTCTCATTTAATTGATCTTCGTGTTGTTCATTTTCCTGTGTTTCAAAATCTATATTTGTTGAAGTCGTTTCCACTTCTTCTTTATCAACTGTTGTGTCAGTTAGTGAATAGCCACATGTTGGGCAGGTCGTTAATTCTGCATCGAATTCGTTCCCGCACTTCGGACATTTTTTTGTCATTCTTCCGCCTCACATTCTGCTAATATTCCATTACTTCTAATTTACCACAACTTGCGCCTTCTTCCAATAACTAGCAATGACATTTAGAGACTTTTTAAAAATCAAAAGCGGCTCTTCTCGCATGCACGAAAAGAGCCGCTAAACGGTATGTTTATTCTAAAAAGTCTTTTAATTGTTTTGAACGAGAAGGATGTCTTAGTTTTCTTAACGCTTTTGCTTCAATTTGACGAATACGTTCGCGAGTGACACCGAAAACTTTTCCGACTTCTTCTAGCGTACGTGTCCGACCATCATCTAAACCAAAACGTAAACGTAAAACATTTTCTTCACGATCTGTTAAAGTATCCAGAACATCTTCTAGTTGTTCTTTTAACAATTCGTAAGCAGCATGTTCAGCAGGACTGGTAGCATCTTGGTCTTCAATGAAATCACCTAAATGTGAATCATCTTCTTCACCAATTGGTGTTTCTAAAGAGACTGGCTCTTGTGCGATTTTTAAGATTTCACGAACTTTTTCTGTTGGTAAATCCATTTCCGCACCAATTTCTTCTGGCGTTGGTTCTCTACCTAAATCTTGCAATAGTTGGCGTTGAATCCGAATCAATTTATTGATTGTTTCAACCATATGAACAGGAATTCGAATCGTTCTAGCTTGGTCCGCAATTGCCCGCGTAATCGCTTGACGAATCCACCAAGTAGCATACGTAGAGAATTTGAACCCTTTACGGTAGTCAAATTTTTCAACAGCTTTCATTAAGCCCATATTACCTTCTTGAATTAAATCCAAGAATTGCATACCACGACCTACATATCGTTTGGCAATTGAAACAACCAAACGTAAGTTAGCTTCTGCTAAACGTTGTTTTGCTTCTTGATCGCCTTCTTCAATTTTAAGTGCCAATTCAACTTCTTCTGCGGCAGTTAATAATTGAACGCGCCCAATTTCTTTTAGGTACATACGCACGGGATCATTAATTTTAACACCTGTTGGCGCAGATAAGTCTTCTGCTTGGGCCTTTTCCGCTTCTTTTTCATCTTTTTTCAAGCTATGTTCACTTGGGTCTCCATTTTCATCGACCACGCTGATACCAGCATCTTCAACTTTTTGGATCAATTTTTCCATAGCTTCTGCATCCAAAGTATACGGTGTGGCTAATTGATTCGCTAAATCATCATAAACCACTGTTCCTTTAGGCTTGTTTTCTTTGATAAATGCTGCCACTGCAGCTTCATATTTTTTACTTGTTTCTTTTTCCATGAAAGAAGGCCCCCTTCATTTTTCGGTTCACGCTTGAAATAACTGATAAATCACTGGGACTTATCAAAATAAAATGAACAAAACGCTTAGTTCTATTCATTATATTGCTTAAGTAAATGTTCGTTGAGCTTTAAGCTGTCGAGCCAATTGGATAATCTCCATTGTTAATTCGGCTTCAAGCTGTTGGTTGCCCACTCGTTTTGCTTCTTGCTGTTGAATCTTTTTCTGCTCAATTGCCTCTGCAATACTTGATAAGGCAATTACATGTAATAAATCGGCAACTTCTCGCTCAGAGCTTTCTTCCGATAAATTCTGATACGCAATTTCAATTGCTAATTGTTTGGTTTGATTATCTTGCAAGAAATTAATAAAATCGGCAATGTCGAAACTTTGATGCAGTGTCGCATAACTTTCTAGCAAGAAATATAATTCTTGGTATTCATCATGAGCGAATGAAAAATCTGGCAATTGTTGAATGGTTTGCCGTACTCCTTGTTCATTCATTAAACGAAATAATAAAGAACGTTCTGCTTTTTGAACTTGTGTTAACGGTAACTTGTTCTGGACGTGATTCTCTTCAAAAACAGGTTCTTCCATTGGTGGTGGCATCATTTCATCTTGATAAAATTGTTGCCTTTCTTGCCGTTGGACTGAACGTTGCTCTTGCTTCAATTGATTGAATTGCTCTTCCAAACTATGAACAGAAAGTTTAAATTCCTGAGCAATTTGGTTTAAATAACGATCACGTTCCAAGGGAGATTGAACATTGGTTAACTCCCGTAACAATTCGTTCACATAATCCAATTGTTCTTTTTCGTTATTCATGTTTCTAGTTAACCGATGATAATTCATTTTAAAACTAAAAACTGTTTCTCGGCCATGATTGGCTAAATTTTGAAAAGCTTCTGCGCCATATTTCCGCACATATTCATCAGGATCCAGCTTTTCAGGGATGCTGACAATACTCAAGTCAAAATGACTGTTTTCTTGCAATAATTGAATCGCACGGTTTGTGGCTTGAACACCGGCATTATCGCCATCGTAACAAATAACTACTTCCTTAGCGACCCGTTCCAAACGCCGAATTTGTTCATTGGTCAAGCTAGTCCCCATTGAAGCCACCCCACTTTTTACGCCTGATTGCCAAGCAGCGATAACATCCATGAATCCTTCAAAAAGCAAGACCGTATTTTCTTTACGAATTTCTTTTCTGGCTCTATCAAAGTTAAACAGCGTTTCTCGCTTATTAAAAAGTGTTGTTTCAGGACTATTCAAGTATTTAGGCATCTCATCCCCTGGAAAATCAGCTGTTTTTAACAAGCGACCAGAAAAGGCGATGACATTGCCTTGGGGATCATTAATTGGAAACATGATTCGTTGATAGAAACGATCCAAAAACGTACCGTTATCTCTTTGGACAAACAGCCCAGAAGGCTCAAAAAGCGTTTCATCCAGTTGTTCGTTTTTAAAAACTTGACTTAAGAAATCACGTTTTTGCGGCGCAAATCCAATTTGAAAGGTCTCAATTAGTTCTTGTGTTAACCCCCGCTCTAATAAATAGTTTAATGCGGGTTCGCCAATTTTAGTATTCACTAAAATATGATGGTAAAGTTCTGCGGCTTTACTATGCAGTTGTAACAAACTCCGTCTTTGTTGGTTTTCTGGGGTATCCGCTACTTCACGCGGCTCTGACCAATCAAAGTCCACAGATAAATGTTCCAAATCTGCAACACGTTTCACGGATTCTGGAAAACTAATGCCTTCAATTTCTTGCAAGAAATTAAAAACAGTTCCACCTTTCCCGCAGCCAAAACAGTGAAAAATTTGTTTGTCTTCTGCTACTGAAAATGAAGGGGAACGTTCTTCGTGAAACGGACATAAACCCATATAATTTTTACCGGATTTTTTTAACTGGACATACTGCCCAATAATATCTACTATATTCGTTCGGTGACGAACTTCCTCAATGACTTCCTGAGGAATGCGTTGTGCCATTGTCCTCACCTCCTAAGAATAGCATTGTGCTAACTCATGTGATTGACCGTTTAAAAAACGCACTGTCATTTCAGTGCGAATTCCAATGGACACATTTACACATGATTTATTGTATCACATAATCGCTGTTTTTCAAGTATCTTGTTTCAACTCAACAAAAAAAGAAAGTATCTAGGACAAAAGTCATCCTGACTCCTGCCCCAGACACTAACTCTTAAAATAATCAGTTAAACATCAAGCTTGCTCCGACTTCCTTCAAGATTTAAAGAAGAACTGCATTTCTGGAGACGAATGCTTTTAGCTCAACCTCTGCTTTTTATAAATCTTTAATTGTTTTTCCAGCACGTTTCATTTGTACGAAACCAATTGTTACACGCACTACAATATTAATGGCCATCATAATAAAGAAGAGACCCATTGTTTGCGAAGTTAAGAAACCAATTTCTAAAATGTTGTGGAATAACATAGCTGCTACATAAATACCAATAATGGTACTGAAAACCAAGAAAATGCGTAGTGGATTTAAAGGCAGACATGCTCGAACAACAGCCATACAGCTAATTCCAACTAATAAATAATACATTAACGTCGTGGTGTCTAAAGAAGAAAATCCTTGATTTTGTCCAATCAGATAAACAGCAATGATATTCGCTACAACTAAAAGCGCATTAACAGACGCATTTTTCAAAGCCGTTGGTAAAAACTTCCCGACAACTTTTCGTTTGTCCCCTTCGAAAGATAAGAAGAAGGCTGGATATCCTTCAATTGCTAAATCAATCAAGGTCACTTGAATCGGAATGAACGGGAACGCAATGGCCGTTAAGGCACAAATGATTGAGAGAATAAACGAATAAATCGTTTTAATGAAGAAAACGCTGGAAACTCGGGTTACATTATTTACCACACGTCGTCCTTCAAACAAGACATCTGGTAACGTTGTAAAATCAGAATCTAGCAAAACTAGATTAGAAATTTGCCGAGTAGCGCCATCTCCCTCTGCCATGGCGATACTACAATCCGCTTCTCGTAACGCTAAAACATCGTTGACGCCATCGCCGGTCATCGCCACCACATGCTCTGTGTCTTTCAACTCACGCACAATGGTTCGTTTTTGCTGAGGCGATACACGTCCGAACACTGTGTATTGCTGAACCGCTTCTCGCACTTCTGCTTCTGTCGTTTTGGTCGACAAATCAATATAAGACTCATAACCGGGTAGCCCAGCACGACGAGCAATATTTGAAACAGTTACCGGATTATCACCAGAAATTACTTTTAAGTCGATTCCTTCTTCTTTTAGATAAGCCAGTGTTTCTTTGGCATTTTGGCGAATTGGATCATCAATTTCTAGAATCGCTAATGGCTCTAAATAAGGCATTTTGGTTTCGTTTAACGGTTGTTGCTCCGCAATAGCTAACATCAAGACGCGATACCCATTCTCTTGTGCTGTAAAAACAGCTTCCGGCAACCGACTATCGTCTACCAAACGCTCAGGAGCCCCTAAATAAACCGTCCCAATTTCTGGAAATTCAATAGCTCCCCATTTTCGTTCAGAAGAAAAAGCCAAGACTTCTTTTGCGCCAAATCGATTGGATACTTCATAATGATCACGAATTGCTTGCATTGTAATATTATTATCCGTACTTTCAGATAGGTAGCTTCCGATAATCTGCGGGAAAAGTTCTTCATATTTGTCATGCAAAATAATCGCCTTTTGCACTTTCATTTTACCTTCTGTAATCGTTCCAGTTTTATCTAAACACAAAGTGTCCACATGGGCCAATGTTTCAATTGAGTACATATCTTGTACTAGAATACGTTTTTTGGCTAACTTAATGACACCTGTTGTCAGCGCAATACTAATTAATAGTACTAATCCTTTTGGTAACATCCCTAACAAAGCAGCTGCAGAAGCAACAACAGATGTTTTAATGCCAGCATCTCTTAACCAAAAAGCTTCAACAAATAAAATAATCCCCAGAGGAATAATCACCCAACTTGTAAATTTAGAGACTTTACGAATCGAATTGACTAACTCTGATTGAATTGGTTTATGCACTTTGGCTTCTTGGGTGATTTTCACAGCATAGTTTTCGGCACCAACGTGGATAACACGGGCATAGGCTTGTCCGCTAACAATGAAACTTCCAGAAAGCAAGGTATCGCCGATTTCCTTTTCAATTAAATCTGATTCACCTGTTAACAACGCTTCATTCGCTTCGACTTTACCGTCAATAACTTCCATATCAGAAGGAACTTGTTCCCCTGCAGAGATAATAACAATATCTTCCATAACTAGTTCTTTTGTATCAATTTCTTGTTGTACGCCATTTCGAACAACATGAACATTTTCTTTTGCCACAATAGATAATTTTTGAACTAAATTACGGGCATGAATTTCTTGGAAAATCCCGATTGACATGTTCACAATAATAATCGCTAAGAAAGCCAGATTAGAATACGCTCCGACAAATAGTAAACAAACAGCGATTGCAAAGTTTAAAAAGTTGAATAACGTCATGACGTTATCAAAAATAATATCTTTTGTAGATTTTGCTACATTTTCCTCATAATTATTTTGAAGGCCTAACTCTTTCTGCTTGGCAACTTCTTCTGTACTTAACCCTTTTTTCAGGTCGACTTTATTCAACATCCAGCTCTTTCCCTACCTTTTCAATTAATCAGTTACATCCCTTCTAGTTTACTTGCATTTTCATGAAACTGCAAGAAAAGCCTAAAAAATTCCTGTAAGTTGAAAGAATTCTTTAGACTTTTCTCGTTTTAATTTAACTTTTCAATAAACCAACGATTCATTTTGACAATTTCCGCATAGAACATATTGCCACCATTTTGATAAAGGTAACCACCATTGTAAACTAACGCTTGCCAACGATAATAACGATATCTCGTATTTTGGTCATTCCCTAGCAACGGTGAAAGGACTTCTCTTGAATATTCTTCTGCTAACTCTGTCGTGTGTTTCCCACCGCGTTCTTTAACAAATTGAATATAATCCAGTCCATAATTATATGCTTGTACGCCTGTCCACTCATCACAGCCAGCTTCTTTTGCTTTCGCTAACGCTTCCGCGAGAAATTTGACGCCATGTGCGATACTTTCCTCTGGTGTTTCAATCACTTCTTGTTGTCCATAAACACTTTCACTGCTCTGCATAATATCGCCAGATTTCCCTTTAGATTCTGTATAGATAATCGCTAAAGCTAATGTTTTGTATTCAGGTATTTTATTTTTTTTGACTTCTGCTTCTACTTGTTTTTCAAAGGTCATTACCGTTTCAACATTTTGATGTATTTTATAGCCAAGATAGCCAAGACCAGCAACTAAACCAACAAACAAAAGTAGCATGATTTTATAAATTATTTTTCTTACTCTACGCATCGAATCATCCAAACTTTTTCTTTTAAGATACGTTCTATGTTACTTGAAATAACTGAAAAAAGCGAAGTTTTTGTTACTTCTTTAGTTTTATTTAATAAAAGTAACTTTTTTGTGAACAAACCGTAACTTCGCAAGATTGAACGTTTTCATCTAGAATAGAATAACAAGTAATTTTGTTCTATTGGCGCTTATTTATTGCATCAAAAAAGCCCAGATAAGAATGAACAAAATTCTTTTCTAGGCTTGACTTTATACAACTTATCTATTCTTTTAACAAACAGTCAAATGTTTTATGGAATTTTTTTCCCAGTCATTTCTTCATAGTCTCTACTCATCATTCTCCAAGCTTTTTCAATATCTTCATTCAATCCAAACAATCCGCTTCTACCAACAATATAAATATCAGGTCCTGCAGCATCAATTCGCTTAAATGAATTTCTATTCGATGAGCCGTCCATTTCAATTACATAACGATACCCTTTTTCTTCACGTAAATTACGAAGAGCAACAATTTTATCAAGTGTTCCTTCAATAAATCGCTGGCCAGCAAAGCCTGGATCAACGGTCATGATTGTGATTTTATCCAACAATTCAATATATGGAAAGATTGATTCAATAGGCGTTTCGGGATTAAGGACGATCCCTGTTTTAAGATTAGCATTGTGAATTTGGTCAATTAGGCGAAATGCTAGACCATCTAAAACCTCTGCATGCATACAAATCCATTCACATTTGATATCTACTAGTTGTTGTACCCAAAAGCTTGGATTCGTAACCATTAAATGGGCAGATACTGGGAGCTTCGAAATTTTTCTTAACTCCTCAATAAACCACGGAGATAATGTAATGTTTGGCACATAGTGACCATCCATAATGTCTATGTGATACGAAGCAACATGATCATTCAAAAAGGTGATTTGTTGTTTAAACTTGTCCAAATCCATCGTCATTAGTGACGGAGAAAATTCAACTTTGTTCATTCTAATTTTCAACTCTTTCTATCTGATTATTTGGTTGATGTTTTTGAAAATTTTTCTAACTCGTTATATTCAGACGTTGACACATCTCTGACAGGCAATATAAATTGCATTAATTTTGTTGCGCTTTTTCATTTTGTTTAGAAAATCTGAATATCTTCCAAGTTTATCTCCTCTTCTTCTTTTTCTACTAAAGCTTCCATATCTTTCTCAGTTATATCTTTCTTAATAATAGCTAAAACTAAACCGGTAACCACAGCGTTTACAACAATTGCAATAACACCAGCCAGCGGTTTACTCATTGTTGGAATCATTAAAACACCGCCAAATGGAACAGTCGCATCCGCCCCTAAGATCATTGTTGTTGCGCCACCCACGAAGCCGCCAATCGCTGTAGCAATGACTCCTCGGACAATATCATTCATAACTAAAGGAATAACACCTTCAACAATGTTAATCACGCCCATTGGTACGGCAGACTTTAACGTTTCAACTTCTAGTTTTGTATAAATATTTTTTCTAAATAATTTAGCAAAGAAGAAAGCTAATCCAAAGCCTATTGGCGTTGCTGTATTTACTAATTGCAATGCTGTAATTGGTCCATTAAGTCCTTCCGCTTGCATTGTCAAAACAAAGGCAAAAACAGTTTTGTTAATGGGTCCGCCATAGTCTATACCACTTAATAAACCAATTACACCACCAAAAATTAATAATGACGAGTTACCTAAGCTATCTAAAAAGTTCGTTAATAATGAAGTAAATGCCGTTATTGGGGTCCCGATAATATATACCATGATTAATCCACCAGTAATTGAGGTTAAAAATGGAATAATTAATGTTGGCATTAACCCTCTCGCCCAGTTTGGTAATTTCACATATTTTAAAATAGCTAATACAAGATATCCTGCCAAGTAACCACCTAAGATACCACCAATAAAGCCAGCGCCAACTGCATTCGCAGTTAAACCAATAATAAAGCCCGGAGCAATTCCAGGTTTACCAGCGATTGAAAAGGAAATGCCAGTAGATATAACAACCGGCAGTAAGCCTAAGCCAGCGCCACCCATAGTAGCTAAAGCATCCCAAAGCGAAAATTCACCTGGCACCAAGGTTCCTTGACTTGAGCCACCAACCCCCATACCAATTGCAATTAAAAAGCCAGCGCCACAGACAATTGGAATTAAATATGAGATTGCTGTTAATAAATGACCTTTAAGATTTAACTCTTTTAGTTTTTTCATTTTTATCCTCCTAAACATTGTTCTTTTCATTTTATTTTCTATTTAAAAAAATTACTGTTGTGGATTCTTCTGTAGAAAATATCCACAATATGCTGTCTCAGTAATTTCATTAAGAGAATGCCTTCACTACATCCTCTGGCGATTTTGATTGAAGGAATTCTCTCACTACTTCATCATTTCCGAGTTTTCTGGCAAACAATGATAATAGTTTAAGATGGCTAGTTGTTTCTTTATGATCATTACCCACAGCAAAAAGAATGATTCCTTTTACGCCATTATCATCTAAAGATTCCCAAGGAATTTCTGTACTATTAATACCAATGGCCACGCCTATTTTTTTTACATACGCACTTTTGCCATGTGGAATGGCTAGATAGTTTCCGATGCCTGTTTGGCCTTCCGCCTCTCTATCATAGATATCTTTTATAAAACCTTTTTCCTCTGAAATATTGCCATTTTCAAGCAAAAGATTGGCTAATTCTTTTAACGCTTCCTCTTTTGTATTTACATTCATATTCGTTTTAACGGTTTTTAAGTCAATGATATCCTTTACTTCCATTACAATTCCTCCTAGAAGATTACTTTTCTTGTGTCATAACTTCTTCTGCTTTTTCAATTAGTTTAGTGGGTGATTTTACAGCAACTTCTGTAGGTACTTGAATGATTCGTTTCCCATCAAAACGCTCTCTTCCAGAAATTTTTACATCAATGGCTAATATAACAATGTCCGCTTCCTTAATTTGTTCATCCGTTAGTTTGTTTTCAATCCCAATGGTCCCTTGTGTTTCTACATGGATCTCAACTCCTGCTTTTTTTGCAGCGTTCTCCAATTTTTCTTGTGCGATATATGTGTGAGCAATTCCTACTGTGCAGGCTGCTACGCCGACTATCTTCATTATTTTTCCTCCTCAAATTTTTCTATAATTTTATAAAAATCTGTTTCTGTTTTTAAACGCAACAACTTTTCTAAGAAGTCTTCATTTGCTAATTTTCTAGTAAATCGACTGATTTCTTTTTTTACTTTTAACTGTTCATTTTCTTTTAGTAAAATGACAATAATTAATTTCACTTGCTTAATGTCTGCCGTCCATTCTTGGATTTCTGTTTTTAAGCCAATCAGATATATTTCACTTTTTTTCAAGAGTGCATTCTCTAAATGTGGCAAGACAACTTGCTCTGCAATCTGATTACTTCCCATCTTCTCACGATTTACCAAAGATTCCTCAATCTGCTTTTTTTCTTCGAGCGTTAACAAAGGTGCTGCTGTTTCTGCAATGAATTGATATACTTGCTGTTTTGAAAGAAGTTCTTGGTTTAGGAAAACTTGGTATAAAGGATTAACGTTCATGATAGATTTCCTCAACTTTTCTTTGTAATCGATACTGATCATCCATTGTAAACATGGCACTTACCAACAATGATTTAATGGGGACCTTTTCCTGTAAATGAATCGTTGTAAGAATCAATTCAATATCAGAATAATCTTTTAATGATTTCTTTATATTTCGTGTGGCAATAATTTCAACAATTTGTAATTCAGGGAATTTCTTTTCAACTTTTACTCTCAATAGTTCTGAAGTTCCAATTCCAGTGGTACACATAATCAAAGTACGAATAGGTAACTGATTGGTTTCAATCATTCGCGCAAAATACAATGTAATAAACCCATTCTCATCTTCGTTTATAGCCGGCAGTTGATAGTTTTTACTTACTTGCTTAGAAACTTGCGCAATTTTTCCGAAAATTGTTTCATACGTCATTTTTATTTGATCCAATAAACTATTCTTAACATGTATGCCGTTTTCAAGACGATTTATCATTGGTTTTATATGACTAGCCAATTCAAGAAGTAGCTGATCATTATCAGTTAAAATTTTTAGTTGTGCACTCATTTCCTCTAAATAAAATTGAGTAACTTGCATTACTTTGAAAGAAAAATTAGTTACTTTACTAAACGAACCTTGCATCCTAGAAGAAACCAAATATTGATATAAGTAATAAATTTCAACGTTAGGCAGTCTCTTATTTAAATAAGTTTCAATCTGTTGAATCGTTGTTTGCGCGACCTTTTTGAGTACTAAGTCCTTTGTTAATTCTTGTTCTTCTTCGTTAGATAATTGGTATTTTTCAGAAATAGCTACTTTTCGTGAACGACTAATTAAGATATAAAGATGCGAAAAGATGTTTACGTTATATGGATGTGGAATAGTAATATCCAGTTTTTTTTCAATGTTCCTGACTTGATCTAACGTAAAAAGGACATCATAATTATTAAAATTTAATGCTTTGTTGTTTCGAAGATCCTCAATATCGATAATGTTCAACAGTTGTATTCTATCGGAAATGGCTTTCCTGATAGCTCTTTCCTCACCGATAATTGCCAACGTTCGATTTTTCCGTTTGAGTGTTAAATCATATTTCTTTAAATCTTCGGATAATTGTTGTTCATCGCTAAATATCACAGAATCGCCAACATAATATCTTGCAAATAATTCATAAACATTTTTAGCTTGTGGAGAAGCTAACAACAATTCCTCCAGAATTCGATTGCGTCTTTCCCTTGGCGAAAAATCACTTTCTTTTTCGACTAAATGTCGATTCTGTTCCATAAATCGTTCATAGTCTAGCTTGTATCCTCGTCCTTTCTCAGATAATATGAGTGAACCTTCTGAAAATTCATCGTTAATTTTTTTTATCAAACGATAAACTGTCTTAGGAGAAGTACTTAGGCAGTTTGCCAATTCTTCTGCAGTCATATAATCTTGTTTTTTTGAGAGAAGTAACAACAATTTTTGTCCACGTTCTTTTTTCGAACTCATAGCAACCCCTCCTTGATATATTTATTATAATCCATATAAAAGAAAACGCTTCCTTGTTTTCTGTCCGTTACATTGGCCATTTTTGTGAGTGGTTAAAGTGTTCAATTATGCGAAACTTTCTAAGGCTATTTATAAATAAAAATCTGTAGAGCAAGCGATTTTGAATTACTGGCTCTACAGACACTAATACTTTCAAAGAATACAAAAAAGGGCTGCCTTACGGCTAGCCCTTTTTTACTTTTATTTTACGGTAACATTTCCGATTACATCATTCATTGAAGTCGTTTGACCTGCTTTTTGTAAATCGTATTGAGCAACGATATCTTGATTTGTGAAAACAACAATTAAATCTGATTTTTTGCCAGCTTGTTCTAATGCCGCTAAATCAATGGTTGCAATTTTATCGCCTTGTTTTACAACTTGGCCTTCTTCAACATGTAATGTAAATGGTCCACCTTGTAACTCAACAGTATCTAGACCCATGTGTAATAATACTTCAATGCCTGAATCTGTTTGGATACCTAACGCATGTTTTGTTGGGAAAATGCTAGTAATTTTACCAGCAACGGGTGTTGAAACTTCGCCGTCTGTTGGTACGACAGCAAAACCGTCACCCATCATTTTTGCTGAGAAAACATCATCTGGTACTTCAGAAATAGGAATAACTTTCCCATTCGCTACAGAATATAATTCAGTTTCTTTTGTTGAAACTGGTGCTTTTTTTTCAACAACTGGTTGAGAAACAGGTGTTTCTTTGACTGGTGTTGCTGGCGCTTGGTGGTTATATAATCGTTGCATTTCGTCAGCAACAAATTGTACTTCCGTACCAACAATCACTTGGATATTGGTGTCATCAATGACTTTCACACCAGGAACCCCAGTTGCTTTAATTTTTGCTTGATCCACTTTGCCTGTATCTTTCACTGTTAAGCGTAAACGAGTTGTACAGTTATCAATAGAAGTTACATTAGCATCAGCGCCTAAACCATCATAAATACGACGAGCTAGAGAAGCAAATTTGTTGTCACCTTCTGCAACATCTGGCGTTTCTTCGCCATCGCCTTCTTCACGTCCTGGTGTCATTAAGTTAAACTTAGTGATTGCAAAACGGAAACCGAAGTAGTAAATTGCTGCAAAGACAAGTCCTTGAACCACCAACATCATTGGATGATTCGCGACTGGATTTTTCAAACTTAAGAAGAAGTCTACAAAACCTGCACTAAAGGCAAAGCCAGCTGTCCAATGCATAAACGCAGCGAATGCTAAAGAAATACCTGTAAAGACTGCATGTAAAACATATAAAGGCCAAGCAACGAACATAAATGAGAATTCTAAAGGTTCAGTAACGCCTGTAAAGAAAGCCGCAAAACCAGCAGCTAACATTAATGAAGCTGTAACTTTTTTCTTCTCAGGACGTGCACATTGATAAATAGCAAAAGCACCTGCTGGTAAACCGAACATCATTACTGGGAAGAAACCAGCTTGGTACATCCCTGTTTGTCCTACAATTGCTTTACCAGTATCTAACGCTTGTTGACCAGCTAAAAAGTTCCCAATATCATTGATACCAGCAACATCAAACCAGAAAACAGAATTCAAGGCATGGTGTAATCCTGTTGGAATTAATAGTCGGTTAAAGAAACCATACAAGCCAGCTCCTACGAAACCTAAGCTAGAGATTCCTTTACCAAAAGCAACTAATCCGTTATAAACAACTGGCCAGAAGAAGAATAAGACAGCTGAGATTGCTAACATCGAAATAGCTGACATAATAGGAACTAAACGTTTTCCACTAAAGAATGATAAAGCCATTGGCAATTTCACACCAGAGAAACGATTATACATTGCCGCGGCAACTAAACCAGCGACAATCCCGACAAAGACATTGTTGTCCATGCTGTTGAAGGCTGGGTTTACTTCAGCAATATCCTTGAAGCCTTTAATGGCTTGGATAGAAGCAGGCGCTAAAACAGTTTTTGGCACTAAATAAGCGACTAAACCAGCTAATGCTGCCGATCCATCTTTATCTTTTGACATTCCTAACGCTAAACCAACCGCAAATAATAATGCTAAGTTGTTTAAGATAGCCAAACCACCATTCATTAGAAAAGTTGTGGCTGGACTAGCGCCGATTGTTCCCACGATCCAGTTGGCAATACCGACTAATAAAGAAGCCGCTGGTAATACAGCAACTGGTAACATTAACGAACGTCCCATTCTTTGCATATACGCTTTCATTATACGTAACTCCTCACATAAACTATTTAATTTTTATTATTTGGTCATTCTTAATCGTTCAATGTGAATCGATAAATAACCAAGTTCTTCATTTGGTACTTGATAATGAAAATTTCTCATTAATAAGACTTGTACTTTTTTTGAGATTTCATAGCTTTCAGCATACTTTTTCTTTACGACTTCCAAAATTTCTTCATCTAAAACAGCATATTGATTTTGTTGGAAGCGATGAATAAACAAACGTAAATGATTCACCAAACGTGAATAACTGAGACTATTTTTATCATCATGAATATCAATAGCCAATTCCTGCTCGATTAAATGAATAATTTCAGAAACGATTGTAACTTCACGGATACTTTTACTATTATCAGTACGCCCGCTGCGAGCACTATGGATATGAATTGCAATATACCCCGCTTCATCATAACTAAATGGAATCTCTAAGGTTTGTGTTAAATATTCTACAGCCCATTGAGCAATAGCAAATTCTTCACTATATAAAATCTCAATTTCACTTAAAAGCTTGTTCCGAACAATAATATTATTTTGAATATTTTCAGCTGCAAAAGCAATGTGATCACTCAACCCAATATTAATATGTTCATTCAACTTTTCACCCAATACCGTTTCAGCATGTTGGATAATTTCTTCACTCGCTAAAAAGTATTTGTCTTCAATTTGTGATAGCAGTACTTGAAGTTTTTTCAGTCCTTCTGGCTCCATCACAAACATCCGCTCCACCAATTGTCGAGATAAGACATCATTTTTAGTCTTATTAAACCCGACGCCTTTACCGACAGCTACTTTCTCCTGTCCTTCGTCAAGAACAAGTACAGCATTTTGATTTAGCACCTTTTTAATTTTCATAAATGACCCTCTTCTGCAGAAGTAATTCTAACATTTTCAGTGAAAACAACAAAAAAAGCATAGAACAATCCCGTTAAACATGTTGCGTAACCATTGTACACCACATTGTATTACGAAATTCTTCCATGCCTAGTATTATCTAGTCACATGAAAACGCTATTCATTTGTTAACAGTGCTTATTCTAACGAGTATCATTATTTTTGTCAACCTTTTTCAATTATTTTTTTATTAATTGTTGACTATTAACAAAAAAGAAGCTCTTATCGGGAAGAGGTCGGGACAGAAGTGTTTAATTCCGAGAACCAAGTAGGTACTGTTCAACATCTATTTGCTTTGCAAATAGTGTTTCTCAGCAATAAGAAGGAATTTCCGAAAATTGTCATAAAACACAACGAGGAACGAGTTGATGTTGCATGATACCTACCCGGTGTTCTTTAATTTTTGGAGACCAAGTAGGTATTGTTCATCATCGAATCACTACGTTCTTCGTGATTCTCAACAATTTCGGCTTATTTCCGAAGGACCTTCACCAAGTAGGTACGATGATTTCATCTGTTCATGCTTCACAGTGAAACATCGCAACTCTTAGAGCTGTAGCTCTTTTGAAGGCTGTACTGTGACGAGACGCATGTCGAGAAAACACCTTAGAAGTTGTTGAGATCGGAGCAACGCATAGTGTTGCTTCTGTTCCCGCCGTTTATCAGTTTTTGAGCGTGGAGCAAAAATCCAAAGTGATTTTTGTCCCACGCTCGTTCACTAATTTATTCTTTATAGGCATACTTATATGTGCTCGTTGCACCGAAGTTATGATACTGAATACCTTTGACACCTGGTCGTATAAGCTGACTACGGGCCTCTTGGTATAAAGGAATTAAAGCGGCATCTTCTTCCACCAATACTTTTTCAGCTTTAATTAATGTTTGCCAACGAGTTTCAGGATCATTTGCGTATTTAGTTGTTGCTTCTTCAATTAGTTGATCAAACGTTGGGCTAGAATAGTTCATACGGTTACCACTAACTGAGCTTTCTAAAAAAGTCATTGGATCCTGATAATCGGGTCCCCACATGCCAACAGACAATTCATAATCCCCTTTTCTCATTAATTCAATCGCATTATTTAAAGGAACTGTTTTGACATTAATAGTGAGACCTGGCAACGTTTCTTGTAACTGGCCTTGGATAAATTCAGCCACTTTTCGGTCACTATCACCATCTCTTGAAAGAAGTTCAATGGCTACATCTCCGTTTAGCTCTGCTTTTGCTTTATCTAAATACTCTTTGGCTTTTTTGGCGTCTGTTTTGACAAGGGCGCCTGCTTCTTGACGAAAATCTTCATTCGTTTCTGGGTTATATACAAATTTTTCTGGAATGTACCCATAAATTTCTTTTGAACCATCTGCTAAAATATTATCGACTAAACTTTTTTTATCCAAAGCATAAGCTAAAGCTTTGCGGACATTCTCATTTGCAAAAATGGATGGTTTTTCGTTTCTTTTTTGGTTTAAACGTAAGGAATAGACTTTTGACCGTTCGATTGCTTCATAGTCTGGGTTGTCTCGATTTTGTTTAGCAAAATCTCCTGTTAAGACAGCCACATCTAATTCACCTGATTCGTACAAATTATAAACGGTATTGGTTTCTTTAAGAACTTCAAAATGAATCGTTTCTGATTTTACTTTTTCTTTATCGTAATAGTCGGGATTACGCACAAAGTCCCATGACATCGCTGACTGATCCCAATTTTTCATTAAAAATGGACCATTAGATACAATCATTTCACTAGAAGTGCCATAGGCTTGTCCTTTTTCTTTCACGAATGCTTCGTTTTGTGGGAAAAATGGAGAAAATGCCAATAACGACGTAAAATACGGTACAGGCTTTTCTAAAGTAACCTCCAAAGTATAATCATCAAGCGCTTTGACACCCAATTCCTCTGGTGCTTTTTCCTCTTTTGTAATAGCTGTTCCGTTCAGAATCGTTCCTTCTAACAAGAAAAAGTAATTGGCTTGGTTTTTGGGATTCGCTAATTTACGCCAAGCAAAAACGAAATCATTGGCTGTTACAGCATCACCATTGGACCACTTGCCATCTTCTCTTAGTTTAATGGTATATCGTTTGCCATCTTCAGAAATTTCAGGCATCTCTTTAGCAGCAGCTGGTATTAGTTGATCCTTCTCATCCAATTGATATAACCCTTCATAGACATTGGACTGTGCGTTAATACTGGCTTCATCTTGTGTAAAAATAGAATCCATTGAACCGATTTCCGAGTTCTCCATTAAATTTAAAACTTTTTTCGAGACACTGGTTTTCTCAGTTGCTTTCTCGTCTCTTTTTGTTTCTGCTGTTGTGCCACAACCTACCAAGACCGTACTAACAAATAACATAATCCCCATCATTTTTAACTTTTTCATACTATTCCCCCTATGTGTCAATCAAACGGCAACTCTTCCATGGAAAGCCGTTCTTGCGAAACTATCAAGCATGCGTAGGGCAAGCCCTCATTTTCGTACTCAAATTCTCCCCGCTGGTTGTCAATTGGGTCTGCACGCAATTGCATTTTTGCCGGCTGAAAGTCTGCCTGGATCTCACTATTTGCGACCATTCTAAAAACATCTAAATTGCCGAAATAATGATTCCACCGCTGCCTATCCCCATCTCGGTAAGCACCTCCGCCAAAAGATAAATCCGCAAAGAGCCAGCCGTACGGTTCTATATAAAATTGTGCCCAATCATGACAGCCTGTATAATGTGTAGAAATATATAATCCCGATTGCCATTTGGCTGGTATCCCTGCAATCCGACAAAGCGTGATAAACAAAATCGCTTGCACGCCGCAGTCACCTTTTAAATTAGTTGCAGCATACTCTGAAATATTGGAAATTGTAAAATATTCACGCATGAATGAATAATGAATCTTTGTCGTCACAAAGTCATAAATCAAGCGTGCCTTTTTTAAGGGATTACTTTCATCGCCCACAATCTCATCTGCTAAATTTCTTAAATAAGGCGTGAATCGAATATGCGGTAACTGTTCCTCTAAATCAAAGCTTGGTTGCATTTTGTCTACGTTACTTTCTTCTAACTGTTGGTAAACCATCCGATTAACATAACAATATTCAACTGTAAACGTTTGATTTTCTTTTAAGATTGTTTCAAAACACAGTGTTCGTTGAGGCGCATCTTCTGCCGCAATATAGGTTGCCTCAGGTGACGTAGCTAGGATTTCAATTTCTGATTGTTGTTGACACGCTTTGGGTAGCGGCAAATGGACACGAACACGCTCACCTGGACGCTCAAATTCTTTTTTCACCTGAATGGTGGCTTTAATTGTTGTTCTCACTTTTCTACCACCGTTTTTTTGCATTTGTTCGATGTTCTCTTTTAGTTCTTTTTTGCGGAGAATTTCTAATTGATTGCTTTCTGCTTCCCGCAAACGTGCAACATATGCCGCATTTGTTTTAATTAAATTGGCCAAAAATCGAAGTTGGAAATACGGTTCACCGTCAATATAAACCCAGTCCACTAATCCCGTTTCTTTTAAACGAATTAATTCCTCTGTTTGATAATCCTGAAAAGTGTCTCTCATCATTTGATCAGCTTTTGCAAAGCTATGAGGATACTCATTCATACGCATCATTTTAATGACATCTTTTTCAATTATCAAACGTTCTTTTAATGCCTGCGGAAGTTCTTTTGTCAACCAAAAATCAATGGCAATATCCGCACTTGCAAAATCGCCAAATTCTTTCACCCTTTGAATTTCCTCAGGCAAAGGAACACTAAGATACTTTAAATCATACTTCATTTGCTTTACTCCTTTTTTAATGAGAAATGCCTAATCCAGCTGCTTCTCCTAATTCCAATAATGGTTTTGCTTCTAAGGATACGCCCCCAGTTACGGGCGCAGTTTCTAAACCGAATGTCGCATCTAAATCTGCTCGTGTGATATTCTTTTGAGCAGCAGCTAAATGGGCAGCAGCCGTGATGCCAATGGTTGTTTCTTCCGCCATGCAACCAATCATGCATTCGATGCCTGCTGTTTCACAAATCTGATTAATTTTCAGCGCTTCATGAATGCCGCCACACTTCATTAATTTTATATTGATAACATCGACTGTGCCTTTTTTAACTAATTCCAACGCATCTTGAGCATCAAAACAGCTTTCATCAGCCATAATTGTCGTATTAACTTGTGAAGTAACGTATTTTAGACCTTCTAAATCGCGTCTTTTAACTGGCTGTTCCACTAATTCAATTTGATAATCTGCTAATTCTTGAATCGCTTTAACTGCATCTTTGGGCGTCCAAGCCTGATTCGCATCTAAGCGGAGCTTGATATCAAAGCCAACTGCTTCACGAATCGCTTTTACTCTTGCGATATCAGCTTCAATTCCTGTTCCGACTTTAATTTTTAATGTATCAAAACCTAGTTTGACTTTTTCGACGGCTTTTTGTGCCATCACATTTGGTTCATCAATACCTAGTGTAATATCCGTTATTACTTGGTTATCATAGCCGCCTAACAATTGATAAAGAGGCAGTTGGGCTTTTTGACCCATCAAATCATAACAAGCAATATCAATTGCTGCTTTTGCCGCTGGAGCGAAAGCAGATATTTTATCCATCACTTCATGAATTTTCTCAATATTAAAGGGGTTTAAGCCAATGATTGCTTGGCCAAATAATTCGATCGTTTCAATCGTGCCAGCCAACGTTTCACCGGTAATAAAAATGCCTGGCCCTCCTTCTCCATATCCAACTAATCCCTCTTCTGTTTCAATTTCCACAATTGCACTATCCGCTGATTCTATCGTCCCCAAAGCGATCGTAAATGTTTCTTTCAGTTTAATTTTCGATGCCCTAACATGTACCTGCTTAATTTTCATAAAATCCTCCCTTTGATATTTTCAATTGACTGAAAATTCAGTTTTTTAAAAATATCCAAAAATTAAATTTAGATTGTTATCGATCATTCTAAACTCATTGTTTTCTAATGTCAATAAAATAATGAGATTTAGATTAAAATAAAATGAATTTAAAATTTTATGAGCTTTTTTAATAAATCAGTAAATTCCATGACATGTGAGATACTTCTCATTTACAAACATTCTTAAAAAAGGTATGATAGTAAAGAGGCAACTTGCAAAGGAGTAGAAGACGAATGAGTGAACAACCTCAACAACGTTCAACCGAAGAAGTTGAAGCAATTAAAGAAGATATTTTAACTGCATTAGAAACAGTGATTGACCCTGAATTAGGCATCGATATTGTTAATTTAGGACTAATTTATGAAGTTGAATTTGCAGAAGAAACTGGTGATACTGTCATCAAAATGACCTTAACCACAATGGGTTGTCCGTTAGCAGATGTTTTAACAGAACAAATCCATGGTGTTTTAAAAGATATTCCTGAAGTGAATAATATCGAAGTAAAATTAGTCTGGTACCCTGCTTGGACAACGGATAAAATGAGCCGTTACGCACGAATTGCTTTGGGTATTCGCTAGTTATTTCGAGGCTAATGATAAAAAACATATGAAAGAACCGATTGGTCCGTTCTTTCATATGTTTTTTTGTTTGTTTAATTTACTTATTTGAAAAAAACTACCTGATGCCATCAATACTTGGCTTTTTCCAAATTTTTGCTACTGGATGGAAGTCTAATAAAAACTTTAGCTGCGTTCCACCGAAGCCTGACGCTCCAGCAAACATGATATGAAAAGTGAGCCCTCTATCCATAATCAGATACCCCGTATCCAGCACGCCATTTCTTTCATAAAACTGATAACGTTTTTCTCTTTGGGCTTCATTCGCTGCATTTTTGCCAATTTCTTCACTCTCTAAAAGAACCCCCTTAGGATAACGTGTCTTCAATAACGCTAACACGGTTGAGCCTAATCGTTTGTTTCGGTGGTGCTGATCAATTGCAAAGAAAAAGACATAGGTTGCTTCAGGTGCAATTGGACTATTTAACAAAATCCCCACGTTCTCATCCGCCTCTTGAATAACAAACAAATGAAATTTTCCTGCTTGAGAAGACATCAATAATTGATCAAACGGCAGTCTCTCTTCTTCTGGAAAAGCTTCTATGTAGGTTGCTTCCCAATAGGCTTGATTTTCTTGATTTAATAATGTGAATTGCATAAAAGCTCCTTTCTAAAATGATTGCTTCGTACTAATAACTTTTGTTACTTACATAAGACCTAAAAGTTATTTAAACATGCGACTGGTTATTCCTATACGCAATTATTTTTTGATACTAATCTAGTAGTTTAATTGTTCTCTGTTTCTGAGTCAATAAAAGAGCACAAGATTCGAGTCTTTCAACATTTAGCGAAAAGGCGATTCTTATTTCATTACAACCGATTCACTATTCGCTGCCCTCTTTTTTCTATTCGTTGATTTACTTGAACTAAATATTCATTTATCTCCTCTATATTCTGAGGTAAGATAAACGAGTCTTTTTTCAAATGATTTTTCCATAGCGCTACTGGTTGATACTGTTCATTTAAAAATGGTTGCATCTCATACGTATGAACGTAGCTTTCCCATGAATGAAATGAAGCTAAAAATATCGAAAGTTGTTCTAAAGAATAATCCCAATAATCTTTAAACGATAAACTTCTTCCGCTGTTAAATCCTAGTGGAACTACTGTAATGTTTCCAATTGAATGGGTAAGTTCGGCAAAACGCTTTAATTGTGGGTCCTGATGAACTCGCTCAAATTTAGTAAAATTGTCGAGAAGAAATTCATTCCATGTATATTTTTTTGGTACAGGATTTGGTAAATAGTCAGGAAAAACTTGGTCAAAATAAGTTAAATATCGGTCCGAAATCACAGCCGATGCCCCGGAATCATGAGGCGGATACTTGCTATTTACTGCAAGAAAATTCTGTTCAGAAGGTTTTTCTAAATAGCTTTCTTGATTTTCCCCAATTACCTCCGCTGGTCTAAAGAAATCGGGATAAACAAGTTGTAACATAATTTTATACGTTGTCCAAAATGAGTTCATAATATCTTTGTGCGCGGTCGCCTTCCCAGTTAACTTTAAAAAAACATCCTCCACAACCTCGTACTTTTCAATATGGACATTCGATGTTCTAGCTTTTAAAATATTTTTAACTGGCTGCTGTTGGTCATACTCTTGACCCAAAAACAACTTCTTTAAATCATCTTTCTCTGAAATTGTCTTAACTGTAATTTCCGCCACTTTGAATAACTCCCATCCTACGATTTTCTCTATATTCTTTTATATTATTATACTAGAAAAGCGCTCCCTCCTTCCCTTTTTTAATCAACAAATCAGCAATTAGAAAACACCAACGAAACAGAAGTGCAACACTAGCATGCGAAAAAATGCGATCGGCAACTTATTTTTTAGACACTCTGTGTGTTTCGTATAGTCGAGGCTGGTTGCGTGTATTTTTTTCAAGAAAATTGAGAACAGCTATGGTATAGTCAAAACTACGATTATTTCAAACACGGAGCGACAGTTTATGGAAATGTACCAAGTAATTAGATATTTTTTAAATGAAATGGAGAAAAAGATTTGGCATGCCTTGTTAACATTAGTACTTTTTTGTCTTTATATTTCCATTTTTGATGTGCCTTTTACAATTAAAAATACATTCATCGGCAGACTACTTTTCCCGAAAGCTTTTATGAATGCAGGAAGTGCGAATCTGATTTTTTATTTGATTAGTTTTTTTGGTTTTTTATGGTCAATTTTCATTTTTGCTTATCTATTGAATAAGACACGCCTCAAATTATTAAATAAAACATTTCCTTATCTTTTGGAAATATTAGAAGTCTGTATTTTGCCTTTAGTGATTCTTTTTGCTTACATTTATATTTATTTGCGGGTCCATGGCGAAGGTTTCAGCTATATACGAGAATCTCTTTTACAGCAAGAGTTAACTTATTCAATGAAATGGTTTCTTTGCCTTGGTAGTTTGGCGCCGTTATTTTTCTTTTTAAGCACTTTAAATTTAACTAAACGAGTCAGACAAAAAAAAGACATGGAATCATGAAAATCCATGTCTTTTTTAGTCGGATATTGTTTTTACTGCAGGACAGTTTTCTTCCAAAAATTCAAAAATACTACTGTAATAATTTTCAGGTTCGTAGACACTTGAAGATAAATGTGGTGCTTTAGCAACAATGAGACCTTTTTTTATCCCCTGAGTTGCCGCTAAATTTTCTTCAAACATTGTCATTGGAACAAAACGATCACCTGTACCGTGAATAAAGAATGTGGGCAACGTATTTTTGTGTAATTGTCTCACGGAAGAAGCGGTTTTCAATTGAAAGCCATAGTTATTTAATGCTAATTGATTAGCAATTGTTAAAATAGGAAAAGCGGGTAAATGAAAAGATTCATGTAGGACATATTTAAATTCATCATAAACAGAAGTGTAGCCACAATCCACTATTAATCCGCGGACATTCGTTGGTAACTTTTCACCACTTGCCATCATGACAGTAGCCGCTCCCATGGAACCGCCCACTAAAATAATTTCTGCTTCCATATCAATGGCAAGAACTTCACTAAGCCAACTTAATAAATCTAACCGATCCAGCCATCCCATCCCAATTTTATCCCCTGAACTTTTCCCGTGCGCACGCAAATCGGGAACTAAAACATTGTAGCCTTCTTCTGCAAAACGTAATGCAGTATATGCCATATCGCGTTTTCCGTTTGAACGATAACCATGCACACAAATCGCCCAACGATGGTTATCTGGATAAGGAATAAAGCACCGTGCATACAATGTTTCATCTTTAATTTTCAACCAACGATCTTCAGCAAAAGACTCTGTCCAAAAAGCTTCGCCTTCTTGTTTTTGTTGTTCTTCTATTTTTGTATATCTTGTTTCACGTTCTTGAAAATTATCAGGATTTAATAACCGATGCCCTTTTTTATGATACCAAGGGTTGTCTTTAAGCAACGCAATTTTCAAAAAATAATTGGCAATGTAAAAAGAAAAAACAACGCCAATTATTGCAAAAATGATCAGTAACCCGAGGAGCCATTTCATCTGCAAATCACACCCTCTTCTAAAGTATTTCCTTCTTCATTTAATATACTATGGATTTTTCATTTCTGAAAGAAATCACCCTTACATTTTGTTATTTTTTGAAAAAAAAACAGCCGTCTCAAAAAGAGGCGGCTACTTTTAATCTATCAACAATCCAACGTTGTCATATCTTCATATGTCTCACGGCGAGCAACTAATTTTGCTTGTCCATCTTCGACAAAAACCACCGCTGGTCGAGGATTTCGGTTGTAATTACTTGCCATTGAATAACCGTAAGCCCCCGTACTACTGATGGCCAATAAATCCCCTGCTTTAACTTCTGGCAATAAAATATCTCGAAGTAAGACATCGCCTGATTCGCAATATTTACCAACTACTGTGACTTTCTTGACTGAATCATGCCCCTCACGATTCGCTAGAAATCCATCATAAACCGCTTGATACAAAGCAGGCCGTATATTATCACCCATGCCACCATCTACGGAAACAAAATGACGAACACCAGGAACCTCTTTTTGCGCGCCAACTGTATATATCGTTGTGCCCGCTTCGGCAATTAAACTGCGGCCTGGTTCAATCCAAAGCTCAGGCAGTGGATACCCTAATTGTTCACAATGACCTTTCAAGGAATAAACAATTTTTTCAACAAATGTTGCTGGTGCTAATGGCTCATCTTGCTGCGTGTACTGCACACCAAAACCACCACCCATATTTAAAACACGTGCTGTAAATTGATGGACTTGCCGCCAGTCTTCTAAAATAGTGAACATTTTTTCAACAGCAGCTAAAAAGCCTTCCACAGCAAAAATTTGCGAGCCAATATGGCAATGGACCCCTTGCACATCAAAAGAGGGGTTTGATAAAAGACGAACAAGCGCTTCTGTTGCCTGGCCACTTGCAACATCAAAACCAAATTTTGAATCTTCTTGGCCTGTCAAAATGTAATCATGTGTTTCTGCATCCACACCAGGACTCACCCGAAAAAGAACTTTTTGTGTTTGGTTTCGTGTAGCTAATAATTCTTCCAACAAGTCAATTTCGTAAAAATTATCAATGACAATTGTACCTATTTTGTTATCCAAGGCGTAACGTAATTCTTCAGGGGTTTTGTTATTTCCATGGAATTCAATTTCCGCTGGCTCCATGCCCCCTTTTAAAGCTGTGAATAGTTCTCCACCAGAGACAACATCGCAAGCAATATCTTCTTCCTTTAACACTTGATAAATAGCTAAACAACTAAATGCTTTACTTGCATAAACCACTTTATTTTTGATACCTAATTGATTTAACGTTTGTTTAAAACCACGTGCTTGTGCGCGAATATGAGCGACATCATAAACAAATAACGGCGTCCCGAATTTTTGCGCCAACTTTACGGTGTCACAACCACCGATTTCTAAATGATTTTCCCGATTCATTTTTGCTGTACCAAATAACATGTTTTCCCGCCCCTTCATTTTGTTTTATTAAAAATCATAGCATAAAACCCAGTAGCTTCCTATAATTTTCCACATTCTTCTCTGACTTTCTCCTGTTGCTTTTTTTCGCCAAATAGCCTACAATAATTGGCATACGAATAAAAAACCTTTATTATCAAGACTTTAATCTTTTAAATCAAAATTGGTATATACGAAAAAGAAAGAAGGCAGATGACTTGGCTACACTGAACCGCGATCAACAAATTGAAGAAATTATTAATTTAGAAGCAATTTTGAATTTACCGAAAGGAACAGAACATTTCGTCAGTGATTTACATGGTGAATTTGAAGCTTTTGACCATATTTTAAGAAATGGTTCTGGGCGAATCCGAGAAAAAGTTCAATTTTTATTTAAACAAGAATTAAATGCCCATCAGATGGATGAGCTTTGTTTTATTATCTACTATCCAGAAGAAAAATTAACACTTTTAGAAAATGAAAGCGCCCTCTCTTATGAATGGTGGCTATTAACGATTCGCCGTCTGGTTGAAATCGTCCGTTCTTCTTCGATGAAGTACACACGTTCTAAAGTTCGCAAAGCCCTTCCTGAAACCTATGGGTATATTCTCGAAGAATTGATTTATCAATATGATGAAACAACAACCAAAAACGGTTACTATCAACAAATTATTGAAAAAATTATTTTACTAGGTGAAGCCAAACGTTTCGTGACAGAATTAGCTTATCTAATCCAACGTCTGATTATCGATCACCTACATGTTATTGGGGATATCTATGACCGGGGGCCAGCACCAGATAAAATTATGGACCGACTAATGTCCTATCACTCCTTGGATATTCAACTAGGCAATCACGATATGATTTGGCTGGCTGCTTATAGTGGTTCACTGGCTTGTTTAGCCAATGTAGTACGTATTTGTGCTCGCTATGGAAATTTAGATTTGTTAGAAGAACGTTATACTATCGATTTAACCGCCTTAAAAAAATTTAGTTTAGAAACGTATAAAGAAAATCCTGCTTTTGCACCCAAGAAAAATCCCTATCGTGCGTTAACTGAAGCTGAAAAACAAGTAGCGATGCGTGTGCAACAAGCCATTGCCATTATTCAAGAAAAACTAGAAGGCCAAATTATTGGTCGACGTCCTGATTTTAACTTGGCACATCGGCTACGCTTAGATAAGATTCAAGGGGAAACTATTACTTTTGACGAATGTCGTTATACATTAATTAACAGCTGTTTCCAAACCGTTTCTGAAGAGCAGCCTTACCAATTAACACGTGAGGAAAAACAGATAATTGATGATTTATTAACGCAATTTCAGTCTTCGCCGCGGTTAACAAAACACATGCGCTTTCTAATGGAAAAAGCCTCTCTTTACCTTGTGTATAATCAAAATTTATTGATTCATGGCTGTCTGCCTCTGAATGCGGACGGTACTTTTCAAGCTTATACATTTAAAGGCCACTCCTATTCAGGAAAAGCTTTAGTTGACTTCTTTCAGAAAATGTTAGAAGAAGCATACGCTCAGCCTGCTATTACAGATGACTATGCGACAGATTGTTTATGGTATCTTTGGTGTGGCGAAGGTTCCTCATTATTTGGCAAACGAGCTATGAAAACCTTTGAGCGTTATTTTCTCGCTGAAAAAGAAACACATTACGAAGAAAAGAATCCTTACTACTCTTTGCGTGATACGGTTGAAGTTTGTGAAAGAATCCTAGATGAATTTGAAGTGACTGGTGAAAATCGACATATCATTAATGGCCATACACCAGTTAAACGAACAAAAGGCGAATCGCCAATCAAAGCAAATGGCACGCTTCTCGTAATTGACGGCGGCTTTTCAAAATCTTATCAGACAATTACTGGAATTGCTGGTTATACATTGTTGTACAACTCGTTTGGTTTACAACTGACCGCGCATAAATCTTTTTCTAGTAAAGAAACAGCCATTTTAAATAATCAAGACATTCATTCCATCAAACAAGTCATCGATCGTCCCTTACAGCGGTTATTGGTGAAAGATACCACTATCGGCAAAGAGCTATTAAAGCAATCGCAAGCACTCCAAAAACAAATGAAACAAAACCAGTAGTGCCGTTAAAAAGACGCTTGCGCTCTTATCCGAAAAATGATTAAATGGAGGAGTTGAGAAAAATATCTATTAGAGAAACGGAAAGGGTTTTACATTGAAGAAACAGCAACTCTCACTATACGGCACCATTTTCTTTCTTTGCTTTTTCCTAATTGTGGGCTTCTTCTTCTCAAGTCGTGGCGAAGATTATGCCAAAGAATCTGAACAAAAAGTTACAATTGATTCCGCCAAACATGAGAAGCATACGAAAGACAAGGAAGAAAATAATTCAGCAAATACAGTATTTTTTGATAAAATAAATGACCTGCTCGTCGCTTCTGTCAAAGAATTTGAAGGAACGGTCGGGATTAGTTATTTAGATTTAGAAACTGGCGAACAACGTTCCGTGAATGGCCAACATGAATTTTATACAGCTAGTACTATTAAAGTGCCACTGACGATGTTAGTCGCCGACACGGTTGCTTCTGGTCAAAAAAAATGGACAGACCTGATTCCCTATAACGCCGAAGAAGATTATGAAGAAGGAACTGGGATCATTGCCTATAATATCCAACCAGAATATCCATTAAAAACGTTACAAGAATATGCCATCACCTATTCTGATAATATCGCTAAAAATATGCTCTATGACACATTGGGTGGTGATGCAAAAGCAAAACGAGAAATGTATCAGCGTTATTTGCACAAGACACCTTCGATTGAAGAGCCACAATTTTCTTCTGAAGATGCGCTTGTTATTCTACAAAAATTATATACTGAAAAAGCAACAAAACCAGATTACCAAGCGATTTATGACTCTATGAAACAAAGTGTTTTCCATGAAAGAATGGAAACTCCCACAACTCAAGGAAAAGTTGCTCATAAAATTGGTTCCTATGATGAATTTATTCATGATATGGGGATTTTAGAAACACCTCACCCCTTTGCTTTAGCAATTTTTACTAAAGGGCCTGATAATGCTAAGAGTGCTGCGTTTATTGCTTCAGTGACAGATAAGTTATGGCAATTACAGGTGTCTGAATATCCTAATGATAACCATTGATAATGAAAATAAAAGCATCTTTTTTTAATGACAACGCTCAATAAAAAAGATGCTTTTATTAGTAGTTATATTAATTAAAATATTTGTATTTTCCATAACCTTTTTAGCAATTATTTCTGAGTATTTTTTAACTCCAACGAACCTAATTCTTTTCCTGCTGCATCATCTTCATAAGAATTTCTAACGATTACTTTATATAATGACTTATGATCCAAACTACTTAAGTCAAAAGAAATGTTAATTGTAGCATCTTCCCCTTTATTAAAGCCACTACCAATTTGACGTGCAATAGGTATCTCAAGACCGTTTTTATAAACTGAAATTAGAATATCACGACTTTTTTTATTTTTTTCTGGATTTGGAATGTCCATAATCAGCGTAGTTTGAAGCGCATCACTTTGGGCCTTGATATTTTTAATTTTTTTCACGTTTTTAATGCTAGGTATCGTTTCTTTCATAATGGGTTGGTAAGGAATTTTAAACGTCCAATCGCCTTGATACTCTAATGCATTCTCAACACTAAAAGATCGGCTACTTGCTTTGATTGCTTCTTTTAATTCATTATCATGCTGTTCTTGATCTTCCCAAGCTAATCGGTAGATATGGAGCGTTAATTGATCTTGACTAACAAGTTTTTGCTTATTGAAAGTTGAAATCACTGAACCATAAAAAACATCCTTCTCGATTCTATATAACGATGTTGAACTTACACCCCCAAATAAATCTTCTTTGCTTCCTTCTCTAAATAACCCTAGTTGAATATCTTGAGAATAATTATTTCTAGCGATTTTTTTCTGTAATAACTCTTTTAATTTTTGATCTTTAATCTTAAATTGATAATCAAACGCCATTTTATTTTTTGTCGATACAAATTTTGTTAATACGATTTCTCGCTCATTTTGTACACTCCGCAATTCTAGTTTTGTTGGAACACCAGAAGATTCTACTGTTTGAACACCTGTATCTTGACTAATCCCCAACACCTCTTCTATGGCACGTCCAATGGGTGTTTTTACTATCAAAGTAAAAGTGGTAGCAATACTAATTAGCCCTATAATTAAATGTTTACGCGATATTTTTTTCTTTGGCTGTCTGTATTGTTTTATTTCTCCCATTAATATCTTAGTTCTTTGTGTGTTTAAACGTTCCACTGTTTCTAAAGGCATCTTTTTTTCATATTTTAATATATCACTTCGTTTTCTATCCATTTACCATGTCTCCTTTAAATATGTCCTTAATTTTTTTCGACCACGAGAAAGGCGAATTTTGATGGTATTTGTTGAAACATCAAGTTGCTGAGCGATTTCTTTTATACTAAATCCAACATAATAGTACATAACTAGCGGAACGCGATAATTATCAGGTAATTTATGTAATCCTTTATCCAAATCATATAAATCATCAAAAGCAGGAACAGGAGAATAAGTATCCATCCAGTGAGTTGTTTTCTGCTTTTCTCTAAAAATATTTTGAACTTGGTTTAACATTATTTTAAAAATCCATGAATTAAACGCATGTTCATTTTTTAATGTTGTTATTTTTTCCCATGCACATAGTTCAGTTTCTTGTAAACAATCAGCAACGTCGACTTCGTTTAATAGCATTTTATATGCAGCATTGTATAAAACTGTTTCATATTTTTGACAAAGGTGAACAAATGCTTGCCCATCTCCTTTTTTTGCTTTCTGAACTAATTTTTTTGTTGAAATTTTATCCATAAAACACCTCTTTTCATTTAACTAACTATTAGACGTTAAGTATCTGTAAAAGGTTTCATATTTTTATAAAAAAAATATCTGGGACAAAAGTCATTTTGACTACTGTCCCAGATACTAAAATTCACAATGAGTAGCTGGCTACTTTACAGACAACAACTTCGTAAAACGTTCTGCCAACATTTGGTGGGCATCAATTTTTTTGGTTCCTTGTGCTTTTGCTGCAAAACTAGCAAAGTTTAAGCCAGCCCCAAATAGTTGTAACGCACCGTTGCCTAAATCTCCCTTTTTAAGAGCTTCAAGCCCATCTTCGATAAATTGGTTACTTTCATCTAAATGACACTCAGGAAGATATTTCACGCCGTGATGATATCGTTTTACATTCAGAATGATTTGCTTCGCGGCTTCTTCTGAAATAGCCGCTCCCAAGTTTAACAGTAGCTCATTGATTGGTTCCACCAAGCGAGCATAGTCACTTTCGTACTTTTGACAATTCAGTGCAATCGCTTTGCGGCGTTCTTCATTTTTCATTTTTTCCACTCCCTTTTTTATTAAAAACGAGCCCGAAAGCTACCAACTGGCTTCGCACTCGTTCTTTCTAACCACTAATTTTCTTTGTTCATGCTTTTAATTTTAATTAAACGTGTAATTTCGCCACGTTCATTTTCTTCTAATTTCATTTGAATGTAGTAAATTGTTTCTTCTAATTGTGGAATCGTCATATACTCTAAGGCGTTGACACGACGACGCGTTTTTTCAATTTCTTTTGATAATAATTGGCACGTCTTTTCAACATTTGCAAGTGCTAATAATTTCGGTAAAATGCTTGAAATTTTAGCAAAAGCTTGATCAAGCTCGCTGTTTGAATTCACATAGCCATAATCTAAGGGTGCTTCTTGAACAGATTCAT
The DNA here is from genome assembly GCF_050556405.1 of Enterococcus sp. AZ197. NCBI lineage: Bacteria > Bacillati > Bacillota > Bacilli > Lactobacillales > Enterococcaceae > Enterococcus > Enterococcus sp. AZ197. Next base: position 1,266,038 of record NZ_CP187873.1, on the reverse strand, counting down.
CGTAATCAAAAATCATTTTAGGAACTGGCACACTTAAGATGTTCTGTTCAATAATTTCTAATTCAACTTTTTCGGCTGGAATTGCCACTAACTCTTCAATAAAGGCTTCGTTCAACGTTGCGTTTGCCAATACAAAATTTGATAACGCATCCGTCACTTCTTGTTCAACCTGAATACGTAACTCATTGTTTTCTTTGACTAGCGCAATAAACCGTCGCATCAATTCATCTTGTTTGTCTTTCAGCAACTTATGACCTCTCGTGGCCGTAGTTAACTGTTTTTTCAATCGGGAAAGTTCCATGCGGGTTGGATTAACATTTAATCGAGCCATTTTTCTACTTCCCTTCAGTTAAATATTGATCGAGCATATCCTCTTTAATTCGTTTTAGTTCTGTTCTCGGTAGCATACTTAATAGTTCCCACCCAAGATCTAACGTTTCTTCAATCGAACGGTTTGTATCGAATCCTTGGTTGACATATTCTTCTTCAAAACGTTGGGCAAAGGCTGCGTAAATTTTATCGACATCGGAAAGAGCTGATTCTCCTAAAATGACAGCTAATTCTTTGGCTTGTTTCCCTTGTGCATAGGCTGAGAACAATTGATTCATCGTCGCTGCGTGATCCCTGCGCGTTTTGCCTTCGCCAGTTCCTTTGTCTTTAAGACGGGAAAGTGATGGCAATACATCAATTGGTGGTTGGATACCGCTCTTATATAGTTCCCGGGACAAGATAATTTGCCCTTCTGTAATATAGCCAGTTAAATCGGGAATTGGATGTGTTTTATCCTCCTCTGGCATTGTTAAAATAGGAATCTGTGTTACGGAACCTTTTGAGCCACGAATTCGGCCTGCTCGTTCATACAACGTTGCTAAGTTCGTGTAAAGATAACCTGGGTAACCACGACGTCCTGGAACTTCACGGCGTGCTGCTGAAATTTCTCGCAACGCTTCGCAATAATTTGTCATATCCGTCATGATAACTAAGACATGCATGCCCTTTTCATAAGCTAAATATTCAGCGGCTGTCAAAGCCATTCTAGGTGTTGCAATCCGTTCAATGGCTGGATCATTCGCTAAGTTCATAAACAAGACTGAACGATCAATTGCGCCTGTTTGACGGAAATCTTCCATAAAATATTCCGCTTCTTCAAAGGTAATCCCAATGGCCGCAAAAACTACGGCAAATTCTTCTTCACTATTTAACACGTTGGCTTGTCTGGCAATTTGTGCCGCTAATTCTTTATGAGGTAAGCCAGATGCTGAAAAAACAGGTAATTTTTGACCACGAACTAAGGTATTTAAATGGTCAATCGCTGAAATCCCTGTTTGGATGAACTCATCGGGATAATCACGAGCAACTGGATTGATAACTTCGCCGTTAATATCTAATTTTTTCTCAGGTAATAATTCTGGTCCATTATCTTTTAAGCGACCTAAGCCGTCAAAAACGCGCCCCATCATATCTGGCGAAACCCCTAATTCTAAAGGATGTCCCAGAAAGCGAACTTTTGAATCACGAATATTGATGTTACTCGTTCCTTCAAAAATTTGGACCATCGCTTTATCTCCATTGATTTCTAAAACTTGCCCTTGGCGAATTTCGCCATTTTGCATGCGTACTTCAATTAATTCTTCGTACTTTACGCCTGCCACTTTTTCAACAATCATCAGAGGACCAACGACTTCATTGATTGTGCGATATTCTTTAATCATTCGTCATTCCTCCTTCAGCAATGATTTCTTTTATCGTTGTTTTAATTTCTGCTTGTAAACGATCCAATTTTTCTAATTCTTCTTCTGGTAAATACTTGCTACGAGCAATGCGATCACGGATTTCAACTGTTCCCGCCATTAACTCAGAGAAATAAGTGCCTAAACTTAAGGCTTTTTGACCTTCTTCACCAAAAGTTAGAATCAATTGCAACATTTTCGCTTGTTTGGTTCGAGAAGTGAACGTATCCACGTCATCAAAAGCATTTTGTTGCAAATAGTCTTCCCGTAATGATTTGGCTGTTTCCAACGTTAAACGGTCTTTATCCGACAAGGAATCAATCCCAACCAAACGAACAATTTCTTCCAGTTGAGATTCCTCTTGTAAAATCCGCATCCCTTCAGCTACCATAGCGGCCCAGTTTCCTTGCAATTCCAAGTCTAAATATTGCCCTACTTCTGTGGAGTAAAGAGAATAACTTTGCAACCAGTTAATAGAAGGAAAATGACGTTTTTGTGCTAATTGAGAATCTAAGCCCCAGAATACTTTAACAACGCGTAACGTATTTTGTGTGACAGGTTCTGATATGTCCCCACCAGATGGCGAAACCGCACTAATCGCTGTAATGCTTCCTTCACGATGATCTTTTCCTAACGCGATGACTTGTCCTGCTCGTTCATAATATTCAGCTAAGCGACTACCTAAATAGGCTGGATAGCCTTCATCACCAGGCATTTCTTCTAACCGACCACTCATTTCTCGTAACGCTTCTGCCCAACGAGAAGTAGAATCCGCCATAATTGCGACTGAGTAACCCATATCACGGAAATATTCTGCAATGGTAATCCCTGTATAAATCGAGGCTTCCCGTGCCGCTACCGGCATATTTGACGTATTCGCAATTAAAATCGTCCGATTCATCAAAGACTCACCAGTTGTTGGGTCAATTAATTCTGGAAATTCATTTAAAACATCTGTCATTTCATTCCCGCGTTCCCCACAACCAACGTAAACGACTAAGTCGACATCGGCCCACTTAGCAATTTGGTGCTGAACGACTGTTTTTCCAGCGCCAAATGGTCCTGGAACTGCTGCCGCTCCGCCTTTCGTAATTGGGAAAAAGGTATCAATTACGCGTTGTCCGGTCACCATCGGTACTTTGGGACTTAGTTTTTCTAAAATGGGACGTCCCCGCCGAACGGGCCATTTTTGCATCATGCTAAAACTTTCCGTTCCTTTAGCCGTTTCCACTGAGTAAACTGTTTCATCAATGGCAAAGTCACCTGCTTTAATTTCGGCAATCGTTCCTGAAACGCCGAAAGGCACCATAATTTTATGTTGAATAATCGGTGTTTCTTGAACCACACCGACGATGTCACCTGCCGACACTTCTTCACCAACTGCCACAGTTGGTTCAAACGTCCATTTTTTCTCACGATCTAACGCATCAATTTTAACGCCACGGCCTAAAAAGTTACTGTGGGTTACTTCTTGAAATGTATCCAATGGTCGTTGAATACCATCAAACATTTCGGCAATTAAACCTGGGGCTAATTCAACAGATAATGGTTCTCCTGTTGAAATAACTGGTTCTCCTGGTCCAATGCCTGTTGTTTCTTCATATACTTGAATCGAAGCGACGTCGCCTCGCATTTCAATAATCTCTCCGATAACGCCTAAATCTCCTACATGACAAATGTCTTGGATACTAGCATCTGACATGTTTTCAGCTAAAATCAAAGGACCTGAAACTTTGACAATTTTTCCAATTTGCACGCTCATTCTCCTTTGCATTATAAAATATTTTGTCCAATTGCTTTTTCAACATTTTTTTCAATCTCACTTAAACCGATTCCGATTGTACCATTATGACTTGGGATTAAAATAATCGCTGGTGTCACTTGTTCTTTGTATCGTTCAATCGTTTCTTCTGCTAAAGTAGAGGCTTCTTCCGTTATGAAAATGACCCCAAACTTATTTTTTGCCATAGTTTCAATGGCTTCTCTAACTTGCATTTCTGAAATGGCATGATGGACCTCAAAGCCAAACAGTTTAAATGGTAAGATTGAATTTTTGTCTCCAATGACACCAATTTTATACCCCATTGACTTTTCGCATCCTTTCTCGAATTTTTTCATTTGAAAACCCACTATGTTTTCCGACCAAAATTAAACGTAGATTTTTCCATTCAACCTCTTTCGCATTCAAAAAGGCTAGTAATGGGAGCGGCCCAAAAGCAACCGTCCGACCGTTTTCATACATTGAGGTCAGGTAATCATCTTTGAGTTTTTCAAAAGCCAATAAATTTAATTCATTGGTTTCTTTATTGATAATCTTTTCTAATAGTTGTCCGTAATTCGTTGTTCTGACAAATGCTGTAAATTCTACAAGTGACTTTTCCGCATAGGTCAACAGCTCTTTCTTTGAGAGACTGCCAGCGCTAGAAAGCACGGTTGATAAAAAGTTACTGTTTTGATGTTGAACAATCCCTCTAGCCATCGTTGATAGATTAGTTAAATCAATAAAAGCGATGACTTCCTTCGTTAACTCTTCATACCCCAATTCATCCGCTAATTTTCGCTGTTGCTGTAAAAATGCTCGATCATAAAGGATATCAATTGCTTGCGGCAAACCGCCTTCTTCCAGATAGGCAAAAACATCACGGATCACTTCTAATAATGCTGGTTCAAGTTCGGAAGAGTTTTTTGTATGAATGGCACTTTTGACTGTGTTTAGAGAATAACGACCATCTTCTAAATAAAGATAATCAAAATCTTTACCTGTTCGCTCAGCTTTCGTCAAAATTTTCAAGTTATGGAAGGTAAAACGCATCGTATACAACGTTACTACAGCTGGTTCTGGAGCCATTTCATATAACCAGCGATAAAGACTTCCCAGCGCTTCAGAAGAATGGTAGTCAAATTTTTCTTCAAAAGTTTCGGTTAAATAAGGTTGATAAACCGTACTTTTTAACATATTTTTAACGTCTTCAACTGTTTCCGCTTCTAAAAGTTGTTGAAACTGTTGCTCAGAAAGCAGCTCCGTTTCTTTTAAACGAATCAGCGGATTAATTTGATGATACGTTGGTTTTCTCATTCTACGTCCTCCCTTCTTAACTGAAAAGTTTTTCTGCTACTTTAAATCCTTCTGTTTTTTGAATCTCTTCAACTAATGCTGAAAAGAGAAAATTATAATCCAAACCGTCTTTTGCAACGATAAAGCCACTTTCTTTTGGAACAACTTCCTCTGAAAGCTCCCATTGAACAGTAGCATCAGAAAGGGCGGTCAGCCATTCTTGCGTCACTTTCGTTTGAGAATACTCGCCTAAAAGAATGGTTGCTTTTCCTGTTAATTCAAGTGAGCCTAATTGTGCTTTCATAAATTGTTGAAATTCTTCCGCTGACCATTCACTCATCTTTAAGACCACTTCGTCAAATAATTGGTTAAGATATGCTTGTTTTTTATTTAATGCATCTTGACGAATTTCTAGTGTTTGCCGTTGTTGGCGTTGTTTAAATTCTTTTAATAATTGTTGTTGTCGTTTTTCTATTTCATGTTCTTGCTTCAGCAAAATTTCTTGTTGTGCTGCTTGGAATTCTTGATCGATGCGCGTTTGTTCACTGGTGACATAGGCTTCGATTTCTTGCTTTCCTTGCTGCTTAATTTCACTGATGATTTTTTCAATGGCATCCATCCATCTGCCTCCTCAATTATTTGACGTTCAATACAAGTAAGAAGGAAATTACGAACCCTAAGATGGCATAAGTTTCAACCATGGCAGCATAGATAATTCCTTTTGTTGCATGTTCTGGTTTCTTCGCTAAAATTTGGATCCCCGCAGCGGCTACACGACCTTGGGCAATCCCAGAGAACAATCCAGCAAAGGCAATTGGTAAAGCTGCTACAAAATAGTTCAATCCTTGAACCATACTCATATCGTTTCCTAAGTTAATATAAATTAAGAAAGCAATAACGAAACCGTATAGTCCTTGTGTACCTGGTAATAACTGTAAAATCAACGCTTGACCAAATTTTTCTGGCTGCTCCGTCGTTAAAGCTGCTGCTGCTTCCCCAGTAAAGCCAACCCCTTTGGCTGATCCAATCCCAGCAAAAATTGTCGCCATCGCCATTCCTAATACTGCAAAAACAATTCCACCATTATTATTAATTAAGTAATCCATCATCTCTATTTTCCTCCAATAAATAATTTTCTATTTTTTCTCAACATTGACATACTTTTCTTTTGTTTTTAGCGGATTAAACGCCCGGCCACCGCCTGTGTAAAATTTTCCAAAGAACTCAACATATTGCAAACGTGCGCCATGAACATAAGCACCTAATAACGATAAGAATATGTTTAACGCATGTAAAACAATTAACAGCAAGATGCCCACGCTAAAACGGGCAACTGGCGGCATGAACTCTACGAGCATATTAAACGCTGAAGCAATACTTCCCCCAGCAATTCCTAACGCCATCAAACGTGTATAACTAACTAAATCACCGACATAACCTGTCACACCGTATAGTCCATACAGTCCTTTGGCTAAGCCTTTTAATTTGGCCTTCGATTGAATCATTGGAATCACAATAATTGCAATGGCAGAAAGGCTAGCTAAAATCGCACCTGCTGTAAATAAGCCTTCATTTTTAACCACTAATTTACCAACGACTAACAATGCTAAACCAAACAAAATCCCTAACCAAGCGTAACTTTCGTTAATACTATCTAAATAGCGCTTTTGTTTTGATAACTGAATCCCATTAATCATTAAACCGACAACCAATTGGATAAACCCAAAAATAACCGATAAAATAAGAATCGTATTTACATCTTCGGTCGTTGATAAAATCGGAAATGGTGATTTGATTCCAAACATTGTTGGCGGTAATGCTGCACCAAAAAACGAACCGTAAATGAAGCCCCAAATAATTGTTGGAAATGATAAAATCAAGAAAAAGTCGGCAAAACGTTTCATGCCTCTCGGTAAAACAAATGCTTTCAAAGCAATAATAGACAAGAGTAGCATCAGTAAGCCATAGCCAATATCCGCTACCATCATGCCAAAAAAGACTAGATAAAACGGCATCATCGCAGGTGTCGGATCAACTTCTTCATATTTTGGTAAGCTATACATCTCTGTTAACATTTCAAACGGCTGCACCAATTTATTATTCGCTAGTTTAACTGGTATATCCGTCTCAATTTCCGCCTTCGTAGGATTTTCAAAAGTAAGAGCTATTTCGTCCTTAGGAACTTTTTCTTCAATCGCTGTCAAAATATCGGCTTTTTCTTCGACTGGAATCCACGTTTGCAAGATGAAAAATGATGAAGCATTTAACAAATGTTGACGTGCTTGTTCTCTTTGGATAACCGCCAATAAGACTTCTTCAGCCAAGCAAAACGTTTCATAAAAATCATGATAAGAAGCCAGTTGTTGCTTTAAGGCTTTTTCTTCTTTTTGTAAAATTTCATATCGTTCTTTGACTTGTTGATATGCCTCTTTAGGCGGAACATCATAACGGTATTGGAGTGGTTCAAAACTATATTGGTTTAATAACTCGGTTACACTCTGCTGATGTTCCTTCAGGTAAACGAGTGTAAAGTAACTATGATGCATACTTTGATAAATTTCTTCAAAATAAACCGTTGGCCATTGAGACAAAGCGCTCAAAAAACTGGCTTTATTGGCTAGATTTATCGAACCATGAACGACATAACTACTTTTTAACTGTTGTTTATGCGGTAAAATATCCAGATATTGCCAGCGGCCTAATAATTCTTCTTCGGCTTCTAATCCTTGACGATCCGTTTGAATTTGTTTCAAAGATTCTTGAATATTCTTTAATTCCGTCAAATAGCTTTGTAATGTTTTTTCATCAAAGGTTTGTTCCAACTCTTCCAAAGTATAGACTTTTCTTTTTATCTTTAACCCTTTTCCTGAAGAGCGTGTCAAAAATAAAAGAAGCTCTTGCAATTGTTGTAGCATCGTTTCATATTTACGTAGCTGTTCAGTTGACTGTTCTGCTTGTAAAAAAGAATATTGACTCTTTAAGGCTTGTTCTTCCTCAGGCGAATGAAAAATCCGTTTTACTTCGACAATTTGCAAGCCTTGAATGGCTTGTAGAATTGCTGCTTCTTTTTCGGCAGCGGCAATTATTGTCATTTTTTCCATTTTACTAACTGCCATAAACGTCTTTCACCCTCTCAATAATTGAATCAATGACTTGTTCTTTGTTCGTTTCGTAACGTTCGTGAAGCGCTTGTTCAGTGCGCTTTGTTTCATCTAAAAGTTGTTCTTTTTCAAGTTGTAACATCTTTTCTTGCGTTGCTAGTGAATCCGTCAGCACTTTTTCAACAGCTTCTTCACTCTCTTGACGTAGTTCAGCTAAACGTTCTTGCTTCTGTTCTTCATATAAACGACAATTCATCTTAGCTTGTTGCCGATGCTCTTCCACCGCATCTTCCGCTGCCTTGATTTGCTCTAGTACTTCTTGTACCATTGTCTCCACCTCCTTAGTTTTTACACCTTTAGCATATAAGAAAAAGGACTAGCGAAATAGAGATACGCTCAGCCCTTTTGTTTTAGGTATGCAAAAAGGCGCAAACTCAAAAATTGTTCTTCTCACCCCTTGAAGAACTGAATCCTTGAAGCTTTCGCCCAACCATTCTTTATTCAATACTCTACCATCTTAGCAAAGTTTTTCGCAAAATTCAATACTTACCCAAATGAATTAAAATAACAAATTTTCACTTTTATAATAGGTAATAAAAAGGCATTATTTTTTTCGCTTTATAATTATTGATCTTGAATTTTTTTCACATAGATGTGCTATACTTACGTAAACAATTAAATTTATTTGGAGGGATCTCTGATGAATATACGATATATTTCAATCTCTGGTAATACACGCTCATTTGTTCAACGTTTAACAACTTATGCTGAAGAGCAACATCAGCAAAACGAAAAAAATCCTACGATTACTTTCAAAGAAATTTCGGAAAATTCTCCGTTAGAAGTAGAAACAGAACCATTTTTTACCTTTGTGCCTACCTATTTAGATGGTGGCGATGGCATCAACAATGGCAATACCGAAATTTTAACAGAAGTCATGCGAGAATATCTTGCTTTTGAAAATAATTATCGTTATTGCTCTGGCGTGGTGGGCAGCGGCAATAAAAACTTTAACCACCAATACTGCCTGACAGCTAAACAGTATGCGGAACAATTTAACTTCCCCTTCTTAGCTGACTATGAATTAAGAGGTACCCAAGCGGATATTGAACGAATTTATGCTATTTTAAAAGAAAACCAATAAGCAAGTTTCATTACTAAAAAGCTCACCTATGATAGACTACATTTTGAGGTGAAGAAAAATGAGAAATACATGGTTAGCAGAACAACTTCAGTCAATCAGCGAAGAGCCCAATTCTTTTATTATCGAGGAAACCATCAAATATATTGAACAATTAGAAGATGATAATGAAAGTCTTCAAGTTGCATTGGAAGGAACTATTTGGAGTCCTAAAAAATGGAACGAACCATTGGAAAAATAATTTAAACAGAAGAAAAGAGCCAGAAACACTTACGTTTCTGGCTCTTTTCTTCTGTTATTTACAAATTATAGGCGTGCATTTAAATCTTTTGCTAATTCTTCAAAACCTGGTTTACCTAATAAAGCGAACATGTTGCGTTTGTAAGCTTCAACACCTGGTTGGTCAAATGGATTAACCCCATTTAAGTAACCTGAGATGCCCACCGCAATTTCGAAGAAGTACATAACATAACCTAATGAATAAGCATCCATTGTTGGCACTTTAACGATCATGTTTGGCACACCACCATCTGTGTGAGCAAGCAACGTACCTTCGAACGCTTTTGTATTGACGAAGTCAATTTCTTTTCCTTGTAAATAGCCTAGGCCATCTAGATCTTCATTTTGTTCCGGAATTGAAATGCTATGGCGTGGATTTTCAATTTTAACCACTGTTTCAAATAAGTTACGCATACCTTCTTGAACATATTGACCCATGGAATGTAAGTCAGTTGAAAAGTCTGCGGCTGCTGGGAAAATACCTTTGCCATCTTTTCCTTCTGATTCACCGTATAATTGTTTCCACCATTCAGAGAAATAGTGCATGCCAGGCTCATAGTTAATTAACATTTCAGTTGTTTTACCTTTACGATATAAAATGTTACGTAACGCAGCATATTGATAGGCTTGGTTTTCTTTTAAGTCGCTCGTTGCGCCGTATTCTTTACGTGCATCATTTGCACCTTCCATTAAACGATCAATATTTGCACCGCTAACAGCGATTGGTAAAAGACCTACTGGCGTTAAAACAGTGAAACGTCCGCCCACATCATCAGGAATCACAAATGTTTCCCAACCTTCCGCATCAGCTTCAACTTTTACTGCTCCTTTAGCACGGTCAGTTGTCGCATAAATACGTTTATTGGCTTCTTCTTTGCCATATTTATTAATTAATAACTCTTTAAAGACGCGGAAAGCAATCGCTGGTTCTGTCGTCGTTCCAGATTTTGAAATAACGTTGACAGAAAAATCACGATCACCAATCACATTGATTAAATCAGCTAAATAAGTTGAGCTGATGCTATTTCCAGCAAAGAAGATTTGTGGCGCTTTCCGTTCTTCTTTTGATAATAGATTATTAAATGAATGTGTCAAAAATTCAATTGCTGCACGGGCACCTAAATATGAACCACCGATACCAATGACTACTAATACCTCAGAGTCAGATTGAATTTTTGCTGCTGCTTTTTTAATGCGCGCGAATTCTTCTTTGTCATAGTTTTCTGGTAAATCAATCCAGCCAGTAAAATCATTACCAGCTCCTGTACCTTCACGTAATGCTTTGTCCACTGCAGTGACTTGTGTTTGCATGTATTCCAATTCATGGTCAGCAACAAATGGTGCTAATTTGGAATAATCTAATTGAATGTGTGACATTCCTTTTCCTCCTCGAAAGTAAACTTACTACATGTATACTTTACGTGTTTTTAGACATTTTTTCAAGCAAATTCTTTTGGATAGACCAATTGTTTAATTTTAACTATTTAATTAGAGATATTTATTCTCTTAATCAAACAAACCAATAAAAAATGCTAGGAAATCCTAGCATTTTTTGTTATTAAACGAGTCCTTGACTTAGCATCGCTGCCGCTACTTTTTCGAAGCCAGCAATATTCGCACCTAAAACAAAGTTATCTCGTGCCTGATATTCGTTAGCTGTATCACGACAAGTCTCATAAATGTTTTGCATAATTTGATCTAGCATACCGTCAACTTTTTCAAAGGACCAAGCTAAACGTTCAGCATTTTGGCTCATCTCTAATGCAGAAACCGCAACACCACCTGCATTAGCGGCTTTGCCTGGACAATAAATTACAGCTGATTTAGCAAAAACGGCGCCTGCTTCTAGTGTACAAGGCATATTTGCGCCTTCTGCCACGACTTTCACTCCGTTTTTCACTAAAATAGCGGCTTGCTTTTCGTTGATTTCATTTTGTGTTGCACATGGTAACGCAATGTCATACGCTGTTTCGAAATTCCAAACAGATTCTTTATCATAATAAGTTGCGCCTTTACGTGTTTCAACATATTTTGAAATGCGCTCACGATTTTTTTCTTTTAGTTCTTTTACTAACGCCACATCAATTCCTTCTGGATCATAGACAAAACCAGACGAATCGGAACATGTGATTACTGTGGCGCCTAGCTCAGTTGCTTTTTCCATGGCATAAATTGCGACATTCCCACTACCAGAAACAGCGACTTTTTTGCCTTCAAACGTATCGTTTTTATCTGCTAATAAATGTTTAACAAAATAAACCGTTCCATAACCCGTCGCTTCTGTTCTTGCTTGGCTTCCCCAGTATCCTAAAGGTTTGCCAGTCAACACTCCTGCATCATAGTTGCGCAAGCGTTTATACATGCCAAACAAATAACCAATTTCACGAGCGCCTACGCCAATATCGCCTGCTGGAACATCTGTGCTTGGACCAATATGTTTTTGAAGTTCGGTCATGAAACTTTGACAAAAGCGCATCACTTCAGCATCTGACTTACCTTTTGGATCAAAATCACTACCGCCTTTGCCGCCACCGATTGGCAAACCAGTTAAACTATTTTTAAAAATTTGTTCAAAGGCCAAAAACTTCATCACACTTAAATTCACACTTGGATGAAACCGCAAACCACCTTTGTATGGTCCAATCGCTGAATTATATTGGACACGATAGCCTCTGTTCACATGCCAATTGCCCTGGTCATCTTGCCACGGCACACGAAATTGAAAAATACGTTCAGGTTCAATCAAGACACCTAAAACATTTGCTTCAATGTATTGAGGATTTTTTTCTAAAAAACCTTCTACGGTTGGTAAAAACTCATCGACTGCTTGTAAATATTCTGTTTGACCTTGGTCTAATTGGTGAATTTTTTCTTGAATATTTTTAACATATTGTTTTGCGTCCATTTAATCATCCTCTCATTGTTATAGGTTTATTTTAACTGAAAATTCAAAAATTACCATAGTCAAACGTTTATTTTTTCCTTAAATCCAGAAAAAATCCCGTAATTATGGTACACTACCTATTGAATTGGAGGAGAACTATGAAGAAATTTGATGTAATTATTGTCGGTGCTGGGACGAGCGGTATGATGGCCACGATTGCGGCCGCCGAAGCAGGCGCTCAAGTATTATTGATTGAAAAAAATCGCCGTGTTGGGAAAAAATTATTAATGACTGGTGGCGGCCGCTGTAATGTAACCAATAATCGGCCCGCAGAAGAAATCATTTCATTTATTCCTGGGAATGGAAAATTTTTATACAGCGCATTTTCACAATTTGATAACTATGATATCATGAACTTTTTTGAATCCAATGGTATTCACTTAAAAGAAGAAGATCACGGACGCATGTTCCCTGTTACAGATAAATCGAAGTCAATTGTTGATGCGCTATTTAACCGCATTAACGAATTAGGAGTCACTGTTTTTACAAAAACACAGGTCACAAAATTACTACGAAAAGACGATCAAATAATTGGCGTTGAAACCGAACTGGAAAAAATTTATGCACCGTGTGTTGTATTAACAACTGGCGGCCGCACTTATCCTTCCACAGGAGCAACTGGTGATGGCTATAAACTAGCCAAAAAAATGGGGCATACCATCAGCCCGCTCTACCCTACCGAATCGCCTATTATTTCTGAAGAACCTTTTATCCTTGATAAAACGTTGCAAGGTCTCTCTTTACAAGATATTAATTTAACTGTTTTGAACCAAAAAGGAAAACCTTTAGTTAATCATCAAATGGATATGCTGTTTACACATTTTGGCATTTCAGGACCTGCCGCGCTCCGCTGTTCTAGTTTTATTAACCAAGAGTTAACTCGCAACGGCAATCAACCTGTCACGGTAGCCTTGGATGTGTTTCCGACAAAATCTTTTGAAGAAGTGCTGAAAAATGTTGATTACATGATTGAGGAACAGCCAAATAAAGTGGCAAAAAATGCCTTTCATTCTTTAATACCAGAACGTCTGCTTACTTTTTATCTAGAGAAACTAGCAATTGAAGAAGTGCCTGCCAAACAACTAACAGAAAAGCAACGTCTTTCCTTTGTGGAACTACTGAAAGACTTTCAGTTCACTGTTACGAAAACATTGCCTTTGGAAAAATCTTTTGTCACAGGCGGTGGGATTTCCCTCAAAGAAGTGACCCCTAAAACAATGGAGAGCAAATTAGTCAATGGTTTATTTTTTGCTGGTGAACTTTTAGATATTAATGGCTATACTGGAGGCTACAATGTTACAGCTGCATTTGTCACTGGACATGTTGCTGGCTCCCATGCCGCAGAAATTGCAGAATACACCTATTTACCAATTGAAGAAGTCTAAACAAAAAGTCGCTAAAATAGCGACTTTTTGTTTACTTTTTTTATTTATCAATAATTTTCCCGTTTTCTAAATAAATAGTGCGGGTGGCTACTTTTTCCACAAACGTTTCATCATGCGAAGTGAAAATTACTGTTCCTTGATAGGCACTTATAAATTCTTCAAGTGCTTGGATTGTGTCTAAATCAAGAAAATTGGTGGGTTCATCCAATAAGATGATATTATTTGGTTCTATAAATAATTGCGCCAAAGTAATTTTTATGGCTTCGCCACCACTTAGAGAAGATATCTTTGTCTGTAAATTTTCTTGTTGAAAACCTACTCGATATAAAAGTGAACGCACAATCTTTTCAGAATAATTTGTCCGCTTCAATAAATAAGTCAACAGTGGTTCATCATTTTTTAATCGATAATCTAATTGATGATACGTTCCTAACCGGACTTTGGGAGAAAAGTAAATGGCCGGGTGACGGGCTTCAATTTGTTGAAGGAAGGTACTCTTCCCAGCACCATTTTTTCCACAAAGTGCTATTTTTTCGTTTAAAGGAATTTGAACGTTCACTTGGTTAAGAATTGTTCGATTCTCATAAGCGAAAGTTAAATTTTCAATTCTAATTGGATATGGATTGTATAAAGAGAACTGATTATTAGTAGGAAAAATAATTTTTCCCTCTTGTTTTGCTTGCGCAACATCGGGTAATCTGTCAATTCTGGCATTAATCGCTTTCGCTTGTTTTTGGAGTGCTTTTTGTACGGTATCTTTTTGTTTAGAACCAGCTAAACGACTAGGTTTAATTTGCTTTTGTTTTTGTTTTTTTGAAACATGACTAGATTTTTGCGCTTGTGCTTGTTTCTTTGCGTAAGATTCCTGTAATTTTTTCTTTTCCTTTTGATACTGATGATAGACATTATATTGTGTTTGCTGTTCCAATTCTTTTTGACGACAATACGCATCGTAGTTTCCTAAATATTCTTTGACATGTCCATCCGAAACTTCCCAAATTTTCTCTGCTAATTGATTCAAGAAAAAGCGATCATGACTAACAAACAAAACGGTCCCATAATAATACGTTAAATCTGCCACTAACAACTGACGATGTTCTTTATCTAAATGTGTGGTTGGTTCATCTAAAATAACCCCGGTTGGATACTCTGAAAATAATGTTGCTAAGCGTTTTTGGACTTTTTCGCCACCACTTAGTTTTTGATTTTTCTGATTTAGCAAACAGTTTTTGTCAGTTTTCTCTGGTTCATTCGTTATTTCTTCAGCTACTTGTGCCAAGTAATGAAAGTCGTTCAATCTTTGAACTTTTCCTTTGTCTGATTGAATCTTACCCATAATTAAATTGAGCAGTGTTGATTTTCCTGCGCCGTTTTTACCAATAATCCCAATTTTTTCATTTTCATATACAAATAATTCATCAATTTCTAGAATTGGTTTTCCCGAAAAGTGAATACTTACGTCTTTCAGATGAATACTTAATTTTTTCATTTTGCCTTCTTCTTTCATTTCTGAAACGAAAGAATCTTGGGTACGCAAAAAAGGACAGCCTAATCGCTATCCTTGTAGTTTCGTATAAAAGTACACACGCCACCCATGAATTTTAATTTCAGACTTTTTGATAAGATTTATTCAATTTATTTTGTCAAAAAGTCAATCCAAATTCTGATAGATGCCAACATACAATTATACCTCCTCGTTTAATTACTCCCACATTAACACCTCTGCTTTCTTTTGTCAATTCTGACCCTAAAATGAGAGAATCGGACTTTAGTAGGATACAATTTTACCGAAACTATGGCAAAATAAAGACGGAGGTGAAAACCATGAAGATTACATTGACACGAAAAACATCAGCTTGGGGCGCGTTACGCTATTTTACATTTTATAAAAATGGCGTGCATCAAGGGAAACTTTTTACTAATGTACCTATTGAAATTGAGGCTGATCCTGGGGATGTTTTAACGTTCTATGAAGGCTGGTTCCAATTTTATCGGCGCATTGAAGTTACTGAAGATACCAAAGAAATCACGATTATCAATTCTAAAAAATTGCAACATGTTTTTTATACCTGTGTCGTCTTATTTTTAATTTTAACGCTATTATTCCTTTCCGCACAGAAACTTTCGACGTTTATTATTGCTGAAATTTTAATTTACTCTGGTATTCAGTGGCTGTTCCGGCAACAAACCTATCATTTTACTGTCAAGAAAAAAACGGAATCCTTTGCTTCCTATTCTAAAAAAAGTATCGCACACTAAACGAATCTTTAGCGTGCGATATTTTTTAATTACTTTTCATTAATTCGGCCACATATGTGACTGTTTCTGGTTGTGTTTCTTCAATTTTATTAATCGCATCTGCAAAATTCGGTAAATGCGCTTTGTGGGCAATTAATAATTCGTCCAACAAGGTCTTCGCCATGACGCCGCCAGGAACTAATGGATTAATAGTGAAAGCATGCAATGCTGCGCCGTAATCACCATTGATGGCTGCTCGAATAACCGTTTCTTCCATAGCTTTCATATTTTGAATAATTCCTCGTGCTGCTGGCGGAAAGGCCCCCCAGTTGTAAGGTTCATGGCCATGAGCTGTCACAGGTCCAGATACTTCTACAACACAATCATACGGTAAATCAGTAATTGTCCCATTATTTTCAGTAGAAACAACCATATCCGTTCGTTTATCATTATAAATTGATGCAATCATTTCACAAGCTGCATCGCTATAGTGTGTGCCGCCCCGTTCTTCTAATTCTTTTGGTTTGTAATCTAGTTTGGGATCTTTATACAATTCAAACAGACGACCTTCCGTTTCTTTAACCACTTGTGCTCTTGTTTCGCCCCGTTCATACTCTTCGATGGAATGCTTCAACATCTCATCTTCAATATAATAATAGCGATGATAACCACATGGTAACATTCCTAAATCTTTTAACTGTTCATAATGGAACGGCGCATCAAAAATATTTTTCAAATGACTTTCTTGCTCTTGCTTAGGTCCGTAAATTAAATCAATGAGTTCTTGTGTTCGCTCTTGTCCTTCTTTGTCCCAAACACGGTGCCAATGGAAATGATTAATTCCAGCAAATTTAAAGAATAAGTCTTCTTCTGGAATTCCCAGCATTTCGGCCGCTTGTTTTCTATGACCAATCGGCACATTACATAAGCCAACTGTTTTTTTCCAACCGCCATGTTTAATTGCAGCTTCCGTAACCATTCCAGCTGGATTAGTAAAATTCACTAACCAAGCATCTGGGCAAAGACGTTTCATATCGTCAATAATAGCTAAAATGACAGGAATTGTTCGAAATGCTTTAAACATTCCTCCCGCGCCATTTGTTTCTTGGCCTAATACCCCATGGGACAAAGGAATCCGTTCATCTTTAATGCGGGCATCTAATAATCCTACACGAAACTGTGTTGAAACAAAATCCGCCCCTTTTAAGGCTGCTTCACGGTCCAATGTTAAATGAACTTCCCAATCTAAACCAGCAGCTTTAATCATGCGCTTCGCCATTGCCCCAACGATTTCCAATTTTTCTTTACCAGCTTCAATATCGACTAACCAAATTTCCTTAATTGGCAGTTCATCTTTTCTTTTAATGTATCCTTCAATTAATTCAGGTGTATAACTAGAACCGCCACCAATTGTTGCAATTTTTAATGCTCCTCTTGTCATCCGTCTTCTTCCTCCTTGATTAAATTGTTATCGTTTACATCTTTAGGATAAATTATGGGAATGTTCCCATGTCAAGCACTATTTTCAAAAAAATGTATGCTATACTTCTTATAAGAATACATTCCACTTTGGAGGTAAAAAATGACGTCTATCATTGATGTAGCAAAAGTTGCCGGTGTCTCGAAATCGACTGTTTCTCGCTTAATTTCTGGAAAAGGATATGTGAGTGCCGATAGTCAAGAAAAAATTCTCAAAGCAATGAAAGAATTAAATTATACCCCGAATTATGTGGCGCGGAATTTACGAGCAGGTGCCACAAAAACCATTGGCTTTTTAGCCCCTAGCTATTTAGGTTCCTTAGGTATTTTCTTGAATCGCTTTATTTCAATTGCCAAAAAATACAATTATTCCGTAACCTTATTTTTTACAGATGGCGATCAGCAGAAAGAAATTGATGCCTTGAACCAATTAAAATACAAACAATTAGATGGCTTGTTTTTATTGACACGAACAAATGAATGGTCGGTGATTGAGCCTTACAGCGCGTATGGTCCTTTAGCAACCTGGCATCGTATCGATTCACCTAATATATACTCTTCCTACATTGATCATTACTCTGGTTATTATCGTTCCTTAGAATATTTACAACAACAAGGATACCAAAAAATTGGTCATGTCCTCGGTAATCCCGAAAACTTAAACACGCACGCACGAAAACGTGCAATGAAAGATTTTTATGAAAACACTCAGGCACCTTGGCAAGCTGAGTGGCTGATTAATGATCAGTATACTAACCATTCTGGTCGCAAAATTGCCCATTACTGGCAACAATTAACCGACAAGCCAGAAGCTTTGGCCTTTTATAATGATCACGTAGCAGCTGAGTTTATTTCAGAACTTGAAAATCTAAATTATGCCGTTCCTCGAGATGTCGCTGTCATTGGCTTTGATAATAGTTATGTCAGTGAGTTGATGCATATTACGACTGTTGATTATGCCATTCAGTATCAAGCCGAAAACTCATTTATTTACCTATACAACCAATTAAATCAGACGAACATTCCTGAAAAAAAATTAACCGTTCGTCTAGTTGAACGACGAACAGTGCCTAAAAAAGACCCGGCAGATCAGTCACTTTGACTGATTTACCGGGTCCTTTTAGAGTTAAACAAGGATTATTTATGCTTTTGTTCATTTTTTAAAATAGAAATTGACTGTTTTAAAGATTGAATCATGCCGCCTTCACTGTATACAAGAACGTTTGATTTGTATAAACGAGCAGAGAAGATTGTTAAAATAATTCCAAAAACTGCCAAAATCACTAATGAGACAATTGCTTCCATTGTTGATGCCGTTTCGGTCGCCAAGCGTACTGGCATAATGTATGACGAAATCAGCGGAATAAAGGAAGTCACTTTCACCACGATATTTTGTGGATCATTCGTCCCAAACGTAATGCCAATCATATAACCGATTAAACCAATATACATGATGGGCTGAACTGCTTTTGCTGTATCCTCTGGTTTGGAAACAAGAGAACCACAAAGTGCTGCCAAAACAGCAAAAACGAGAATACCAATAATGAAAAAGCCTAATGTAAAAATAAAGGTTGATGAAAAAATACTTTGTGGTGAAATCCCACTTAATAGACTTTTCATAAAATCAAGATTTTTCAATTGAGAATAGCCGAGAACAAACGCCACTCCGTAAATGAAAATTTGTGTTAAAGCTACTAGAATAACCCCAGTTAATTTGCCATAAAAATGGGTTTGCGCTTTTGTACTAGAGAGAATAACTTCCATGATTCTAGTGCCTTTTTCAGAAGCAATCTCTTGGGCAATAATTGAAGAATAACTGCTGATGAAGACAAATAACAAAATTGTTATCCCCATTGCTAACGCCATTTGAATCCCTGTGTTATCTTCTCCTGTTTTTATTTTGCCATTTTCATCAAAACTAATTTTGGCTTTTTTAAATGTTGCTTGTTGATTCAACATGGCAACTTGCTCAGCTGTTAGGTTTAAACGATTGGCATTCGCCATTGTTTGTAATTGGTTTAACATTTGAGGAATTAGCATCTCGGTTGCATTTCCTAAAGAGCGTTCAGAGTAAAGCTGACCAGAAATCTGATTATCTGTAGTGTCCAAAAGTAAATAGGCATCAATTTTCTCGTCTTTTAATTGTTCTTGGGCCTTTTTCTCAGAAGAAACAGCTTTGAAAGAAAAGTCCTCTGTTTTATTCTTTGTCAACTCTTTAACGAGCGCTTGATTTTCCGAAACCAGACCAATGGTAGTATCTCCTGAAAAACCGCTAGCTAGAGAGCCCGCTAAGTAAACAATTCCTACAAGAAGAAATGGCGCTAAAATCATGATTAAGAAAGACAGCGACTTCACATTTTTCTTATAGACATCAGTCGCAATAATCCAAAATTTACTCATCTTGCCCACCTACTTTCATTTTGAAAATTTCTTCCAATGTTGGTGGTTGTTGATTAAACATTGGAATGTAGCCGTTGGCTGTCGCTTTATCAAACAACACTTTGCCCACTTCAGCGTTTTCTAATGTCGCTTCTAAGACGCCATCTTGTCGCAAGTGTGCTTCTTTCACACCTGCTGTAGCAGCAACTTCCTCAACAGATAACGGTGATTCTAAAAATAATTTTGTTCGACCAAATTGTTGTCGAATTTCATGAACCTGACCATCTAAAACCATGCGTCCATTTTTTAACATGACTAAATGGTCACAGATTTTCTCCACATTGTCCATATTATGACTGGAAAAAATGACACAAGAACCTTGATTTTTCAATTCAATAATGCCGTCTTTTAATAATTCTGCATTAACTGGATCCAAGCCACTGAATGGTTCGTCTAAAATAATTAACTTCGGTTCATGAATAAGTGTCGCAATCAATTGAACTTTTTGTTGATTTCCTTTTGATAAAGATTTAACTTTATCTGTTTTTTTGCCTTTAACTTGAAATTTTTCCATCCAAAAGTCAATTTTAGGTTCAATTTCTTTTTTAGTTTTTCCCCGCAATGAAGCGAAATAAATTAGTTGGTCTTCAATCGTAATTTTAGGATATAAACCCCGTTCTTCTGGTAAATAACCAATAATATTGTACTCTTTTTCATTTAATGGTTGACCATTCCATAAAACCGACCCGCTATCTTGTGTTAAAAAATTTAAAATCAAGCGAAACGTAGTTGTTTTCCCGGCACCATTTTGGCCAATTAATCCTAAAATTTTCCCGTCCGATATCGTAAAGGATACATGATCAACTGCTTTAAAATCCCCAAAGGTTTTGACTAACTCTTTTACCTCTAACACATAAACGCCCCCTTCACTTTTTCTAAACCGCTGTTTAGTTACTCATATCGTATCTTTCCTGTGTTGGCTTGTCAATGACAATTGTTATGGAAAGATGTTGCACTTTAATCAGACGCTTTATTTTCTGCTAAGCGAAAAAGGCCATCCGTCTCGGCAGAAATATGCACTTCATTTGCGGTCAAGCCTGTGCTTTCATAAAATTTATTTTTAAATTCCTTTGCCGATTTTGATGATTGACAGGCCCAAATTCGACCTGTACGATTCAACCACGTACCCAATTCATTCATTAAACGCTCATCAATCAGTAATTGATTTGGTACTTTTTTAAATTTTATTCGATAAACGGGTGTTAGTATTTTCATGATCAGACGTCCTCTCTTTTAAGTTAGTTTTAGTATATCACGAAAGAAATCGTTATCATATTTTCTTGAGAGTTCAACTTTTCATGAAAAAATTGAATAAAAAAAACAGAGCCTGGGACAAAAATCACTTTGGATTTTTGTCCCAGGCTTCAAACCTTATAAACGGCGGGAACAGAACCAACACTACGCGTTGCTCCGATCTCAACAACTTCTAAGGTGTTTTCTCGACATGCGTCTCGTCACAGTACAGCCTTCAAAAGAGCTCCAGCTCTAAGAGTTGCGATGTTTCACTGTGAAGCATGAACAGATGAAATCATCGTACCTACTTGGTGAAGGTCCTTCGGAAATAAGCCGAAATTGTTGAGAATCACGAAGAACGTAGTGATTCGATGATGAACAATACCTACTTAGTCTCCAAAAATTAAAGAGCACCGGGTCCTTCAATTCTAGCATGTTCCATGCTTAGAAATTGATGCGAACGAAACGGAGTGTAGTGTATCATGCAACATCAACTCGTTCCTCGTTGTGTTTTATGACAATTTTCGGAAATTCCTTCTTATTGCTGAGAAACACTATTTGCAAAGCAAATAGATGTTGAACAGTACCTACTTGGTTCTCGGAGCTAAACGTTTCTGTCCCGACCTCTGGCTTGTTTTCATTTATTTTTCTATCTCAGAGGTTGTTTCTTGGTGCAAATGACGATACACATTCTTCGCGACAGTTTCAGGTAACCCAGCTTTTCTTAATTCTTCAACACTGGCTGCCGTAATATTTTTAAGCGATTTAAATTCTTTTAAAAGATTTTTTTTGCGTTTCGGTCCCAAGCCTTCAATGTTATCTAATTTGGAAGCAAAACTATTTTTACTACGTAATTGACGATGGAATGTGATGGCGAAACGATGGACTTCATCTTGGATTCGTTGCAACAAGAAAAATTCTTGTGAGTTTCTTTCCAATGGTACAACTTCTAAGTTTGGACCAAATAAAAGTTCACTCGTTTTGTGCTTGTCGTTCTTGGCTAATCCAGCTACAGGAATATCGACTCCTAGTTGATTGGCTAACACATCTTTGGCAACATCGACTTGACCTTTACCACCATCGATTAAAATTAAATCAGGAAAAGGCAAGCCTTCTTTTAAAACTCGTGAATATCTGCGATAAATGACTTCTCTCATAGAAGCGTAATCATCAGGACCTTGCACAGTTTTTATTTTATATTTTCGATACTCATTTTTAGCTGGTCGTCCGTCAATAAACACAACCATCGCAGAAACAGGGTTTGTTCCCATAATATTTGAATTATCAAATGCTTCAATTCGAATGGGCGCAGGTATGTTCATCGCATTGCCTAATTTTTCAACTGCGCCAATTGTTCGTTCTTGTTTCCGTACAATCAAATCGAATTTTTCATTTAAAGCAACTGCAGCATTTTTACTGGCTAATTTAACCAGTTTTTTCTTTTCTCCCCGTTGCGGCTGCAAGACTTTCGTAGCTAATAAAGCTTCGACGCTTTCTTTATCAATGTCATCAGGAATCAAGACTTCTTTTGGCACAAAATGCTCATTCTCTTGATAAAATTGTCCAATAAAAGTTAAAAATGCTTCACTGGCATCATCATAAAATGGAAAAATCGATACATCACGTTCGATTAATTTTCCTTGTCTGACAAAGAATACTTGGACACACATCCAGCCTTTATCAACAGCATAACCAAACACATCACGATCAATTAAATCTACATTCGTCATTTTTTGGCGGGTCATAACTGTTTCAATCGCTTTAATTTGATCGCGAAATTCTGCAGCTTTTTCAAATTCCATATGTGCAGCTGCATAAGCCATTTTTTCTTGTAAGCGGTCCTGAATTTCTGTATGTCCACCAGAAAGAAACCCTTTAATCTCTTCCACCATATCTTTGTAGACTTGCGGATCCACATCAAAAGCATAGGGACACAGACATTGTCCTAAATGATAATACAAACAAGGCGTTTTTTGCGACGGATTACATTTTCGCAAAGGAAAAAGCCGATCTAACAGTTTCTTTGTTTCATTCGCTGCATTTACATCTGGATATGGGCCAAAATATAACGCTTTGTCTTTTAAAACCTTTCGAGTAATCATTAAACGAGGATATTTTTCGTTTGTGATTTTGATAAAAGGATAGGTTTTATCGTCTTTTAACATGATGTTATATTTGGGATTATTTTTATGGATTAAATTAATTTCTAATAAAAGTGCTTCAATATTCGATTCTGTCACAATATATTCAAAATCATCGATTTCACTGACTAATCGTTCTGTCTTAGTATCATGGCTACCACGAAAATAAGACCGGACACGGTTTTTCAAAATTTTGGCTTTCCCAACATAGATAATCGTGCCGTTTTTATCTTTCATTAAATAACAACCAGGTTGATCAGGAAGCAGTGCTAATTTATTTTTTATTCGTTCGTTCATACGATACTTCCTTTCTAACAAAATGCTTCATCTATTATACACCTCTTTTTGTAATTAAACAAAAAAAGCCGCTACTTTATGTACGAAAGAAACAGCCTGAAAAGACAATCGTTAAAGATTTCCCTTCAGACTGAATCAGACTATTCGTAATGACTAATCAACGTTTATAAGTGTTTGGCAATCATTGCTTGCAATTGGTCTTTTGTATGAACACCGACTGCTTTTTCAACAACTTCGCCATCTTTTTTCAATAGCAATGTTGGGATGCTCATGATTCCAAAACTTGCTGGTGTTGCAGGATTTTCATCCACATCCATTTTGACGATTTTCACTTCGTCTTCATCATATTCTTCAGATAATTGTTCTAAGATGGGTGCTTGCATACGACAAGGGCCACACCAAGTTGCCCAAAAGTCGATTAAGACTAATCCTTCATCTGTTTCTGTTGCAAAATCTTTATCGGTAATTGCTTGTGTCATTTCACAAACCTCCTACTCTTTACTCTTATTACATGCTTAGTATAACACGTCATCTCTAAGATAGCGAGTGTTCTGCTTACTTATTGTAAGTCCTTGTTTATTGGAATTTTACGACAGTCGCACCATTACCACCTTGGTTTTGTGGCGCAAATTCATAGCTTTTCACACTGCGGTGATTTTTTAAAAATTCCGTTATTCCGGTTCTTAATGCACCTGTTCCTTTGCCGTGAACAATGGTTACTTGTGGATAGCCCGCTAGAATCGCAGCATCAATGTATTGGTCAACTTCTGCCAATGCTTCTTCGTAGCGTTTGCCACGTAAGTCTAGTTGTGTGCCAACATGACTGCTTTCTGCAGAACGAACCGTTGTAACTCTTGGTTTCGCTTCTTTTTGTGGAGCGACAGGCGTCATATCCTCTTCAGATACGTTCATTTTTAAAATGCCTAATTGGACTTGCCATTGTCCTTTGCCGTTGTCTTTTAATAAGGTCCCTCGTTGGCCGTAAGTATTGACAATTACTTCATCGCCAGCTTTTAATTTTTTCTGTTCTTTCGCCTTCTTCAGCACTTTGTTTTTAGCAAGCTTGGTTTCTTCATGGTGTAATTGAGAAAGTTGTGTTTTCGCATCAATTAACTGATGTTCTTTGACACCACCTTGTTGGCCACTTTCCAATTGCATTTTGCGAATATCAGAAATAATGGTTTCCGCATTTTCTTCCGCTTCTGCAATAATTTTATTCGCTTCTTTCCGCGCTTTTTGTAATTCTTTTTCTCGTTCTTCAAAAAATACTTGATAGGCTTCTTTCAGTTCTTTATGCAAAGCGGCCGATTCATCGACATAGTGGCGAGCTTCTAAATATTCAGTTTCGGCCATTTTGCGACGGTTTTCCAGGTCTTCAATCATTTCGTTTAAATCTTGACTTTCACCGTCCATTATTTGTTTTGCAGCTTCAATAATACTGTTGTCTAATCCAAGACGTTTCGAAATTTCAAAAGCATTACTTCGGCCAGGCACGCCAATTAATAAACGATAGGTTGGACTCAAGGTATCTACATCAAATTCCATACTGGCATTGATTGTTCCAGCTCGATTATAGCCATACACTTTTAATTCAGGATAATGGGTTGTTGCCATCACATAGGCTCCTTTAGCACCCAATGAATCTAAAATGGCAATAGCTAAAGCGGCCCCTTCTTGCGGATCTGTCCCAGCACCTAATTCATCAAATAGTACTAAACTTTGATGATCGACTTTCTTTAAGACAGACACGATATTCGTCATATGTGAAGAGAAAGTACTTAAACTTTGTTCAATCGATTGTTCATCCCCGATATCCGCAAATACTTCTGTAAAAATCCCCATTTTACTCTCTTCTTCAACTGGAATAGGTAATCCAGCTTGACCCATTAATTGTAAAAGACCTAACGTTTTCAGAGTAATGGTTTTCCCGCCGGTATTAGGCCCTGTAATCACAATTGCTTGATATTCTTCTCCAATCACAATGTCATTGGCTACAGCTTTTTCTGGATCCAATAGCGGGTGCCGGGCTTGTTTAAAAACTACATGATTTGCTTGACTAATTTCTGGAACAACTGCTTTTAGTTCTTTTCCTAGTCGTGCCTTAGCATTAATAAAATCAAGTTTACCGATGACATAGGCATTATGCGTAATTTCACGGCGATAAGGGACCAACTCGGCCGACAGTTCTGCCAAGATGCGAGTAATCTCATTTCTTTCGGCAATTTGTTGTTGTCGCAAGCGATTATTCATTTCTAAAATTTGTTTAGGTTCAATAAATAAGGTTTGTCCTGAAGCACTTTGGTCGTGAACCACGCCACCAAAAATATTTTTATATTCTTGTTTGACTGGAATCACGTAGCGTTCATTTCGCATAGTAACAAGGGCATCACTAAGGTAACGTGCGTTTTTCCCACGAATAATACTATCTAGTTCTTCTCGAATGGTCTGCTCACTACGTCGAATATTTTGCCGAATTGCCTTTAAGGCTGGCGAAGCTTCATCTGTGACGTAGCCATCATCATCAATGGCTTGTTTGAGTTGGCGATTTAATTCAGGCAAAACTTCTAGTTGCTCTCGCCACATATATAAACGTTCAAAATCAACTTCATTTTCACTTAACTCATCAAAAAAACGAGTCAGTTCTGAAGTAGTCGACAAGACACGGCCTACTTGTGCTAATTCTATGCCATTTAAATCCGCACCAATTTCAATCCGTTTCATGTGTGGTTGGATATTTTCTAATTTAGGAATGGGGATTCCACCACGTAATCGTTGAACTTTTAAACCATCCTGTGTTTCATTTAGCCATGATTGAATTTTATTTTCATCAGCAATCGGTAATAATTCCGAAACTTCGTTTGTCCCCTGAGCTGTCACAATAAATTGCAACAACTGTTGTTTTACTTTATCAAACCCTAATGTTGATAGAATACGCTGATTCATTTTTCCACCTACTTTTCTAACTTTTTCATTTGTTGAAAAGACTGAGACATAACATAAGAAGTTTCGCTTTGCTCACTTACTTCTTATCTCTATCTCAGTCCCATTCAGCTTTATTTCGTAATTGGTTCAACCCATAATTCATATGCTTGTTTTGTTAGAATTGGGGTATTTTTTACAATGCCTCGTGCCAAGCCACTTGA
Organism: Enterococcus sp. AZ197; assembly: GCF_050556405.1. Taxonomy (NCBI): domain Bacteria; kingdom Bacillati; phylum Bacillota; class Bacilli; order Lactobacillales; family Enterococcaceae; genus Enterococcus; species Enterococcus sp. AZ197. The sequence continues at coordinate 1,239,433 of NZ_CP187873.1, read as the reverse complement.
CCGAAACTGATTTTGGACAATATCTGACGGAATCATTGACGCCGTAGCTAACACTAGAAAAAGACCCACGTATAACACAAGAACACTTAATACGCCACCTAATAGTCCATTTACCTGTTTCAAAACTGGAATAAATGTTAATCCATGTAAAAAGATCGCTAAAAAACGAACGACCAACCAGCCTGCAAACAGCAATAATAGAAACGCAACCGCTGAATAAAAGGCTTTGTCCAAGTCTAAAGAAATCTCTTGATTAAAAAAGACAAGCTTTGACGTTGGCGTAACCGATGGATATGGAATATACAATTCTAAATGAGAAGCGACCTCTTTGTAATAGGTTCGAGCAACAAAATATGAAATTAAGTAACCTACCGAATAGAGCACTTGTAAAATCAAGCCTCGTTTAGCTCCTGTATAAAATCCAAAGGCTAAAAGTAATAAAATAAGTATTGTTAACATCTTGTCATCCTTTCAGGAACTACTCCGAAACACCTTTATTTTGAATCTGCTGTTTTCGATTTTCATTCAAAATTTGTTGGGCTTCCACATGATTATGAATTTCTACATCTTCTTGTCCATTCTTTTTCAAAACATCCCGTGCTTCTTCTTCGATAATTTCCATTCGGCGCACACGATTCTCTAATTCAGCCAAACGAATGGTTTTCTGTTTTAAATCTGCTACTTGTTTTTCCAATTTTAAAGCATATTCTTGTTTTTTTAGTTGATCTGAAATTGCATTAATTGCTAATAAAACAGAAGCTTGTTCCGTATCAGTTTGCGGAGAAAGATGTTTAATTTCCGCCAGTTGTTCGTTGACAATTTTTGTGACTAAATCCATATGTTGTTTTGACTCTTGGCCAATAATTGTATACGTATGGTCTGCAATGATTGCTTTATATCGTGTTTTTTCATTTGATGCCATGTTGAGGTTCCCTCCTGTAAATCAATCCATTCTTGCTTATTGTACCATGAAAAAAAAGCGAAGCGCAATTTTCGTACAAATTCTTTCTTATTATATGCCACAAAGCGAAAAATTTAAAGATTTCTTTACAAGAACTCTGGCAATTTAAGAACGAATAGAAATTGTGTAGGAGAAAAAGCGTGGAACAAAAAGTCAAAGTGATTTTTGTCCCACGCTCAAACTCTGATAATCAGCTAAAAATGTTTGTTTCAGCTGTACTTTTTAAGGCTTAGTTATTATCTTTCATCTTTTCTACACGTAAACAACGCATAGCATTTAAAACAGCGATAATAGTTACACCAACATCAGCAAACACTGCTGCTTGCATTGAAGCCAAGCCTAATGCACCTAGTACCAAAACAATGATTTTAACAGCAATCGCAAAGATAATGTTTTGTTTAACAATTCTCAATGTTTTTCTTGATAATTTAATCGCAGAGGCGATACGACTTGGTTCATCATTCATAATCACCACATCAGCAGCTTCAATTGCCGCGTCACTTCCTAAACCACCCATGGCAATCCCAACATCAGCCCGGGCTAAAACAGGTGCATCATTCATACCGTCACCAACAAAGGCAACTTTGTTTTTAGGTGAGGATGCTTTTAACAACTCTTCTAAACGATCCACTTTGCCATCTGGTAAAAGTTCTGCATAAACTTTGTCAACACCAACTTCTTTTGCAATAGCTTCTGCAACTTGTTGATTGTCTCCAGTCAGCATAACAGTTTGTTTGACCCCTTCAGCCTTTAATTCTTTTATTGCTGAAATGGCGTCTGGTTTCAATTGATCCGCAATCACTAAATAGCCTGCAAATTGATTATCAATAGCGACAAAAATTAAAGTTCCCGCTTCCTTCACTTCTGGTGCTTCGATACCAAATTGTTTCATTAACTTCGCATTACCGACTAAAACTGTTTTGCCTTCAATTGTGGCTTTGATACCGTGTCCGGCAACCTCTTCAATTGCTGTTGCTGGAACAGTTTCTTTGCCATAGCTTTCTTTAATAGAAATAGCAATAGGATGAGTGGATAATTGTTCTGCTGTTGCTGTTAAACGCAACAACTCTTCTTCAGGTAAAACAACACTAGTTATGTTTTGAACCACAAAATTTCCTTTTGTTAGCGTACCAGTTTTATCAAAAACAATCGTTTCCGTATTCGCTAAAATTTCTAAATAGTTGCTCCCTTTAATTAAAACACCTAGCTTGCTGGCTCCGCCAATTCCACCGAAGAAACTTAAAGGAACAGAAATGACTAAGGCACATGGACAAGAAATAACCAAGAACGTTAATGCCCGATAAACCCATTCATTAATAGAAGTATCAGGGAAAATAAATGGTGGAATCACTGCCAATAGGATAGCTAAAACAACGACAACTGGTGTATAGTAACGAGCAAATTTAGAAATAAAGTTTTCTGCAGGGGCTTTTTTACTGCTAGCATTTTCAACTAAATCTAAAATTTTGCTAACTGTTGAATCCCCAAATTTTTTCGTAACATTAATGGTCAAGGCCCCATTTTTATTGATAAAACCACCTAAGATTTCATCGCCGACTTTGACCGTTCTTGGAACGGATTCACCAGTTAACGCAGAGGTATCTACCATGCTTGATCCATCAATAATTTGACCATCTAATGGAACTTTTTCACCTGGTTTCACTAATATTTGTTGCCCAATTTCAATTGTATCTGGAGCGACCGCTTTTATTTGTCCATTTACTAAAAGATTTGCTGAATCTGGACGAATATCCATTAATTTGGCAATTGATTTTCTGGATTGATCAACCGCAGCACTTTGGAACCATTCGCCGACTTGGTAGAACAACATTACTGCCACAGCTTCGGGATATTCCCCAATAAAGAATGCCCCGATCGTTGCCACAGACATTAAGAAATTTTCATCAAACACTTCCCCACGAAAAATATTCGTTACCGCTCGTTTGACAATGTCGCCACCAATTAAGACATAAACGACTAAATAAGACGCCAAAGCAACCCAATTATTACTTGGTTTAATGATAATAAGTACTAAAAATAAAACAAATGCAATAATGATACGAATTAAGCGATTCTTATTTGGATTACGTCCCTCTTCTTCTTTGACATCTTTTAAAGAAATAACTTTGACATCTGGTTCTAACTTACCGATCACTGCACGCGCTTCATTTTCGACTTCTAAATCATGTCCTGATTCAACTTCCAGTGTCATCTTTTCAGCCATGAAGTCCACACGCGCTTTTTCTACTCCGTGAATTTTTTGGACAGATTTTTCAATTTTATCTGCACAACTTGCACAATCAAGTCCTTCTAGTTTATAACTCTTTTGCATTTAAACACCTTCACTCCCTATATAATAGCGATTATTCCGTTTACATGAATAACCTTTCATGAATCTATTATAAATGAAGATGCAATCATATGTCAACCGCTTCACGTAATCTTTTTCTATTTTATAGACATAATGGCATAATTGCTGTAGGTGGAATGGATAACTGAGTAATAACTTTCGGATTGAGTCTATTGCTGCCTTTCCACCAAATTTTGGTTTGTTGGTGTTGAAACCAAGCACTTTGTTCAAAAGGTGCTGACAATGTTTGTAAGTGATGCACTTCGATTTGATTGGTTGCCTGCGGTTCTGTTGTGAAATCATGGGCCCGAATACCTATAGAATGACAAGAAATAGGAACTTCTTGTGTAACCTTTAGTGTTTGTTGCCAGCCAATCACTTGGACTCTGTGCGCATCTATGCGTTTGACAGGCCAAATATTTTTACAACCAGTGAGTTTAGCTGCTTCAATCGTTTGAGGTTGGTTAAATAATTGATTTGTTGCACCAAAAAGTGTTTGGTTTTTTGTGATTATCACTAAACTCTGACATAACTTATACAGTTCATCTAAACTATGACTCACAATTAAGGCATGTTGATTTAAATTACTTAATCGCTGTTGAAGTTCAATTTGCAGCTCTTCCTTTAAGGGTGCATCTAATGCGGAAAATGGCTCATCTAATAACAGGTAAGCCGGCTGAGCCGCTAGCATTCGCGCAAAAGCCACTCGCTGTCTTTGTCCTCCAGAAAGTTGACTAGGATATTGTTGTTGGACTTTAGTTAAGTGAAAAGATGCAAGCAATTGAGTGACCAATTGTAAATCTTTTGTCACGCACGTCAGATTTTCTACTACCGACAAATGAGGAAACAACGCATACTGTTGAAACAAAAGACCAATTTTTCGTTGTTGCGGCGACAAATTGATCTTTTGTTCAGCATCGAATAAGACTTGATCATTTAAAACAATCTGACCTTTATCCGCAGTCTCAACACCCGCAATACATTTTAATAACATACTCTTGCCACAACCAGAAGCACCTAAAATTCCTGTTGTTTGCGTCTTTGTTTCAAACTGAATTTGCAAAGTATGACTTTTCAATTCTTTTTGAATATCAACAATTAATCTCATTCCGATCTTCTCCAAGCGCGCTGACTAAAAAATTCCGTAAAAAATAAAATAATCAGGCAAAGTAATAACATAATCACAACATATTGATTGGCTAAGCGCCAATCCCCACTTGCTACAGCAGAGTAGATAGCTAAAGGAAGCGTTCTTGTTTTGCTAGCAATATTCCCTGCTAACATTGTCGTCGCTCCAAATTCGCCTAACCCACGGGCAAAGGCTAACACGCCACCGGCCAAGAGACCGTTCATCGACAAAGGTAACGCAATTTTTCTAAAATATCGACTTTCCGAAAATCCGAGTGTCTGGGCCACCGCCAACAATTCACTATCCATTTGTTCAAACGCCGTTAAGGCTGAACGATACATTAAAGGAAATGAAACAGCAACGGCAGCAATAACCGTAGCTGGCCACGAAAAAACAACTTGAATGGCAAAAAAATCAAGTAAAAACTGGCCCACTGGTTGCTGAACACCAAAAATAGTTAAGAGAAAAAAACCAAAAACAGTCGGCGGTAAAACTAATGGCAACGTAAATAAACTATTCAAAAGAATTTTTAATTTACGATTTTTCAAACGAAAAACAATATACGCAACGCCTGTTCCTAAAATAAAAGTAAATAAAATGGCGATTATTGCTGTCTGAAAAGATAAAAGAATTGGTCGAACATCCATTTTCCCACCTACTTTGTTAACTTAAAGCCAATATTTTCAAAATATTTTCTGCATTGTTGACTCTGTAAAAAATTTAAAAAAGCATCCGCTGATTTTTGTTTCTTAGAGGCGGCAACTTTACCAACTGGATAGATGATTGGCTTCTTCAAAGCAGCTTCAGGCATGGCCGCAACAATCGCTACTTTTGAATTGGTTGCTGCATCTGTCGCATAAACTAAGCCAGCTTCTGCACTTGCATTAGCTACCCATTCAAGGACTTCTGTTACATTCGTGCCAAAGCTTGCGTGTTTTTCTACATAAGACCAAGCGCCTAAAGCTTTTAAGCCTTCTTCGGCATATTGACCAGCTGGAACACTTGCAGGATCACCAATTGCTATCATTTGGGCTTTTTTTAAATCAGAAAAATCATGCCACTTTGCTTGATCTTGGTTAGGCACAATAAGAACGAGCTGGTTTTCCAATAAAGGAACGACACTTTTTTTATTAATTAGTTTTTCTGCAACCAATGCATTCATTTGTTTTGTCGAAGCTGAGAAAAATACATCGGCTTTTAGGCCTTTTTCAATTTGCATCTGTAATTTTCCAGAACTATCATAGGTTCCAGTTACCTGAATATCTGGATGCTCTTTTTCAAAGGCTGGAATAATTTTCTTCTCCATGACTGATTCTAAGCTAGCTGCTGCCGCAAGGGTTATTTCTTCTTTTTTTGTTGAAACTGTTTCTTTTTGCGGCTGATTTGTACATGCAGCAATTAGGGCAACTAAACTGAATAAACTAAGCAGGAACACAGCCTTTTTTTGTTTAGACATTTGAACGCCTCTTTTCTTTTATAAATACCCGCCATAACTCAAGTCAATAATTTCAGATTTTTTAATCACTTCTTTGGCCATTAATCTTGGTAACAACAAATCAAAAACCGTTTTTTCTGAAAATAAAACACCACCTGGTAAGCCAATGATCGTCTGCTCTCCTTTATAAGCCAGCAAAAACATTGAGCCTGGTAAGACTGGTGTCCCATGGGTTACGATTTCAGCACCTGTCTGCTTAATTGCTAACGGTGTCAAATCATCAGGATCTACACTCATACCACCTGTACAAACAATCAGATCAACCCCTTGTGCTAACATCTTTTTGATCGCAACAGTAATTTTTTGCGGCTGATCATCGACAATTTCTTGCTTGACAATCGTAACTAAAGGATACGCGGAGAACTTGGCTTTTAACACAGGGTAAAAAGCATCCTCAACCAATCCTGTGTAAACTTCACTGCCAGTAGTTACAATCCCGACCCGTATTTTTTTGAAAGGTTTCACAGAGATTAGTGGCTCAGACGTGCTGAGCTGGCGTGCCTTTTCTAATTGGCTTTTAGAAATTGTTAGTGGAATCACTCGAAAGGCTGCAACTTTTTCATCTTTCTGAACTTCTATATTGGTAACTTTAGTTGACAAGGCGAGACCTTCAATTTCATTTAAAGCAATTAATTTTTCTCGATTGACTTTTAAAAGACCTCTCGTACTAGCTTTAGCAACAATTTTTCCTTCATGGACTTCACTCGGCTGACATGAGTCATCTGTTAACAGGTTATACAAAAATGTCGCTGCCTCTTCTTCATGTATTTCTGCTGGATCCAAGGAAACAAACAGATGTTTTTTCCCTAATGATAAAAGAATTGGAATATCTTCTTGAACAACTATATGTCCTTTTTTAAAACACACTTCCTTGGTCTTCCCATAGTCAATTCGCGTAATATCATGACTCAATGGAAGGCCAACTGCCTCTTCTGTTCGAATTGTTTTCATGGTTTATTCCTCATCATGTATGATTTTTTTATTTGTGATTAAATCCAAAGCGTGGGGCAAAACAGGCAACAAAAAATGCAAATGTTCTGTTACACTTTTCGGGCTACCAGGCAAATTAACAATGAGCGTGCGTCCTCTTTGAACAGAAACGCCTCGACTTAACATAGCAAATGGTGTTTTTTCCAAGCTAAGTTGACGCAAGCCCTCACTGATCCCAGGAATGATTCGCTCTGCTACACGTAAGGTAGCTTCTGGGGTCCGATCCCGTTCACTCAACCCTGTGCCGCCTGTCGTTAAAATCAAATCACAGGTCTTAGACCACTCTTGCAATAGCTCTACTAATTGATTTTCTTCATCTGGTAAAATGGTTTGTTTGGTTACCTGGTAGAGCGCAGGTAACTGTTCACGAATCAAGGGCCCCGATTGGTCGACAGCAAGTCCTTGAAAGCAACGATCACTTAATGTTACAATGCCAACTTTAAACAACGTCTAACTGGTCTCCTTTTTTAATATGACCTTCTGTCACAACAACTGCAAAGATTCCTTCTCTAGGCATGATGCAATCGCCCACTCGCGCGTAAATCTGACAGTGTTTATGGCACTCTTTCCCAATTTGAGTAACCACCAATTCGGAATCGCCTATTTTCATTTTCGTTCCAACAGGTAATTGACGTAAATCAATCCCTGAGACGATTATGTTTTCCCCAAAAGCACCATTGCCAACCCGAGCTCCTTTTTCATTGAAAGCCGTTATTTCTTCAAAAGATAACAAACTGACTTGTCGATGCCAATTACCGCCGTGCGCATCATTTTCTAATCCGAAACCTTTAATTAAGTTGACTTCAGGAATTTCCTTTTTCTGTGTGCCTCTTCGCGGGCTAATATTTATTGCAATAATTTCTCCTGTTTTCATACTTACCCTCCTATTTGTGACATAAATCGTTGTTCTCCTTGTTGTTCCAAGAAAAGATGTTTTTCAGGCTTACAGGCAATGCCACTCTTGATAATCCCTAACAATTCTGCTGTTTGTTCCATAGCTAAAGCTTCCTTTAACGAGTAGCCGTCTGCAGAATGCAGGCACGTTTTTAAATGGCCGTCTGCAGTAATTCGGATTCGATTGCACGTCTCGCAAAAACAATGCCCTAATGCACTAATAAAACCTATTTTCCCTTTAAAATCTTTTAAGGCGTAATAACTAGCAGGGCCATTGCCCAATGGTTTTTGGTATGGTTGTAACGTTCCATAATATTTGGTTAAAATGGCTTCTACTTCTTCTTGTTGCTTACCTGGATGCTCCTTCCCTAATCCAATTGGCATCATTTCAATGAAACGAAGATGCACAGTCTCTTTCTTAGCGATTTCAGCCAGTTCTACAATTGTTGCTTCACTTAGCTCTTTCCTAGCTACAGTATTAATTTTGATATTAGGTAGTCCCACATCAATCGCTTGTTCTAAGCCCGCCAGAACATTCCTTAACTGACCAACTCTTGTTATTTCACGAAATTCTTCTGGATCCAAAGTGTCTAAGCTAATATTAATGCCGTCCAAGCCCGCCTCTTTTAATCCTTGAGCCTCACGAGCTAACTTCATGCCATTAGTCGTTAAGGTTACTTTTTCGATGCCTGAGATTTGCTTTATCCTTTTAATTAAAGAGAGTAAATTCGGTCTAACAAGCGGTTCACCACCTGTTAATTTAACTTTTTTGATGCCTTCTTTCGCTAATATCCTCAATAAAAAAATAATCTCATCATCTGTTAGAAGCTGCTCTTTTTTTAAAAAGCAAAGACCTGTTGCTGGCATGCAATACGTGCAACGTAAGTCACAACGATCTGTTAAAGACAAACGAACATAATCAATTTCACGGTTAAATGCATCTTTCATGCTGTTCACTCATCACTTTCCTTTGATTTAATTGAAGAACGAATGAAATGACCACTGCGTCCACCATTTTTCTCTAATAAACCAATGTTTGTCATTGTCATTCCGCGATCAATTGCTTTACACATGTCATAAATTGTTAAGAGTGCTGCCTGCACACCTGTTAGCGCTTCCATTTCAACGCCAGTTGAACCCACTGTTTTTGTAAAGCAACGTACTTCTAAACAAGTTTGATTGCGCCAATCAAACTGAATTTCACACTTTGTCAAAGCAACCAAATGACACAAAGGAATCCATTCAAACGTTCGTTTTGCGGCGGTAATCCCAGCGACTCTTGCTACCTGTAATACTTCACCTTTTTTAATCATTTGGGTCTGGATCGCTTCTGCTGTCGCTTCCAACATGTGAATTTCTCCATAAGCGAGGGCTGTTCTTTGAGTGTCATTTTTTTCCGAAATATCAACCATATGCACTTCTCCTTGTGTATTCAAGTGCGTAAATTCCTTACTTTGAACCATTTCTCCACCTCACATTTGACATTTGTTAACGTTTACACAATACTTCTTTTTCAAGTGTATCACTCTTGCATCAAAAAAACAATCTGGCATCCATAATTTTTTTTAGCGAGAAATCGAAGTTAAAAAAGTTAAGCGACAAAAATTACGTGCTTCGCTTAGCCTGACCAGACTTTTGTCTAAGTCTTAAAACTTGATAAGCAATAAGCCACCAGTCGACTCGACTGATGGCTTACTTTCATACTAATCTTAGGTCAGGTTGTCATCAAGTTTGCCAATAATAGACTTTTACAAGCGCGCCTTTTTTGAGTAGTACACCAGCTGGTTGTTCTAGCAGGCAATTTGTTTCTAAAGTATTTGATAAATTGGATGAAAGATGACTTTTTGTCACTAAATTTACTGTGCCATCTATTTCTTTCGCTCGGTAAAATCGACGTAGTCTACTGGGGGCTAATTCATGCGCTAAAATTACTGTTCGTTCCTTTAGATTTAACTCGACACAATTAAAAAAAGTAGCTAATAATGTCCAGTAAAAAAGATGTAAATTAACCATTGCCGCAAACGGATTGCCTGAAACGCTTAAAATGAGTGTTTCTTGAAATTGACTTCCCATAACTGGGGTTCCAGGTTTCATATTTACAAAATGAAACAACTCTGTTCCTCCGATACGTTTAATCGCTAAAGGTAAATTGTCCTTTTCACCTACCGAAACACCACCACAAGTAATTAATAAATCAAGTTTTGGTGAAATCTCAATCAGCCTCTTCGCTAATTCTTCAGGGTCATCTGAACAATGGTCTAGGTGGATTACTTCATTGCCACTCGCTTTGACAAAAGCTGCTAACATGTAGAGATTACTATTATAAATTTTCCCAACTGACAGTGGTTCTTCCAAAGAAACTAACTCACTACCCGTCGCTAAAATCCCCACTTTCATGCGCTTCAAAACAACAACTTTATCAATCCCTTGCATTGCCAACAAACCAATCATGCGACTATTAATCTGTTGATGTTTTGCTAAAATTTTTTGCTGAAAAGCAATATCTTCTCCAATTTCCGCATAGTTTTGGCCCGCAGTGACAGAGCGAAAAATTTTAACATGGTCTTGCCCAAAATCCGTCCATTCTTGTGGCACTACAGCATCAAAATCGGTTGGAATAAAAGCACCTGTTGTTATTTTAATCGCACAGTTATTCGTCTGATTACAATAAAACATGGAATCCCCTGCCACTAAAGAACCGACGACTTTTAAACAACTTGGGCTTTCAGCAGTCGCACCTCGTGTTTCTACTGCACGAACGGCATACCCATCCATCCCGGCACGAGGAAAATGAGGAATCGCTGTCTCTGCAAAAATGGTTTCTCCGCTAATCCGTCCCAAGGAATCAAGCAGCGCCACTTCTTCTGTTTCACATTGACTCTTCATATGTTGGGTCATTTTCTCTCGTGCTTCTTCCAACTCGATCATGTTTTAACCATCCTTTTTTATTTATTCACTGGTTTAATCGCAACGGCACAAACTTTATATTCAGGAATTGTGGCGATATCATCAAATACAGCATTGGTGATTTCGTTAACATTCCCATCTGGAAAGTGGAATGTCATAAAGACTTCTTGCGGAAATACTCGATTTCCGACAGCCGCATAGGTTTCAATTTTGCCACGGCGAGAATGAACTTCCACTTTGTCACCTTCTTGGATTCCCAGAGCTTGTGCATCGACTGCATTTATCTCAATATAAGAGTGATTCGCTATTTGGTTAATCCCTTCCGTTCGTCCTGTCATTGCTCGGGTATTGTAATGGTAAAGCATTCGGCCTGTCGACATTAAATACGGGTACTCTTCATCTGGTAATTCTTGTGCTTGCTTATACGGAATTGCTTTAAATAAACCTTTCCCACGAGCAAAACTGCCCACATGCATAATCGGCGTACCTGGATCTGTCAAGCTCCGACAAGGCCATTGTAAGCTCTCCTTCTCTAATCGTTCATAATTAATTCCACCAAACGAAGGCGTCACAGCTGAAATTTCTTCCATAATTTCTTTTGCAGATTCATACGCACAAGGATAGCCCATTCGTGTCATGACTTCACAAAAAATTTCATAGTCTTCTCGCGCTTGTCCTCTTGGTTCAACAGCTTTACGGACTCTTTGCACGCGCCGTTCTGTATTTGTAAATGTCCCGTCTTTTTCTGCATAACTGATGCCTGGTAAAACGACATCTGCATAAGCAGCCGTTTCTGTCATAAATAATTCTTGAACAACTAAAAAGTCTAAACTTTCTAAAGCTTGACGAACATGTCCTGTGTCTGGATCCGTAACAATTGGATCTTCTCCAAAAATATAAAGGCCTTTGACATTTCCTGCCGTTGCTGCTGGCAAGACTTTAGTAGAAGTTAAACCTGTGTTTCGATTTAACGGCACATGCCAAGCTTTTTCAAATTTGTCGATTACTTCTGGATTATTGACTTTTTGATAGCCTGGGAAATCATAAGGCATACAGCCCATATCGCAAGCACCTTGAACATTATTTTGACCTCGCAAAGGATTGACACCACAGCCTGGTTTTCCAACTTTACCAACCAACATTGCCAAATTAGACATACTCATAACACCCTCAGTTCCTGTCGAGTGTTCCGTTACGCCTAAACAATAAATGATTGGTGCTTTCTCTGCTTTTGCATACATGCGTGCTGCTTGAATTAGATCTTCTGGATGAATATGACAAATTTCTGCGACTTTTTCCGGCGTATAATCAGCCACCATTTTTTCTAAATCTGAAAATCCTTCTGTCCGTTCTTCAATAAAGTGGCGATCTGCTAAACCTTCTTTCAAAATCACATGCATCATGCCATTAGCAAATGCGACATTCGTTCCCGCCTGAACTTGTAAATGCAGTGCACTATCCTTCACTAAGTTAATTTTCCGCGGATCAACAACAACAACTTGTGTTCCTCTTTGGATGGCTTGGCGAATTTGCGCACCAATAACTGGATGAGCTTCTTCTGGATTGGAACCTACTAATAAAATCATGTCGACATCTTCAGTGATATCAGCAATAGGATTGGTCATCGCACCAGAGCCTAAGGTTTGGGCTAAACCATGGACCGAAGCCGAATGACAAACACGGGCACAGTTATCAACATTATTGGTACCAAAAGCAGCACGCACCATTTTTTGAAAGACATAATTATCTTCATTTGTTGCTCTAGAGCACGAAAAACCAGCAAGAGCATCCGCGCCGTTTTCTGCTTTAATTTCGTTAAATTTTGACGAAACAAGCGTTAAGGCTTCTTCCCAAGAAGCAGGTTCAAAAATGCCATTCCGTTTAATTAATGGCTCCGTTAAGCGATCTCCTGACCCAACAAATTTATATGAAGCAAATTTTCCTTTCACACAAAGTAAATTTTTATTAGCTGGTCCATCCAGGGGTTCAACACCCACCAAACGATTATTTTTAACGAGTAAATTCATCTGACAGCCTGTCCCACAATGCGGACAAGTTGTAGGAATTTTCTGGGTTTCCCATTTGCGGTACTCTTTCGTATCTTTTGCTGTTAACGCACCTGTAGGACAGGAAGAGACACAATTGCCACATGATTCACAGATAGATTGATCAAACGCCTGCCCATAACTTGGCATCATTTTTGTTTCAAAGCCACGATTAGCAATACTAAGTACATCTCTTCCCTGCCGCAATTGACAGACACGGGCACAACGACGACACATGATACACTTTTCTGGATCATAAGAGAAAAATGGATTACTGGTATCTTCTTGATGGCAAGGCATTCTTTTTCCCTCGGTAAAGCTAGTGGCATCAATCCCATAATCTAGCGCATACTGTTGTAATTGACAATCCCCGTTTTTTCCACAAGAAAAACATTCTAATTTATGATTACTCAATAATAAATCAAGAATAAAACGTCTGGAATCAGCAACTTTTTCAGAATGTGTTGCCACAACCATGTCCTCTTGACAATGTGCCGTACAAGCAGTTGTTAAGCCACCACGTCGGCCGCCTTCCACCTCAACCACGCACATCCGACAAGAACCATCAGGTGCTAATTCCTTTAAATGACAGAGCGTTGGGATTTCAACACCTAGCCCTTTCGCTGCTTCGAGAATGGTAGTCCCTTTAGGCACAGTTACTTCTTGGTTATCAATAGACAATGTAACTGTTTGCGTATGCAACTTTGTTTTCATTTTTACCAACCTCCTTTGCTGGTGGCATAGATTTCTGTTTCAGCAGTCGTTTCAAATTCTTCTGGAAACAAATCCAATGCACTCTTCATTGGATTTGCGACGGATTGGCCCAAACCACAAGCTGATAATCGCGTGACATGCGTGAGCATCTTTTCCAATCGTGGCAAATCACTAGCTGTTGCCTCGTTCCGATTGAATTTACTCAATAATTCCAAAATCCTAGTTGTTCCCAATCGACAAGGGGTGCATTTACCACAGGACTCATGAGCAAAAAAGGCCGCCACGTGTACTAAATAGTCCACAACATTGACTGAATCATCCATTACTACAATTGCACCAGAGCCGACAGATAAGTCATGGGCCCATAAATCTTCGTAGGAATACAAACAATCCCTTAACGTTGCGACAGCACCAATTGGACCGGATTGTCCACCGAAGTGAATAAATTTTAATGATCGACCAGTTGCAGAGCCTCCGCCGTATTGCTCGCCATAAATTATTTCTTCTAATGGTGTTCCAAGGTTGACCTCGTATAAGCCCCGATTTTTAATATGTCCAGACAAACAAATTAGCTTTGTTCCGCCACCATCGGCAGTACCCATCTCTAAAAAGGCTTGTCCACCTTCTCTTAAAATTACAGGAACACTTGCAAATGATTCAACATTATTTACTAATGTTGGTTGCAAATATAAACCAACATCTGCTAAGTGTGGTGGTTTGACACGCGGCCGCCCCGTTTTTCCTTCAATTGAATTTAAAAGTGCTGAATTTTCCCCACAAATATAGGCGCCAGCACCAGAAATAATCGTAATATCATAATTGAATCCTTCAATTCCTAAAATGTTTTCCCCTAAAAAGCCAGCTTGTCGTACATTATCCAGTGCTTCTTGAAATGTTTTTTGGATTCTGCGATATTCTCCTCGCATATAAATATAACCAGCTTTTGCTGAAAATAAATAGCCAGCAATGATCATTCCTTCAATCACACTCAATGGATCTTCAGACAAAAGTACTTTATCCTTAAAGGTCCCTGGTTCTCCTTCATCAGCATTACAAACAATGTACTTTGTGGTTCCTTTTGCATGATAAAGATGGCGCCATTTTTTTCCTAAAGGATAGGCTGCTCCACCGCGACCTCTTAAGTGAGCAACATCCAGTTCGTTTAAAATTTCTTCATCCGATAGTGAAATTGCTCTTTTTAAACCATCAAATCCATCGTATTTACAATATTCAGCAACATCGGTCGCAGATTGCATTTTTCCCATTCTCTCTAATAACATTGGTTGGTTTCTCTTAAGCATTGACTCACCTCCTACAATCCTTCATAGCAATCATTTTGTAAATGTTGAATTAATTGATAAATTTTCTCTTCTGTTAGTTGACTAAAAACGGTGTCCTTAATTTTAATTACTGGACCCAAATCACAAGCCCCGATACAAGGAATACTGTGATACATAAATAAGCCATCTGGGGTCGGCTGATTCTCTGGCACTTCTAAAATGGTTTCTAAAACTTCGGCAACCATCGCCCCACCAGTATAATGACACGGTGTGCTGTTACAAATCTTCAAGACATACTTCGCTTGCGGTTCCGTCTTTAAAATGGCATAAAAACTGACGATTTCATAGACTCGCGCTTCCGTTAAATGTAGATGCTCTGCAACTAATTGAGCTGTCTCCTGATCGATATACCCTTCTTCTGAAGCAAATTGTAATTCAATTAAAATATTTAAAATTCGTTGTGGATCAGCATCGTTTTCTAGAATAATCGCTTCTTTTTCAATTAAGCTTAATGCACACATTCCTTTTTATTCCCCCTTTTTAGTGAAACTTGAAGTTGTTCTCCTTGATAATAGATACGCAATTCTTTTGGTATTTCAGCAGATAGTAAACAAAAATCGGCTTTATCTATAACTTTTTTTGCTGATTCTTTTTGGCGATTCTGGTTATTCATCATAAGAAATAGTCCTGGCTGCACAACATTACGTAATGAATTTGATTCACAAATGATTAATGCTTGGGCCGGCACAGCTTTCAGAAATTGCTGAATGGCTTCCGCCAAATTTTCTTGAAAAACTTTCAATAGAAAAACTTTTTGACAGCCTGCAGCTAATAATTTCATGGTATCTTTATTGCCAATCGTCTCTTGCTCTTCTACTAATTCATAACCAGCTGTAATACTGGTACAAATTCCGCATCCTTTTGTGCCTCGTTGACACACCCCTCGTTGACCACTAATCGTAATAATCTTCAAGCCATAAATTGGATAGACTTCTTGGTACTGTTTAATAAGAGCTTCGGCTAATGTCGTTTTGCCACTATTCCGACCAGTAGAACCAATTTGAATCATGTTTGGTATCTCAATTGCCATAGAGCTCCTCCGTCTGAATCGTTTTCTCAACTCTTGGTTTGACAGTTGCTGGTTTTGTCATAAAGATCAATGGTACGGCCATAAAAAGACTGCCCCCTACTGCATTGCCTAAAAATACCCATAATGTATTCTGCAAATAATCCCACCAACTGATTGTGGTACTTTGTGAAAAAATTGCCGCTGGAATAATAAATGCATTGGCGACCACGTGTTGAAACCCACAAACAACGAAAACCATGACAGGAAACCACAAGCCAAACATTTTACCTAAATATGATTTTGCCAACGCTCCGAGATAAACCGCTAAACAAACAAAAATATTACAGCCAATCCCTGAAACAAAAGCAACTATCGGTGGATCAGCAATTTTCGCCTGAGCAACTGCGACTGTTTTATCCAGAAACGCACCTTCAGTTAACCCAACAATATGGCCAAATAAATACGCCACAAGAAATCCGCCTAGACAATTGGTCAATAAAACAACTAGCCAGTTATAACAAAGAGCGCCCACTCGAACCTTTTTCTGTAATACGCCTAATGTCATTACCATCATATTGCCTGTTGCTAACTCACCACCAACAAAAGTAAGCGCTATCAATCCAACTGGAAATAAAGCTCCACCCAGAAAGTTGTTAAAACTTCCCCATTCTGTGGGGGCGGTTCCAGTGATACGAATAAACGCCAAGTAACCCAGTGCAATACAAAAACCAGCCATGATGCCTAAAATACAGAGTCGAACAAACGATAATTTCCCTTTCATTTCTGCCTTATCACCTAAGCTTGCAACTATTTCTTCACTACTGAAAAAATCCATTACGATTCCTCCTTTTTATCGATACCACTGAGACAATTCTTCTTTTCGATTGACATTTTTAAGTTGATTCTCTTTTGATAGTTGCACCGTTTTTACAGATAGACGCTCAAATTCTTGGCGAACCTGATAGTTATTTTGCGCAAGCTGTTTTTGAAATGTTGGTAAACAAGAACATCGATAAAAGCCAAATAATGGTTCTTGACGACCTTCAAAGTCAAAGATTGTTACTTGATTTTGTCCACGCTTAGAGGCTAACTGATACACAAGTTTAGGAGAAAAAGTTGGTATATCACAGGCAATTACAAACACTTCAGCTTTCTGAGTATAGTTCATTGCTGTCACAATCCCACCTAATGGCCCCTTTCCAAGATACATATCTTGAATGATTGTGCATTTTCTAAACGCTTTAGGAAATTTTTGACTATCATTCGTTACTAAAATAACCTCTTCGAACAGTTCCATTAACTTTTCAGCTGTTTGCAAGATCACGTATTGGCCTTGAATTTTCAATAATGCTTTATCAAATCCCATCCGTGAACTTTTCCCGCCGCATAACAGCACTGCTGTACAATCAGCAATAATTTTCGCCACCCCTTTACCATAATTTTTATTAGTTCAAAAAAATATTTTTTAGTCATGTATTAAGTCTATTATAAGACATCCCTCGTACAAGTCAATTCCTTTTAAAAAAAAAGAACGAGAAAAAGAGTCGCTCTTTTTCTCGTTCTATCTTATTCATCTGTTTGACGTTTTATTTCTTCAATCTCAATGCGTAATGATTTTCGTTTCTCAATGGCGACATAAACCAAGCCAATCAAAAAGGGTAACACAAAGCTACCAAATCGATACAGTAAAACAGATGCTACAGCATCAACATTGCCGACCAATGGTTTAAACAACAATAAGTAAACAAATTCAAATGGACCAATGCCAGCAGGTGTCGGAATAACTCCTGAAAGAATAACAGCAAAACTGGTAAAGGACATCACTAATAATAAATCAATATTCGGGTGATTTTCTACTAAAACAATGTAAGGAATAATGTACCAAAATAATAATTTAAATACATTCCATGAAAAGATTCGAAGCAACGCTGAGCGATCTTGTGTAATTGTTTGGACAGCTGCCCGCAAGGAATAGATTTGTAAATTACAATTATCCACCCAATCTCTTAGTTTTGGTCGTTTAAACCAACGATTGGCAAACTTAACCAATAAAACTTGCAACTTTAAGCTACTAGATAAAATAAGTAATGCTGCAATTATTACTAATGTTAAAATAACACCTGCTAAAATGAATGGAATCATCTTAGGCGCATTTTCATAAAACAGGGAAAATTGAATAATCAAACCAATAATTGCTAAAAAAATCACGGCTGCTTTGTACATAATCATATGTAATGCCGTTATCCCCACACTTTTAGAAACAGGAATTCCCTTTTTCTTATAAAAATAAATTTCTGAAAGCAAGGTTCCCGTGCCAAATGAAATAATTCGATAAAATGCTACATAACAAGAAGTAAAAAAACCATCCACTGTTGTAAAGTCTTTGTTAAAATAACGAGCTATTTCCTTGATTGAGCGCCCTTCTGCAAATTGATAAACTACTCCAAAAAAAATAACAGCAATCAGCACCAGCCAACTCGTTTCCATCAGTTGAGCAAAAATATCACTTAATGAATTATCCATGACATAAAAGATTACGCCTAAAACGATAATCATTAACAACATATTTAAGCCAATTTTTACTTTTCCTTTCATCGCTTCTCCTTTTTTGTTCTTACTTAAACGTTAGATAGATGCAACTAATCATCGCGATTACGCCAATTGAATAACACAATGCAAAAACTGGTTTTTGGGTTTTATGATGAAATTTCTTTTGTCCCATTAGCCCACCTAGACCGCCACCGACAAGTCCTATCGTCAATAAGCGGCGTTCTGGAATACGCCAGTTCCCACGTTTTGCTTGTTTTTTATCATAACCCATCATACTAAACAATACTAAATTAATGACGAGGAAATAAATGATTACTATCCACTGAAGCATTCTTTCTGGCCTCCTAACTAGTTACTGTACTAGGATACCTTGTTCTGATTCTAATTGCAAAAAATTTTTCAATGACTCATGAAACTACAACAGGAAAGTAAGTTCTCGGTTGCCCGTTTTCTTACTTTCCTATTGAGTGCCTCATTTATTTTGCATTTAATTCAGCAATTTTAATAATCACATTGGTCGCTTTTTCCATGGCTTGTAATGAAACAAATTCAAAACGGCCATGCATATTTTCGCCACCAGCAAAGATATTTGGTGTTGGAATCCCTAAATAAGAAATTTTTGAGCCATCCGTTCCACCGCGAACAGGTTCAATAATTGGTTGAATTGACAATTCTTCCATTGCTTGTTTAGCAATTTCGACAATGGACATATCTTTTTCAATCACTTCTCGCATATTATAGTATTGATCAAATAAATCAACTTTGATTCGTTCTTCATCAAATGGTGCATTCAATGTTTGCTGAATTTCTTTAATTTTAGCTTTACGTGCTTCAAAAATCTCGCGATTGTGATCGCGAATAATATACGTCATTGTAGCTTCTTCTGGCGTTCCAGCAAACGCTGCTAAATGATAAAAGCCTTCTTCACCTGCTGTTTTTTCTGGAACTTCGTCAGCAGGTAAGGCATTATGGAAATCAATTCCTAATTGTAACGCATTAATCATTGTATTTTTTGCTGTTCCTGGATGAACGTTTTTCCCTTGAATTGTAATTTCTGCTTGCGCCGCATTAAACGTTTCAAATTGTAATTCACCTACTGGTCCGCCATCCATTGTATAAGCAAAATCCACGTTAAATTGAGCGACATCAAATTTGTCGGCACCTACACCAATTTCTTCGTCGGGACCGAAAGCCACACGAATGGTGCCATGTTTAATTTCTGGGTGATTAATTAAATATTCCATGGCTGTCATTATTTCCGCAATACCTGATTTATCATCAGCTCCTAATAAAGTGGTACCATCGGTTGTGATAAGTGTTTCACCACGATAATTTTTTAAGTTAGGAAAGTCTTTCGTGTTTAAAGTGAATTTGCCTTCTTTATCTAAAGGAATCGTTGATTCTCCGTCATAGTTCTCAACAATTTGCGGAGAAACATTCACTGCATTAAAATCAGCCGTATCCATATGGGCAATAAAGCCGATTGAACGAACGTCTTTCTCCACGTTACTAGGTAACGTAGCAATCACAAAACCATTTGTTTCGTTATAAATAACATCGCTCATCCCTAATTCTTCTAATTCTTTTTTTAAGGTTTGTGCAAAGGCTACTTGTGTTTGTGTTGATGGTGTCGTTGTGCTAGTTGCATCTGAGCGTGTTTCTGTTTTCACATAGCGTAAAAAACGAGGTAATAAATTTTCATACATAAAAGAACACTCCTTTAATCTTCATTTTTTTATTTAAAACGAAATGGGTTGGTATTCGCTTCTGATTCAAAAATGGATACAGCCCACTCATTTTCTTGTTTCCATTGATTCATTAATTCCACAAGTTTTGGCTTACAAAGCGCTTCAATGTAATGACCAGGATCGATAACTGGTAAATCTTCAGCAATCATGTCATGTGCCGTATGATAATACACATCACCAGTAATATAGACATCGGCTTGTTTACGTAATGCATCATGATAGAACTTTTCACCACTTCCACCACAAATGGCTACCCGTTGAATCATTTTAGTATCATCTTTTGCAATGACCCGCAAGCCATCCAATTGGAAAGCTTCCTTGACTTGCTGTACAAAATCAGAGAGTCTCACAGGCTTGTCTAATACTCCAACCCGACCTAAACCAAATTCTTTTGATTGATTTTCAATGGTATAAACATCATACGCCGGTTCTTCATAAGGATGCGCCTGTAACATAGCTGCAAGAACTTGTTCTTGTTTAGTTTCAGGGAAAATCACTTCGATTTTTGCTTCTTGGACGACACTTTCTTGACCAATTTCGCCAATCGTGGGATTTGCTCCTTGTGTTGGTGTAAAACGTCCTGTTCCAATTAAAGAGTAACTTGTTTTAGAATAATCACCTTGAGCTCCAGCGCCAGCTAGACCTAAAGCTTCTCTCATTTGCGGAGCTTCATCAATTGGCACAAAAACGGCTAATTTTTTATAAGGAACAGTATGTGTTTTAGTTAAAAAGGTGGTCTGTTTAATTCCCAATAATTCACAAAACCAATCATTTAGCCCATTGTCAATAATATCCATATTAGTATGCGCTGCGTAAACAGCAATATCGTGTTTTAATAAATCAGCGTACATTTTTTCTTGAAAATTATCTGTGGTTAATCGCTTAACTGGGCGGAAAATAGGTGGGTGTTTCGCAATAATTAAATCAACCTGCTTCTCAATTGCTTCTGCAACGACCTCAGGACGAACATCTAAGGTAACCATCACATTTTCAATTGGTTTATCTAACGTACCAATGTGCAAGCCCACAGGATCTCCCGTTTCAGCTAGCCACTCGGGACAATAGTCATTGAAACGTCGAATCAATGTCTTACCGTTCACAGCCATTGGCCAGCACCTCCTCAATTAATTGTTGGTCTTGCTGTAGTTTCGCTTGTTTTTCAATATGTTCTCCACTTGCTTTTGCTAGTTGTGCAAGAACAGTTTTGCGCTGTTTTAATTCTCGTTGCCATTTTTTAGTAAAAACCGGTCCTTGTTTTTTAATTAAAACTGGCCCAAATAGTAATTCTTGGTCCGTATAAGAAACGGATTGCTCTGTTTTTTCGGCTACGATAATTTCATACAATTTACGGTTTTCTTCCACGATTGTTTCATCAATAATACTGTAGTCATTTGCCATTAACCAGCGGCGTAAAGTTGGTTCACCAATATTCGGTTGTAAAACAAGGCGTTCCTTCCCTGTTAAACGATTTTTTTTGCGTCCAGCTTCTAAAATATCTCGGATTAATGTGCCGCCCATTCCACAAATACTAATGACGTCTATTTGATCTTCAGGTTCAATTGCATCTAGCCCGTTCGCTAAACGTACGATAATTTTATCCGTCAAATTGGATTTACTGACTTGGGTTTTGGCAGATTGATAAGGTCCTTCTACCACTTCCCCAGCCACAGCAAAAGACAGTTTATTTTCTAACATTAAAGCAACTGGTAAATAAGCATGGTCTGAACCAATGTCTGCTAAGCGACTTCCTCTAGGGATTAAATCACCAACCGTTGCGAGACGTTTTGATAATTGATTTTCATTCATATTTTTGATTCCTCCGTTGCTTATTATACCATTGTCAATTGAAGATGAAAACTTACACATTCGTGCAAACTACTGTTTTCTCTCCTTAATCACTTATAAAAAAGAACCCCCTTCAAAATCAATTTCATAACTTTGAAGAGGGCTGTCATTATTGCTATAAAGAGCATTCTCCTTATATTAATAATAGGGAAAACATTTTTAATTAGGCATTTGCCAACCAGTTTTCAACTTCTGCTAAGGCATCCGCAATACCTGCTGGATTTTTCCCACCAGCTTGAGCCATATCAGGACGACCACCGCCGCCACCGCCAACTTTTGGCGCAATTGCTTTGATTAAGTCACCGGCTTTTAAGCCTTTTCCGTTCATGTCTTTTGTCATAGCCGCTAACAAGCTTACTTTTTCATCTTGTGCAGTTGCCAGAACTAGTACATCAGACAATTCTTTTTGTTTCCATTGGTCGGCCAATTGGCGTAATTGATTCATGTCTTTAACATTGACTTGAGCAGCAATATAACGAACACCGTTGACTTCTTTGATATCTTTAAAAATGTCACCAGCTTGTTGGTTCGCTAATTTGCCAGCCAATTGTTCGTTTTCTTTTTGTAGATCACGTAATTGTTGTTGCAATTGCTCTGTTTTCGTAACCACTTCTTTTAATTGAGGTGATTTAACTAACGTAGCAATCTCTTTCAATTGACGTTCTTCTTCTTGTAAAAGTTGATACGCTTCTTTACTCGTTACTGCTTCAATACGGCGTACTCCTGCACCAATCCCAGATTCAGAAACAATTTTGAAAATCCCGATATCTTCTGTATTAGCAACGTGTGTTCCACCACATAATTCGATAGAGTAATCCCCAATATTAACTACACGGACTTCTTTACCATATTTTTCGCCAAATAACGCCATTGCGCCCATGTTTTTCGCTGTATCAATATCTGTTTCAATTGTGACAACAGGAATAGCTTCCCAGATTTTTTCGTTAACGATGGCTTCCATCCGCGCTAGTTCTTCTGATGTAACTTGCCCAAAATGAGTAAAGTCAAAACGTAGATGTCCTGGTGCAACTAATGAGCCTGCTTGGTTGGCATGCTCCCCTAACACATCTTTTAAAGCACGATGCAATAAATGGGTTGCCGTATGATTTTTCAAAATACGTGTCCGCATCCGTTCGTCCACTTGCAATTGATAAATTTGACCTTCTGCTAATGGCGCCAAAACTTCTACTTTGTGTAAAAATTGACCATTTGGTGCTTTTTTCACATCCACCACGTTGGCAACGACTTCCCCTGCGGTATTTTTTACATAGCCGCGGTCAGCAATTTGTCCACCCATTTCAGCATAAAATGGTGTTTCAGCAAAAATTAATTCGGCTGTTCCTGCAGATGCTTCATTTACTAGTGCGTCACCTTGAATAATAACAAATAATTCACTATCATGTGTTAATTCTGTATAGCCAACAAATTTACTTTCTACTTTAATATCTGTTAATAAAGCAGATTGAACACCCATTGAAGTTTCTTTACTGCGGGCAGAACGAGCGCGTTCACGCTGTGCTTCCATTTCTGTTTCAAACCCAGCATGGTCGACTTTCAAGCCTTCATCTTCTGCAACTTCTTCCGTTAATTCTACTGGGAAGCCAAAAGTATCATAAAGTTTGAAGATAATTTTTCCATCTAATGTATCGCCTTTTGCATCTTTAACTTCTTTAATAACCTCATTTAACATGCTTAAACCTTCATTGATGGTTTCATGGAAACGTTCTTCCTCTGTCCGAACCACTTTTTCGATGAAGTCTTTTTGTTGTAATACTTCTGGATAGTAGCTTACCATGATTTCGCCAACAACAGGCACTAATTTGTATAAAAAGGCTTCATTAATGCCTAATTTTTTCCCGTGCATTACCGCACGACGTAATAAACGACGTAACACATAGCCACGACCTTCATTTGAAGGAAGCGCACCATCACCAATTGCAAAGGATAAGGCACGAATATGGTCAGCAATCACTTTAAAGGAAACATCCGTTTGTGGTGCATCTCCATATTTCACGTTGGTTCCTAAAGCTTCTACCGCATGAATGATTGGCATAAATAAATCAGTTTCAAAATTTGTTGGTGCATCTTGAATGATAGATACAACACGTTCCAAGCCCATGCCCGTATCAATGTTTTTATGTGGTAATGGTTCATACGTATCTTCTGGTGTATGGTTAAATTCAGAGAACACTAAGTTCCAAATTTCTAAATAGCGTTCATTTTCGCCACCAGGATAATTTTCTGGATCATCTTCTGGAATATCTAAAAATTCTTCGCCGCGATCATAAAAGATTTCCGTATCCGGACCACTTGGACCAGCACCGATATCCCAGAAGTTATCTTCTACATCAATAATATGATCTTCAGATAAACCAACTTCATCACGCCAAATGCGTTTTGCTTCTGTATCTTTCGGATAAACAGTCACATATAATTTTTCTGGGTCAAAAGCAAGCCATTCAGCACCAGTTAAAAATTCCCAGGCCCAGTGAATCGCTTCATTTTTAAAATAATCTCCAATTGAGAAGTTCCCTAACATTTCAAACATTGTATGATGACGAGCCGTTTTCCCAACATTCTCAATATCATTTGTACGAATAGATTTTTGAGCATTCGTAATTCTTGGATTTTCTGGCACAACAGAGCCATCAAAATATTTTTTCAAGGTCGCAACACCAGAGTTAATCCATAATAATGTTGGATCGTTTACTGGTACTAAAGAAGCGCTTGGTTCTACTGAATGTCCTTTAGACTTAAAGAAGTCTAAATACATTTGACGAACTTGACTACTTGTTAATTCTTTCATTGATTTTCCTACTTTCTATTAATAATTAACTATTTATGTTTTGTACCCTCTTAAGCGGCAGATTGTGAACACAAAAAACACCATTGCAGTCAAGGACGATTGCTCGCGGTACCACCTTGATTGCAATGATGTTGGATCATTACCTCTTAAGCTCTATAACGCAGAGTCGCGTTGATATTTCTATCAAGTCCATCTAAAGGGAGCAAGTAAATTTATCTGATGCCCTTCTCTCAGCAATGAACGGCTTTCTGTGATCAAAATAAGATTCCTCATATCCTTTAGCTTATAGTCAAAAGTATAAGAAAGATCTGCTAAAAAGTCAATTGTTTTCGTAGGAATCTTTCCTTACTGAGCTGTTTCAAATAACGTTTGCTCTAAATAAGGCAAAATTTGTTCATTTATTTGATACCCTTTTCCCCAAGAGGTTGTAATAATCTCTTCGTTCATACCTGCATCACTAAATTTTTGTTTCACTCGTTTACATACGAAAGACAGCTGCGATTTTGTAGAAGCATCTGGTTCTTTCTGCCAAAGCAAGCGACAAATTTGATCACGATCCAACCCTTCGTGGGCATGCTGATACAAGATTTTTAAAAAGCGTTGTTCGTTTTTTGTAAAGCGAATCTTTTTTACTTGGTCATCAAGTAGCTCGGCTGTGACTTCGGCAAAACTTTGATCGACCGTGTCAATTTTTTCACGAATATCTTCCAATGAATCTTTGAGGCCTAACCACCGGATAATACCTCTTTCCTGCCAAATCTCTGCTTCACGTTTATTACACATCGATTGTGAACGTCGATAAATCGGCTTCTCTAACGATGAAAGACTTCCTAATAATCTCAAGCAATCGTTCTGAGAAAGTGTTTCGCTTAATACAATTGCATCAAAATAATTAAAAAAAGTTAACTCATGTTCTATAGTTTCTTCACAGCAGTTCGTACAAAAGACTTCATAATTTAAATGTTGTAATTGCTGCTGAAATGTTTGCTCAACTAAAATGTTCTTTGTTAATACCAAAATCCTTCTCATTTCTTCTTTCCTCCTAGAACTCTTTCTGCTACCAATAACTAAACGCACCAATCAAAATACGTTACCAAATCGCGTGTTTTCTCCATCGATTGGTTAATAAACACCTTTTTATCTTCATCTCTCTTCGCTCCTTTATTCTTTATTTTGGTGGTTATTTATATTATATTAGAAAATGATTTTTTTTGTGTGTAAAATTTTTTTATCCTCCGTAAAAAAAAATGAATTTCCTTTAATATCTACTAATAAAGCTGATTTTTTAACAAAAAAAGTGCCGAAACTTCCTACTTTTTGCTAAAACACGCCAAAAATTCTGTAATTTTATTATTTTTTTCTTGAGAAAACATCAAAATGTTGATGTTTAATACTAACATTTTGATGTTTTCGACAAAAATCTTTACAATTAATCGGTAATTTTCTCTACTTTTAACGATAACTACTTTTAAAAAAGAGTTATTTTAAAAGTGACTTAAATATTTATCATATAAAAAGTAAGGGACTAAAATCTTTACGATTCTAGTCCCTTACTTTTTATAATCCACAACGTTTTTAGTTAGAAGAATTCTTTTTTGCTTTTCTAGCAGAACGATCTTTTTGACGACGTTCAATTTTACGTTTTTTCTTATTGCTGTCTTCAATTGCCCAATTAATTTTTTTCTTGTATCCTGGTTTAATTTTTTTCTTTTTCTTTTTCACTAAACCAATTAACGTTGGGTCTAATTCTTCTCGAGATTTTTCTCGTTTTGTTCGACGGTTGCGATCATACGTCTCTACAATCTCACCATTTTTAATTTCTTTTGGTTTGAAAGAAACACCTAACTGCTCAATCTGAGTAATCGCATCATCATCCGCTGGTGAATATAATGTTATGGCAGTCCCATTCAATCCATTACGTCCTGTGCGGCCAACCCGATGGATAAAGAAGTCCAATTCATGTGGAACTTCTGCATTGATGACATGTGAAACCCCTTCAATATCAATCCCACGTGCGGCTAAATCAGTAGCTACCACATATTGGTAGTCAAGATTTTGAACTTGACGCATCACACGTTTTCTTTCGCGTGGTGTGATGTCTCCATGAATTTTGGCAACTTTTAGGCCCTGATCTTTTAAGTAATCGGTGATTTCATCAACTCTTTGTTTAGTATTTGCAAAAACAATCGCTAAATAAGGATGCCCGATAGTCAATAATTGATAAATTATTTGATTGCTGTTTTTTCCTTTGGTGGAAATCAACCAATTGTCAATTGTTTCTGAAATAACTGCTTTTGGTTTGATATGTTCAATCACTGGATTTTCTAAATATTTTTTTAAAAATGGTCGTAATTTTTCTGGAATGGTTGCAGAAAAAACGAGCATTTGTAATTTTTCTGGCAAACGACCAGCAATTTGATCGACTTCTGCTAAAAAGCCCATATCTAATGTCATGTCTGCTTCATCGACAACAAAGGCAAAAGCCGTATGCACTTTCAAGGCTTGTTCATTCATCATATCTAAAATCCGCCCTGGTGTACCAATCACCACATGAGGTTGCTGATGCTTTAATTTATTTAATTGACGTTGTTTATCTGTTCCGCCAACAAAATTTGACACTCGAATTTCTGGTTGACTGAAACGAGCCAGTTGCTGCGCTTCTTGATAAATTTGATTGGCTAATTCACGACTAGGCGCAGTAATCACAATTTGTACTTCGTCGATAGTTGGCTTAACTTTATCCATTAACGGAAGTAAAAAAGTATGCGTCTTTCCACTTCCTGTTTGCGATTGTCCAATGACACTTTTCCCTTTCTTAATGATTGGGATTAATTTTTCTTGGACTTCTGTTGGTTCTTCAAACCCTTTTTCTGCGAGTGCTTCGTTGATAAAAGGTTGAAATTGAAATTGTTTAAATGAAGGCACTTGCCTCACCTCTTCTCGTTAAATTCTTTATGCACTTTGGCATTATAACACAAAAACAACTTTTACTCACCTGCTGATTCCTTTGTTTTCGCAACTTCTAATGTACTGACTGTATAAGTGTGGCTGGCTTTTTCATAAAACAAACGCCGTTTTTTACGAATCAAGGTTAACAAAACGTTGATCAAAAATAGTAAATATAAAATTAAACAGAACAAATACAGAAGCAACGACACCATTTGCAACATCCGATTAGAAGAATTCAATAAATCAGTGGCATTAGCTAGATAAATACTAATTAAACCATACACAAAATACAAATAACCGTAGCGAACAAACAAAGCTTTTAAACGAATTTTTTCATGTCCTGTTTCAACCACCCGAATGCGAACAACTTTTTTCCCTAACGTTTGACCATTTGTCAGTTTCATCATGACAATAAAGACCGCAAACACCATGATAAAGAACCACATCCGATCTGAAAAAATCGGATAATTGGTTGCCCAATTTTTATAAGCTGGAATGAAATTTAGTCCAAAAACGAGCAGGCCTTGCACAAAGCCAATCACCAACCAATCAATTCCCCATGCAAAGAAACGTCTTAACAGGCTAACTGTCTGCCCTTTTTCATAAGAGGTGGCATCAATTTCTTCTCTTGTTGGCAATAAAAAGGTAAAGAGCGGCGTCAACCAATAACCAACTATGCCTCCGACGGTATTATTAATTAAATCATTGACATCCGCCAAGCGATACGAACGTGGATAAATAAAATAAAGGCCAGATAACTGTGTTAATTCAAAAAATAATGACAATAAAAAACTCGCAAGAACTGTTTTTAAAAATGAATATTTGAAATAATACCGTAAATACACACCAAAAGGTAAAACTAATAAAACATTAAACAGTGGTTCTAAAACGGCATGCTGTTTTAATGCTGGCAAATACGTACTAGGATCTTTGAGCGAAAAAACAGTTTCGTTTAAAATCCCTGAAATAAAATGAAAAGGCCGCAGTTCCATTGTTGGTCCTGTGTATTGAGCCACTTCTGCCCGAGATGGCAACGGTAAAATTACCAAGAAATAGGCACATAATAAATAAAAAACAAATGAATACAAAATCATTGCTCGTGTCCAAACAAATGAACCATATTTGCGGTATTCATAGATTAATAATGCCCCAGAAATAAAAAATGCTAGAAACGGGAAAATAATGATTGCCCATTTAATTGGTTCGCTATATACTGCCATAAAAATTCCTCCAAGATAAACAATTTCAAGTATGAATGCCTCAATAACACTATACTTGTTTCTAAAAAAATGTACCAACAATAAATTTTATTTTGCAAATCCTCTCCTTTGCAGTATCATTAAGAAAAAGGAGGACGTTCTCATGTTACAGCCATATTTTGCGTTTGGAGTGCCGCTATTTTTACTTGTGCTCTACTTACTCTTTGCACTGATTCACCGTCAAACAACGATTCATTATTTACGGTTTATTTTGTTACTTATTTCAACATTTCTCATGGTTTTTAGTTTCCAAGTATTGCAAGAATCATGGACCATCAACCCTGAAACGTTAAAAGATGCCGCTTATTCTCCGCAATGGTTATGGATTCCTTTAGGTATCGGGTTAATCCTCACACTTTACAACGCTTGGCACGGCCTTCGTACAATGATAAAATACAAGACCGATAAACATTAGTAAGAGTCTAGGACGATGGTTGTGTCCTAGACTCTTACTGTCTCATCATTCAAATGAAATTTAATTTTTCTTAACAAACTCTGATTTTAACTTCATTGGACCAAAACCATCTACCTTACAATCGATGTTATGATCACCTTCCACTAAACGAATGTTTTTCACTTTTGTGCCTTGTTTAATTGCGCCACTGGCACCTTTAACTTTCAAATCTTTGATTACAGTAACACTGTCACCATCCGCTAAAAGATTGCCATTTGAATCCTTAACTACTAAGCCTTCTTCTGCAACTTCTTCTGTTGGTGACCATTCATGACCGCATTCTGGACAAATAAATAATCCGCGATCTTCATAGGCATATGCCGACCCACATTCAGGGCAGTTTGGTAATTGCTCTGTCATTAACGTTCTCCTTTGTAAAAAATAATTCTTTTTCATTTTACCTTATTTTCTAGTGAATGAAAAGTAGTCCTAATGATTTATCAACGTCCGATAACTACTTTCTAATTACTTATTTATTTTTGAGCCCACTTTTGGCAAGCTGCTTGGATTTCTTGGTAAATCACTTCAATTTCAGCCGCATCACGTGCATTAGCGCCACTTGCCAAAGGATGGCCGCCGCCATGATGTTTTTTAGCAATTGTATTAATGATTGGTCCTTTGGAACGTAATCGAACGCGATAATAACCTTCTGGCTGTTCAACAAAGATTGCCCATGAGAGAACATCTTCAATTTTTCCTGGCATTGAAACAATGGCTGCCGTTTCAGAATCGACAATATCATAACTGTTTAAAATACTTTGTGGTAAAACGACACGAGCAGCGCCATTTGCGTCGATTTCTAAATTTTGATAAATATAACCCGCTAATTTAGCAACCTTTAAAGGCATTTGGTCTAACTCACGATTTAAGTCTGCGGCATTAAAGTTAAACGTACGCAATTGCGCAGCGACAGCGAGTGTATGCGCCGAAGTGGAAGGATAAAGAAAACGTCCTGTATCCCCCACAATCCCAGCATACAATAAACGAGCTGCATTATCTGTCATCGTTAATTCTGCTAAATGCTGTTGCCAAAAATCAACAATAATTTCACTACAACTACTTGCATTTGTATTCACCCAAACTAAATCTCCATAAGGTTCATCATTCGGATGATGATCGATTTTAATTAATTGATCGCCTAAAGAAAAACGCGCATCACTAATTCGTGGAGCATTTGCAGTATCTGTTACAATGACTAATGCACCTCGATAGACATCGTCAGTAATAACGTCCATTTCAGCTAAAAACTCTAAGCCTTCCACTGGTCCGCCTACTTGATAAATATTTTTTTCAGGAAAGCTCGCTCTTAAGAGTTCTGCTAACCCAACCTGTGAGCCAATTGCATCTGGATCGGGCCTTTGATGTCTATGAATAATAATTGTTTCATATTGTTTAATTGCTGCCATAATTTCTTTTACTACGTCCATTCTTTGTAGCCTCCTACGTTCTCTCCATCACTTGGCAAACAACAATTGCTTTTGCCACAATGACATTTTCTAAATAAACTTCAATATCTAATTTTGCAGAGCGACGGCCAATTTCTAAAATCCGTGGACGAATGTCCAATTCACTTTCCAACTGGATTAGCCGCAAATAATGTAGATTCACTTGTTCAATTAATACATTTCTTTTTTGATTCATCAACATTGTTCGTTGTGTCACGTTAGAAATAATTTCACTTAGGACACCAAACGAGATGGTACCAACACTGTTAACCATTTGGGGCGCAACCGAAAAACGAAAACGGGTTGTTTCTTTGCCATTTTCTTCAACAGGCATCACTTCCCCGGAAATTTGATCTGAAATTGTATCTGCAATTTGTGGTTGTCGTTGCACCAATTGCATAGCTTTCATCACATCTTGGCGAGAAACAATCCCAACAAGCGCTAAATCATCTTCCACCACCGGCATGACTTCTAGACCATCCCAAATCATTTGATGACTGACACTCGCTACACTCATCATCTTTTTCACAACATTGGGATCCTTTGTCATGACTTTATCCACGGTTAAATGTTCACTTTTACCAATGACATCTTTGGCTGTGACAATCCCCACTAAACGTAATTTCTTATTTACTACTGGGAAACGAGAATGATGGGTACTTTCAGATAATGCCTGATAATCTGCAATCGTCTGAGTTGTCAATAAATAATTGGTTTTTTCAAGCGCTGTATAAATATCACTGACGAGTAAAATGTCTTTTTTAATCAGCTGATCACTTAAAGCACGGTTAATCATAGTAGCCACAGTAAATGTATCATATGTGGTTCTCAAGACAGGCATACCCAGACGATCTGCTAACTGCGCAATCTCTTCAGATGTTTCAAATCCACCTGTAATTAAAACGGCTGCCCCATTTTCTAAAGCAAGCTTTTGCACGCCTTGGCGGTTACCAACAATCATTAAGGATCCGGGAGTAATATATCGCGTCATCGCGGTTTCTGTCATCGCACCAATTACAAATTTATTAAGGACTTTGTCTAGACCAGAGCTACCGCCTAACACATCCCCTTCAATAATCCGGACCACTTCACCAAATGTTAATTTTTCAATATGTTTTTTTAACTTCCGCTCAATTCGTATCGTACCAACACGTTGAATGGTGGAAACAAGCCCAATATTTTCTGCATCTTTGATGGCCCGATACGCTGTTCCTTCACTAACACTTAAACTTTTGGCAATGCTTCGAACAGAGATTCGATCGCCAATTGGTAATTCTTCAATATGTTTTAAAATTTGATCATGTTTCGTCGCCATAATTTCCTCCTAAACTAGGATCGTCTCTCCTGGTTTTAATACTTTCCCGCCAACTACTTGCTCTACGAATATTGCTGGATTTTGTTGGATAACAGGAAAGGTATTGTAATGAATTGGAATGGTTATTTTGGGATTTAAGTAAGAGACTGCTTCTAGCGCATCCTCTGGTCCCATCGTGTAATTATCACCAATTGGTAAGAACGCTACATCAATGGATTTGTCTTTTGCAAAAAGGCGCATATCTGAAAACAACGCCGTATCACCAGCGTGATAAATTTTTTTATCTTCTGCTTCTAAAATAATCCCACTTGCTTCGCCCATGTAGGTCATTACGCCGTCTATTTCATAACCGGAACTATGCAAAGCTGGCACAAATTTAACCGAACCAAAAGGAAAGACATAACGCCCACCTAGATTCATTCCATGCGCTTTTACCCCTTGCGACTGTGCATACGTAGCCACTTCAGCTATCGCAATAATCGTTGCCTTGTTGGCTTGAGCAATTGCTAGCATATCGCCAATATGATCGCTGTGTCCGTGGGTGATTAAGATGTAATCAGGGTGTAAATCTTCAAGTGAAACGTCCGCTAAAGGGTTGCCATTAATAAAAGGATCAAATAAAAGGTTCGTGCCGTCGTTTAGACGAATTTCAATACATGAATGTCCATGTCCTATCAGTTCCATTTGTATTCCTCCTACGGTATTTTCTACACAATCTTATGATAATTAATCGTCAAATTCATTTTTAAAAGTAGTACAGTTTAGTACAGTTTACTTTCTTTATTGTAACAGAGAATTAGAAATATACAATCGCATTTGCTTATTTTCTTAGCTAGTAAAGAAACAGACGAGAAAAATCATGAATCTTTCTCGTCTGTTTCTTTTTACTTATTTGGTTGTTTTCCGAAAACGTAAAATCGTTAATATAAAGGCCGCCACACATAATAGAAAGGCGACAAAAAAGGTTTCACGCATTCCCACAATAAATATATCTGGGCGATTAGCCAGATACGTGGTTACTCGTTCACCATAGGCTTCGCTCATACCACGATATAAAATGGTCGTTGACAACGCAATCCCAATGACCATTCCTAAGTTTCTAGCAAAAGAATTCATACTTCCTGCTACACCTAAATCTTGCTTTTCAACACTGCTCATAACCATTGTATTGTTTGGAGACTGGAAAAGTGCATTTCCCAAGCCCATAATGGCTGTTGCAATCACATAATACCAGATAGGCGAATTCATATCTAAAAACATATACATTAACGACGTACAGCACAAGAGCAACAATCCGCCAAATGTTAAAATACCTGGGCCAATTTTATCCGTCAAATAGCCACTCAGAGGAGCCCCAACCACCATTAATAACGGAAATACCATCATTAATAGACCAGCATAACTAGCACTTAGTTTGCGTGCATCCTGCAAATAAAATGGAATGACAACATTTACAAAAAAGTTTGAGGCAAAAATTAAAACGGCGGACAATAAACTTAACGTAAAAATTTTGTTTTTAAAAATTGCAAACTTGATAAGTGGGCTTTTTCTTTTCCGTTCAACCATTATAAATAATCCTAGTGCGATTACTGCAATAATGAACAATAAATAGGATTGTAACGAGCCAAACCCGCTCTCTTGTCCGAGGAAAATCCCGCCGAAGAACGTCATAATCGCAATGGCAATACAAGCGAATCCTGAAAAATCGATTTTTTCTTTTGTTTTTGTAATATCTTTTGGTAGAAACTTTTCACCAATTAAAATTGTAACTAGCCCCACAGGAACATTAATCCAAAAAATATACGACCAAGAAAAGTTTGATAAGATCAATCCACCAATCCCAGGACCAGCAATCGCGCCTAAAGAGACAAAGGCTCCTACTGCACCAAGCGCCCGCCCTCTTTCATTTAAAGGGAATACTTCCGTAATAATTCCTGAATTGGTCGCCATGGTCATGCTAGCACCAATACTTTGAACGACTCGCGCAAATAATAGAAAGCTCAGCGATTGATTAAAGCCACAAAGTAACGAACCAATCGTAAAAATAACCGTGCCAATTCGATAAACTTTTATTTTTCCAAAACTGTCGCCAATTTTTCCAAATAATAATAAACAAGCACAGACAACCATTAAATAAATAGATACGACCCATTCCGCTTGATTCATGGGTACGGACATTTCTTTTGAAATAGTCGGTAAAGCAATATTTACAATGCTGGAATCTAATGTAGACATGAAGGTAAACATAGCCACAGAAACTAAGATCCACCAACGATTTTTCTGCACTTCAGAATCCTCTTGGTAACTTTTAATTTTCTCCATTGATTCATCCCCTCTCGCTCCAAAACAGTTTACTTACTAATAATAACTCTATTTCTTCTTTTTTTCATCGGAAATTTTCTAAAAAATCACTCATGAGATGTTCACCTTCTTATTACACGCTCGCAATTGACAACCATTCGCTTTTACGCTAATTTAAAATTAGCAAACGGAAAACGCAAGGAGGACTTGAAATGACCTTAATTTCTCGCATTAAACAACTAGCTCAGTCAAAGCAATTAACCCTCGCCCAATTAGAAAGAAACGTCGGCATTTCCAATGGACAAATTCGTCGTTGGGATACCTCTTCGCCTAAAGTAGAGAATCTTTTAAAAATAGCAGACTATTTTTCTGTTTCCTTGGACTATTTAATGGGCCGCACCCAACAAACAGAGATTAATCATCAGGCACCTATGAAAAGCACACAAAAAGAGTTACATATTCACATTACTACGGAAGAGTTAACAGAAGAAGAAATTACTCAGTTAGAGGAAGAAGCAAATCGTTTCTTGCGGTTCCGTAAATTTGAAATGACAAATTCTTAAAGAACGTTCACTTCTCCTAGTCAATTGATAGCAAAAACTAGAACCTAAACAAAAAAAACCACCACGACCGTCGTCTGTGGTGGAAATGAAGGTTGTTATTTACTCTTGGTAGGAGTAAGTATGAAAAAACCAATTCGGGATAATTGGCATAACGTAAGTATAGTAGTTTGTGCCTTTTTTATCATGAGTTTCAGCTATATTTTTTATAAAACTTTTATTAGAACACCATTAACAGTCCTTTATTTAAATTCTTTAAAGCGTTTTCTTTTATTGAACATATTGTTTTAAACATTCGATTTCCTGTGCTACACTTACTTTTAGAAGGGGGATTTTATTATGGCAAATCAAAAAAAAGATAGCTTATCAACATTATTTTCTGAAGAAGTTCATGGACCGTTTGTTACTTTCTTGTTTAACACCCATGTCGCTCATCAAAACGTAGAAAAAGATTCGCTTGTTTTGAAAAATTTTGCAAAAGCGGCAAAAACACGCTTTGAAAAAAAATTTCCTGAGGAAAAATGGGCTGTTTTCCAAGAAAAAATTGACGCACTTCTAGCTGATGCTTCCTTCTGGCGCAACGGCACAGCAAGTGTTTCAATCATCTTATCTCCAGAAAACACCTTTGTTCAACGATTAGATGTGCCCGTTGACGATCAATATTACGTGGACACGATTCCTTATTTACTTGGACTAGTCAAAGACAAACAATTTAACTACCATTATTACCTGCTTGCTCTAAATCGCGATTCAATGAAACTTTACAAGGTCGATCATACGACTGTGACTCCTGTTGAATTGCCTAAAGATGCACCAACAGACGTGGTCACAGCTTTAGGTGATGAATTAACGGGTGGTAATTTAAACTTTTCCACTCAAGGTAGTTCTAACGGTTCTAAAGAAGGTGTCGCTTATCATAGCATCAATACTAAAGATAAAGAAGTTGAAATTGATTGGGTGAACTACTATCAAGCAGTCGATACTTTCTTAAAAGATCAACTGGATAATCCTGAAAAATTACCGCTTTATCTTTATGCTTTACCAGAAAACCAAACACTCTTTAAAAAGATTGCTAAAAACCCTTATTATGATTGCTCAATTTCAGTTGCTGCTTCACCTGCACAAGCAACCATTCAAGATATCCGCAGCGCTAGTGAAAAAATAGCTGCAGAGTTAACAGAAAAAGAAACAGCTTCTTATAACAAATTACTAGATCGTAAATTCTTAGATCAATTTACAGATATTTCGCCAGCGGCAGCTGACGGCAAAATTTCCCATCTTTTTATTGCAACGTCACTCTTTGTTACTGAAAACAATGAAATGTCATCTGAAGAGTATGATCGTCGCAAACTTTTAAACACCATTGCTTACCAAGTTATTCAAAACGGCGGTCAAGTTTTTGTATTAGACCAAAAAGCTGCACCAGATGAAAAATCTTTAGCGGCTATCCTCCGTTATTAAAAACAGGCAAAAAGCCCATTGTAAGAAAGCGCCTTACAATGGGCTTTTTTTCTGAGACTTATTGAAACAGCACTATAACAGCCTTATCTTCACTTTCTAGTTTTTAAAAAACATCCGATAAAAAAGAAAATAAGGTTATCGCTATACAAAAACCAGTTAGTATGCTATAGTAATAGATGTAGTTTTTGTTCGGTAATATGGGTAGCTGTTTCAAATAAACATCTTCCACATTTTTCACCTTTCAAGTAATTGCAAAATATGAATGTGTTATAACACACATCTAGGAGGATATTTATTATGGAAACAGGTACAGTAAAATGGTTTAACTCAGACAAAGGCTTTGGCTTCATCACTGCAGAAAACGGAAACGATGTATTCGTACATTTCTCAGCTATCCAAGGTGACGGCTTCAAAACTTTAGAAGAAGGTCAAGCAGTAACTTTCGAAATCGAAGAAGGTCAACGTGGCCCTCAAGCAACTAACGTTACTAAAGCTTAATTAAACAATACTGACTTAAAAACCTGACGTTAATCGTCAGGTTTTTTTTATAAAAAAAAAGAACAAGAAAACTTTCTGAAACTAAGTGCTTCCTCTATTTTTTTTGAAGAGTTTTCGTTATACTGAAGAGGAAAAATGTTTTAAAGGAGTTTATTTATGCAATTTTATGGTGATTTAACCTTTTTAGGTGTTTATTTATTGGGTCTCTTTTTCATTCCCTCGTGGCGGAAAAAGAAAAAAGAACACGATTGGTTGCCGTGGATGTTTGGCTGGACCGTCTTTATGTTCTTCTCATATGTTTTATATTTAGAAATCATTCGTGGCACAGCCTTCTTTTTAATTCCCATTGCTTTTTTTGGCTTGTTTGCGCTCTTCTACTTCAAAGAAAAAAGGCGTTTACTGAATGGAACATTATTTAATATTTTTCTTGTGGTTCTAGCGACTTATTTAGGGATTACTGCGATTCGTACAAACAACTACTTTCTAATCACCTTAGCAATTATTGCCCTGCTGGCAATTTTTATCGCTTTGGCTTTAGGACTCTATGCCTTAATTATTTTCCTCTATTGGAATGCGGTCGTTGTTATGAGAAAAGAAGGTCGGTCTCTAGGGAACTTGTTGACGTTGTTGCTGGCAATTGGCTTAACATTACTATTAATTTATAATTTCTTTTTTCAATCGTTGTTACCAACGTGGCTCTCCTTACCATTAACTATTGCGCCATTTATTTTGACTTATTTCGCGTTTGTTTTTTATAATTTTTTAACTGTTTCTACGTTGTATCAATTTAATCAGCCAAAATATACACAGGATTATATTGTTGTGTTAGGTTCGGGGTTAATCAATGGTGAGATTGTGCCGCCGTTATTGCAAGCCCGCATCAACAAAGCCATTCAATTTTACAAGGCTCAAAATCGCGCAACGTTAAACCCACCAAAAATCGTCATGTCTGGTGGCCAAGGCCCTGATGAATTACTTCCTGAAAGTGTCGCGATGAAAATGTATGCTTTGACACAAGGTATTCCTGATGATGATATTTTAGTAGAA
Organism: Enterococcus sp. AZ197; assembly: GCF_050556405.1. NCBI lineage: Bacteria > Bacillati > Bacillota > Bacilli > Lactobacillales > Enterococcaceae > Enterococcus > Enterococcus sp. AZ197. Next base: position 1,201,361 of record NZ_CP187873.1, on the reverse strand, counting down.
GCTCATTCAAAAAACACACTAGAAAATATGCGTTTTTCCAAAGAAACAATGATTGAGGATTTTGGAAATGCTAATTTCCAAGCCATTTTTACTACAAACAATTATCACCTTTTCCGAGCGGGCCTTTTCGCTCGAATGGCTGGCTTAAAAGCTGATGGCATTGGTGCAAAAACCGCTTTTTATTTTTTACCTAACGCGTTTATTCGAGAGTTCATCGCCATTGTAGTGATGTACAAACGTCGCCATATTATTGTTTGCGGCCTAGCTGCCATCGGTATGGTTATGTTATTCTTAACAGGATTGATTATTCAGTAAAGAAGGAGTTTCCCCTATGAGTTTGTATCAAAAATTTATTCAAAATGAACGTTTGCGACGTTTTTGCGTCCTTGCTTTGATTATTTTTGTGCTTTATTTATCCAGAAGCATGATTACAACAATTCTTTTAACATTTATCTTTACCTATTTAGCTGTTCGTTTGGTCCATTTTGTTCAACGCTATATGAAAATCCCGACGATTGTCATCGTTCTCTTAACCTATGCATTGGTTGTTTTTCTAATCTATTTAGCGATTACTAAATATGTTCCCGTTCTAGTTAACCAAACGACTCAAATGATTAATTCTGTAGTTGATTTTTATCAAAGTCCACATACAGATACAAATCAAGTATTGCAATTTATTGATCAATACTTGGAAAAATCTAACTTACTCTCTCAACTCCAGAATGGCGCTTCAATGATTTTACGCTACATTCAAGATATTGGCGCTGTCGGCTTATCATTTGTCATGTCCTTTATTTTAAGTTTCTTCTTTATGATTGAGAAGAAGCAAATGGCTGATTTTTCTAAGTTATTTTTAAAAAGTGATTTTGATTGGTTTTTTCAGGATATCTATTATTTTGCCAACAAGTTCGTCAACACATTTGGTGTCGTAATGGAAGCTCAGTTTTTCATTGCTGTGGTGAATACAGTCATTACTACCTTGGCCTTGGCGATAATCGGCTTTACTCAGCTACCTAGTTTAGCCATTATGATCTTCATTTTGAGCTTAGTCCCAGTTGCTGGTGTGATTATTTCCTGCATTCCGCTAAGTTTCATCGCTTATTCCCAAGGTGGCTTGAACGATGTGATTTATATCTTAGCTTTAATTACAATCGTCCATTTATTTGAATCTTACGTGCTAAATCCTAAATTCATGTCTAGTAAAACAGAGTTACCAATCTTTTATACGTTTGTCATTTTATTAGTTAGTGAGCGTCTTTTTGGTGTATGGGGACTTATTGTAGGAATCCCTGTTTTCACTTTCTTCTTAGATGTCTTAAAAGTAAAACCGATTCGTGGCCTGAAACGGCTACCTAATGTGAAAAAAAATAGTTCAGCAGAATAATTTCTGCTGAACTATTTTTTATTGTTTTCTTAAATCATTTAAAATAGCCAAGGCTCGGTCTTGGTTCATCGTTTTTTGACGTTTTAATTGTTGAGCGACTGCCTCAACTTCTTTACCAGTAGCTCCGACCGTCATCGCTAAAGAACGTGCTTGTAGAGCCATGTGTCCTTTTTGAATTCCTTCAGAGACTAAGGCCCGTAACGCCGCTAAATTTTGTGCCAAACCAACAGCCGCTACTACTCGACTTAGTTCTTTTGCATCCGTCACTGCTAACAAATCAGCGGCTGCTTGAGATTTAGGTAAGACTTTTGTGGCACCGCCAACCGTGGCTAACGCAAGCGGAACTGAAATTTCACCAATTAGTTGTTCGCCATCTAGCGTCCAACTAGTCAAGCCTTGGTAGCGACCTTCCTTCACCGCAAAAGCATGACAAGAAGCGCTAACAGCGCGTGTATCATTTCCTGTAGCTAAAACTACAGCTTCAATGCCATTCATGATTCCTTTGTTATGCGTGACTGCCCGATAAGGATCTAATGAAGCATAGCGTGAAGCTAAAACAATTTTTTCAGCAATTTCCCGGCCATTGCTCCCCTTACTTAAACGCGAAACTGGAATAGCCGTTTTCATCGTAACAACCGACTCCGTTGCGTAATTGCTTAAAATACTGAATAAAATCTTTTGCTCCGCAAACCATTCACGGAACAACTCGGTCACACCTTCCAACATAGCGTTAACGATATTTGCCCCCATTGCATCCTTAACATCTACTAAAAAGTCGACAGATATAAATGATTCATCAAAAGCACGATACTGCAAATCTCTTAAGCCGCCGCCCCGTTTTACGATAGATGGATAACTTAACTCTGCTTGTTGAAAAATTTCCGCTTCTCTTACTTGTAGTTTATCAATCAATGACTCGGGATCTGCAACATCGTAAAAAACGATTTGTCCACGCATTAAGCGTTGTTGATTCACTGTTTTAAATCCTTGTGCTATTTTTGCACCATTACTCAAAGCCGCAATCACTGAGGGCTCTTCTGTCGCCATTGGTACCAAATAATCAGTTTCGTCCACTGTTAAATGTAAGCCAACGCCCATCGGCACTTCTGTTTCACTGATTTGATTTTCAATCATATGATTAGCAATCTGCGAAGATAAAGCCGTATTTTCAAATTCTTTTTTTGTATCAGCAGAAATCTGGCCTTCATTAAGAAGAGAAGCCAGGCGTTCCTCAGGACTCATTTGATAAAATCGGCTGTTTTTTTTTTGCTGAGGTCTCTCTAGTAGCATAGCGAGTCCTAAGCCACCGCCGATACATAAAGAAGCCACTCCATATTTCTTTTCTTTTTGATTTAATTGATAACTTAAACTCGTTAATAAACGAGCACCTGTGGCACCAATCGCATGACCTAACGAAATACCGCCACCATAAATGTTAACCTTTTCCTCTGGTAAAGCCAGTTCTCTTTGGACCACGATTGAAGTTGCTGCAAATGCTTCGTTGATTTCATACAGATCAATTTCTTCCGTAGTAAGTTGATTGCGCGCTAACAGTTTTTGAATGGCTTTAATCGGCGAAATTCCCATATAGGCTGGATCAATACCGACTTCCACACTGTCTCGAATAATAGCTAAATAAGGAAGACCGTGTGCTTCGGCATATTCTTGTGAAGCAATAATCAAAGCAGAAGCCCCATCATTAATGGTTGATGCATTCCCTGCTGTTACAGTACCGTCTTCTTTAAAAACTGTTTTAAGCGTTCCTAGCTTCTCAACGCTCGAATTAGGGCGAATCCCTTCATCTTTTTCCACAAGCGTTCCTGATACTTCTAAGGGGGCTATTTCGTCAGCGAATATCCCTTCTGCTTGTGCTTGAGCTGCTTTTAATTGTGAATGTACAGAAAATTGATCTTGCTCTTCTCTAGTTACATGATACTTTTCGGCCACATTTTCAGCAGTTAAGCCCATTGCCTGACCACTAAAGGCATCCGTTAATCCATCATACATCATACTAGAAAAAGGCGCATCATAGCTTTCTGTTTCGTAATTAAATCGTTGTAATTTAGGTGCTTGGGACATATTCTCAATCCCGCCAGCAATTAAAACTTCCGCTTCTCCTAATTGAATCAATTGTTTCGCCAAAATAACGGCCTTCATTCCTGATCCGCAGACCTCATTAACCGTCATTGCGGGAATTTCATGAGACAAACCGCTGTTTATTGCTATTTGTCGTGCGGGATTTTGCCCATTTCCAGCTTGTAAAACATTTCCAAAGATTACTTGATCAATTTCTTCAGAAATAGTGGAATGTCTTTTTAAAAGTTGTGTTGTAACATGTGTTCCTAAGTCTACGGCACTTACTTGACTTAAGCTGCCTTTATATTTTCCAATTGGTGTTCGTAATGCATCAATAATAACTACTGTTTTCAACTAAATGCACCTCCATCTTGAAATATATCATAAAATCCCAGAATCACAAGTGCCAATTACTGAATGTTAACAGACTTATAAGATATTTTTTAATAATCTATGAAGTTAATACAAAAATTCCCCATTTTGGTTCATTTCGTGCTATTTTATATAATGAATCTATTTATCGTAAAGGAGTTAAAGAAATGACAATTGGGATTGATAAAATTAGTTTTTTTGTGCCCCCTTATTATATTGATATGACGGCACTGGCTGAAGCCAGAAATGTAGACCCTGGAAAATTTCATATTGGTATTGGGCAAGACCAAATGGCGGTGAACCCAATCAGCCAAGATATTGTGACATTTGCAGCCAATGCCGCAGAAGCGATCTTGACCAAAGAAGATAAAGAGGCCATTGATATGGTGATTGTCGGGACTGAGTCCAGTATCGATGAGTCAAAAGCGGCCGCAGTTGTCTTACATCGTTTAATGGGGATTCAACCTTTCGCTCGCTCTTTCGAAATCAAGGAAGCTTGTTACGGAGCAACAGCAGGCTTACAGTTAGCTAAGAATCACGTAGCCTTACATCCAGATAAAAAAGTCTTGGTCGTAGCGGCAGATATTGCAAAATATGGCTTAAATTCTGGCGGTGAGCCTACACAAGGAGCTGGGGCGGTTGCAATGTTAGTTGCTAGTGAACCGCGCATTTTGGCTTTAAAAGAGGATAATGTGATGCTGACGCAAGATATCTATGACTTTTGGCGTCCAACAGGCCACCCGTATCCTATGGTCGATGGTCCTTTGTCAAACGAAACCTACATCCAATCTTTTGCCCAAGTCTGGGATGAACATAAAAAACGAACCGGTCTTGATTTTGCAGATTATGATGCTTTAGCGTTCCATATTCCTTACACAAAAATGGGCAAAAAAGCCTTATTAGCAAAAATCTCCGACCAAACTGAAGCAGAACAGGAACGAATTTTAGCTCGTTATGAAGAAAGCATCATCTATAGTCGTCGCGTAGGAAACTTGTATACGGGTTCACTTTATCTGGGACTCATTTCCCTTTTAGAAAATGCAACGACTTTAACCGCAGGCAATCAAATTGGTTTATTCAGTTATGGTTCTGGTGCTGTCGCTGAATTTTTCACTGGTGAATTAGTAGCTGGTTATCAAAATCATTTACAAAAAGAAACTCATTTAGCACTGCTGGATAATCGGACAGAACTTTCTATCGCTGAATATGAAGCCATGTTTGCAGAAACTTTAGACACAGACATTGATCAAACGTTAGAAGATGAATTAAAATATAGTATTTCTGCTATTAATAATACCGTTCGTTCTTATCGAAACTAAGTATTTAAATCCCCCGATTCAATCAACAAAAGAGCTAGACATTCAAGCAAAAACTTGAATGTCTAGCTCTTTTTATGAAAGCCAAACTTCTTTGACCCCGTCTGTCACGGCGATACCATCTGTCAAAGCTAAACGTTGTGAATAAGAAACGTAGCCATAATAAACATCAACACCGCCGCCATTGTTCCAAGTAACAGTGATTTTAACATTTGGAGTAATCGATTTTGTAGCTGGTTGGGTCGTCGGGCGATAACTAGTCGTATCATAACTTAAAATAGTGCCCGAAGCTCCACTTATTTCGGCTTTTCCTGTGTAAATTTCGCCATTCGTATTCGTCTGCGTGACCGCTCCATTCGCTTCAATGATTAAACCCGCTTGCTTTTGATCTCCTCGTGGATAATAAAAAAGATACGTGGTTGCCCATTTAGCAAATTCATCTGGAATTGGTTTAAGTGATTCCGTTGGTGCCGGACTCGACTTCGTTTGCTTTTCAACCGCGACTTCTTCTTGTCTTTTTAAGCCTTCATTATTTTGATTATTTAGTTTCTCAACCGTTTCTTTAACGATCGAATAGTGTGGTTTCCCTAAATCGCTAACAGGGATCGTAGCTAATTTTTCTTCTGATTCTTTATATTGCCCCTCTGCCGTTAACTTTTTAGCTTCTGTAATAATGGCATCATACTTGGTTTGGTCTACAGAAGAGGATGTGCTTTGTCCCGTAGCTTCGACTTGTTTTGTGACACTGGTTTTTTCCGTGGTCACGTCTGACGAATTTCCACAAGCACTTACAAACATTGAGCTAACGATTAATAAACATCCCACAATCACATGCTTTTTCATCTTTAAATCCCCCATTGGTCTATCTTTGTTATTTTTTGTTACTTAAATTATCCCATAGATGAACAAAAGAAACCATTATTTATAAAAAAGTTTAGCAAGCGCTTCAAGAGAGGCACTTGCTAAACTTTTTTCTCACTGTTATTGATTGATTACTTTGACTAGTTCTTCAAATAATAATGCACTAGATGCTGCTCCTGGATCAATATGACCAATTGCTCGTTCCCCTAAATAAGAGGCACGTCCTTTTTTCGCCACCCAATCTTTTGTTGCTTCAGCAAATTGTTCAATTTTTTCTTCATTAAATTGTTCCGTTCCAATTACTTCAGCAACAGGTGCCCAGACATCAACCATCGTTTTATCTCCTGGTTCAGCTTTGCCACGCATCTGAATCCCAGCTAGACCTTGCTGAACAATTTCTTTTAATTGCTCTGGCGAACTGATGGTTTCCAAATCTTTTGTCGCTTTAGTCATATTCATAAACGCAGTACCATATAAAGGACCAGAAGCTCCGCCAACTTTTGAAATCAAAGCCATGGATAGGACTTTAAATGTCTCCGTGATTGTTGTTGGTACTTTTTTGTCAAACGCAATTTTGTATTCAGCCATACCACGAGCCATGTTGTTACCGTGATCCCCATCACCAATCGGCGTGTCTAATTCACTTAAATAGTCTTTTTTTTCTTCAATAACTTTTGAATAATTGTCTAACCATGTTTGAATATCTTTTACTGTTAATTCCATCTTTTATCACCCTTACCAAGAAATTGTTGTTACATTGCTTTCTAGCGCTGTTTGCCAGTCTTTTGTCGCCAAGTCAATCATCGTTAAAGATAATCCTTGCATGTCAATAGACGTCATATAGTTACCCACTTTATGGAAGGTAACTTGAACACCTTTATCTTCTAATAATGTTAGCACGTCGTTCATAAATACAAATTGTTCCATTAATGGCGTGCCGCCCATGCCATTGACAAGTACCCCCACTGTTTGTGGTTGTTGTTCATAGCTACTTAATGTTTTTTCAACTAATTCTTTCGCTAACTCTTTCGATGGTTGGATTTTTTCACGACGATAGCCTGGTTCTCCGTGAATCCCTACGCCAAATTCAATTTCATCTTCTGGTAAAGTAAAACCTGGTTTGCCAACTTCAGGCACAGTGGCTGCTTTTAAAGCCACTCCAATTGTTTTCGTGGCTGCTACAATCTTTTCTCCTAAAGAAACGAGCTCTTCTAAAGAAGCACCTTGGCGGGCATGATGCCCTAAAATTTTATGGACAAGAACAGTCCCGGCAACGCCTCGTTTTCCAGCGGTATAGGTGCTATCTTCGACAGCAATATCGTCATCGACAACGACCATTTCTACATGAATGTCTTCCATATCAGCCATATCTTTGGCCATTTCAAAGTTCAAAATATCGCCTGTATAATTTTTTACGATTAACAGAACACCGGCCCCTTGGTCTGCCGCTTGGATCCCTGTTAAAATTTGATCTGGTGTTGGTGAAGTAAAGACATCACCTAAAACTGCGGCATTTAACATTCCATCACCAACAAACCCAGCATGTGCAGGCTCATGACCACTTCCGCCACCAGATACTAACCCAACTTGTTTGTTTGAGTCGTTGCGAGCAATCACGCGAGAATCTTCGACTTGATGAACAAGGTTTCCATAGCTTTTCACAATTCCTTGGAGCATTTCTTCGACAATTTTACCAGGTTCATTAATAATTTTTTTCATTTAGTTCCACCCTTTCTTACCAGCATTTTGAGCTTCTGCTAAAATTTGCGTCAAATCATCTGAGACACCTGCAGTAATTGCTGCCGCAAAGGCACCTTCAACCAATGGTGCATCGACTAAATGATAATGTTTCTGTTGGTCTTCTTCTAGCATATCAAAAGCTAATTCTGAACTTAAAACGGCACTGCCTAAATCGGCAAAAATTAAAAATTCTCGGTCAGAGTCCGCTTCGTTAATCGTGTCAATGATTTTCATTGGATCTGAACCTAATGAACCATCTGATGTACCACCAAGTGAATGAATTGTAATTTCTTCACTGGCGTTCATCTGTTCAATCATCTCTTTAATACCATCTGTAATCATTTTGCTATGTGAAACGAGTAAAATATCTGCTTTCATGTGGACACTTCCTTAATCTAATTTATGTCTTGTTTTATATTCTTGTCCGACTTTATCTGCAACAATGATTGCATTCGCTACTTCTTCAACGACAATTGGGAATGGCATTGAATGAATTGATTCTTCTGGAATGCAAGCAATTTTGGCTACTTCCAATGCTTCTTCATAAGTGATTTCATCGACACCAATGTCTGAAAGCGTTAATGGTAAACCTACAGAAGCACTAAAGTCTAAAACAGCTTCTAATTCGTCTTTTGCTGCATCTTCTAATACAAGTTGTGCAATCGTTGCAAAGGCTACTTTTTCACCATGTAAATAACTGTGCGCACCAGGTAAGACTGTCATACCGTTATGAATCGCATGCGCTGCAGCTAAACCGCCACTTTCAAAACCTAAGCCTGAAAGTAAGATATTTGTTTCGATAATCTTATTCAATGATTCAGTAACCACATTTGCATCACAAGCTAATTTCGCTTTTAACCCATCTTCCTGTAGGTTTTCCCAGCAAAGTTTTGCCATGGCCAAAGCTGCATATGTGCCGCTAGCAGCGGGCGTTAAGCCTTCTCTTGAACCCATTGGCAAACTAGCATTAACCCGAGAATATGAATTGTGTGTTGCGCGTGCTTCAAAATATGTGGATAAGGCATCCCCCATTCCAGCAACTAAAAATCTAGTTGGCGCTTTGGCAACCACTTTTGTATCAACCATCACGACGCTTGGACTTTGTTTAAAGTAAGCATAATCATCAAATGAGCCATCTTCATGATATAGTACAGCTGAATGCGAAGTTGGTGCATCTTGAGCCGCAATCGTTGGTACAATAATTAAGTTTTCACCTTCTGCTACGACTTTTGAAGCATCGATTGCTTTACCGCCACCTAAACCAATGATACAGTCTGCTTGTTCTTTTTGTCCAACGTTTTGCAAGCGCTTTGTTTCTTCACGCGTTACTTCTCCACTAAAGCCACCCTCTACGAAGGTAATGTCAAACTTTTTCGCTGTTTCTTCCAATTGTGGACGTACACGATCAACGTCAGCAGGATTTGCAATTAGTAACGCTTTTTTTCCAAAAGTTGAAACGAAGTAACCTAAGTTTAGTAATTCATCTTCCCCTTGAACATATTTCGTTGGTAAAATCAATGCTTTTCTCATGTTGATAGCCTCCTATATTTTGTTTACACACATAGTATAAAACGCTTTCATTCAAAAAGCATTGAACTTTTGGTATCGTTTTCTTGCAAAAAATGATAGAATTATTTTGTGAAATAATAAAATATTATGATTTTTAAACTTTAGATTGAAGGATTGCCTTATGACTGTAGAATTAAAAAATATTTTAGATTTAGAAAAGTGGGAAAAATTGCAAGAATCATTGGCCTTAAGCACTCGTTTAGCCATTATTTTAGTCGATTATAAAGGTCGTCCTGTGACGAAACATAGTCAAGTTCAACCCTTTTGCCAACTGGTACGTCACTCCCCTGAGCTCTCGAAACTTTGTGAAAAATGTGATGCTCGTGGTGGCTTGGAAGCTGTTCGCACTGGTCAGCCTTTTATCTACCGTTGTCACTTTAACATCGTTGATATGGCCATCCCCATTATTGTTGATGACCAGTATGTAGGAGCCATTATGGCTGGTGAAGTTTTGCTCGAAGATCACCAAGAAGAGTTAGAACAGGTTTTAACCATGAATGATGCCTTCATTCAAGAATTTTTAGTAACACACCAAGAGCTGTATCAACAATACCCTGTTTTAGAACTAGCAGACTTAGAAAAGAGCGCGACATTAATCGCTGATCTAAGCCAATATATTATTTCTGAAGCCATCAAAAAAGATTATTTAATCAATACGTACAAACAGTCCTTACAGATTAGTTCGCGAAAAGAAGAGCTGGAGCCATTGAATATGATCCAAAAAGATATTCAACAAACTTTATTAACTGCTCAATTAACTCCTTCAAGTGCCTATCAAACTAAAAATAAGCAATTACAACCGGTTTTAGATGCCCTTTGGGAAAACAAATCGCTGCGTTTAAATTTACAAGAACTGGCAGACCTTGTTCATTTGACACCGACGTATTTAAGTCGTTTATTAAAAGAGGAGTTTGGTATTCCCTTTAGTCAATTTTATCGACAATTAAAAATCACATGGGCTAAACAGCTTCTTTTGGAGACAGATAAAACAATTGCCCAAATCAGTGAAGATTTAGGGTTTGTTGAAGATAGCTATTTTGTCCGTATCTTTAAACAAGAAACGGGTGAAACACCTCTTAAATACCGTAAAAGAAAGAACAGAGCATAAAAAAACAACGACTCCTAAAAGTCGTTGTTTTTTTTACACCTTTTGCTCTTGCTGTGGCTAATGCAACAAGTGCAAAAGGCGCATTATATCTGTCGTGCGACAAAGTGATACTATTAAATATGAATTGGTAAACCTAAAGCCAATTCAGCTGTATCCATAGTGATTTCGCCCAATGATGGGTGTGGGTGGATTGTTAAAGCAATGTCTTCTGCATTCATGCCAGATTCAATAGCTAAAGCTAATTCAGAAATCATGTCACTTGCACCGACACCGGCAATTTGTGCACCGATGATGACATTGTCTTCTACAGTTGTAACTAAACGCATGAATCCTTCAGTTTTATCTAAAGAGATTGCACGGCCGTTACCAGCAAATGGGAATTTATAGCCTTTTGCTTCGATTCCCGCTTCTTTTGCTTCTGCAACAGTCATACCAACGCTTGCCAATTCTGGATCAGTAAAGGCAACAGCTGGCATTGCTTTGTAATCAACTGCAACTTTCTTACCAGAAATTGCTTCAGCAGCAATTTTTGCTTCGTAGCTTGCTTTATGCGCTAACGCAGCACCTGGTACGATGTCGCCGATTGCGAAGATGTTTTTCACGTTAGTACGTCCTTGGTTGTCAACTGGGATTAAACCACGTTCGCCAATTTCAACGCCCGCTTGTTCTAAGCCTAAGTCGTCTGTGTTTGGACGACGTCCAACAGTGACCATTACGTAATCTGCTTCAACACTTTCTTCTTTTCCGTTAACTTCATATTTAACAGTGACGCTATCGCCATTGTCAACAGCTTCTTTAGCCATTGCTGAAGTCACGATTGTTACGTTTTTCTTCTTGAAGTCGTCTGTGACAACTTTAACCATATCTTTTTCATAAGTTGGTAAAATTGATGGGCTACCTTCTAAAATTGTTACTTCTGAACCTAAGTTAGCATAAGCGCCACCTAATTCAGCACCGATGACACCGCCACCGATAATAACGAATTTTTTAGGAACTTCTTTTAAGTTTAAACCGCCTGTAGAATCTAACACGCGTCCGCCAAATTTGAATCCTGGGATTTCAATTGGACGAGAACCTGTTGCTACAATAGCATTATTGAATGAGTAAGTTTGTGCTGAGTCTGGGTGAATAACACGCAATGTATTTTCGTCAACGAAGAATGCTTCGCCTTCAATAATTTCTACTTTGTGTTTTTTCAATAACATGCCAACGCCGCCTGTTAATGATTTAACAACTGTGTTATCTTTCCAGTCTTGTGTTTTTGCAAAGTCTAATTCGACTCCTTTAGCTGTTACACCAAAAGTTGAAGAATCTTGTGCTTCTTGGTAATGATGTCCAGCAGCAATTAAAGCTTTTGAAGGAATACATCCAACGTTTAAACAAACGCCTCCGATGTATTCACGTTCGATAATCGCAACTTTTTGACCCATTTCTGCGGCACGAATTGCAGCAACGTATCCTCCAGGTCCAGCTCCGATTACGACTGTATCTAGTTCAATGGCGAAATCTCCTACTACCATTTGTTAATCATCCTTCCATTAATAGTAATTCTGGATCAGCTAATAAGCGTTTAATGTTGTTCATTGCTTTTTGAGCAGTTGCGCCGTCAACGATACGGTGGTCAAAGCTTAATGATAATTTCATCATGCGTCCCACAACGATTTCGCCGTCTGCATTAACAACTGGTTCTTGTGCAATTGTACCAACGCCTAAAATAGCAACTTCAGGGTAGTTGATTACTGGTGTAAACCAGCCGCCACCGACTGAACCAATGTTACTAATTGTGATTGTACCATCACGCATATCTTGTGCAGTTAATTTGCCTTCGATAGCCAATGCTGCTTTTTCGTTGATTTCATCAGCAATAGCAAACATACTCTTCGTATTAGCATTTTTAACATTTGGTACATATAAGCCATGATCTGTATCAGTAGCGATACCAATGTTAAAGTAATTTTTGTAAACAATTTCTTGTGCTGCATCATCGATTGATGCATTCAAGATTGGGAATTTTTGAACAGTTGAAGTCAATGCTTTTACAACGTATGGTAAGAATGTTAATTTTGTACCATTTGCAGCAGCAACATCTTTAAATTTCTTACGGTGATCCCATAATTTAGAAACTTCTACTTCATCATGTAATGTTACGTGAGGAGCAGTGTGTTTGCTGTTAACCATTGCTTTAGCAATTGCTTTACGTGTTGGTGTCATTTTTTCACGTGTTTCCATTTCACCTAAATCAGAAGTAAAGGCTTTTGGCGCTGCTTTAGGTGCAGCTGCTTCCGCTTTAGGTGCTGCTTCTGTTGCGGCAGCTTCAGTAGCTGGTGCTGCTTGAGAGCCACCAGAAACAAAGGCATCAATATCCGCTTTAATGACACGGCCACCTTTACCAGTTGCAGTTACTTGTGTAATATCAACGTCTTTTTCACGCGCATACTGACGAACAGATGGCATTGCTAAAACGCGTTTGTTTGGATCAGCGGCTGCAACTACGCCTGTTGAAGCGGCTGGAGCTGATGCTTCCGCTTTAGGAGCGTCAGTAGCTGGTGCTGCGGCTGCCGGTGCTGCTGAATTATGACCAGGTGCGTCAATTTCAACTAACACGTCACCCACATTGGCAACTGTTCCTTCTGGTACAACGATATTTTTTACAGTACCTGTTACTGGTGATGGAATTTCTTCTACTGATTTGTCATTTTGTACTTCTAATAATGAATCATCTTCATTAATTGTGTCGCCCGCTTTAACGAACCATTTAACGATTTCGCCTTCGGCAATTCCTTCACCGATGTCTGGTAATTTGAATTGGAAAAATCCGCCAGCTGCTTCGGTTGTTGGTACAGCAGCAGGTTGTGCTGGTGTTTGTTCTTGTGCAGGAGCTGCTGGTGCTGCATCGTTATCTTCGTGACCAGGTGCGTCGATTTCGATTAACACGTCACCAACGTTTGCAACTGTTCCTTCTGGTACAACGATATTTTTTACAGTACCTGTTACTGGTGATGGAATTTCTTCCACTGATTTGTCATTTTGTACTTCTAATAACGTATCGTCTTCGTTGATTGTATCGCCAGGTTTTACAAACCATTTAACGATTTCGCCTTCGGCAATCCCTTCACCGATATCCGGTAATTTAAACTGATAAGCCATTTTTTAAGTCTTCCCTTCTTCGTTGGATCTGTCTATTTTCTTAGGAGCAAAACGCGGGGAAACGACTATAGTAGCTGAACATTTCATGCCTATAGCCGTATTCCACCTGTTTAATTCTTCGTTTATCTACTTCGAATAACTATTAAAATTCGACGATTTCTCTAGCTTTTGCTTCGATATCTTTCGCATTTGGTAACCAGATATTTTCTGCTTGTCCGAATGGGAAGATTGTATCTGGAGCAGATACACGTCCGATTGGTGCTTCTAATGATAATACGGCACGTTCAGAAATTTCAGAAACAACCATAGCGCCAACGCCAGCTTGTTTTTGTGCTTCTTGAACGACAACCACACGGCCAGTTTTTTCAACAGAGTTAATAATTGTTTCCACATCTAAAGGAGCCACTGTACGTAAGTCAATGATTTCTGCTGAAATATTGTCTTTCGCTAAGCTATCAGCTGCTTTAATCGCTTCACGAACCATAGCGCCGTAAGTGATGATTGATACGTCTGTTCCTTCACGAGTTACAGCCGCTTTATCTAAAGGCACTTCATAAGCTTCGTCTGGCACTTCCTCACGGAATGAACGGTATAATTTCATGTGCTCTAAGTAAACAACTGGATCGTTGCTACGAATAGATGAAATTAATAGTCCTTTTGCATCGTAAGGGTTTGATGGAATAACAACACGAACACCTGGTGATTGTGCGATTAATCCTTCTAAGTTATCTGAGTGAAGTTCTGGTGTATGAACACCACCACCAAATGGGGCACGAACAGTAATTGGCATATTACGAGTTCCACCCATACGGTAACGCGTACGAGCCATTTGACCAACGATTTCGTCAAATACTTCAAAAACGAAACCAAAGAATTGGATTTCAGGAACTGGACGGTAACCTTGCAAGGCAAGACCGAAAGCCAATCCACCGATACCAGATTCAGCTAAAGGTGTATCGAAGACGCGGTCTTCACCAAATTTTTCTTGTAAACCTTCAGTTGCACGGAAAACCCCACCGTTGTTACCAACGTCTTCACCGAAGATTAAGACATTTTCGTCTTTCTCTAATTCAAGAGCTAAGGCATCTGTAATTGCTTGGATCATAGTTTTTTGTGCCATTTTTATTTCGACTCCTTCGCTTCATAAAATGCAATTTGTTCTTTAATTGTTTGAGGTTGAACTTCAAACATATTTTTCAAGAAATCAGAAACTTTTTGTTTTGGCGCTTTATCCGCTTCTGCAATCGCTACTTTGATTTCTTCTTTTGTTTTTTCAATAATTTCTTCTTCTTTTGCTTCAGACCATAAGCCTTTATCTGTTAGATATTTACGGAAACGAGTCAATGGATCTTTTTGTACCCATTCGTCATCCATTTCTTTTGAACGGTAACGTGTTGGATCGTCTCCAGATAAAGTATGTGGACCATAACGATAGGTTAATGTTTCAATTAAAACTGGACCGTTTCCTGCAGCTGACCAATCGCGCGCTTCTTTTGCAATTGCGTAAACTGCTAATGGATCCATACCATCAACTTGAATACCAGGAATTCCTGCTGCAACAGCTTTTTGAGCTAAAGTTTTAGCCGCTGTTTGTTTTTCACGAGGTGTAGAAATCGCAAAACCATTGTTTTGGATAATGAAGACACCGTTTGCTTGGTAAGCACCAGCAAAGTTAATTGCTTCATAGAAGTCCCCTTGTGAAGAACCGCCGTCACCAGTATAAGTGAAGACAACATTTTCTTTTCCACGTTTTTTCAATCCTAAAGCAACACCAGCTGCTTGGATGTATTGAGCACCAATGATAATTTGTGGTGGTAATGCATTTAAATCTTCCGCGTAGTAGTTCCCTGCTACGTGACCACGAGACCATAAGAAAGCTTCTCTTAATGGTAAACCATGTTGTACTAATTGAGGTACATCACGGTAACCTGGTAGTAAGTAGTCTTCTTTTTCCATTGCAAATTGGCTTGCCAATTGGCTTGCTTCTTGTCCAGCTGTTGGCGCGAAGAATCCTAAGCGTCCTTGACGGTTTAATGCAGTAGAACGTTGGTCTAACACACGAGACCAAACCATGCGTGTCATTAATTCAACTAATTCCTCATCCGATAAATCAGGTACTAAATCTTCATTCACAATTTTTCCATCTTGATCCAAGATTTGGAAAGTTGGGAAATCAGCGTCGACTTTAGCCATTAGCTCTTTAAAGTCAATAGGTTTTTGTTTCTTAGCCTTTGCCATTTTGTCACACAATCCTCTCTATTACGTTTCTTTAATTTCGATAAAAGTAAAACAGAGTGCGAAACTGTATTACTTTTTATCGACTACACTTAACAAATTATCACTAAATTCGAAAAAGCGCAAGAAAAAAACTCTAATTTCTTCATTTTTTCACAAAAGAGCAAAACCGCATGTTTTTGCGGTTTAGTGATAATTTTCACAAACAAGAAAACGGTTTCTGTTCCACACTTCTTCTGTACTATTTTTCTCCTAACTGTTATATTCTATTTTGAAAATATTATATAACAGTTCTATTAATTCGAGCCCCCTCATCCCCGAGCTGGCTAGTAATCTGATTTCCGAACTTTGCGTTTTCATGAAAATTATCTTGAAAAAACCAAAAAATAAAAACCGTCAGCCGAGTAACCTACTCAGCATGCGGTTTTTTATTTTTTAGAGAACAAAGTTTTTTTCGTTAATTTTTATTTTTTTTGGCTCGTTTTTTTGCCAAATACTTTGCCTTAGGTTTTATCACGAACATTCATTGCTTAAAATCACCAAATTTTCGCAAAACGAGTAATACAGCTTAGCAATTTCTTTTCTCTTTCAGTAGATTTTACTAAATCCATTCCTTAGTAATTTTAATATATAAACGTTTAGCTACTTCAACAGTTAACATGTACGCAATGATGATTCCAAAGAACCATGGCCAGTAGTTAGCCGGAAGTTTCACAAAGTCAAAAACCTCTCTTATAGGCGTTGCTACAATCAGGAAACCGAGTAAAATTGCGCCTAAACTACTTAACATCACAGGCATTGACGCACGACTTTGAATGAATGGTATTTTCCGCGTCCGGACCATATGAACAACTAACGTTTGACTAACAAGTCCCACCATAAACCAACCTGTTTGGAATAAATGTTGAGTTGCCAAACTATTGGCGCTAAACACAAACCACATGACAAGATACGTTAGAATATCGAAAATACTACTTACCGGGCCAATACATACTGTAAATTTCGCTAGGCCGTTCGTTTCCCAACGAACAGGGCTTAATAACTCTTCTTCATCGACATTATCCCAAGGAATTGTCAACTGAGCCACATCATAAATCAAATTTTGAATCAAGAGTTGTAAGGAAAGCATTGGTAGAAATGGTAAAAAGGCACTGGCTACTAAAATTGAAAAGACATTCCCAAAATTAGAACTGATGGTAATTTTAATATATTTCATCATATTGCTAAATACTTTTCGTCCTTCAATCACACCAGATTCCAGTACATTTAAACTTTTTTCCAGTAAAATAATCGAGCTAGCATCTTTAGTAATATCAGCTGCAGTATCTACTGAAATGCCCACATCAGCTTTTCGTAATGCCGGTGCATCATTAATGCCATCCCCCATAAAACCAACCGTATGACCTTTTGCTTGTAGCAATTCAATAATTTTAGATTTTTGCATCGGATTTAATTTGGCAAATAAATTAGTTTCTTCTACTTGCGCCCGCAACTCTTCATCTGTCATTGCTTCAATTTGAGAACCTAATAACACATGGGAAACTTCAATGCCTACATCTTTACAGACTTTTTTGGCGACAATGTCATTATCGCCCGTTAGCACTTTCACGTTGACACCATGTTCATGTAAGGAGCGGATAGCGCTGACGGCTGACTCTTTTGCTGGATCAAGAAACCCCATAAACCCAATCAATGTCATCTCTTTTTCATCTTCAACTGAATAAACTGCTTCTTTATGGACATCTTTTTTTACAGCTACCGCTAACACACGCATCCCTTGTTTGTTCATTTGAACATTTACTCGGCGTAGTTCTTCTCGTACAGCACTGCTTAATGGTACAATTTCGCCATTAATTTGCGCATGCGTGCACACTTCTTCCATTTCTTCCACGGCGCCTTTCGTAATCATCAATTGATGATCATCTGCATTCACGACAACCGTTAAGCGGCGTCTGGAAAAATCAAAAGGAATTTCATCAATTTTAGTGACATTTTTAAACGGCGTTTTCCATTGATGCTCTTCATAAAAATTAATAACGGCAATATCCATTAAATTTTTCCAACCTGTTTGATAAGAAGAATTTAAGTAGGCTAAATTTAGAACCTCGTCACTCAAATCACCTAATGGATTCAAATGTTGAACCAAAACTACACGATCTTCGGTAATCGTTCCAGTCTTATCTGTACAGAGCACATCCATACCACCTAAATTTTGGATAGCCGCTAATTCTTTAACAATGACTTTATGTTTCGATAAGGATAATGCACCCTTGGCTAAGTTACTCGTAACAATCATTGGCAACATTTCTGGTGTCAAACCAACTGCAACGGCAATCGCGAAGAAAAACGCTTCGCCCCAAGCACCTTTAGTTAAACCATTAATCAAGAAAACGATTGGAAACAAAATCATTACCATTCGTAATAAAAACTTACTGACTTTTGCTAAGCCTAAGTCAAAACTAGTTTTTCCTCGTTGTGTTGTAGCATTTTTAGCAATATCACCAAAAAATGTATGTTGCCCAGTTTTTAAAATAATCGCTTTTCCTTGTCCACTCAAGACATCTGTGCCCATAAACACTAGGTCTTGCATATCTAATGCAGAAACCTCTGTTTGTTGACGATCCACACCTGCATCCACAAATTTTTCGACAGGCATGGATTCGCCTGTTAGCGACGATTGATTAACGAATAAATCTTTGGTCCAAATCAACACGGCATCTGCAGGAATCATGTCTCCTGTAGCTAAAGTTACAATGTCTCCTGGAACAATTTCGTCCATTGGAATTTCTTTCGTAATCCCTTCCCGTGTCACTGCAGCGGTATTTTCAATTAATTCTTTTAAATCCAAACTCGCTTTTTGAGAACGATACTCTTGTATAAAAGCAATCAAGACACTGGCTAAAATCATCACGCCCATCACGATAGCGGCTTCGAAATCTTTCGTTAAAGTTGAAACGACCATCAATAAGGCTAAGACATAGACAAACGGATCTTTGAATGCACTTAAAAATAAAATAATTGCTGGGGTTGGCTTTTGTGCAGAAACTTCGTTTGGTCCAAATTCCTCTAATCTTTTTTCGGCATCTTCATTCGAGAGTCCTTTTTCAGATGTCCGTAATTCCATCATTAATTCCCGTTCAGAAAGCAAAGCCAATTTACGTAATTCTTGATCTTTGGTTGCTTTTCTCATATCCATTGTTTTTTTGTTCATCATTTTCTTTTCCTCCAAGGTTGTGGTCACCTGCCGAAAAGAGCGCTAAAATCTTCTCCTTTCGTTGGTGACTGTATTTTGTTTCTCTGTTCACTTCCAGGGTCTTCCATGACAGTCATCCTTTCTTTTTCTTATTTATACTTCCAGTGAATAATTGCTTTTTTGCCAAACACACAAAAAAGGACCTACTCAACAATAGAGTACGTCCCAAAATACCATCTTTAAATAAGATTCTCTATCGTTGAGCTTTAGCACTATAGGGCGTAGATAACATGTATCAGCTACATTATGAATAACCTTCACGATTATTCCTGTTCAACCAACTAAGGGTCTCTCGATCCTTTCGCGGCAGCAGCATTTGTCCAAATAGGAGCCTCACCTAACAATTATTCAGTTTTTATCCACTTCTTATAATAGAGGAGTTTGACATTCTTGTCAAAAGATTTATGACTTTTTTGTTATAAATAAAAAATAACTACTTTAAAATTTCCTTTATTTCTGCTTTTCGCTCAGGAATAAACCACATGACTAAAACAATCGTATCAATAATCAGGACAGCGATTGGCGCTACCAGTTTGCCCACAATCAACGCAATAATATTCAACACAATCGAAAGCGTTAATTTTGGATAGTGGCCAAACAAACGTTGTACTTCGGATTTGGGCCCATTTGCCTGAATCAATGCCCGCACCACTAGATAATAAGCAACATCAGCTCCTAATACTACTAAGCCATACAAAGCTTGTGGCGGCCAAGAAAACGGATGTTCACCCACCCAACCAGTAACAAACGGGAAAAACGTCAACGTCAAAATTAATAAATTATTCATCCAAAGGACACGTCCATCAATTTTACGGACACTTTGAAATAAATGATGATGATTGTTCCAATAAATCAATAAAGTAACAAAACTAATTAAATAAATAATGATTTTGTGTCCAGATTGAGTCAGAGCAGACCAATCTGCTTTTTCAGGAATTTTTAATTCTAAAATTAATAACGTTAAAATAATCGCAATGACTGCATCTGTAAATGCTTCTACACGTGTTTTCGGCATCATTTCCCCCTACTTTCATAAAAATTAAATAACTTACTCAAAGTAAGTATAACGCATTTCTGTAAAAATTCAATTATTTACGAAGTCTCTCGGTTGTTGAAGTTCCTAAAAACGAGTGCAAGAGCCCCACTTAAAAGTAAGCCTCTTGCACTCGTTATAGAACAAATCAGTTATTGGAATACGCCTGCCTGATAAGGTGCTAACTGCATCCGTTTCTTCACCGTAAAATCTTGATTCCCTAATAATTGTTGCCACTTTCTGCCTAGTAATTTATTCGGCAAGTCAAATTGGCACTTTTCTCCACTTAAATTGACAATCACTAACGCTGTTGCCTCAGTTGTTTTTCTTAAAAAAGCAAAAACAGACGGATGATTGGGCGCTAATAGTTCAAACTGTCCATCTGTAAAGACTGGATTTTCTTTCCGCAGCGCAATTAACTTTTTATAATAATTCAACACGGATTGTGCATCCGTTTCTTGGTCAGCCACATTTATTTCTTTGAAATTGGGATGAATTGCTAACCACGGATGCCCCGAGGTGAATGAACTTGCCTCTTGACTCGTCCACTGCATAGGCGTACGCGAATGGTCCCGCGTCCAATGCGCCACTTCTTTTAATGCTTGTTTCGCATCGTAGCCATTTTCTATAAGCAAACGATAATGGTTATGGGAATCTTTAGCATCTAACTCGTCAATCTGTTGAAACGGATAATTAACCATGCCGATTTCCTGTCCTTGATAAATAAACGGCGTTCCTCGCAAGAGCAAGGCGATTGTTCCAATCGCCTTAGCAGAATGAGAGGTTTCATTGCCTAAAATTGAATTGATTCTGGGATTATCATGATTTTCTACATATAATGCATTCCAGCCTTCTGTCCCTAAATGCTTTTGCCAGCGAGCCATTACTTTTTTATAGCCTAAAATATTTAACCGTTCTTCTCCTGGCTTTCCTTCTCGAACATTGTGCTCTAATTCAAAAATCATATTCAGATAGCCCGCATCATTGGTCCATCCCACCGCTTTTTTACTTGAAACGCCACTAGCTTCCCCCACTGTCATGATGTCATACTCAGCAAAAATAGCTTTCAAATCCAGCATATAGTCTTCAATGCCTTTTACATTCATAAATGGAGCCCACGGATTCGTGGTAATTTTAAAATCCCAAGGTTCTTTTTGGATATGACTAATCGCATCCAATCGGAAACCATCAATTCCCAAATCTAACCACCAGCGAATCATCGCATAAATCTCTTCACGAACTTTAGGATTTTTCCAGTTCAAATCAGGTTGCTCTTTTGCAAACACATGAAAATATGCTTGCTTTGTACCCGCGTCATACGTCCAAGTCGAGCCACCAAAAAAGCTTTGCCATTCATTCGGCATACGATCTGGTGTCGCATCGGCCCATAAATAATACTCACGATACGGATTATCTAAACTTTTTTTCGCTTCAACAAACCACGGATGTTGATCACTGGTATGATTGACTACCAGATCAAGAATAATCTTCAAACCTAATTGATGCGCTTGGTCCAAAAGTTCTTGAAAATCTTCCATCGTACCAAATTCTGGCTGAATCCCTTGATAATCCGCAATATCATAACCATTGTCAACGTTTGGCGAAGTGTAAATCGGATTTAACCATAAAAAATCGACCCCTAGTTCTTTTAAATACGGTAATTTCTCAATAATTCCCTGCAAATCACCAATGCCATCCCCGTTGCTATCTTTAAAACTCCGAGGATAAATTTGATAACCGACAGCATTTTTCCACCATTGTTCCATCTTATTGACTCACTTTCACAACAAATGCTTGCCAAGGCGCTAACGAATAGTCTGCTAAAGCAGTGACATCTGTCGGCATATTTTCAATCATTACTTGTTCTACATGAACGTCTGCAGAAAATGGCTGAACTTTGTCAGAAAAGTTTGTTACAACAAGCCAGCGTTCCTCACCATAGGTACGATAAAAACTAATCACTTCGTCCACTGTTTCCAGCAATTCAAAGTCGCCCCAAACAATTAAAGGATGTTCTTTTCTCAAACGAATCATTTCTTGGTACGTATAGAATAGTGAATTTTTATCTGCCAAAGCAGCAGCGACGTTAATCGTTTGATAATTGGGATTAACATCAATCCAAGGTGTACCAGTCGTAAAGCCCGCATTTTTTTCAGCGGTCCACTGCATAGGCCGGCGTGCATTATCACGACCTTTAGTATTAATTTTCAGCAAAATTTCTTCTTTAGAATATCCTTTTTCTAGATACTCATGGTACATGTTAATCGTTTCGATGTCCCGCGCTTCACGAATATCTGTAATCGGCGTATTGGTCATACCAATTTCTTCCCCTTGATAAATATAAGGTGTGCCTTTCATCATGTGCAGTAAAATAGCGAATAACTTACTACTTTCCAACCAATATTCCTGATCATTTCCCCAACGTGAAATCATTCTCGGTAAATCATGGTTATTCCAAAATAAAGAATTCCAGCCATCATTTCCTAATTCTGTTTGCCATTTTGCAAAAACCTGTTTCAACTTGGCAACTTCCATTGGCTGAAGGTCCCATTTTTCTTTACCTGGTTGTTGATCCAAGCTCATATGTTCAAACTGAAAAATCATAGATAATTCATGACGCTCTGGACTAGAGTACATTTTTGCAATCTCAGGTGTGGCCCCCCATGTTTCACCTACAGTTAACAGCTCTTTGCCGCCAAATGTCGCGGCGTTCATTTCTTGTAAATAACGATGTAAATGAGGCCCATTCGCGGTGATCTCTTCTCCTGGAATTTTACCCACTAAGTCAATTACATCTAAACGGAAACCGCCAATTCCTTTATCAATCCAAAAATTCATCATCTCGTAAACCGACTGACGCATTTGTTGGTTTTCCCAATTTAAATCTGGTTGTTTTTTACTAAACAAATGCAAATAGTATTGCCCACTCGCTTCATCAAACGTCCACGCCGAACCCGAAAAGGCAGATTTCAATCGGTTAGGCGCACCGCCATCTGAAGCAGGATCAGCCCATACATAATAGTCTCGGTAGGGGTTCTCCTTGCTTTTTTTCGCTTCAATAAACCAACGATGTTCATCTGACGTATGGTTAACCACTAAGTCCATAATAATTTCAATCTTTCGCTTTTTCGCTTCCTCAATTAGACGATCCATATCCGCCATCGTCCCAAACTCTGTCATAATCGCTTCATAATCAGAAATGTCATAACCATTGTCATCATTGGGTGATTGATAAACTGGTGATAACCAAATAGCCCCAATGCCTAACGTTTCCAAATAATCCAATTTTTCAATAATTCCTGGTAAATCTCCAATGCCATCTCCATTGCTATCCTTAAAACTGCGAGGATAAATCTGATAAACCACGACTTCTTGCCACCAATGTTTTTCCATTCTTCTTCACATTCCTTTGCTTAATTATTATGCTTGATATAAAAGAAAACCTTTTGGTAAAACCATTATCTGTTCTGAAGCAATTTCGATAGAAGAACTTAGCAAAACTTCTCGATCAGTTCTATCGACAAATTGTGTCTCTTGGCCAGTATTAAAAATCCCATAAATCGTCTGTTCCTCCAAACGACAAGCGAGTCTAATCAACCCCGTTTCAAAAGAAGTTCCTGTCCAATCGATTGTTCCACCAGAAAAAACAGCCGCATACTTTTTGCGAAGGGCAATCAATGATTTTACAAATTCCTTCAAATCCAAATCTTGCTGATTTTCCTCCCAAACCATACAACGACGACAATCAGGATCCATATCACCTGTCATACCAATTTCATCACCATAGTAAAGACAAGGGACACCTGGTTGAATATACGTAAACGCTAATACTTGGCGCATCAGCTCTTTATCCTCTTTCGTTTCATGCAATAAGCGTGGTGTATCGTGGGAATCTAAAACATTAAACTGCATTTGATTCGTTTGTTGTCGATAGAGCATTAACTGGTTGTTCATTTCAGAAAGCATCTTTTCCAAGGACAGTTCTTGCTTGACAAAGTAGCCCATAATCGCATCTGTGTATGCATAATTCATCACTGCATGAAATTCGTCTCCTTGGAGCCAGCTTTGCGACGAGTGCCAAATTTCTCCTAAAATATAAAAATCTTCTTTTGCGTCATCACATGTTTGCCGGAATTTTTTCCAGAACGCATGATCCACTTCGTTTGCCACATCTAAACGCCAGGCGTCAATATCATATTCCTCAATCCAATAACGAGCAATTTCTAAAAGATAGGCTTGCACTTCTGGATTTGCTGTATTTAATTTAGGCATATGCGGAGTGAATGCAAAAGTATCATAGGTAATGTTGCTTGCTTCTTCAAAATCAGCACTTTCTTCATAGCTAGCTGGAAACTCATTTACGTGGAACCAATCGGCATAAATTGAGTCCTGGCCATTTTTTAACACATCTTGCCATTGAGGCGAAGTGTCCCCCATATGGTTAAAAACGGCGTCCAACATAATCTTGATGCCCCGTCGATGACACTCTTCGACTAAACGCTTAAAGGTAGCACCATCACCAAAAGCTGGGTCAATTTTTAAATAATCAATCGTATCATATTTGTGATTAGAAAACGCTTCAAAAATTGGGCAAAAATATAAGCCGTTAACACCTAAATCTTCAATGTAATCAAGATGATCTAGCACCCCTTGCAAATCCCCACCAAAAAAATCTTGTCGATCTGGTCTTTTAGATCCCCACGGCAACGTCCCTTCAGGATCATTGGCGAGATCACCATTTGCAAAACGCTCTGGAAATATTTGATACCAAACCGTTTCTTTTACCCATTCAGGTGCTTTAAAACGATCGATTTCATGAAAATACGGCATCCGAAAATAATTATTCGCCATCTCTAAATACTTTTCTTCTAAAGGATAAATGCCGTGTTCGCCATAAAACGCCCTCAAACCATCCGCCCCTACTAAAGTAAAAGCATATGAAAGGCGTTTAAATTTTGCACTTAATGCAATAAACCAGTAATCATATAACTCCGTAGATACTAACTTCTCCATGGTTAACGACTGTTGGTACCACTTTTCTTTCCCTAAAAGATAAGGATCTCCTTGCACTAATTGGACAGAGGCAATGTCGCCTTTTGCCGTACGCAAACGAATATGCATGGTTTCTTCTGTATAAAGATAAGCAAATTCACTTTCTGGACGATGGTAGATTGCAGCAGTGTTCATTTAATTCTCTCCTTTAATTGTCGCTTTTCGTGTATTTTCTAATACTCGAACACATTTTAGCGCAAACGATTGCATTTGTATACCCTTTTTTATTTTTTTATTTAAAATGCTCAATTAGTGGTATACACCACTTTAAATAAACAGTATGTTATTTATAACAAAAAAACTTTTTTAACTTTCTCGATGAAAAACACTTGATTATTTCCGCAATCGGTTGCATAATAAGACTTGTAAAAAATAATTTTTGGAGGGTTCAAAAATGAAAGCGAATTGGAAAAAGATTTTAATGGGCGGTATCCTTTTAAGTGCTTCCGCGGTTTTACTTACTGCCTGTGGTGGCGCAGAAAAAACGAAAGCTGAAAATGAAAGCGGTTCAGCAAATAAAGCAGCTGGTGACGTAAAATTATGGGTTGATACTGAATATATGGGCGTCTTTAAAAAAGTTGTCGCCGATTTTGAAAAAGAAAACCCCGATATTAAAGTTAACTTAACTGCTGGAAATTCGGCAGATGCTAAAAAAGACATTGCAAAAGATCCTAAAGCTGCCGCAGATGTTTTCATGATGCCACATGATCAAATTGGTCAAATGGCAGAAGCTGGTCTGATTTACCCTAACACAAAATATGAAAAAGAAGTCAAAGAAAACAATATCGACTCGGCAGTCGCAGGAGTCACTTGGAAAGACAAAGTCTATGCCTACCCTTATGCCGTAGAGTCACAAGTTCTTTATTATAACAAAGATACGTATTCTCCAGAGGAAATTAAAACTTGGAAGTCTTTAACTGAAAAAGGCAAAATCGGTACCAATTTTGGCGAAGATGGCGCAAATTATATCTTCGGTCCTCTATTTATGAGTAACGGCGATTACTTATATGGTGAAAATGGCGAAGATCCGAAAGGTACCAACTTTAACAACCAACAAGGTATAGAAGTATTACAATGGATTGCCGATCAAAAAAATAATCCTGGTGTGATCCAATCAAATACAGAAGCATTGTCTAATCTAGGTTCTGGCAAAACGGATGCCTTCCTTTCTGGTCCTTGGTCTAAAAACGATGTAGAAAAAGCTCTTGGCGACAAAATGGGGGCCGCTGCCTACCCAACCATTGATTTTGGCAATGGAGAAAAACAAATGAAAGCTTTCTTGGGCGTTCGTAGTTTTGCTGTCAACCAACAAACACAAGCACCATTGGCCGCAATGACATTAGCAAACTATTTAACAAGTGAAAAAGCACAAATGACTTACTTCAAAGAAATCGGTTTTGTCCCCTCAAACAAAAAATTACAAACAAACGAAGAAATTACACAAGATACTGTTGCAAAAGCTATCTTAGAAATGGCGCAACCAACCCACTCTGTGGTAATGCCAAAAATCCCAGAAATCGTTTCATTCTGGCCTGCGATGGATGCAGTGATCAATGATACGTACAAAGGCAATATCAAACCTGCGGATTATCAAGCAAAATTAGATAAATTAGTCCAAGACACATCAAAAGAAGCAAAAGAATAAAAAGAGTAAAGAAATGGGACGAGCTTCAATCTGCTGTCCCATTTCCTCTATCTTTTTTATTTAAGTAGAAAGTGAGTGAACGAAGATGTTCAAGAAAAAGAAAGCCCAGACGTCATTTCGAGAGGTCTTTAAAAAAGGCGACTTCGCTACAAAACTATCTTTTTTAGTTATGGGTGCTGCAAACTTCGCCAACAAGCAGTGGTTAAAGGGAATCATCTTTTTAACAGCTGAAATTGGCTTTATCTATTGGTTAATCCGTAATGGTTTCCACGCATTAATGATGCTAGGAACACTAGGGACCCAACAGCAAGGATTAGTATATGATGATTCTTTAGGGATTGAAGTTCTAAAAGAAGGCGATAATTCAATGCTCTTATTATTATTCGGAATTGCAGCAATTTTAGTCTGTTTATCGCTAATCATTTTATATGTAATCAATTTAAAAAGCGCCCGTCACCTATATGAATTAAAGACAGCCGGCAAAAAAATTCCAACAACTATGGATGATTTACGTAGCTTGTTAAACGAACGTTTCCATGCAACTTTAATGACGATCCCCTTACTAGGCGTTCTTTTCTTTACCATCTTGCCGTTGTTGTATATGATTTCAATTGCCTTTACCAACTACGACCATAACCATCTGCCACCGAAAAACCTTTTTACTTGGGTTGGATTGGCAAATCTAGGTAATGTAATCACAGGCGATATGGCTTCAACGTTCTTTCCAGTACTTGGCTGGACCTTGATTTGGGCTGTTTTCGCAACCGCAACTTGTTTCTTTTTTGGAATCATTTTAGCCTTGCTTATCAATACAAAAGGCTTAAAATATAAAGCATTTTGGCGGACTATTTTTGTTATCACGATGGCCGTACCTCCGTTTGTTTCACTTTTAATTATGCGAAACCTCTTAAATGGTTCTGGACCTATCAATGCTCTGTTGTTAAATTGGGGCTTAATCGATTCTTCTATCCCCTTCTTAACAGATCCGAATTGGGCAAAATTAACCATTATTGTTGTCAATATGTGGATTGGTATTCCTGCTACGATGTTAATCTCTACAGGGATTATCCAAAACCTTCCTGAAGATCAAATCGAAGCAGCTAGAATTGACGGTGCCAATAAATGGCAAATTTTTAAAAGTATTACGTTTCCACAAATTCTATTTGTGATGACCCCAGCGCTGATTCAACAGTTTATTGGCAACATCAATAACTTCAATGTCATTTATCTATTAACAGGTGGTGGGCCAGCCAATTCTAACTTCTACGGTGCAGGCTCAACTGACCTTTTAGTTACCTGGCTATACAAATTGACTGTCGATACAATGGATTACAATTTAGCCTCTGTGATTGGTATTTTAATCTTCATTCTCTCCGCAGTCTTCAGTTTAATTGCCTATACACGTACGAATTCATTTAAGGAGGCGTAACTTATGGCTAAAGCAAAAAGTTACCAGAAAAAACAACGCACTGCACTTACCAGCGTTTACATCATTCTAACCATTTTAGCAGTTTTTTGGATGTTCCCCATTGTGTGGATTATCTTAACAAGTTTTCGTGGCGAAGGCGGTGCATTTGTTCCCTATATCATTCCCAAAACATTCACTTTAGAAAATTATAAAGTATTATTAACAAATCAGACTGGCAACTTCCCCTTTGTCCGTTGGTTTTTGAACACCTTGTTCGTTTCCATCGCAAGCTGTCTGTTATCAACTTTCATTACAATCGCAATGGCTTATGCGCTGTCACGGTTGCGTTTCCGCTTAAGAAAACCATTTTTAAAAGTGGCGCTCGTTTTAAATATGTTCCCTGGTTTTATGAGTATGATTGCCGTTTACTATATTTTAAAAGCCTTAAATTTAACTGAAAGTTTATTCGCTTTAATTCTGGTTTACTCTGCAGGCTCGGCGCTAGGTTTTTACATCGCCAAAGGTTTCTTCGACACCATTCCGATGGCTTTAGACGAATCGGCTATGATTGACGGTGCCAACAAGTGGCAAATTTTCACAAAAATTACGTTGCCATTGTCGAAACCAATTATTGTCTATACTTCTTTAACCGCCTTCATGGGCCCTTGGATGGATTTTATTTTCGCAAAAGTTATTATGGGTGATAAAGTTGAAAATTACACCGTTGCGATTGGTCTCTTTTCGATGATGACCAAATCAACAGCCAATTCACTATTCATGGCTTTTACAGCAGGATGTGTGCTGATTGCCATTCCAATTACTATTTTATTTATATTAATGCAACGTTTCTATGTAGAAGGCGTGACTTCTGGCTCTGTCAAAGGCTAGAAAAAACATCGTTTGGTTTATAGCCAAACGATGTTTTTTATTTTTTGGCGTTGTTTTCCTTACACGTTTTTCTTCGTAGCGCTTGATAATTGGACAAAATTTTCATGACCGCCAAAAAGTGTTGATTGACCTCTTGATAATCCTCTAAGGAAAGAACACTAAGCGTTTCAGATAGTTGCTGTTTTACTTGATTTTCTTTTTGCTTAAAGAGCTTCTCGCCTTCTTTTGTCGTATAAACATTAACCACGCGGCGATTTTCTTGATTATGGCGACGTTGAACAATCGCTCGTTCTTCTAACCCCGCAATAGAGCGACTCACTTGAACTTTCGACGTTCCTACTTGGTTGGCTAACTCCGTCATACTAATTCCTTCATTTGTTGCCACAATTAATAAAATTAACATGTCTAACTTGGTTAATTTTAGATCCTCCAAGTCTAGGTCTTTAAAAAGCAATTGGCTCATATATGAAAAAATTTCAGTAAAGACACTAATATCTAAATTTGATGAATGCTTCTCTTTATCCATATGTTCTCCCTCGTTTCCCACCTAGTGTATACTAAATTCACTTGATTATCAAATGGTAATGATTGATTTTTGTTAACTATTATGTTACGTTATACACTAACTTAAGGTTGTATTGTTGATAAATTGGAAGAAGGATGCGAAAAATATGCTAGAACTCAAAGAGATAAAAAAATATTATACTGTCGGCGGAACGACCACTAAAGCTTTAGATGGCGTCTCTGTCGCTTTTCGAAAACAAGAATTTGTAGCCATTCTGGGTCCCAGCGGCTCTGGTAAAACGACGATGTTGAATGTGATTGGCGGATTGGACAATTACGATTCTGGTGACTTAATCATTAACGGCAAATCAACAAAAAATTTTAAAGAAGCCGACTGGGATGCTTATCGGAATAACTCAATTGGTTTTATTTTTCAAAGTTACAACTTAATTAGTCATCAGGGGATTTTGGATAATGTTGAGCTTGGTATGACACTGAGTGGTATTTCAAAAGCAGAAAGACGCCAAAAAGCCGAAGATGCACTCATCCGTGTCGGTTTGAAGGACCATATCCATAAAAAACCTTCCCAATTATCTGGCGGTCAAATGCAACGGGTTGCCATTGCTCGCGCTTTAGCTAATGATCCCGATATTTTACTTTGTGATGAACCAACTGGTGCATTGGATTCAGAAACCAGTCTGCAAATTATGGCACTTATCCAAGAACTTTCGAAAGAAAAATTAGTTATTATGGTGACCCACAATCCTGAATTAGCTCACGAATACGCTGATCGAATTATTGAATTTTCAGATGGCCAAATTCGTCATGACTCGCGTCCTCATATTGAACATGAAAAAAAAGAACCTTTCGAATTGAAACGCACCAAAATGAAATTCACGACTGCGCTGCGTTTATCTTTTAATAATATCCGCACTAAAAAAGGGCGAACTTTTTTAACCGCCTTTGCTTCAAGTATCGGAATTATCAGTATTGCGATTGTCCTTTCTCTTTCAACAGGATTCCAGAAACAAATTGATAAAACTCAGTCGGAAACGTTAGCGCAATTTCCGATTACCATTTCTAAAATAGCGACCGATCAAGATCCAGAAAGTTTCAATAATCAGGACAAAAAAGGCACCTTCCCGAAAGAAAAAGAAGTGACTGCTAAAATTAGCGATGCGGACCGTGCGCAACACACGAATTTAATTGATCAAAAGTTTATTGACTATGTCAATCACATTGATCCTGAATTAAGTAATAATATCGGCTATACTCGTCTAGTTAATATGAACTTATTAAGAGAAATCAACGGGAAAGCACAAGCTGTCAAATTTTCAAACGATGCACCCGACGGCCAATCAAACGCGATGGCTTCTATGATGGCTGCCCAAACTGGCGTCGGCGTTTCTGCTTTTCCTAAACAACTAGAAAATGGAAAAAACAATTTCTTAAAAGACAATTACTCGTTGCTTGAAGGAAATTATCCAGAAAAAGAAACCGATGTCGTTTTAATCGTTGATAGTAACAATACCACCAATATTAATGCTTTAAAAAATCTTGGCTTTGACGCGAAAGATAATCAAAAGATTGCCTTTTCAGACATTGTCGGCACAAAAATGAAGTTAGCCAATAATAATGCATTTTACACCAAATTACCGACAGGCAACTTCATTCCTAACCAAGATTTGCAAGCTGTTTACGATAACCCAGAAAATACTGAATTAACAATTTCAGGGATTTTGCGAATTAAAGATTCTTCAACAATGAATCTATTAGCACCTGGAATTGCTTATAGCGATGCACTTTCAACTAATATGATTGCCAAAAACAAAACCTCTGATATTGTTAAAGCGCAAGAAGCCAGCAACACTAACGTTATGACTAACGAAACATTAGATGCTTCCGCGAAAGAAAACCTGTTGTCTTATTTAGGAGCGAATGAAATCCCTTCAAGTATTATGATTTATCCAAACGACTTCAAATCAAAAGATAAAATTCTTGATTATTTAGATGCTTATAACAAAGGAAAAGATAAAAAAGACCAAATCATCTATTCTGATTTAGCTGGAACAATGACCCGCTTAACAGGTGGTTTAATGGATGCCATCACTTATGTGCTGATTGCATTTGCTGGGATTTCCCTTGTTACAAGTATGATTATGATTGGGATTATCACCTATACTTCTGTCATTGAGCGGACCAAAGAAATCGGTATCCTGAAAGCGTTAGGAGCTCGTAAAAAAGATATTACCCGGGTGTTCGATGCCGAAACTGCTATTTTAGGCGTTGCCTCTGGTATTCTTGGTGTTGTGATTGCCTTTCTCGCAACATTTCCGATCAATGCAGTGCTCTATAACCTGACTGATTTAGAAAATGTTGCCACCTTAAATCCAATTCACGGGATTATTTTGATTGTAATTAGCACAATCTTAACCATGATTGGTGGCCATATTCCTGCCCGAATGGCAGCGAAAAAAGATGCGGCAGTTGCTTTACGTGCAGAATAAATAACAAAAAATAATCCTTTAATTTCTCTTAAAGGATTATTTTTTGTTTGTAATTTTTATAAAACCACCGTATACTAAATGATTGTGAATGCTTAATAAAAAGAAACGAGGTAATTTCATGTTAAAAAAACCATTTTTACTATTTTTTTCACTTTTAGGAGCTATTTTTATTTTAGCTAGTTGTGGCATAGGAAAAGATGCTGTCACTGATACTAAGTACAAAGTTAGTTTGCAGCAAGCTGCTGAAATCTATGAAAAAGAAGCTGGCAACAGCAAACCATTAGTAAATGTCCAATTTGATACAGAACCAGCAAGTGACTACAGCTATATCTTTACTAACGATACAGAAACACTTTACGTGAATCCTGAAACAGGAAAAGTCACCAAAAATACTGAAGCAAATCAACTTGGAGAAAACGAGACAGCCTTTTCAGCTGCTGAAGTCAAAGAATTAGGCGCTGTTAACGACGTTTTAGCCAAAGCAAAAAAAGAAGTTGGAGGACTTTCTCCACGTATTTTGACTTGGAAGTTAACCAAAAATAACAATAAACTTGTTTATACAGTAGATGTTAAAACGACTACGGCAGATGAAAAAGTTACCTTAGATGCCAATAAATAAGCACAAGCGTATAACTTATCACGAAATAACCAAATCTTAAAATACTCTTTGGGACAGAAACTACGCATTAGGAAACCTTAACATTTTCCGAAGCCGATCGTTCTGTCCCAATTTCATTCTTTTAAGTAATAATAATTGTTCGTTACCCCTGCTACCGTTATACTTAGTTTAAAAGAAAAGATGGGAGTATCAATTCATGGTTTATACAGTTGATTTTAAAGAAGTAGCCACTATTGGTTTAGAAAGTTCACCAGTGGCACCTGCCCTTGCTGGACTAAGAGCGAATGAAGCTCGCTATTTTTGGAATAAATACAAACATCGCTTTACGACCGTCCCTGCCTCTGAAGCTCCAGAAACATTGGCCTGGATTGAAAAAATTTTATTAGAACGAGAATTACATTTCCCTTACAAGCCACTTGAAATTTCTTCTTTCACTTTAGATGGCATAAAAATGGCCTATGTATTTTATGAAAACGGCTTAGCAGTTAACGTGATGTACACATTAGCTGAGGAAGGCAAACGCGCCGTTGGGTTTAAACTTTCAGATGGTATGGCAATCCCTGCAGAATTTGAAGGAAAATTCAAATTTGCTCGTCAAAAATCAAAATTAGCTGGAACCATTCGCGGCTCTTATTTTGTCATTAAAGGAACCTATTAAAAAAATGCTTTTGCCCTTATTATTAAAGGCAAAAGCATTTTTTTATTTTAATTCTTCAATATAGTTAAATACTTGTTGTCCAGCAATACCGCCTTCACCGACCGCTGTCGTGATTTGACGCAATGTTTTTTCACGGACATCACCAATGGCATAAACACCAGGAATTTTTGTTCTCATTTCTTGGTCTGTTTCAATCCAACCAGCCTCATTCGTAATACCAGCTTTTTTAAATGGTTCTGTTAATGGATCTAGCCCCACGTAAATGAACACGCCGTTTGCTTCAATTTCAGAAACTTCATCTGTTTTGACATTCCGTGCTTTCACACCTGTCACGACCATTTCATTGCCAACAATTTCTTCGACAACTGTATCCCAAACAAAGGAAATCTTTTCATTTGCAAAGGCACGATCTTGAATGATTTTTTGCGCACGCAATTCATCACGACGGTGAACAATCACTACTTCAGAAGCAAATTGCGTTAAATAGATTGCTTCTTCAACTGCAGAATCGCCGCCGCCAACGACTACTAAGCGTTTATTTTTAAAGAAAGCACCGTCACAAACAGCACAATAAGAAACACCACGGCCAGCAAATTCTTCTTCGCCTTTTACACCCAATTTTCGGTGTTCACAGCCTGTTGCAATAATTACCGCTTTAGCTTCATAAGATTTGTCATCACAAATCACTTCTTTATAGGATCCGTGGTCTTCAATGCCCATCACAATACCATACGCATTTTCCGTACCAAATTTTTCTACATTTTCATACATTTTATAGGCCAATTCTGGACCCATAATAGAATCAAAGCCTGGGTAATTCTCTACCTCAGCAGTGTTGTTCATTTGCCCACCAGGCGCACCGCGTTCAATCATTAATACAGAAAGATTGGACCGTGATGCATAAAGTGCTGCCGTCATCCCAGCAGGACCGGCACCAATGATAATTACATCATACATTTTATTTCCCCCAAAATTTTAAGTAAGTTTACTTTACTCCTTAAACAATTTCTTGTCTACTTTTCTGCCCTTTTTTGACATTCGGAGTAGGTGTGTCTATTACGTAAGTTATTGTACCACGGTTTTGTGTTTTCTAGGAGGGGGAAAAGAAAAGTTTAAAAATAACGATCACAACGAATCATTGATTTTTAGAAGCCGTTGTACTGCCGCATCAGAGAATTCTTCTTTATCATTTTTTATGCATTCTTGTTGATTTTGCCCTTGTGGAACAAAACGAAATACTGTAAATGATGCAGATAACGTATCAGGATTACTAATCCGATGAAGACTTTTATGCATCCGAATAAGTTCTCCTTCTGCACAAATTCTTGAAATAATTTGCTGATTTTCTAGCTCTTCTATTTTCACTTTTCCCGACTGCACAAGTAAAACTTCTTCGATTTCGTGATGCTTATGCCAACCTTGCACAGTTTTTCCTGGCAAGCTATTTATATGTATTTCAAACTCTGGAAATAGAAAATAATTTACTTCTGTTCCATCTGGCTTTTTACGAAAGATGACCTCGTCTCTTGTTAAAATTTCTATATATTTCTGTAACATGGCAGGCTCCTTTTAACTTTTTTTATAGCCGAAAGCTATTCTTTCAAACTAAGTTTGAAGCTACTTTCTGAAAATTCGAGTTCCTTTAAATATACTTTTATTACCATTTGAAAATCACTTTTTTTAAAACAATTGACTGTTCAGTATCAATCTTCACTAATCCATCTGTTCACCAGAAAAAATATAGTATTTCCGATTATTCACGAACTTATTATTCAACTTCAAAGGAAAATCAGTCAACATACAGCCCACATATCTAACATCAGAAACACTTCTACTTTTCTCAAGTACTGCTATGGTATACATTGACCTTACTAGTAACATTATAGCATCAAGTTTTAATCATATGTAGATTTTAAAAAATTGATAGCACCCTAACAGATGTTTTCGTTGCTCATTTAATTTACATGATTATTTTTTAGATGCTAATTAAATGTTTGTCAGTAACCTGAATTTTTGATATTTTTATCCAGATTACTTATGTCGGTTTATCAGTTTAAAAAAGAAATGTAAAAAATGGACAAAAATGAACTACAGCCAAAAAAAGAATAAATCAAATAAACTAGCAGCTATTATAAGTTTATTTTTTAACAATATTTATAGCGGGACAAACCATCTCACTTTTTTGGTATTCAGACTTGCTACTCTATTCAATATTTATTTGAATTGAGATGCTTTCACTAATTTTAATTTGAATTCTACCTGATAAGTTCATAAAAAATAACCTCCAAAAATTGTATTTTTCAGATACAACTTTTGGAGGTTAAAATATCTTACCTCAGCCTATTTCTTGGCATTTTTCCATACTTATCATTTCTCTACTTCTCTAAATAAAACTCAAATCGACTTCCTGCATACTGCGTACGAACATATTCAAAAGGTAGTCCGTTTTCAAAATAGGATACTTGGCGCACACGCAGAATTGCATCGCCTCGTTTAATCTCTAAATATTCTGCGATCTGCTCCGATGCTTGAACAGCAGAGATTGTTTGGTTAGAGTGGCCAATTTTGTGGCCAGATTTGGCTTCAAGTGTTTTATAAAAAGAGTTCGTGATTTCAGATTTGCCATATTGCGAGACCAATGAATAAGGAATGCTCGCCACCTCAAAACAAATCGGAATGTCATCCGCAAAACGAATTCTTTCCATTCGTAAAATTGAATCTTCTGGACCTAGTTGTAATTTTTCCATCTCACTAGAACTAGGTTTCGCTACAAAATAAGACACCGTCCGACTAGAAGGAACGCGATTTTGAGACAAGGTAATTTCTGTAAAACTAGTGGTACCTGTCATTGTTTCTTGAACTTTCTTACGTGCTACATATGTTCCTGAACCAATTTTTCGTTCTAAAATCCCTTCGTCTGCTAAAGTCTGAATGGCTTGGCGTAAGGTCATTCGACTAACATCAAATTTCAAGGCTAATTCTCGCTCAGAGGGCAAACGATCCCCGATACTCCAGACACCTTTTTCAATATCTTCTTTGATTTTATCGTGAATTTGAATATAAATTGGTATATTTTGAACCATTTACGCTTCCTCCTCTTCGTTCATCTCCTCTTCTATTATAACTGGTATAGACCGTGTAAACAACCAAAAAATGATAAATAAAAGAGGAATTGGAATTTTTATCAAAGTTGGTCTAGTTGTATGCTTTCTTTTTATAACAAAAACATTTGGCTTAGTCAGTAAAAAGTGATCAAGCCAAATGTTTTTAAACGAATTGCTATTAGTTATTATCTTTTTACATTTTCTTCTTTCAACAACTTGTTCGCTGTGGCCATCATCAAACGGATTCGGTTCAACTGATTGACCAAGGATACCCCTGGATCATAATCCACCGCCGCAATGTTTGCTTGCGGATATTGACGTCGTAGCTCTTTCACGACCCCTTTTCCAACAATATGGTTTGGTAAACATCCAAACGGCTGCATACAAACGATGTTATTCACCTCGTGTTTTAAGAGCTCAATCATTTCAGCTGTTAAAAACCAACCTTCACCCGTATGATTGCCAATTGATAAAATTTTACTTGCATCTGCTACCATATCATAAATGGAATGAATACCATCAAAACGGACAGATTTTCTCAATGCCTTATCCATTGGTTTTTCTACCAATTCAATGATTTTTATCGCAAATTCTGCTAAACGTTTGCTTTGTTTTGACATGCCCATATTTTCGTATTTCCAAATTTGATTGTACAAAGAATAGTTCATAAAGCCAACAATATCTGGCACAACTGCTTCAGCACCTTCTTCTTCTAGCAAACGCACAATATCATTATTCGCTGTCGGCGAATATTTCACTAAAATTTCCCCGACCACACCGACTTTTGGTTTTTTTATCTCTTGTAAAGGAATTTCATCAAACGTCCGAATAATTTTTTTCATGAAGTGATTAAATTGTGTCAGCGAACCATTCCGGACATTGGCTTCCACTCTTTTTAGCCAATCTTGGTGCAGTTGATCCACCATTCCTTTTTCTGTTTCATAAGGTCTTGTTCGATAAACTACTCGTTCGAATAAGTCACCATATAAAAAGGCAACTACTAAGCGCTTGATCATTGGCAACGTAAATTTAAATCCTGGATTGGATTCGACTCCTTTATTGCCCATCGAAACTGAAACTACAGGAACTTGAGAAAAACCAGCATCATTTAAGGCTTTTCGTAATAAGGGAATGTAATTCGTTGCGCGACAACCGCCCCCTGTTTGCGTCATTAAGACACTGACATTATCCAAATCATATTGACCACTTTCCAAAGCTTCAACTAGTTGTCCGATGGAAATAATTGCTGGGTAACACGCATCATTATTGACATATTTTAACCCGACATTCACAGCTTCTTTGTCTTGCGCAGGCAAACAGACGACATGATAGCCAGAAGCTTGTAATGCTACATCGACTAATCCAGATTGATGAATCGGGCTAAGCATTGGTAACAGTAAGGTATGTGTTTTTTTCATTTGTTTTGTAAACACAATTTTCTCTGGCTCTTCCATTTGCATATGCGGAACAAACTGTTGCTTCTCCCGCTCATTGACAGCCGCCTTCAAGGAGCGCAACCGAATACGAATTGCGCCCAAATTCGCGCCTTCATCGATTTTGAGGACTGTATAAATTTTGCCAGACCGATCCATGATTTCTTCTACTTGATCGGTTGTCACAGCATCTAAGCCGCAACCAAAGGAATTCAGTTGGACAAGTTCTAAATTTTTCGTCTTAGCCACTACTTTAGCCGCCGCATATAAGCGAGAATGATAGACCCATTGATTCACCACACGTAAATTCTGCACGTCTCCAAGATGCGAGATACTGTCTTCTGTCAAGACATGGAATCCTTCCTGTGTAATGACTTCGGCAATGCCGTGATTAATCTCTGGATCCAAGTGATACGGTCGCCCCGATAAGACAATCCCTCTCTGGCCTTTTTCAGTTAACATGGCTAACGTTTCTTCGCCTTTTTCTTGAATTTCTTTTTTAAAAGCTGCTAATTCTTGATAACCATGATGCAGCGCTGTTTGAATTTCTTCTAAGGAAATCCCTAAATCAGCAAAATTTTCAGCTAAAACTTTGGCAACTGCTGCTTCATTCGCTAAATTAAGATAGGGATTTCGATAATCTACTTGGCCCTCTCTGATGGCATCCACATTATTTCGAATGACATCTGGGTAGCTTTGCACAATTGGACAATTAAAATGATTATCCGCTTCCACTGTTTCTTGCTGTTCAAAAACGACACCAGGATAAAAGATAATTGGCACTTGCGCATCAATTAATGCTTGAATATGTCCATGCGCCATTTTCGCTGGGTAACAAACCGTATCACTGGGAATCGTTTCAAGGCCTTGTTCATAGATTTGCTTATTAGAACGTGGCGATAATTCGACCCGAAAGCCCAAGTCAGTAAAAAATGTATGCCACAAAGGATAATTTTCATACATGTTTAGGACTCTAGGGATACCCAAGCGCCCACGAAACGCTTTATTTTCCCGCAAAGGTCGGTACTTAAATAACTTGCGGTACTTATAATCAACCAAATTTACTTTGCGTTCTTCTCGTTTAATTTTAATTCGTGCACCACGTTCACAGCGATTTCCCGTAATAAATTGGCGCCCATCTGAAAACACTGTGACCGTTAATTGACAATTGTTTTCACACAAGCCGCAATGAGTAAATTCCTTTTCAGAGGTAAATGCCGCTAACTCTCCTAAAGAAAGAAGCGTGGTTTCTTCCCCAATTTCATAAGCGTCCAAAGCAATCAGCGCTGCCCCATAAGCCCCCATCAAACCAGCAATAGAAGGACGAACCACTTCACGACCGCTAATTTTTTCAAAAGCTCTCAAGACCGCTTCATTGTAAAATGTTCCTCCCTGGCAGACAATCTTTTCTCCCAACTCTTCAGGTCGGCGAACCTTAATGACTTTATAAATGGCATTTTTGATGACTGAATAAGATAGTCCAGCAGAAATATCGCCGACAGAGGCCCCTTCTTTTTGAACTTGTTTCACTTTTGAGTTCATAAAAACAGTACACCGAGAACCTAAATCAACAGGCGCTTGCGATTCTAAAGCCGCCAAAGCAAAATCCTTCACATTATATTTTAAAGATTGCGCAAAGGTTTCGATAAAGGAACCGCACCCAGAAGAACAAGCTTCATTTAATTGTATCGAGGAAAGCACGCCATTTTTAATGGTCATCGCTTTCATATCTTGTCCTCCGATATCCAAAATAAAATCCACACCTGGCTGAAAATGGTTGGCTGCTTTGTAATGGGCCATCGTTTCAACTTCACCAATATCGACTTTTAACGCATTTTTTATTAGCTGTTCTCCATATCCTGTAACAGCCGCTTTTCCGATAAAAACTTCTTCAGGCAGTTGTTGATAAAGTGATTTCAGTACTGTCATGGTGGTTTCTAAAGGTTGCCCTTGGTTATTACCATAAAAAGAAAACAACAAATGACCATCTTCATCAATCAATGTGACTTTTGTCGTTGTAGAGCCTGCATCAATCCCTAAAAAGGTCACGCCAGTATGTTGAGATAAAGGTTTCTCCGTTGCTTGAGCTTGCGCGTGTCTTTCTCGAAAATCTGCCAAATCTTCTGCGCTGTTAAATAACGGTGGTAACGTGTCGCTCGGCTGTAAATCAGTAGCCTGGCTGTTCACTAAGCGCTGAATTAATTCTTCCAATGTACATTCGGCTGCATCTTCTGAATAAAGTGCTGCTCCCATTGCTACAAACAGTTGCGGTTGTTCTGGAAAAATAACATCTTCTGGCTGAATTGCTAAGGTTTCAACAAACCGTTTTCTCAATTCTGACATGAAAAATAAAGGTCCCCCTAAAAACGCTACTTTACCTTTAATTTTGCGACCAGCAGCTAACCCGGCGATTGTTTGATTAACTACCGCTTGAAAAATACTCGCCGCAATATCTTCTTTCGCTGCTCCTTCATTGATTAAAGGTTGAACATCCGTTTTGGCAAAAACCCCACAGCGGGAAGCAATCGGATAAATAGTTTGATAATTCTTCGCCAATTCATTTACTCCATTGGCATCCGTTTTAAGTAAAACAGCCATTTGATCGATGAAGGCGCCTGTCCCACCTGCACAACTACCATTCATTCGTTGCTCTAAAGCACCATCAAAAAAAGTGATTTTTGCATCTTCTCCGCCAAGTTCAATAGCAACATCCGTTTCTGGTATTATTGTTTCAACAGTTCGTGTACACGCGATAACCTCTTGAACAAAGGGAATCCCTAATACCTCAGCCAGCCCCATACCACCAGAGCCAGTTATGCTCATTGTCACAGGTTGGTCTGCACCGATCCTTGCTAGCCCTTCTTTTAAAATGCGTTCCGTTGCTGCTTTGACATCTGAAAAATGGCGTTCATATTTTGTAAAAATAGGCTGATTTTGCTTATTTAAAAATACTAATTTTACTGTCGTTGACCCAACATCAATCCCTGCTCTCATAACCATCAATTAAAATACCCCTTCATTTTTCAACAGTTTGTTGATTATTATACAAACTGTTTGTTATAATAGATATACCTATTTTAGAAAGGTTCTAAATGATTTGCAACAAGCAATTTACCCTATTTTGTGAGATAAACAACAAAGTTTCCGCGAATGTTGACTATCTCGAAAGGAATTTATGATGGCAAAGAAAACAGACCTTAGAGTACAACGAACCAGAAAAATGATTATTGAAGCTTTTTTTAAACTTGTAGAAACGAAAGGCTACGAAGCGGTGACGATTCAGGATATTGC
This sequence comes from Enterococcus sp. AZ197, assembly GCF_050556405.1. NCBI lineage: Bacteria > Bacillati > Bacillota > Bacilli > Lactobacillales > Enterococcaceae > Enterococcus > Enterococcus sp. AZ197. The sequence goes on along the minus strand of NZ_CP187873.1, from coordinate 1,160,158 downwards.
TGATGAAGCTATGATTAATCGTGCGACTTTTTATGCTCATTTTAAAGACAAACAGCATTTATATGATGCAATCTTCACCTTTACGCTTAGTGCTTTTACCGCTATTCTTGATTCGCAACAACTGGTTAATGGCAACCGTGTCCGCGTGAAGCACATTGAAGAACTTCTGACGCAACTCTATATTAATATTCAAGAGAACAAATCTTTCTTCTTAACTATCATGGACAATAATTTCAACGAACACTTTCGAAAACGCTTAGCTGAAATTATCGAAGAAAAATATGCGACGATTTTTTCGCAGTTGCGTATTACCGAAAATGATATTGATGTACCGATAGATTTTGTTATTGAATATATGACCTCTATCTTCATCGGTACCCTTCATTGGTGGATTACTAGCGAAACGGATATGACACCCAACCACTTAGCCCAATTAGTTATCAAATTAGTTGGTAATGGGCATTTAACTGTCTTAGGCATCGAATTAGAAAAATAAAAACACCGGAGTAGACAATAATTTTGTCTGCTCCGGTGTTTCTGTTAAAGACGAATTAGTTTTTTGAACGCCATTTGATATTGTGGGCTGTATTTCTTGAAGAAGTGACTTTAACACCACTTTTGATGTTGCCTTTTTTACGAGGAATTAAGTCAACTTTGACATCATACTTACCATCGCGTGCTAAATCGTAAACATTTTCAACCATTTCTGTAATTTTTTCTTTAAAGTTCATTCTTATCAACTCCAGACTATTCTTTCTTAATACTTTAGCATATTCTTATATAAATGAAAACTTTTCTAGCCTGTACATGAGGAAAATCTTACCTCATTTTTGTTATATAATTATACAAAAAAAGAACATCTCTCTACCAGAAATGTTCTGAAAACTGGGGTAGCTGGATTCGAACCAACGCATGACGGAGTCAAAGTCCGTTGCCTTACCGCTTGGCTATACCCCAAAAAGAAAATGGAGGAAAGTGGATTCGAACCACTGAACCCTAAGGAACGGATTTACAGTCCGTCGCGTTTAGCCACTTCGCTATTCCTCCAAAAAGTCATTGTCGCTGTAACGACCTGACTTAGTTATAATACAATCTTTTCCAGAAAAAAGCAACCCTTTTTTTTAAAAAATTGTTATTTATTTTTTATTCACTTAAATTCCATTGACGAATAATTGTTTCAAAGGCTTCGTCCAGATTTTTTGCTGTACCTTCTTGCTTGCCATCAATTTCAATGATGAATTTTTTATCATTTTGCGGAATGACACGACCGATTTCTTTTTTACCAATAAATAATTTGTTCATTAAAACATTTGCTCCATTGTATTGGGCTTTTTCTTCTTCGACACGTACTTCAATATCTTTATTCTTTTTTGACATCTCTATCCCTCCAAGAACTCTATGTTATCAGAATCTTTGAAACAAAACAAGCACTCGCTATTTCTCTGTCAGATTGCTCGTTTATCGTTTCAATGCAGCATTAAGGAGTAACGAAATGCGATTCGCTACTCCTCAAAGACTGATTTCTATTCTTTTTCTGAACCTTCTGTTGCATGATAGTTCACGCTATTTGAGGTACCTTTTTTAGAAAAGTTTTCAATTAGCTCTTTCACGTCGAGGCCCGTTGTTTCTTTTAGTGTTTCTTGTGTACCAGCCAACAAATTTGTTGCATAATTGGTAATACGGTTGGCGCCAGAATTTTCGCCACCTGCGCCTGTATCTACCACTGAAATCTTGTCGATGTTGCCCAGTGGTTGTGCTGCTTCTTTCATTAATTGTGGCAACATTTCCATCACCATACTTAACACAGCTGCTTCACCATATTCTTTGAAGGCATCAGCAATCTTTTGTTTGGCTTCGGCTTCCGCTGCACCACGAGCTAAAATAGCTTCGGCTTGCGCTTGACCTGTTAAACGCGTTTTATTGGCTTCCGCTTCGGCTAATGCTTCAACTTTGAAGCGTTCTGCTTCAGCTTCTGCTACTTCGCGTGCTTTTTGAGCAAGAGCTTCTTGTTCGCGTGCGTAACGATCTGCATCGGCTTTTTTCTTCACTTCTGAGTCGTATTGTTTTTCACGACGCGTAATTTCTTTTTCTTCTAACTCAATTTGTTTTTGACGTTCAACGACTTTGACTTCCATTTCTTGTTCCACTACGTGTTGTTGTGCACGCGCGCTTTCCAAGTTATAGGCTTGGTCTGCTTTGGCTTTGGCAATATCTTGTTCTTGTTTGTATAACGCTAATTTCAATTCTTTTTCTTTTGAAGCTTCTGCAATTTCTGTTTGACGTTGCAATTCCGCTTGTTGTGATTCTTTTTCTGCTTCCGCTTTTTTGATGCGAGTTTCTTTCAAGGCTTCTGCTTCAGCAATATCTGCATCACGTTTAACTTGAGCGATTCTTGGTTTCCCTAATGAATCCAAGTATCCATTTTTATCACGAACTTCTTTAATTGTGAACGACACAATAACTAAGCCCATTTTAGCTAAGTCAACACTGGCAACTTCTTGTACACTTTGGCTAAATTTATCACGATTTTGGTAAATTTCTTCCACTGTCATTGAACCTAAAATCGAACGTAAATGTCCTTCTAATACTTCACGTGCTTCATTTTCTAATTCTTCCGTTGTTTTTCCTAAAAATTGTTCCGCTGCTGTCGCAATTTCTTCAACTGACGAACCAATTTTAATAATTGATGTCCCATCACACATCACAGGAACCCCTTGTTCTGTGTACACTTCTGGTGTAGAAACATCTAATTTACTTGAAAGCAAACTAATTCGATTTGAACGTTGGAACACTGGTAAGACAAACGCACCACCGCCACGGACGATTTTAATTTTGTTGCCACCTTCGTCTACATGAACATTTTTAGACCCTAGATAGCTCCCGCTGATAATTAACGCTTCATCAGGTTTGGCTGTCTGATATTTAGAAACAAACACAATTAATAACATTAATAATACTAAAACTGCAATAATAATCGGTAACAAAATCCCCATTTTCTTCTCTCCTACTCTATATTTTTAGACTGCCTTCGTAAGGAATGACATAACAAACCCGTTCTTTCAATTCAATAATCAATACCTCACTACCTCTTGGCGCAGCCACTTCTTGTGGCACATAAAATGCTGCTGGTCGACTTAACGAACCTGTGACACTCTTCAATTGAATCTCGCCCATTCCCCGGACAGGAATTGGGGTAATCACAGTAGCAACACGACCCTCCATGTCTTTTTCCGAAATAGAAATTGTGGCCTCCGAATTTTTCAAAGGGACCAACACATAAAAATTTAGGAAGAAAACAATAATGGTTGAAAGAATACCACTGACAATTAAAATAAGCCAACTATTCACCGCTGTTAATTCTTCCCCAAGGTACCCAAACAGCGAGGTAAAAGCAATCCATGGAATAATCAGCATTGGGTCCACCGGTCCATCAAAATTAAAAACATCCCCAAAAATAATTAGTAAAAAAGCGAGGACCGCGCTCCCCACTAATGCATAAAAATAAACCGTTTCCAATGGTAGACCTTCTAACACTTTTCCCACACTCCTTTCTGTGCTATAACCTAGTAATAGTGTACCAATTTTTAAATAAAAAGAGTAGCAATTTCCAAATAAATCTCAAAAGATACATCTTAAGACCTATTTTTTCTTAATAAAAGAAGCAACAATAAACGAGCAGCCCTAGAATTATCGAACTTCTACGGACTCCTCGTTTTTTAAAATGTGCTATTCATTTGATTTTAACGCTTCAATCATATTGATTTTCTTCAATTTCCGATGCATAATGACCATCACAAACAACGTGAAACACATGGTGATGACTGCGGAATATAGATAACTTGGCCAATGAATAATTGGCGAAAACATAATTAAATCAACTTCAACGGTTGCTAAAATATACTGATGCAAAATTTTCCCAAAGAAGCAGCCAACAATAATACCAATGAACGTTAAAATAATGTTTTCACGGTAAACATAGGTGGTGACTTCACGATCGTAAAACCCTAAAACCTTAATCGTGGAAAGTTCTCGAATCCGTTCAGAAACATTAATGTTGGTTAAATTATATAACACAATTAACGCTAAAGAACCAGAAACAGCAATTAGTACCCAAATGACAATATCAAGGCTTTTCAGCATATCATCAAACGAACCTTTCATCGCAGTTAAAAACGTAATGTTCAACACTTTCGGCTGTTTTGTCAACGCCTCTCCGATTGAGGTTTCTTGTTTTGAGGATAACTTTTTGTCAAAAAGTAGGAATTCTGTATTATACTCCGGCTTCTGTTTCGTCATCGTCTGGTAGAGTTTCGGCGTCATATAGACAAAATGACCCGTGTAGTTCTCTGCAATCGCGGCAATTTTCACGTGATAGGTTTGATTATCACTATTTTCTAAATTTAATTGATCTCCGACTTTATAGCCAAATAATTTAGCTAATTTTTCATTAATGATTACACCATCATCGTTGAGGGAATATTTTTCTCCAGTGACTCGATCATTAAATAATTGAAACTCAGCCATTTTCGAAGGATCTTGTGGCACATAAAGAGTAATATTTTGAGTTGGTGCGCCTTTGCCCTTCGTTTTAAAGATTTCTGAATATAACGGAATTGTTTTATTCAAACCATCCAGTTTGCGCAACGTTTCTTGATACTCTTTTGTCTCTTCAGCTGTTGTTTGCTCTTTAAAAGTCACGACTGCTTGGTAATGCCAGATTTTATTAAATTGAATTGTAGCGACATCCACAATTGAATCGCGTAAACCAAAACCAACAATTAACAGCCCCATACAACCAGCTATTCCGATAACAGTCATCAGCATCCGTCGTTTATAGCGGAACAGATTTCTAGCGGTCACTTTTTGAATAAAGCTCATGCGTTGCCATAAAGGGCGGATTCGTTCTAATAAAATCCGTTGGCCTGCTTTCGGCGCTTTGGGTCTTAGCAAGGTAGCTGGGGTACTTAATAAATCGATTCTTAATGTCACTAAGGCCGCTCCCACAGTACAAGCTAAGGCTACAATGATGCCCCATAAACTGTAATTTAAGTACCACGGTGTAACTAAATCAGGAATATTGTACATTTGACCGTAGGCATCAAAAATTATTTTAGGGAATAGATAATAGCCAACTGCCAATCCTAATAATGCACCTGTTAAGCTGGCAACCGTTGCATAGGTAATAAAAATCGAAGCAATTTCACGATTACGATAACCTAAAGCTTTCAAACTACCAATTTCCATTCTTTTTTCTTCAACCATACGTGTCATGGTAGTTAAGCTGACTAATGCCGCAATTAGGAAAAAGAACAACGGGAACAGCGTGGCTAAAGAAGAAATCCGATCAGCGTTATCTTGATATTCAGGAAATCCTGGATTGTCTTCCCTAGTAAAATAATAATACGTTGGGGCTTTCAAATTGGCTAGCTCTGTTTCTTTTTCAGCCAACAGTTGTTCTTGTTTAGCCAATTCGTCTTTTTGCTTTTCAAGCATCTCAGCTGGAATTCCTGGTTGTTGCTCCAACTGCGCAAGCGCTTGTTTTCCCGTTTCCAGCGCTTGCCGACCTTGGTTAATGTCCGGCTGAGCCGAATCACGCAGAGCCGCAATCTGTTCTTCTGGCCGATTTTTCAGTGCCTCTTTTACCTGATTTAAGGCCTGCTCTCTTTTCTTTTCATAATCAGAGAAATACGTATTTTGATGTTTTAATGAACGAAATGAGATTAGCAATTCTGGATATCGTTGACTGTCAAAGGCTTTTTCCGAAACCACGCCAAAAAAGTTTAACGTTCCAGAACCGACCGTTGTGGTTCCCCTGGATGTATTATCAATATATTCTGCTGAATTGATAAATCCAACAACAGTAAAATGAGTTTGCGTCAGTCCTTTTTCTTTAATCGCTACATCGTTTAAAGTGATTTTATCACCCATTTTATAGTCATATCTAGTTTTCGCTAATGTATCTAATGCAATTTCATTTGTTTGTTTAGGTAACCGACCGTCAACTACTTGATAGTTAACCGATCCTGCTTGATTTTTTCGATAGCCAAACAATTTTACTGCATTATTTTGCGGCCCAATCGTGGCATCTATTGTATACCGCGGCACAACTGTTTCGACATCTTTTAAAGACTGTAATGTTGTTAAATCTTTCTTTTCCAGTCCCATTGTAGAAATTATTCGCGCATCTGGAAGCTGCTCTTTCTGGTAATAATTATTCGCGGTTTTAATCATATCTGGTCCAGTAGCTTTCAAACCAACAAAAACCATTACACCAAGGAAAATAATCCCCATAATCGATAAAAATCGTGTAGTAGATTGTCTAATTTCACGTAAGCTTGTTTTAATTAGCGCTGTTTTCTTCATTTTAGGCACCTACCATTCAATTTCAGCAACCAATTTAGGCTGATCATTCACAGTCATTTCGCGAACTTTCGCATCATTAATTCGAATTACCCGATCGGCCATTTCTGCAATGGCTGAATTGTGGGTAATAATTAAGACGGTCGTTCCAGTTTCACGAGCAGTATTTTGCAAAATAGTTAAAATTTGTTTCCCTGTTTCATAATCCAGTGCTCCTGTCGGTTCATCACATAAAAGTAACTTGGGCTTTTTAGCAATCGCACGGGCGATGGTTACTCGTTGTTGTTCACCACCAGAAAGTTGCGCTGGAAAATTATCTAAACGTTCCCCTAAACCCACCGATTGTAAAACAGTGGTCGAATCCAACGCATCCGCAACGATTTGCGAAGCCAATTCGACATTTTCTTTTGCCGTTAAATTTGGGACTAAATTGTAAAATTGGAAAACAAACCCGACATCATTTCGTCGATAAGTGGTTAATTGTTTCTCTGAAAACTGAGCGATATCTGTGCCATCAATAATAATTTCCCCTTCATCACAGCTGTCCATTCCACCAAGAATATTTAAAACAGTTGATTTTCCAGCACCGCTGGGGCCTAAAATAACCGCTACTTCTCCTTTTTCCACTTCAAAAGAAATGCCGTCATTCGCAGTAATAGTTGTCTCTCCCATTTGGTAACGCTTGTATTCATTTTTGACTTCAATATAGGCCATCCACTATCCCTTCCCTTCTACATTAAAATAGTAACATATCTGAGAAAACAAGTCTTTCAAAGAAAAGCCTTTTTTGATTTTTTAGCAAATTTACGTATAATAGAAAAGATGGTCCACTTAAATTTGGACTATTGCAAGTATAAAATTAGAGGAGCACGTTATGGCAAACAGAAAGAAGAAACCACCATTTAATTCAACCATCATGCTGATTGGCGCATTAATCATTTTAATTTTAGGCGCGGTTGGCGTTAAAGTTCCTGATGCTTTACAAGATTTATTTAATGTTCAACCACAAACAACCACCCCCTCAAGCACACCAGCACCAAAAGGAGATAATCCTGGACCCATTGAAAATGGTAAAGCCACATTTTCAGCAGAGGAATTAAAGGATAACTCAAACGGCTGGATTACTTATCATTCTCTAGATCGTCTAAAACGAGCGACAGGCGCTGATGCGCTATTAAAACCCGCAATGGTCAATACAGGAACTTCCGCTAATAAAGATATTCGACCAGCTGGTTTCATTTCAGGAAAAGCTAATCATTCGCGTGGCCACCTAATCGGCCGTCAAATGGGAGGCAGTGGTGATGATCCACGTAACTTAACCACCTTGTATCAGAATCCTGTCAACACTCCTTATATGACGAAATATGAAAATCAGATTCGGGCAGCTCTTGATCGCGGCGAAACCGTTCGCTATCGCGTGACACCTGTATATAACGGAAACGATTTGTTGGCTGAAAAAATCATCTTAGAAGCCAAAAGCCTTAAAACAAATTCACCCATTGATTTTTCAGTAACTATTTTAAACAAACAATAAGGAGGAACTTTCATTGGATTTTGAACAGCTAAAAGAAACATTACCCGATGCAAAACCACAAACATTTTTGCAAGCAATCCTCTCTCAACCTCAAGAAGAGGATGCTGAATTAACTTTCAGTGAAGAAATTGATGAACAGTTTGTCGAAAATTGTAAATTTTTAGCCTCTCCGGAAACCATTTCTGAAACAGATGTGGAACATTGGCGCGAACAAGAATTTTTAGTTGTCGCCCAAAGTTTAGATGGCGATTATCTAGCAGGCACCCTAGAGCAAACCTTTGTGATTCCTAGCTCCCTTTACAAAGAGGATATTGAGCAATTTGACAAGCAATTAATCGATTTTTTTATTGCCTATGAAAACAAAGAAATCACTTCTGCGATTTTACCAAAAGAATTATAAAAAAAGCTTGCGGATAAATTTCCGCAAGCTTTTTCTTGTGTCTTATGCTCGATAACGTTCTACGCCATCTAAATAAGTGGCTGCTAATTCCATGGTTGGTTCTAATACGATAAAGTCAGCATCGCGACCATTTGCAATCATGCCACATTGATCATCAATTTTACAGCTGATCGCAGGAACTAATGAAGCCATCATAATTGCTTGTGCAGGTGTTGCAATACCCCAATCAACTACATTTTTAATTGCTTCTTTTAGTTTTAAAATACTTCCTGCTAAGTTCCCAGTATCCAAACGAGCCGTTCCTTCTGCTACCACAACAGGAAATTCACCTAAATTGTAGTTGCCATCTGGCATACCGCCAGCCATCATGCAGTCTGTAATTAACGCAACGTGATCATGGCCCGCTTTTTCCATCAATACTTCAGCCGCTTGCGGATGTACATGGTGTCCATCACAAATTAATTCAGAGAAAACGTGTTGTAACGTTAACAATGCACCAACCATCCCTGGTTCACGGTGATTTAAGCCACGCATCCCATTATATGCATGAACAAAAACGCTAGCGCCTGCTTCAACTGCCACATCAGCTTCTTCTAAGGTCGCATTACTATGGCCTAAAGCAACAACGACACCTTCATCTGTAACGGTTTCAACAAATTCTTTCACACCATTACGTTCTGGTGCCAACGCAATTTTCTTAATAATTCCGCCTGAAGCTTCTTGCCATTCGTGGAATGTATCAAGGTCTGGATCTCCAAAATAACTTGGATTTTGTGCGCCTTTATGTTCTTCAGTAAAGAAAGGTCCTTCAAAGTAAATCCCTTGAATTTTTGCACCAGGTACTTCTTGGTAGACTTGACCAATCGTACGTGCAACGTCTGTTAAACGTTCTTTACTTGAAGTTAACGTTGTTGGTAAAAATGAAGTTACACCACAAGATAATAAGCCTTCAGACATCACTTTAATGCCTTCTGCATCGTTATCCATTACGTCATGATTCATGTAACCATGAATATGAGTATCGACTAAACCTGGGGCAATCCATTTGCCTTCCTCACGAATAATTTTTACGTCCCCTTGCGGTTCATCTTTTGTATAATTACCAAAGATACCATCCGTGATTTCTAAATAACCAGGTCCTTTAACATCGCTTTTTAAAAAGAACTTGTCTGCAAAGATAAATGTTTTCATCTTCATCCTTCTTTCTTTATTTTACTTACTTCAAAAGTACTCTTAATCAGTACAAAAGTCAAGAAATGGTGTAGACCTTTTAAGCAATTCTGAGGATTTTTTAAAGATTGCCACTTTCCACATTTTTCATTTGTTGTGCTAAGTTTAAATAACGTTCTGCTTCTTCGTGTTTATTCTTTCTCATTAAAACTAAATATTTTAGATTTAATAATTCACTTAAATAATAATAACTATTTTTTTTGCGGGCCCAAGTAATTCCTTGATCCACATAAATTTCGGCATCTTTTTCTGTATAATTTTTAAATAAGAAATCAGCATAATTAAAAAATATTTTCGTTAATTCTGCATTACTGCGTTCATTTGGCAATTGATTAAAATAATGAATACTCAAACTTAAAAATCGTTCTGCTTCTACTCGATTGCCCATGTAACCATAAGTGGCACCTAGACAACTAATTAATTGAATCTCTAAATCAGAAACATTTAACTTATCAGCTTTATAGGTGAAAGATAACCCTTTACGCAAGCTAGCAATAGCTTTTTCATAATCATTTAGAACAAACAATTCACAACTACCTAAATAATAATAATATTTTTGCCAGTCCGTATCTAAATACAATTGTTCTTCAATACGATTTTCCTTTAAATAATTTAATAATAATTGATATTTTTTATGGCGAAAATATTCAGCCATTTTTTCAAATGAATACGTAACAACGTGCACATCACCAGATTTATAACGCATAATCTGGTCAACAGTCACACCTAAACGATCACAAAGTTGTTGCATTACGAGAACGTTTGGCAACTCTTCATTGTTTTCAATGCGACTTAAAACACTTTGCGAACAGATGTCTTCTGATAACATTTTCTGTGTCAATTTTCTATTTTTTCTAATTTCTTTAATAACTGCACCTAAAGAATTCATCACAATAGCTCCTATTTATATCGGCCATTTTCCTTGCAAAATGGGGATTTTGTCAAAATATGCGAATTCGCATTATGCTTTTATTGTACTTTATTGCATAATATACTGCAAGAACATTATCTAAGGTTTTCTTAGAAAATAAATAGGTTCATTTTTATTAAAAAGGAGTGTTATTGTATGGCCGAAGAGAAAAAGGTTCACTTCATTTGGGAAAAAACAAATTATTCAGGCTTTGTGGAGAAGGAGTATGAAAATTCTTATCTCATCGTAGTAGCAAATCCTAGTCCTGATATGGAAGAAAAATATACCAACCGAATGATTATTAGTAAAAAAGCATGTGAAACCGCAGAATAGTATTGTTGATAAAACAAGAACTACCAAAAAATAGCTTCGTTAGAGGCTATTTTTTGGTAGTTCTTTTATTTTTGTTTGTAGGTACTTAAAAATTCACGCATTTTATCTGCTGTAGTTTTTAAGTCTTCCATCTTCGGTAAATAAACAATACGGAAGTGATCTGGTTGTTGCCAGTTGAACCCACCACCATGGACTAATAAAATATGATGTTTGTGTAAGAAATCTAAAACAAATTTTTCATCATCATAAATGTCAAATTTGGCCGTATCAATTTTCGGGAAAATATAGAAAGCTGCTTTAGGCTTCACGGCTGATAAACCAGGAATATCATTTATCGCATTGTAAATAAATTCTCGTTGTTCGTAAATTCTGCCACCTGGTAAAAGTAAATCATCGACACTTTGATAGCCGCCTAATGCGGTTTGAATGATTTGTTGTGACAACACATTCGAGCATAACCGCATGGAAGCAAGCATATTTAGCCCTTCGATATACCCTTTTACTCGTGATTTATCTCCACTTAACACCATCCAACCGCATCGGAAGCCTGCCACTCGATGTGATTTTGACAAACCATTCAATGTTACGACAAATAAATCAGGTGCTAATGTAGCAATCGGTACATGAACCAAACCGTCCATGACCAAACGATCATAAATTTCATCGGAGTAAATAATTAAATCATTTTGACGTGCCACTTCGACAATTTCTAGTAATAACTCTTTCGGATATAAAGCACCAGTCGGATTATTTGGATTTATAATAACGATTGCTTTTGTATTCGAAGTTATTTTTGATTTTATATCATCAATGTCTGGATACCATTCTGCTTGCTCATCACAAATATAATGAACGGGCGTACCGCCCGCCAAAGAAACAGATGCAGTCCATAAAGGATAGTCTGGCATTGGCACAAGTACTTCATCGCCGTTATTTAACAAGCCTTGCATACACATGGTAATTAGTTCACTCACGCCATTACCAGTGTAAATATCATTAATCGTTACATTAGGAAATTTTTTTAATTGGCAATATTGTTCAATCGCTTTTCTTGCAGAAAAAATACCTTTTGAATCGGAATAACCTTCTGAATCGCGAACATTTACAATCATGTCGCGCACAATTTCATTTGGGGCATCAAAACCAAATGGCGCTGGATTCCCTGTATTTAATTTCAAAATACGTATGCCCTCTTCTTGCATGCGTTCTGCTTCTTCTAAAACAGGACCACGGACATCGTAACTTACGTTATTTAATTTATCAGATTTTTTAAAATTTCTCACACGGACTCCCTCGCTTCACAAATTTATACTCTAAAGTTACGCCAACTATAATGAAAAAGCAATAATAAATATCAGAATTTAATAAAAAATTGATGGTTTTTCCGTAATAAACAAGAGCGTGGGACAAAAATCACTTTGGATTTTTGCTCCACGCTCAAAAACTGATAAACGGCGGGAACAGAAGCAACTCCTTATTATTTCTCGGAGTTAAACACTTCTGTCCCGACCTCTTGTTATACTAGCTGATGCAGATGATGGGACTCGAACCCACACGGACATCTGTCCACATGACCCTCAATCATGCTTGTCTGCCAATTCCAACACATCTGCATTTTAAGAGCACTTATTTATCCTAAAATAATTACTGGTCTTTGTCAAGATAACAAAGACCAGAATCGTTAGATTTGTTCTTTTTTCGCTTGCCAGGACAAACGCCCATGACATTTTCCGCAGACATATCGTGTCGTATCAATTCGTCGTTTTCTGAGGATGACTTCTCCACAAGACTGACATTGGTACTGATGGAAAACTGCTTTTTTCCGTTCTACTAGAGGCGGTGCGTAACGGGCACCGCCAGTCTTAGCCAATAACTCTTTAAAGTCCTTATCTTTATGCTGATAGCCTTTGCCAGCTAAATGTAAATGATAGTGACATAACTCATGCTTAATGACTTTTTCCAGTTCCTCTTGTCCATACTTTAAAAAGACAGTTGGATTAAAATCCAGGTGATGCGAAGCTAAATGATAGCGACCGCCCGTAGTTTTTAACCGCCGATTAAATGTAGCTTGATGCAGAAAAGGTTTCTGAAAAAATACGATTGAAATTTTTTCCACTAGCGTTTGAAGCGCTTGATCTGTCATCAAGACTGGTTGAGACTCTTTCATTGTTACTCTTTTCTATCAGCCCGAGGCAACATGGTTAAACTAATACGCCCCTTTTTCAAGTCAACATCTTCTACCCAAACTGTGACTACATCCCCCACCGCAACAACATCCGTTGGGTGCTTAACAAATTTAGTACTTAACTTAGAAATGTGGACTAAGCCATCTTGCTTCACACCAATATCGACAAACGCGCCAAAGTCAATTACGTTTCGAACAGTCCCTTGCATTTCCATTCCTGGTTTCAAATCTTCCATCGTCAACACGTCTTTACGTAAAAGTGGCGCTGACATCTCATCGCGCATATCACGACCTGGTTGGATTAAACTAGCAATAATATCTGTGAGTGTTTCTGAACCTACTTCTAACTCAGTAGCTAATTGATTCACTGGTAACTGTTTCAATTTTTCGATAGCTTCTGCTGTCCCTAATTCTTTAGAAGCAATCTCTGCTTTTTCTAAAATTGCTTGTGCTACTGGATAACTTTCTGGGTGAATGCCAGTGTTATCTAACACATTTTTGCCATTAGGAATTCGTAAAAAGCCAATTGCTTGTTCAAATGCTTTTGGTCCTAAACGAGGTACTTTTTTGACTTGATTTCGTGCTGTAAAGACACCATTTTCATCACGATAAGTGACTAAGTTTTGCGCCGTTGTTTTATTTAAGCCAGAAATATGTTGTAAAAGTTGAGCACTCGCTGTATTCACATCAACACCAACTTGGTTTACCGCAGTTTCTACAACAAAATCCAATTGCTCGGCAAGACGTTTTTGCGATACGTCATGCTGATATTGACCGACCCCGACTGCTTTGGGATCAATTTTTACTAATTCTGCCAACGGATCTTGCAAACGACGTGCAATGCTGACCGCACTTCGTTCTTCGACTTGTAAATCAGGAAACTCTTTACGAGCCACTTCACTCGCAGAGTAAACGGAAGCCCCTGCTTCATTAACAATCACGTAAAAGACGTCCCGTTTCACCGCTTTTAATTGCTCTGCCACAAACAATTCAGATTCACGACTTGCCGTTCCGTTTCCAATAGCTACCATGTCCACTTGATAGTCTTCAATGATCTTTTTAAAGGCTGGACCAGCGGCTTCACGTTTCGCAGCAGTCGCTGGTTTATGTGGATAAATCACTTGAATTGCTAAAACTTTACCCGTTTCATCGACAACTGCTAATTTACAACCTGTCCGATAAGCCGGGTCAAATCCTAGAACAACTTTTCCTTTAAGTGGTGACTGTAATAATAAATTACGTAAATTTTCACCGAAAATTGCAATCGCTTGTTCATCAGCTTTTTCTGTTAATTCATTGCGGATCTCCCGTTCAATCGCTGGTCCAATAAATCGTTTATAGCTATCTAAATAAGCAGCCTCAATGTATGGAGCAGCAAAACTTGTTGCTTGTTTGCCGATTAGTTGACGTTGGAAATAATCATTAATTTTTGTTTCATCAGCGACAAGGGAAACCTTTAAAATGTCTTCTTTTTCACCACGATTCGTTGCTAAGACACGGTGCGGCACCATTTTGCTAACTGGTTCTGCAAAATCGTAATACATTTCATAGGTCCGCTTTTCGTCTTTTTCTTCGTCCTTAACTACGCTAACGTATTGCGCATGTTTAACCATATAATCACGTAACCATGTTCGGTATTTTGGTTCATCGCTAATACGTTCTGCTAAAATTTCATGAGCACCTTGCAAGGCTATCTCGGCGGTTGCAACTTCTTTTTCTTCATTAATAAAAGTAGCCGCTTTAGCTAAGATATCCGCGTTTTCAGGTAAAGAGAGCAACCAATCTGCTAATGGTTCCAACCCTTTTTCTTTCGCGATAGTCGCTTTAGTCCGACGTTTTTGTTTATATGGTCGATATAAATCTTCCACTTGTTGCATTTTTACTGCTTTTTGAATATCTGTTTTGAGTTCTTTTGTTAGTTTTCCTTGCTCTTCAATTAAACGGAGAACTTCTTCTTTCCGCTTTTTCAAGTTTTGTAAATAATGATAACGTTCTTCTATTTCACGGATTTGGACTTCATCTAAACTTCCAGTCATTTCTTTCCGGTAACGGGCAATAAAAGGAACTGTATTTCCTTCATTTAATAAAGTTAAAACCGTTGTTATTTGTTTTGAACGATACGTTGTCAATTCTTTTTGAAGTAGCGCTACTACTTCTTCGTTATAAGCTTCTGCCATTAACTAGATACCTCTTTTCTTATGCATACTTATCTATTTTAGCATATTTTTGCTTCTAAATATAGAAGTGAGGTAACTGATTCGTGCGATTAAGGAATCAAAATTCTGGTTGCCATGCAGGGGTGCGTTTTTGATATTCGATATCTTGGACAATGCCTTTTTCATTAAAAATCACACCATGCACAGAGCCACCAAAAATAGCACCACCATCTATCCCAATTTTTCCATCACTTTGCCAAAGGTCCGTGGTCTGCATATCACCATGTAACATCGGAGTAATGGTATGACCAAAAACAATGGTCTTGCCTGTATTATTTTTCCCTTGATGAAAGGGTTCGCGAATCCACAAAAAATCCTTAGGTGCTGTTTGTCGCCAATCTTCCATCGTTAAATCAACCCCAGCATGCACAAATAAGTAATGCTGCCATTCAAAATAAAGCGGTCGTTTTGTTAAAAAATCAACTAACTCTGGATAGCGACTACGGATCATTAAGGCCATTTCTGTTGGTGAGTATTCTGCAGTAGCTCCTGGATGCAAGAGACTTTCAATTGTTTCCTTGCCACCATTGCGAACATATCCTGCAAACCAGTCCTCTGGATTTTGAAGAAACTGCAAAAAATATTCTTCATGATTGCCTCGTAAATAAACAGCGTCGTGTTGCTCGACAAGTTCTTTTCCTTTGAGAAAACAGGCTTTAGAATGCGGACCACGGTCGTTTAAATCACCAATTAAAACTAGCTGATGCTCGACTGGGTCATAGTCTGTGAGTAAGGCATCAAACAAATCTGCTTGTCCATGAATATCACTGATTACATAAACATATGGTTTCATAAATAAGCCCTCCTAACTTGCTTATATTAAGTATACGCTAAATTTTAAAATATTCTCGTAAAATGTTTGGAAATAAAAAACGAAAATAGGACATAAGTCAAAACGACTTATGTCCCACTCTCTAAATCTTAAAATAATCAGTTGAACAAAAGCAGCACCTACAATTACTCGTTGCAATTTAGCCTTCGAGAGTGATGAACACTTGGAGCTAACTGCTTTTGTCTCTGACTCGTTTGGTTTATTTTTTCTTCTTACCGCCAAACGCATCTTTCATTTTATCAAAGAAGCCTTCTTCTTGTTGTTCAGTTACATTTTGTCCGCCAGCTTTTGCAAAAGCTCGTAGGGCATCCTTTTGTTCTTCATTAAGATTTTTTGGTGTTATTAATTTCACTTTCACGTGTTGATCACCATTGCCCCCACCACGTAAACGTGGCGCACCTTTGCCTCTTAAGCGGAAGTTTGTGCCAGTTTGTGTTCCAGCCGGAATTTTTAATTTCACGTCACCATGAACAGTTGGGACAGTTACTTCGTCCCCTAGAGCCGCTTGGACGAAACTTACTGGTAAATCATAGTAGATTTCTGCGCCATCTCGATCGAAAATATCACTATCTTCAACACGAAAGACTACATATAAATCACCATATGGTCCACCATTGGTACCCGCTTCTCCTTGGTTAGCTAAGCGCATTTGTTGACCGTCTTCTACTCCAGCAGGCACATTTACTTTGACAGTATGTGCTTTTTTCTCATGACCTGTGCCATGACAAGTTGGACATGGTTCTTTAATTTCTTTCCCTGTGCCATGACACACATCACAAGTTTGACGACTCATCATACGACCTAATGGCGTTTGACGTTCAACATTGATTGTTCCAGAGCCATGACATTTATGACAAGTTTCTGGGTGTGTGCCTGGTTTGGCGCCATTACCGCCACAGGTTGCACAAGTATCTTCTCGATTGTACTTAATCTCTTTTTCGACACCGAAAATAGCTTCTTCAAATTTCAATTGAATTGTATATTGTAAATCGGCGCCTTGTCTTGGTGCATTTGGATCAACAGAACGGCCACCGCCGCCACCAAAGAATGAATCGAAAATATCTTCGAATCCACCAAAACCACTACTGCTAAATCCGCCGCCACCGAAACCGCCAAAGCCACCAGCGCCGCCACCGTAATTAGGATCAGTTCCTGCATGGCCATATTGGTCATAGGCCGCTTTTTTCTGTGGATCACTTAATACTTCATACGCTTCAGAAACTTCTTTAAATTTTTCTTCCGCATCGGCTTCTTTGTTAATATCTGGATGGTACTTTTTGGAAAGTTTGCGGTATGCTTTTTTAATTTCATCATCTGAAGCACCTTTTGCTAATCCTAGCACTTCATAATAATCTCGTTTCGTCGCCATTGACTTCCCTCCAACTTTCTTCAAACTTTACAATGTGTTTAGAACCAGCCAAATTCATCGATTGCTTTCGGTCTCTCTGGTTGGATTATCTGTCACACCTTGAATCAGTGTTACTAGCTGTGAATAGGTATTTTCAGCTTGTTTAACATCGTTGTAATCATACCACAGTTCTTTCAAAACCTAAATAGTTTCTTGCTAACTTGATTGTGGTTGATTTTCTCACAAAAGACAAGGGACTGGGACATTAGTCATTGTACTAATGATCCAGTCCCTAAAATCAATTGTTATTGATTATTTGTCATCACCATTTACTTCTTCAAAATCAGCATCAACAACATCATCAGCGCCACCTTGGGCAGCTTCAGGATTTTCTTGTGCTTGTTGTTGCGCAGCTTGTTCGTAAAGTTTTACTGTTAAGTTTTGGACGATTTCATTCAATGAATCACGTTTTGCTTTCATTTGTTCGATATCGTTTGCTTCGATGGCTGCTTTTAATTCATCACGCGCATCTTCTGCTTTTTTCACTTCTTCAGCATCTACTTTGCCTTCTAATTCTTTCAATGTTTTATCAACAGTGAATAATAAAGCATCTGCATCGTTACGTAAGTCAACTTCTTCTTTACGTTGTTTATCTGCTTCAGCGTTTGCTTCAGCATCTTTCACCATACGTTCGATTTCATCATCAGATAAACCTGAAGAAGATTTAATCGTGATTGTTTGTTCCTTTTGAGTGCCTAAGTCTTTCGCACGAACATTTACAATCCCGTTTTTATCAATGTCAAAGCTTACTTCAATTTGTGGCACACCACGAGGAGCCGCAGGAATATCTGTTAATTGGAAACGACCTAATGTTTTATTATCAGCGGCCATTGGACGTTCACCTTGTAAAACGTGAATATCAACAGCTGGTTGATTGTCAGCAGCAGTTGAGAATACTTGTGATTTACTTGTTGGAATCGTAGTGTTACGATCAATTAATTTTGTAAATACGCCACCCATTGTTTCAATCCCTAATGACAACGGTGTTACGTCTAATAAGACAACGTCTTTAACATCACCAGTGATTACGCCACCTTGGATTGCAGCACCCATTGCTACTACTTCGTCAGGGTTAACTGATTTGTTTGGTTCTTTGTTTGTTTCTTTGCGAACAGCTTCAACTACAGCTGGAATACGTGTTGAACCACCAACTAGGATAACTTCGTCGATTTCAGAAGGATTTAATCCAGCATCTTTCAAGGCTTGACGTACTGGTACTTTTGTACGTTCAACTAAATCACTTGTTAATTCATCAAATTTTGCACGAGTTAAGTTCATTTCTAAGTGCAATGGTCCTGCTTCGCCAGCAGTAATAAATGGCAAGCTGATTTGTGTGCTTGTTACACCTGATAAGTCTTTTTTCGCTTTTTCAGCAGCATCTTTCAAACGTTGTAATGCCATTTTATCGTTAGCTAAGTCAATGCCATTTTCTTTTTTAAATTCTGCAACCATGTAGTCAATGATTTTATTATCAAAGTCATCCCCACCTAGGTTGTTATCACCGGCTGTTGATAATACATCGAAAACGCCATCGCCTAATTCAAGGATTGACACGTCGAATGTACCACCACCAAGGTCAAAGACAAGAATTTTTTCATCTTTGTCTGTTTTATCTAAGCCATAAGCTAAAGCTGCTGCTGTTGGTTCGTTAACGATCCGTTCTACTTCTAAACCAGCAATTTTACCAGCATCTTTTGTTGCTTGACGTTGCGCATCGTTGAAATATGCAGGAACTGTAATAACTGCTTTTTCAACTTTTTCACCTAAATAGTCTTCAGCAAAACCTTTTAAATATTGTAAGATCATTGCAGAAACTTCTTGTGGTGTATATGATTTTCCTTCAACATCAACTTTGTAGCCAGCTTCACCCATGTGACGTTTAATAGATGAAATCGTGTTAGGATTTGTAACAGCTTGACGTTTTGCTACTTCGCCCACTTGAATTTCACCGTTTTTGAATGAAACGACCGAAGGAGTTGTGCGGTTACCTTCTGGGTTTGCAATAATTTTCGCTTCGCCGCCTTCTAGCACTGCGACAGCTGAGTTTGTTGTTCCTAAGTCAATACCAATAATTTTACTCATAGTGAATATCTCCAATCTGTATTAGTTTTCTATAATAATATATTTTTAATTAACGTTTGTTATTGTGCAACAATGACCATTGATGGTCGTAACACACGATCTTGTAATTTGTACCCTTTTTGTAGAACTTCAACAATGGTATCTGCTGGGGTTTCTTCAGAAGCAGGGACTGTTTGAACGGCTTGATGTAAATTTGGATCAAAGGTTTCACCCATTGCTGGGATTTCTTCTATTCCTTCTTCTTTTAAAGCCACAGTAATACTTTCTAGCACCATCGAAATACCTTTTTTCAAGCTTTCGCCTTGTTCATCTGATACTTCAATGGCCATTGCTCGTTCTAAATTATCAATGGATGGTAAAATCTTTTTACCTAAATCTTGTGAGCGGTAACGAACTAATAATTCTCGTTCGTTTTTATTTCGATTGCTCATATTAGCAATTTCGGCTCTTGCCCGCAAGAACTTGTCTTCCATTTCGGAAAGCTCTGCTTTAAGATTTTCAATCTCTGTTGCTTCAACTTCTACTTCAGAAACGCCAGCAGCATCAACAGCTTCCATTTCTTCTTGTAATTCTTCTTGCTTCTCTTCTTTTTTACTCACTTCAGCAACTTCCTTTCTCTTTATGCATCTACTTCTTATCCTAACAAGGTTTGCTTAATTACCTAAAAAACGGTAATAGTCACCTAGTTGTGAAGCTAGCTCATGTCGAAACGTGTCTACCAAACCGAATATTTTTGAATACGGCATACTGGTTGGTCCTAGCAGGGCAATTGTTCCTTTGCCATGTCCTGATACTTCATACGTAGCAGTGATCATGCTCATATCTTCTAAGAGATTGTTGCCAATTTCTGAGCCGATACGAAAAACAATTGGATTTTCTGTTGTTGCAGAACCATTTAATAAATGCGTCAGCTCATCAGAATTTTGCATAAAGGAATAGACAGATTTCAATTGTTCAATATCTTGTTTGATGCCAAAATCTAACAAATTCATGCGACCACCGACAAAGACTTTTTCTTCAAAGGCATGTCCTAACATCTCATCGAATAAGTTCATCATTCCTTCTGGTGTTTGGAAATAGCGATGTAAAATCATCGGAATCTCCGTCCGCAAACGATGATAAACGGTCAACAAAGGTTGTCCAACCAACTTATCATTGATGATTTGTGTCATTTTTTCAAGATCTTGGCTAGAAACAGCGGCAGGAATGGCAAATACTTGGTTTTCAACATTGCCTTTATCTGTCACTATAATAGCAAGGACTTGCCGATCATTCAAAGGAACCATTCGAAAGCCGGTTAATTTCCGTTCTTTCACTTCAGGTCCTAATGAAAAAGCAGTATAACTTGTCAATTCTGATAGAATTTCAGCTGATTGTCGAATAATATCATTAATCTCATGAAATTCTTTTCCAAAAGATTGACGGATCCTTCTAAGTTCGTTCTCTTCTACTTGTGTTGGTTGTAAAAGATGATCCACGTAGTAACGATAACCAGCCATTGAGGGGATTCGCCCTGAAGAAGAATGGGTCTTAGCTAATAAGCCGTATTCTTCTAATGCTTTCATATCATTACGAATTGTGGCAGAACTAGAGGCAATGCCATCCTCCATCAATTTCTTAGAACCGACAGGTAAGCCCGTGTTCGTGTAATTTTGGATGATAAGTCTCAAGATATTTTGTTGTCTTTCTGTAATCATCGTTATTACCACCCTTCATTAGCACTCTTAACATCTAAGTGCTAACTACATATACTAATATAACAAGTCCTTACCTTTTTGTCAAGGGAAATACGCAACTTTTTAGCACTCTTCACGCAAGAGTGCTAATCGCTGCAAACCACCTCCAAAAACCATCAATACCAACTTTTGTAATAAAAAAATCATCGAAATGCTTTGTCACACTTCGATGATTTTTTTATTTTTTTACTCTTTTTCACTTAACAAAAATGCTTCAAAAACATTATTCCCCACAAATAGTCCTTTTTTCGTTAAACGTAAGATATCTGCTTCTTCAATTAATAATTCTTCTTTGATTAAGCGTTGAATGACCTCTCCATAAATTGCTTCAATTGGTTCCTGAAATTTTTGTTGGAATTTTTGTTTAGAAATGCCTACTTTTTTACGTAAGCCTAAAAATAGCTCTTCTTCTATTTGATTTAGACGAGTTAATTCTTCAGTCTCCACAATTGGCAATTGATTTTCTCGCAAGGGTTTCAAATAATGTTGGATTGGACCGTGATTTTTGTAACGAGTTTGCCCAAGATAGCCGCTGGCACCTGCGCCAAATCCATAGTAGTGGTCATTATTCCAATAAGCCAGATTATGCTGGCTTTCTTTTCCTGTTAAAGCAAAATTACTGACTTCATATTGGTGACGTCCTTTTTTCTCCATTGCTTCAATCGTTTCGTCAAACATTTGTGCTTCGATTTCTTCTTCAGGCAGCTGTAACCGTCCTTGACGAACCCAGTTCATGAACATTGTTTTATTTTCAAGAATTAATGAATAAAGCGAATAGTGCGGCAAGTCCAATGCTAAGGCTCTTGTCAAAGTATCGCGAAAACTTTCCAATGTTTGTCCAGGTAAAGCATAGATTAAGTCAATACTGACATTGGTAAAATTTTCTTTCTCTAAAAATTTCATTGTTTCATAAACATCTGCGGCGGTGTGCTTGCGACCGATTTTTTTGAGCAAGCGATCATCAAATGTCTGAACGCCCATCGAAAGACGATTGACGCCATAGTTTTTCATGACTTGTAATTTTTCTTGGGTTAAATCACCAGGGTTTGCTTCCACCGTAAATTCATTTCGGTCATCAAACGTTAGCTGTTCGCGAACCCCTTTTAGTAGCACATCTAACTGTTTCGCTGATAATGAAGTTGGCGTGCCTCCGCCAATATAGATGGTTTTCATTTCTTGTTCTGGATACAATGCTTGCGTAAGTTGAATTTCTTTTAATAAACTCTGAATATATTCATCAACTGGTTGTCCTTCTAAAAAGACCTTGTTAAAATCGCAATAATAACAAATATGCTCACAAAATGGAATATGAATATAGGCCGACCGATCGAACATCGGCGTTGAAGTTGAAAGTTGGTTTGTTTTGGTCATTAGCTCGTTTTATCTCCTTATTACCAAAAAGCTCGTTCTTTTTGGAAAGTCTCTACTAGCCATACTAACTGTAAATGACAAATAAATCCATAAAAAAATTCGCACAGTCACTTAAAACAACAACGAGGAGCTGTCATAAAAACCGACACCTCCTCAACCTTGAAAGAAAAGTAAAAAAATTTTTCTATATATAATAGTACAAATCAGTTACAGTAATTGACCGTAACGTTTGACGTATAAAACTTTAATGAACGCAACCAGTGCTAAATAAGCAACAATTGTCGGGATTAAATACAAGAAATAGCTTGGTGATAAACCGACAAATCCTAGTTCTGCACCGAAAGCGGTAAAGGGTAAAACAGTTCCGAGAACAATCCCTGCTGTAGTGACTAACGTCATAATTCCAGAAGCACTACTTTGAAGGAAAGGCATTTTTTCTGTTCGTAGGAAATGCAAGACGAGCATTTGGGACCATAAGGACTCAATGAACCATCCTGCATGGAAAATACCGATAAAGAGCAATTGATCTGCTCCATTTAATTCAAAGAATGAGCCACCTAGGATAGCCGGACACACAATGAAATACATAAATAAATAGGTAACAATATCAAAAATAGAACTCGTTGGACCAAACCAACGCATAAAATTACCAATTGATTTTGGTTCCCATTTTTTTGGTTTTTCTACGTATTCTTCATCTACTTTGTCCCAAGGAACTGACATACACGAAGTATCGTAAATTAGATTTAATAATAGCGATTGAATCGGAGCAATCGGTAAAAATGGTAAAAAGATACTTGCTGGGATCACGGAAAAAACATTGCCAAAATTAGAACTTGCTGTTAATTTGACGTACTTCATCGTGTTCGTAAACACGCGCCGTCCAGATAAAATTCCTTTTTCCAAAACCATTAAATCTTTTCTCAATAAAATTACATCCGCCGATTCTTTCGCCACATCGACAGCTGTATCAACAGAGATTCCTACATCAGCAGCACGCATTGCTCCAGCATCATTTATTCCATCACCTAAAAAGCCAACAGTTTGACCATTTTCAGTTAACGCATTTACAATACGAACTTTTTGGTCAGGCGTAATTTTGGCGAAAATATTATACGCTTGAACGGTTTTTCTTAATTCTTCTTGGTTTAATTGTTGAAGTTCATTTCCTGTAATAATTTTTTCGCCAGCCAGACCAACTTCTTTACAAACAGAATGCGTCACATACTGATTGTCCCCCGTTAATACTTTCACAGCTACATTATGTTGATGCAAGGCGTGAATAGCTGCCGCTGCTGTTTCTTTTGGCGGATCCAAGAAGGCAAGATAACCTTGTAAAATCAACTCTGATTCATCTTTAGTTGTATACTCCCATTCAGCCGCTTCGACTTTTTTATCGGCAATTGCTAGAACGCGCAAACCATCTCGATTTAAAGCTTCAACGTCTTTGGTAATTTTTTGACGCAGCGTCTCTGTTAAGGGCACAATTTCGCCATCTAAAAGTACCTGTGTGCAGACCAAGAGCATTTCTTCAACCGCACCTTTGGTAATTAAGCGTGTTTCTCGCGTTTTAAACTCTTTGATAATCACGCTCATTCGACGTCGATTGAAATCGAAAGGAATTTCATCTACTTTATAAAAATCATCTGATTGTATATCACTTTCTTGTGTCGCCGCTTGAATAACGGCGTTATCCATTAAATTACGCAAACCTGTTTGAAAATAACTGTTTAGAAATGCTAAATCCAAGACTTTTTGATCTTCTTGGCACCCAATATTATAGTGGTATTCTAAAATTACTTTATCTTGTGTTAAGGTACCTGTTTTATCCGTACAAAGTACATCCATCCCGCCAAAATTTTGAATGGCATTGACATTTTTCATAATCGTGCCTTCTTTAGCCATTTCTCGAGAACCTTTGACTAAATTGGTTGTTACAATCATAGGTAACATTTCTGGTGTCAAGCCGACAGCTGTGGCAATCGCAAACATTAACGCTTCCACCCAATCACCTTTTGTTAACCCATTAATTAGAAAAACAGTTGGCGTAATGACCAACATAAAGCGAATCAGCACCCACGTTGTTTTATTAATTCCTGTTTCAAAACTCGTCTGCTGCTGCTCTTCTCCGTTATCAGAAGCCATCCGTCCGAATAAAGTTTGATTACCAACTTTAATGACAATGCCCAAACCAGTGCCACTAATGACATTTGTTCCTAAAAACAAAAGATTGTCATATTCTGTATCAATTTGATCACTATCTTTTTGATGAGTCGCGTGTTTTTCAATGGGAAAACTCTCTCCAGTCAAGGATGATTGGGAAACAAATAAGTCCTTAGATTGGATTAAACGTA
Organism: Enterococcus sp. AZ197; assembly: GCF_050556405.1. Lineage (NCBI taxonomy): Bacteria > Bacillati > Bacillota > Bacilli > Lactobacillales > Enterococcaceae > Enterococcus > Enterococcus sp. AZ197. The sequence continues at coordinate 1,135,207 of NZ_CP187873.1, read as the reverse complement.
AATCGGCTGGAATCATATCGCCAGCGGATAGTTGGACTAAGTCGCCACACACAACTTCCTCAATAGGAATTTCCATTTGCTTCTTGTCACGAATGACTGTCGCTGTAACTTTAATCATATTTTGTAATTTTTCAACTGCATTGCTTGATTTGACTGATTGTACAAAACTCATCGTGCCGCTTAAGATGACCATCGCTAACATAATTAACACGCCAGTAACATCTTTTTCCTCTGGCGCAGCATAGACATATTCTGTAAAAAATGAAATCGTGGCTAGTGCTAATAACACCAAAGTAAACGGCGTGATATACGATTTTATAAAAAGTCGCAGCCGTGAAGCTTTTTTTTCATTCATAATTTTGTTGCGGCCATAACGTTCTTGTAATTCTTCAATATCTTGGTGTTTAATGCCATCCCAAGTTGAGCCGAAACGTTGTAAAACTTTTTCTGCTTCTGAGTGGGCAAACTTTTTGTAACTATAGTCATGGCCCAAGTGACGCATTTTCTTTTCCATTTTCTTTCACCTCATTTATCTGTTGTTGACTTGAATTGACGATCGGTTCATCTTCCATTTTCCTCACCCTTTCCACAAAAAAAGACACGCTGAAAACTCAACGTGTCAAAGAATAATCGTTCTTATCGTTGAGCTTTAGCACTATACAACGTAAAAAGCGATTGCTTTTAGCTACCTTAAGAAAAGCCTTCATTCGACAGTTCCTGTTCTACCCATTGGCGTCTCTCGACATTTTTGGGCAGTAGCCTATGTTTGTATAGGAGCCTCACCTAACAAATCTTATTTAATTACAACAGCAAGTATAATTCTTCCTTGAAAAAATAACGATATAGAAAAAGTTTTTAGTAGATAACTTTTTGTCCATTCAGTAACAAAAAGAAAAATAATCCGCTTATTTACTATGGTTTTCTGGTATGATTCGTATTTATTCATAGAATCATAACTGGTTAAATTAATCTAAAGACCGTCAGATAGCCTTGTCGAGAAGCTTTTCTTCTGCTATTTTTTGTATAGTTAAAGAAACGGCGGTGAGGAAAATGAAATTACAACAACTAGAATATTTTATGGCAGTTTCAAAGTATGCGAGTTTTACTTTAGCTTCTCAAAAGCTCCATACGAGTCAACCTTATTTAAGTACCCAGCTCAAGGAGTTGGAACGTGAATTAGGTGCTTCATTAATTTTAAGAGACAAGAAACATTGTCGGCTTTCTCCAGCAGGCGAAGTCGTCGCCAAGCGAACAGAAATGATTTTTGCACTCATTAAGGAAGCGCAAGAAGAGATTAATGAATTAGTGACCCAAGGATCGACAACGACCATTCGGATTGGAACAAACTTAATTGATATAGATAAAGCATTTGGAGAAGTCTTGTTGTTATTTAATCAATCCTATCCGTATGTAAGTATTGATTTTAAGTATTATTACGATCTTGAAACAGCCTTGGAAACAGATTTAATTGACATTGGGATTGGGATATTTTTGGATACCTCGATTCCATTAGAGAAAGAATTAATTTATACAGAAAGCTATCTCCTTTGTGTCAATAAAAATCATCCTTTAGCCCATGCCGATAGCGTGACGATTGACGAAATTCGTTCTTTACCTTTTGCTGCATATTCCGATCAAGTATATGAAAAAAAAGTGTTTAAACGTTGGGAACGTAAAATCAATTGGGAAAATCGGCAAATCGTCATCGAACTTCCTTCTCTTCATTTAGTCTTAGACATGGTCCAACGAGAAAAAGCCTGTAGCATCCTTCCCTATTCACTCACTGATGAACTAAACAGACGTAACTTAGTTGGTATTCCTCTGGAAGATAGTCCAGAACGAGCCATCTATTTAGTTCAGAATAATCATCACGGACATTGTGAAGCACACCGTTATTTATTTGAACAATTACGTTATTTATTTGAACAATTACGTTATTTATTCTAGGAATAGAAAAAGGAGGAATTCCCATGGAACTATTTCGTTTACATTATTTTTTAGAGTTATGCAAAGTGAAACAATTTACTAAAGCAGCCGAAAATTTAGCAATTTCTCAAGCTGCATTAAGTAAGCAAATAAAAATTCTTGAAGCAACGTTAGGCGCTGAACTTTTTAATCGCCAAGGCCAAACTACCACCTTAACGCCAGCTGGATTAATTTTAGAAAAATATTGTTGGCGCATCACCAATGAGTTGGTCTCAATTGAAGAAGAGCTAAAAGAAATTAATCATTCTTCCAACCATATTTATGTGGCCACTTATCTCTGTGATTTAGAATATAAATTGAATGACTTACTAATGACAACATTAACGGATCGTTCATCCAACTTACAAGTCCATACTATTATTACAGAAAATATTCTTCAATCCTTGGAAACAATGGATGCAGATTTTGGTATTTCCTTTGCTGACTTACCATTACCTGAACATATTGGTAAAATTGATTTATTTACAGCAAATTATCAATTCATTTTAAGAAACGATCATCCAGCTTTGGCAAAAGCCACGACGGAAGAAATTTTAAAAGAACTAACAATGTACCCCTTCGTCCGTTTAAATACCGAATTTTCCGAGCAAAACAAATTAACCAATTGGCTAGATACTACGTTCTCTAATTTTTCTCCAGAGAAAGTCATTCAAGTGGATACTCTTTCACTTATTACTCATTTGGTGTCTCATTCCGATAGTTTCGCTATTGTCCCCGAATACACAAATATTCAACTTTTAGACAATTCGATCCATACACTAACTTACCAAGAACTACCTAAACGAAACATGGCAGTTTATTATTTAAAAGAACGTTACATGAGTCGACAACTTCAACAACTTTTGGCTGAATGCCAAAAACAATTTCAATAGTAAAAACCAAGACTAGAGCTTGTCGGCAAGCGAGTTCCAGTCTTGGTTTTTATTTGTGTTTTCAGGTAGCGGCTTCTCTTCCTTTGACAAATCCTAAAGAAGTGATAGCCATCACTAACGAAGTGCCTCCTTGACTTAAAAACGGAAGCGGAATACCTTTTAACGGCAACAGTCCAATCACCGCACCGATATTCTCCACCGTTTGAAAAACCAGCGAAAAAATGAGGGCGACACAGATGTACATACAGAAACGCGAATTGCTCCGCAAGCCAGCTACTAAAACTTGATAAAACAAGTAAAAATAGAGAAAAACAACAGTGGCACTGCCCACAAAGCCCCAGGCTTCCCCGATAAAAGTAAAAACCATATCAGACTCACGAACAGGAACATACACTTCAATCCCATGTACACCTTTGCCAAATAAACCACCCGAACCAATTGCCAATAAGCCTTGCACTTGTTGATAGGAGATTTTATCGACATAATCATAGGGATGAATCCATGCTAAAATTCGATCCAATTGATATTGTTTAAAATGTAAAAAGAAGAGTACTTTGTGCCCCCACTCTGTAAAAACTAACAGAATCAAGACCACGCCTAACGTTGCTAAAGCACTGAAAATAATAATTAAAATTTTGCGATCAATTCCTGAAATAACTAAAAGAGATAAAATAATCGTTACGAAAACAAGGGATGTCCCAAAATCTTTTTGTACAGCCATCAAGAAAAAAACAGGGAGACTAACCGCAACGATTTTTTTTAGAAGTTGCTTGTCTGAACGCCATTTATCAGACCAGTCTTGTTGCTCATGTTGGACAATAATTTTTGCCAACATTAAAATAAACGCAATTTTCGCAATTTCTGATGGCTGAAATTTAATAAACCCTAAATCTAACCAGCGCTTTGTGCCCGTCAATAAATACATTCCTTTGTCATAGGAAAAATACAAAGCGCTCATCAAGATTAATGAAAACCCATAGAAAAAAGGAGCTACTTTCCAAATAAACTTCTGTGACAGCCGACTAGCTAAAAACATGCCTGCATAGCCAACAAAAATAAAGAAAAGTTGTTTTAATGCTGGCACAGTTCCATCTTTTCCTTCATTAACGGCAATCCAATATTGCACACCAGAAGATAAAAGTGTGAGTAAAAAAATGGGCAATAATAAATCATAATTAAGATGTAAGTTGAATTTTTTTGTATTGACCATTTAACTGCCGCCTTTCGTTTGCAATAATTTTAATGACGATTCCTAATGCCACTGAAAAGATTAAATAGCTTGTCCCACCGTAACTAACAAACGGTAAAGGAATTCCTGTCATTGGAATCAAACCCAAAACGCCACCAATGTTAATCGCCGTTTGAGCTAAAATCAAGGTCCCGACTCCTAACAAAAACAAGCCGTAACAATGATTTTTTATTACACAACTACTCCGCAAAATCGAGGCCGCTAAAAATAACAAAAGAAATAGTAATAGTAAGCCGCCAATCAAACCAAGTTCTTCCACAATCACCGCAAAGATAAAATCGGTTTGACCTTCTGGCAAGCCACCTTTTTTTACCATACCATTGGCTAGTCCAGTGCCCCAAAACCCACCGTTATACATTGCTAAATAGGCCATTGAAGGCTGAAATCCTCGATCATGAAAGGATAAAAACGGATTTTTCAAAACAACTAAGCGGTCATACACATGCGCAAAAAAATGTGGTAAGTACTGGTGATCGCCTAGAAAAATAATTATTTTAGAAAGAAGCGCCGCGCTAGCAACGACAATCCCCGCAGCAATTACACTAAATTTTGCATGAATACTTGCTGAGAAAATCAAGACACTGCCAATAACTAAAATAAGAATAGCCCCGCCAACTTTGGGTTGAATCAAAACTAAAAATGCAACGACCAAAACAAACAGCCATTGTTTCCTTAACTGCTTCGTTGTCAAGCCATTTTCTTTTTCACCTAAATAACAGCTCAAGTAATAAATAATCGCAAAATTACAAAGTTCTGATGGCTGAAATTGGATTCCAAAGAGAGAAATCCAACGTTGTGCGCCATTCGCTGCTACACCAAAAAAAGGTAGTCGAACCATTAGCAGTAATAGTACCGAAACTAAAAGCAGTCCAATCGCAATTTTCTTATTAAATAACACTTCTAGTCGAACTTTGTAGATCACGAACATTAGCACCCAGCTGAGACACATAATAATGCCTTGTTTAATAAACACAGCAGTGGGCTTCACACCTTGCATCAGCAAGTCATAGCTACTGGCGCTATAAATCATTAACGCGCCAATAATACTTAATATAATAAAGGTCAAAAGAATTTTTGTTAGACCTAAAGTACGTAGATTCATTCTCTCACCTCTATCTTTTTCTAATTAAATCAATCTTACCAGTCTGAGTTAGAAAACAAATAGAGAGTTTTTTATAGAACTATTACTAAGCTTACATAACAAAAAGTAGCTAGACTTGGTTCATTTCACCTAGTTTCGCTACTTTTAAAAAAAGACATTTATATAATTTTTGTGTGTTGCTCACATTTCTGATAAATTTTTCCAAACTTATCTCTTTCTAAATACTGATAATCTACTAAATACCGTCTCAAAAGTGCATAATCTTCATAGATTTCTCTAAGTCGCTGATTGACTTCTTTTTCCGTATATTCTTTCCCAAATTCAAATTGGTTGGCCACACGTTGAAACACTTGGACTTTTTTCGCATTTTTCTTGGGAATAACCAGCAACTTTCCTTCTTTAAAAAAATTTTCAACCATGTTCATTCTCCTTTTTTGTTTTGACTATTGTTTAGAAAATTGATGATTCAGTTTTTCTTTCTGTTTATCAGTCCATTTGCCAGCGACTTCATTGACAATTGTTTCAGCAAAATCGCCTACTTTTTCTCCCGTAATATTTTTGATAGGTGTTCCGTTAGCAGCTCCTTCTTCAAACAAATCAAGTAAATCAGTCAACGCATTGAACATATTGGCTCCGCTATGATCTGAAAAATGCCATGCATATTTTTCAATTTCTTGAAATACTTGTCGATACTCTGCTGGTAATGCTGCAATTCGTCGTTTATATTCTTTGTACTCTTTTTTATCCCCCACAACTTTTTTGATCAACGCTTTAAAATCTGACATGCTCTATCCCTCCATTTTTTTCATCTTGTTTACTTGTTTTGAAAGCAACGTCCACCGCTGCCAAAAATCAGCGAGTTCTGCTTCTCCTGATGAGGTTAAGCGATAGAACTTCCGCATTGGTCCTTTTTCTGAAGGCTTTTTTTCAGCTATAACCCATTGATTTTTTTCTAAACGCAGTAAAATCGTATAAACGGTTCCTTCAACAATTTCAGTAAACCCTTGGTCATTTAAAATTTTTGTAATTTCATAACCATATGTTTCTTTCCTTTGGATGATGGCTAAAACTAAACCTTCTAAAATGCCTTTTAGCAACTCTGTCTGCTTCACTGCTTTTCCTCCCTAAACTACTCTTTAGTACTATGTACCACTACATAATAATACTGAGTACCGGTTCTGTCAACTACTTTGTAATAAAAAGTAGTAAAGACGCGACAACCACCAGTACTTAACTAGTAGTTGTCGCGTCTTATTATTCTTTATTCATTTATTCCGAGTTCTGCTTCAAAGGCTTCTAATTCTACAAGGTGTGTTTCTGGATAAGCAAAGCATGTTGAAAAATGCCACTCCCCACCACTTGTACCAAAATAACCTGGCAGTAATTCCAAAGCCAATAATGCTTCTGATGTTTCTTTTTCCGGTAACGTAATCTGAAAAGTAGTCGCTGGAACAAAACCGAACTTCGTATAGTAAGTTGGATGGCCCAGGATAATCAATCCGCCGATGCCTAATTCTTTGGCCTTCTGCACAGAATGCTTAATTAACGCTGAGCCTACGCCCGTGTTCTGTGCTTCTGGATGGACACTTAGCGGCCCAACGGTCAAAACAGCCTTTTCTGTATGATCAGGTAATCGTAGTTTGGCTTTTGAAGACATAATATGACCCGTTAATTTTCCTTGATCAGTTTCTGAAACTAAGGACAACTCCGGAATAAAGTCGGCACTTTCTCTTAATAAATGCACGATAAAATGCTCTGTGGGACGCCAGTTTTCGGTCAAGTTTAATTCCTTAAACGCTTGATACGTTAAACGTTCTACAGCTTGATACTCTGCAGGTTTTTCTTGACGAATCTTCATTATTTGTCCTCAGATTGTTGGAAATAGTCAGCCGTATCTCGTTCATCTTGTTTTAATTGGTCGATCAAGGCTTCAGCCCCATTGAATTTCACTTGGTCACGTAAATAATGATTCCAACGAACCACCACTTGTTCGCCATAGATGTCTTGATGGAAGTCCAAAATATAGACTTCTACGGTTAAATCGCGTCCTTCTCCAAAGGTGTCATTATGACCAATTGAGCCCATGCCGACATACCATTTGCCACCAACTTCGATTTGCACAGCATAGACGCCAATTCTTGGTAAGCGCACGGTGCTTTTCACTTTGACATTAGCGGTCGGGAAACCCAATAAACGGCCACGAGCATCGCCATGGACAACTGTTCCTTCTGTTTCATAAATATATCCTAACAACTCCGTGACCTCCTCCATTTCGCCGGCTTCCATTTTTTCGCGAATTCTTGTTGAGCTAATTTTGGCACCAGTCATTTCTTCTTTTGGTACTGTCACCACTTCAAAACGGCCTTGCGCATAAGTTGGTAACTGTTTGACTCCAGCGATTTCTTTAGGACCATACGTATAATCAAACCCAGAGACTGCCACTGCACTATTTAAATTAACGATATACTGATCGACAAAATCTTGCGGTTTTAATTGAGCAAACGCTGAAGTAAATTCGACAATATATAAAATATCAACGCCCAAGTTGGCCATTAGGCGTTCTTTTTGTTCCAAGCTAGTTAAATATTTCATATTTTCTGGTAAAACTTTTTGAAAAACGATTGATGGGTGTTGGTTGAAGGTCATCACAGCTAACTTCAAGCCTTTTTCCTCAGCAATCTTTTTGCCTGTTTCAATTACTTTTTGGTGGCCTTTGTGGACACCGTCAAAAAAGCCTAGGACCATCACGACTTCTTCATTAGGAATTTGATTGGGTTCATAGGGATGATGTAGTTGAATAACTTGCATGTGCAAAAACTTCCTTCTTTTTTATTTAATTGTTCCGTAGAACTTTACTTGGTTTCAATAATTTATCATGCGTTGGGTGTGGCATGTATAAACTAACCACTTGATTTTGGTAAAATAAGGCAACTAAGGATTCTGGCATTGCCTTTATTCCTAATTCTTTTTTGTGCAAACGCATGCCATTTTTTACTTTTTGATACAATTCATCTGATAAATCAATTCGTGGGAATTGTTCTACTGCTGTCTCAATGGGCAACAGGCATTGATCGATTGTTTCAGCAGCCATTTGTTTGGCTACTTCTTCTAACGTTAAGCATTGCGCAGCTTGCAAACCGCCACTTGCCGTTCTCGTTAAATCCGACATATGGGCAGGATAACCTAATTTTTTGCCAGTATCCACGGATAGTGTCCGCACATAGGTTCCTTTGCCACAGACCACTTTAAACCGCCAACTTTGTGTTTGAGCGGATTCGTTAAAAATTGGTTCACTAGTACGTTCAAATGAATAAATCGTAGCTTTTCGTTGGGGCCGTTCAACTTCTTCCCCATTCCGCGCATATTCATATAAACGTTTACCATTGACTTTCACCGCAGAAAACATCGGTGGGATTTGTGTGATTTCACCTGTCATTTCGGCCATTGCTTGATCAATTTGTTCAGTTGACAAAGGTGCTGTAACTGGTTTTTTTTCAACAATCTCGCCACTAACATCTTCGGTTGTCGTAGCAAATCCAAGTGTAATTTCACCTTCATAGGTTTTGCCAGAATCTACCATGTATTCGATCACTTTCGTTCCTTTGCCAACGCAGATGGGTAAGACCCCTTCGACATCTGGATCTAGCGTACCACCATGACCAATTTTTTTGGTATGTAAAATTTTTCTCAATTTAAATACGCAGTCATGACTTGTCATGCCACGTTCTTTCCATAACGGTAAAATGCCGTCCATTATAGTTCCTCCAGTTCCGATAATACTAACTTTGTCATTATAGCATAAAAGTACCTAGCTTCGCAGTCTCCGTTGCTTATTCCCTTTGGCAAAATCTCTGCTAAATGCAAAAAAAGCCACAAACTCTGATAAAAGCAGAGTTTGTGGCTTTTTTTAGCTAGTAAATGATCCCCATGTATTCTGTGCGTTGCCATCGTTTGGTCCGATTGGCAAATAAATTCTCGCGCCTGACGTATCTGTCCCACCAATAAAAACATACCCATCTGCAATATAAAACGCATCGTAATAAAAGCGAGTATTTTTGGGCCAGATACCATAAATGGGTGCTGACAGACTAGGTTGGCGCGCTCTTAAAACAATGCCTTCGTCCACACCAATTAGAAATGATTTCTTCGTTTGCGGGCGCCAAAGTTCAGCAATGTCGCCGTCGTTCACATAGCCTAACAAATGTCCGCTATTTTCAATACGGTAAAGGTTTTGTCGGTCGGGTAATTTCGCTGTAATTGTTCCTACTTGTGTCCAAAGTGCCTCTGCTGATAGATGTTCATTGATTAAAGCATCTGGTGTTGGATAGATTGAAGTGAAACGAATTGCTTGTCCTACTTGATATTTTGGCGCATTAGGTTTACCTGGCTGAATAATGACAGTCTCACCTGTTTCAGAAACGCCCGTTTGTAAATCTTGTGCCAACTGCGCTTTACTAATCCCCCAACGCGCTAAATAACCATAAGGATCTGTATGATCTCCCCACCAATTTTTTGTAATCCAATCATGAGTGACTATTCCATAACCTGTTCCATCGTCTAGCGAAAAATCAGCACCAATGTTCTGAGCCAAATCACGGGCCAAATTAACATAGGCAGCATAATCTTTTTTAAACGTCGCCGCATTATTCGTTCGAGCCAATTCGATTTGCGCATAGGCTTTTTGATTAGCTAAAGAACCTGCGCCATATTGAATTTGGCCAGCAGGAGCTAATTGTTTCACTCGTCCACCAGATCCGACAAAATATGAGACATAAGCATTTGACCAATTTCGTTTCATATAGGCCACTTCATTGTCTAAACTGTATGGTCCTAGGTTCCGCTCGTTTCCAGATTCATGTAAAACAATTAATTCATTGCTTGCAGAGCCTGGAAAATAAGTAAAGTTGATTGGATCCGCTTCGATAGTGTAAGCGCAAGCCGTCATCGGAATCGTTAAACTTAAGCCAATCACTAAAGCAAGTTGAATCATTAATTTTTTAAACATAGCATGCTCCTTTCTAAAAAAGCCATGAAAAGAAAGTCAAAATAACTTCCCTTCCACGGCTTAAACCTGCAGATAAATGGCGGGACAGAAGTAATTTCTTCGGCAATCAGCCGAAAGTTCTACGTTTGTCCCGACCACTTCTACTTAATCATCTTTATTTTTTAACTGAATAAATAACTCTTTTAACTTTTTCGGCATAGGAATAAAGGTCGCAATATTTTCAAAAAAAGAAAGTCCTTCGTTCGCAATGTAAAAAATCAGAACCATTTCCCGAATTGGCAAATTGTTCCCCACAACTTTTTCAACACGAACCGCTACGGCAACCACAAATAACATCGTCACTTTTTTCGCAATTCCGAGCATACCAATCCGACTGGACAATTCTTTTGTGGCGATTGCCTTAATCCAACCTGTGATGAAATCGACAATAATTAAAAAGAGGAAGACATCCAACAATTGGTCTAATCCACCTAATAAACGTACGACAATCCCACCGAAAATGCTTAAAAGCATTGTTATTGTGTTGAGATAACGTTCCATAAAAAGACTCCTAAACTAGCTTGTTATTTTGTTGGAAACGGATCGTCCGTGTACCAACTTCCTTGTAGGTAAATATTTCCAGCTCTGCTTGAGGCAAAAATTATCCCTTGATTCCCGATTTCATATAGTGCATTACAATTAGGATACGGAAAAGCGGCAGGTGCAACTGACAGCGGAATATTCCAGACACTAGCACTTATTTTTGAGGACATTTTGTACCCAGTTGGTATATTAAATATTTTAGGCATGTGGGTATTCAATTTCGTTGGATCACTCAAATTACATCTTACAAATGCATCGACACGATTTCCCACCCTAATTAATACAAATTTCATATTATCCTTATTAAAGGCCGCCTGATATTTTGCCTCGACTTCACCGACTCCACTAGCTTCATAAATGGCCATTTTAGAAGATTCCAAAGGCACACCATTGACGGTTGGCATAGTTACAAAATTCTTCACCCCAGCAATCTCTTGATCACCTGTTTGTGTCACAGCTTGACCTTTAATCGCTTCCGCAACGTTTTTCGGGTGCATATATTTACTCGTTAAAGTTCCCGCGACTGCTTCGCTGTCTGATGCGAAGCCATAATTTTCTACATTGCCCAGCCCCACTTGTTCAGCGGTTACTTGGTGCGGATTATCCTGATTTTCCACATGGGTATTGAATTGCTCTACTTGAACAAAACCACTCTTCGCTAAAACCGCTTGGGCATCAACAGACAGACCAATATGAAGCCCCACGTAATCAACTTCTACGCTGGCTGGCGTCACCCCATTCGATGAATCTGTATAGCTCATTAAATAAATGAAACCTTCATCTGTGATAAAATTCTGATCATTGATTTGAATTGAAAAATCGCTGAACTCTTTTGCTGATTCTTGAATTTGAGTTACCCAATTATCCGTAGTTGGTAAATACGCAGCGATTTTAATCGTTTGATTATTCGGCGCAGCGGCTTTCACACGTTGATTAATCGTAAAAAATTGAACGTTCTGGCGAATAAATGCCACCGCCTCGTCAGTTGTGACTGTTTCAAACATTTGTGGAATTAATTTTTTAGCGGCTTCAACGAGATTGAAGGCCGCTAATTGTTGCGGAATCACACCGCTTTGGGTGGAACCTGTTTTCACACCCTCATCATCACGGCTGGCCATTTTATTGTAGTCCGCTTGGGAAACTTCCTCCCAAACGTCTGTTGGCTTCTTAAGAATTTTAGCCGTAAAATCAGTGGAATAACTGTTTGCATTGGTGGCTGTATTGCCGGCCGTTTTACCGTTAAAGTCTAACTTCATTTTGACAGTAGTTGGCTTAGCCAATAAAGAAATGCCATCTGCTTTTGTCATGCGGTCATTCAAATCAATTTGAAGACGATTCGCTAAGGTAGCTTGTTTGATGCCTTGTGTATCTGTGCGTGCTTGGACAATTTCTGGATTACTATCACCCGCTTCTGCTACTAATTGATCGAAATCATTTCGTAAAGTATCAAATTCTTGTTTATTATTATTTGCCGTTGAAACTGCGTTTCCTGCAATCGTGATGGCTGTTTTGGCATTGTTCATCGCTTGGTTAGCTGTTTCATTTGCTTGATTGCCTGCATCAGTGGCAATTTGTACGGCTTCTTTGCCAGCTTCATCTGCGATGTTTTTCGCTTCAGAAATTCCATTCGTTAACTGGACTTGGTAAGCATCTACTTTCTCAGCTGATGCATTCGACTGATCCAAGATTGCATTGATTTTAAGGCGACCTTGATTCAGGGTATCTAATTCTTCAATATGTTCTACTGACATTTCGTCACACTCCTCTAGTTTTCATTATTTTATTAAAACTGGCCACCCAATTGGGATTGAATATACACACGACAGATGACCGAAGCATCCAACCATAGTGGCTGATGAGAGAAAAATTGAAGCGTGTGATTGCCGCGTTCGATTTTTCCATCTGTTGTTTTTCGTAAATAACTCAAAATGTTTAGCCGTTGTTGTTGCAATGATAGTTGGGGTAATTTTTTACCATCCACTACCAAATCAATGTTCGTTACAGAATGCGAAGGTCCTTTAGCAGTTGCCTTGAACGTTAATTCTGCGGTGTTTACATAAAGAATGTCCTCGTCAAAGTATAAATTTAGCTCCACTGGCTGTATCTTGTTAAGTTCTACTTGTATTGAACGATTTAAAAGTGTCGTCGCCCCTTGTGCGTAAGTTTCGTTAATCTCTTGTTTCCGACTGAAAGCTGTCATGGTACTATGAATTGTTTCTTGCAGGTTTCCCAACTCTAGCTGAATGTCTTGGGGGGCACCAAAGACATCTTTTTTGCTTTCTTTTTTAATACGAAGGTTGACACTCCCAAATTCATTCGTATTAATCATGATAACCGTGCCCAACCGCAAACGATCGATTGCCAAAGGTTGATCTGTTAATTTAATTAAATCAGCTGCAGTCACTACCCAAGAAACTTGTGGCTTGGTCCATTCTTCTAACATTCGCAAAGCATTTTCCTTTAATGCCTTGGGATCAGAAAAACGCTGTTCCACCCAAATTGACTCTAATAAACCATAGCGGTCAATTGCGGCCTTGTTCTCTAAATACGGAACCCCTTGATTGACCGAGCGAATATTGACTTTGTTAACACCTTCGCCTGAACCTAATGGATAAATCCGATTGATTAGCATCTTGGGATTACGTTCTATTTCAAATCCTTGCATGTTGTAACCTTCTTGAATTCGCGCAACTGGTTCTGTTGGCGGTTTGACTAATGAAAGTTCAAAAGGATAGACCTCTGTATTCCATTGCCAAAGATATTCCTCTTCGAAATCGGCTGGGATGCTAAACAAAGGCTCGACTAGCCCATTTTCATTCTCCCATTTATAGGTTAATTTCCTTGAAAAATCACATTTTTTTAGGACCCAATGCTTTGTTTTTTGTTTATTCAATAGAAATTGAATGGCCTCTTTCGTTGTTTTGTTTTTAATTTCGTGACAACCAAATAGGACAGTATCGCCTAAGGTACATAATGCTTCTGTGGCAGAGTAGTGAATTTGATTATTGTTCGCATCTTTCTTAATTGTGGTTGGCATCACGCGATATAAACCAATATATTCATTCTCATTGTCGGTCAGTTCCACCCATTGCATTTCTGCAATAAATTCATTTTTAGGATCATCTAGCGGCATGGTAAAATCTAAACTGCCAATTTTGTTCTCTATTTTTTCATAACTGACTTGATAGGCATTATCCAAGATTGCCGTATATGTTCTTTTCAAATCCAGCGCCATTAACATTTAATCACCCTCCTACACAAATCGGTTAGGATAGCGAATCGTCAAGCGGAAGTCGCTATCTTTGGCTTGAATATACAGCGGTTCATTGGGATATAGATAAAAATCGTTCATTGGTCGAATCATCGGTGCACCATTTTTTGTCAGATAAAAATTTTCAGTATCGATAATAATTTCCGAACGATCAAAGTCTCCTAAGTTAATTGTATCGTTCCGTGTTTTAATCCAAACACCACGTCCGGTTCCTGTTAAAATAATGGTCGGTTTGACTTTTAATCCTTCAACCGTAGGATAAATTTCAATTGGCCGAACTTCTTTGCCTAAATCCCCCATCGTGTAAGCCCGATTTTGAAAGGTAATCATGGTTGATCCCCAATAAGCCCCGCCTTCAATTAAAATTGGAAAATCAACTGCACCTGAGCCTGTATTCCCCATTAAGTAATTTGCTTGAAATGTAATGGTTGGCGAACCCCACATCACACTAGTCGCATCACTCCGTGTGTATTTATACGGATCAGAAAGCAATAAAGTAAAGGTGCCTGTTACTTGGTTAACACCTTCGGGTACATCACTCACTGAAGACTTACTGCCAAACCACAGCATTTCCGGTTCATCGTTAAACCAAATAGAAACGTCTTTTTCCGTAAACAAAGCAACGTTTAAATGATTAAATGCATCTCGAAACGCTTCATTATTCACAGCTGAGAGCCGATATTTGACTGTTAATTCTCGTTCTGGAATTCGCGCATAAACGTGACGTTTACCATCACGAATCCCTAATTGATAGCTTTCAATTTCGCTTGGAACTAATTCTCGTCCTGAAACTGATAATGTTTGATAACCAGGGATGACTTTTTCTAAAAATTGGCCGTTAAAATTCAACGCTTCTGAAGGAAGAGGCGTTGAATGAGTTGCTTGATTGGTATCAACAAATTTATACATGTTATCCTCTCCTTCCTAAGCGGTTATTTTGTTTCACTTGTTGTCGTTGTAACTCTGTTGCTAAATAAGGCGCCGTAGTTGCTGCGACAACTTTCCCATCTAACGTTGACTCTACTGTCACAAATAATGGTCGATTGTATGCATCATTTTCTAAACGATGGTCAATCGTTGCTGTGAAGTTTCCTCGACCAGCTAAGTCCAAGGCAAAATCATTTAACAGCGGTAAGTCTAAAATAGAAGCCATTGCTCTACTAACGGCTGTTTCGCCTGCATAAATCCCCGTGGCAATCGTGCCGCCGAAATTCAATTTATGCAAATCAGATAAGGGACCTTCTTTTGCTGGTGAAAATGGTAAAAAGTTACGAATTTTACTGACGACCCCATCGATTGCTTCTTTGGCTTTTCCTATTGCGCCTGTAATTCCATCAGCAATCATGCCGACAATATTCGCACCGGCATCGGTGAATTTTGAAAACCAACCTTGGATTGCTTGCCAAGCACCTTCAATTACAGAACCAATGGCATTTTTTACCTGATCGGCTGCATTGGTAACCCCATTTTTGATATTTTCAACTAACTGTCCGCCCGAAGCTAACAGTTGACCAAAATAAGAACCAATCTTCGTGATCATTTGTGAGATTAATGTTCCTGCTGCGGACAGCAAGGTACCCAATAGACTGAGTACACCATTAATTAAGGCTTGAATCAGTTGAATCCCAGCACTTAACAACTGTGGCAACGCATTGATAAACGCACCCATTAAAGCGGTAATTAGCGTAATTGCTGCAGTAACCAGTTGCGGTAAAATTGAAATAATCCCTTGGATCAAAGCTATTAGCAATTTGACGCCTGCGCTGATGATTTGTGGCAAGGCACCAATTAAGGCATTTACCAATGTCAAAATTAAGGTAATAGCTGCCGCAACTAAGGTTGGTAAAATCGAAATAATCCCTTGAATTAACGCCATTAACAATTTGACACCTGCGCTGATAATCTGTGGTAAGGCACCTACCAACGCAGTCACTAACGCTAGAATAATCGTCAGCGCTGATTGAATTAACTGAGGTAAAATCGTCATAATCCCAGTGATTAATGCCATCAAAATTTGTAAACCAGCAGTCAAAATCAACGGTAACATAGTAACAAATGCATTGACTAAGGCTGTGATAATTGAAACACCTGCTGTAACTAGCATTGGTAACGCTGTGACAAAAGCTGTCACTAATGTAGTGATGATATTAATCGCTGCAGTTGTAATTGTTGGCAAGGCGGTGACAATCGCATTAACTAAAGTCATTAATAAGCTCAAACCAACTTCTATCAACATTGGTAAGACTGTTGTAATCCCCTGAATCAACGTAGTAATAATTTGTGTTGCCGCTTCAATTAAGACTGGCAAATTGGCAACGATCGCACCAACAATTAACGTAATTAAACTAGATAACGCGGTGACGATGCTTGGAATAGCTTCTGTTATTTTCCCGAGAATACTGGTTAAGACTGTTGTAAAAAGTTGTATAACTTTCGGTAGATTAGCCGCAAGCATTGTTGTAACAGATGTAATCGTGTTACCTAAATTATCAAAGACTTGGGTAATACCACCCGCACTCAAATCACCGGTTTTCATCCAGGCCGTCACGAATGAAACAATCAAGGAAATAATTAGACCAAACGGCCCAGAAATTCCTAATGCAGCCAGTGCAACCTTTGTCAGAACTTTTACCAAAAGACCAACCGCTAAACCAGCTTTGTCAAAGGTGCCACCAAATTGCCCTAATAAGTTACTACCTAATTGCAAACCGCTGGCAAAAACGCCTGCTAGCACACGACCAATTGTTGAAAAAATAGTCGCCATTTTCTCTAAGCCTACTGCAAAAAATTGTTTAAAAACTGCCATTACTTGCTGAAAGGCCGGCTGGATCTGTTGTAGCAGTCCTACCAATTTGCCAAACGCCGCTGAAACAGCTCCTTGAATGGCACTAGCTAAGCTATTGATACTATTTCTAAATGTTTCATTGGTTTTATAGAAATAAATAAATGCTGCTACCGCTGCTAAAACGGCTGCTACAATTAAAATTAATGGTCCTCCACCTAAGGCACTAAAACTAGCACTTAGTTTTGATAAGCCACCACCTAACTTCCCAATGTTTCCTTGTACAAGAGCCAAACCAGCACTAAACTGTTGAAATTTTTGCTGAGCCATCGTTACCATAATCAACATGGGCCCAATGGCGGCTAAAATGCCCATAATGGCAACAATAAAAACTTGGACGGGTTTTGGTAATTTGATAAATAAATTCACCAAAGCTGTAATGCCTTTGACGACTGTGATAACCACTTGAACCAAAATTTCCATTCCTGGAGCCATCACGCTTTGAATCACTTGTGCCGCCGCTTCAAATGATTGATTCATCTGAGTCAATGCCCCTTGCAACTCGCCTTGCAATGAATCAGAAATCCCTCCTGCACTGGCCATAATCAGTCCTTGCATTCCTTGAAATTCGCCACTGACCCCAGCACCGACGCCCATAGCTGTTTTTAAAACGTTCAGCATAGGTAAGGAAACGGCACTAGTCATGGCCGTCCCAAAGCTCAGCATATTATTTTGTGCATTAGTAAAGCCATCAGAGGTTTCTTTCCCCGCTTTTTTAGCTGCTTCACCGGCTTGTTCAGCAGAATCTGTTAACGCTGTGTTCATTTGATCTGCTGCCTTTGCTGTTTCGTCTCCTGTTTTTTTCACTGTTTCTCCAGATTGTTGCATGACGGTTTTAAATGTGTTCATGACCGTGGCTGACTGATTGACACCCGCACTAATTTTCCCTAAATATCCACTTAATAAGGCATACTCACCGCTCATACTTTTTAATGCTTGTTGGACGCCTGCAAGGCTTTTCTTTGCCTCCGATAACGGCGTTTTTTCTTTGTCATTCTCCATCTACTCTCCTCCCTTCTCGATAGCGGCGTAGACGCTCTGCCACAGTGGCAAGTTGCGTTTTTTTCCGCTCATTTAATTTCGTTCGTTGTGGCTGGTTAGCTGCCAGAACTTCAGCAACTCGTTTTTCATAATCATAAAAACTTTTAAAGCTTTCAAAAACGGGTTTTCCTTTTTTGTTTGTCGCTTGCGCTTTAACATTTAAGTAGGCAAGCTCGTGCCTTTTCCGCTCTTCATCTACTTCTGCTAAATTAAAAGCAATCATTCGTAATTCAAATTCAGACATGGTCATCCGATCCACTTCTTCAAATGAATGACAGCCTAAGTAGCGAAAAGCAGAAAGAGCGATGTCGTGATACACGTCATCGCTCGTTTTAATTAGTTGGTCGCTTGCGCTTCTGCTTTCTTCGCTTCTTTGCTGAACTGATCGATCATTGGTTTTGTAAGAGGTTGCTTTCCCATTTCTTTAAGCAAATCATCTGAAAGTTTTTTGACATCTTGGGTCATTAACCATGCTTCAATTTCCGACTTACCTATTTTTAATTGCCCACTTTGTAAAGCTTCCATGATGTCAACTAAGATTACTGGATTGTATTGGCGTAAATAAATCATTGCTGAACTGATGCCCATGCCGAATTTGGCAGCGCCATTTTCAATTTGGTAACGTTTATCTAATTCGCGAATCGCGCCAATCGTAAATTTCACTTCAATTGTTTTTCCGTTAATCTCTAAATTCATTTTTTATCCTCCTAAAATTCAACACTTTTTGATTATTCGCCAGGTTGTGGTGCTTTCTCTGGAACGGTATCTTGGAACGCATATTGTGCTTCCGCAATAATATCTGCTTCTATTGTTGCAAAGCCATCTTGTGGCTTGCCATTAATAGAGGCTTCTGTTTCGATTTCTACTAATTCTTCTACATTGGCTGGTAAACTCCATGAATTTACATAACCTTGGGCATAAATTGCTGGATATTTACCTTCCGCATTTTTTTCACCTTTTAAATCAACATCCCAAAATTCCATTAAGATGCCATCTTCAACTGCGTCTTTCATGTATAAATTTTCATCATCTCGAGAGGCTAAACCGCTTAACGATAACGTAACTTCTAAACCAGATACAGCATTCGCAACGCCATCTTTTGTTTGCGTACCGCTCGATTCACGTGAGAATTCCCATTCATGTTCAATTTGAAATAAGGGTTTCATTGCTTTCTTTGTCGCTGCTTCATCCAAGCGACGAACTAATAAAATACGGTCTTTTCCTTGCATAACTTCTCCCATTGATAATTCCTCCTAGTAAAATTGCATGTGTAATGGTAGTACAGCATGCCAAATTGTTTTTTTCATTTGTTTGGTATCTTTTACCATTTGTGCTTTGACTTCTTGATGTTTGATACCCCAATTAAAATGAGCCGTTCGTTTTAAGTTACTGGTTGCCTGCCGTAAAATCGTTCCTTTAATTGTAGAAATTTGTTGTCGTTCAGATAACGCACCATAAACATGCATTATTAATTCAATTTCACCCAAAATAGCTGATTTAGTTGGCTTAGGTAATTCTTTACTATCACCTAAGTAAACAAATGGCTGATCTGGTAAATCTGTCGGCAGTTCCTCTAGCAACAAAAATCCTGACGTCTGGCATATTGCAACAAGGGCTTCATATAACTCTTGTTCCGCTTCATTCATTTTTAGCGCCACCTTTCCATTCAAAAAATTCAGGATTGGTTAACAAATTGGCTCTCTTCTAGTCAAAATGAAGGATTTTGAAAGTAGCCGGCATTTTCTGCTCCTTCATAGCTGACACAAGAAAGCAGTCAAAATTATAGAATTCCGTGTCTTCATTTTTTGGTTGCCTCACGTTTATCTATCTCTTTCGACACTATTAATTTACCATGTTGACACCTGAAAAAATTCCACGCTTTTTCCATGTTTACATCCCTAGTTCATCCGCCACCGCTTCAAAGAAATGATTTCTTAATTTATAGGCTTGGCTTTTACTAATAAATAATTGCTGGGCAAGTCCAATTAATGTTAAAGAGGGCCGTTTTTTCATATATAGTTCTTCAATAATCACGCGCGTTTGTTCATCCGCTTCAGCTAAACAATTTTTGATAATGTCTCGATTTCTCTCTAAGTTCCACAGACGACGATCCATAGCTATCGTAATCGCCATTCGTTCGGTCACTACAGAGTGAAGTCCTTGTCCTCTAATACCAGCATTTAAATCTGCTTCTTGATAAGGGTGCCGTAATTCTTCTTCCCGTTGCCGGATATACTCATCTGTTTTATAAAAGTCTGCTAAAATATCTTTGATATAATTAAATGTTGACGTACGCATTGGTTAATCTCCTTTACTTTTATTCATTTAAAAGTGTTAATCGATAAATAAAATAACACTCTTTCGACATGTCTAAGCCGTGACGAATCGCTTCATCTGAATAACCGAGCCAAATTAAATAGAGATACTCGCTTTTTGTAAACGATGCGGCCTTGATGGATTGGATGGGTCTTGATTGATCCATCGACCAATTACCGATTGCTTGTCCTAATTCTTGAATTTCCTGCATAATAAGTTTATTTTTTTGACTTGCCCAATCGGGATATTGATTCATTAGTTGTAAGAGTCGTTTTCTTTTTTGTGCTTTTTCGCTTTGTTGCTTTGAAATATCTTTAAATACAACGCTTTTCATTTCAAATAAATCTTTTTTACATTTTGTTAAATTACTCATGTTTACGGCCTTCTCTTTCACCAATTAGATAACCTAACATCAGTGTCATTGTCCAAAAGATAAACCCAATAATAATTGTTAACATATTTATTTCACACTCCTCATTCGCTTGTCTGTTGTGTCTTTATATTGGAAAACATAGCCACTGGCGTGCTTCATTAGACGAGAAATAATGCGTGTTCCATAGGCCTCCACCAGTTGTTTTCCAGAAAAATTAGTAGTAAAAATAGTTGCTTTATTCTGTCTAGCTTCTAAAATTCGGTTTAAGATGTCATTGTTAAAATCCGTACTAACTTTATTTTTAATTCCTAATTCAGCACCTAAATCATCTAAGACCAAAACGTCTGCTTTTTTCATTCTAGTAATATACGCTTGAGCCTTTGCTTGGCTTTTGGCCGATTCATTCATGGACATTTTTAGTTTTTCTAATAACTCAGAGTAGCTGACAAATAAACAATACTTTTGATATGCAGAGCGTTCTAAGACTTCAACTAAAATACTGATAGCCAAATGACTTTTACCGACACCAGGTTTCCCTGAAAAAATAACGTGAATTGGCTTTTCTTCAACAATCGCTGAAACTGCTGCTAAGGCCCGTTCTTTTGCTTGTCTTGTTTCTAATTCAGTGGTTTGGTAATTGGTTAAACGACATTGCCGTAGCGCATCATCAGCAATTAAGGACCCTTGATGAAAAAATTTTTGTGTACGTGCCATAAAACTCTCTTGAGAACGTTGTTGAGTGGCTTCTTGTTCATGTTTTTTTAGCATTTTATAC
Source organism: Enterococcus sp. AZ197 (assembly GCF_050556405.1). Lineage (NCBI taxonomy): Bacteria > Bacillati > Bacillota > Bacilli > Lactobacillales > Enterococcaceae > Enterococcus > Enterococcus sp. AZ197. The sequence goes on along the minus strand of NZ_CP187873.1, from coordinate 1,113,793 downwards.
CCACACGACCAACAAGTTGGGGCACAACGTTCTGTGCCATCTTTATTTTTTTGTTGCCAAACATATTGTTCACTGCCACATTCAGGACAACGGTCTTCAACTTTTTCTAACAATTGACTCAATAGTATTTGAAAAGTTTGATCTGTCGCATGCATACTGATTTCCTCCTTTCTTTAAAAACCTAACTCTTGATATTCTTCTGTCATTTGCGGCGCATGCTCCGACACTTGTTTTTTATCATTTACCAGAACTTCATGTACGGATAAATAATTTTGTTGCTCCCAACTTTTCAAAATAGCATTTACATAGCCGTAATTCCGTTTATTTCGATCGACGGCAATTCCTAAAGCATGCAAGATTAATTGGCATGCTTCCTCTTGGCTAGCCCCTTTTTGTATAAAATCTTGCAACCAATACTTAAAATCTTGGCTTGTTTTTGAGGCCAGTGTACCAAAGCCGTTTTCCTCATAAAAATGATAAATCATCTTTAAACAATCGTTTTCTGAACTACTACCTTGACTCTGACCTAACTTAGACTGGACTATGCTTTCCTGTGGTAACCGTTGGTAGTCAGCTGGTTGACCACTGACAGACGATTCTACTTTAAACGTATAAGCTTTGCTATTTTTTTCAACAATCTGATTTTTCTCTTCTTGATACAAGGTTGGTTTGTAACGATCACTGCGAATATAATTATGAATTTTCCAATGTTTGATAACGATCACACCACTTTCAAATACTAGAATAAATTTTTTAACCATCAACAATTTTAGATCGTCTTCCCCACAACCGACCATTCGCTGCAATTTTTTGGGATTATTGATAAATCCATCATCATCGGCACGCATCGCTAAATGAAAATACAGGGCCTGACTTGATAAGGGCATATCTAAAAACGCATCACTATCAATAATCGTTTTTGCAAACATGCGTCGTTCTGCCAATCCGCTTCTCTCCTTTGGACTAAATTATTGTTATTCTGTTAGTAATTCCATGAGGCCAATCATACCAATCACGATGGCTCCAATTTTTATTGAGACACTGCTTATTAATAAAATAATTGCTAAAAGTAACATATCCGACAACGTTTTTTTATAATTCCGACTCATTTCTTCACCCTTTCTACAAAAATACGGTTTTCCGAACAAAGTGTTCAAAAAAATAGTTCAGTTAACCGAACATTCGAATGGCTCTATCTTAGCATCAAATATTTTCACTGTCAACTCATAAGTTCGGTTTTATGAACCGGTGATTTTAATTGCGATTGTTACTTGCCTTCTCTAAACAGGTATAGTATACTTTGAGGCAATAGGAGGTTCGGAAATATGAACATTTTTGCTGTCCGTTTAAAAGAGGCTTTAACAGCCAAGAACATCAAACCTAGTGATTTAGCGAAAAAAACTGGCATCGGTAAATCTTCAATCAGCGATTGGCTAGCTGGTCGTTACGAAGCAAAACAAGACAAAGTTTATCGCATTGCAGATGCATTAGACATTAATGAGGCCTGGTTGATGGGACAAGAAGTTCCCATGGAAAAAAATGCCTCAACTATCGACCGCATTTATAAAAAATTAGAACCCCAACGACAAGCCATCGTTTATCAATTTGCCGAACAACAATTACACGAACAACAAACGCAAGCAGAAATTCTCTCATTCCCTCGCCGTGACGAAATGACACTGGCTGCCCACGCTGGGGATCCAGAAAAGATATTTTCAAAAGAAGAAATCGAGAAAATTCACGATTACTTGGATGAAATTGATGCCAAATATCAACAATCGATTTCTTCTGACAAAAAAGAGGATTAACTTCCCATCTACTCTTTTTATTAAGTAATGGCAGGTGAATGGTAAAGTGAATGATTATGAAAAACTCGTCAGTTCCATTCAAAAGGATGTGACGGTTTTAGAAATTGATTTATACAATCAAACAGGTTGTTATGGGTTGTATCGAAATGGCAAAATTTATATTGAAAAAACATTGAGTACCCGTCAAAAGAAGAATATTTTAGCCGAGGAATACGGGCATTATCAAACATCCGTTGGCACTATTTTAAATCAAAATTGTACAGAAAATCGGAAGCAAGAGTTGAAAGCCCGCAATGTGGCCTTAGAGCAATTAGTTACATTAGACGATTTAATTCGTTGCTCTGAAGCTGGCTTAAGCAACCATTATTCTTGTGCTGAATTTTTGGAAATCGATGTTGAAACATTAAAAAATGTGATTACGTACTATCGACAAAAGTATGGCGCCACTTATCTTTATAAAGGACGGATTTTTGAATTTAGGGATTATTCTGTGATGGTATTAAATACTGGGTTAACTTAAAAAGCATGGAACAAAATCAATAAGGATTTTGTTCCATGCTTAAAAGTATTCTGGAAAATTCAAGAGCGGTTTTTGTACCAATGGTTAATATGTCCGACGCCAAGCATAAGATTTGGGACAAGTATGAGGACGAATATAAATGACGGCCAAAATCCGATGAACTGAATAATATGTTCCCGCATACTATGTAGTACAAAGAAGAAAAGAAAAAAGTACAGGGAACTCTTGCCTGAACCCATTTCTTTTAAATAACGATCTCCATTTTTATAGAAAACAACAATTCTTTTCATCTTTGCACCTCCATGACTATTTTATCAAGAAATCATGAAAAGAAAAAGCACACCATTCGTCTGGTGTGCTTTTTCTTTTTAATTATTCACCTTGATTCAACTTACGAATCAACTCATCAATGTGATTTCCGTATTGGACAGATTCGTCTCTTTCAAAAATCAACTCTGGTGTTTTATACAAGGTTAACCGTTGTCCTAATTCTTTACGAATCAGTCCTTTGGCTTTGTCTAAGCCTTGTTGAGCTTTTTGTTGTTCGGAAGCTAAATCAGATAACAAGCTGTAATAAATCGTTGCTTGTTGTAAATCACCGGTCACACGAACATCTGTAATAGTGATGCCTTGGACGCGTGGATCTCTGATGCGTTTGTTCAAGATATCATTCACTTCACGCATGATTTCTTGACCTACACGACGGTCACGATAATTTGCCATAGTGTCTTCCTCCAATTACTAAAATTATTGTTTGATTTCTTCCATAATGAAGCCTTCAATCGCATCATCTACACGTAAATCATTGAAGTTTTCAATCATAGCGCCACATTCAAAACCAAGTTTGACTTCTTTCACGTCATCTTTAAAGCGTTTCAAGCTTGCTAATTTACCTTCATAAATAACAATACCATCACGAATGACACGCACGCCACTATCGCGGCGAATAAAGCCTTCTGTAACATAACAGCCAGCGATTGTGCCAACTTTAGATACTTTGTACAATTCACGAACCGTCATTTGACCCGTAATTTTTTCTTCAAATTCTGGATCTAATAACCCTTTCATCGCTGTTTCGATTTCTTCTAGGGCTTTATAGATAATACGGTGTAAACGAATATCAACTTCTTCTTGTTCTGCTTGTTGTTTCGCTTGTGGTGTTGGGCGAACGTTAAAGCCGATAATAATCGCATTACTTGCTGCGGCTAAAGTTACGTCGCTTTCATTGATGGCCCCAACTGCCGCGTGAACAATTTTCACACGAACGCCTTCTACATCAATTTTTTGTAAACTTGCTGAAACGGCTTCGGCAGATCCTTGTACGTCTGCTTTGACAATGATATTAACTTCTTTTAATTCGCCTTCTTTTAGACTTTCAAATAAGTTATCCAATGTCACACGGCTACTTGCTGAACGTTGTTCAAGCAACGCACGTTTAGCCCGTTCTTCCCCTGCTTGACGTGCTGTTTTTTCATCTTCAAAGACCACAAAACGATCACCCGCTTGAGGAACATCATTTAATCCGGTAATTTCTACAGGAGTTGCGGGTCCTGCTTCTTTATCACGGCGGCCCATGTCATTGGTCATCACACGAACACGTCCGTAAGTATTACCAACAACGATTGGATCACCAACATGTAAAGTTCCTTGTTGAACGAGTAATGTCGCAACCGGACCTTTACCTTTATCTAAGCGCGCTTCAATCACTGTTCCAATTGCTTTTTGCGTTGGATCAGCTTTTAAGTCTTCTACTTCAGCAATCAATAAAATATTTTCCAATAGCTCATCAATGTTTTGATTGAATTTCGCTGAAATATTGACGAAAATCGTATCTCCACCCCATTCTTCAGGAATTAATTCATGTTCACTTAATTCTTGTTTCACATGATCAGGGTTCGCACCAGGCTTATCAATTTTGTTAACTGCTACAATAATCGGCACTTTTGCCGCTTTGGCATGGTTAATCGCCTCGATTGTTTGTGGCATTACTCCATCGTCCGCTGCAACAACTAAGATGGTAATATCAGTGATGCTGGCACCACGCGCGCGCATACTTGTAAAGGCCGCATGTCCTGGTGTATCTAAGAACGTAATTGGTTTGCCATCAATATCTAACTGATAGGCACCAATATGCTGCGTGATACCGCCTGCTTCACCTGAAGTCACACGAGAATGGCGCAATGTATCTAATAATGTTGTTTTCCCGTGGTCTACGTGTCCCATGATTGTGACAACAGGGGGACGTGTAGTTAAGTTTTCTTCAACAACTGCTTCTGGTTCGAAGAATTTATCAATGTCCGCAATATCAACTTGGACTTTTTCTTGCGGTTCCATGCCATAGTCCACAGCTAATAATTCAATTGTATCTTTATCTAGGGCTTGGTTTTGGTTAACCATGACACCCATCATAAATAATTTTTTGATGATTTCCGCTGGTTCGCGGTGGATTTTTTTCGCAATATCCGCCACGTTCATACCTTCTGTATATTCTAAAACATCTGGTAATTCACGGAATTTACGTGCTGGTACTGCTGGCTTCGCTGATTCTTGTTGATGTTTGCCTTTTTTCCCTTTTTTGTTGAAACGATTGCGGTTTTGGTTATTAAAGTTATTCCGGTTATTACGATTTTGACCGCCACCAAAATTGTTGTTACGGTTTTGGCCGCCACGGTTTTGGTTGTTCCCGCCATTGTTATTTTGGCTGGTCCGATTTTGATTCGTTGTAGAACCGTTATTGTTTTGGGTATTGCGGTTTTGATTGTTTGTATTTGTTTGATTGCTACGGTTTTGTGTGTTGCTTTGGCCGTGACGATTTTGGTTGTTGTTGTTTCTTTGTTGTCCATTCGTTGATTGATTGTTTGGACGATTTTGGTTATTTCTTTGTTCACCAGGTTTATTGTTCATTGGTTTCTTATTGGCTGGTTTATTTTGTGTTGTTTGTTGCTTTTGGTTGTTTGTTGCTTTTGATTGAGTATTTACGGTACTTCCTCCTCCGAATGCTTGACGAAGCTTTGTTTCTTGCTCGGAACTAATTGCGCCCATATGGTTTTTAACATCCATACCTAATTGATGCGCTTTATCGACAACGTCTTTGCTTGCTTTATTCATTTCTTTTGCTAGTTCATAAATTCTTTTTTTTCCCATGCAATCACCTTCCTAACCTTTTAGTAATTCCTTGATTTTGGTGGCAAATCCTGCATCAGTTACTCCGATAACCATTCGTGGTCGCCCAATCGCTTGGCTGAGCTCGAATTGACTGAACAGTTCGCTAACAGGAACATTATAATAAGAACTTTTGTCCTTGATTTTCTTTCTAGTATTCTCACTGGCATCTTGCGCAACAAACACAAATTTCGCTTTGTTTGCACGAATATCTTTAAGGGTTAATTCCTCGCCTGTGACTAATTTACCGGCGCGCATTGCTAAACCTAAAAGGTTCAAAATTTTGGTTTTATTTTCCATCGCCAAACAACTCTTTGCGGGCTTTTTGATGTGTTACATAATCCAATAGTTCTTGATAAAATTCATCACTTAATTTTGTTTCTAAGACACGATCAAGAATTTTTTTATCCCAAGCTTTTTGGACTTCCGCAGGATCCAAATCAACGTAAGCGCCACGTCCAGGTAATTTACCAGTTGGATCTAAGGCCACTTCGCCTTCTTTGGAGCGAGTGATTCTGACTAATTCTTTTTTCGGTTTCATTTCGCCTGAAACAACCGATTTACGCATTGGAATTTTTCTCTTTTTCATTTTTCACCCTCCAAAAACGTTATTCTTGTTCAGGTAATTCTTCTGTAATTTCTGCTTCAACAACTGCTTCTTCAGTAGCCAAGTTTTCGTAATCATTTGCCGTCATATCTGAATGGATAATTGCTTCATCCATTTCTTCTGCCACTTCGGCAACTTCTTGATTGGCTTGTTGTTCATAAAATTCAGCCATATCAGATTCTGATTTGATATCAATTTTATGGCCCGTTAATTTAGCAGCTAAGCGCGCATTTTGACCACGTTTACCAATTGCTAATGACAATTGATAATCAGGTACAACAACTGTACATGCTTTGCTATTTTCTGGATCAAAAATAACATCTAATACTTGAGCTGGATTCAAGGCATTACTAATATAAATAGCTGGATCTTCGTTCCATTCCACAATATCCATATTTTCGCCTTTTAATTCATTCACAATCGCTTGGACACGTTGGCCTTTTGGACCAACACAGGTACCCACTGGGTCAATATTAGGATCTGTTGAACGAACGGCTACTTTTGAACGATCGCCAGCTTCACGAGCGACGCTTACGATTTCAACAATTCCATCATAAACTTCTGGAATTTCTTGTTCAAAAAGACGTTTTAGTAAATCTGGATGACTACGGCTTACAAAAACTTGTGGGCCTTTTGATGTGTTTTCAACACGTGATACGTAAACTTTAATCCGATCATGCGGTTGGTAAAATTCATTTGGCATTTGATCTTGTTTTGATAAGACTGCTTCGATTTTACCTAAGTTTACATAGATATAACGACGATCTTGACGTTCAACAATTCCTTGCATGATGTCATTTTCGTATTCGCTAAATTCATTATAAATAATTGTTCTTTCTGCTTCACGGACACGTTGTAAAATTACTTGCTTTGCTGTTTGGGCAGCAATGCGTCCAAAGTCTTTTGGCGTAACTTCAAAACGAATTTTGTCGCCGATTTCATATGCCCCATTTAATGCAACGGCATCTTTTAATGAAACTTCCAATTGTGAATCAAATACTTCTTCTGTTACTTCTTTGACAGCATACACATGAATATTGCCTTTTTTTGGTTCAAATTCAACTTCGACGTTGCTTGCTTGTCCATAATGTCTTTTATATGCAGAAACTAAAGCTGCTTGTAACGCTTCAATCACCGTATCTTTAGGAATCCCTTTTTCAGCTTCTAATACGTCTAATGCATTTAACATTTCTTTGCTCATTGTTTTTCTTTTCCTCCTATGGATTCGTTAAAGCTGAACGAGTGGTTCTTCTTCCAAGGGAAAAACTTCTCGTTAAAACTTGTCACAGGCCCAGCTAAAAGTAAAACTTTTAGTGGACCCTTTTTTACATTCGAGTCTGTTGATTAAAATTGAATGGCTAAACGAGCTTTTGCGATATTTTTACGTTCAAAAGTCATTTCCTTCACTCTGGTTTTAATTTTTACACTTAATGTTAATTGTTCTGAATCAAGATGGACTAAGGTACCCTCAATCTGTTTTTCTCCATCAACTGCTTGATAAAGAGAAATATGAATGTACTTACCTACCGCTTGTTCATAATCGCTTTCTTTCTTTAACGGACGTTCTGCTCCCGGAGAAGAAACTTCCAGAAAGTACGCTTGCGGAATTGGATCTGGATCCATTGCATCTAGTTTTTCACTTAATTTTTCGCTGACAAAGGCACATTCCTCAATATCAATGCCACCTTCTTTATCGATAAATACTCGTAAAAACCAATTTTTTCCTTCCTTAACAAACTCTACTTCCACAAGTTCAAAATTTTGTTCTTCTAAGATTGGTGTGACTAACTTTGTTACAGTTTCCACAGCACTACTCAAAATTTTCGCCTCCTTCGAGATTGATGTAACGAACCGTGTCCTGATGACTTTTCCATCAAAAAGAGTGAGCAGAAATCCGCTCACTCCCAACTAGTATCATTACGCTAAAGATAGTATAGCACAGAACCACTCCAAACTCAAATGAACAAGCTAAATCTCTCGAAATTTGCACATTTTGTCTCGATTACTGAAACTATCTAAGCGATTATTTTTTCGTTTTAAAATAGATAAATAATCCTTGAATCAAAAGAAGGCTACCTAAGAAAAGAAACGCGTTTTCTTTTTTTTCTCCTGTTTTTGGCAATTCCTTATTACGAATCGCCTGTTTTTCAATGGTTATTGAAGTAGTTTCTGTGGTTGAATTCGTGGTAGTATCTGTTGTCCCACTCGTTGGTGGTGTGGTACTTTCTATAGGTTTTTCTGGCGTATAGTGATTAGTAAATACTTGACCTCCATCATACTGAGTAGTTGCTACAAGATTTCCTAAAAGCGCCTCGACGGTTACTTGAACTTGAAGGTTGTGCGTATCGTAGGAAACACCTGTCTGTTGCGTGTTTACTTCCCGAATGGTGTATTGATAGTTTCCAGGAGTTTCAAAGGTTAATGGTGAAAATTGAATTTTCCCTAAAGTATCGTTACTAACCGTTTCTAGTACTGTGCCTTTCTCATCTAACAATTCAAATTGAAATTCAGCATCCTTCAGTGGTTTTCCTAAAAGAACTTTTCCAGCTAAAAATGAAGCAGCGACTGGTTGATATGAAATCTTATGATTCACAACAGTTTTCAGTGCAACTAAGTTTTTACCAAAGTCTTCAGGTGTTATTGGAATCTTGTTTTGCGAAAGTTGGTAACCGGTAGGTGCTTTGGTTTCTACTAAAGTATAGTTATCTTTTAACAAGCCTTTAACAATCGCTGTTCCGTTTTGATCTGTTGTGATTTTAGCCACTGTTTGATTGGTTGAGTTTCGAATGAGTTCAAATTCTGCACCTGCTAAACGCTGGCCTGCTTCATCTTCTTTATGAATTTCAACAACATATTGTTCACCATTAGCTTCTCCACCACCTGTTTGTGAGACACGACTCACTTCGACTTCTTCCACCACCGTTTGATTTTCTGTTAACTTTGCATAATTTGTGAAGGTTTCACCTTTTTCGGGAAGATGATCGATTTTGGTTTTATAGGTGATACGATATTCGTTAGTCCCAATATTGCCAAAATGCACCGAAAAATTACGGTCATCAGGACCATACTGGACAGCCAACTGACCAGTTATATCTTCCTCTGGCGTGAATTGCCAAATAGCATTTCCATCCAGTGTCCATTGTCCTCGTTCAATTTTCATAGTGTCTTTCATATAACTTAAACTTTCTGTTTTTAGCACATCTTCCACTTCTAAATCAGTATACGTTTGCCCTGTTGGATTAATCCGTAGTACATTGTAAATTTCGGTTGGATCGTCTTCGATAAACCACGAATACTTGCTAAATTTTTCGTTAACATCATCGCCTTCACCTTGGTAATCAAGATCGCCAGCAAATATTTTTTCCCCTTCAACCGTGACGTAAATAGGAATCTTGGATTCATTTTCGACATTTTCGAAATCAATCAAACTTGTAAAATATAAAGACCCACTAATATTGGCATGGTTTTCTACGTAATCTGTATACGTTAACGTGACCGTTTTATTTGCTACATCGGTCTGTGCGATTGCAACCACAGCACCTGTATCATCTACTACATTAAAGGTCATATTTTTCTCGAGACGTAGCTCTTCGGGTAAAGTAATCACACTCGTATCCCCACTATTAACGGTATTATCCGGTAAGTTGAACTCAATTCGGAGGTAGATGTCTGTATATTGATTAATGGTCCCAAGTGGGTTTCCCTCTTTGTCCGTTAGTTGAATCGCTGTCACAATGTTGCCCACTTGTTTACGCGGCACTACATTTGGCGTAGCAGAAATTTGATTGGTTTCACTGGTACTAGTTGGTTCCGTTTGCGCATATCCTGTTTCAAGTTTCAGAAAAGGCGTTATCAGCGTCGACAAAAGAATGAAAAACATTCCCCAATAGACAAAACTTCTTTTTTTCATTTTTATTCAATCCTTCCTATCTAAAATAATTGGTTAGGTTTATACTATCAAGGATTAACTAGGTGCAAGTGTTTTTATTTTTCCCAACGATAAAAAACAAAAAACACCGAACCAAAATAATTTTGGCTCGGTGTTTTGCTCCTAATGTCTTTTCTTATAAAACCATAATTGAACTTTTTCAGAAATGGTTGATAAATGTTGGAAAGTTGAGTCTGCTGCAAAGAAAAGAATGGCTAAAAGTAACAAGGCTGTTGGCGATACCGAAGTTAACGAGAACAAGTTTTTCATGGAAATACTTGTAATAACCATTCCGATTAAACAGCCAATCATTACGCGCTTGCGGTAACGATTCATTGGTGAACTAATTTTATAAAGAACCATAAAGCCGACTGAAACTAGCAACAATGTTGCAGTCGTTGAAATGTCCGTTTTTTGAAGTGCAAGAATATCACCACAAATTAGTAAGGCACCGACTACTAACATATCCGTTAACCCACCAGGAATTGCTTTTGATAACACATTGAAAAGAAATTTCCCTTCAATGCGACGATGATTTGGTTCCAAAGCTAGAAATGTCGAAGGAATCCCAATTGTAAATAAACTAATCAATGTGACTTGTGTCGGTTGTAAAGGATATGTCACGGCAAAAATCATAGCAAAGACAGACATCAGCAAGGAGAAAATATTTTTTACAAGGAATAAACTTGAAGAGCGTTCAATGTTATTAACTACTTGGCGGCCTTCAAAGACAACCTCCGGCATCGTTGAAAAATCAGAATCCAACAACACAACTTGCGAGGCTTGTGCTGTAGCTTGATTTCCTGAAGCCATGGCAATACTACAATCTGCTTCTTTCATGGCTAAAATATCATTGACTCCATCCCCTGTCATCGCCACTGTATGATCTAATTTTTTCAACAATAGTACAAATTGTTTCTTTTGTTCTGGCGTGACACGACCAAAAACGGTGTATTTTTCTAACGCTTCTGTCTGGGCTTCCATTGTAGTTAATGTTCGCGCGTCCACATAATTTTCAGCACCAATAATGCCTGCCGCTTGTGCTACATTGGATACTGTTAAAGGATTATCGCCAGAAATGACCTTAATAGCCACATTTTGTTCAGCGAAATATTCAAAAGTTGCTTTGGCTTCTTTACGAATCGGATTCCAAAGAAGAATGTAGCCTAGAGGTTGTACCTCTGCTGTCAACGTTTCCTGAAATTCTCCTAAATACTTTCCGAACACCAATAAGCGATAGCCTTGACTTGTATAATGTTCCACTTCAGATTGATACATTTCATAATTGTCTCTCAAAATCATCTCTGGCGCTCCAAGAATATACGTCGCTTCTGGGAAAGTCACGCTACTAAATTTTTCGACAGACGAAAACGAGGTATAGCTAACGGCTTCCCTCTGATTATTAGTAACAAAAAATTCTTTCATCGCTTTCATCGTATCGTTGTCAGCTGACATTGTTCGGCAAAAATCGCCAATTAATTTTTCGACATTGGTTAAGTCTGTACCATCATTTTCGATACTCACCACAGGAACCAACTCTTGGACTTCCATCGTGTTTTCAGTAATTGTTCCTGTTTTATCTACACATAACACATCGACACGTGCTAAGGATTCGATACTTTTCATGTTGTGCAATAAAACGCCGCGCTTCGCTAAGCGCATTGTGCTGGCAGCTAATGCAACGGTTGTTAAAAGGTACAACCCTTCCGGAATCATCCCAATCAAGGCAGCTTCCATGGAGACAATGCTGTCATGAAGCCCTTGATGGTTGATGAAATAACTTTGGAAAAATAGAACACAGCCGATTGGAATAATAATAATCCCTACCCATTTCACCAAACGGTTAATGGAACCGACCATCTCTGATTGTTCCCCTTTTTTAATTGATTTCGCTTCAAGCGTTAATTGATGAACATAGGCCTCAGCGCCAATTTTATCAATTCTTGCATAACAAGAACCTGACACAATAAAGCTACCTGACAAAAGTTGGCTATCTGCTACTTTGGTAATCTCATCAGATTCCCCAGTTAACAAGGATTCATTCACACGGACTTCACCAGATAAGACAATTGCATCCCCAGAAATCTGTTCACCCGATTTAAAGAGCACCACATCGTCCAAAACCAGTTCATCTGGCGAAATTTCTTGTTCTTGGCCATCCCTCACAACGGTTACTTTTGTAGCATTTAGAATATTTAAGCTATCTAATACTTTCTTCGACTTAATTTCTTGGTAAATTCCAATGACCGTATTAATGATTACTACTGGCAAAAAGGTCATATTTTTATAAGATTGTACCAGCATTAATAACACACCTAGTACCACAAAAATTAAGTTGAAATACGTAAATACGTTATTAATAACAATCTGTTTCGTTGTGATAAACTCTGTATCGACGGCGGCATTGACTAAGCCTTTTCGCTGTCTTTCTTCAACTTGTGCGGCCGTCAAGCCTTGTTTATCTTCTGGATAATAGCGTTCTGCGTTAGCAGTCACTGCTATTGGTTCATTTTCTTGCATTTCTTTTTTTCTTCTCAAACACATCACCCCTTGTTCTAGTCGACTCTTTCATCGTCTCCTTCTCTCCCACAGTATAGCACTGAATAAAAATTTAGATAACAACTAGCGTCCAACTATAGAAAAAAATTATACATTTCCTAAACATTGTCATTTTCAGGAACAAGCTAACGCAAAACCTTTTCATTTACTTGTTTTTCCTTTACTATAGTAAAGAAGAAATATCAAGAAATGAGGAACAATTGATGGCACAGAATCACGTAATTAAAGTTAGTAAAAAAACATTAGCAGAGATGACCACTGTTTATCAACCCAATCGTTTAAATAAAACGGTCCCTTATACTGTCTTTGTGGCCAAGGTTGGTACCACTACCATCACTGCTTATCAATCAGGTAAAGTCATGTTTCAGGGACCTCAAGCTGAAAAAGAGGCCGCTCGTTGGGAAGGAACGAGTACCACACCAAAGAAAAAAATTTCTCCCCAGACTACTACACTGCCTGCTGATTTTGGCAACTGGTCTGTGATAGGTTCCGATGAAGTCGGTAATGGTAGCTATTTTGGTCCAGTAACTGTCTGTGCTGCCTATGTTGACAAAAGCATGATTAGCAAACTAAAAGCATTAGGTGTTCGTGATTCCAAAGAATTAACCGACCCACAAATTATTCAATTGTCACATGTCATTAAAGAACTGATTCCTTACAAGTTATTAATCGTTGAACCAAAAAAATACAATGAGATCCAACCAAACTACAATGCTGTACACATGAAAGTCGCTTTGCATAACCAAGCGATTTATCTGTTGCTACAAGAGTTGGCTCCCACAAAGCCAGAAGGGATTTTGATTGACCAATTCACCCCTGAAAATAATTATCGGAAATATGTTCGTAATGAAAAAAATCAAGTCACTGAAAAATTGTTCTTCGTCACTAAAGGAGAGCAGTATCATGTTGCTGTTGCTGCCGCCTCTATTATTAGCCGCGCTGCTTTTTTAGAAGAGTTAGACAAAGAATCTGCAGAATTGGGTTTCTCTGTGCCCTCTGGTGCCGGCAGCAAATCAGACCAAGTAGCCGCCCGTATTTTGAAAAAAGGCGGCCTAGACTTATTAGCGAATTACGCGAAGCTGCATTTTGCAAACACCCAAAAAGCCCAAAAGTTACTATAAAATAAACACCAAGCAAAAGTCCCAATGCCGATTAGCGGCGCTGGGACTTTTGCTTGGTGTAAAAAATTATTTTTCAATTTCGATAAACAGGACTTTTAAGTAATTACCTTCTGGAAAATTAGGATTCACTTGAAAGTCTGCCGGTAATTGATACGTGTCCGTAATCTTGTAACGGACATTTTTCTCTTGCAAGGCAGTAATCACCATTTTTTGATATTTGGCTAAGGATAAATTTGCCGCATTGGTTGAGGCAATAAGCGTTCCCTTATCCGTTAAAATATCAATAGAATCTTTCACTAGCTCCCCATAATTTTTAGCAACGGAAAAAACTTTCTTTTTGTTGCGAGCAAAACTCGGCGGATCCAAAATGATCATGTCATAACTCAAGCCTTTACGTGAAGCATATTTAAAGTAGTCAAAAACATCCATGACAATAATCTTTTGCGGGGCAAGATTTAAATGATTGACTTCAAATTGCTCAGTCGTTTTCGGTAAGCTTCGTTTAGCTAAATCCACACTAGTGGTGGCCACGGCACCTCCCATAGCGGCAGCTACTGAAAAAGCACCTGTATAACTAAACATATTTAAGACTGTTTTACCTACTGCAAAACCATCTACTAATCGACCACGAACTTCTTTTTGATCTAAAAAGATGCCTGTCATTAATCCTTCGTTTAAATAGGTAGCAAATTGAACGCCATTTTCAGTGACAAGTAATGGCTCGGGTGCTTGTTCGCCATACAAAAACTGTGATTCGGGTAAATTTTTTGTGGAAAAGCGAATCTTTTCGTAGGCACCAATAATGTCAGGGTAAACTGTGCGAAACGCCGTCAAAAGTTCGGCTTTTTTCTGATAAAGGGTTTCATTATACCATGAAAAAACGGCGTAATCTGCATAGCGATCGATGATCACTCCCCCAATGCCATCCCCTTCTCCATTAAATAATCGATACGCGGTTGTTAGCGAATCCTTTTCAAAAGACGTCCGCTTCTCACGACTTATTTCAAAGAGTTGTTGAAAAAAAGATTGATTAATTGGTCCATGCCATGACAGCAACCAACCAATTCCTTTATTTTGTTCGCCTAAATATCCTTCGGCTAAACGCTGGCCTTTACTATCAATCAAAGTAAGCCAATCTGTTGGCAACGGCGCCGGCACTTGTTGCAAATCTTCTTTCTGAATTAAAGGATATCCTTTTTTAAATTTATGTTCTGCTTTTTTAGTTACTTGAAGTTTCATTCTGTACACCTACTTTTCAAAGTCCTATCTAGTATAGCAAAAAAAGGCCCATCTGTCTTTAAAGGATTCAAGCTTCACGTCATTTAACGAACTAAAAAGTTTAAGGAAATAGTAAGTTTTCTTTAACATCCCCATTCCTCACTTCGGTAAGAATTGACATAAAATTTGTGAAAGAGTAAAATTAAAGCGATATTGTAAAATACGAAATTTACCTAATTTTACTTTTATAGAATCATCGTATAGAAAGGACGTTTATTTTGAAAAAATTATTTAAAACAAATATTTTGAACACGCGACTGGGGTTATTCTCGCTAATCGCCATCTTACTGTGGCTAAAAAACCTCTTTGCGTACGCCGTTGATTTCCATTTACGTTTGGAAAATATTAACGAGTATTTCATACTCTTAATTAATCCAATTGCCACAACGGTCTTTTTATTAGCCATCGCTTTGTATGTTCGCCGTAAAAAAGCTTCTTATATTACAATGATGATTATTTACTTCTTGATGAGTTTACTGCTCTTCTCAAATGTCGTGTATTATCGAGAATTTACTGACTTCATCACAGTTAATACGATGCTTGGTGCTGGCAAAGTAGCTAGCGGTCTTGGCGAAAGTGCCTTACGTCTCTTTAGACCTTATGACGTCATTTATTTCTTAGACTTCATTATTATTGGCGTATTATTATTAACGAAAAAAATTAAAACAGATGCGCGTCCAGTCCGCGCACGTGTAGCAGTCTCTGTCACACTCCTTTCTGTTGTCTTTTTCTTATTCAATCTATTTATGGCTGAAACAGAACGTCCCCAATTATTAGGACGTCAATTCTCTCGTGACTATATCGTGAAATTCTTAGGCTTAAATGCCTTTACCGTATACGATGGCATTACAACTTACCAAACAAACCAAGTCCGTGCCGAAGCCAGTGCTAACGATATGAAACAAGTTGAAGATTACGTGAAACAACAATATGCGGCACCCGATGATAGTAAGTTTGGTATTGCAAAAGGCAAAAATGTAATTTATATCCATTTAGAAAGTTTCCAACAATTTTTAGTTAATTACAAATTAAAAGATGAAAATGGCGTAGAACACGAAGTCACACCATTTATCAATAGTCTTTACAATAGTAAAAGTACCTTTAGCTTTGATAACTTCTTCCACCAAGTTGGTCAAGGAAAAACAAGTGATGCCGAAACGTTACTTGAAAATTCACTATTTGGTTTAGATCAAGGTTCACTCTTTACACAAGTTGGTGGGAAAAATACGTTTGAAGCAGCACCCGATATTTTAAAACAAACGCAAGGATACACTAGCGCTGCTTTCCACGGAAATGCCGGTAACTTCTGGAATCGGAATGAAACCTATAAACGTTTAGGCTATGACTATTTCTTTGATGCTAGTTATTATGATGTTAATTCAGATAACTCATTCCAATATGGGTTACACGATAAACCATTCTTTAATCAATCCGTTCAATATTTAGAGCATTTACAACAACCGTTCTATTCTAAATTTATTGCTGTATCCAATCATTATCCTTATTCTCAATTTACAAACGATGAAGCAGGATTCCCAATTGCAAAAACCTCTGACGAAACAATTAATGGTTATTTCGCAACAGCGAATTATTTAGATAAAGCGGTCGAAGAATTCTTTAACTACTTGAAATCTTCAGGTCTCTATGAAAACTCAGTCATTGTTCTTTATGGCGATCACTATGGGGTTTCTAATTCAAGAAACCAAAACTTAGCAGAATTAGTAGGTAAAACCAAAGCAGATTGGAACGATTTTGACAACGCCAATATGCAACGTGTTCCTTATATGATTCACGTTCCTGGTCAAGAAAATGGCGGTGTGAACCATACGTATGGCGGCCAAGTTGATGCCTTACCAACCCTTCTACACTTGCTTGGTGTCGATACGAAAAACTACATTCAGCTAGGCCAAGATTTATTCTCTAAACAACACAATCAAATCGTTGCTTTCCGCAACGGCAATGTTGTAACACCTAAATATACTATTTTAGGTTCTAGCATTTACGATACTAAAACAGGCACTTTAATTACAGAACCAACCGAAGAAGTTAAGAAAGAAGTCGCTGATTTAAAAGCCAAAGCGACGAAACAATTAGAAACGTCTGACCAAATTACTAACGGTGACTTGCTTCGTTTCTATACCAATAGCGGCTTAAAACCAGTTAACCCAGAAGACTATGATTACAAGAACCAATTGCAACAACTGGAAGCAATTGAAAAAGAAAAAGGTGAAAAATCAACGAGTGTTTACAGTAAAAACAATAATAAATCAACCGTTGATGAATATCACACTGACAGTTATCAAGGCTATCAAAAAACTGGTAAATAAATCTTCAAAAAGCTTGAGCAATTTGCTCAAGCTTTTTTGCTACTTTTTCATAATTAATTCATATTATTTCACTATACTAAAGATAGTTTAGAGAGGTGAAAGTTGATGAGAAGTGTCCGTTACGCTACAGCTAGTAGTTTTTATCATAAAAAAATCACGTTAATCACCGCACTCTTCTTCTTCCTGTTCTCTTTCTTATTGACTGGGCTGTTTAACTTAATTGATTTTGAAAAAGAGTTTTTACGAACGATGCCAGACTTTGTCGATATTGAAAAACAAACTAGTTACCATTACCAACTGATCCAATACTATTGGCACCTCTATCTAGGTAGTGTCATTTTCTTTGGTGTTACTTTTCTTCTGTTGATGTATGTGACATTACGCATAAAAAAGGAAGAAATACATACATGGTATCACATGCACTTTTCAAATATGTATGTCACCAAACAGCTCTTACTAGAGTTATGTTTACCGGCTCTATTAGGAATTTTCAGTTTTTTACTTTTCACTTTAATGTTTCAAGAAACGTATAATACTGTTCTTTGGGCTGCTCGTGATGCTATTTTACAGTGGTCTCATTTGGAAACTCCAGCATTTTTAGCTAAAAGTACCGACCAGGATGTCACGATTACAAATATCCAGCATTTAGGGATTCAAACGATCCAAGCGTTTTCTTTTGATTTTAAAAGTATGCAGTCACTTTATACAATCCGTAATTGCTTTGTTAACTGCTTAATCTTGCTTGGTATTCCTCTTGTTTGCGGGACTCCTTTTACATTGATTTATTTACGCACACATCAGAAATAAGGGAGGGATTTTCTATGAATGTCACACCATCATTCAAAAAAACAACCGAAAAAAAATCCTCATTCGACGCGTTAGCTTTGCGAGAAGTTTATGGAATCATTTATTCTGCTCCAGAACAAGAACTCGCATTGGCCGATGTTTTCCAAACAAACCAACTAACCATTACTAGGCTTTCTTCTAGTGAAACCTTTCTGCCCTACTTGCCATTAGAAGAAAATTTATTTATCGCTAGTACGATCAAAGAACGGGATCGAAAAGTAGTTCTAGCCGAAGCTTTCCAGGTGTTCCAATTAGAACCTGCCTTACTTGGTCGTTCATTTACTTCTTTTACGACTTTTGAAAAAATTAAAATGCGCATAATACAACTTTTGCTTTCAAAAACAAGTACGTTAGTGATTGATGACATCTTTTCTTCATTAACGATTGGACAACGTCAAGAAATTTTACCTCAATTAAAAATAGCAGTTCAAAAAAGAAACAAGCGCTTGCTATTTCTGACAAAGGATCCACAAATTATTGATAGTCCCTATGTGCACCCCCTGTCTCTACATGCGTTATTAAACTAAAAAAACGTCTGGCACTGATTGTGACCAGACGTTTTCTTTAGTTTTCAGTGATTTCAACATCAGGAAATGAAATAATAAACGTGGTGCCTTTACCAAGTTCACTCTCAACATTGATTTTTCCTTTATGCAAGCGGACCAATTGTTGAACGATTGGTAAGCCTAATCCTGATTCTCCATATTTCGTATTTTTACGGGATGGATCTACTTTGTAATAACGATCCCAGATATTCAGAATTTGTTCTTCCGTCATGCCAATTCCTGTATCAGAAATACGGACAATGGTTTCTAAATAGCCTTTTTCTAAAGCAATATGAATTTCGCCATTTTCAGTAAATTGGATGGCATTTTGAACAATATTGACAACCACTTGCACGAAACGATCATAATCGGCATACACATCAATTGGTTCGGTGGTGTCTAAATACAATTGATTACCGGCGGCTTCAGCTTTGGCCGTTAGTTGAGTCACAATATTTTCTAAAGCTTCTGTTCCGTTGAACTTCTTCACAACAATTTGAATCTGGTTGGTCCGAATTTTTTCATAATCAAGATTTTCATTGACTAAGCGAATCAAGCGAGCGGTCTCATTTTGCATCAGTTTAATCGCATTCTCTTTTTGATTTTCAGGAATAGCATTATACTGCAATCCCTCTAACAAGCCATTAATAGTTGTTAAAGGCGTCCGCATTTCATGAGAGGCATCCGCCATAAATTGACGACGGCGCTCTTCTTGCCGATTGATTTCTTCTTGTGATTCTTTTAAAGACGCGGCCATTTTATTAAAATCTTCTGCTAGGTCATCAAATTCATCTTTGTCATGAACCGGTAATTGAATATCAAAATTTCCACTAGTGATTTCTTTGGTGGCTTTACGCATCCGATTAATTCGTTTCACTTGGAAAGTCGCAAATAGATAACTTAGTAACAAGGCAATCACACCAGAAAAAATAAAGCCTTTAATCAAGTTTTGTGTCACGGACTGAACACTTCGGTCAACGTTTTTGGCAGGTTGTGTAATAACGAGTGAACCAATAATCACTTTTTTATCAGAAGACTGATTTGATGCATACACCGGTAACATTACATAGGACGAAGTATTTCGGGCCCCATAAATATCAATGTTTTCTGTTGCATAAACACGATTGCCTTTCATGATTTGATCCCAATTTTTATCGATTAAGGAAAAGTCTAATTTTTTTGTGCTATCAACTGGTGGGTACTGCACTTCGCGGTCCTTGTTAATAAACACAAATTGCACATCTTGCTTCTGGAGTACACGTTCAGTCAACTGAAATGAATAGGATAAAACATCTCGATCCGAAACGCCTGCGACATTAATAAAAAAGTCACGTGTTTCTAAAGCCGATTCTGCATAACCATATAGCTGTTCATAGTTATTTTCTTGCATTGTGCGCTTGGTCAATTGTGTGAAAGACGTTCCGACAATGAGAATAATCAGAGCGATCACACCTATAAAAGCAAGTAATTGTTGATACAAATACTTCATTAAGCAACACCTGAATCGTCGAATTTATACCCTACGCCCCAAACCGTTTGGATGACTTGAGGACCTACTTTTTCAATTTTTTGTCGTAATTTTTTGATATGGGCATCAACTGTCCGTTCATCGCCAAAGTATTGATAGTCCCAAACCAATTCTAGTAATTGTTCGCGTGAAAAGACTTGGCGTGGTTTTTTTGCTAAAGTGTATAGCAAATCAAATTCTTTAGGTGTTAAGCCTTCAATTAATTGATTATCTAAATATGTTTCTCGTGTTTTCGTATTCATTTTAAAATGATCCGTAATCACATCAAACGTTTCATCTGTATTCTCAGACGTATCATGCGCAGCCTCTGCCACCTCGGCACGACGATGTAGAGCTTTCATCCGTGCAATCAAAGTTAATGGACTAAATGGTTTTGTCACATAATCATCCGCACCCATTTCAAGGCCAATTACTTGGTCACTTTCAGAATCACGAGCGGTCAACATAATAATGGGAACATTGGCTGAAACTTTGCGAATTTCACGACAAACAGCCATCCCATCCATACTAGGTAAGTTTAAGTCTAACGTAATCATGTCCCATTTTTCTGGCGAAGCAAGAAAAGTCGTCAATCCTTCTTTGCCATCATCTTTAAAGGTAGCTTCCCACCCTTCATTTAAGAAAAACATTTGCATCATTTCTGAGACGGATTCATTGTCTTCAATCATTAATATATTCATTTCATTCACTCCTTATTCACTTTTCATAAAACTGCTCTATTGTAGTATACTCTAAAATTGAATTTGTACCAACCGATTCTATATTTCTTCAAAAATCCTTTACAGAACCATCAAAAATCACTTTTTTTCCTGCTCTTTTAAAGAAAACGAAAGGAACCCATTGTCTTTTCAGAAAAGTTTGTTAAAATAACAAGCGTAGAGAGGATGTTAGGGTATGGATAAAATGAAAGCTATTACTTTTTTTGATTTAGATGGAACTTTGTTAGATGGAACATCGCAAATAACTCCTGAGATTACCGCAGCAGTGGCGGCCTTGAAAGACAATCAAATTTTACCTTTAATTGCGACAGGACGGACCTTGTGTGAGATTCAGCCAATCATGAAAGCCAGTGGTATTGACTCAGCGATTGTAATGAACGGGCAATTTATTCATTATGAAGGAAAGACGATTTATTCAGATGAATTTACAACAGAGGAATGTGTTTCACTGCATGAACATGTCAAACAGCGTGGTCATGAATTGGCTTTTTACAATGAGCGCCGTATTTTTTGTACAGGGCATACTGGCACAGTGAAACAAGCCTATGATTATATTCATTCAGCTGTTCCAGAAATTGATCCCACAGGTTATGAGAATGATGCCGTCAACATGATGTTAGTCTTAAGTCAACATGGCGATGATGATGAATATTACTATGAGCGGTTTCCTGAATTGACCTTTTATCGCAATGGTCCTTTTTCAATAGATATTGTTCGTAAAGGGGTTTCTAAAGGCTCTGGTGTCAAAAATCTTTTTAACACCTTGGGATTAAACGGCATTCCGACTTATGCCTTTGGTGATGGCATCAATGATTTGGCGCTGTTTGAGGCCTGTGATTATGGAATTGCCATGGGTAATGCGCGAGAAGAACTAAAAGAAAAAGCCACCTTTATTTCAACTAAAAATACTGAGAATGGCATTGTTAATGGCTTGAAAAAATTTGATTTACTATAAGAGAAAACTACCTTCTTCTATTGATGTACTTTAGAAGAAGGTAGTTCTTTTGTATGTTCATTTTTCTTTTTCTGCTGTGCACAGAGAGCTACTCCCACTACTTGAATCAGCAAAATCGCTCCCAACAAACAACTTAATACGATGTTTCCTGATAGGATTGTTCTTCTGATTAAAATAATTAATACGACACTGCTAATTCCGTAGAGTAACCATTGGTTGTCCATTTTTATTGACCCCTTTGTTTTTCTATGTTTAGGATAGGATGTTTCCTACTAAAATGCAAGGAAAGATCCTAGATTCTTACAACTAAGCCATAATTTTTACTAATTCCTTATTTGTTTTCATTTATTCTTAAGATTCGTTTCATTTTTGTAAAAAATCACACTTTTTTTCTATCTCTGTTTTAAATTGCGTACAGTTCTTAAAAAAAATGATACACTAAAAGTGAACTCGAAATGAAAGGAGCCATTCCTTTGGTTAATAGCGAAAAAAGAAAACAATTAATTATTGATACATGCATTTTAGCTGGAAAAATTATGCTGGAAAGCGGATCTGAAGTATATAGAACCGAAGATACAATTACTCGGATTGCTGCAAATGCTGGCGAGCCAGAGAGCGTTTGTTACACGACGGCTACAGGGATTTTCGTGGGCTTTCGTTCCAGTAATTATACGCAATTAGAAAACATCCCCCAGCGCTCGATTAATTTGGAAAAAGTTAGCCTTGTCAATCAATTATCAAGAGAATTTGCGCAAAAAGAGATTACTTTGCCAGAGCTTTATCAGCGCTTAACTCTATTAGAAACAGATACCCCCACTTTTTCAATTTCGTTACGCTTGTTAGCAGCCGGGATTGTTAGTTGTACGTTAATGTACATTTTTGGTGGCACTTGGCAAGATTTTATTGCAACTTTTTTTGTTGGCGTGATTGGGTATGCCAGTTATCTTTTTACCCAAAAGTTATTCCAAGTTCCTTACCTCGATTCATTCGCAGCCGCTTTTGTCATTGGTTTGTTGGCCTATTTGGCTGTGCATTTTCACTTAGCGGTCAACATCGATAATATTATTATTGGTGCGGTAATGCCGTTAGTTCCAGGTGTGGCGATTACGAACTCTTTTCGCGACATTTTAGCGGGCCACCTCATCAGCGGGACGGCGCGAGGGACAGAAGCTATTTTTATTGCTGGGTCTGTTGGCCTGGGAATTGCCTTGATTTTTAAATTATTTATGTAAGGAGTGTTCAAATGGAACTAATTTTTCATCTTCTCTTTAGTTTTTTAGCGACTGTGACGTTTGGTATTATTACGAACATTCCTCGTAAAGCACTGGTGGCTTGTGGCATTACTGGCATGACAGGCTGGATGATTTATTATGTCTTAACGCAAACTTTTGATGCTAGTCAAACCTTTGCAAACTTTTTAGGAACGGTCGGGTTAGGAATCGCTAGTATCTTTTTTTCCCGTTACAAAAAAATGCCGATGATTATTTTTTATATTCCGAGTTTGGTTCCTTTAGTGCCAGGAGGCCCTGCCTATCAAGCAGTTCGGAGCATTTTGTTAGGAAATATTGATGACGGTTTGCAGTTGATTTTAAAAGTTGTCTTTACTGCTGCAGCTATCGCAGCGGGCTTTATGGTGACCTCGCTACTGGAACGAATTGTCAAACGTTTTTTCCCCAAGCGACTCTTCCGATTGGTCAAAAAATAAAAAAACAAGCTCAGAAAACGAGCTTGTTTTTTATTCTACTTCTTCAAAGAACAGCAATAAATCTTGTAGCGTTAATTGTGCTTTTTCAGCAGCGTTTAAATCTTGAACAATTTTACCTTTTTGTAAAACAATTAAACGATTGCCATATCGTAAAGCATCTTCCATTCGATGGGTAATCATCAAACAAGTTAAGTTCCCTTCTTCAATCCGTTGTTCCGTTAAGTGCATCAACTGCTTGGATGTTTTGGGATCTAAGGCAGCAGTATGTTCATCTAAAAGTAATAATTCTGGTTTTGTGATAGTGGCCATTAATAAACTTAAGGCTTGGCGTTGACCGCCAGAAAGGTTACCTGTCGGTGTATCCAGATGATTTTCCAAGCCATTGCCAACTTCTTGACAGATTTTTGTAAACAAGGCGCGTTGCTCATTTATCTTCCGTAATGTTAAGGGACGTTTTTGTCCGCGTTTCATGGCAAGCAATAAATTTTCTGCCACGGTCATTCTTGGTGCTGTCCCCATTTTAGGATCTTGAAAAACACGCGCTAGAGATTTAGCCCGTTTGACTTCAGAAAGATTGGTGCGATTGACTCCTTCAATTAAAAATTGTCCTTCTGTTAGTGTCAAAGTTCCTGCTAAACTATTGAATAGCGTACTCTTACCTGCGCCATTTCCACCTAAAACAGTAATGAAGTCCCCAGGATAAATGGCTAAGTTCACATGATCCAAAATCACTTTTTTTTCATTCATCCCATTATCAATGATTTTTGTCGCATTTTTTAATTCAACAACTGGTTTCATTTCGTTCCCTCCTTATCAGAAAAGCCGTGTAGTCGTAATGCTTTTTTCAATTGTGGGATCATTAAACAGATTGCTAAAATCACTGCTGAGAAGATTTTCAAATACGTCGTATCAAAGCCTAATTTAATCACTAATAAAATCAATAGTTGATAAATAATACTCCCTACAACAATCGCCATCAGCCGTTCACCAAACGTTAATTCTCCAAACAGTACTTCACCAATAATGAGTGAAGCCAAGCCAATCACAATGACACCTGTTCCTTTACTTACATCCGCATATCCATCATTTTGAGCAATCAAAGCGCCAGATAAGCCAATCAAGCCATTCGATAAAACCAATCCTAAAATTTTCATGCGATCCGTTTGAATGCCTATCGAGCGAGCCATTTCTTCATTGTCACCTGTCGCAATATAGGCTTGTCCTAAACTAGTGTTAAAGAAAAATAACAGTAAAATCATTACCACAGCCAAAACACTAATCCCTAAAAAAATAGTATCATAATAATCTGGTAAGGCCATTTTTTGAAAAACATCTTGAATCTTCGGTTGATTTAATAAAGACTTATTTGGCGATTTCATCACAAATAAAATCACGGAATTTAAACCAGACATCACTAAAATTCCTGCTAAAATAATTGGAATTTTTCCTTTTGTAAATAGTAAACCAGTCACTAAACCGGCAAGCATTCCTGCTCCGACCCCTAAAAGAGTCGCTACAAATGGTGAAACCCCTGTTGTAATGGCAGTTACACAAACCGCCCCTCCTAACGGAAATGAACCTTCTGTGGTCATATCTGGAAAATTTAAAATACGATAAGTCATAAAAATACCTAGTCCTAACAAGGCCCATAACATTCCTTGTCCAATTGCTGAAACAATCATCGCTTCTCCTACTTTCTTTGATAATTAGTTAATCAATTTCGATTTTTTTGCTAACTCTGCGGGAATCGTAATTCCTAACTTTTGAGCTTGTTTTTCATTGATAATTGTGTCGCCTGTATTAAAGGTATAAATGGGTGTAGTTGCTGGTTGACTTTTTCCAGACAGAACCTCTGCTGCCATTTTGCCGGCTTGTACCCCCAATGCATATTGATTAATCCCTACAGTTGCTAAACCGCCTTGTTCTACCATTGTATCCACCGAAGGAATAATCGGCGTCTTGGTTCGATTTGCTTCTCCGACTACCGTTTGCATGGCATTAGCAATCGTATTATCAGTTGGTATATAAATCACATCTGTTTCCTTAGTCATCACTTGAACCGTTTGTGCAATTTCATTACTTGATGGCACAGCATATGTTTTCACTGTCAATCCTTTGGCTTCAGCTGCTTTCTGCGCTTCAGCTACTTGGTATCGAGAGTTTTCTTCTGAGGAAGCATAGAGAATACCTATTTTTTTGGCAGCTGGTATCAATTCTTTTAGTAAATCCATCTGGGCTGACAAAGGTGATTGATCACTAACACCCGTGATGTTACCGCCTGGCTTTTGATTGTCTTTCACCAATCCTGCACTAACAGGGTCCGTAATGGCGCCTAAAATGATTGGGATTTCTTGGGTAGTGTTGGCTAACGCTTGCGCAGCTGGCGTGGCGATACCAATTAAAACGTCTGCCTTTTTTTGTACTAATTGTTGACTCATGATTGCTAACTTACTCTGGTCGGCTTGACCATTTTGAAAAATAATTTCTAAGTTTTTGTCTTTGTCATAGCCATTTTCCTTTAACCCTTCCTCAACACCTTTATAAATTTCATCCAATGCGGGGTGACTGACAAACTGCAGAACCCCTACAGTAACTGTTTCTTTCTTTGAATTCGTCACTTTTTGATTCACAAAAAAAGCACCAATTAAATAAATAGCTAATAAAGACACGACAAACGTTAAACGTTTATTTTTCATTTTGCATTCTCCTAACTGCCCTTTTGTTTGGCAACTTTTTCTTTTTAATAATAAAACCATTATCTATAGGGCGTTTCTTCCGTTGAAAGTGAAACTGAGATTCGTAATCCTCTGCTTAGTCAAAATCCTAGGAACACTTTTTTACAAATGTCAGGATTTAGCTGCGACGAGGATCGCAATTTTGGTGAGAATCGCAGGAGTACTTTTTCTACGAATGGGACAACGTTCTCTTCGTTCACCTTGTACTACTCATCACTCTTGAAGGCCAAACTGCGGCGAGTATGCGCAGCCTGCATCTACTCTGTCACTTCGTGCCAATCGTAGTGATTCGTAGCAAAAAAACAACGACTTATCCTAAGTGTTTAGGAGTGGTCGTTGTTTTTATGCAAAACAAAAACCACATAGATGGGTCCTCTATGTGGTCGTTTTTTCTTCTTGAATATAACCAGCATAGATACACTTTTTAGAATAAGTCTTCTAAAGTTGTATCTATGAAAGAATCATACATACAACTATCTACGCCAGTTTTGCCATGATTGGTGCATTTCTTTTACGTTAGATAATTGTGTCATGTATTTTCCCTCCTAGTTATGTTGTTAAAGGTAGTCTACACTATATTGATTTTGTTCGTCAAGAAAAAGTTTTTATTTTCTTGCATTTCTTTTACTTCTAAAAAACGAGCCACTCTTATGAGAGGCTCGTTTTTCTTTATTTTAGCATATTTACCACTTAATTGTTTCGGTTTCTTTCAATTTTCACGGGAACTTTAACTGCTTGTTTTTGCGATTGAATCAGCCATAAACTTACTAAAATCGTCATTGAAATTACTAATGCCATCGAAAATCCCCTCTTTCTAGTTCCTTAAAACTTTCTACAATCTAAGTTTAACATAGCTAACTATTATTCACCAGTTTCTGGTACTGTATCAGTACTTTCTGTCGTCGTTTCAGTAGATTGAGCAACGCCAGTCGTGCTGGTCGTCGTCTGTGTTTCAGCGGTCTTTGCTGCTTCTTTTTCAGCTTCTTGCGCCGCTTTTTGCTGGTCTTTCAAAACGCCAGCCATTGGTAATCGATTTAATTCTGGTATTAATTGTGTTTTTAAATCCATAGATTTTTCGACAACCGTCCGTGTCTTTTCTTTGCCGTTTTCAAAGAAAACAAGCGTGATCTCATCGCCGCTAACATTGTATTGCTCTTGTGCTTTGCCAGCATTATAAATTAACGGATAGATATACAGCGAACGATGAAATTCATTCATTTTATCTGAATTAAACAGCTTCACCATTTGATCGTATTGCTTGCCAGATGGTTTAGCAAACATGACTGACATGGCTCCTGTTTCTTGGATTTTCTTGTCTGCTGTTTTGTAATCTAAGACACTGACTTTCTCTGATTTGATGGGTCCTGCGACTAACGATTCAACTTGAGCAGCTCGAATATTTTTTTGCATCGTTGGAATAAAAATGATTGAGCCAATTATTAATACTAATGCTACAATAGCGGTAATCATTAACAGTTTTCTTTGTCTTAATTCATAAAGTGCCTCTTTTAGTTCTTCCATAAAATTATTCAACTTCTAATCGCTCCTCGCTTTTAGTTCTTATCTATTATACTAATCATTTTCTTTCTTGCCTACCCTTGCGCTTTAATTACTAAAAAAACCAGCAAACTTCCCCAGCTTTCTAAGGAAAACCCAACTCCTTTTTAACAAGCTTCTTTCTTAAATTCAAAAACTCCGCTATAATAAAGCTATTAGTCGGAAAGAAACGAGGGATTTATTATGTCATTTGATGGCGTATTTACTCATAGCATGGTTCATGAGTTGACAGAAACACTCGTAAGTGGCCGGATTTCAAAAATCCATCAGCCTTATGAAAACGAAGTCGTTTTAGTCATTCGTGCGAAAGGTAAAAACCATAAATTATTATTATCAGCACATCCTAGTTATGCGCGCATACAACTATCTACAATTACCTATAGCAATCCGGAAACACCTCCTAATTTTGTGATGATGTTACGAAAATTTCTGGACGGTGCCATTTTAGAAACGATTCAACAAATAGAAAATGATCGCGTGATTCACTTCACCTTTTCAAAAAGAGATGAACTAGGTGACTTACAAAATATTGTTTTGATTGTTGAATTAATGGGACGTCACAGTACAATCGTTTTAGTTAACCAATCTTCTGGAAAAATCTTAGATGCGATAAAACACATTGGAATGAGCCAAAATAGTTATCGTTCGTTGCTTCCTGGAGCAACTTATATTGAACCGCCAAAACCAATGGGGCTTAATCCGCTCACGGCCGCAAAAGAAGAAGTCTTTGCGCTTCTTTCTACAGCTCCTGAATTAAACGGACGCTATTTACAACAACATTTCCAAGGTCTAGGCAAAGATACAGCAGACGAATTAAGTGCCCGTTTACTTGCACAACCAAATGAAAAAATGGCCATCTGGACAGAATTTTGGTCCTCAGTCACTGAAGCTGTTGTACCGACATTAACCGTCACTGAAAAAAAAGAATATTTTACGCCCATTCCTTATCAATCATTAGTTGGTGAACAAACAACGTATCCGACACTCAGTGAATTACTAGATGCCTTTTATTCTGGTAAAGCAGAGAAAGACCGTGTCAAACAACAAGGCGGCGAACTAATTCGCAAAATTGAAAATGAACTAAAAAGAAATCAAAAGAAACTTAAAAAATTACAACAAACCTTAGCCGATACAGAAAACGCTGAAAATTACCGTCGCGACGGAGAACTATTAACAACCTTCATGGCACAAGTCCCAAAAGGAGCCACCGAGGTGGAATTACCAAATTATTATGAAGAAAATGCACCGTTGCGTATCTCGCTAAATCCTGCACTTTCACCTAATCAAAATGCACAAAAATATTTTCAAAAATACCAAAAATTGAAAAATGCTGTTCGAGTTGTTAAGACACAAATTCAGCAAACGCAACAAGAAATTTCTTATTTAGAGTCAGTTGTGGCACAACTTGAAATTGCGACACCAATGGACATTGAAGTGATTCGTGAAGAACTGATTGAGCAAGGCTATTTAAAACGAAAAAAAAATAAAAAACAAAAACAGCCGAAAAAAAGCCAACCCGATCTTTTTTATGCCACAGATGGCACACCTATTCTCGTTGGAAAAAACAATTTGCAAAATGATCAATTGACTTTACGAACCGCTAAAAAAACTGATTATTGGCTCCATGCCAAAGATATTCCTGGATCTCATGTAATTATTCGTGACGCACATCCTAGCGAAGAAACCCTTACTGAAGCCGCACTTCTAGCAGCTTATTTTTCAAAATATCGACTTTCTTCACAAGTGCCTGTTGACTATGTCCAAGTAAAACATGTGCATAAACCCAATGGAGCAAAACCAGGTTATGTGATTTATGAAAACCAACGAACGTTATATGTGACGCCAACAGAAGAATCGATCAAAAAAATCCAGCAAAATAAGGCTTCTGCTTCCTAATTATATTAAACTAAAAAACAACGTACTGCCGATTGATCGTACGTTGTTTTTTTGCATTGGCAAAGACATTTATCAAGTGATAAATAACACAAGTAAGCTCAATTAGTTTACAAACTAGCTATTTCTCTCTATACTGACTGTTGGAGGTGAAATTCATGGTCTTTTTACACATTATTTTTGGGATGTTTGCCTTTATTGGCGCTTTAGGTTTAGGTGTCGCCTTCCGCGATAGCTTTACAGAACTTTCAACACCAAAGAAAGCAGCGATTATTTTATCTTACGTAGGTGCGATTGGTTCAACAGTCCTAGGGTTCACATCAGCAACAAAAAATCCATTTGTTTTAGCTGCAACAGTTGTCTTAGTTGTCGCCTTTTCTATTGCTCTTTTCAAAAAAAGCAGTAAAGAAACAAGCAAATAACAAAACCTTTGAAGAGCGGCATAGCGACAAGCTACCCTCTTCCTTTTACATACTATTTAAAGGAGTGAGGCAAATGTCTCTGACTATTTCTGAAGAAGTAAAACAACGTTTAGCCCCTTTCTTAACTGAAACGAACACCTTCTTGTTGGTAGCAAATGACGGCTCTAATCCTTATTCTTCCGCAGAAGGTTGTTGTATGATTGGCGATCGTTTCATTATCGTTCCTGTTGATCAAGCAGAAGCGCCTTATACCGAAACAATTGCTAATGATTCTTTTCACGTCTATACTTCGACGTATGACCAAATGTTTTTAACAGGGCATTTACAGCTAGTGATTCATCCGAATGCGGGAACCATTACTTTAAAAAATGAAAGTGGCATATTAGATAGTAATGTGGACATTTATCAACACTAAAAAAGCAAACAAAACGTTTACGCGTTTTGTTTGCTTTTTTAGTGTTGAAAGGCTTGAAAGGTAGTAATGATTACGTACATCATCCCCGATGCAATAATCGGACCAGCTGCAATTCCTTTTAAAAAAACGACGCCAAGAATCGTTCCAAAAACTAAGGCCACCGTAATCTCAGGCGATTGATTAATTAAACCTACTCCTTTTGAGGATAAAACAGCCACCAGAATTCCACAAAGTATCCCCAGCCATCCCATCGGTGTTTTGAATGATTGGATTAAATCCTTTAAGCCAATTTGTCCTGTAGCAATCGGGACTAAAATGGTAATTGAAATAATTGTGACGCCTAAATTAATGCCTTTATCTGACAACCACGACATGATTTTCGCACTATTTGGTAAAGCTTTTAAAGCAAGCACAACAACTGACGCAATTAATAAACTTTGATTTTTTGCAACAAACGCAATCAAGGCAATCAGTAGTAAAAAAAGCCAACTTTCCACTGGTTGTCCTCCTTTCTGATTTGGTTCTTTCGTTAACCAAACTTTCTTGTCTTTCCTATTTTAGCAAAGAACCTCTTTAATTACCATTCAGCTTCAGTAATTATTGTCTTTTTCACCTGAATCTTGCTTAGAAAAAACGAGTTAAAAATTAATTTTTTCTCATAACAAGCCTTTTTCTCTTTGAAAAATTATTTTATGAAGTATACTAATATTAACTATAAAGTAGTTTACTTGCATTTATACTGGATATTCGATATCCTATTTAAGGCTCTTCAATTGAGCGAGCATCACAAAAGACATTTTAGTAGCAATTCTTGGGGAAGTAGTGCTACTAAGATGTCTTTCCTTTTTTTATTTTTACTAACAATATACGTTTCTTATATTAAAATTCACAACTCTTTATAAATAAAAGCGCCTGCCCCACAGTTGTCTGGACTGTAGGGCAGGCGCTTTTCAAGTCATTTAAATACGCTTTAGTTTTCTTTCAAATGATAAACACTTGGACTTGGGTTAAGAAAACCTGCTTCTAAAATTTCGATGTTAGTTAATGCTTGCTCTTTAGTTACTAGTTGCGGTGCACCATTTTTCAACGTTTCATAGACGGCATCATAATAACGACCGTAATCACCTACAGGCGTTTTAATTTGTTTTTTAATCCAGTCGCCATTGCCATTACGGTAGGTCACTTCTCCATAATACATTGGTGAATCTTCTCCAAAGCCTGGTGCATCCGGCATGATTCCGGCTTTTAAATCATTTTCTTGTTGATCTTCGCCATATTTGATGAACGAGCCATTGCTGCCATGAACAATAAAACGTGGATACGGACTAGCGACAGAATGATTCGTTTTAACTTTTACTTTTAATTTTGAACCATAATGTAAATCAACGTCAAAATAATTATCGACTGCCTCGCTCACTTCATTATTACGAATATCATAAGTGACTTGATCTGGACGCCCGAAAAGAGCAATCATGCGATCCATTAAATGAATGCCTAGTCCGTAAAACGAACCATTTTCTTTAGGTCCTTGTTCCGTGATACTTCCTGGTCGATAATAATCAATATGCGTTTCCACTTCATTGATTTCTCCTAAAAAGCCTTGCTCTACTACTTGCTTCATCGCTAGGTAATCGCCGTCGAAACGTCGATTTTGATAAGGCATCACTACTACCCCTTTTTCTTGCCCTAAAGCAAATAATTCCTCTGCATGTTCTAACGTATCACAGAATGGTTTTTCCACAATCACTGATTTACCAGCTAAAATGGCTTGTTTGGCTAAATCATAATGTGTATGCGCAGGCGTACAGATTGTGACCAATTCAATTTCTGGATCCGTCAATAATTCATTAAGGTCAGTGGTAAAATTTACGCCTTTTTCTTTAAAGGGCGCTGCTGCTTTTTCATTAACATGTAAATCGAAAATCGTTTTCACTTCTAGTGTTTCTCGAATCATTACGTAAGGTAAATGGTAGCGGTTGGCACTTTTACCAAATCCAATAAACCCCATTTTTACTGTCATATTTTCCACACTCTTTTCTTATAATTAGATAAGTCCATTTGTTTCAATGACTTTTTGATACCAATAATAACTGTCTTTCGGGATTCTTTCTAAGGAACCTTTTTGTGTTTCATCTTGATCCACATAGACAAAACCATAACGCTTTTGATAGCCGTTGAGCCACGACAGTAAATCGGTGTAACTCCATGTACAATAACCAATAACTGAAACGCCATCCGTAATCGCCTCTTGAATCGCTTGGATATGGCTTCGCAAATAATCAATGCGATACGTATCATGAATTTGTTTATCTTCTGTTAAGGTATCATATTCGCCTAACCCATTTTCAGTAATTAAAATAGGGACTTGATAGCGACTAGCTAATCGTCGTAAGGCAATTCTCAAACCTTGCGGGTCAATGGCCCAATCCCAGTTCGTTCGTTCAACATATGGATTATTTACTTTTTTAAATAAACCCGGTACCCCAGATTCCGTTTCAGACCCCTTTTCACCCGTTGTATTCATCTTCCCTATTCCAACGCCATCTAATGGATTAGCAGCAACCGTATCCGTCCGATAATAATTAATACCTAGAAAATCAGGTTTGGCTGAACGTAGTAACGCTAAATCGCCCTCTTTTATCGTTGGGGCCACACCTTGCTCCTTTAAGTAATTTAATGCGGCAATTGGGTATTCTCCCCAAAGATAGACATCTAACCAAAAATGCGACAGCAAATCTTCTGCATTTTCAGCCGCTAAAACATTGGCAGGATGCGCATCAACGGCATAAACAGGCGTATAAGCAAAGCTAGGGCCAATTTTGCCAGGCATTTCTAATTCATGAAACGCATTAATCACTGCTGCATTGGCTAAATTAGCAATATGATTGGCCTCATACATCCGTTTATTGTCTGTTACGCCGGGAGGATGCACGGCTAATTGATAACCTAACGAAGTAAACACATTTTGTTCGTTTAAACTAATCCAATAGCGAACTTTGCCACGGAAAGCGTCAAATAAAATTTTCGCATAGGCCACAAAATCAGCAATAATTTTTCTTGATTCCCAGCCACCATATTCTTTTTGCAAAACAGCTGGCAAATCCCAATGATACAAAGTTACCATTGGTTCAATTCCTGCCGCTAATAACTCATCAATTAAATCTGAATAAAATTTCAGTCCCGCTTGATTTACTTGACCACGCCCTTCAGGTAAAATTCGTGTCCATGCAATCGAGAAACGATATGCTTTTAAACCTTGTTGTTTCATTAAAGCCACATCTTCTTTGAAACGATGATAATGATCGACGGCTAAATCACCAGTTGTCTCTTTGAACGTTTTTCCTGGTAGCCGAACAAATTCATCCCAAACAGATGCGCCTTTGCCGTCTTCATTCCAAGCACCTTCTACTTGATAAGCTGCCGAAGCAGAGCCCCATAAAAAATCTTGCGGAAATGCTTTTAGTTGATGATGTTCCATTGTCATACCTCCCTCTTTTCTGTGCTACCCTTTTATTGTAAAAGGTTTTCACAAAAAGTACCAATCAGATCAATAAGTTCTTCTGTTTACTTTTAAAACTATATAGTTTTAAAAAGAATAAGTCAACTACTTTTATTTAAGTACTTGATTATTAAGTGGTTACGTTAAAAATAAATATATAGTTTTAACATGTTAAATTCATGGTATAATGAGAGAAATACTGGTGATAAAGGAGGACTCTGATGCGGACAAATACACGTTATAAAGAAATTTATGCAGCTATAAAACAGGATATTGAAGCAGGTGTTTATCCAATTAATCAAAAGTTACCCCAAGGTCGTCTTCTTGCAGAAAAATATCAAGTCAGCGAACTAACCATTACAAAAGCCTTACATTTGCTTGTGCAAGAAGGTTATGTTGTCAGACGACGTGGCTCGGGCAGCTTTGTTCAAGACTTTCAAAATCGAACCATTACTAAATTTTCTCCGTTAACCGGCACTTACTCAACCTACGATGGAAAAGTTGAATCCGTGGTTTTAGGCTTTGCAACAGAAGTACCTGAGCCTTGGGTGACTGAAAAATTAAGTATTACAGAAGAAGAGTTAGTCTACAAAATTATTCGTTTACGGATTATCGAAGATGTGCCCTCAATTATTGAATACACTTGGATGCCCGTTGCTTTAATTCCGAACTTGACAATGAAAGAATTGAAAGTCTCCATTTATCAATATATTTCGGAACAATTGCATCAAAAAATTCAAAGTGCGCGGGTCAGCATTTCTGGGATTCGTCCTTCTCCGTTGGAAAAAAAATATTTAAACTTAACCGATAATGATTTCCTGATGCGTGCAGAACAAATTGCTTACCTAGGCAATGGGCATATTTTTGAATACTCAATTGCGAATCATATTCCTAGTGAATTCACTTTTGAAACTGTCTTAATTGCAGAAAAATAGAAAACTTTTATGTTGCCATTTCTCATTTCTAACAAAACGATCTCTTTACTTTGAGCCAATACTTTTTGTTAGAAATGTTTTTCTGCTAGTTAAAAATATTTTTCAAATTATATTTCCAAACATGAATTTTGATAAAAGTATTGCTATTTACTAGAACTACGATTAAAATATTGCTTGTAGCACTCTTTTTAATATAGATACAAGCAATTTGTTTTTTACATAGTCAATTAACCAAAGTGAGGACTTTATATGAGGAAACCCTACATTTTAATGAGCTTACTCGTTCTAAGTACCTTATTAAGTGCTTGTTCAACTGTAAGTGGCAGCCCAGCAAGTCAAAGTGCGCCCGCACCTGATGAAGTGTTGGCGACAAGTATTGGGACGTATGAAAATCGAACATTGTTGGTTCCAGATGGGCGTTTAGCCTTAACTGCCTTGCATAAAGGAAAAGATTATCAAGGCAAACCAATGTTTTATGTCCTGTTTGAATTAACCAATACAACCGAAAAAACACAAAATATTCAGCTAATGATTCAAAGTTTTATGGAAGTTAGTCAAACTGTCCACGGAAAAGCCCAAAATTTACAATATGCAGTCTTAACAGATTCACCTTTCCAAGACAAATTAGATCGTTTAGCAGATGAAATCAATCCTGGTGAAACAATCCAAGGCGCTTACCCGTATGAATTTATTAATGAGAACAAGCCGGTCCATTTTAAATTTAGAGATCGCCTTCTCAGTCTGGATGAACCCATTGCATCAGAAGAAATTACCATTACAGAAAAAAGTTTGGTCCGCTAGCTTAGCTAGCATTGGACCAAACTTTTTATTTATTATTCAGACGGAAAAGATTCTCCTTCTATAAAACGTGTGTAAATGTGTTCGCTCTCAGCAGCTTCTCCCCGCATTAAATGAATAATTTTCTCTGCAGCCACCATGCCCCATCGATGTTTAGAATAGGCAATTGTTGCTAATCGCGGTTGCACAAACGCACCTAGTTCAGAATTATCAAAACCAATAATCCGAATGTCTTTCCCCATTTGGTAATTTGTTTCTGCAACATATTTATAGACACCAATCGCCATTTCATCATTAAAAGCAAAAACATCGACTGGTTCTGTCTGTGGTTGACTCAAAATTTTTTTAGCAGCCGCATAGCCAGAAGGTTCGGTAAAATCGCCTTGGATAATTTCATAAGGTATCCCAAAACGAGTTAATTCTCGTGTACTAACAGCCAATCGTTCTTGGCTATCATAACCTTTTTCTGGTCCAGAAAGCAGAAGAACTTTTTTTGAACCCACATTGACAAATTGCTCAATTGCCTGCGTGGCACCGCCACGATTATCCAAGAGAACTTGCCGAATATTCCTATGTTCAGTGGTTCGATCAAGGACAACGATCGAATGGCCACGTTCAGCAAACTTTTCAATTTCTTTTGTTGGAAATGTCCAATCTAAAATAATTGCCCCATCCACCATTTTTTCAGGAATGAAAAGATGTGACTTTTTACCGCTGCAGACAATCATCTCATAATCAAACAGTGCTAAGCCTTTCTTAATCCCCTCCAACAATTCACCATAAAAACTACCGCCATAATCGGCCAAATAGACACCAATAATATTAGTTTGACGACGTTTTAATGTGCGAGCGGCCATGTTAGGAACATAGTTTAGCTCTTCAGCAATTGCTTGGATGCGCGTTCGTGTTTCTTCAGTTACCTTTGAACTACCATTCAATGCGTAAGAAACGGTCGAGATTGATACGCCTGCTTTTTTTGCAATATCTTTAATTCCTACCATGGACTACTCTCCTTTCTAATGGTAAATTTCAATAACACTTGCTTCATTTAATAATGAAAGCACCTCGTCTTTTTGAACTTCCATTCCCCCTTCTCGATAAGGGTTTTCTTCAAACTTAAACGGAACTTCTTGACCATCGATAACTATTTTCGCTGACTGATTTGGATAAAATTTATATGTGACAGGTTTATCAAACAATTGGTAAGTTAGTGTTAAACCAGACAATTTTTCTGGTAACATGGGATCAAAAACCACGCTTTGTGCCTTTTGCCGAATCCCTAAAACAGCTGTAATTAATTGATTTAAATAAATTCCCGGCCCGCTTGAATAAATTCGCCAGCCACCTTTTACCCCAATACTTCCATCTTTTAGTTTACCAAAATTTTCTTGTGATTCATACCTTGTTTTAAAATCGCCATCGGAACTACTAAAATAGGCATTGGCTTGACGTAACTCTGCATTGTGAACCACTTCTTTTAATTGAACTGGATTGATTTGCATTAATGCTTGCCAGGTTTTGTCTCGCTGACCAATTTTCG
The DNA here is from genome assembly GCF_050556405.1 of Enterococcus sp. AZ197. NCBI lineage: Bacteria > Bacillati > Bacillota > Bacilli > Lactobacillales > Enterococcaceae > Enterococcus > Enterococcus sp. AZ197. The sequence continues at coordinate 1,076,391 of NZ_CP187873.1, read as the reverse complement.
CCATCGCTTCTGTATAGCGAATGTGCGCATGAACATACTGTAAGCCAATTTCGCGACCAAAATTAGCCGCCTGTTCTGCTCGTTTAAAATTAGTGCTCACACCGCCTCGATAGTTCGCTGGTTTGTTCATTAAACGCACGCCATCAGGAAACGTTAATTCTTTTTCAATAATTTCTAAATGATGACTTACTTGTTCCGGTGTTAATAATTCAGCTAACATACTACGAGTCATTGGCAATAATCGATATTGAATCCCTGTTTTTTGGTCATTTGGGTGAATCATTTGTTCAAAAGTTTCTGGTGTTTCCATATAAATAAACCCTGGAATCGTTTCATCCGCCAACATATATTTTTGAAAATCGTTCTTTATTCCTGCGACTAAAATTGCTAAGTGCTGACTATAAGTAGCATCGATTTCCGTAATTAAAGCCGCAAATTTTTTCAATACTTGATACGTTAAGGCAACGGTCCAACTACTAGCCATTTGCTCTTTAAGACGATTATCATAAGGTTGTAACGTGTCATCCCAATCGCCGTCACCGTAACAGGATAGAAAAGTTTCTGGTAAAAAATGTTGTTCAATATAATTTATTTCTTTTTTCAAATGTTCAAATAAAGATGCTGTTTCTTTTGTTTTGTGATTATCTTTGCGACTTGTATAAGGGATTTCCGTAGCTAAGATTGAATAATCTGCGGTTTGTTCCAAATAATCAGTCACTACTTTCAACGGCCAGACGATAATATCGCCATGGCTTTCACTGGCTTTTTGTTCTTCGTATCGGTCAAACATAAACCATTGCGGCCAGTTGCCATCGTCCTCAAATTGATTTTCAAATAGATGCTGAATAATGGAGGCCACGATCTTAGGCTGTTGCGTCGCAAAGAAAAATTCTGTCGGTCCTTGCGACACATCTCGTGTGCCCCAAGCTGCTCCACCATATTGTTCTAAGCCATGTGGCGACAAATAATGAACGAGCATATTATGAGTATACCAACGAGTTAATTGATTCATTTGCTGCACACTTGAGTCTGTGTGTGTTAACTCAAAATGATGCAACAAGCCATTAATGAATGCCAAATATTGACTTTCTGCTTTTTCAAAATCTAATGGTGTATTAACTAATGCTTGGTCCTCTATACTGCCCGTAATAAGTAGTGAAAATTTTTGGGTCTTTTCGATTGCCAAGACTAATAAGTCCGCTTCAGCTCCACCAAATAATGTGCTATCGGTTACTTGAAATGATTTATCAACTGTCAATGTATAGGTTAGTTCTGGGTAATAATTTTCTGTAGCAGAATGATTTCCCGTCACTCGAAGCGTTTTGCCAGTTTGTTCTAATTGATAGGTTGGTACTTCTTCCGGTCCTAATAACAAATGGTTAGAAACAGCCCACATATATGCATCCTTTTGACTGGTCACTTCCAATTGAATCACTCTTGAATCAGGCGAAGTGAAGGTGCGTACACGAATTGTGTCCTTTGGCAACTTATAATACCACGTAGCAGAGTTCAACCCCATTTCAAAAGCAGAAGGCATTGTTAGTAAGCGCCATAAGCCATTCTCTAAAATGTAGATTCGTTGACCAGAGCGTTTCATAACGTTTAAAGCGTTTCGGCTATTACTCATTAATTTGTTCATGGTCGTATTTCCTAAAACTACTTGTGAATTGAAAATGCCATACATATACACTGTCGTACTAAGCAAAGGTTCGTCAACCGTTAAGCCTTTACCACTTAATAAAATGTGGCCATGCGCTCTTTCCATGGCAATTTCTTTTTCTTGAAGAACAACATGATGGTAATTTTCCGTGAAAAAGGAATACGTCTGACCTGCTACTTTTTCAATTTGTGTCTGAAGGGGATAAAGTGCGGCCAACTCTTCTTCTGTTAATGGATTTCCTGTGATAGGTTCTCCTAAAAGTTTCGTAGGAGAGTCCTGTGTTTCTTCTAATGAATCGAATGTCACAGTTTCATAAATAGCTTGGAAGGCTTCTTTCGATAAAAAAGGTTCAGCTAATGCTTGCGGATGTGTTTCTGTTACCGCACCATAAAAAACAAATTCCTTACTTTCATTCGTTAATTGGACGGCTTCCGTTTGTAAAGCGGTGTAAGCAAATTCATATTGATAGACTTCATTTGCTAAATATCTTTTCCCCAATGCTTCTGGTGTGTTTGTTTGTTTAAATGAACGTCCGAAAAATTGATAGCCGTCCGTTGAGTAGCCTACTAATTTTTGAAAACTCCCTTGAATAAGGGCTGGAAACTTCTCATTTTGCGGTTGATTTTGTCTCGATAAAACAACAAGCTCTTCGCCCTCTTGCCAAATGTGATGATCAAGATACTGCGACACATACGCTTCATTTGACTGAACGGCTCCTTTGGTCGCTAAGCCAATATCTTGACCATAAACAATATCTACTAAGCCAGTTCCAGTGACATTAACCCGCCAGAACCATTGATTGCTTGGCCCCAAACGAAAGTCAACTTGGTAACGAACCGCTTCAAATTCGCCCCGCCATGTCAATTGGTTATCTGAAAGATAAAAATCACTTTGACTGTTGGAACCAATCATTGGTCGATAATTAATTGTGTCCCCTGTAATTATCCGCAAATAGAGTTGGTTCATACTGCCGTCTAAAGGATTACCTTCTAATTGATTAATCATCATGCCACAGCTATTCAATTCTTTTAAATCACCTGTCTCTAGAAATGTAGCAACTGTGTCTGCTTGCTTAAGCTTCTTTATCTGCATAACTTATCCTTCCCATCTTATTCATTTAACGTGACTGTTGCGGTTTGTACATCGCGACTATTTCCACCAATCATTACGATAAATTCACCTGCATCACTGGTTACCTGATTGTCTGAATGAACATAGCGCACCATATCCTCTGAAAGAAGAAACTGAACTTCTTTTTCTTCCTTTGGTTCCAGCCAAACTTTTTGGAAATCTTTTAACTCTTTAATTGGGCGAACCACTTGTCCCACCAAATCACGTACATAAAATTGCACGGTTTCCTCTCCAGCGATTGGACTGTTATTTCTTACTAAAACAGAGACCGTGACTGGTTGTTCTTTGGTAAATGTTAATGCACTTAGTTGAATTGGTTGATAAGAGAAATGACTATAACTTAAGCCAAATCCAAAGGGATATTTAGCGTAATTAGAGACATCTAAATATTTAGAAACATATTTTTCTTCTGGTGCTGACTCATAAGGACGCCCAGTATTGTCGACATTGTAAAAAATTGGCACTTGACCAACCGTTTCTGGAAACGACATACTTAAACGACCACTTGGATTGTACTGTCCCCACAAAATTTCTGCTAGCGCATTGCCCCCTTCTGTTCCAGGTTGCCAAGCTTGCACAATTCCTTTTGCAACATCTATCCCTTGCAAATCTAAGGGCCGGCCACTGTAGACCGTGACAACAACATTGGGATTTTTCTCAATAATTTGTGCAACTACCGCTAATTGTTTTTCGGGTAGACGAATATCACTGCGACTGGCAGCTTCCCCACTCATCCAATCTGTTTCGCCTAGTGCCACTACTACTTTATCTGCTTGACTAGCTAACGTTAAAGCCTCTTCAATGGCCGCCGCGGTCGGTTCAAAGTAATCAAAGGGTTCTTGGGCAACTAGAAGATTTGTGGTTAATTTTTGGGCCCCAGCCACGAGGGAAATGGCTTCTTCTTTCTTTCCTTGCCATGACCAAGCCCCTAAAATATCTTGTGATTGGGCCCCTGGGCCGACAAGCGCGATTTTTTCTTGCGGTGTAAAAGGCAAAATATTTTCATTTTTTAAAAGAACCATTGATTTTTGAGCAATCTTTTTAGCTATTTCTCGATGTTCTTTGCTTAAAATCACTTCTGCTTCCGCTTGTTCATCCGCACCACGATAGGGATTTTCAAATAAGCCTAGCTCATTTTTTAGTTTTAAAATTCGCATAACTGCTTCATCAATAAGTGTTTCAGCAATCCGGCCTTCTTCAAGTAATTCTTTTAAATAATCTGGATAACACGTGGTCATCATTTCAATATCTACACCAGCTTTGATAGCCAATTCTGCTGCCTGTTTTTCATCTTTGGCAACGCCATGAGGAATTAATTCTTTAATCGCTCCCCAGTCTGAAATCACAACCCCTTCAAAGCCAAATTCATTTCGTAATACGTCTCTAAACAGCCATTGGTTGCCTGTAGCAGGAATCCCATCCACTGTATTGAAGGACGTCATGACAAGTTTTGCACCCGCATCTAATCCAGCTTTATAGCCAGGTAAATACATTTCTCTTAGCTGCCGTTCAGACATATCTACCGTATTATAATCCCGACCAGCTAAGGCACCACCATATGCCGCAAAGTGCTTCACGCACGCGGCTACTCGCCAATTGTCCTCTTTTAAATTTTCTCCTTGGTAACCTCTAACCATTGCAGCAGCTAAGCGGCTGTTGAGTAATGGATCTTCACCTGTTGACTCCATGACACGTCCCCAACGTGGATCGCGCACTAAATCAACCATTGGTGAAAAGGTTACATGTAATCCTGAAACAGCAGCTTCTTTTGCTGAAATCTCCGCCATTTTTTCAACCGCTGCTTCATCCCAAGTGCTTCCTAAAGCCAAAGGAATCGGAAAGATGGTTCTGAAACCATGAATAATATCCGCCATTAAAAGTGTTGGAATATTTAATCGATGATTTTGCATATATTCTTTTTGAACACGTTTTGCTTCGTTTGCACCGGAAACACCTAGTGTTGTCCCCGCCGTATCAATCGTTTCTTGACTTAGTCCTAGCTCTGACATAGGGCCGGTCTTTTCTTCTGCTTTATCTGAATAAAACGCTGCTGCTAATTGTAATAATTGATTAATTTTCTCATCAATTGTCATTTCTTCGACTAATTGAATCAGTTGATTTTCTTTCATACTCTCACCTTTCTTCAATACATACTTCTGCTTCTAAAGGAAAATGGTCGGAGGGAAAACGTCCATCGATACTATCTGTTAAACTTGCGGTTTGCTGTACTTGCCAACCTTTTACATAAATATAATCAATTTCTTCTAATTCCGCCCAAGGCTTTGTGTAAGTAAAATTTTGAAATGTTCCTCTTGGGCCATAATGAGTAGCTAAATTTTTGCTATCTTGAAATTTTTTTTGAACAAGTTGATGAACCTCTTCCCCCGACTCTGCATTAAAATCGCCCATTAATAAAGTTGGATACTGTGCAATTTTGTCATGTAACTCCTCTAAGATAACGGTCATTCCTGCTAAACGAGCATGAGCTGAAATATGATCCAAATGAACATTGATGACTAAAAAAGGCGTATTTTGAGTCGTTTCCTTAAATAGTCCCCACAAAGCAATTCTTGGACAGCCAGCTTCAGGATGGATACTTGGCTGCTGAGGTGTTTCAGATAACCAAAAATACCCTGTATCAATAGCCTTAACTTTTTGTTCGTTATAGAGAATCGCTAGTCCTTCTCCTTGACCATCCCCTTCTCTTTCCGCAGAAAGACAGGTGAATGTTGTATACGCCTTTAAATCCCTGACTTGATTCGGTCGTACTTCTTGAATACAACAAAGGCTCCAATCATGAAAATTAATTAACTGACAAACAGCCTCTTTACGAAAAAACCATTGCCAATCTTGGTCATACTCTGTATCTACCCGGACATTATACGTAGCTATTTTCATTTTTAACCTCCTGCAATAGTTGTTGAATTTTACGCATCTCACGACGGATCTGGGTTGTTTCACCGCCGCCATGGCCTTTTTTCCAATACACTCTGACTGCTTTTCTTGCCTTTATCTGATGATAAGAAGGGAAAAAATCTTTCATTGGACATATCGGATCGTGACTCCCAACAGAAGCAAAGACTGGATTTTTAATTTGCGAAACAAAGTGACGACTATCAAAATAAGGAAGGACTGCGGCAATTTTTTCATGCGCTTGAGGATGCTCTTGTAAGTACTGATGAATAATTTGATACGAACCCGTTCCTTCTGCTACTCTATTTTCTAAACAAGAATGACTTGGAACATCTGCAAAAGTAGCTAAAATCGGGAAGTCGACTAAACTGTTCACCATTAACACTACGCCACCCCCTTGGGAACCACCACGAAGAATGATTTGGTCCTGATTAATTTCAGTAAAGGTCCGCACCACTTCTACGCTACGTAAATGGTCGGCAAACAAGCGGCGTTGGTACCAATCTTCTTTGTCTAGAAATCCTCGTCCCATTGGTGCTTCATGCCAAATTGTTTGATATGGCACGCGATCTTTGGTTAATCCCCCTTGACCTCGATTATCAATGACAAAACAAGCACAACCAATTTGTGTCCAATGAGCAAATTGCCAAGGTTCTTGAATATGATTCATATAGCCTAAACAGTCAATCACTATTGGCTGTTTCCCCGCCGTTTTAGGAAGTAACAAATAGCCAAAGATGCGCTCACCTAGGAAACTTAAAAAGTCGACCTGTTCCACTTGAACATTTTCCAATGGATAGTCAATGACCCGCCGATGGATATCTAGCGGTATTTTTTGAAGTTCTTCCTTTGTCTTTTCCCAAAACTCAAAATACTCATTCATGTTCCACACCTAACACTTTCTGAAAAAACGCAACTTGAAGAAAAGCCGTTGTCCCGAATCCTAACGCAATATATAAAAACAAATTAAGCTTATAGAAAAAAACAAACGTTAAAAGAGGTAAAATAAACAAAATAATCGCATTTGCACTATTACTTAAGACCACATAAACCGTCTCACCTAGTGTCTTTTTAACGGACCAATTAAAAACGGAAAAGAGAAAAAGAAAACTCGTCAAAAATAATGCAACAAAACTTAATAGAAAAATAGCTAAGAAACCTAAACTAGTGGCTATTTTAAATAAACTTGTTACGACAATACCGCCCAGTAAAAAAGCAACGAACAAGACACCTGTTAAAATAAAACCTCGCATGATGTTATTTTTTAATGCTGTCCAAAACGTTCGCAAAACAGGAATATCTTTTTCACGATACAAACGATAGATCGTTCGATACAACGCAATTAAGCCGACACCGCTAAAGATGCCTGTTATACAGGTAATTAAAAAGAGAAAATTAATAATGATCAAGTTGGCAATAAAAGAAAAAATCCGATAATACCAACCTTCATATGCAAATAGCTTATTCATATTAAAAGAGAAAAGCGGATTTCTCGTTGCTTTATCCGCTTTTCTCTCCTCCTCTCTTACTTAAGTTTGTCTCTGTTTTCCGCCATTTTCTCAGATTTTATTTTTTCAATTGCATCCCATTTATTTGATTTTAAGAATGCTTTGTAGTCTTCTAAAGATTTGTCAAAGGCTTTATCATCTTTCGCACGAATCATTGAAATAACGGTTGTATTTAGTTTGGTTTCAATCGCTTCATTCGCCCGAGCTTCCGGCGTTCCCGCATCTGGATTAATATTTTCAATTACGAAATGTGGGACTAATTTTCCTTTGCCCCATTCTTGCATTTGCGTTAAAGCACTTTCCATTGGCACTTTTAGTTTATTAACACGATCATTGTTAAAGTATAGGAAACGACTAATGCCATATTTTTTGTTATAGGCATCATTGTCTGTTTGTTCTAATTTTTTCACTTCTGGTAAATAATCAATTTTTCCTTGATCATTGTACGCATAAGTAACTCCTTCAACGCCATATTTTGTTAAAATTTGTCCTGGTTCATCAATTAAATATGTGAATAGTTGAGTGACTTTCGCTGGATCTTTCGCATCTTTCGTAATGTAATTACTTAACCAACCTGAAATGCCGGTTTGATTTAATGTTGGTTTTCGGCCAGAAGTGCTACTTGGTCCATCAATGGCTATATAACGTGTGCCAGATTTTTTCATAAATTCTGTAAAGTTCCCACCTTGACCGCTGGTTCCAGCAACGAGCATGGTTGCATAATTTCCTTGTTTCACTTTTTCATCAAACGTCGCCCCATCATCTGTGAAGCTATCATCACTAATATTTCCTGCTCGGTAAACATCATTAAATGTTTTTAACCATTCTAAGTATTCTTTATCTAAATTTCGATCATAGTATTTACCATTTTTATCCTCTAAAGGAACACCTAAGAAGTCTTGTAATTTGTCTAAAAATGGTCCTGCACCATCGCCCACTGTGGTGAAGCCCATTGGGGTCATCTCAGGATATTTTTCTTTAATCTGTTGCATGACTTTTTCAAAATTTTCTGGTGTTGAAACGTCTGGCTTGCCTAATGCATTATAGACATCTTCACGAATAACAAAATTATCATTTACTGGGATATTTCCACTTTCATAATCCGCTTTTGTATTAGAGTAATTAGGGTAACCATATGTTTTTCCATCCTCTAAGGCATACCATTTAAACGTATCTTGGTTAACAACTTTCATTAAATAGGGGTCATATTTTTTAGCTAAATCGTTTAAAGAATAGGCCCAAGAATCTGCTTTCAATGCTGCTTGTCCAGTTTTTTCAGTTAATGTCACGATATCAGGCATATCTCCACTTGAAATCATGGCATTTAATTTTGAATCATCGCCGGAAATAAATTCAATATCCACATTTAAGTCTTTTTTAATCTGCGCAGTGGTCACATCTTTCCCAAAAGGTAGCGCCGTCCAATCTGAGTTAATATACCATTTAATCTTGGTCGGTTCTTTCTTCTTATCTAACTTCCAAGCAGGCGTCTTTTCATCTAATTCATACCGATCCTTAATTGAGACATCTGAGGCTTTCTTTTCCCCACCGCTACATGCCGCTAAACTAACGACCGCCGTTGCCACCAATAAACCGCCTAAAACTTTTTTCATATTGTTCCCTACTTTCTTTATTCTTTTACTGCACCGGCCATCATACCGCCGATAAAGTGTTTTTGTAGTAATGGATAAATGATTAAAATTGGTATCGTTGTAATGACAATTGTTGCCAGCTGAACACCACGTGTCGTTGCCTGCACCACCATATCTGTACTGCCGCTCTCTGTCATGGTACTCAAGTTTGATTGAACAATAATTTCATAAATTTTCATCTGCAATGGATACAGATATTCTTTGGTAATATATAATTTCGTGGTCATAAAGTCATTCCATTGACCTACCCCATTAAATAAAATAATGGTGGCTAATGCCGGTTTTGTTAAAGGTAAAAAGATTTTATAAAAAATTTGAAACTCACTGGCGCCGTCTATTTTGGCGGATTCTTCTAAAGATGGTGGAATTTCTCGGAAAAAGTTCATTAAGATAACTACATCATAATAGCTAAATAAAGCTGGAATGATATATACCCAGAAGGTATCTAAGAGTCCTAATGACTTAATCAAAAGATACGTGGGAATCATGCCCCCACCAAAGTACATTGTAATGACACCCATCGTTGTATAAATATTACGCCCGACTAGTCTAGATTTACTAAGTCCATAAGCAACAATTGCACAGAACAGCGTATGCGTCGACGCACCGATGACTGTTTTTAAAACAGAAATCAAAAACGCTCGCGGAATGCTACTATCCGAAAAAACTTTCCGATAATTTTCTAGCGTAAATCCTTTCGGCCATAAAACCAAGCCTTTACCGGCTAAACCCGAACTTGACGAAACTGAGGAAACTAAAATATTCCAAATTGGCACGATAATTAATAAAGAAAACAACACAAGAATTAACGTATTGAAAAAGTAAAACCATTTGTTTTCTTTTGATTTTCTTTTAATCACAGCTGTTGCCTCCTTTATAAAATAACCGACCGACCATTGTTCATTTTTCTAGTAATGCGATCTGTAATGACTAATAAAACAATTGAAATAACAGAAATCCCTAAACCAACTGCCGTCGCATAAGAAAAGTCCCCTTGCGTTAGCCCCATACGATAAACAAATGAATTAATTACTTCTGATTTGTTTTGGTTTTGAGCATTCATTAAAACCAACGTTTGATCTAAGTTCGATCCCAATAAACCGCTAACATTTAGAATTAAGTTCAACGAAATAATCGGCGCTAATAAGGGCAAAGTAATCGTTCGGATTTGTGTTAATTTTGAAGCACCATCAATTCTCGCGGCTTCATAAAACGTTGGATCAATGCGAGACATACCAGCAAGATAGAGAATCGTGCCCCAACCTACTTCTTTCCACAAATCAGAAAGAACAGCAATCCACCAATACTTATCAGGATCTAACAAATGATTGACGCCCTGATTCATTAAGCCTAACGACATCATGACTTGGTTGATAAAGCCATTTGTTGAAAGCCACGAAATCAACATCCCGCCTAAAACGATCCAAGAAAAAAAGTGCGGAATATAAGAAATTGTCTGAATCACTTTTTTTAAATGTCCATCTCTCATTTCAAAAATCATTACCGCTAAGATAATCGGAATAGCGAATCCTAAAAAAAGTTTCATTAAACTAATCGCTAAGGTATTACGAACTGCTTCCCAAAAAAAACTATCTTCCATAATGATTCGAAAATTTTCAAGTCCAACCCATGGTGCAGAAGAAACCGTATCAACAATCGTATAATTTTTAAAAGCAATGATAATTCCATAAATTGGAATGTAGTTAAAGACAATCATGAATGCTACACCCGGAAGTACCATCCAATGCAATTGCCGCTGATCATAAAACTTTTTTAGTTTTTTCATAAGCAGGGTTCCTTTCTTTTTAGTGAAACGTTTCTACAAACAGATTATACATTCACTTCAAACGGTTGTAAACCCTTACATTATGGTTTTATTTAAAAATAACAGCATTAAAAAGCGCTATAGACCATTTATAAAGAAATTATTTCCCCTGCTTCTTTTTCCATAAAAATACTCTTTTCTAGATATTTTAAAGCATTTTATAGAAACGTTTCACCAAAATATGAACATCTTTTTCTTAAAAATAATTCTGTTAAATAACAGAAAAAAGTCTGGTCGGATTGACCAGACTTTTTAAATATAGATAGTAAAATGTGTAATTTCAGGGATCACCCCAAAACGGGCATGAATGGCGGTCGTTCCTAAGCCTGTATTAACATATAGTTGCGTTTCTTGGTCCAACTGATACAATCCTCTGGTATACTTTTCTGCTAAAACATTTGTGATTGGATAAAAAGGAATCCAAATTTGTCCGCCATGGCTATGTCCTGCTAAAACTAACTGTGTACCCGTACCAACAAATGCATCCGCGACATCTGGTTCATGGGTCATTAATAACGCATAGTCATACGTTTCTCGATAGGATAATGTTTCTGAAACGGAAGGATTTCCTAATAACGAGTCATCTAAACCACCAATAAAAAGACGGCGTCCATCTGCTAAGGTTACTGTTTCTCCTTGGTTTTTCATAACGGTAAAGCCACTGGCCTCCATGACTTCATCATACACCGCAGAAGCACCGCCACCATAATCATGATTTCCCCAAACTGCATATTTTCCAATTGTCGCTTGTAACTGTTTTAACTTTTCAATCATCGGTTCTTTTTGTTGCGGATTTTTGGCATAATTGTCAAATAAATCACCTGTAAAAACGATAATATCTGGTTTTTCACGATTGACTTTTTTTATGACTTTATCTAACCGCTTCGTCTCATAAAATTCTGAAACTTGTATATCCGAAAGTTGCACAACATTCAATGGTTCTCGTTGATTTTTCTTTCCCAAAGTCACCTGATTAACGTGAACTAAATTCGGCTCAATCTTCCACGCATAGATTGGGAGTGCGATAATTAAGAAAAAAAATAAGAGCATTATACTTAAACCAATTTTTTTAACCACATCACTCGCTCCTTTCTTTTCTTTGATTTCCGAAGACTTAGTATAGAGAAAAATCTTCTTAACCACAATCTAAAACAAAGGAAATTAAGGCTTTGTTAAACAACCTAAAGAATTTCCACAATCTCTTATCCTTTTCTTAGCTTTTTTATAAAAAAAGCTAGATAATTTCATCTGTCGATGAAATTATCTAGCTAGAACATTCTTCTCTTAATGATGATGTTTTCGAAACGTTTGATAACCAATTAAGCAAAATAAAATCCCCAATAAAATCATTCCAGTTACTGAAAATAAGCCTGCTAACATCTTTCGCATCCTCTCTGTTGCTAAACTTCCTTATTTGTAGCCACTATTTCTTGTTGTAAAATTGGTTGAAATAGACGACGTTCTGCTAATTTTCTTGCTAAAATTGCTTCACTTTTTTTCGTAAAGATACCTAAGTTATGGCGCTTGCCTTTCAAAGAGATATAAGCCAGCCATTTCCCAGAAGCGGTCTGGCTCACTCCTTTGTGTCCACTGCTATTATTTTTGGGGCGTTTACTTTGTAACTTCCCTGGAATTACGCCAGCAACTCTTTGTCGGTAATCCTTCTTTTTACGATGACCGCAACTTTTGGTATGGCCATTCAACAAATTTTCACAGCGAACCCAGCAAGATTGTCCGCACGAACACAGACAATACGCTTTCATTGTCTGTTGAATACTTTCGATCCGTACCACGACTAATTCATGATAGTTTTTTTTCAACATTGTTTGATAGCGATGGTGCGCACATTTGGTTCGATACCCACGAATTAGTTGTCTTCTTGAAGCTTCTGCATAGCTCCCACAAGAACAGCGACAGGCCCAAACAATCAGCCCTTCTTTTCTTTTTGCTGTTGGTGCTACTACTGTCAACTCACCAAACTTTTGACCAGTTAAGTCATTATAGTTAACTGCTTGTCTCAATTGACTATCCTTCGTATTCTTGTTCTCGCCACATCTCGATTGGGTCTCTCTCATAGTGCTCATTTTTCTGAGTCTCTCCCTTTCTTAGTTCTCTGACCACCTCAGCAAATACTTGCCAATCTTTTGTTTCCGGCAAATGACGCCATGTCAATTGACGACACCGTACTTTCGAACTATAAAAATCGGACAAATACAAATCGGTTTCTAAGGTTAATTTGTGATCAATCATGACATCCATATAATTGAAAGAAGCAATAATTTTTGCAATAAAGCGGTTATAATCCTCCCCACCAGAAAAATCAACAAATACATGAATCGTTTTTTCAATTGCGCAAAAAGACCGGTCATTTAACAAACAAAACATAAAATCATAATATAGATGCACGCGTTCATACATTAAAAATCGTTTTTGATGCAGCGACTCTGTCTTTTGTATAAAACCATCTAAGGCACGATGAATTTGAGGAAACCTCTCTTCAAAGAAACTGCTCTGCTTGGCGGGAATAAATGCAGCCACCGAAAAGTATAGGCGGTCCCAGCGATAACAAATCAACTTTAATTTTTCTTTTGTTTCCACCGTAATTCGCTTTTCAAAGAAAGGAATAACACTATTCATATGATCAATAAATTCGTCTAACATGGTTAACTTATCTGGAAAAACAATCGGACTATCAATGTATTCATTTAAACTTAAAAAAAGAAAAATATATGAAGTCTCTTTGCCAAAATCCTCTTTAAAAAGAGGTGTTTCGCTTGTATAGATTTTTTCAAACGCGTGCTGTAAACAGCTAGGCACATGAACTTCCGTAAAAGAGTCCACTACATGATCAGAAAATACACGAAAACGTTGGATCGTTAAAAGAATAAATAGTTGTGCGCTTTGATTAAGACTAAACGTTCTTTGATACATCAGTTGTAAATCGTTTATAAATCGTTTAATGCCAGGACTATTTTCCAGCAAAATGTTAGGCAGCCTTTCTTGATTACTTCCATAAAAATAATACAAGCATTGAAAACAAAAACTTCGGATATTTTTCTCTTCTCCAACCAAGCCTGTTGACTTTAATTTAATATGCCAATTAGCTAAAATCAGATTTAGTTTATACGAGAAGGCATAAATTTTGCTTTTGCTCATAAAATGAATTTGAGAAAATTCTTGAATCGTGTGCTTTTGATAGAGGCCCACATCAAGAAGCAACTTGGCCATTAGTGATTGATCAAAATAATATTTTCTTAAGGCTTGATAATCAATTTGCGATAATTTTTGCGCACTAATCAGTCCTTTAGCTGGAAAAAGAATTTGACTCCTTGAAGAAATCTGTGTACATTCATAATTTATTTGACGGCACAACGATTCTAACTTTTGAGTGGATAAATCAAAATATCCATAAAATTCTTCTTTTAATAATGGACCTTCACTATTCATAAAAGTTTGATAAATAAGTAATTTATCTCGGAATTCTTGGTCTAATAATTCATCTAACAAAGTAGTCACATTTTCAACTCCAAACTATCACGCCTTAAGTATCTATTTTTTTGACAAGACGTGAGTGTCAATCTTGCTTATTTTTTCCACAAATTTAAAAATGATTCTTTCAATATTTAGGAATCTTCATAGAAAAGTATTATTTTAACCAAAAAAAGCCCCCTTGCGTCACCAAGGAGGCTTTTTTTGTTATTTTTTTACTTTAAATTTAAAGAAAAGCTGATTTGTTTGACTAATTTTCTGTTTCTTTTCTAGCCTATTCGTCAAAAATGATTGAAACTTTTGGTTCGTCTTCTATACTATCTTCCTATAAAGTTCTTACTCTTTTAAGTATCAGCTTCTGTCAATAAAAGTCCTCATTTGGCATTGCTAATCTGAATACAGTATGACTACTTGTTGCCGCTATTTTTTGCTGTTATTTTACTCTTTAATTGAAGCGCTAGAAACGCTGTCAACTGTTGGCTTTTCGGTCGCTGACTCTTCTTCATGGACTGATGCACTTGAGACACTATCTGCCGTTTCTGGTGCTTCTTTTTTGGAGGCACCACTGACTGCATCGACGTTTTTTCCACCGACTAATTCTTGCCCTGTTTGTTTTAAATACCAATCAACAATTGGTTTAAAGTCTAAAATATACTCATTAATTCCCGCGTAATTTCCATTATCATCATACATCGCTTGATAGTTATGCACTACATAGGTATCTGGTCCGTGCATTGGAACATGAACGCGAATAGCATCTGTTTTTCCTGACCGTAATTGTTGAATCACCCATTCTACATTTTTCAATGCTTTTGGCGGATGGCAATTCGCTAATGGATTACCAACTTGTCCTGGTTGCCGTTTAGCAAACATTTCTTCAGCAGCCATTTTTTTATTGTAATATAAAAATTGATTATTACTGTCTGCGTAAGTCAATTCCATTGGCATTGATTTTAAGAAATAATTTAGCTGATCTACGGTTAAAATGCCTCGATCTAATTTTACGTATGTGTCGCCTTCCACAGCCTGAACCGCTTCTGCTGCTTGTTCTACCCAATCATCTGCTGCCATATCAACCCCTTCGATCGTTGTTTCAATGGTTCCTTTTGCATGTAAATCCTCAGGTAAGTCTTTTGGCTTAGCCCCTTCTAATTTTGAAATCACATCAATGAATTCCACGAATTTTTGTAATGTGCTTTCTAAAAATTGACGTGTTCCCTCCGCAATTAAGTTGCCGTTTTCATCAAATGCTTCTTTCGCTTTTCCTAATAAAAACTCGTTTCCAGGCATCACGATTGCATTGACACCAGGTGCATCAAGAATTTGACGGAGATGTAATTGCGCACGCGAGGTTCCTTGATCATAATAAGAGCAACCAACAATCATTACTGGTTTATTTTCCAGCGGATGAATTTTGAAAGATAACCATTCTAACACACTTTTCAAACCGGCAGGAATGGTATGGTTATGTTCGGGCGTCGCAATAATTACGCCGTCTGCTTGTAAAATTTTGCGATTCATATTCTGAATCAAGACACTGTTCGTTTGATCCTTACTTTGATTAAACATTGGAATATCTTTAATTTCTAAAATTTCCAAGTCGAACATTTTATAAAACTCTTTGCCAATATATTGCAGTAGTAACCGATTATAAGAAGAATCAGCATTTGATCCGACGATCCCAATTAATTTCATTTTATTCACTCCATTTCGTTAAATCGTTTCCCATGAGAAATTTTCTGCTTCTTTTTTATTTTGCGCATGCGCATGTTTCAGCTGTTCTGTAATTTCAATAAATACACAAAAATCTGCAAACAAACCAGCTAGTTTATCTATTTGTTCTGAATCTTTTAACGCATTGTTTTCATCAAAAGCTTGTAAGGAATGCGCTAATAGAAATTCAGAGCTTGGCATAATTCGTGCTTTCAATTCAGGAGCATCTAAAATTTGACGCAGATGCGCTTGTGCTCTAGAGGAACCTAACGTGCCATAGGATGCACCAGTAATCATAACTGGTTTATCAACAAACGGAAAAATCCCGTAAGATAACCAACTTAGGGCATTCATCAAAGAAGCCGGCACCGCATGGTCATATTCAGGCGTACTGATAATGACGCCATCTGCTGCTTCAATTTTTTCAGCAACCGTTTTAACTATTTCTGGCAAAACTTTGTCTTCTGGCTTGTTAAACATAGGAAAGTCAACAATTTCAACTAGTTCAATGTCAGCCTCCTGCGCAAAATAGTGTTGCATAAATTGCAAAAGTTGACGATTGGTTGATTGCTCTGAGTTCGTTCCTACTAAGCCGATAATTTTTTTCATAATGAGCTGTCCTTTCTTTTTCGGTTCTATGAATGGATAATGTGAAGAGTATCTGCTAACCCGCTGCTATATAAAATTTGCTGGTCTTGTGTAATGATGACTCCTTCAATCCCATCTAGTTGATTGAGGATTTCAAGCGCTTCTGGAATTGGATAACCAAATAAACGCGTTGTCCAAATCTCACCATCCACTGAAGCATCCGAGATAATTGTGATGCTGGCCATTTCAGTTTCCAATGGGTATCCGGTTGTCGGATCCAACAAATGGTGATAGACTCGCCCAGCTTCGGTTAAACTTCTTTCATAAATGCCCGACGTCACAACCGATTGATTAGCCACTTCGACAAGTAAGCTGATTGTTTCTCTGGATTTTTGCGGATTGCGAATACCAATTCGCCATTTTTTGTTTTGATGCGTAGAGGGCCCCAATGTCACAATATTGCCGCCCAGATTAATCAAAGCAGACGTCACATGGACTTCTTTCAAATAGGCAATTAGTAAATCAGCGATATAGCCTTTTGCTAAAGCCCCCAGATCTAATTTCATTCCTTCTTCTTCCAAAAAAACCGTTTGTTTTAATGGATTTAAGTGAATCTTTTCTGGATTAATTTTTTTCAAACAGGCTTTAATCTCCTTTTCTGACGGGACACGGGCATCTTTAAAACCGATTCGCCATGTTTGAACTAACGGGCCAATGGTAACATTCAAATGACTAGCTGGATCACAACTATGTTTTTTCCCTAATGCAATTAATTGATACAACTCTGGATGAACGCTGACTGGTTTTTGCCCAGCTTGTTGATTGACAGCCATCAGTTCCGAAGTTGAATCATTTGCACTAAAACGTTGTTCATAAGTGATCAATCGTTGATGCACTTCTTCTAGAATTTTTTCGGGTTCTTCATGGTCTACAAATACATCTATTACTGTGCCCATCAAATAAATAGTTTGACTTTGTTGCACCTCAAGACTTCCTCTCCACGAAAGATTGTGTTTTATTTCACATTTATTTACAAATGAATCATACGCCTTTATTTGATGCCAGTCAAGTCATTTATATATTTTTTTATATAAAATAACGACCTTAAAATTTTCATTTAAGGTCGTAACGTGTCTTTAACTCTTTTAAAAAACGCTTTTTTTATTATATTTTTAAAATAAATATATAATTTTCTATATAAACTAATTCTCCTTAGATAAAATTGTTTCTTTCAATGTTTGAATTGCTTCCAACAAGATGCGGTTTTTATTGATTTTTGCATACGCGCGGGCATCTTGTAGTAGTTCTAAAATTTGCTCTTGCGGCTTTTCTTCAGCTAAGGCATTTTTCGCAAGTTGGAAAGCTGCTCTTGCCAAGTAATACGTGACGTGATTATCAGAACAGATGGAAATCGCATACTCTAACAAAGCATCACTTGTTTCTAAATCGCCTTTTTCTGCATAAAAAACACCACAGTGAAAGACAACATTTAATACTCGCCAAGTATCTTCCATTGATTGAATAGTATAGAGATAAATTTCCTTGAAGACCTTATTGAAATAAAATTCGGCTTTCTCAATTTCGCCTTCTTTGGCATAGGCCATGCCAATTCCAGTAAAAGCTAACAAACGGTAAATATCGCTCGTGTATTTTTGCTCTTCAAACAGAAGTTTTTCAAAGGTAAATAAGCAATCCATCAACGAAGCATTTTGAAAAATCATGACAAAGCCTTGTAAATAATAATATTCTAATAACAGTTGGGAATCTTTGATTTCATCAAAAGGAATATTTTTTAAAATTGTTTGCAATTGGTCATGTTCGCTGGTAATCAAGAAGAATTCTGCTTCTTCCATTTTTTCAAGAATTTCAGGTTGTTTAATCCCTACGCGCGGGAAGAGTTCCCCCAAAGGTAGCTCTAAACGATTACATAGTTGGATCAATATTTTTAAAGTTGGGACTTGACCATTCTTTTCAAAGCGACTAACCGTAACTTGCGTACAAATCCCTTTAGCCAATTCACTTTGCGACAAACCACGTGCTTTGCGTTTTTCTATAAACCGTTGTATATTCATTGCTTTTCCTCTCATTCTCATCTTCTCAAACTTACTATAATACAACTTACCTTAAAAATATATATAGAAAAAGAAAAATGTTTATAACAAAAAAGAACACAGACAACTCTTTCATTAAAAGTTTGTCTGAGCTCTATTAGAACCTGAATCACTAAACGTCAATTCAGCGTTATTTAATCAATCCGATACGTCATACTTGCTTTGTTTAGAGAGCAGCTCTTTTTTTAGCTTCTTTCACAAACGTATTCATGGCCTGATATAATTTTTCCTTGATTTCTTTGAGATTAGCTTGTTGTAATTCTTTATTGGCAACTAACTGTTGACCGTTCACCCAAACGGCTTCAACATTGCTAGCATTTGCTGAATAAACCAACGCTGAATAGGCATCAAAAATCGGAAACATATTAACTGATTGCGTTTCAATTAATGTTATATCCGCTTTTTTGCCCACTTCCAATGAGCCGACTTGCTCCGCCAAACCTAATGTTTTAGCGCCCCCCATCGTTGCCAGATAAACAATTTCTTTCGCAGGAAACAAGGAGCGATCTTGGTGTGCTGTCTTATGAAAATTCGCAACCATGCGCATTTGGGTGAATAAATCTAATGTATTCCCACTACTAGGTCCATCCGTGCCTAAACCGACAATAATCCCTTGATCAAGCATTTGCTTAATTGGCGCTACGCCTTTGGCTGATTTAGTATTCGCACCGATACAATGAGCGACACGCGCTTTTCCATTAGTAGCAGCTAAACTCGCAAGATCTTCATCTGTTGCCAAAATACAATGCGCTAAAATAAACGGCTCGCTCAAATAACCCAGTTCTTCTAAGAAAGCAATTGGTGTTTTTTGATAGGCTTTTTCAAACTCAGCCATTTCATAAGTCATTTCAGCAACGTGCATGGTCACAGGAACTTGGTATCGCCGACTAAGTTCAATAATTTTTGCTAACACTTCTGGTGAATTGGTATTCGGTGCATGCGGCGCAAGCATAGGCGTAATCAACGGATGTCCTTGCCACTTGCGAATAAAGGTTTCCGCGTAAAAAAGACCGCCTGAAGGTTCCGGACTATCACAAGTGGGCATATCAATAATCGTCTCTCCGAGCAAAGCACGAACACTCATTTTTTCACAACTTTTAGCAATTTCATCTTCAAAATAATACATATCACAAAAGCTCGTAATACCACTCAGTAACATTTCAGCAATTGCATAATCACTACTGCATCCTACTAATTCTTTTGTCATGAATTGTTCTAATGGAAAAAGAAAACGCCGGAGTCGATCTGGCACATCGTCTCCTAACGAACGAAACGGAATCATGCCTACATGGGTATGCGTGTTAATCATCCCAGGCATTAAAATTCCATTTTGACCATCGATTACTTGATTTGCAGCCACTCGCTTTTCATCAAGTGTGGTCATTGATGCTAATTCCACAATTGTGTCTTCTTCAATCACTAAATAGCCGGCTTTGATTTCTGAAAATTGCTCATCCATTGTTAGTATATGCACATTTTTAATGAGTGTTTTCATGCAAAAGAACTCCATCCTCTGGAAAAACTAATGGATAGAAACGTTGTGACTTCGTATCCATCATCCCAAAATCTGTCACTTTAATGGCTGGCGAGACAGGCAATGATAGTGTGGAAAAGGACATGATTTCATTCATATTTTGATAGCCTAACGCTTGCATAGCTTGTCGAACTTTTTGTAAAGAAGCGCCTAATTGTTCAATCGGTGCTTGCGATAAAATCCCACCAATTGGTAAAGGACAAGTTGCCATCACTTGCTGATCCGAAGCAACCAAATAGCCGCCTTGCATCGCTAATAATTCATTCTGCGCTAACAGAATATCCTCAATCGTATTACCCATCACCATTAAATTATGATGATCATGGGCCCAGGTTGTCGCAATGGCTCCTTTCTCGGAAAGGGGTTGATCCATTAAAGAAAAAGAAATATTACCATTTTTTCCGTAACGTTCCATCACAATTAACAAGGCACAGTTGGCTTTTTGCCATTGTAACAATCCATTTTCAACAGGAATTTCTTTTGTAATTCGCTCTGTAAATGTGCCAATTTCTTGTTTTTGAATCACATTACAACGAACTGTTTCTTTTGTTGTAGCCACCTTTAAAAGTAAATCTTCTTCTGTTAACTTTTTACATTGGATGGTTTGTTGATAAGTGGCTGGAAACTCTTCGATTTTTTCTGGGTAATGGAAGGGCTCGCCTTTTTCAAAAACAACCTTTCCAGATTTATAAACCGTAGTAATATCAAAACTTTCTAAGTCATTTAATAACAAAAAGTCAGCTTTTTTACCAGGTGCAATTTCGCCACGATCATGGAGACCCATTCGTTTGGCCGGCGTATAAGTTGCCATATAAATGGCTTTTTCGATAGGCAATCCTGCATGAACGGCTTTTTTGACATTTTCATTTAGATGACCTTTTAGCAAATCATCAGCCATCACGTCATCCGTGATAATACTTGCATAATTGTAGAAGTCATTGTCTACTATCACCTGAATGTTTTCAGGAGTGATTGATTTATTTTGAAATTGAATAAAGACGCCCGCTTCAATTTTTTCTTTTAACGTTTTAGGAAATTGATGGGTATGATCTGAAGTGATACCACTATATAGAAAATCTGCTAACTCTTGATCTTCGATTTTAGGACAGTGGCCTTCTAAAGGCATGGTTGGTCGTTGTTTTTGACACAAATCGATAATTTGACGAATTAAAGAATCTGGCTCATAGGAAATCCCTTTAAAATTCATGGCTTCCCCTAAACAAATCACTTTTGGCTCTTTGAGTAATTCTGCTACTTCTGCTAAGCCGATAATCCCACCAGTTGTTTCTAATTCGGGAGTGGTCGAAGGAACCGAGGAAGGAATTGCGTGAAAGATATCTAGTTCTGTTTCAGCGGCCATAAAAGCTTTTAAGCCTTCTAAGCCAAATACGTTAGCCATTTCATGGGCATCGGCAATCACCGTTGTCACACCGTAACGCACTACTGCTTTGGAAAAAATAGTAGGTGTCGTCATGGAACTTTCAATATGCATGTGTGCATCAATTAAGCCGGGAATCATCCATTGATTCTCGGCATTAATTGTTTTTTTGGGCTGCAAATTGACGTTCTCTTCTTCATAAATGTAATAAAATTTATCATTTTTAATCGCAACATTTCGTTGAACGAATGTTTGAGTGACTGTTTGATACAGCCACACATTTTTTAGTAATACATCGACGTTCATTTTGTCCCTCTTTTCTAAAACTATTGATTCATCGTCCGATTCCATTGATCAATCCAATCCGCTAGTTGACTATTAATAAAATTAAAATCGACTGTTTTGGCACGTTCGGCAATGGCACCATATGTTTTATTTTTCGCTTCTTTTTCGCTTAACGTTACTTGTTGATTTGTAGGTCCTTCATTTAACGAAATCGCTTTGGCCTTTTGTGATTCTTCACTAATCCGTGCGTTAACAAATTTAAAGGCGGTTTCTTTGTTTTGTGCTTTTTTAGGAATATTGACTGTATTATAGTTGGCATACGTGCCGCTTTCTGGAACGATATACGTCACGTTTTCTGCTGCGCCTTGAATAATATCAACCGCAAAATCAGCAACCACAGCTGCTTCAATTTCACCAGATTGGAACATATTAGCTAAGTCTGACGATTTTGAATACGTTTTAACAACGTTTGGTTTTAATTCTTTCATCGCTTCAAAAGCGGCCTTCCCGTTATCTTTTGTAATATCTTGACCAGCATGTTCACTAGCAACGTATAACATTAAAGGACCTGCCGTCGTGGCAACGTCTGGAACAGAAATTTTACCTTTCAAATCAGCTGACCATAAGTCATCCCAGTTTTTAATTTCTTTGCCTAATTTTTCTTTGTTGTAAACAATCCCGATACTGTTTACAGCGATTGGTACGCCAGCACCACTTTCAAAAACCTCTTTTGCTCCCGGCGTTAACTGACTTAAATTAGGTACTTCTTTTTCTGTAATTTTTTCAAATAACCCTTCTTTTCCACCTTGTGCTGCATTTGCTTGTGCTAATTCAATGACATCAATTCCCGCATTGGGATTATTTTTTAATTTCGTAAAGCGGTCTGCGCTATTGCCTACTTCTAAGGTAACTTTCGCTTCATTCTCTTTTTCAAACGGAGCGATAATGTCTTTTTTGACAATATCTTCACTTAATCCGAAAGTTGAAACGACTAAAGCATTACTTCCACCTTTGCTCTCGCTTTTCGTAGTTGCTTCGCTGTTTCCACAAGCAGTCATTAATAACGTTGCAGCGACTAATGTCCCTAAAATTACGCGTTTTTTCATTTTTAAATCTTCCTCCAAAATGGTTTTTATTTTTCTAAAATAACTAATTTCTCAGCTGGAAAAGCCAAGTGAATGGTTTCGTTTGTTTCATATAACTGTTCACTTGTTCCATTAACCAGCAATGTACCTAACGCTGTTTCCACTTCATATTGATAGCTTTTCCCTAAAAATGTTCGGACAGCGACAGTACCTGCGACAGTATTAGTAGCAGCTTCTGAAACAATCTCAATGTCCTCTGGACGAATCGTTGCCACCGTCGTTGTAACATTTGGTTCAGGATTAGTCGTTTTCACTATTTGATTTGTTTGTGTCCGATAATGACCGGCTTCCATTTTTTCGACAGAGAAAAAGTTTTCAAAACCGATAAATTCTGCAACAAACTTAGTACGAGGCAAACGATAAATCGTTTCTGGTGAATCATATTGTTCAATCACGCCATTATTCATAATGGCCACTTTATCTGAAATAGAAAAACATTCTTCTTGGTCATGTGTGACAAAAACTGTCGTAATGCCTAATTGTTGTTGAATCCGTTTGATTTCAATCCGCATTGCCACTCGCAATTTTGCATCTAAATTACTCAACGGTTCATCTAGTAGTAATAGTTTAGGTTCGATAATCAGAGCACGTGCTAGCGCAACCCGCTGTCTTTGACCACCAGATAATTGTTTTGGATAACGGTCGCCCAAGCTTTCTAAACCACATACTTTTAGCATTTCCGTGACTTTTTGGTCCATGGTTTGTTTGTTTTCTTTGCGTAATTTCAGCCCAAAAGCGACATTTTCTGCAATCGTTAAATGGGGAAATAACGCATAGCTTTGAAAAACCATCCCGAAGTTTCTTTTATGGACAGGAACCTTTGTTAGTTCTTCTTGGTCAACGAAAAACTGTCCGTCGTTTGGCTTAATTAATCCAGCAATCACTCTTAGCGTAGTCGTTTTACCACAACCACTCGGTCCTAATAAAGAAACTAATTCTCCTTTTTCCATTGAAATATTTAAATCTTTTAAAATATCTTGTTTTCCGTCATAGCTGACGCGAATATCTTTTAAATCCACAAAAGTCAAAATTTTCTCCTCTTTCTATCTCGTGCTTCTTCCATGTTTTAGGCAATGGAAGCTAGTCCCAACGTTTTTTCAATTAAAAACATTAAGCCCATTGTTAGTAGCATCAACAATACAGAAATTGCTGAAACAGTTGGATCATAATTGTATTCCATATAACTTAATAAAGAAGTAGGCAGCATCGTCACACCGGGACCTGATAAAAACATCGATACAGGAACATTGTTAAACGAATTGACAAATGCTAACATAAAGGCTGCAAAAATTCCTGAAGACACATTGGGTAAAACAATTTGAATAAAAGCTCGCAATCTTGTACAACCTAATGTCCAAGCTACTTCTTCCATTGAATAATCTAGTTGTTCCATACTTGACCCAACCACTCGAATAATATAAGGCAAACTAATTAAAAAATGCCCCATTAATAATCCTTGAAAGACAGGCAAACCTAATTTAATAACAATATATTGAAATAACGTATACCCGACCACAATTCCTGGAATCACAGTTGGGGATAAGAAAAAGCTTTTAATAAAGTTGCGCCCGCGAACGGAATAACGTGCCAGCGCATAGGAAGCCGGAATCCCTACTATTAATGCTAAAACAGTCGCTAATACCCCAATCAACAAGCTTAACTTAAAACTGTCCATAAACGTTTCCGATTGTAATGCTTTGGCATACCAATCTAAAGTAAATCCTTTAATCGGAAATTGAATCGCTGCGGCTGTTCCAAAAGAAGTCACCACAATCAAACATAATGGTAAAAATAAAAACAGAAAAACTAGAATTGCAATAACAGATAGTCCTTTTTGCTTACGCATGATTTGCTTCTCTCCGATCTACTTTCTTAGCGACCATGTCTAGGCCTTTCATCACAATTAATGTTGTTAAAATCATAATAAATGCAAGAACACTCGCCGATTGCCAATCACCTAAAGTATTAGCCTTTTGATATAAGAAGGTCGACATCATCATTTTTTGGTTACCACCTAACAGCTGTGGCGTCGTATAAGCCGTTAAAGTTCCTGTAAACACTAATATACTTCCTACAATGGTGCCTGGAATTGATAAAGGTAAAACAATTTTCCGAAAAGCCGTCATTGGATTGGCGCCTAGCGTCTCAGCCGCTTCTAGCATTTCTCCTTCAATGTTTTCCATAACCCCAACTAAGGTCATAATCATTGTTGGTAAAAATAAATACACTGAACCGATAATAATTGCAAATTCTGTATACAATAAATTCAGCGGTTGCTCAATTAAGCCTGTTTTTAATAACAACGTATTCACTACACCGTTTTTTCCTAAAATGTTAATCCAAGCAAAACTTCGAATAACTGAATTGGTTAATAATGGAAACAAGGTCATAGCCATTAAAAAGCCACGCCATTTTTTGGAAACTCCAGCAATAAAGTATGCCGTTGGAATGCCCAACACGATTGAAATACCCGTCACAATTAACGAAACTCTTATCGTTCGCCAGAAAATTGAAACATTATAGTCATCTTTAAAAAAAGTAACATACTGATTTAGTGTCAAGCCATGATCAGTAAAAATGGTTGGCAAAATGCTAGTAATTAATGGAATCATTAAGAAAAATAATAATAGTACTAGCCCCGGTGCCACAATTAAATAAGGAACTTTCTTGTTCATTCGTACACTCCTCGTTCGTTTTTTCACTTCATCAGTATACGCAAGGAAAACGTATATTTCAACACATTTTCATCTTTTTGTTCGTTTTTAAACCCGAACGTTCGTATATTTTTTCGAAAAAGGTTATTAAAAAATAAAACACGAACATTAAACAAAAAAACACAAACAAGACTGTTTGTGTTTTTTGTCAACTTTTTTATTTATCACTTAATTTTCTTGGAATGTTTGATCCTTTTCCATCATTTTCACTATAATACCATCTTGATACACCTGATAATATCCGAACAATTCATTCTCTTTTGAGACACTATTCTTTTCAGATATAATTTGAACAACATAACTTCCTTTATTTGACTGCTTAAACGTATAATGAAACGCCGAGTCATTCGTCGGTATCCCTAAACCATTTTGTAAAAATTCAATCGCTTCCTGTTTAGTATAAGATTCTGCTTCTAATTGCGTTCCTAAATGCGGATTTTTTTGATCAACAAATTGTCTTGCTTTGTCATTATTAGCAGACTTTTCTATAACGACTTCCTGTTGCGAATTCCTACTTCCTGAACAGCCAGATAATACAAATAAAATCATCAACAACCCCAAACACTTACTCAAAGTTTTCTCCTCCTCTCCATTTTGATTAGTAATACTTGATGATTTCTTTTATATTTTAGCATGCTTGATATAACGAATGGTGCTCAAAAAAGACAGAATCAACAAGTAAAAATTGTCGACTCACCTTTCTCAACTAATATTAAAAACTATTTGTCTCAATATTTTCGAATTCCCTGTAAATTACTGATAAATAAAAACAGCTCCTTTTGCGTATACTTATATTATCAGCACCTAAAGGAGGAACTTTCTTGAAGCAAAAAAATCTACTCACTTATCAATCACTTGCAGCCTTGTTGCTAGTATTCAGTCTCTTTAGTTTTGACCCATCGGTTTCTTTTGCCACCCGTTCTGGAAAAACGCCTGTTTCAGTTGAACTAGAACTTGGAGGGCTGCCTGGTGATGAATCGGTTGACGATGCCATTGATCCTGATTTAGAAAATCCTAACACTAGTTTTGACTTGCTCTTTATTCCGAAAGAATTTACTTTTGAAACCCAAGCGATTTCTGGTGATTTAACGGCAGTTCCTATACGACCTTCTGAAGGCAATACTCATACAATGAGACACTTCGGGATGGGGGATGTTCGCGGAGCCTTAACTGGTTGGCATGTCACTGCTGAAATCCCACACATGCGAAACGAAGCTCATTCTTTACTAGGCATCATTACGTTTCAATTAACAGGCGGCTATGCTCGCTATGACAAAACGTTAAGGCGTTTCTTTATGACAAATACAATGTATGGACTGGATTTTTCAGAAGATCCTGCTGCACCTGACTTCCCGACCAACCCAATTATTATCGGTAACGGTGCGACTTTAATGAGTAACGCTGGTGATAGAAAAGGACAAGGCATGTGGAGCGGCCGCATGACCGATATTTCTCTTGCAATCCAAACCCCTGTTTCACAATTATTTCCTGGCGCATATACAGGTTCGATTATCTGGAATTTAATCTCTGGACCTGCATAAAATAAAGAAACGCTTAGAAAACTAGCGGAATCACTACTCTTCTAAGCGTTTTTTTATATCATAAGGACTATTTGCTCCTTCTATTTGTCTAAGCATGCTTTACCACTTTTCGTTTAACGAATCACTTGGCCCCAACGGTAATCAAACTGATACTCTTGATTACCATTATTCAGGTTAATTTTGTATAAATAACGCGGGACTTTAATGAATAACGCATCCTCTACTTGAAAAGCTTCAATAGGTACATTTTCTTTAGTTAAAAGCAACGGTGTTTGCCACTCGTATGTTTTTTTCTGCCAATTGTATAAGCCAACTATCGCTTGATTACTTTGTCTTTTCTTGTATGACAGAACATAATAATTTGCTTCATCTTTCTTGCCTAATAAAACTGGTGCTATTAGTTGCTCTTCTAGTTTTCCTTGCACTGTTGTACGCTCTTCCGATGACAGCTCTTGACCAATTTGACTCTCATTTGAATCTACCGTCCATTTAGGCGCTTCTTGTGTTTGAAAGACTTCTTTGAAAGTTGGGTCTTGTTTTAACTGCCAATTTTTCAAATCTAATTGATAATATCGATTGTTTAATCCATAAATATAGAGATAGCGATTATCCATAAAACGATAATCAACGAAATCAGAGCTTAAATAGTCTTTTAATTCAGGGAATTTCTTCACTAAATCTGCTTCAGAAAACTGTTTTTTCCCTGTTTTTGTATCGAGTAAGTAAATGGCCTCGTTATCAGCATTATTCAAAACCACATATTGATCTGTTTGACCAATTAAATAATCACGCCAACCCAAACGTTTACTCCACATTCGTTCGCCCGTCTGACTATTAACAGAAATCACTTGGAACAATGAGTTACTGGTGCTAATGCCATTCGTTCGTCCATTTGGAATAATCATTCGCTCTATAGAAGTTAAGCCTTTCGTTTTTTCAGAATAAAACGTCGCACTTTTCTCTTCAATCGTTACTGAACGAAACATTCCGAAAAAGATTAAACCAGCAAAATGTACCACTGCAAGATAAACCAATAAAATTAACGCATAGGGAACCAGTCTCCTTGTACTCCGCCTTCTTATTAAGGAAATAACCAAAATACCACTAATTACTATAAAAATAATTGCTACAATGATAACAAAAATATCATGATAGAGCCAACCAGATAATTGCCAACTTCTATAAAGTGTGTCCATTACGCCATCCTTTCCAATTGTTATTTGCTTATTATAAAAAGGATACTATTTTTTTTTGAAAAATAACAACAAAAAGCGACGAACAGCAATAAGCCCATTCAAGTTGACTAACTAGGTCAACTTGAATGGGCGTAGAGAAATGTACCTTGTTATTCAGTTATTCCGCTTCTTCAATTGCGGACAAAGCTTTTGCAATATCAATTTCTTTATTCCGATAATCAGCATCATGAACTGGAAAATGCTGTCGCAATTCTGCTGTTTCCATCCACGAAACAGTCCCTTGTTTAATGCCAAAATCAAGAATGTGCCCACCAAATTGGTGATCCTCACTGATAAAGTGCAAATGAAACCCTGCGGCAGAGGCACCATGAAATAATTTAGGTGTAAAGAACCCTACAACTGTTCCCTGAATATTCTCCGCTGTAAATTCAGGTTGATTGCGTGCTGCTTCTACAAATGGTGGATACGGTTTTTCTTGTTTAGGTGCCACACGGACATGCATCTTCGCAAAAAGACCGCTAATTTTAATTGCCGCAAAAAAATTAGGACTAATTTTTTCTAAAATTTGTGCTTTAATATTTTCATCGGTTTCCGTTGATACAGGGAATGCGCCATCTTCTTGAAAACGAGTAACTGCGGCATATGGCGTTAATTCTTCGCCTTCTAGAATAGTAATTTCGCCAGTTTGATTTGCATGATACAATGTACCGTCCAATAAAATAATTTCGCCATTTGAGCCTTCTAATGTCCCAATTCCAAAATCACCTTGCGTGAGTAACGCACCAATTTCTGCCGTTCCTGCCATCAAACTTTCCATTAAACCGCCTAGCGTACCATGTTGATAAACATATTGTTCGCTCATTTTTCCATCTCCTAATAAAGTTGATCTGGTAACAATGTTTTACCTAATTCTTGATTATCTGAATAATCCACAGGAACATCAATAATCACTGGGCCTTCTGTTTGCATTCCTTCTTCTAAAGCTGCGGCAAATTCTGCTTGTGAATGTACTCGAACCCCTTTGGCTCCAAAAGCTTCAGCATATTTCACAAAATCAACTGGACCAAAATCTACGCCAGAGGATCGATTATATTTCATTTCTTCTTGGAATTTAACCATATCATAACTACCATCATTCCAAATAATATGCACGATATTTTGCTTTAACCGAACCGCGGTTTCTAATTCTTGCGCTGAAAATAGGAAACCGCCGTCCCCAGAAACAGAGATAATTTGTGTATTTGGACGAACTAGTGCAGCTGAGATTGCCCAAGGCAAAGCGACACCTAATGTTTGCATACCGTTACTAAATAATAAATGACGCGGTTCATAACTTCTAAAGTGGCGAGCCATCCAAATGTAGTGGCTCCCTACATCAACAGTAACTGTCATTTCATTCGTAGTTTTTTCTTGAAGCGTTTGAACAATTTCTAATGGATGTAATCGATTTTCAATTGTACTTGTTTTTACTTCTTTAATCGTTAATTTTTCTTGAAGCGTTTCTAAATAATCTTGCGCATCTTCTGTTAATATTGGTTCACTAAATGCTTCTGATAATTTCAAAATATTTTTAGACATATCACCAATTAGCTCTTCTTCCGGTTGCATATATTGATCAATTTCCATTTGAACTTCATCAATAACAATAACGCGCGCATCTTTTTCTGCGTTCCAATTACGTGCCTCATATTCAATTGGGTCATAACCAATCGCAATCACTAAATCACTTCTTTTTAACAAACGGTCCCCAGGTTGGTTTCGAAATAAACCAACACGCCCAAAGAAATGTTCTTCTAATTCTTTTGAAATAATGCCTGCTCCTTGGAACGTTTCCACGACTGGCAAACCAGTTATAGCAACCAATTCACGAATGGCTGCGGTAACTTTTCGTGCAGAGGCCCGCATTCCTAAAAGTAAAACAGGTAATTTCGCTTGCTTGATTCGTTCAGCTAAAGCTGCGATTGTTTCTGCTGATGCATGGCCCAGTTTCGGAGCCGACAAAGGCTTAATCGCTTCGCCTGTCACCGGACTATCTGTGACATCTTGTGGGATCGATAAGAATGTTGCGCCTTTTTTCGCTGTTTTGGCGATACGGTAAGCATTGGCAATATTTTCAGATAATGTTTCTGGATCTTGAATTTCTGTACTGAATTTTGTTATTGGACTAAATAATGCAGCATTATTCATGCTTTGGTGAGTTAATTTTGACAAATCGGACCGTTTCACCTGTCCAGCCAATGCTAAAACAGGGTCCCCTTCTGCAGTCGCAGTTACTAACCCAGTTGCTAAATTGCTGGCACCAGGTCCACTAGTTGCAATAACTAAGCCAGGCTCTCCCGTCAAACGACCAATCCCTTGTGCCATAAAGGCTGCATTTTGTTCATGTCGAGCTAAAATTAATTCTGGACCTTTGTCAACTAATGCATCAAAAACTCCATCAATTTTTGCACCGGGAATCCCAAAAATATAGGGCACTTCGTGATTGATTAAACTTTCTACTATGATATCTGATCCTTTTTTACTCACTGTTATACCTCCGATTAAAATCTGTACTAATTACAAATACAAAAATACCACTAAAATTCTAATTAATCAACAATGAAACACCTTGAAAACGTGTAATATACTAATTCGCATATTTTAATAGAATTGAGATATTTCAAAAGATTAAGCAAAAATAATGCAAAATACCTTAAAGTTTTATAGTCTTTCAACAATTATTATATACTTCTTCACTAAAAATTAGTAAGATTAACCTATAAGAAAAAAATCACAACCTGTGATAAATTATTGGAGGAAAAATATGTCAAAAGGGAAGAAAATTTTTGCCATTATCTTTGGAATTATCTTGGTTCTATTTCTTGCAGTTGTTGGAATGGGAGCAAAACTTTATTGGGATGTTTCTAAATCAATGGATAAAACCTATGAAACAGTAGAACGATCTAAAAAAAGTCAGGTCAATTTAAACAATAAGGAGCCTTTTTCTGTTTTATTATTAGGGATCGATACAGGCGATGATGGGCGTGTCGAGCAAGGTCGTTCGGATACAACAATTGTTGCAACAGTTAATCCTCGTGACAAGCAAACAACCTTAGTCAGTCTTGCTCGCGATACCTATGTAGATATTCCAGGTCAAGGAAAACAAGATAAATTGAATCACGCCTATGCTTTTGGCGGGGCATCTTTAGCAATGGACACAGTTGAAAACTATTTAAACATACCTATTAATCATTATGTTTCAATTAATATGGCTGGTTTAAAAGAATTAGTCAACGCGGTTGGCGGAATCGAAGTGAACAATAATCTGACTTTTTCTCAAGACGGATATGATTTTACGATTGGTAAAATTTCATTGGATGGTGAACAAGCACTCTCCTATTCAAGAATGCGTTACGAAGATCCTAATGGTGACTACGGCCGCCAAGAACGTCAAAGAAAAGTGATTGAAGGCATCGTCCAAAAAGTCTTAAGTCTTAATAGCGTGAGCAACTATCAACAAATTTTAACAGCTGTTTCTGATAATATGAAGACAGATTTAAGTTTTGATGACATGAAAAAAATTGCCTTAGATTATCGCAGTGCCTTTGGTAAAGTGAAACAAGACCAACTTCAAGGTACTGGTTTTATGCAAGATGGTGTTTCCTATCAACGTGTGGATGAACAAGAATTAACTCGTGTCCAACAAGAGTTGAAAAATCAATTGAATACAAAATAAAAATAAAACTCACGAGTACTATAAATACTCATGGGTTTTATTTTCTCTTCTATTAACGTTCTTGTTTCACCGCTTCTAAAGCCGCTGTATTAATAATATTCCAAGGTTTGTCAAACGCTGGTTGGAAGAAGAAGTCCGCATAGGCTAAGTCTTCAATCGTCATTTTGGCTTGAATCGCTAATGAAATAGCATTAATGTTTGCAGTTAAATCTGCTTTCGACATTAATTGAGCGCCTAAAATTTGTGTTGTTTCAGGATCATACACTAATTTAAACCAAGCTTTTTGTTTGTCTGGATTAAAGTCCATCAAGTAGTCTTCTACTACTGTCACCGCTTTTGTTTCTTTTCCTAATTTTTGAGCCATGACTTCGTTAATCCCTGTTGAAGCAAATTTATAATCAAAGACGGCCAAGCCAGAAGATCCTTGAACACCAGGGAAAGGTTTAACTGGTTCCTCTAGGTTTTTCACAGCAAAGCGACCTTGTTTACGAGCATTCGTTGCTAAGGCAATATTTACTTCTGTGTCTGCAGGATTGTATTTAATTAACGTAGCATCCCCTACTGCAAATACATCCGGCTCACTTGTCCGCATGTATTCATCCGTCTTGATTAGGCCATTCGGATGTAATTCCAAGGTACCTTTTAACCAAGCAGTGTTTGGACGGACACCAACCGCTACAACGACCAAATCAGCATCGTACGCATTTTTATCTGTAACGACTTTTTGCACACGACCGTCGCCTTCGTAACGTTCAACTGTTTCACCAGTTGCAATGGCAATATTATTAGCTTCCATCTCTTCTGTTAAAACATCTGTAAATTCTTTATCTAGATATACCCCTAATGGACGATCTAAAATATCAATAACAGTAACCTTTTTGCCGGCTTTTGCAAATGCTTCGGCAGCTTCAATCCCAATATAACCACTACCAATCACAACCACATTATTGACTTCTGGATCTACTGTTTTTTGTTTTAATTTAATGGCCCATTGACGACCACGCATCAAGTAAATATTATCCAAATCTTTACCTGGAATATCTAATTCAAATGGGACAGCTCCGGGACTGATGATTAATTTATCATAATTTTCAACACGTTCTTCACCTGACACTAAATCTTTCACTGTCACTTGATGTTCTTTTGGTTGAATCGCTGTAATTTCAGTATTAGAAAAGACATTTACACCACGGCTCTCCATTTTTTCACCAGTCATATAGCGAACAGAATTAACATCTTTCACTTTTCCTTCTAGGTACAACTGCATGCCACAAGACAAGAATGAGATAAAATCACCTTTCTCATACCATTGAATTTCTGCATCAGGATGAAGATTTAGTAATTCCTCTACCGCTTCATAACCTCCATGTGATGATCCTAAAACAATAACTTTCATCGCTCGTTCCTCCCATATAATATTATTTCTTACATAATAAAGAATATCATATATTCTCAAAAAATAACAAATAATATCCTCTTTTCCATTCTCAATTAAGTTCTTTAAATGAGAATAAAAAGGAGTATCCTCTGTATTTCGCCACTTTTCAATTACTTTTTTTATTTACTAAAAAATAAAAAATACTAAATTCTCCGATACGATTGATAGGGACGCCCCACTTTTAAATAGCTATTTTTACTTTCTAAAAGGTTATTTTTTTCTAGAAACAACACATATTTGCGAACAGAAACATGTGAAAGCTGACTCGCTTCTGATAATTCTTGAATCGTAAAATAGTCGGTAAATTCGTCTATTTTTTTTAACAATAATTGTAATGTTGCTTGTGTTAGTCCTTTTTCTAAGGACATGTTTTGAAGAGCTTGTTCATTTTTACGTGCGTTTGTCTGTGAAGAATGAAACAATTGGTCCACTTTTGTTTGCGAAAGCTCCTTCGTTTCCAGCGTGAATTGAGCAGCTTTTTTCTGATAGTTTTCGATACTTTGTTGAAATCGCTCAAAAGAAAAGGGTTTAACTAAATAGTCTAAAACGCCTAAATGTAAGCTTCGTTTAACATTTTCCAACTCGTTGGCAGCCGTAATCAGGATAACTTCTGTATCAATTTTTTCATCTCTAATTGTTGCCAGATAGGTCAAGCCGTTGCCATCTTTTAAATGAACGTCTAATAAAACAAGTACTGGTTGTTTTTCTTTCGTTAATTGTAGACCTTCAGCAATTGTTGCAACCGTAAAAATAGTCGGTTGGTGAATTAATTTTTCAAGATATTTTTGATGTATATATGCAACCATAGGATCGTCTTCAATAATCAATAGGTTCATTTTCCTCTGCTCCTTCGTAATGAACATTTATGCGAAGGACAAGCCAATTGTTTTGTTGGTTTTCCCAAGTCAATGTCGCTTCCGCATTCTCTAATAATCTTGCCAAATAAGAAGTGAAAAACTCTTGCTCAAAGCGTTCCAGTTGTTCTTTTGGATAAGCAAACGAATAAGTCGTCGTCAAACTTCCTGGCTGATAATCAATGGTTTCAATGATCTCTTCTGGCAACGTTTGCTCCATCAGGAAACGATGAATATAACGGTAGATAGCAATCAAATTTTGCGTATCTTCATCTCGTTTATTTGGTGGAATTTCTGGATAAATTTCAATAGCTAATTGTGTTTTAATTTCTGCAAACTTGATTCTTTCCCCACTTAAAAAACCTGCTAGAATAGGATTTCTGACCAAAATAGCTAAGCGCTGTGCAAATTCCTTTTCTGGTTTCAATAAATCGGCTAGATAATGTTTTAGCGCCTCATAATCTTCTAAATCGACTAAGCCATAAATGACATGCATCTTATTCATAAATTCGTGTGATTGACTTTGTAATGCCGAAGCATATGTTGTTGTGCTGACAAGCTGTTCTGCGACAATAAACGTTTCCGTCGCATTTTTCAGAAAGATAACATGCCCAATTGTTTTTTTACGGACATTAATCGGGGCGATTGAGACGAAATAATCCTGGCCATTTTGGCGATAGAATTGCTCTGTTTTTGAATGTACGATTAATTTTTCAGGAGATAAAACCAATGCTGAAAGTTTCTTTCCTAGTAAATTTTCTTCACTATTTGTTATATTATGATACATTTTAGTTGCTTCAATATTTGCTAATAAAATATTTTGATCGGTATCAATCACAAGGATTGCGTCTTTCGTTTCCTCAAGCATGGCGTTTCGCTCTTCTAATAGACGAGCAATTTCTCTTGGCTCTAAATCGTGAAGTTGTTTTTTTAAATAATAAGAAACTACGATGGCTAATATAAAGCCAAAACCAACACTTAAAAGGACACTCACTGTGTAATCATTTTTTGTTCGTTCAATCAATTGTGAAAGCGAGGTCATTTTAATGCCCATTGCCACAACCCCAATTTGTTTTCCTTGATCATAGACTGGGACAAAACCTCGTAATGATTCTCCTAAACTCCCTTGACTAACAGACAAATGTTCCTCCCCTTTTAATGCTCGCACTTCATCGCCACCTTCAAAATGCTTACCTATTTTTTGGCGATCAGGATGTGTTAAACGAATCCCCTGCATATTCATAATCACGATAAAATCCAACTGATGGATTTCACCTAAACGAACCGTATACGCTTCCAATTCATCTGAATAGTGATCATTCTTTAAGGCTTCAATAACATTCGGTTCAATAGCCAACTGTTCCCCGACGGCTAAAAGTGCTTGCTCTTGGTTTTTACGAACTTCTTTAATTGTTTGAACCGTCGTTACTCCGTAAAAGAAAGTAATCATAATAATTAATGTTGCAATAAAAATCACTGATAAGAAGCACCATAATTTCCCGCCACGCTTCATTCCATCCCTCTTTTCTCTTCAAATAAAGTATAGCATAGGAAGATTTGGTTAAAAAACTTTTCTTTAGTTAAATTAATTAAATAATCTACTCCAGAGAAAACGTTTACATTATGATGAATATAGATTAAAGTTATAGGAGGAAATAGCATGGAAAAGAAATTGCACGCAACAGCTGCTAATGAAACAGATTGGCGCAACAAATTAACCAAAACGAGGATTGGTTCGGTTACGTTACCTGTTTATCTTGTAACAGCTAGCATTATTCTTGTTACGGCTCTATTAGAACAACTACCAGTCAATATGTTAGGTGGTTTTGCCGTAATTTTAACAATGGGTTGGTTACTTGGAACAATTGGTGGAAATATTCCTATTTTGAAACATTTTGGCGGTCCCGCAATTTTATCTTTATTAGTACCATCAATTATGGTCTTTTTCAATTTACTCAACCAAAATGTCTTAGACTCAACAGATATTTTAATGAAACAAGCAAACTTTCTCTATTTCTATATTGCTTGTTTAGTTTGTGGAAGTATCCTTGGAATGAACCGCAAAATTTTAGTCCAAGGTTTAATGCGCATGATTGTCCCGATGGCATTAGGAATGATTTTAGCAATGGGCGTTGGGACCCTTGTTGGAACACTGTTAGGTCTCGGTTGGAAACATAGCCTTTTCTATATTGTCACTCCTGTTTTAGCTGGTGGAATTGGTGAAGGCATTCTTCCTTTATCCCTTGGTTATAGTGCCATTACTGGATTGCCAAGTGAACAATTAGTGGGGCAATTAATTCCCGCAACCATTATTGGTAATTTTTTTGCTATTATGTGTTCTGGTTTACTTAGTCGTTTAGGAGAAAAACGCCCTGAACTTTCTGGACAAGGTCAGTTGATCAAAATTACTAATTCAGATGATTTAAGTGATGCTTTAGAAGAAGACAAAGCACCAATTGATGTAAAATTAATGGGTGCTGGTGTTTTAATTGCGTGTACCTTATTTATTACAGGCGGTTTATTACAACACTTAACAGGCTTTCCTGGTCCTGTTTTGATGATTGTTGTCGCAGCCTTTTTAAAATACTTAAACGTAGTACCGAAAGAAACCCAACGCGGATCAAAACAGCTTTATAAATTTATCTCTGGCAATTTTACGTTCCCGTTAATGGTCGGCTTAGGTATGTTATATATTCCTTTAAAAGATGTCGTAGGAATGCTTAGCTGGCAATATTTTGTTGTGGTAATTAGTGTCGTTTTCACTGTTATTGCTACAGGATTTTTCGTTTCACGCTTCATGAATATGAATCCCGTTGAGGCTGCCATTGTCTCCGCTTGCCAGAGTGGTATGGGTGGGACTGGCGATGTGGCTATTTTAAGTACAGCCAATCGAATGAACTTAATGCCGTTTGCACAAGTTGCGACACGTTTAGGCGGTGCCATTACAGTAATAACAATGACTGCTATTTTTAGAATGCTTTTTTAACTATAAGTGAATTATTTAGGAGGAAAATGATATGTCAACAAAAGATGTAAAAGAATTAGCGATTGAGCAAGCAAAAAAATTTGGGGGGAAATTAGAAGTCTGCCCTAAAGTTCCGATTGAAACAAAAGCAGATTTAGGAATTGCCTACACACCAGGTGTTGCGGCTGTTTCTTCTGCCATACATGAAAAAAAAGAACGCGCTTACGAATTAACGACAAAGAAAAACACCGTCGCCGTTATTAGTGATGGTTCAGCAGTTTTAGGTTTAGGTAACATTGGTCCTGAAGCAGCGATGCCTGTCATGGAAGGAAAAGCTGCATTGTTTAAACGCTTTGCTGGTGTGGATTCGATTCCCCTTGTTTTAGATACACAAGATACCGAAGAAATTATTCAAACGGTGAAATTTTTGGCTCCAACCTTTGGGGGAATTAACTTGGAAGATATCAGCGCTCCTCGTTGTTTTGAAATTGAACAGCGTTTAATCGATGAACTAGATATTCCCGTTTTCCATGATGATCAACACGGGACAGCGATTGTTGTTCTAGCGGCTTTGTACAACAGCTTAAAATTAATCAACAAGAAAATAGAGGACATTCATGTGGTAATCAACGGCGGTGGCTCCGCTGGTCTTTCGATCACAAGAAAATTTTTAGCTGCTGGTGTAAAACATATTATCATTGTTGACCGTGCAGGGATTCTGAGCGAAACAGATACAGCTCTGCCACCACACCACGCAGAAATTGCGAAGCTAACCAATCGGGAACACCGTACCGGTGATTTAGCTACTGCTCTTGAAGGCGCTGATGTCTTTGTTGGTGTTTCGGCACCAGGTGTTTTAAAACCTAAGTGGATTCAACAGATGAATGAGCAGCCAGTTATTTTTGCAATGGCTAACCCAGTTCCTGAAATTTTTCCTGATGAAGCTTTAGCGGCAGGCGCTTATATTGTCGGAACTGGTCGTAGTGACTTTCCGAATCAAATTAATAATGTGTTAGCCTTCCCTGGTATCTTCCGCGGTGCCTTAGATGCTCGGGCGAAAAAGATTACGATTGAAATGCAAATTGCCGCTGCCAAAGGTATTGCAAAATTGATTCCCGATAATGAACTCACGCCGACCAATATTATTCCCGATCCATTCCAAGAAGGAGTCGCAAAAGTCGTCGCCGAAAGCGTCCGTAACGCTGTCAAAGAAACAAATTAAAAAGAGAAAAAAGAACAACCTAACTCCTCTTGAGTTAGGTTGTTCTTTTTAAAATCTGAAACGATAATTCATTATTTAAAACTGATGTTAAACTCTTGCATATCTTTTTCAATATAAGTAAGTAATTTTTTATTTTCAAAGAAACGTGTAAAGTAGTACGCAATACGATAATCTTCAACAGCATCTAGTCCTAGCATTTGTTTATTAAACGCTTTTTCGTATAATAAGCAATCTAAAGAGTAAATAGAACTGTGTGTCCGATTAATTTCGATTCCTTTATCACTTAATTCAATACTCTTTGCATAGTCTTTAATTAATGAATAGAATTTTGCGGTATTATAATAAATACGGCATTGCTCTAATGGATAATCTAATTTGAATTCGCTTAGCAATTGTAAAGATTTATCGTAATAAACTTTTGCTTTTTCAATATCATCTTCTAATTCATATAAAATACCAATCGCATTCATGCTCAAAATATTATAAATATTAATATCACGACTAATTTCAGAACCACGATGTAAATAGAACAATGCTTCGCTATTATTTTTCTTACCTAATAAACTCGTAATTCCTTTATAATAGAAAAATTTTGTTTCTAAAATTCTGTTTGAACTTTCGATATCATCTGGATAGTCTTTCAACAAATCATAGGCTTCATCGTGCTTAAAGTAAAAGCATAATTCTTCTACTTTATTTAATAAGCTTTCGAGTTTTTTCTCACTAGAACCTTCGATACATTCTTCTACTTGTAAGTCTAAACGTAGACATACAGATGAGAAAATGTCTAAACTGTCACACACATTTTTGTTTTCAATGTTACTAATTGTTGCTTGTGTACAAATTCCTTTTGCCAATTCAGCTTGCGATAATTTTTTCTTTTTACGCGCTGTTTTGATTTTTTCTCCCGCTACTCTCACAGTCAAAACTCCAATCTTTCTATTTTTTTTGTATTAAACATACCATCATTTTACAGATAATGTTATAATGAAGCTATCATAATAAAGGAGGTGAAATATATGTTTGATTTACTTGCTTTATTAACTGGAATTTCAGTTCGTGGCAATGCACCACACCAATAATTACGTGTTTGTTTAACTGAATTTCTGACGGCTCTACCTATGCCAGTAGGTGGAGCCATTTTTTTATTTAATATTATAAAATTAACAGTATTTCCAAAACCTCATACTTAGTATAACACAAATTATAAATTATGCTAGATAGTTACCAAATTAACGTCATTACAAGGATGTTACGTTTTTACAACATCTTGTAAAACTAGACATTACTGTTCTTCTTTATTCACCACACTCAATGATAGCGATAGTATCTTATGATAGAAACAACATGCACATTATAACAATTATTATTAAGAAAGCTACTTCTCAATAGGAGAAGTAGCGCTTCTCTCGTTACAGTTTTACTCTTCTTCTTCAGCCATGAATGTATTGAAAACTTCTTCAATCATATCCCATTCAGCGTCTGTTTCGATTTGCTGTAAATCGCCTTCTGTACCTTCTGCGTTTTCCACATATGAGTAAGCTTGCAATTCAACATCTTCATCCTCAGGAATTCCTGCTGGATATAATAAAACATAATTTTTACCGAATTCT
This sequence comes from Enterococcus sp. AZ197, assembly GCF_050556405.1. Classification (NCBI taxonomy): domain Bacteria; kingdom Bacillati; phylum Bacillota; class Bacilli; order Lactobacillales; family Enterococcaceae; genus Enterococcus; species Enterococcus sp. AZ197. The sequence continues at coordinate 1,036,201 of NZ_CP187873.1, read as the reverse complement.
TCTTGACCGTCAACAGTTAGTAAGATCTCGTATAATGTTTCATTTCCTTGTTCGTCTACTAAAGTAATGTGTTCATGTCCTTCGTGATCATGATCGTGGTTATGTTCTGTCATTCTTCTTCTCTCCCTTGATGTATTCAAAGCTCGATAATTATCGGCTATGTGCATCTAAATAATTTTGTAGAATCATTACTGCCGCTAGTTTATCAATGACTTTCTTTCTTTTGGCTCTTGAAGCATCTGCTTGCTCCACCAAGAAACGCTCTGCTTGGACAGTTGTTAATCGTTCATCTTGATAGTCAACAGGTAATTGAAATAATTCTTGAATCTTATCACCATATGCCATGGATGCTTCAGCTCTAGGACCGATGGAATTATTCATGTTTTTCGGTAAACCTACGACAAATTTCGTGACTTCGTATTCTTTCACCAATTCACCTAATCGCTCAAAACCGAAGTTCTCTTCCTCTTCATTGATGCGAATAATTTCGATGCCTTGTGCTGTCCAACCTAATAAATCACTAACAGCCACACCGACTGTCCGTGAACCTACATCTAGCCCCATGATCCTCATTTGATATCGATTCCGTGGTTCGCTAAGTAATATTTGGTTAATTCTTCCATGATTTCATCACGTTCATGACGACGAATTAAGTTTCGAGCATCTTGATAACGAGGAATGTAAGCCGGGTCCCCAGAAAGTAAATACCCTACTATTTGGTTAATAGGATTGTATCCCTTTTCTTCTAATGCCCGATATACGGTTTCTAACGTTTCACTGATTGCTTTTTTTCGATTATCATCAAAATCAAAGCGTACTGTTTCGTCTGTAAAACCCATTTTACTACACCTCACTTCTACTTTTATACAATTTCATTTTACTAGAAAAGAACCGAAACTACAAACAAAATTTCTTCTCCTTCTCTCTTTTTTGTTATTTCTTAGTCTTTTATTAATAAAGGCTTCGTAAAAAAATGACAGCCATCGATAATTTTAAAATTATAAAAACAAATACACAACTTTATAAAACAAGAATAAAGGTCTGCTAAATCGCCAGAATATCACCTTTCCCTTCAATTCATTTTGCGAAAAAATCGACGTTTTTCTTTTGAAAACTTTTAAATATCTATGATTAAATAATATCAGCCTTTTAATGTTACAATTCGCTAACAATCTGTTTACGATGTAAATTTTCGATTGCAGCTGTTATTTATTTCCTCTTTTTGGTTCGTTTGTAGTACACTAGAAGAAAATACATAAAGTGAGGCTTGCTCAATGACTCCTGCTCATTTGGATTTACTTTTAGAAACCTGTTTGTTAGCTGGTAAAATTATGATAGAAAGCGATGCAGAAATGTACCGTGTTGAAGATACAATGAGCCGAATTGCGCTTGCTTCTGGCAACTATCGAATGGTTAGCTATGTGACACAAACCGGGTTATTTGTTGGCATAGATGGAACCTCCACGATTCGTATGGTTCAAGTAATGAAACGTGGCATTGATTTAGAAAAAATCTCTCGTGTGAATCAGCTGTCTCGTGCTTATGTGGCTGGTGATTTTTCTTTAGAGGAATTACTGAATAAACTAAAAGTGATTGATAGTGAACACCGACATTTTCCAATTAGCGCACGCATTGTTAGTGCGGCCGTTGTCAGCGCTACAATTATGATTCTTTTTGGTGGCGTCTGGTCCGATTTGTTCTTGACTTTTCTGATTGGTGGTTGCGGCTATAGTCTTTATTATTTTAGTTTAAAGTTTCTCAAGATTAAATTTTTATCTGAATTTTTAGCTTCGCTGTTCATTGGTGCAGCCGCTATTCTTTCAGTCAAATTTGGACTCGGACAATCGCAAGATTTAATCATCATTGGTTGTGTCATGCCTTTAGTGCCTGGTGTGCAAATTACCAATGCTCTTCGCGATTTGCTAGCTGGACACTACTTATCGGGTGTTTCTCGTGGGACTGAAGCATTAATGACTTCAGGAATGATTGGTTTTGGCATTGCTTTTGTCTTTCAACTTTTCTATTAAAAGGAGTGATTTACTTGCTAGGAATCGTTTTGGTACAATTTATCTTTAGTTTTTTAGCTTCTGCGGCGTTTGCGATTATTATTAATGTTCCTCGACGATCACTGGTGGCTTGTGGTCTAACTGGTAGTGTGAGCTGGATGCTTTATTGGGTAATCGTTGAAGTTTTTAGTGGGAATGCGGCATTAGGTTCCCTCATCGGTGCTGTCGGTGTTGCGGCAGTAAGCTACCTATTCTCAAAAATATTGAAAATGCCTGTCACGATTTTTAATATTCCTGGTATTGTTCCATTGGTACCTGGTGGCTTAGCTTATCAAGCTGTTCGGAATATCGTAATTGGCAATTATGAAAAAGGTGCCTATTTTACCGTGCAAGCTGTAATGATCGCTGGGGCAATTGCGTTAGGCTTAGTCGCTTCTGAGGTTTTCAATCAGAATATCCGCAGCTTTCGAGAAAAAAGAGAATCTTTGGGTTTTATTCGTCGTAAGCGCAACAAAATTAAAAAATAGACAGCAAAAAAGTTGGTTGCTTCCATTTGATAAGGAAGCAACCAACTTTTTTTTAAAAGGAACGATAGACATATTGATTTTTAGGTGCTTGATCTGCTTTGACTTTCTCCACTTGCACAGTTGGTATTTGTCGTTTAAACGGTGGATAATAGGACAACTCAACGGTTCCGGTAATCGTTACCCAATCATTGTTTTGAAATTGAGTATGTTCAGGAAAATGAACCAACAAGCCAAAAACGCCAGAATCAGCGACACAATGAATAATCCCAAAACGGAAGACAAACTGGTCAACACTTTCTTCTCGTTTTGAATTATAGACAAAGCCTTTATAAGAAATCCTTTTCCCTGCAAATTGACTTGGATAATTATAGATTAGTTCCATAATTTCCAAATAGTTTTCATCCGTAATTGAAATCACAGATTGGCCATCATATTGTTTCATGGCTTTTGCCATCTGCTTGTCATAATCCGTCTTATTGAAATACATACTTGTATCAGGTTTCAAATATTGCGTTTGCATATCAGGATCCCCTACTGATTCTTTACTTACTGGAAAGTTAAAGCCTTTTGCTTCAACAATTGTTGTGTCTAAACTAACTGTCGGAAATAATAAGCCAACAATCAACGGTAAAGAAAGTAGTAAATAGGCAAGCCCTCTTTGGCTGGGTTTTTCCAAATTATGCTGATGGCCATGATGTTCATGTCCCCCATGTTGGTGCATGTCTTCATGTTTTTTTTGCATTGATGGATCTGCTTGGTTCCACAAAATCAATTGGACAATCGCCATAATAAAAGCTAAAACCATTGATAAAACAGCTAAGTAATTATAATGAATATTGATATATTGGTTCAGTTCACCTGAAATTTGAAGATACATCATCAACCCCATATATCCAATTAAAATAATAAATCGTATCATCGATTGTAGGCCTCCTTTCTAAACTACTGCCGCATAAATAGTTACGACAAGCGCCACTATCAAAACAAATTGTACAATGAATGACATCTTAAAATAACGTTTCATCATCAATAAATTTTTAATATCTACCATTGGACCAAAAACTAAGAAGGCGACAATTGGTCCTGTGCCAAATAAACTCAAAAGAGAAGAACCAATAAATGCATCTGCTTCTGAACAAAGTGATAGAGTGGCAGCGATGACTAACATGACTAGAATCGCTAAAATCTTTGAATGGCCCAATTGCATAAGCGCACCAGTTGGGATATAGGTTTGCATGATTGCTGCTAACAAAGAACCAAAAATTAAATAACGACCCGTATCAAAAAATTCATCAATACTATGGGTTAACGCTGACCAGCCGTTTTTCCAAAATGAACGAGCTTCATCAACGTGTTCATGCGTATGAGCAACCTGCTCTTCTTTAATCTGCGCCAACTCTTTTTCTGTTAAAATTGATTCTTTTCGAAAATAAGCTAACCAAATGCCGATAACCCACGCGACAATCATACTACCTAAAACTCGCCAAATCACAAATTTTGTTGCGCCACTAAAAGCTACGTATGTTGAGAATAGCACAATTGGATTAATGATTGGTGCCGTTAACATAAAAGCAAAAGCGGTATGTGTTGGTACATCTTTTTTAACAAATTGGTGCACAATGGGTACGATCCCACATTCACAAGAAGGAAAGAAAAACCCTAGGAAACTACCTACACAAATTGATAAAAATTTATTTTTAGGTAACACTTTTTTTACTCGTTCTGGTGTTAAAAAAACATGTAAAGCGCCTGAAATCAAGCAACCTAACATGACAAAAGGCAATGCTTCGATAATAATCGAAAGAAAAATAGTGCTCATCTGTAAAACAGAGTTTGGTAAAAATTGAAACATTATAGACCTCCCACTAGTAAAAATCTAGTTAACTATACTCCTAACACCAGACAAACACAAGTATTTGTCAAAAAATTAACTAAGAGTTTAAAAGTATTATCACCGATGTCTCTGTCAAACCAGCTGGATAAAAGAACAAAAAATGAGCATGGGACAAAAATCACTTTGGATTTTTGCTCCACGCTCAAAAACTGATAAACCACCATTATTCTAAATTTGAAATAACTCTGAGGCTGAATCGGGGTCTGTATCATATACCTTAAATGCTTCACCGACGCCTAAATCCTTTTGCTTCAAAGTAGACTCCATTGCCATTCGCGCATGAAGTTTTGTATTATTTTCTTTGCTAAGATGACCTAAATAAATGCGTTTTGTTTTATCACCTAACACATCCGCCATCACAAGAGCACCATCATCATTGGATAAATGGCCTTTATCTCCTAAAATCCGTTGTTTAAGACTCCATGGATAAGGTCCTGCTCGCAAAATTTCAATTTCATGATTGCTTTCGACTAAATAAGCATCCGCATTTTCAATCGTACCACGAATATGATCGCTACAATAACCTGTATCCGTTAGAACAACAAAGGAACGATTATTGCGATGAAAACGATAAAATTGAGGCGCAATCGCATCATGTGAGACACCAAAACTTTCAATGTCCATATCTCCCAAGGTCAAAACTTTGCCCATTTCAAAAATATGTTTTTGAGCGACATCGACTTTGCCAATCATGGGATCCATCGCTTGCCACGTTTTTTCATTGGCATAGACATCTAACTTATATTTTCGCGCTAACACGCCAACGCCGTGAATGTGATCCCGATGTTCATGTGTAACTAAAATCGCATCTAAATCTTCTGGTTTGCGATTGACTTCTGCTAACAGTGAAGTGATTTTTTTGCCACTTAAACCCGCATCTACTAATACTTTCTTTTGGTTGGTTTCAATAAAAAGGGAATTGCCTGTACTGCCACTGGCAAGAACACTGATATTAAAAGCAAACTCTGAATCCATTTAAAACTCTTCCCTTCTACATTACAACATTAACGTGTTTCATTATACAACGGACCTTAATGTTTTTCCACCTTTGGCACAGTATTATTTGTGATGATGGTATTACTTACGGCATTCACCTGTTCAATTTCAACTGAATCTTCACCAGTAGAAATTCCTACAAACCAGACTGGAACGTATACATTTTTCTCACGAATTTTATAAATTCTTGAATAGGCCAATTTAATGAATGTTATTTTGGAATTACTAGGAATCCGGTTATTCATATAGAGCGTGTCTATCGCATCACGATTGGAATATAAATCCGTTTTGTCCCGTAACTCTTCAATATTTTCAATGTGCGTTTGCGAATATTTACTAATTTTCCATAATTCACCTGACGTATCTGCTAAAATACTTAATTTTGCCGTGTCGTCTCTAAAAGGAATTCCTTTATACGATTGTGCAGCCACAATTTCTGCCGTCGGCTCTTTTAAATGAGAAAATTCTGGTAAGTATTGATATTCGTCTCCGAATAATAAAGCATTTTTTTCATTTAAAAAGGTACTTAAATCTTTATCAATTTTCTTAGGATCAATAAAATAGTTTTTACTAGGTACACTCGTTAAAGTATTATCCGCAATTTGCAGCCCATTTCTCAAAAAATTTTTATTCTTTTCACGTTGGATTTTTAAAGCAGCAGAAAAATTGGTTTGTTCGCCACTTAAATAATAGCCTTCCAATCGTTCTGAAGAAAGTGTCCCTTTATACGAGATATTATCTTTTTCCAACCGACTTTCAATCGATTCTGTTTGGCTGGAAGAAGAGACGTTGCTCTCCTCTTGTTGACCTTCCCGATAAATTCCAAATAAAAAGATATTTAATCCTAAAAATGCTAAGAAGAAAATCCACTCAATTCGTTTAAAATCCATTAGCCCACCTCCAAGCTTGGTAATTGTTTTACCAAGTCCGTTGCAGTATACCAATTGTTGTTATAAAGGACATACCATTCCGGACTTAAATCAACGACTTGTTTGACTTCTTCAATTGTCTGCCACGTATAACCGATAACAGCCGATTGGATTTTTTCCTTTTTAGCACCAGCCGTTTCTAAACGCTTAATCAATTTTTCCGTGCTTTCCAGCGTCACTTCTTCTTCTGAAGGAATCGGTACTTGGATTGTATTCACACTTGTGTTAATGGTTACGCTTGGCGCAGCACCATCGTTGTTCGTGATACGGATATCCACTTGGCCTTTTAAATCATTACTGAACACTGGGAAACCTTCCACAAAAGTCCGATAATTGACACTATCTTTCGTTCGATCAAAGTAACGCAAATTCCCCATATTGGTTCCTAAACGTTTTACATAAGAAAAGCTTTGATTATAGATTGAATCCCGTTTATTCTCTTCTGGCAAGGTCCCTTTAAAATCGATTTTTCCCAGTTTTTCTTCTGCAAACAATCGTTCTTCTTTACTCGTGTAGGTTAAGTCTTGACTGTCTTCATTGGTTTGGATATCTTCCGTTTCATTGAAAAAAGCATTCCTAAAACGAGTAACTGGTTGCGAAGCTAAGATATAACTGTACTTTTTCAACTTCATATCATTGGTTAAATAACATTGCCCTTGTTTGGTTAGCGTATTTTCGGAAACGTCTTGATATTGTAATCCCTCTTTATTGATAATTCCCATTAAGCGCGCCTTATTGACAGTCATGGGCGCTTCATAGACGTTGGCTTGGTCATAATCTAAAAAACGTATCTTATTTTCGTTAAAATCCAATTGAATTTTCGTAAAATACTGGTCCGTCAACTCATTAAAGTTAGTAAAATTAATGGATAGATTATAAATCGAAGCATAGTCCGAGATTAAAAAGGGACCTTGATAAAGAAGTTCAATGCCTTGTTCCATTTGGTTGTAGCGCTTAAGTTGCTCTGCATTTTTTGTCACAACTTGTGTCAATTTACCAAACGTAGCCATTTTAATATCATTTTGAACATTACTAATTAATGTTTCACGATTACTTTGCATCGCTTTTCCATCAGTTATTCGAATCAATTGCAAAGGTAAATAGACATCGCCAATGGCTTTTTCATTGACAGCTGTTGTGACTTGGCTTCCCGACTTCATTTCTGGTATTTTTTTGGCAGAATTCAGCCAGATATTGACTGAAAAATATATACTTAAAATGACCATTAAAATCAAGCCAATTCTTGTAATCCATTCTGATAATTTCATCATTCCCACCAATCCTCTTCATAAGGTTCATATGGTAGTGAAATATAGAAAGTCGATCCTTCACCTTCTGTACTTTCCACCCAAATACTCCCGTTATGGGCCCGAATTACTTCTTTAGAAATTGCTAAACCTAAACCAGTCCCACCTTGTGCTCGTGCACGGGCTTTATCCACACGATAAAAACGCTCGAAGACTTTCCCGAGATCTTTTTTAGGGATGCCCAAACCTTGGTCCGAGATACTAAAGACGACATTATTATGTGTTTCAACTAGTCGGCAGGTAATGACGCCGCCATCTGGCGAATACTTAATCGCATTGTTCAAAATGTTGTCTAAAACCTGAATTACTTTGTCTGTATCTAACTCTACCCATAAATCGCGTTTAGTAAATTCACGGCGAATTTTGTAATTTTTTTGCTCATTTTCAATCATCATATCAAAGCGATCCAAGACAAAATTAATCAATTCGTTAAAATTCACATACTCTAATTGAAGATGTGTATTCCCAGAGTCCATCCGAGATAAATTTAACAAATCATTAATCATACGAATCATCCGGTCGGTTTCTTCTAACGTGACTTTTAAGAAGTTCGGCGCAATCTCAGGGTTTTCCCAAGCTCCTTCACTCAAAGCCTCTATATAACTACGCATACTTGTCAAAGGCGTTCGCAACTCATGAGAAACATTGGAAACAAATTCCCGTCTTTCCCGTTCGTTTTTTTCCTGTTCTGTGACGTCATGAAGTACGCAAACTAAGCCAGTAATAAATCCTGATTCCCGACGAATCATTGTAAAGTCTACCCGGATAATCATTTGGTCTTCTTCACGATCAGACGTTGAGCGATCAATCAGCAGTTCATCTGGCTCTTCTAACAGCTTCCGCAATGTGTAATCTTCTTCAATATCTAACAACTCTAATAACGAGGTCCCAATCACATTTTCATTTTTTACATTTAATAATGAAAGGGCCATCTCATTAATCGTAATCACCTTTCCGCGGCGATCCGTCGCAATGACACCATCTGTCATATGCGTTAAGACACTATCTAAACGATTTCTTTCTGCTTCCATTGTTTCTTGTGCTTCTTCAATCCGTTCTGATAATTGATTAAATGTTTCTGCTAATTGGCCTAATTCATCTTTTCCATGGACTTCTACTTTTCCAGCGTAATCACCACGAGCGATTCGAATGGCTTGCTCGCGCATTTCACCAATCGGCTTCGTGATTGATCGTGCAATCAGTAAGGTCACAATAATCGAGATTGCTGCGGCAATAATAGAAGCAGTGAAAAAGATACTTGCTGTGTTGGTAATTTCTTGGTATTTATTTTCTAAATTACTTTTCACATAAAGGACACCAATCACTGTTTCTCCAGTAGGCGATTGAATCGGCTGAACATTCACATACACGCGTTTATCATTATCTAAAGCTTGATATTTTTTACTCGTAAAGTCATTTAAATCACGATAATCATTCTTTTTCCCAATAATATTTTGTTGATTTAAATCATTGGTTGCCCGAATAATCCCTTTATCATCGACAATTCTCGCTTCAGAAATATCTGCATTTGAAAAATCAGATAACGCTTTTTTTAAATTTGCATCAACGTCACTACGTTCGAGATCTTTGTTGCTCATCTGCGTGCTTAACGTATTTGACAATTGGACAACTTGGGAATCCATATTCTTTTTAAAATCGGAAATTGTAGTGGCTTCCAATTCACGAATGAAATAGCCACCAATGATTTGAATCGCAATCAGTAACAGCAGAATAAATGATAACGCAATCTTAAAATTAACAGATTGAAAAAAGTGAACTTTTTTCTTCATACCTGATTACTCCTGTTCAGGATTTCTTAGATAATAACCAACCCCACGACGAGTAACCAAATACGTTGGATGACTTGGACTATCTTCAATTTTTTCTCTTAAACGACGCACGGTTACGTCCACTGTCCGCACATCACCAAAATAATCATAACCCCAAACGGTTTGTAACAAATGTTCACGAGTCATCACTTGTCCGATATGTTTTGCTAAGTAATAAAGTAACTCAAATTCACGGTGGGTTAATTCAATTTTTTCACCCCGTTTTGAGACCATGTATGCATCAGGATGAATGGTTAAATCACCAATCGTTAATTCAGATTGTGTTGTCACCTCGGCTTCTTTCGCATTGGTTGCACCTCGCCGTAAATTGGCTTTTACACGAGCAACTAATTCACGATTTGAAAATGGTTTCGTTACATAGTCATCGGCTCCTAATTCTAATCCTAAAACCTTATCAATTTCAGAATCTTTGGCAGTCACCATAATGATTGGCATATCATGTGTTTTGCGCACTTCTCGCGCGACTTCTAAGCCATCCATTTTAGGGAGCATTAAGTCTAAAATAATTAAGTCTGGTTCCACTTCTTCCACTTTTTCAAGTGCTTCTTCTCCATCGTAAGCAGTAAATACTTCATATCCTTCTTTAACCAAATTATATTTAACGATCTCTGAAATTGGCTTCTCGTCATCAACTACTAAAATTTTCTTCACAAAGAGACACCTCTTTTTCCTTCTAATCTTATTTGATACTTTCCTATTATACCTTATTTTGATGATGTTTTCATCTTTGGTTAAAAATGCGCCTTTAGGTTCTCCTAGTATAACAAAAAAAGAATCTCTGACAACAATTGACGCTTGTTATCAAAGATTCTTCTTTCGCTAATCTATTCTTCCGTATCTAAGACGAATTTTGCTACAAGAGCGGCTAATAATCCACCAATTAATGGCGCAACGATAAAAATCCACAACTCAGATAACGCTGAACCACCCGCAAAAACGGCTGGCGCGATGCTACGAGCTGGGTTGACAGAAGTTCCTGTCAAAGGAATGCCGACTAAGTGAATCATTGTTAGTGTTAACCCAATTACGATTCCTGCTAATGAAGCATTGCCTTTCTTAGCACTTGTAACTGTCATGACAACTAAAACAAAAATAAATGTTAAAATAATTTCGACTGTCAATGCACCAGCAACACTTAATTCCCCTACGCCATTTTGACCTAAGTTCTCAATACTTTTACCAGCACCTTTTAGAATGCTTAATAATGCAAATGAGGCAATCAAGCCACCAACAATTTGTCCCACTACATAGTAGATTAATTCCATTGTTGTCATTCGTTTATTAAGCCACATTCCTAGAGAAACAGCTGGATTTAGATGTGCACCTGAAATTGTGCCAATACTATAGGCAGCAGCAACGATTGTTAAGCCAAATGCTAAGGCAATCCCCGTTGTTCCAATCCCTTCCATACCATTTCCTAGAACGGCTGTTCCTGTCCCAAAAAAGACAAGAATAAATGTTCCTAAACATTCTGCTATTGCTTTTTTCACAAAAAATTCCCCCTTTGTAGACAAATTGTAACACATTCGTGAAATTTTCAATATAATTTTCGTTGTTTTTTCATCAAAATGATATTTCTATGAAAAAGAGAAATCTTAAATGAAAAATCCCCTCAAAAAAATTTGAGGAGATTTTTCATTTAATTAATCATTTAATAACTGTATACCAACACCTAAAAGTCCTGGTCCTGTATGAACAACTAATGCCGGACTAATCGTTCCAAAGTAAATTTCTTCTGCTTGTGGAAAAGCCGCTTTCAAGCGTTCCATCATTGCTTTTGCTTCTTCCTCTGCCGCACCGTGAGCGACTGCCAAACGGAAACGGGGTGCCTCACCTATAAAGTTCGTCACCAACTCAAACGTTTTATCAAGACTTTTTTTACGGCCGCGAGACTTAGCCACCGTATAGTAAATGCCTTCTTCATTACAAGAAATAATGGGGTTTAATTTTAGCGCATTCCCTAAAATAGAAGTGACTAAACCAATTCGTCCACCTTTTTGTAAATATTCTAAAGTGGCTACATTAAAAAATACTTTTGCGTTGGCTACTTCTTCTGTTAATTTTTGTTGTAATTCTTGCCATCCTAATCCTGTTTCAATTAATTCTGCTGCTCGTATCGCCTGAATGCCAGCCCCGATACCAATGTTCTTTGTATCTAAAACAAATACATCTAGTCCTTCGGTTTGTTCTCCGAGCAAGCGAACCACATTATACGTTCCACTTAAACCACTAGAAATGGTCACCGCTAAGACTTTTTCGTAACCCGCTTCTTTAATTTTGTCAAAAATAGCTTGGATTGTTGCACCATCAGGTAATGAAGTACTAGGTATTTCTTTCTCTAAACGTTGATACACTTCTTCTGGTGTAATATCTACCTTATCTGTATAGGTTTTTTCAGGATAAATAATCTGTAAAGGCAAGACATACATGCCGTATTGTTTGACTAATGCCTCTGGAACATCTGTCCCAGAATCAACCAGTAGTGCGATCTTTTCTTTATTCATGTGTCATCTCATCCATTTCTTTTAAGTATTCTTGTTCCAATTCAATCACTTTTTCACTAAACATTTTAGTAGCAAAAGACATTGTCGCTGCTTTTACAGCCAAATATTCAATCCCCATAGGTTCTTGTGATTTGGCCTGAACTTCTTTTTCTTGCGCTTGAGCAGCAATCACATAAATCGCTCGTTCCTGTTCTTGACAAAATAAATTGTACGCTTCACGAATACCAACCGTGGCTCCTTGGAATAAAATGCCTTGCTTAATTTCTGGCAATGTTAACACTTGTTTCAACAACGTAATCGCAATTAAAAACGCTAAATGCTTTTGATTGTAGCGCTTTTTCACTGGGGCCGGGATTAACCCGTGTTTGACATAATTATTAACCATTGAGGACGTTAACAAAGTATGTTTTTCCAGTGTAATCAATGGGGATAAGTATTTTTCTATCAGAGTAATCACTTGATCCATATATAATTCAATGTCTGGTAACTCATGCCATCTTGGCAAATGAACATTTTCCAATTGTTGGCCCCAATTTTGTAGTGATTTTTCTATCTCATCCATAAAAACCCTCCTAACCATTTCTAAAAAAGAATATCATACTTTTGACAATTATTCAATCTAGTTTTTAAAACTAGATTGAATAAAAAAGAAAAGCGAGCAATTTTGGAATTGTTCACTTTTCTCTCTTTATTTTTTTAAAGAACGTTTTCCGATTAAAACACCTATCAAAAACAGGCCTTCTAATAAAACAAAAAACAAGATAAAACAATGCATAAAGTAGGCTTCAGGTAAGGCATTGATAATCGGATCAGTCAGCGGATTAAATAACCAAGCATCGTTGTTAAAAAATAATCCATGAAACGCAATAAAAAATTGATCAAAGCCAATCAGCATGAAAAAGCCAAAAAGCACAGGCAAAAACATTCCCCACTGAAATGGCCGTATCAATGTCCATAAACGCTGATTTTTTACCAAATATTTTAAATAAAGGACACTAGGCATCAACGTAACTAGTAATACGCCATAGCACAATAAAAATAATTTTTTCACTTCATAAAAATGAAAAGCCGCGCTATCAGACATTGGAAAATCAGGAAATACTAATGTTTTTTCAAAAGGATTGTTTAAGTACATCATTAAATGATCGTAATTTTTAATCAAGGTCACACGATCAACCTCTACGTCTTTTAAAATATTTAAGTGTTGGATATCAAAAAGATACAATGGACGAAAATTAATCGTGATCGTGATACTTAAAGCCACAATCGTTAAAAACAAACAAATGAGTCCAAGTGTTTCCCTTAAACGCAATTTCGACCTCATCATACTCAAAAAGTCCATTCATCTAAGGAATCAACAACATAGGTTGGTGGCGTTGGCAAAGTTGGAACAGCTGACTTAGGGGTAAAACCTGATATAACTAACAAGCTATCAATACCATTTTGAATCCCTGATTGAATATCGGTTTCATAATTATCTCCAACCATAATTACTTGCTCTTTTTCCACGCCTAAATGCGCAATCGCTCGTTCCATGATAATCGCTTTTGGTTTGCCAATATAAACTGGTTTTGTTTGAGTAGCTGTCTCCACAAACGTCACAACTGAACCTGCACCAGGTAATAAGCCTCTTTCTGTCGGAATGTTCTTATCTGGATTGGTCCCAATAAACAACGCCCCTTTTTGAATGGCTAAGGTAGCTAAAACCACTTTTTCGTAAGATAATTCTGTATCAAGTCCCACGACAACATAATCAGGATTTGTTTCATCCCATTCAAAACCTGCTTCTAAAATTAAGTCAATTAAACCAGCCTCGCCGATGACAAAGACTTTCTTGCCTCGATTGGTTTCTTTCATGTAATCAATCGTCGCTAAAGTCGCTGTATAAACAAGGGATGCTGGGACATGAATATCAAATTCATTTGCTAAACGTTGTGCCACTGTTTCAGGAGATTTAGTGGTATTATTCGTTACAAATAAAAAAGGCAAATCTTTTTCCTGTAACTGCTCGACAAAACGTTTTCCGGCTGGAATTGGTTCTTTTCCTAAATAAATCGTTCCATCTAAATCAATTAAATATCCTTGATAGTCTTTTTTCACTCTGTTTACTCCTCACGTTGACGAATCGTAAAGCCTTTGCCAGATTTTTTGGAACTAGGCTGTTTGGGTGTAGTCGTTTTTTTATTTTCTTCTTTTCGCGTACGAATCACTGGCTTGCTATTTTTATTAGCGGGCGCACTCTTTTCCTCGACAAACGCGTTAGAACGATTATTCTTTTTATGGCGACGACGACGATGCGTTGTTTTTTCTTTACGTTCCCCTGTTCGTTCAATTACAAAATAGGCACAGCCAAAATTACAATATTCATACAAATAGTCTTCTAGTGTATCAATGCGTTGATCCGGCGCTGCCCGACGATTAGAAGTATCAAAAAAGCCACGCAAGCGTAACTGTTCATAGCCCCAGTCTCCTACGATATAATCATAACGCGCTAATACTTCACTAAACCGTTCACCTAAGCGTTCAGGATCAAAGGCATCACGATGATTTTTAACAATTCGGTACTCTCTTTCACCAATTTGAATATCTGTTTCATTCACAATGGTGACAATTTCCCCTTTTTTCTTTTCTTTTACAGGTTCTTCTTTTATTTCTTCAAGAACTGCTGTTAGTTCTTCTGTAAAGGTTGCAGCAGTTTCTGTTTCTTTTTCTTTTTTTTCGGTTGTCTTTTTGTCTGTCATTTTTTCACCACCTAGTTTTTATTATACCTTGTTTTTATTTGATTGGATAGTGGGCATGCAGATAGTTCGCCACGACAGTTCTTAAAACGTCTGGAAATAAAAATTCGACTTCTCCAACTAACTCAATCGTTGGGAAAAACGGAACAAATTGAAAGTGATCCACTGTTGTCAGCGTATACTTCTGCTCTGGCTGAATAGGTTTCCCTTGCCAAAAAACGGTCTGGCTATTTCGCTCAAAACGAATCCCATCATAACATAATTCGCCAAAAATTTTCCCGCGGAAGCCCATCCCGCGAATCGGAAATTTCCGCAGAAATTGACGACTTTTTTCCATTTCACGAATCAAACGGCTCATGTCTGACCCTTTCAAGGTAACCTTGATTAAATGCATTGGATGAGGCAAGGCCTCATGTAATTGGTCTGCATTGATTATTCCTTCTGGTAAATCTGCTAAAAATAACCCGTTGTTTAACACAGCCGCTTCGGTCTGCCCCGCTTCTTTTAACGCCTTCAAGGCAACAGTTATAAAGGCATGCGGTTGCCGTAAGTCCGTTGACAAAGTTTCAGGGATTTGTGCAATTTGCTGCGCTTGCAATAGTCGATGACCTTCCGTTAAGTAACCCGCAATTTCCTTGGCATCCGTTGCTTGCTCTTCTAAACTTGCTGTTTCAATCGTTTTTGCATAACTTGTGACTTGCTTCGTGTCGGCATCCACAAACAGATGCACTTCACCAATATACTGTCCATATTTGCCAGCAGCTGCTAGTTGCACATGATTAATTTTTTCACCATCTTTAAATAAATGATGTGTATGGGAACCTAAGATCACTTGAATTTCAGGATAATTCGCCGCAATCATAAAATCAGTATCTATCCCCAAGTGACTAAGCAAAATGAGAACATCACATTGAGGCGCAACTTCTGTAATCAGTTGAGGAAGGACTGCTTCCACTTGTTTGATTGTCCAGCCATTGGGATTATACGTTAAAGGAAATGGTGCGGTTAAGCCAATAAACCCTAACTTTGTGCCTTCTTTAGTTGTCATAATTTTATATGCTTGACAAAAATCTGGTAACGTTTGGGTTTTTGGTTCTTCTAAATTAGCTAAGACCACTTCAAATGTTGCCTGATCATATAAATGCTCTAATTGTTTCTTTGAATTGCCGATTCCTTCATTATTTCCAATTGTAACCAGGTCATACGTTAATGTATTCATTATAGCTACATTTGCTCGACCATCTGTTGCTTCGGTCAAAGGATGACACCGATCTGAAAAGTCACCTAAATCAATGGTTACGACTGTTTTGCCCTCTTTTTGGTACAGCGAACGTTTGGCTTTAACCAGACGCCGTATTTTGGGCCAATTTTCAAAGTGAGAATGAAGATCATTGGTATGGAACAACACAATCTCTTCCACTAAAATCGCCTCCTTTATTCAGCGCTCTGATTAATAGTACCATATTTATAGAAGAAAGTTACAAAAAAGAACAGATGACTTTAGAAGAATTTCTCCTAAAATCACCTGCTTTTATCAGGACGAACTATGCGTTATTTTTGGGACGCTTGCGTTGCGTCGCTTCCATGATAACTGGTAAGATCACAGGACGACGTTTGGTTTGTTCAAATAAATAACGGCTTAAGTTTTCGCGGATTTCTTGTTTCAGTTTGCTCCATTCGAAATCGTCACTTTCTAAATGCTTTTCAACAATTTCTGTAACAATATTGCTACTTTCTTTCATTAGGTCTTTACTTGTTTTAACGTAAACAAAACCTCTAGAAGTAATTTTAGCTGGTGAAACAATTCGTTTTTCTCGGCGATTAATTGTCACAACAGCCACAAAAATACCATCTTCGGAAAGAATACGACGATCCCGTAAAACGATATTACCAATATCGCCGACACCAATCCCGTCAATCATAATATTTTCGGCCGTTGTGCTGCCAGCTACCGACATTCTACCTTTTGTATACTCTAGAATGTCCCCACGACCTGTAATAAAGATATC
Organism: Enterococcus sp. AZ197; assembly: GCF_050556405.1. Taxonomy (NCBI): domain Bacteria; kingdom Bacillati; phylum Bacillota; class Bacilli; order Lactobacillales; family Enterococcaceae; genus Enterococcus; species Enterococcus sp. AZ197. The sequence continues at coordinate 1,019,441 of NZ_CP187873.1, read as the reverse complement.
TTTATAAGGCATGCCAATTTCGTGTGCTAAGTCCGCATGCGCAGCTAACTGGCGGTATTCACCTTGGACAGGAATGAAATATTTTGGTTTCATTAAGTTCAGCATCAATTGCAAGTCATTCGGATTAGCGTGACCAGACACACGTAAATTGTCGGAAATTTGCTTCACCGTAGCACCGGCCCGATAGACAATATCCTCTGTTTTGGCAACCGTTGTTTCCATGGCCGTTGTCGGCGTTGTCGTAATATAAACTAAATCGCCTTCTTCAATTCGAACGACACCATGTGTATTATTAGCCATTTTTTGAAGTGACTTAATCGGTTCTCCCATCCGGCCTGTTTCTAAAATTAATAACTGTTCAGGTGCATATTTTTTCATTTCTTTTGGTTTCACTAATAGATCTTCGCTTGGCAATTGTAATTTTTCTAATTTCATCGCCGTCCGAATAATCCGTTCAAAATCTTGGCCTGTCAAAACGACTTTACGACCAGAACGATCCGCTGCATTCAATACTTGTTGGACCCGTTGCAAATTACTTGCCACACATGCCACGATGATTCGTCCTTCCCAATAGCGAATCGTGTCGAACACTTCATCAGCGATTTGGGCTTCGGAAGCAACTTGGACTGGGTTTTCAGCATTTGATGAATCACTAAGTAACGCCAAGACGCCTTCTTTCCCAATTTCAGCCAAGCGGCCATAATCGGTCTGATACATCTCAATCGCACTTTGATCAAATTTAAAATCACCAGTATAAACAATGTTACCTTCTTTTGTTTTGATGCTAACGCCAATCGAATCTGGAATGGTGTGAGTTGTTTTAAAGAAGCTCACCGTTGCTTGACCAAAATCAATTTCTGTATGCGGGTCAATCACATGGAAATCTTTAAATTTCTTCGTTTCCGCATGACTGTTGACACTTAGTTTTGCTAGTTCAATCGTTAATTCTGTCCCAAAAACAGGCACTTGAATTTTTGAAAGCAAATACGGTAAGGCCCCAATTGCATCTGCATGGCCATGTGTTAAAAAGACCCCTGCAATTCGTTCACTATTTTCTTCTAAATACGTAAAATCCGGAATGACGACGTCAATTCCTAAAAGTTCGTTCTCTGGATATTGTAATCCACAATCCAGTACAAAAATTTCATCTTCCACTTCAGCAACGTACATATTTTTTCCATTTTCACGAACGCCGCCTAATGGAACGATTTTTATTGTACTCACTCTTTTCACCTCTCTATGATTACACGTTCTTTAAATCTCTAACGTGCGAATAATTCTTTGCTCTTCTTCTGGTGTACAAGCAACTAGAGGTAAACGTAAATTTCCAACAGGAATACCTAAATGATTTAAGGCCGCTTTCACGGGTGCCGGCGAAGGCACTGAAAACAATGCGTTCATTTTTGGTAATAACTGTCGTTGAATTTTAGCCGCTTCCGGCAAGTTCCCCTGCTCCAGCGCTTGATACATCTCATACATTGACGAACCGAAGACATGACTGGCTACCGAAATAACCCCTTGTCCGCCAAGTGCCTTGGTGGCAAAAGCCAACCCGTCTTCTCCAGTATACACTAGAAAGTCTTTTGGCGCTCTTTCAATCAACTCAGTAATTGCATCTAACCCTGCACATTCTTTAATCGCCACAATTTTTTCCAATTGTGCTAAGCGCAAAGTAGTTTCCACTTCTAGACATGCAGCCGTTCTACCAGGAACATTGTACAAAATAATTGGTAGTTCACTTGCTTCTGCGATGGTTTTAAAATGTTGATACATACCTTCTTGATTTGGTTTATTATAATAAGGAACAACCGCCAAAACAGCATCGATACCAGCGATTGTCGCTAACTCTTTCACAAAAGCGACTGAGTCACGTGTATCATTCGTACCCACACCACAAATAATCGGAATACGTCCATCAATCAGTTCAATCATTCGCTGGAATAATTGTAATTCTTCTTCATGAGTTAACGTGGGTGATTCACCAGTTGTTCCTGCTAAAATAACGCCTTCTGTATGATTGGCCAATAAATAGTCTACCAATTGCGGTAGTTTATCAAAATCTATTTCTCCCGATTCTTGAAACGGCGTAACCATTGCCGTAATAATTTTTGCATTCGTTAAATCCATCCTATTCCCTCCCGAGTATACAATACAAACCTTCTAGTCGTTTTCAGGTACACGAAGCAAATTCATTTCGTGTAGCGTTTCAGCAATTTGGACCGAGTTCCAAGCAGCTCCTTTTAATAGGTTGTCTGACACAATCCATAAATGGAAACCGTTCTTCACGTCAACGTCTTGACGAATACGGCCGACAAATGTTTCTTTCTGGTTGACGCTATTTAGCGCTTGTGGATATAGTTGTTCACTTGGCTCATCTTGCAAAATTACACCTGGAGCTTGCGCCATTAATTCTTGGATGGCTGAGACCGATGCATCTGCTTGTTTCACTTCTATATAAACAGATTCAGAATGTCCTGAAATTACCGGAATACGGACACAGGTGGCAACAACTTTTAGCTTGTTGTCTCCCATGATTTTTTTTGTTTCATTCATCATTTTCCATTCTTCGTAGGTATACCCTGCTTCTGAAAAAACATCAATTTGAGGCAACGCATTAAAAGCAATTGGATAATGTTTTTCGTCACTGCCAGCTGGTAAAATTTCAGCTGACCATTCACTGACAGATTTTCCCTCTAAAAAATCTTCGGCTTGTTCTTTTAGCTCATTAATTGCACGGATACCTGCGCCACTCACAGCTTGATACGTTGAAACGATGATTCGTTCTAAGCCAAACGCTTGCCGAATTGGTTCTAAGGCCACCATCATTTGAATCGTAGAACAATTGGGATTTGCGATGATTCCCTGATGATTTTTCAAGGCTTCCGGGTTCACTTCTGGAACAACTAAAGGAACATCTTTTGCCATTCTAAAATGGCTAGTGTTGTCAACAACGACAGCTCCGCGCTTAACTGCTTCTGGTGCAAACTTTTCGGAAATACTCCCACCAGCACTAAATAATGCTAAATCGATTCCTTCAAATGATTCCGGGACTAATTCTTCCACGATAAGAGGTTGTCCTTTAAACTGAATCTCTTGTCCAGCAGAACGCTTAGACGCCAATAACCTCACACTGGCAATTGGCAAACTTGTCTCTGCTAACAATTCAATCATTCTTGTCCCGACAGCACCTGTTGCTCCTACCACGGCAACATGATATTCTTTTCCCATATTTTCATACTCCCCTCTTACCTTCTTGTAAAAGCTACTTGTCCTATTTTACCATAGTATTGAAAAAACCTACATAGTCAAAAAAATGATTTTTTTATTTTCCCATGATATTTTAAAACTATTACCCATCAAAGGACTATCCATTGACTTTTGACTTAAATTTGTTATAGTTAAAACGAATTTAATTATAAAGGGAGCGAAATTTCATGGCACGCGTAGAAAGTTTTGAATTAGATCACAACACAGTAAAAGCACCATATGTTCGCCTTGCTGGCACAGAACAAAATGGTGATGCGTTAGTCGAAAAATATGACTTACGTTTCTTACAACCAAACAAAGATGCCCTACCAACAGGCGCATTACACACGTTGGAACATTTATTAGCAGTTAACATGCGTGATGAATTAAAAGGAATCATTGACATTTCGCCAATGGGTTGCCGCACTGGTTTTTATATGATTATGTGGGATCAACATTCACCACAAGAAATCCGTGATGCATTAGTCAACGTTTTAAACAAAGTAATCAATACAGAAGTTGTTCCAGCAGTCTCTGCAAAAGAGTGCGGAAACTACAAAGATCATTCTTTATTTGCAGCGAAAGAATACGCAAAAATCGTCTTAGACCAAGGAATTAGTTTAGATCCATTTGAACGTATTCTGTAATCTTTAGCAATTAACGACAGAGAAACCCACTATTAAGCTGTGGGTTTTTCTGTTCTCTTTCTTAATTTAAACGGAGGTTTTTTATGAATCAAACAATCGAACAATTACTAAGTCACCGTTCCGTTCGTCATTTTAAAAAGCAAGCGTTAACGGACAAGCAGAAACAACAGTTAATTACTGCAGCTCAAGCAGGATCAAGCTCCAATTTTTTACAAGCTTATACAATTATAGAAATCAAAGATCCTGAGCTACGCAGAGAATTGGGACGTTTAGCGAATTGTGAAGACTATGTCGTTAACACTGGTGTGTTCTATGTTTTTGTTGCTGATTTGTATCGTCATGCAACGATTTTGTCAAAAGAGGGGCAATCATTAGAACCCTTAAAGACACCAGAATCATTATTAGTAGCTGCCGTTGATACAACGATTGCTGCGCAAAACATGGCCATTGCGGCTGAATCTATGGATTTAGGGATTTGTTATATTGGCGGCATTCGAAATGACTTAGACACAGTAGCCAAACGCTTATCTTTGCCTGAATTAACTGTACCACTTTTCGGATTAACAATCGGTGTACCAGAAACGTTAAATGGTGTAAAACCACGGATGCCTTTTGAAAATATTTTAAGCGAAAATCACTACCAATCAGACAAATTGACAGATATACACACATATGATGAATTATTAAAAGATTATTATGCCAGCCGCTCAAGTAACGCCCAAACAGCGGATTGGTCACAGAAGTCTTTGTCCTATTTTTCTTTTAATCGTCGCCCAGAAGTAAAAATTTTCTTGCAAAAACAAGGATTTGATGTCTAAACAAAAGAGCGTGGGCTTACGTTATTTCAACGTAAGCCCACGCTCTTTTGTTAATTTTTATTTATCTTTACTAAATTTGTCTTTTAAGTCTTCAAAGCCTTCTTTAACTTTATCAGTTAATTTTTCAGCGCCTTCTTTAAGGTCGTCGCCGGCATCACGTGCTTTGTCTTTTACGTCAGCAAAGGTTGATTGAGCTTTTCCTTCAAGTTCTTTGCCTTTATCATCCGTAACTTTGCCTTGCGCTTCTTTTGCAGTACCTTCTACTTTATCTTTTGCATCGTCAAAACGTCCTTTTAAATCTGCCATGCTAATCCCTCCTAAATAATTAATTACATAATAAGAGTATCATTCTTAGCCATTTCCTTCAAATATAATGCATGAACTGCGAATAAATGGTTATTTTTGAGTCATTAAAGCTTTTTTTGCCAAGGCAAAGCAACCAATTGTTCCTGGATTATCTTCTAAAAGAGGCGTCACCAAGTATTTTTCTAAAGGCGGTGTTTCCACATATCCATTGACTAATTCAGCAAATTTTTCACGAACTTTCGGCATCAAATGGCGTTGTTTCATGACGCCGCCACCTAAAATGATCACTTCTGGCGCTAATAATAAAGTAGTATTGTACGCTGCTTGTGCTAAATAATAAGCTTCTAGTTCCCAAGTTTTATGATCCTCTTCCAATAAATGACCTTTTTTACCAGAACGACCTTCAACTGCTGGTCCTGCTGCAATCCCTTCTAAACAATCTCCATGATAAGGACAATTTCCTGCATACGTATCTTCAGGATGACGACGGACTAACGCATGCCCCATTTCTGGGTGGCTAAAGCCTTCAATAAACTCACCGTTTTGAATCGCTCCAGCGCCAACACCAGTTCCAATTGTATAATATACACAACTAGATGTATGTTGCCCATTTCCAGCAACATACTCACCATATGCCGCAGCATTCACATCCGTTGTCCAAGCCATTGGCACATCAAAATGTTGTTTCATAGTCCCTAACAAGTCAAAGTTACGCCAAGCTAATTTTGGTGTAGAAGTGATATAACCATACGTAGGAGAATCAACGTGAATATCAATCGGACCAAACGAACCAATCCCAATCGCTTTTAAAGGATATTGTTGGAAAAATTCTATTACTTTTTTCATTGTTTCTTCTGGGGTTGTTGTGGGAAAACTGACACGTTCTACGATGGTCAAATCATCTGTCCCAACGCCACATACAAATTTTGTGCCACCGGCTTCGATACTTCCTAAAAGTTTTTCTGTCATTGCAATATGCTCCTTCGTTTCCATTTTATAAGTAAGCGGATACATTACTTTTGATTAAATAACTAACATACACGTTTAGTTTACCACTTTTTTGTCGTTTCGACAGAACAATTTAACAATTTCAGTCAGGTTGCCCAATGAAATCTGGCAAGTTGCTAAAGAGCATTTTCCTAAAACAAAAAAACGAGCATTCACGGTTATCTAACAATGAATGCTCGTTTTTTGTTTATTGATTCTTTAGCGAAAAATATAACAATAGTCCGATTGTAATCCACCCACCACTAAGTAAAAGCATTAACCAACTTAAAAGCGTTTCTTTTAGAATACTTCTGGGTTCTTTTGCATGCTGAATAAAACTCATACTAGTCAGCAAAGAAAAGAGGAAAAACATAAAACAAATGACCGCTAAACCGCCAGACAACCAAAACCAACTAGCCATTATTCTCACTCTCCTTTTCGCTTGTTTTTTGATAATTATTGCGCCAAATGACACTATAAATTGCCCCAATTGTGATTACTAACAACGTGTAGAAAGTCGGTAACCACCATGTAGGTAGGACCCATTTGACCGTAGCCTCTTGATTCAATTTTTTTGCTTCACGAGTGTTAATCGTAAATTCTTGTTGAAAAGGCCAAGACTGTTGTTCATCTTGTTGTAAAATAGCACGTCCTGTAAATATATAAGTCCCAGCATCTAGCGGTTGTTTACCCAAATCAAGATGAAAATTCATGGAACTATTTGGGGCAAAGCGAACATTTTTTAGTGTCCGTGGTGCAATTTTTTTAGAGGATCCTTTTTTTATCACTTGACCTTCTAAACGAACTTCTGGAAAAATAGCAGCATATGGATTTTGAATGACCGCCTTTAGCGATTTGGCTCCTAAAGCAATTGTAGGTGTTACTTTCGCTAATTTCAGTTGGTTCACCTCTGTTAAAGGAACATTCGCAGCACTCCTCATGGCAATCGCAACATTAAACCCGTAGCGACTGGTTAATCCCGTTGTTTGGTTCTCTTCCTCTGTTTTTTCATCTTTGAGATGCGCATAAACCCCGCCCAAAACAACTCCTTTGATAGGCTGATCAAGTCCCTTCACCTTCATCTTTGCTGATACTGTTTGATGAGGCGGCACACTCACTTCCTCATTTTCTAAAGTAACCAAGTCTGTCAGCGGAACCTTTAACGATGAATCAAGTGGTTTATCAAAATCATTGTACACAATCAAACCATTATCATTTGTTGATGCATTTGCTAGAGTCAATACGATGGACAATTTTTCGTCTGTCTTATTTTTTATGTCTAAGACAATAGTGGAAGATTGCTTTGGTGCCAGAATTAAATCATAATAACTAGATGTTCCTGACACTTGATTTTCTGGTAAAACAGGCGTTACTGTAAATTTAGTCTTCATTTCTTCTGTAGCTTCTACTTTTGGAACAATAATAAAAAATGTGAAAAACAGAAATAGACAGAAAACACCGACTTTTTTTCTACTCATTTCTTCAAGATCTCCTTTATAAAGCTGAATGTACCTACTAGTCTAACAAATCAGCGAAACAATGCTGATCAATCTTTGACTTTTGGGAAGGATAATCTTGAAAAAAGTCTCCTTGAAAAATACCAAGGAGACTTTTTATTATTCACTATAATATAATTCTTTTTTTATCTGTGTGGTTGATACTTCTGGCGTTCGTGGCAAATAAAGAACCTTTGCGGTTGTTTCAACTTCTAGAAAATCAAAAGCCCCTTGCCAATCATCGCCCATGACTAAAGTATCAATTTTAAATTCAGCAATATCGGAAACTTTTTGTTTCCAACTAGTTTCAGGAATAACTAAATCAACATAACGAATTGCCTCTAATAATTGTTTACGTTTTTCATATGAAAAATAACTTTGTTTCTTTTTTTCTAAATTAAAAGCATCTGTTGAAAGTCCAACAATCAGGTAGTCCCCTTGTTGTTTCGCTTTTTTCAACAAATTAATATGACCATAGTGCAGGAGGTCAAATGTGCCGTAAGTAAGTATTTTTTTCATAAAAACCTCCATTGTACTTTGATATTTCTTCGTTAATTATCAATTTTTGTGAATAGAAAAAAGGCTACTCTTGATTGACTTTGATGGTTTTTCGATCAAATTTTTTATTTTCTGTAGCAGTATAAATTAGTAATAACTTACTCAGAGATTTTATAGAGAAAGACGTTGTTGTAGCTTTTTTTAATTGCTTTAACTGCTTTTGCAATTTTAACGGATTTTTATCTTTTAATAATTTAATTTTCGTTAAACGAAAAATGTGTTCCTGATGCTCAAATGAACGTTCAGCATCTGAATGATTAAAACGAAGATATTCTGAAAGCACCTCTTGATTTACAGCAACTTTTCCTTTTGGTAAAAACCATTCTTTGCCATTTTGATCTATTAGATGCCGCTCACTTTGATTTGAAATAACAATTTCTTTATCGTCTTCAAAAAGATACGAAAAAAGCATTGCTTTTTTTATAATTATGTACTCAGTTACTTCATATGAAGACAATTTTCTTAATTCTTCTATCAAACTATTCCATTGATTATTTTGAACAAATTTACTTAGTTTGTGAATAGGTGGTACTCGTAAAATGAACTTCTCATCTTTCTCTATTTTCACGATATAAAAAGTTGTGTCTACGTCATTTTCCCAAATAAACAAAATAATCATTTACTGCCCCCTAGACTTGTTGTTCCGATACTTAATAGTCAAATAAATATATTTAGGAATTTGCATTAACCGATCGTATCTCTTCATTGTCAAACAACGATATAACCATTCCAAATTGTGATTTATATAAAATTCTGGCGCTCTTTTTACTGATCCAGCTAATACGTCAAAAGTACCGCCTACGTCTAAAAATACATTAGCTGTCAGGTGATCAATTGTTTGTTCCAAAAAAATCTCTTGTTTCGGTGAACCTAATGCTACAAAGACAAACCTTGGTTCAGCTTTGTTAATTTGTTCCACAATTTCTTGCTGTTTTTTCTTTGTATAGCCATGTAAAATACCGCTAATAACAATCCCTGGATATTGTCGTTGAATATTTTTAGCTGCTGCTTCAACTACTTCTTGCTTTGCACCATACAAGAAGATTCGTTCCTTATGTTGATTTGCATACTCTAAAAAATTATCCATGACATCAATTCCTGTAACTCTTTCACGAATAGACCCACCCATTAGCTTCGATGCCTTGACCACACCTATCCCATCTGCAATCCGATGAGTTGCTCTTTTCAAATATAACTTAACTTCTGGATGTTCAAATGCTAACAATGAAATCTGCGGATTAACGCTAGTTACAATCATTTTCTCTTTAGCTTTGAGATAACTTTCTAAGTCATCCATAATTTCTTGATGTGTTAATACGTCAACTGGTAATCCCCCAATATATTCAGTGCGTACCTTACTTTTCACAAAATCCCCCCAAGATTCTCTCTACCAACTCTACTATTTTATTAATGGTCTCTTTTGACTGATATTGATTCCATTCTTCGTTAATTCTAGTAATATTATCTTTATAACTATTTATTGAAAAATTTGACAATGCCACAATCAACTGTTTTTCATTTTCAACTAACGGTCCTGGTAAATATTCAAAAAAATCAGGCTCAATTCCAGGATTTAATGCATATTTTTCTAAATCTGGACAAAAAAATAAAATATTCGGTTGCTCTTTAACATGCATGTATTCAAAGACCACACTCGAATAATCAGTAATCAAGTAGCCTATTTCACTAAAGCTTTCAAAAATATGCTTTTCCCAAATAGAAACATTTCTCGGTAGTTCAATGGCATCTAACTGGATTGATGGATGTAATTTCATATAAAAATGAAAATTTGGCATAGCAGAAAAAGCCTTTATTGCTTGATTTATCACAAGCATCATTTCATTCATTCCCTCTCGGTAAGTTGGTGCATATAAAACTTTATTATTCTGATTTGTTTCTCCTACCTCTAATTTTTCAAGATAAGCAAGACGCGGCGAACCAAAATGACAAAATTGAGCATTCTCGAGACGATAATTGTTTCTAAAAATTGCTTCCATTTTTAGTGAATTAACGATAAAATAATTCATTTTATCGTAAACTTTTTGAAACCTGATTTGATCCTTGCTACTTCTATGTTTCGTGTGATAAGCACCCCAGCCAAACTGTTTTAAAGCCCCATTAGCATGCCATAATTGGATAACTACTTGCTTTTTTTTTAAAATTGCCAATTCTGGAAAATAATTATCTACAAAAATTAACGGCGCTGACTTCAAGTATGAAATCGCCGTTGTAATCAACAAAGTTTTCTTATCAAAAAGTATCGTCTTTATGCCTTTTTGATTTAAGGATGCTGCGTATGATTGACAATTTTTTGTATAAAGTACTATTATCATTCCGTGATATTGTTGTTCTAATTGTTCAATTAAATGTCCATCATTTCTTGGGAAACTCATTATGTACACAATTTTTACTTTTTTATGCTTGTACGGTCTCCATCTTAATACTGTTAAGTACAATTGTTTTAGCACTTTTATATCCTTTCACAAACAATAGTTTTCTTATAAAAAAGATATGATCAAAGTCTTTAAAAAGAAAAAGCTTACATATAAACTCATTAAAACAAATTATACCTTAAAGATTCTAAAAAGACAATTGCACTTTACAATATGTATACTATCCAAATAATTTAAATTATACGGTATACGGACTAGCTATACTTTCAGTTAAATAAAATAATATTTAAATAATTTCTCTGAATTTAAAACTGCCTATCCAACAAAAATAGAGGTTTCCCACCACAGTGGAAAACCTCTATAAACCTTGTCATAACAATGTTTTGAAAGACTATGCGTCTGGATTTGCGTTTTCGTCTTTGAGACCGTATTTTTTGTTGAAACGGTCCACACGTCCGTCGGCTTGTGTGAATTTTTGACGACCAGTGTAGAATGGGTGTGAGTCTGAAGTAACCTCAACACGTAATAATGGATAAGTATTGCCATCTTCCCATTCAACAGTTTCTGAAGATCCTTTAGTTGAACCTGAAAGGAATTTGAAACCTGTTGTTGAATCCATGAATACTACTGGTTGGTAATTTGGATGGATATCTTGTTTCATACGTTTTTTCGCTCCTTTGCCCTGATCCATTTGCTGTATCAGAGTTATTTTGTCGGTATACAACAATGCTATCTTACCATGTTTTCAGTTGGTATGCAATTATCTTTTTGGATTTCTTTTAATTTGTTTGCCAAACGAAACATCATGGAAAACTTCAAATAATTGTTGATTATTTTGGGTCCGTTTCAACATTTTTATGAATTGATCCGTATATTCCAGCGAGTCTCCTGACATATTATTTCTCAATTTCCACGTTTCTTCTAGTTGTTCTGGTGTCATTAGCAACTCTTCTTTTCGTGTACTTGATTTTTTAATATCAATTGCTGGGAAAATACGGCGCTCTGCTAATTCACGAGATAAATGGAGCTCCATGTTGCCTGTGCCTTTGAATTCTTCATAGATGACATCATCCATTCGGCTACCTGTATCCACCAATGCCGTGGCTAAAATAGTCAGACTGCCCCCTTCTTCGATATTTCTGGCAGCACCAAAAAATCGTTTAGGTTTGAAAAACGCAGCTGGATCTATTCCGCCACTTAAGGTTCGACCACTAGGCGGGACCACTAAATTATAGGCCCTTGCTAAACGAGTGATGCTGTCCATTAAAATAACTACGTCCCGTTTGTCTTCAACTAAGCGCATTGCTCGATCCAGAACCAATTCAGCAACTCGCGTATGATTTTGTGGTTGTTGATCAAAAGTTGAAGAAACCACATCGCCTTTAACGCTTCGCTCTAAATCAGTCACTTCTTCAGGACGCTCGTCAATTAACAACAGAATCAATTCCACATCAGGATGATTTTCTGTAATCCCATTAGCAATTTCCTTTAAAACACTTGTTTTCCCGGCTTTTGGCGGCGCTACAATTAAACCACGTTGCCCAAAACCAATTGGGGCAAATACATCAATCATTCGTGTTGATAATCTGCCAGCCGTTGTTTCTAACGTTAATTGTTTTTCAGGATACAACGGTGTTAGCGCTGGAAAATGTGGCCGCTCTTTCGCTTCTTCAGGATCTTTCCCATTGACACTTTCAACATGCATGAGTCCATAGTAACGTTCTGATTCCTTTGGCGGACGCGCCTTGCCAGCTACTTTGTCCCCATTTCTCAATCCGAAACGACGAATTTGAGAAGAAGAAATATAAATGTCTTCTGCACTTGGTCCATAATTAATTGGCCGCAAAAAACCATAACCATCCTGAGAAACAATATCTAAAATTCCTTCCATGAAGAAAAACCCTTGCTTCTCAGCTTGTGCACGAATCACAGCTAAAGACAATTCTTTTTTGTTCATTTGGCTATAATAAGGAATTTTAAACTCTTTCGCGTACGCATAAATATCTTTTAACGTACTGTTTTCCAATTCAGCCATTGTTAAATAGTCGCTCATTGATCCACCTCAAACGGACCTTCTTGTTCTTCGGTTTCTAGCATTTGAATATCAGCACCCAAAGCAGTTAACTTTTCGATAATGTGGTCGTACCCACGTAAAATATATTCTACATTATAAATCGTGGTCGTACCTTCAGCCATCAAGCCGGCAGTGACTAGGCAAGCGCCTGCCCGTAAATCAGAGGCGACTACTTCTGCACCGTGCAATTGATTTGGGCCATTTAAGATAATCATATTGCCTTCAACCGAAGCATCAGCCCCCATCCGCACCAACTCAGGGATATGCTTATTTCGTTGAGCATAAATCGTATCAATAATTTCACCAGTTCCTTGTGCTTTTAAAAGTAATGGCGTTAACGGTTGTTGCAAGTCTGTGGCAAAACCAGGATACGGATAGGTTTTCACCGTCGTCATTTTCAGATCATGTGACGGATGAACTTCAATCATGTCTTCTTCAATTGTCATCTTAACGCCCATTTCTTGCAATTTCGCAATGAAGCTTTCTAAATGCTCATAAATAACATTTCGAACCTTGATTCCTTCACCCATAGCTGCTGCCATAGCTAAATAAGTCCCAGCTTCAATTCGATCTGGAATAATCGAGTGACGACAGCCATGTAATTCTTCGACACCTTCAATCCGAATAACATCCGTTCCAGCTCCTCGAACTTTTGCACCCATGTTATTTAATAATGTAGCAATATCAATAATTTCTGGCTCACGCGCAGCATTTTCAATAATCGTTTTGCCTTTGGCTTTAACTGCGGCTAACATGACATTGATTGTAGCGCCAATAGATACCATATCCATAAAAATTCGGGTTCCTTGTAAGCCAGCTTCGTCTGTTCTCAAGTACATCGCCCCATGTTCGTTGGTTACATGAGCGCCTAATGCTTCAAATCCTTTGATATGTAAATCAATTGGACGAGGTCCTAAGTAACAACCGCCAGGTAAGCCGACAACGCCTTCCCCAAATCGACCAAGAAGTGAGCCCATAAAATAATAGGACGCACGTAAGCTATTGATTTTTCCTTTTGGCATAGGCACAGAAACAACTTCTGTTGGGTCAATAATTAATGTATTATTTTCAAAAGTAATTTTAGCACCCATAATTTCTAAAATTTCAATTAATGAGTGAACATCCTGAATGTCAGGAACGCCATCTAAAGTCACGGGCGAATCTGCTAAAATAGCAGCTGGAATTAAAGCGACCACACTATTTTTGGCGCCGCTAATGGTTACTTCGCCCTTTAATGGACGATTCCCATTGATTACGATTTTTTTCATTTATATTCTCACCTATCTGTAATATACGTTTTCTAAATAAACTACCCAATCATTCTATCATAATCAAGCTTAAGAAAAAAGAAAACTTCTCAGGTATTTTAATAGAATGAAAAAATAACAAAAAATAAAAAAGACAGCCACGTGCTGTGGCTGTCTTTAACGTAACTAGTTGATTAAGCTTTGTTAGCTGAACCGAACCAATCAATGTGTTCTTCTGCATCTTTGATAATTGCAGCTTTACCTGGTGCTAATAATTTACGAGGGTCAAATCCTTTACCTTCTAAATCTTTACCAGCTTCAATATATTCGCGCGTTGCTTTAGCGAATGATAATTGGAATTCTGTATTTACGTTAACTTTTGAGATACCCATTGAAATTGCTTTTTCAATTTGTTCTTGAGGAATACCAGAACCTCCGTGTAATACTAGAGGTACATCAGAACCGACAGCTTCAGCAATTGCTTGTAAGTGATCAAATGCTAAACCTTTCCAGTTTTCTGGATATTGACCATGGATGTTACCGATACCACATGCTAAGTAGTCAATACCTGTAGCAACCATTTGTTTACATTCTTCGATATCAGCTAATTCGCCAGTACCGATGATTCCGTCTTCTTCACCACCGATTGAACCAACTTCACATTCGACAGAAATACCTTTAGCGTGAGCTTTTTCAACTACATCTTTCGCTAATTTTAAGTTTTCTTCGAATGGTAAGTGAGAACCATCAAACATGATTGAAGTATAGCCAACTTCGATACATTCTAAAGCAGCTTCGTAGTCACCGTGGTCTAAGTGAATTGCTACTGGAACTGTGATATTCATTGAGTCTACTAAATTAGTAATCATGTCTTTAGCTACTTTGTAGCCGCCCATGTATTTAGCAGCGCCCATTGATGTTTGGATTAGAACTGGTGCTTTTTTAGCTTCTGCTGCTTCTAAAATCGCTTGTGTCCATTCTAAGTTATTTGTGTTATAGCCACCTACTGCATAGCCGCCTTTACGTGCTGCTTTTAAGAATTCTGCTCCTGATACTACTGGCATAAAAAATTCCTCCTAAGTTTTTAAAAACTTTATTTGTTAGGTGTTCCCTAACCAACGGTTCTATTTTAGCAGAATTCCTGACACTTTTCTAGTAAAATTCCCTTTTTCAGAAAATTTTTGTCTATTCTTTCACATAACCTTCATTTTTATAAAAAAACCTCCAGTTTTCCCGTTATCACTTTGGGATCTGAAGGCCGACTTGCTATTTTAATTTTTTCTTTGGCGGATAACGTTTCACCTTGTAGGATTGAAGCTCAGGAAATGTTCCAGTACTATGAAAAATCCGTTGTTCATCTTCATTGGCAAAACGCCCTAAAACCGATTGTGTTGGTAAAATATTTACAAAAGCATTCTCATCGATACTGTAAACTGCTTGTTCTAAATCATAGAGTTCGTAGCGAGTAATGACCATCATAATCATCCGACCTTCTGCACCTGAATAGCCGCCGATTGAAGGCAACAAGGTCATGCCACGAGCGATTTGTTGAGAAACTTCTAAGGCAACGGCTTCTGGTCTCGTGGTGACAATCATTGCTGTGACTTTTTGGTGACTGGTATGAATCATGTCGACCACCTGACTCAAACAGTAAATAGAAATAATAGTATACAACGCACTTTCCCAGTTAAATACAAAACCAGCCAACAGCACAATAATACCATTTAATAAGAACATAAAATTACCAACTGTTTTCCCTGTTGTTTTTGAAAGAATCAGTGAAATAATGTCCATGCCGCCAGTGTTAAAGCCCATTTTCAATGAAAGCCCTGCGCCAACGCCGACTAAGACACCACCCATAATTGCGTTCATCAAAGGATTCGTTGTGACTGTTACGATTGGCACAAACATAGTGACAACGGAAATACCAATAACATTGATGAAACTAAGAATCGTTGATTGTTTCCCTAATTTTACAAACCCTAGAATGAAGACGGGAATGTTTAAAAATAAAATGAAAATCCCTGTATTAATATGGATTCCTAAATTTGTATATAATAATGTAGCAATGATTTGCGCAATTCCGTTCATCCCTGCCGAAAAAACTTTTGCCGGAATCAAAAAGAAATTCAAACCGACCGCAGAAGTCAAAGCGGTTATCGCCATCACTGCTATTTTTTTTATCGATTCATTCCTTTGGTAAGTACTAACCAATCGACTCATTTTTCTTCGCTCCTTCGCTATTCTTCTGACTTAGAATAACAGGTTCTATCCTAAAAGAAAAGGGGCTAAAAGCGAACATTGAAAAAAATTTTTTTGCAACGTTTCCATGAAAGAATGCGGGAAGATATCCCTAAAAATTGATCTTCTTATTTCTCTATTCAAAATGATTCTAGCCTAACCTTTTTTACTATTTCATGATATGATGAAGCAAAGAATATTTTAGGAGGTTTTTACATGGCTGCAAAAGAAGCAAGTTTTGATGTAGTTTCAGAGGTCAATATGGAGGAAGTCAAAAACGCAATTCAAATTGCCTTGAAAGAATTGAAAAATCGTTTTGACTTTAAAGGGTCAATTGCTGATATTAAATTGGAAAACGATAAATTAGTAGTCGTAGCTGAAGATGATTATAAAGTCGAGCAAGTGAAGGATATTTTATTTGGAAAATTAGTCAAACGCAATGTTCCGATTAAAAATATTCATTTCTCAGAAAGTGAAAAAGCCTTAGGGGGTACCGCTCGCCAATATGGTGATTTAATCAGTGGTATTGATAAAGAAAATGCGAAAAAAATCAACACAGCTATCAAAAACTCTGGGATTAAAGTTAAGTCACAAATCCAAGAAGACAAAATTCGGGTAACTGGAAAAAGTCGGGATGATTTACAAAAAGTCATGGCTCTTTTACGAGAATTAGATTTACCAATGGCTCTTGAGTTTAATAATTATCGCTAAAAAAATCCTTCAACTGTTAATGAACAGTTGAAGGATTTTTTTGTTTTGGTACCGGCCATTCTTGATTATTCAATAAAACGATTGGTCGGCGTTGGATTTTTCCTGAAAAAGCGGCAATTGCTTTGAAAACCTTTGGCATAAAATAAAACGCATTTAATTCTTCTAAATCCAGCTCTTCTTCTGCCGTAAATGAGACACAAACCTCTTGTTCTGAAAGCATAATTTCAATTTTCTTTAAAAATTGAAATTGCCGCATTCCTGGCACGAAATAACCAGCCTTTGCAACACGAGAGGTTGTAATATCTAATTTATCACTAATGATTAGCGCTAGTGTCATTAACTCTTCCGAATCAAAGCCATTACTATGATTTTCTATAGAAGATAAAATTTCTTCTTGATAAGGCAAACAAATCTTTTGCTTACGAAAATATGCTTCTGCAAATTGTTTTCCACGAAGTGCATGTCCTGCTTTTCCTTGTAGCGCACCCACATCATGGAGCAGTGCCGCAATTTTTGCCGCCTCTAAATACTCCTCTGAAACAGCAAGTTGTTTCAAAATCATTTCCGTCATGGCTACGACATTGTTTACATGAAACCAATTATGGTATGCCCACCCAGCTTCTTCATCTTCCATTTGACCAATTGCATCATAAATTTGTCGAATTTCAGTATCTTGATGAATGCGTTCAAACAGCTTCATTTATTTTCTCCTTAAAATTAGTTACTGTTCCAAAAATTCTTTTAACTCTGCAGGATTTTTTTCGCTGTTTAAACCAACAATTAAACGAATCCGCGCTTTCGGTCCGTTTAAACCACGGGCAAAAACGACCCCCATTTTTTTCAAGCCAACGCCACCACCAGCATAATCATAGATATCTTCAGCAATGCCATTGGAACAACGAGAAACTAAAACGACTGGAATCCCGTTATCTAGCATTTTTTGTAATGCTGGGAGCGTTTCTGGCGGTAAATTCCCCGCACCTAGCGCTTCAATTACTAACCCATCCGTTTCTGGGGTGTTTAATAATTCAAACATCCGTTCACCCATCCCCGCATAGGCCTTCACTACGTGAACATTTCCTTTCACAGAAGAAACATCGCAGACTTCTTGCGGTAAGACCTCTTTCGCAAAAAAAGCACGTTCTTTCGCAATGGTTCCTATTGGTCCAAAAGTTGGCGTCCGAAACGTCGCTACGTTCGTTGTATGTGTTTTTGTCACATAACGCGCCGTATGAATTTCATCATTCATCACGACTAAAACACCTTTATCGTACGATTCGTCTGAACAAGCAGTCCAAATAGCACTGATGAAATTATACAAGCCATCACTACCGATTTCGTTACTTGACCGCATTGCTCCTGTTAAAACAATGGGGATTTTTTTCTCTAAGGTTATATCTAAAAAATAAGCAGTTTCTTCTAATGTATCTGTTCCATGCGTAATAACCACGCCATCAATTGGTTCAGAATAAGCTTTTTGAATCCGTTCTTTTAATTGAAACATCCGTTCTAAGGTCATGTGTGGTGAGGGAATATTAAAAATATCTTCAACAACTAAATGAACCTTGCCAGAAAATAATGCTTCTTGTTCCATCAACGGATTTTTTTCATTCGGGGCAACACTTCCTCCTGCTACTTTCGACATGGAAATGGTCCCACCTGTATGAAGGACTAAAATGGTCTTCATTTGTTTCCTCCTTTGTTTTCTTTATTTTTTAACCAAAATTGTTTCACTTGTTGAATGAGTTGTTCATTGGTGTTTGCCTTTCGATGCGCCAACCAATGCGGCGGAAAGAAACGCTGTACACTTGGTAATTCAAATCGTTCGTCTAATAACAACACAAAGCCTTTATCTTGCGCATCTCGAATGACACGTCCAGCCGCTTGCAAGACTTTATTCATGCCAGGAATTTGATACGCAAATTGAAACCCTTGCCCTCGCTCTTCTTGATAAAAAGTGCGAATCAGTTCTTGCTCTGGGTTCATTTGTGGTAGCCCGACACTAACAATTATCGTACCAATCAATCGGGTACCTTTCAAGTCAATTCCTTCTGAAAATATACCACCTAAAACACAAAAACCGATGAAAGTTTCTTGAGGATTCTCTTTAAATTCAGCTAAAAATGCTTCTCGCTCTTTTTCGTTTAAGTCCGTTCCCTGAATTTGAGTTTTTACTTGCGGGTAACGTTGGCTAAATACTTGATAGACATCATCCATATAGGCGTAGGAAGGAAAGAAAATTAAATAATTACCTGTTTTTGTTTCACTTAACTTCCCTAAAAGTTCACTAATCTGTGGATAACTTTTTTCACGGTTTTTATAGGTTGTTTGAAGATGACTACCAATCATCAACAATTGATTTTCTTCTGGAAAAGGATACGGAATCCGATAACGTAGGCTTTCTTCACCTCCACCAAGCACTTCTTGATAATAATTCAGAGGTGTTAAACTTGCCGAAAATAAGATACTCGCTTTCCCTTTATCTAATCGTTGTGACAATAAATAAGCCGGATCGACACAAAATTGTTTCACAACGCAGTCATAGTTTCGCAAAGAAATAGACGTATAAAAGCCGTTGTCGTAATACTCGCTGATTCGAAGATAACTTAAACAATCAAAATAAAAACTGAGAATCGACGCCAATTCCTCAATGTGTTGATTTTCTGGCAACCATTCTGCAATTACTTCTGTTAATCGATGTATCTGTTTAACTAATGAATCAATTGGCGCACGTTGGGCAAAAAAATCCGTGTCTTTTTCTTCACAGATTGCTTCAATATCATCAAACGTAGTTAAGACTTTTTGACAAGCTCTTTTTAATTGAACAGATTCTTTTTGCAATCTTTTTTGAATTTGCAAAACCGCATTCCTAGAAATAGCGGCCGAATACATCTCCCGTGAACGATTAACCAAATTATGGGTTTCATCCACTAAAAAAATATTCTCTTCTGCACTTTGGGGTTCTTCAAAGAAGCGCCGTAAATAAACCGTTGGATCAAATAGATAATTGTAATCGCCAATAATTAAATCACACCAAAGACTTGCATCTAGCGACAACTCGAATGGACACAATTGGTGCTTTTGTGCATACCGTTCAATAACCTCTCTCGTTAAATGATTTTCATGTTGCAATAAATCCCACAGTCCCTCATTTAAACGATCATAATAGCCGTCAGCAAACGGGCAATGTTCTGGTGTACAATTTCGTTCAGTTAAAAAACAAATTTTATCTTTTGCTGTTAACGTAATACTCTTAGTTTGCGCTTGTTTTTCGGACAGCGCTTTGACGGCATCTTCAGCCACTTGCCGCGTGATGGTCTTAGCTGTTAAATAAAAAATCCGTTCGCCTTCTTCTTCACCAATTGCTTTCATCGCTGGAAAAAGAGTGGACATTGTCTTGCCTGTTCCAGTTGGTGCTTCCACGAAGAGCCGCTGTTTACTAAGAATTGTTTTATAAACGGCTACCGCCAATTCTCGTTGCCCTTTGCGATACTCCCCGTAAGGAAAACTAAGATTTTTTAATGATTTATTTCTCAAAATACGCCACTCTTCTTTAAAAATTACCCACTGTTCATAGCGCTTCATCAAATCAGTAAAAAACTCCGCTAATGCAGCTTCTGTAAAATGGCGTTCTTGTCGTGTGATTTGTTTTGTGGTGGTCTGATAATAAGTGAGTTGAAGCGTTATTTCAGAAAGTTGTTCTTGTTGGCAATACATGTGACCATAACACATCGCTTGATACCAAAACAATTCGACCTTTTCTGGCGGCAATTCTTCAAACGCTGGCTCGGATGTTTTAATTTCATCAATGACCACTTGCCCAGTTTCTTTCACAAAAATGCCGTCTGCACGACCTTCTACACAATAATTATGGCCATTTAAAGGCACCTCAATTTTTAAAGATACTTCCTTTTGATAAAGGCTCCCCGCTTCCTTTTGCAACATTCGATGAAGGCGACTACCTTCTTGTGGTGTATGTTCACTCACATGGCGAGAATCGATACTTCCCCGCCTTAAAATAAATTCGACCACTTGACGCACCGCAATTTTTCTCGTTGATTTCACGTAATCCCACCTATCTGCCTCCCTATTATAGAACATACATTCGCTAAACAAAAGCAAAAAATCCAAAACGAACACAATCATGCGTTCATTCTGGATTTCTCTTTAGATTATCAACAATTAAAAACAACTTGTTTCTTCTAACTGTTTGGTTTCTTTTCCATTTGCTTTTGCCACGACCAATTGCGCCATTTGTTTAAACGAATTATTTAAACCAATGCCGCCCTTTTTGGGCATCTTCACAATCGGTACTTGCTGATAATAGTGACTAACTGCTGGATTTTCTTCTGCCATCGCTGCAATTGCAGGAATGCCTGCAGCATTAAACTTACAAGCTAGATGAGCGGCCATTTATCCAAAATTAGGATAATGCATGGCAGGTCCGCAAAGAACCGCATTGGCATGAAACTTTTTTGCAAAGCCAATAAATTTCTTTGCTACCTCTTCCTCGTTTTCCAAATAATATTGGTCACCACAATAAAGTGTCGCAACAATTTCCGCTCCTTGCTTCTGTAAAAATGGTAGCAATGTTACCCCTGGACCTAAGGGAGCTTTTTTACCACTTGGTTTCAGCTGAGCTTGTTCATCACTGCCAAATCCTGCTAAACTGTGGTTTAAGACTAAAAGGATTTTTTTCACGCCTATTTCCTCCTTTTTTATAAATCATCGAAGTCAAAGGAATCAAAATCAATTTCTTCACTCTCTTCTTCTTGTGCTTTCCATTCTTCACGTAAATATTGGTCATCCATAACTCGAATAAAAGGATAATAAATGAACATTCCTAGTACCAATAAGAGAGCTTGCAGAATTGATCCTTGCCAACCGCTGACTAAAAATCCTGAGATAATTGGCGGGGTCGTCCACGGCAATTGAATACCATTCGTCAATGGAACTAAGCCCCAATCCATAGCAAAATAGGCAATAATAATATTAATCGCAGGTACTAATACAAATGGAATTAAAAGGATTGGATTTAAAACAATTGGTAACCCAAAAATGATTGGTTCGTTAATCCCAAAAACACCAGGAATTAGTGAAAGTTGCGAAAGCTTTTTAATTCGTTGACTTTTACAGAATAAGACCATCACAATGATTAATGAGAGTGTGGAACCGGCGCCACCAAATGTTGCAAACATATCTTGAAATTGTCCAGTGATGATGTTGGGAATTTCATGACCGTCTTTAAATGCTTGTAAATTTTCAACAGACAATGCCCGCAAAACAGGATTAAAGACTGCGCCAACCACGCTACCTCCGTTAATGCCAAAGAACCAAAAGAAGTGTAAAAATAAATAAGCAATGCTCATTGCACCTAAGGTATTACCAAGACTCAATAAGGGCGTTTGTAGAAATTCAAAAATAACATCTTGTAAATTACCATAAGGAGTTAAAGCAGCCAGCCAATTGACTAAAAACATGAGAGTAACAACTAAAAAACTCGGAATCAGGGCCTCAAAAGACTTAACCACTGTTGGTGGCACTCCTTCTGGCATTTTTATTGTCCACCCTTTACGAACAATGGCCACAAATAAACGAGTCGCAATTAATGCGACAATCATTCCTAAAAACAAGCCACTGGAACCCATCCATTTTAAAGGTAAACTAGTAACTTCATAAACCTTTGAACTATTTTCCGGTATAAATAATGTTTGATAAGGCGTTACAATAAAAAATGAAACCAATGCGATAATTCCTGCTTGCATTGCATCCACATTGAATTGTTTCCCTAAACTATAGGCAATACCGACAACGGCCAGAATGGTCATTACATCAAAACTAGCACTAGCTGGAACAGACATCATTGTCGCCCAGTCTTTACCAAGCAAATGAGACATCCAAGTATCCCATTGCGGCAAAGGAAAATTAGCAATTAATAAGAAGACCGAACCAACAATCAACAAGGGCGTTGATAAAAGGAAGCCATCACGAATCGCTACTAAATACTTATTTTCTCCTATCACTTTTGCCAAAGGGGTCAATACGCGCTCTAACCAATCCAAAAATTTTTGCACGGTCGTCACTCCTATCTATTATTTTTTATTTTGCTTAATTAACCGCAGCGCTTCTTTCAATGCTTTTTCGCCATCCATCATGCCATAAATTTCTGGCGCAATTGCAGCGACAGGAATCCCTTGAGGAGCAAATTGTTCTTTTGTTTTTTCTAATAAAAAACGGACTTGTGGTCCTAATAAAATAGCAACAGGCTTCTCTGCTTCAACCACTTCTTGTGCTCTTGCAATAGGAAAAGCAGTAATCATTAAAGGCATTTGATGTTTTTCCACCACTTCCATCATTTTATTCACCATAATACTTGTAGACATTCCTGCATCACAAAAAAGATAAATTTGTTTTTTACTCATGTTCCTTCACTCTCCTCATTTATTCAATTGGTGCTTTGATTCTTTTTTCATAGGCCGCTAACCATTCTTGTGAAATCGGCTGAATCTCTGTGGTATGATTCTTGCCTGGATTTGCAATATAGATTTCTGGTTGCTGCATATCAGTACCAACCGTAAAAGTAAATTCCACATTCGTAGCTACGCCCCAGTCTCCCTGTTTGTTCATGGCCACTAGTGAAAAAGCTCCTGCTTTCCCATAACGTTGGGTCAATTTTTCATGAAAAGCATAGACGGCTTGATCACATGCTTGTTGTGGCGAGCACCCTTCCCCCATTAAACGGACGATTTCATAAGAAAGACAGCCTTTCATTAAATCTTCACCTAATCCTGTAGCCGCAGCACCACCAATTTCGCTATCAACATAAAAACCAGAACCTGACAGTGGTGAATCACCAACACGTCCTGCTTTTTTCATGAAGAGTCCCGAACTGGAAGTGCCAGCTGCCATTGATCCTGTTTGGTCTAACGTAATAGCGCCGACAGTATCATGCCCATCATAGGGGTTCAACTGATTTTCCTGAATTTCTTTTAAACGCTTTTGCCACCATTGATTAGCGCGTTCTGTCAACATATTCTTTCTTTCAAAACCGTGCAACATTGAATATTTCGTTGCACCTGCGCCAACACGAAAACTATTAAACTTCTCTTTACTTAATGCTTTAGCCACTGAAATCGGATTTTTAACATCTGTAATTCCTGCCACAGCACCAATTGCAAATGTGTCTCCATCCATATAAGCAGCATCCATTTCTAAAATCCCTTCCTCATTAGGTAAACCGCCGTAGCCCACTGACTTATAAAAAGGATAGTCTTCTACTTCTTTAATTAATTGTTCCACGGCCGTGCCTGCAGCACCTCCTTGTTGTAATTCTTCTGTAGCTTTTAGTAACCCATCATGTGCCATCCGCCATGTCGCAATTGCACCCCAAGTCATTTTCCATCCGCCCTTTCGTTAACGCTTACATTTCTCCACCATTATAAACTAGTATATACTGTTTTGTATATACTGAAAATGAAATTTTATACAGAAAAATAGAAGATACACGTATGCGACCTCTACGAAACACATTGGCTTCTTCTCATACGTGTATCTTCTATTGGTTTTATGCTTCTGTTAATGCAATCATCGCTTGCATATAGATTTCCAGATTAAGCAGTAAATCTTTTTCATCCATATATTCATCTTGGTTATGCGCAATGCCTTTTTGACCAGGAAATGATGGACCAAAAGCAACGATATTCGGCATAAAACGAGCATACGTAGCACCTGTAGTTGTGACTGGCGTCCCATCTAAGCCAGTAATTTGTTCATAAACCTTGGTTAATTTTTGAACATTGCGCTCATCTTTTGGAAACAGCGTACTAGGGAGGCGGCGGATGACGGTCACTTCACTTTCTGGAAATAGTGCCTTCGTTAGCTGCGTGGTTACTTCGTTTTCTGTAATAGAAACAGGATAACGCACGGCCAATGATAACACCAACTGCTGTCCTCGTTTTTCCAACGCATAGGGCGTTAAAATCAATTGCCCACTATCCTGATCCTTAAAGTCTAGAGCTACTCCTTCGCCATAGTGCTTTTCGTGAAAACTAGCGGTTAACCAGTCGAAATACTGTAATAAATTTCCTTTGACTAACTGTTCCTCGCTAATTTTCTGTGCCA
Organism: Enterococcus sp. AZ197; assembly: GCF_050556405.1. Taxonomy (NCBI): domain Bacteria; kingdom Bacillati; phylum Bacillota; class Bacilli; order Lactobacillales; family Enterococcaceae; genus Enterococcus; species Enterococcus sp. AZ197. Next base: position 994,596 of record NZ_CP187873.1, on the reverse strand, counting down.
ATAAAGTAATCGCGTTCTTGCCTAGTTCTGGCGCATTGGAAGGAGCACGTTTTCCCGTGATTGCTGTTGTTTTTCCTGCAATCACCACACTTAATTGATCAGGCACATGGTCTTTTGCTTGATCACCTATAATCTGACCAATTTGTTCACTTGAATCATCTGGGATGGTCGTTGTGATTTCATAATTAACAATCCCTCGCTCCCCATAAACTACTGGATATTTACAATCTGGAGTAAATCCAAAAACGGGTGCGTTTTCCTCCTCTAAATATAAGGGGATATCTCCACTCCCACTTTCTTCATCCGTGCCAAACATTAAGCGAATGGTTTTCTTTGGTTGGTAACCAAGTTCTTTCAGTAATTTCATTCCATACAGGCAAGCCAAGATAGGACCTTTATTATCTAGAATTCCTCTACCATACAAACGTTGATTTTTTTTCGTTAATTGAAAGGGCGGCACTGACCAACCAGAACCTTCTGGTACTACATCTAAATGACCAATAATTCCCAGATATTCTTCCGCTGTTCCCCATTGCGCATAGCCAACTGCGTCATTGACAATCCCAGTTTGAAAGCCATAACGCTCTGCCAGTTTCAGCGTTTCTTCCAAGGCTCTTTTCGGTCCTTCACCAAAAGGTGCCTCTTTTTTAGGCGACCCTTTCACACTTCGAATCGCGATAATTTTGTTTAAGTCTTCATAAAATAAATCTTTTTGAGCGGCTATTTCTTCTTTTATCTTCATTCGTTCCAAGAACCTCCTAGCTCCACTTGGTTGTTTTCAGACGGGCTATAGCGGGTCAGTGTGTTTTTAAACGTGTACCGATCTGCTCGATATAAAGAGACATCATATAAAATAGGAGTTGCATCAAGCGCATAGGTGATAGAGTGGACTTGTAAAAGTGGTTGGCCCACAGGAACATTCAATAATTCTGAAATTTCCGCTTCAACTAAGATTGCTTCAATTTCTTGATGCGAATAAGCAATCTCGACGTTCTTCTCGATTAAGCAGAAAAGAGAGCCCTCGAAGTCTTGCTTCGTATGGCCTTGTACGTATGCCTGTGGCAAATAAATTTTTTCAACTGTCATTGGTTCGCCGTCTAACATTCGGCGGCGAATCAGTTCATAAATTGCCTCATTTTTGCCTACTTGGAGCGCCTCCCGAATTTTCTCAGCGGGATGTACTACTTCTTCAAAGGAAATGACTTCTGTCTGGCTTTTTTTCCCGTAAGCTTTGGCTGCCTCAGTAAAACCTTGTAAGCCAGCGCGACCACTTTGAATTTTCGCTTGCGACATCACATAACTACCTTTACCATGTCGTTTTACCAAAATATTTTTGCGGATCAAATCATCAATCGCTTTACGGATGGTCAAGCGACTGCAGTTATATTCTTTAGCTAAATCATATTCTGAAGGTAATTTTTGTGCACTTACATACAGACCGTCTCGAATCTTCTTTTCAATTTCTGCAGAAATTTGCTTAAATTTGGGTGCATTTTCTGTCATTTCATCGCCTATCTTTCTTCAAAAAAATAAATTTTCTAGTATATACCACACTGTCTATACTAAATCAATTTTTAAGAAACCGCAATCATTTGTTGCGTTTCTTAAAAATCAAAAAAAGAAAGCGAGCCACAAGTCGGTTGGACTTGTGGCTCGCTTTTTTAGGAAAAAATGTGTTATTTCCCTTTCATCCGTTCTTTGCCTTCTTGACACATATAGAGTAGCGGACAGGCTTCACATTTAGGCGCTCTTGCTAGGCAGTGATAACGCCCAAAGAAAATCATGGTATGGTGCGTTTTCACCCAGAGTTCTTTCGGAACTTTACGCATTAATGTCTGCTCAACTTCAGTAACATTCGCATTTAGCTTACAAATTCTAAGGCGCTTGGACACTCGTTCCACGTGTGTATCTACTGCAAAAGCCGGTTCGCCGAAAGCATCTCCCATTACTACATTGGCTGTTTTTCTCCCCACGCCAGGTAAACTGACCAGTTCATCTCTGGTTTGCGGAACTTCTCCATTGAAACGTTCTAAAAGTTGTTGTGCGCACGCTTTAATATTTTTTGCTTTATTGCGATATAAGCCAATGGTTTTTATTTTATCAATAATCTCCTCCACCGGCGCAGCTGCTAAAGCTTCTGGTGTTGGAAAAGCTGCGAATAAACCAGGAGTCGCTTTATTTACCGATACATCGGTTGCTTGCGCACTTAAAATCACAGCAATTAATAATTCAAAAGGATTCTTATGTTTTAATTCACATTCTGCATTTGGAAACATCTCATACATAATTTCAATAGCTTCCATTGTTTTCTCTTTTGATAGCATGGCCCACCTCCTTTTTATTCACTGTCTTCTGGATTTAACCAATTGTGTAATGTAACCTTTGGCAACGATTCTTGTGTCTGACCTTGTTGTTCAATCTCATTTTGAATCATAGAATCTTTTCGTTTTTTCTGATCAGCAGCAACTTGTTCTTTGGTGGTAATATTTTTACGCTCCCACGCAAGTAAAATACGATCAATATATTTCAAACTATACGCCTGATTTAAAACAGCTTCTCGCAACGCTAACCGGATTAATTCAGGGGAATAATGGTCCGTGTTCAACCACTGACCAATCATTTCTAATTCAATTGGTGAAAGTGGACGTCCGAATTCTTTTTCAAAGCCTTGGTAAAGCTGTTTAATTTCATCTTCGTGGTTTGCGACAACTTGTTTTTCTTTGCTCGTTTGTAAAAATAATTGAATCTTTTGAAAAACAGGCAGTAAATCATACGTATCCATCATTTGACCTTTTTGGTTTTGTTGTGTTTCAATTCGAATAAATCCGCGAGAAACCAATTGATTTAACAACTTATAAATCGTATCTGGCGTTTTACCCATCGTCTCTGCAATCGCCATTAAGTCTGGAAATAAATCGCCTGCATTTTGCGAACGAAAAAGTTGCAGTAAAAAGAGAAATTCATCATCTTTCAAACCAATTTTTTGGTAATGATCAAATAGTAAGTTTGAGATTGTTGTTTCACCAGCTTCTAAATATTCACGAATTGATAACATTGTTGTTGTCCACTTCCCCTTGCTTGTTTCACTTATTGCACTTGATAAACATCAAAATAAATAGCTTTCATATAATCAATTAAATAACTAGGATTCAATTCTTCTCCCGTTGCATCATAAATTAATTGATTTGGTTTACGTGAAGCGCCGTACTGATGAATATGTTGTGTTAACCATTTACGGATATCAGAATAATCCTCCGAAGCTAAAATTTCATCAACAGATAATTCTTGTTTCATTGCGTGAAATAGTTGCGCGGCGTACATATAACCCAAGGCATAAGATGGGAAATAACCAAAGCTACCTCCAGACCAATGAACATCTTGAAGGACACCTTCTAAATCATTTTCAGGTGATACGCCTAAGTACTCTTGGTATTTTTCGTTCCACACTTTTGGCAAATCAGCGACTTCCAAAGAACCATTAAATAACATTTTTTCAATTTCATAACGAATAATGATATGCAAAGGATAGGTGAGACTATCGGAATCAATCCGAATCAAACTTGCTTTCGTTTCTTTTAAAGAAGCATAGAAATCTTCAAAAGCAATATCATCAAAAGTACCTTCTGCGCAGTCTTGGAAAAACGGGTATTGTTTTTGCCAAAAAGCCCGGTTGCTACCAATGATAATTTCATTAAAGAGCGATTGTGATTCGTGAATCCCCATAGAGGCACCTTCGCTTAGCGGCGTAAAGTCAAATTTAGGATCAAAATTTTGTTCATACATCCCATGACCCGCTTCATGAATCACACCAAATGTTGCCATTGAGAAATTATTTTCTTCCCAGCGCGTAGTAATCCGCGCATCATTTCGATTTAGAGCTGTCATAAATGGATGAACTGTATCATCTAATCGTCCTTTTGAAAAATCATAGCCTAATTGCTCAACCACACCAATCACAAAACGGCGTTGTTGTTCTTTGGTCATTTTTCTAGATAAAAAGTCAGTTCTAGGCGGCGTACCTTTTTCTGCCAAAACGGTCCGAATCTCTTGAATCCCTTGTTTTACTTGGTCGAATACTTGGTCTAGTTTCTCAACCGTCATCCCTGGTTCAAATTGATTTAATAACACATCATACGGAGTTTTTTCTTCTTTTTGCCAATAAGGAATGAACTCTTTTTGGAACGCAACGACCTTCGTTAAGGTTTCTTCTAACAAGCCGAAATCTTGTGCAGCGCGTGCTTTTAACCAATCTGTATGTGCTTGGTTTAATACTTTAACATATTCTTGCATACGTTCAGCTGGAACATTTTTATTCAAAGCATATTCTTCTTTTACTTTTTCAAAAACCAGTTTCCCTAATTCAGATAATTCTTCAGGGCGTGTCTCAAAATAGGCCAATGCTTCTTGAATAACTGGGCCAATACTTCGTTCAAAATATAATCCGGTTAAATACCCTTCTACTTCTCCTCGAAAAGGACTACTTTTTTCTGGCATCCCAGTTGATGAATCCCAGTCTAATAATGTCAAGGCATTTTTTAGTAATTGAATTTCTTTCACTTCTTGTAAAAATACAGCTTCCTTCATTTTTTTACACCAGCTTTCTTAGTCTTCCCGTGGTTTTCTTGGTGGACGTGTTCCCCAGTATTGGAATAAATCTGTTCGTAAGGCTCCGTTGTAAAGCTTCCGTTTTTTAGTAGCTTTGGCACCATAATATTCTTCAAAAGCAAGATCACTCGTCAGTATATACTTGCTCCAAGTAGTTAACGGACGGAAAACATGGCCCATTTCTTTATACAAACGACGAACACTTTCCTCTTCTCCTAAACGCTCACCATAAGGCGGGTTAGCTACCATTACACCATATTCCTTCTCGGTTGTAAAATCTTTTAATGCCAATTGTTTAAAGGTAATTGAATCACCTAAACCAACTTCCTCAGCATTCGCTCGTGCGACTTCAATCATTCGACCATCAACATCTGAGCCACAGATATCTAATTCAACATCGTAGTCTGCCTTTGCCTCGGCTTCGTTACGTACTTTTTCAAAAATTGCTGGATCAACCCAATCCCATGTTTCACAAGTGAAACTACGATTAAAGCCAGGGGCAATGTTATGGCCAATTAATGCTGCTTCAATACAAATTGTTCCAGAACCACAAACTGGATCATAAAAAGGACGATCTTTGCGCCAATTGGTCAACATCACTAAAGCAGCTGCCATGTTTTCCTTAAGAGGTGCGCCCCCCTTTTCAATGCGATAGCCTCGTTTAAATAAACTTGGCCCAGTCGTGTCCAACGTCAACGTCACTTTATCTTTTAGCAGAGCCACTTCTAATTTAAACAAAGCTCCTGTTTCAGTTAAGGGCACCGTCGCTGGACGATGGTAAACTTCTCTTAAACGGTTAACAATGGCTTTTTTGGTGATGGCTTGGCAATCAGGAACACTATACAATTTTGACTTAATTGATTTACCTGCAACTGGAAATTCTGCATCTAAAGGCAAATAATCTTCCCAAGGAAGTGCTTTAACTTTTTCAAATAATTCATCAAAACTATAGGCGTTAAATTCGCCAACGACGATTTTAATCCGATCTGCTGTCCGTAGCCATAAATTGGCAGTAGCAATTGTTTCAACAGTGCCTTCAAAGACGGCCCGGCCATTTTCTACTTCACAGGGAATCCCTAAATCACGCAATTCTTTTCCAACTAATGCTTCTAAGCCACTAGCAGCCGTTGCAACAAGTTTGAATGTTTTTTCTTTCGTCATAAAAACTCCTTCTTGACTCTTTTTTATTGTCTGGAGCTAACAGTCCTGCCGACTACTGCTCCGCTTGTTTTTTATAATTGTCCGCTTTCTCTGAACTAAACGGTCCTGTCCCGGCCTCTTTAGAACAGACAGCTTACTACTTTTATCTCAGTTTCTTTATTTTAACATTTTTTTATTCTTTTCGTAAAAAAAGCCTTCACAACTACGTTGGAAGGTCTTCCTGAATTACTTGTAATTTTCTATAAGCCATGTTCTGTATCACCAATTCTTCAGGAAAAATTGGTGACGGTCATCATCTATCTGCAGAGTAAACTCTGCCTCTTCTACTCGTTCATTTCCTTTAGAAGAGCGCCCCTACCATTGTTTGGGTTGCTCGCTCGAGGGGTTTACCGCGTTCCACCGATGGAGTTTCCCACATCGCTTCGTCACTGTGGCACTTTCAAGGATACTTTGACATAGTCGAAACCTTAGTCATTTTTCCTGCCGTTACTCTAAAAGAGTACCTTAGCTTATGATTTCGCTAAGCACGAACACTACAAGCATCTCAGCTTGTGCGAGCATGGACTTTCCTCAGCTTGCAAAAGCAAACCGCGATCACCCGAAAATTACAAATCTGTTTAAACGAACAGCAAAAATTTATACACTAAAACAAGTGTCCGCTATTCTAACAAATGCTTTCTGTTCCTCGTGAAAACTTGACTTAAATTGTCTTGTTAAAATTGACGTGTTTGTGCATTATCAACATCATGATTCGCTGGTTCTGCAGGCATTGACGGTGCAGAAGGCGTTACAGGTGTTGAAGGTGTTTCATCTAACTTTTTACCAAAAACTTCACGCTCTAAGTTTGATAAACGTTTTAAAATATCAAAGTTGGTCACTGCTGCACTTTTTGGTACTTCTTGAGCAACACGAGGCGTTGGTTGGGCTTTTGATAATTGGTCTAATTTTGCCATTAAGCGGCTGTTTTCTTCTTGCAAGCTTAATAATTCTTTATTATAAGCTTCGTAGTCTTTAATGACATTGTCTAAAAATTCGTCTACTTCAATTGGGTCATACCCGTTCATCATTTTCGTTTTAAATTCTTTTTGTAAAATGTCTTTAGGACTATATACTAAATTTGCCATGTTTACACCTCATTTGTTTATTTACGATAGAAAATTTCATAGTTCCACAAATACTATTGTAACGAAAAATAGCTAGAAAATCAAACAGATTCTCTAATCAATCACCGAGTTTTGTAAATCATCCATTGTAATTAAGCGAATATCATAGGGTTCTCGTTCCGAAAAATGTTGTGCGTCCTTTAAAAAATACTCCGTTTTGCCAGGGTACTCTTTGTCATAAATAAGTAAGCTGCCCCCAGAATGTTCCAAAAGAAATTTTGTATGCATTTTTAATTGTGCTGGCGATTGATAGGGCTGGTGACTTACTGAGTTGATATAATCAGCCAAACTTTCCGCTTTCGTTAACAGTTCTCGATTTTGTTCATTCCAATTATTGCCAAAGTCTTTAAATGGATAAAGCAAACCTAGCTGGACTTCTGGATATTCCGTTTTTAATTCCCCAACTACTTCAGCTGTCCAAAGTTCAACACCTAAATTGCCAGAAATCAAAATCCATTCTACTCCCGCTTCAATATAACTGGCTAACTCTTTTTTTAAGACATTTTTAATAACTGTGATTTTCGGGTCTTTTCCTTGAAATATCCCCAATTCAAAGCTGCGATAACCGGTGACATAGAGGGTTTTTATCATTTCCATAAGTCATCCCTTTTCTTTCAGGTCTTTTTTTTGGTATAATACAGGCTAGGAGTGTGATAAACGTGACGTTCCATTATCCTAACGGAATACCTTATAATCATCATGAAGCACAATCACCAAAAAAACAAGTAAAAAAGAAACGCCCCGTTGAATTTGGTAATCGCGGGATGGATTTCGAAGAAGCGATCAATCAAAGCAATCAATATTATCTATTGAATAAGCAAGCAGTCGTTCATAAGAAACCCACTCCTGTTCAAATTGTTAAAGTAGATTATCCCAAACGAAGTGCGGCTGTTATTAAGGAGGCCTACTTTAGACAAGCTTCAACGACTGATTATAACGGTGTATATCAAGGCCGTTACATAGATTTTGAAGCGAAAGAAACGAAAAATACCACGTCCTTTCCCTTTAAAAATTTTCATCAACATCAAATTGATCATATGGAACAATGTATAGCACAACAAGGGATTTGTTTTGTGCTATTATGGTTTTCAAGCTTAAAACGCTGCTTCTTTTTTAGTGGTGAAAATCTAATAACGCATTGGAAAAACCAAGCAGTTACTGGAAAAAAATCTATGCCGCTTGCACTCATCGAGAAAGAAGGAATTGAATTATCTTTTGGAATCGCACCGCGAATCCCTTATCTCGACGCAGTGGAACAATATATTCAGACACACTAGATTCATAAAGTTTTGAAAGTATAACAAAGGAGTTGCTATTTATGCCAACCGCAAATTCAGGCTCGCGAGCTGCTAGACATGCATCCAACACCTCATCGAAGTCGAGTTACAAGAAAAAGACACAACCGCCGAAAAAGAAAAAACGGCTTGTTTTAAAAATCTTTCTTGGCTTACTTATCGCTGGGATGGTCGCTTTTTTAGCAGGCGTTGGTCTTTTTTGGTTCTATGCACGACAAGCCCCAAAATTAGAAGATGACAAACTGAATGCGACAGTTTCATCGAAGCTTTACGATATTAATAATGAAATTTTTGAGGATTTAGGCGCAGAAAAGCGTGAATTAATTCAACCAAATGATGTGCCTCAATTATTAAAAGATGCCATTGTTTCTGTCGAGGACCGTCGTTTCTATAAACACATTGGTGTGGATCCGATTCGGATTATCGGTTCTGCCCTTTCAAATGTCAAAAATGGTGGATTACAAGGCGGAAGTACCTTAACCCAACAATTAATTAAATTGTCCTACTTCTCTACAAAAGAATCTGACCAAACCTTGAAACGGAAAGCACAAGAAGCATGGATGGCTGTTCGTTTAGAACGTGAAAAATCAAAAGAAGAAATTTTAACTTACTACATTAACAAAGTCTACATGGCGAATGGTTTTTATGGAATGGAAACAGCGGCTGAAAATTATTATGGTAAACATTTATCTGAACTTGATTTACCACAAACGGCCCTACTGGCAGGAATGCCACAAGCGCCAAACTCATATGATCCCTATACAAAACCAGATACTGCTAAAGAACGCCGAGATGTCGTACTCTACACAATGTACGACAATAAAAAAATCTCGAAAGCAGAGTACGAAAAAGCTAAAGCGACCCCAATCGATGAAGGCTTAGTGCCATTAAAAGCCAGTGATGACAATCGAAAAGTCGTAGATAATTATGTCAAAGAAGTAATCAATGAAGTGAAAGCAAAAACTGGTAAAAATGTTTACACAGACGGACTAGATATCTACACAAACTTAGATATGAATGCCCAAAAACAACTTTACGATATTGTCAACAGTGATCAATACGTTGCGTTTCCAGATGATAAAATGCAAGTGGCTTCAACCGTTATTGATGTTGCCTCTGGACAAGTCCGAGCACAGATTGGTGGTCGTCACATTCCTGATGATGTACAATTAGGAAACAATTTAGCTGTTAACACCCAACGTGATGTTGGTTCAACCGTGAAACCAATCATGGATTATGGTCCCGCAATTGAGAATTTAAATTATTCGACAGGTCGCCTCATGGTGGATAAACCAACGAAATATCCTGGTACCGACATTGATGTCTTCAACTCTGATTTAACATATCAAGGCGTCATTACTATGCGCCGTGCGATTATGGGTTCTCGTAACACCACCGCGGTCCAGACGTTTGATGAAGTTGGTAAAGAAAACATCATGCCTTTCATTAAAGGACTAGGAATTGACTATAAAAACTTAGAAGCCTCGAATGCCATTTCAAGTAACACAAGCGATGTAGATGGCGATAAATATGGAATTTCCTCATTGAAGTTAGCAGCAGCTTATGCGGCTTTCGCCAATAACGGGATTTATAACAAACCGTATTACGTAAACAAAGTCGTTTTCAATGATGGAACTAGCGTTGATTATCAACCTGATGGTAAACGTGCGATGAAAGACTCTACCGCCTATATGATGACGGATATGTTAAAAGATGTTTTAAACGGCGGAACAGGATTTAACGGCGCCATTCCAGGCTTAATCCAAGCGGCCAAAACAGGGACTTCTAACTATACTGATGAAGATTTAGCGCGAATGGGCACAACAGAAAAAGGAATTGCCCCGGATAGTACCTTTGTTGGTTATACAACACACTATGCCGTTTCTGTTTGGACTGGATACAATGATCGAAATACACCAATCTATCAAGAATACTATGGGATTGCCTCGGATGTTTATCGTGAAATAATGAGTTACTTGTCTCAAAATGTTTCAAACGATGACTGGGTGCAGCCAGACAGTGTTGTGCGGGTAGGTAATGAATTATACGTGAAAGATGCCTATGAGGTACCAAATGTACAAGTTTTACCAAGTACTACCTCTTCAGCACCACAGCCGGAATCTAGCAGTACGGTGGAATCCTCTTCCACAAAAGAAGCGGAAAGTTCATCAAGTTCTAGTTCAGAAAGTGCGCCTTCTTCCTCTGAAGCGCCACCATCAACCGAACAACCGGCAAGCTCTTCCTCAGCAGAGCAACCGGCAACATCGGAACAACCACCTGAACCATCAAGTTCTAGTTCACAAGAACCGCCGCAACCACCTGAAAGTAGTTCTAAACCAGATGAAAATAAAGCAGCATAAAAAGTACGGGGCTCACCATGAGCCCCGTACTTTTTTAGATTAAAAATGGACGAAGTGAACTGAATCACTTCGTCCATTTTTGCTTATTTACTTTCTTTATTTGCCAAAGCTGCACCAACAAATCCTTTGATTAAGCGTTGTGGGCGATTTGGACGAGAAATTAATTCTGGGTGGAATTGACAAGCCACAAAGAATTGTTTTTCAGGAATTTCAACAATCTCAACTAAACGATTATCTGGTGAAACTCCAGAGAAAACTAAGCCATTTTCTTCAAATAATTGACGATATTTGTTGTTAAATTCATAACGATGACGGTGACGTTCTTGGACAACATCTTCATTTCCGTATGCTGCCGCAGTTTTCGTTCCTTTTTTCAATTTACATGGATATAAACCTAAACGTAGTGTGCCACCTAAATTCTCGATGTTTTCTTGATCTGCCATTAAATCAATAATGTTATTTGTCACGTCAGGATTAGTTTCTGCAGAACCAGCATCTTCTAAGCCCACAACGTTACGACCAAATTCTACACAGGCCATTTGCATACCTAAACAAATACCAAGGAATGGTACGTCATTTTCGCGAGCAAAACGAATCGCTTCAATTTTTCCTTCAATTCCACGATCACCAAAACCACCAGGAACCAAAATACCATCTGCTGAGCCAATTCTTTCAGCGACATTTTCAGCAGTTAATTCTTGTGAATCAACCCAATCAATTTCGATATCTGAATCAAAATCAAACCCAGCATGTTTTAATGCTTCTACAACAGAAATATAGGCATCTGGTAATTCAACATATTTACCAACCAGCGCAATTTTTGTTTTCTTTTTCAAGTTAAGAACTTTTTCTTCTAATGCACGCCACTCAGTCATGTCTGCAGCCGGTGCATCCAATTTTAAATGATCACAAACAATTTGATCCATGTTTTGTGCTTGAAGTGCTAATGGAATGGAGTATAACGTTTCAACATCACGAGATTCAATTACCGCTTCCGGATTAACATCACAGAATTGTGCTAATTTGTTTTTAGTGTTTTGAGAAACAGGTAATTCCGTACGGACCACTAAAATATTTGGTTGAATCCCTAAACTTCTTAATTCTTTGACACTATGTTGTGTTGGTTTAGTTTTCATTTCGCCAGCCGCTTTTAAGTAAGGAATCAAGGTTGTATGGATGTACATTACATTGTCACTACCCATATCAGCTTTCATTTGACGCAATGCTTCTAGGAAAGGTAATGATTCGATGTCGCCGACAGTACCACCTACTTCTGTGATAATCACATCGGCATCCGTCATTTTCGCTGCACGCATGATTTTTTCTTTGATTTCATTGGTAATGTGTGGAATAACTTGCACTGTTGCACCTAAGTATTCCCCTTTACGTTCTTTACGTAAGACTTCTGAATAAATTTTTCCAGTGGTTACGTTTGAGTATTTATTTAAGTTAATATCAATAAAACGTTCATAGTGACCTAAGTCCAAATCTGTTTCGGCACCATCATCTGTGACAAAAACCTCTCCATGTTGGTAAGGACTCATTGTCCCCGGATCCACATTAATATATGGATCGAATTTTTGAATCGTTACTTTTAATCCACGATTTTTTAATAATCGTCCTAAAGATGCTGCGACAATCCCTTTTCCGATAGAAGAAACCACGCCACCTGTAACAAAGATGTATTTTGTCATAATAGTTAAAAACCCTTTCTTTGATAATATTTTGTAGAGAGAAGTAAAACAACTTTGAGACTCTTACGTTTCTCCAAATAAAAAAGAAACAAAAATAGAAAAGCTCCCTATCCATTACGAATAGGGAGCTTGTAAGTTCGTTCAAACTTCTGACCTTCTTAAAGGTGCCCAAGTAGTATAATACAAGCAAACGGACATCAGGTCAAGTACTTCTATTCAAGAAAATAATTTTTTCTATTTTCTCATTTTTCTTGGGCATTCAACTAAAAAGCTTGACTCCTTCTTAGGAATCAAGCTTTTTTGTTTCTTACTCTTCAGAATATTCGTCATCAAAATCGTCTTCATCTTCAACATCATCGTCATCAATGATCGTTAAATCTTCTTCGATTTGCGGAATATCTTCTTCATCATCGTCTGAATCTGCACCAATCTCTTGTAAGTCAGAGTTGTATGCTTTGATTTCTTCATCTTCATCTTCTTCATCATCGTACAAGATGTCTTCTTCATCATCATTTGTTAATTCAGCATCTTCTGGATCGTCATCGTTATAGTCAATTACATCTTCATCGTTTGGATTAGTGATGAAGGCATTTACTTTTTTACGTTTTCTACGACGTGGTGCATCTTCTTCGTCTTCTTCCAAGCCATGTGTAACTTCTTCATCGATTGAATCGATTGGATACCATGAACGTAAGCCCCAACGATTGTCTCCCAATGAGATAAAGCTACCGTCGATGTTTAAATCTGTATAAAATTGTGCTAATTGGTCACGAATTTCACTATCAGACTTGCCAAGATAATTTTGGATTTGGTTAACTAAATCAGAAAAATCCATTACATCTGCATGTTGTTCTAAAATAGCGTGTGCTACTTCAATCATGGATAATTCTTTTTTGTTTAACCCTTCAAATACATTAATTTCCAAGAGGTACACGTCCTTTCACAGTCTACTCCTTATCATACAAAAACATTGAAAAAAAATCAATTCTATTCTGCAATATTTATGCAGTAAATTCTAATTCTAAATGATATTCTCCGATTCGCTCTGTTTGAGAGTATAAATCATAATCAACTAAAATCTTACCAGACATTGGTTGATCTTTTAAACTAACACGCAAATTATGTGTAAACGTACTAATCTGTAGCAAGCCATAAGGGGTTCGATAACTTGTATCTAATTTTTCCTGATAGCCAAATCTTAAACGCATCCGTAATTCGCCGGCACGAATCAGCTGAACATGCCCGTCTGGTTCAATTTTAATGGTTACGGGGGTTGGTTCTGTATCCTCTAATAATTCTTCTTTGTAACGAATGTATAATGTATCACCCATTTTTACTAATTGACCTTCTAAGTCAAAGAAAAAATCTTTTTGTTCGTTGCCTTGTTGGACAATCGTTTTTAGTTGAATCGATACAGGAACGCCTGTTGATAAATCCATAATGGTCACTCCTTTTCCAAAATATAACTTTCTTATTGTTGACTTTTTCAATGTATTTGTCAACTAAAGTCAATTTTCCCTTGCTTATGTACCTTTTCTTATTGTATAAGCTCTTTTCACGGGTTGCAAGCATTTGTTTCATCTATTTAATAAGAAAACCGTTTACTATTTTAGAGAATTCCTTCAGAATTCGTTTATATAACATGCTTTTTTGCGTTTTTTGTATATAATATAAGAGAGAGTAAGAAAATAAACGTATTAAATGACGTAATTATAAATAGACAGGACGTTTTTTATGAGCACAACTTTTCCCCTTCACACCGAATCATTTATGCTCCTTGATTCAGGTTGTTTAACAAACAGTGACTATTTTTTACCTTTTGCCTTGACCGATGTTTTAACTACTTTTTCAGGAATGCAGCACCAACCAATCATTCATTTCTGGCAATTGGATCAAGCAATGATTCTTGGCATGAAAGATACCCGTGTACCACATCTAAAAGAAGGCATCACTTCTCTGCAAGAAAACGATTATTCTGTAGTCGTTCGCAATGCCGGCGGTTTAGGGGTGATTGCCGATTCGGGTATTTTAAATGTTTCACTTATTTTACCAAATAATTCTGAACACAAATTAAGTATCGATGCGGCTTATGAATTAATGTGGGCTTGGCTCCGTCAGAGTTTTCCGGAGAAAGAGATTGACGCCTTTGAAATTACTACATCCTATTGTCCCGGTACTTATGATTTAAGTATTGGCGGTCAAAAGTTTGCTGGGATTGCCCAACGACGCGTCAAAGACGGTATTGCTGTCATGATTTACATCAGCGTTAACGGCAATCAACTTGCTCGTGGAGAAGTGGTGCGAGACTTTTACCTTGCTGGCTTACAACAACAATTTGGTGAAAATGGCTATCCACCCGTTGATCCAGCAGTGATGGCAAATTTAGAAACCCTGATTGAGACTCCATTAACAATAGACGCCGTAAAAACCCGTTTAATCGAAGCATTACCTCAACAATTTGAAAAATCTATTGATCCAAACTTAACCGAACCAATTATAACCTCAGAATGGTTCCAAACAAATTTAACTGTCCAGCTGGAAAAAATGGCGCAACGAAACGCCTTAATTAAAGGAGAGATCGTATGACGATTCCGTATAAAGAGCAACGATTACCAATCGAAAAAGTTTTTCGTGATCCCGTCCATAATTATATTCATGTCCAACACCAAGTGATTTTAGACCTTATTAATTCTGCTGAAGTGCAACGATTACGTCGCATTAAGCAACTAGGTACTTCTTCTTTTACGTTTCACGGTGCCGAACATAGTCGTTTTTCCCATTCTTTGGGTGTTTACGAAATTACACGTCGGATTTGTGAAATTTTCCAACGTAACTACTCTGTGGAACGATTAGGTGAAAACGGCTGGAATGACGACGAGCGCCTGATTACACTTTGCGCAGCTTTATTACATGATGTCGGTCATGGTCCTTATTCACATACATTCGAGCATATTTTTGATACAAACCATGAAGCAATCACGGTCCAAATCATCACCTCACCAGAAACGGAAGTCTATCAAATTTTAAACCGTGTTTCGGCAGATTTTCCTGAAAAAGTCGCCAGCGTTATTACTAAACAATACCCAAATCCTCAAGTGGTGCAAATGATTTCTAGTCAAATTGATGCCGATCGCATGGACTATCTGTTACGTGATGCTTACTTTACAGGGACGGAATACGGAACTTTCGATTTAACTAGAATCTTACGTGTGATTCGACCCTACAAAGGAGGCATTGCCTTTGCTATGAATGGGATGCATGCTGTGGAAGACTATATCGTTAGTCGTTACCAAATGTATGTCCAAGTCTATTTCCACCCTGTTTCTCGAGGGATGGAAGTGATTCTTGATCATTTATTGCATCGGGCGAAAGAATTATTTGAAAACCCTGAATTTGACTATGATTTACAAGCCTCTCTGCTTGTACCATTCTTTAAAGGGGACTTCACCTTACAAGAATATTTAAAATTGGATGATGGCGTCCTCTCTACGTACTTTACACAATGGATGGATGTGCCTGATTCAATTCTAGGTGATTTAGCCAAACGTTTCCTTATGCGTAAGCCTCTGAAGTCAGCCACCTTTACGAACGAAAAAGAGAGCGCAGCAACGATTGCTTATTTAAGGGAATTGATTGAAAAAGTTGGTTTCAACCCTAAATATTATACTGCCATTAATTCAAGCTATGATTTACCTTACGATTTTTATCGTCCAAATAAAGACCGTCATCGTACACAAATTGAATTGATGCAAAAAGATGGCTCATTAGTGGAATTGGCAACGGTCAGTCCCCTAGTTGCAGCACTTGCTGGTCAGAGTCAAGGAGATGAACGTTTCTATTTCCCTAAAGAAATGCTTGACCAAGTAAATAAAAAACATTACGATTTATTTGATGAGACGTATCGTGAGTTTTCAAGTTACATTCATAATGGTGCGTTAGTTTTAAAAAAATAGGTTTTCTAGGAGGATTCTATGTCAATTAAGTTAGTTGCTATTGATATCGACGGAACATTGCTAAATTCACAACACAAGATTACCCCACGGGTCAAAGAAGCGCTCCAAAAAGCAAATGATCAAGGCGTTCGTATTGTTTTATGTACAGGCCGTCCTTTGCCAGGCGTGAAAGAACAATTGGATGAATTAGCCTTATATGGTGAAAATGATTTCGTGATTACCTACAACGGTTCGCTTGTCCAAGCAACCAAAGATAATGCGATTATTTCACGCTATACCTTGAGTTATGAGGATTTTTTAGAAATTGAAATGTATTCTCGTAAAGTCGGCGCTCACTTGCACACAATTGATGATTCCGCTATTTACACTGCCAATCGCAATATTGGTAAATATACGATTCACGAAGCATCTTTAGTGAACATGCCTTTGAAATATCGTACGGTGGATGAAATGACACCAGAGATGAACATTATTAAAATGATGATGATTGATGAGCCAGAAGTTTTAGATCCTGCCATTGCAAAATTACCATTACATTTTACCGAAAAATATACGACTGTTAAAAGTACGCCTTTTTACTATGAAATCATGAATAAAAATGCTAGCAAAGGCAATGCTCTAGCAAAATTGGCAGACCATTTAGGCTTAAATAAAGACGAAGTGATGGCCATTGGTGACAATGAAAATGACTTATCCATGATTGATTACGCTGGGATTGGTGTTGCGATGGGCAATGCGACAGAAAATGTTAAAACAATTGCCGATGTGCATACCACTAGTAATGACGAAGATGGTGTCGCTCAAATTATTGAAAAAATGGTTTTAATTTAAACATTCTTTTCAATAACAATAACCCTCAATCTAATCAACATAGATTGAGGGTTATTCGTTATTTTATGATGCTGCCGCTAGCCATTTTTCAACGGCCCAGCGGTGGCTTCCTCTTTTTAATAAACGGACTGCTTCTTCTGGTGCAACCCAGTGTAAAGTATTGGTCCTTTCTAAGGGTTCGCTAAGTTGCCGCCAAGTATTCGCTACATAAAAATAGCCAGGATTATAATAGGCAGTTTGGCGATGGTTCGAATAAAAATATTCATCAGCTTCCCCTAAATAACGGCCAATTTCTACACTAATTCCTAATTCTTCTAGCACTTCTCGATGGATCGCTTCTTCTTTCGTTTCGGTGCCTTCAATTTCGCCTCCTGGTAAAAAATAAGCTCCATTTGGCGCTTGTACCAGAACCATTGTGTTATTTTCTGGCTTTGAAACAATAATGTATGCAGCATATCTTGTTTGATAGGTCAATGTCTCTTCTCTTTTTCCAAACGTTGGCGTTTTCATTGGCGCACCTCTTCTCTTTTCATCTATTTTACCTGAGAAATTCCTTTAGAACAAGTCAGAAACCAAGCGTTTTTCTCTACATTTCACGTTTATCTATGCTACTATTAACGTTGGAAATATAATTAAGTTTGAAAGGGAGTTTTTAACTATGAAAATGGCTCATACATGTGTGCGTGTAAAAGATTTAGAGGCATCATTAGATTTCTATCAAAAAGCCTTCAATTTTGAAGAAAGTCGCCGTCGTGATTTTCCAGAAAATAAATTTACTTTGGTTTATCTAACTTTACCAGGAGACGACTACGAACTAGAACTAACTTATAATTATGATCATGAAGCATACGATTTAGGAAACGGTTATGGTCATATCGCCATCAGTACAGATGATTTAGAAGGATTACACGAAAAACATCAAGCGGCTGGCTTAACTGTTACTGACTTAAAAGGCTTACCTGGAACTGCACCATCTTATTACTTTGTTGTCGACCCAGATGGTTATAAAATCGAAGTCATTCGTGAACGTTAAAAAGTTTCACTTGTTCACTTACTGAGCTTTTTGTGTTTGAGAGCTGTCCGAGACAAAACTTGTCTCGACTTCTTCTCAAACACTTTTTTCAAAAAAAGTGCTACAATAGAACGTATGAATTTATTGAGGATGTGATGTTATTATGACAAAAAAAATTATTGGAATCGCTGGCAATCAACTTTTGCAGGCAGCTGAAGTGTTTCACGGTAACCAAGTGACTTACACCCCACAAGGTTTTGTTAGCGCTGTTCAAGCCGCAGGTGGCGTTCCTCTCGTTTTGCCAATTGGCCCCAAAGAATTAGCCGCTACGTATATACAACAAATTGATAAACTACTTTTAGCAGGCGGTCAAGATGTTGCCCCTGAATTTTACGGACAAGAACCCCATATAAAATTAGAAGAAACGAATCGTGATCGTGACGAGTTTGAGTTAGCCCTAATTGAAGAAGCCTTAAAACAAAACAAACCTATTTTTGCGGTTTGCCGTGGAATGCAATTAGTCAATGTTGCTTTAGGTGGCACATTATATCAAGATTTATCGATGTATCCTCAATGGTCAGTTAAGCACGGACAACAACCCACTCAACCAATCTTTGCGACGCATCGTATTGATGTTGAACCAGACAGTCAATTATCAAACATATATGGTACAACTGGTCAAGTCAACTCGTACCATCACCAAGCACTACATACTTTAGGAAAAGATTTACGCGTTACTGCTTGGTCCTCTGATGGCCTTGCAGAAGCAGTGGAATCAACAAATGAACAGCAGCCTTTATTAGCTGTTCAATGGCATCCTGAACTAATGTACGCACGTGATGCTAAATCCCAAGCACTCTTTAACTACTTTGTTCAAAAATTATAGTAAAAACGGAGGGACGTCTTTCGCCCCTCCGTTTTTACTTGCTATCATACTTAAAAATCAAAATTATCTGGATCTGCACCAAAACGATGATCCTTATTTAACTGATTAATTGCGGTTATTTCTTCTGGTGTTAATTCAAAATCAAAGACAGCAAAATTTTCCTGAATTCTTTTTTCGTGAACAGATTTAGGAATCACGATAATATCATTTTGTAAGTGCCAACGAATAATCACTTGGGCCGCTGATTTACCATATTTTTCACCAATTTTCACTAGTACTGGTTCAGATAATAAATTACCTTGTCCTAGAGGAGACCAAGCCTCCACGGCAATCTTATTTTCGGCTAAATATTTTCGTAGCGGTTCTTGTGTTAACGTAGGATGTAATTCAATTTGATCCACCATTGGCACAACATTTGCTTCTGTTAATAAATCTTCCAAATGATGTTGATGAAAATTGGAAACGCCAATTGCTTTGGCACGACCACTTGCGTAAATTTCTTCTAATGCTTTCCATGATTCTTTATATTTACCAGCAACAGGCCAGTGAATTAAATATAAATCAACATAGTCTAACCCTAATTTTTCTAAGCTTTTATCAAATGCTTTAATCGCATTTTCATAGCCTTGATCTTCATTCCATAATTTCGTCGTCACGAAAATTTCTTCGCGGGGAATACCCGATTGACGAATACCTTCGCCCACCCCTACTTCGTTTTTATAAACGGCTGCCGTATCAATCAAGCGATAACCCGCTTTTAAAGCCCATTTTACTGAATTTGTTGCTTCTGAGCCATCTTCTACACGCCAAACACCTAAACCTAGGCGTGGCATTTCATTGCCGTTTGCTAATTTTTTTGTTTTATCCAAAGTCATGTGTTTCTTCAGTCCCTTCATTTTCATTACTTTTAGTATACTACGCATTCTTCTTTCACGAAACAATCACGACTCGTCAGGTCATTTTCTTTATTTTCAATAAATAACGACGCCAATAGGTCAGCACTCCGATTAGTGCCACAACTACAATTGTTCGACCGCTAACGCTTCCAATCCACAGTTTAACTGCAAGTAACCAGATACAAAAGAGATAAACACAGGACCAATTAAAGGAAACTTTCAATGTACATGATTCCGCAATTTCGATTATCTGACTACTAAAAAAACGACTCCCTAATCGTAAAGCGACTGGATTATGGAAGATAAATGTTCGTCGCTTGTCAGCCGTCAAGCGAGTAGCACATCGCTCATCAATAAAAATTGTTACAGGTAATTTAGAAAGTAAATCATTTTTTGCCCATTCAATTGAAACTTTCACGCAGCACTCACAACCTTTAACAAAATTATAAAATATATTATTTATTTACAAAATTATAACATTCCTAAAAAAACATGTTAAGTCTTTAAAAAAACTTTCTATTTTCTTCCCCTTTCGCCGAGAGATTTAGTATACTAAAAGAAGAAATTTTAGAGAAAGTTGGATTTTTATGTTGATACTTGGTTTAGCCAGTACTGAAACAGTCGATTCTTCTGCTCCTGATTTAGCAGAAGCGACCGTAAAAAAAGTGAGCGCGCTACAACGCTTTTGGAACAATATTAATTGGGATGCCATTGTCGCTACCTTAATTGAAAAAAGTTTATCAATTTTATTTTTAATTTTTCTATTTTTTATTATTCAGCGAATCGGGAAATATTTAATTGATCGCACCTATGCAAATTATAGTAAAAAGCAACATTTTAGTGAAAGCCGTTTAAAAACATTACACACTTTAATCATTAATGCATTTCAATATACGCTGTTCTTTTTCTTCATCTATTCTCTTTTGACCATTGTCGGTGTGCCTGTTGGCTCATTATTAGCCGGAGCGGGAATTGCCGGTGTTGCCATTGGTTTAGGGGCCCAAGGATTCATGAATGACTTAATTACCGGATTTTTCATTATTTTAGAACAACAAATGGATGTAGGCGATTATATTCGCTTATTGGCGTTAAATATTGAAGGAACTGTTACTTCTGTCGGATTACGAACCACTCAAATTAAAGCGGTTGATGGAACTGTTCATTTTATTCCAAACCGAAACATCACCACAATCAGTAACCTGTCTCGTGCCAATATGCAAGTGTTAATTGATGTCCGCATCAATCCTGAAGAAGGTTATGAAAAAATTTGTGAAGTGATTACAGAAGTCAATGAAACATTAAAAGAAAAGTATATCGAAAGTATTCAAACTGGGCCAGATATTTTTGGTATGGTCGATTTAGGCAATGGCAACTTTGCGGTGCGAACGACCATGTATGTACTAAACGGCAAACAATTTGCGGTCAAAGAAGAATTTCTAGCCCAATATATCAAAGCATTAACAGAGGCCGGCTTTACGATTCCCAATACGCCCATTATTGCAAAATAAAAAACAGCCCCCAGATATTTATTAGTTATCTGGTGGCTGTTTTTCTAATTGTCCAATGATTTTAAAAACCCACTAACTGCCTCCACTCCAAACAATAACGCCTCTTCGTTCGGTTCAAACTTAGCAGAATGAAGGCTGTAGGGACTTGCCACGCCTAACCAAAACATCGTGCCTGGGACTTTAGACAATAGATAGCCAAAATCTTCACCTGTCATTGCAACCGGTGCTTGTTGAAATTGAACTGTTGCTTGTTTGCTTATATATTCAATAAAATTCGTGGTACATGCGGGCTCATTCACTACAGGTAAATACCCTTTCTGATCAAGATGAACAGTTACTTCACATTGAAAAGATTGCGCAATACCTTCACTAATTTCGCGAATTCTTCGCTGCGTTTGTTCATTAGTTTCTGCTGTCAATGTGCGAATTGTACCAGATAAAGTTGCTTCTTCGGCAATCACATTGCAGGCAGTCCCTGCATGAAAAGTCCCAAAAGTAACGACTGCCCCAACCACAGGATCAACATTTCGACTAACGATCGTTTGCGCTTGCTGAATTAAATTGGTGGCCGCTAAGACCATATCATTCGCTTGATGCGGAAAAGCCGCATGTCCACCTTTTCCTTTTAAGGTAATGTTCACTTCACAAGTGGCAGCAAACAATGTCCCTACTCTGGTACTAATAGTTCCGACTGGCAAATCAGGATTAACATGAAGCGCATAAAATTCATCAGGTAACCACTCACCAAACGCATGGTCTTCATACATCAACATCCCCCCTGCTTCATTTTCTTCAGCAGGTTGAAATAAAAATAAAAAGTTATTGTCTGGTTGCTGTTGACTTAATTCTTTCAAAACCCCTAAACCGATTGTCATGTGAAAATCGTGCCCACAGGCATGCATAAACCCTGGTCGTTTTGATTGAAAAGCAGAAATCACTTCCTCTTGAATAGGTAAACCATCAATATCAGCACGCCAGCCGATGGTTTTCTGAGGATTTTTGCCTTCTATGAAGACTAAAATCCCCGTTTGCCATGTTCGAACTTGCAGATAAGGTTGCTTCATTTTATCAATTTCATTAAGTAAAAAGGCTTGTGTTTCCTTTTCTTCTAAACCGATTTCAGGTATTTGATGTAGTTGCCGTCTAATCGCAATTAATTCTTCTTGCTCCACAAAAGCCACTCCTTCATTTTTTGGGTAATCGAAAGCCGCCATGAAGAAGTTTCTTCATCGCGACTGACTAATTTATTTTTAGAGTTTACGTAATTCTTCTAAAATCTCTGTTTTACTCTTGGTTTTATCATCAATTTGTTTAATTACTTTTGCTGGCACGCCTGCAACAACGGTATGCGCTGGAACGTCTTCCACAACTACTGCCCCAGCAGCCACAACGGCACCTTCACCAACACGAACCCCTTCTAGTACGACCGCATTCGCTCCAATGACAACCTCGTTTTCAATAACCACAGGTGCGGCACTTGGTGGTTCAATGACACCAGCTAAAACCGTTCCTGCGCCAATATGACAATGCTTCCCTACAGTTGCACGACCGCCCAAAACAGCGCCCATATCAATCATAGTCCCTGCACCAACGACGGCGCCAATATTTAGAATAGCCCCCATCATAATCACCGCTTGATCGCCAATTTCAACTTTTTCGCGAATCAAAGCACCTGGTTCAATCCGAGCATTAATGTCTTTCAGATCAAGAAAAGGAATTGCTGAGTTACGTGCATCGTTTTCTACAACATAATCCTCAATTTTTTCTTTGTTTGCTTCTAAAAAAGGTTTTACGTCAGCCCAATCGCCAAACAATGTCCCAGTTTTACAATTATTAAAGACCTTAATTGTTTCCGGAAACGTGACTTCTTTTAATTGCCCTTTCAGTGTTACTTTAACAGGCGTTTGCTTTTTGGCATCGCCAATATACTGAATAATCTCATATGCGTCCAATCACAGCACTCCTTTACTTCGTGTTATCATACAGAATAACGCATTTATGAGAAAAAAGTAAAGAGTTTCTTGCGTTTTATTTAAATTACTTTCATTTCTTCTTCTGATTTAGGCAGAACAAGATGATGTTTTTCTAATTCATGCGCCATATGATTGACCGCTTTTAAAATTTCTTTGCGTGTAATGATACCTTTAAAGCGTTGATTATCATCAACCACTGGTAAAAAAGAAGCATCTACTAATAAATGTAACACTTCTTCTAAATCCCACGATTCACCAATTACAGGAACATTGACTTCCATTACATCGGCCACAGTAAATTCATTCAATTTTTCAAAATCCACTGAAGTCAAATCAAACATTTTATCTACAACGTCTGTCAAGCCGATTAAGCCAACAAAGCGATCTCCCTTATCTAACACAGGAATCTTGGAATAGCGAACTTGCGATAAGACTAATGCCGCGTGACTTAACGGATTTAAACACATTACATTGGCGACATTTTCGGCGGGTACTAAAAACGTTTCTTGTTTTTCTAATAATAATTCTTTTACAGCAGTCCCTATCATGATTGGGTTGCCTCCATTTCTAATTCTTTAACACGTAACTTATTGTACCTAATTCTGCGGAAAAAGTCTTGGAATTCGCAAATTCTTCATAACTTAACAAACGAAAATTAACGTTTTGTTCTATTCTCCCCAAAAAAAGAGAACGCTTTCTTAAAAAAATAAAAACTTAGTTGTCCCATAACAGACAACTAAGTTTTTATAAAAGACCAATTAATCAGTCAATTATCCTTCTTTTTCACACGTTTCATCACAGCCATCACTGACCATAATAAGCGGAAATCCCATGTTTTCTAAGATAGTGTTTATCCAATAAAAAATGATCAATTGGTTCAACAGCTGGATTAATTATTTCCGTCAAACGTGCCATTGAACAGATTTCATCTAAAATCAAGCTGTTTTCAACTGCTTTTTCCGGAGTCATTCCCCAAGTAAATGGGCCATGTCCATAAACTAGCACTCCTGGAACTGCTAAAGGATCTAGTTCTTGTTCATGAAATGTTTCAACAATGACTTTGCCAGTCTCTTCTTCATAGTTTTCTTTAATTTCACTTTCAGAGAGCGCTCTTGTGCAAGGTACAGCGCCATAAAAAGCATCCGCATGGGTGGTACCGTAAGGAGGTAAGGCTCGCCCTGCTTGAGCCCACGTAACACTATTCAGGGAGTGCGTGTGCGCAATCGCTCCAATTTCTGGCATTTTTTGATAAAGATAAAGATGCGTGGGTAAATCAGAAGACGGCTTTAATGCATTGGTTTCCAATAGTTGTCCGTTTAAATCAGTCACTACCATCTGTTCCTTGGACATTTCTTGATACTTGACGCCGCTTGGTTTAATTACGATAATCCCTAATGACCGATTGATTTCACTAACATTGCCCCACGTTAATTTGACTAAGCCCAGTTTTGGCAAAGCCAGATTCGCTTCATAAACACGTTGTTTCATTGCTTGGATGATCGCTTTATTGTTCATAATAACCCACCTCTGCTAATTTGGGATAGAGATACTGCTGCGCGGCTTGAATTTTTTCTTGAAAATTCAAATCCGTTTCATTCCACATTTCAATTAAAAAAGGACCACTATAGTTTAAACGCTTGAGTGTTTTCAATAAGCCTGTAAAATCAACACAGCCTTCTCCAAAAGTAACTTCCCGAAACTTCCCTTCAAATGTGTCTGTTACAGCGAAGGTATCTTTTAAGTGAATAGCAGCGATTTCAGCAATTCCCTTTTCAAGCTCAACCGCCGGATTATTTTCCGGCCAAGCAGACAAATTACCTAAATCAGGATAGACATGCAAAAAAGGAGACGGAATTTGTTCCTTAATTTCTAGAAATTTTTGTATGCTATTCATAAAAGGGTCATCCATAATCTCAACAGCCAGAATGACACCGTATTGTGCAGCTTCCTCAACGCCCTTTTTCAGACCTTGAAGAAAAAATTCCCTTGTTTCGGCAGTTTTTTCTTCGTAAAAGACGTCATAGCCAGCTATTTGAATTACCCGTATGTTTAATTGATGAGCCAAACGAATCGCTTGAGATAAAATTTTCCGTCCTTTTTCACGTGTTTCTTTATTTAAAGAGCCTAAAGGGAACCGCCGATGACCACTTAAACACAAAGAATGGATAAAAAAATCTTCTTTCACCATTAATTGAGAAAGTTCTTGTAACTGGCTTGGTGTCCAAGCCAATCGTGCTAAACGTTCATCGGATTCATCAATTGACATTTCTAAAAAATCAAACCCTAACTTTTTGGCCCATGTTAATCGTTCTGCCCAAGTTAAATTTTGCGGGAGTGCTTTTTCATACAGTCCAATTCGTGCCATTTTATCACTTCCAAATCTGATCGATTTTTTTTTGAAAATCTTTGGCTGCTTGTTCAGGATTTTTTGATTCAGTAATCCCACGGCCCGCAATAAATGTTGCAACTGCCATTGTTTGAAACAATTCAAGCGTTTCGACAGTTAAACCACCTGTGACGGACACTTCAAAGCCTAAGTCAATTAGTTCTTGAACTTTATTCAAATCTTTTTCTCCCCAGCTGCCGCCAGCTAAAAGAGCATCTCTACTTTGATGATAAATCACCTGATTAATCCCTAATTCTCGCCATTGTCGAGCTTGTTGCATTGTCCAATTTCCATATAGTTCTACTTGTAATTCTCGGACTTCTTTTTGAGCTGCAGCCATCGTTGGTAAGGTGGCGCAACAAATGACCGTCATGAAATCAGCGCCTGCTTGTGCGACATTACGAGCAACTGTACCACCCGCATCAGCACATTTTGTATCAGCAACAATCGTTTTATTAGGAAACATGCGTTTTAAACAACGAATTGCTTTTTGGCCTTCTTGTAAACACAAAATAGTGCCAACTTCGATAATATCGACAATTTCTCCAACTTTCATACAATCTGCTAAAGCGTCTTCTAAGCTATTATGATCTAAAGCGATTTGTAAGTTTGGTCTTTTCATCTTTCCCACCCTTTTATTCAGATTTTTGATAACGATCTGAAGCCATATATTTTTCTTGAATTTCTTTTGCAGACATTACATTTTTAATGCCAATCACTGTGACTCCACGTTTTTCTGCTTGCTGAAACATTTGTAAAAAATTGACTGGAGTAAAAACAACGTCGTATTGGCTAGCAGAGCTTTTTCCTTCTGAAATGGCGCAATGATGAATTTTTGTAATCGGTACGCCTAGTTCTTTCATTGCTTTTTCAACACTCCGCATCATCATTAGACTCGTGCCAGAACCATTGGCACAGGAAACAAGTATTCTCATTTTAAATTCCTCCTTTAATTCTCTTGAAATTTTTTAGCATATTGTTCATAATCATTGACAATCATAAAGTAACCTTCTGGATTTCTACGATACTGAAGTTGCGAAATTATTAGTAACCCAATCACCACCACTGCTACGCCAACATAGCCTAGAACTTTCATAATGATTGTAAATAACGGCCAAGCTGTTGCCCAATCGAACATGCCCAAATAACCGCCATATTGAGATAATCCAATCCATGTAGCAAATAAAGCTGAGCCACCTACTTGGATTAAACCTGAAAGGAAGGGGAATAAACAAGCAGCTTTTACTCCACCACGATTATTTGCATAAACAGCTATGACAGCGTTATCAAAAAACAATGGGATAAAACCCGCAATAACGATTGTCGGAGACTTTAATAGAATCAGTAAGCCAATCATTAAAAACTGGCCTAATGCGCCAAAGAGAAACCCAATTGTTACTGCGTTGGGCGAGCCAAACCCGAAAGTCGCTGCTACATCAATCCCAGGAACAGCGCCTGGTAAAATGGTATTTGAAATCCCTTGGAATGACTGCGTCAACTCGTCGACAAAGGTTCTAACGCCTAATTGTAAGATAGCTAAATAGACAGCAAAATTTAATGAAGTGGTCATGATATAAAAGAAGAAACTCTGCCCTTCTTGCATAAATTTAGCTTGAATTAAATAATCTTGTCCCAAAACAAGCAAGATAATGCCAAAGAAAAAGAGCATCAAAATGGACGTAGCAACCATATTTTCATTAAAAATGGATAGAAATCCTGGTAATTCGATATCTTCCAATTTTTTATCGACCTTCTCTGAACGATGTTTCTTTTGATCACGTTTTTTCAACCATTCTGCTAATTTTGCAAAAATAAATATGCCAAACATTTGTTGATGGGCTACCGCAAAACCAGCACCTTCTGTTAATTCCTGCGTAATCCCTACCGTTAAATTTGAAGCAACTGCCCAATAACACCCAAGAATTAAGCCCATAAAAATTAGTACTTCGATTCTACCTAAGTTAGGAAAACAAAAGAGTAAAATCCAGAAAGCGGTAGCTGCTTGTTGAATCTGAACATTCCCTGTTGTAAAAACGGCTCTCAATTTTGTATATTTTTGAAAACGAACCAACAAAATATTCATAATAAATGCGATTAATAACAAAATCATCACATCACCAAAGGTTCGTCCAAAGGTTTTCATCAATCCGGCATCGACTGCATTTTGCCCGAAATATGGATCGGTAACCATTGCCTGTAAATTAAATCGCTCTTTCAAGCCTACTAGAATAGGGCGAAAATTATTAACCAAACCACCAGAACCAACACTCAAAATAAAATAACCAACTGTCGCTTTCAGAAAACCTGCTAAACATTCATAAAAGGGCCTCCGTAACAAGAGATAACCTAATAACACGATGAAACCAATCAAATATGCTGGCTGTGTTAAAACGTTTGTAGCAAAATAAGTCCAACTATTTAACAAGAACTCCCCCATTGATTTTTCCCCCTATAATTGATATTTCTCCATAACTTCTTTAAAATCCATTGGCGTGTTTGTTTCTAACAAGTCAGCAATCACGCCATCCGTCATCAATAAATCCATCAATTGCTGGATATTTTCCAGATGTTCGGCGGGATTTTGGGCTGCCAATGTAAAAAATAAGGTTGCTGTTTTTGCTTCTTGATCGCCAGCAAAAGTGACTGCTTGCTTAAATTTTGTAAAAGAAATGGCCGTTCCAAAAACGCCTGCGCTTTCCTCTGATGAATGTGGCATGGCTACTTCAGGAGCAATGATGATATAAGGTCCAAACGTTTCGACACACTGGATAATCTCATCGACGTAACTCTGATCGATAATGTGTTTTTGGAGTAAAATCAAACAACTTTCCTGAATCGCCTCTTGCCAACTAACCGGTTCTTTATCAGAGTAATGAATAAGCTCTTGCTCCCAAAAATAAGTTAACATTGTACATCCAGCCTTTCTTACAAGAATGAAGGAAATGGTGTATCATTTTCTTTAACAAAAACATCATCAAAGCCACGATCAAAGTTAAATTCTAAGTTGTCTTTGTCATCTGGATAAACAAATTTGCCACCCACTTGCCAAATATATGGTTTAAATTGATAATGTAAACGATCTTTTTTAAATTTCCAAATTTCCATGATTTCTTTTGGATCCGCCATAAAATTAGACCAAATATCATAATGAACAGGAATGACTACTTTCGCATTTAAAGATTCTGCCATTCTCAACATATCAACAGAAGTTATTTTATCTGTGATACCGCGAGGATTTTCGCCATATGCTCCTAAGCAAACATCAATTGCATATTGATTACCATGTTTCGCAAACAAGTTAGAATAATGAGAGTCTCCGGCGTGATATACCGTACCACCTGAGGTTTCAAATAGATAATTGACAGCTAGTTCATTCATGTCCTGAGGCATTTTACCTTTAAATGTATTTTCAGGATCATCAGAAGTAATTAGCGCGGTTCGATCAAAAGCTTCCAAGGCCACTACATTCACATCATTCACTTTTATTTCTTGACCAGGTTCTATAACCCGTGTTTTTTCTGCCGGAACACCCCAACGCTGCCATGTTTTCACTACTTCTTTTGGACCAATAAATAGAGCCTTAGGACAGTTTTGATGAACAGCAGCAGCTGTGTGAATATCCAAATGGTCTGAATGAATATGTGTGACAACTAAAGCATCTACCTCTTTTATTTCAAAAGGATCAATCACAAAAGGTTGTGTTCTTAAATTAGGTTGCATTTTTTGGCAACCACTCATGCGCATCATTTGATGGCCATTTTTCATTAAGCCGTTCCCGTGCGTTTGTTTTCCTGTTCCACACCATAAATCACATAAAATATTCGTGTTCTCATGCGTTTTCAGCCAAATGCCTGTACAACCAAGCCACCAAAGTGCAACCGTTCCTTGAAGCACATTTGTCTGATTAATTTCTTCGTTTAAATAAGTGCCCCATTCCGGAAATGTCGCCTTCAACCAACTTTCTTTTGTAATTTCATGAATCGATTTGCTCATGCTACCACTCCTCTTCTCAAATGATTGTGTTATGCTTTATAAGAAAATCATAGCCGCAAAAAATCACAATGAAAACCCTTTTATATGATTGTTTGCACTTTTAATGATTCTTTTACGTGTTTTGTTTTCCTATGAGTTATACTATTTCATGGGGGACCGTGTCCAAAAAAATAACTAAAGGAGGTTGTATTACTTGAAAAGTTCATTAGAAACCATTGAAAAAAGGCAACAAAACATTCTCGCGCTGCTGCAAAAAAACAAACAAATGACTACCTATAAATTAGCAGATGCTTTAAATGTTTCCTTAAGCACAATTCGTCGTGATTTAAATGTCTTAGAAACTAAGAATGACATCATTCGAAAATATGGGTATTGTATTTACAACGACCAAAATCAGAAAGACTTTGATCAATCAGGACCGGAATTATTAAAACAAGCCATTGCTCGTGTTGCTTGTAGCTATCTAAGTGATTATGATACCGTTTTCATTAATTCAAGTTCCACTGCTTTGAATATTCTCCATTATTTAAAGGCCGATCATCTGACCATCGTAACGAATAATTTAAAAATTGCCACCAAGCCTCATGTTTCTCAATACAATTATATTTTGACCGGAGGCGAATTACGTTTTCCCAAAGAAGTTCTGGTAGGAGATGTTGCCATTAACACAATCACCGCAACGCATGCCGATGTTTGCGTAATTGGCTGTAGCGGGGTCAGTTTAGAACATGGCGTCACTACAAAAATTTTCAATGAAGCAAAAATTAATGAGCTTATGATAAAACAAACAACAAAAGTAAAAATTTTGGTCGCGGACCATCGAAAAATCGGCTTGACATCTAAATTTAAAATTGCTGATATTACCGCTTTTGATTGTTTGATTACAGACAAACATTGCTCATCAACTTTAATTACAGAACTTCGTAAGACCGGCTTAAAGGTTATCCAAGTCGACTAAAAAAAGAGCGTAGGACAAAAATCAAAAAGAGATTTTTGTCCTACGCTCAAAATCTGATAAATAAAAAAGTAGCACTTATTTCTTAACATTCACTTACTTCGTAAACGTTGCCTTTAATCGTTCCAATGGTTGGTGCTCTTTGTTATAGTACTGAACGAGATATTGTTCAGGTGTACTTTCAATTATGGCATATGTTTTCTCTTGAACTGGTCCACGAGGTAAACGAATACTTCCCGGATTAACAAAGAGAATGTTATTGTGTCGCTCTGCACCGAGTACATGAGTGTGACCAAATAAGGCAATTGTCGCTCCTGCTTCTTCCGCCTGTAAAGCAAGTGTCGTGAGCCCCATTCTAACATTGGCCAAATGACCATGTGTCATATAAATAACTTGATCCCCCACTTTTTTAGTCACAGTTTTGGGAAATTCATCATAAAAATCACAATTTCCTTGGACTACAATGAATTTTTGCCAAAGTTCATCTGTCGGTTCTAATTCAGAATCACCACAGTGAAAGAGTGCATCGACTTGTCCTTCATAATGATTCACTAAGTCAACCAAACAGTCGCGATCGCCATGGTTATCGCTTACTACCAAGATTTTCATACGTTTCAACTCCTATTTTTTTAGCCATTCTTCCCATTGTTCTTTTAATTTTGCCACTGCTTGTCCACGATGACTGACTTTATTTTTCTCTTCTCCAGACAATTCAGCTGCTGTCTTACCAAGCTCTGGAACATAGAAAAGTGAATCGTACCCAAAGCCTCCTTCACCACGAGGAATCGTGCCGACTTCTCCTGGCCATTCAGCTTCGACCACCAGACTTTCTTTCTTTGGTTCAGCAAAAACCAATGTACAATGGAAACGCGCTTGTCTTTTTTCTTTTGGCACGCCCGTTAACTCGTGCAATAGTTTCGCATTATTTGAAGCATCGTTAGTTGGTTCACCAGCAAAACGAGCAGAATAGATTCCTGGCATTCCCCCTAACGCATCAACAATTAATCCTGAATCATCTGCTAATACTGGTTTCTGTAAAATTTCTGCAATTGTTTCAGCTTTTAGACGAGCATTTTCTTCAAATGTTCGACCAGTTTCTTCTACATCTGGCAAATTCGGATAATCTAATAACGTCTTAACCGTATATCCTTTTTCACCAAAAATTGAACTAAACTCTTTCGCTTTACCAGGATTTCTAGTTGCAATGACAATCACTTTCTCTTCTGAATCTTGCGAAGGGACTTCTTCAGAGGCTAAAGCATAAAGCGCTTCTTTCTGATACGCAATTAATTCCTCGATCCCTGTTTTTCCATAAAAGAGCATGGCATTTAACTCATCTCCTGAGAAGGTAGCTTCTTCACCCGTTCCTTGAATTTCCACAAATTCACCAGACTCGGTCATCACGATGTTCATATCCACTGCAGCATTCGAGTCCTCTGCGTAATCTAAGTCCAGCACACAATAACCATCGGGTAAAATACCCACGCTGACAGCAGCTAAATGCTCTTTAATTGGGTCTTCCGCTAGCGCACCAGTCATCAATAAATGATTAACTGCTAAGCGTAGAGCAACAAAAGCGCCTGTAATACTAGCAGTACGGGTTCCCCCATCTGCTTGAATCACATCACAATCGACAACAATGCTCCGTTCCCCTAACTTTTCTAAGTCAACAACAGCTCGCAATGACCGCCCAATCAAACGTTGAATCTCCATTGTTCGCCCTGTTAATTTTCCTTTCGCACTTTCCCGAATATTTCTTGTGTTCGTCGCGCGAGGGAGCATGCTATATTCAGCTGCTACCCAACCTGTTCCCGCGCCTCGTAAAAATGGGGGAACCTTTTCTTCGACAGTGGCTGAGCAAATTACTTTGGTATCGCCAAACGAAATAACCACCGAACCTTCTGGATGTTTAAAAACATTGGTTTCAATAGTGATCTTTCGCAATTCTTTTGGTGCACGACTATCATGTCTAATCATTTTCGTTTCCTCCTAAGTGAATCTGTTGTGCTTTTAAGTTCTCTATACCAAGCCAACTGCTTGCAATCTCTTCAAACATTTTTGCAGAACCAGTTGTATAAAATTCATGGGGCTGTGTAGGCGCTTCAGGCGTGTGGGCAATGTCAAAATAATCGAGAAGCATGCTGACTTCGCCAACTGTTTCGGCTCCTGAGTCAATTAATGTCACATGACTCCCCATCACATTTTGAATCACCGGACGTAACAACGGGTAATGGGTACAACCTAAAATCAACGTATCAAGTCCTTTTAATTGTAGTGCTTGAAGTGTTTCTGCCACAATTTTTTTTGCTACGGAAGAACGATATTGATTACTTTCAACAATGGGGACAAATTTAGGGCAAGCTAAACTAGTCACCTCAATTGCTGGTGCCTTACTTTTAATGGCGATTTCATAGGAAGCACTTTTGATTGTCCCTAAGGTACCTATGACACCAATTTTGTTATTTTTTGTGACTTTAACGGCTGCTCGTGCGCCAGGTAAAATAACACCGACAACTGGAATTGGCAAGGCAGCTTTAATTTCTTCTAATGCGACAGCCGTCGCGGTATTACATGCGATTACTAGCATTTTTATTCGTTTTTTCAATAAAAAATCGGCCATTTCCCAAGTAAACTGAACGACTTGTTCGGCTGGTCGTGGACCATATGGGCAACGGGCTGTATCTCCTAAATAAATTAATCGTTCATTTGGTAATTGTTTTAGCGCTTCCTTTAAAACAGTTAATCCACCAACGCCAGAATCAATTAATCCAATGGCTTCTTGATTGCTCATTCTCATCCTACCTTTGCCTTTTATTCACTGCCTTTATTTTCTACTTTTTAAGGACTATTGTCAATTTTTCCTGTTTTGCTCTCATTTATTTCTTTTTTTGAAGGAAATCTTTTTCGATTAAAAAAC
This sequence comes from Enterococcus sp. AZ197, assembly GCF_050556405.1. Taxonomy (NCBI): domain Bacteria; kingdom Bacillati; phylum Bacillota; class Bacilli; order Lactobacillales; family Enterococcaceae; genus Enterococcus; species Enterococcus sp. AZ197. Next base: position 961,008 of record NZ_CP187873.1, on the reverse strand, counting down.
TAGTAATTCATTTTTTTGTATGTTATAATTCCTAACATTGAGAATACAATTAGAAATACATTTGGTTAATTTAATTTAAATAACATGTTTCTCACCGAATCCTCTGTTATCTTTTCTGCCAAATGATTGCAAAGGAGACTGCCTATGATTTCTTTAGAACATGTAAATAAGTATTTTGGGGAGCATCACGTTTTAAAAGATATTACTTTAAATGTAGAACAAGGAGAAAAAATTGTCATTATCGGACCCTCTGGCTCTGGCAAAAGTACATTAATTCGGTGTATGAACCAATTGGAAAAAGTCAATGATGGTTCCGTCGTAATTGATAACATTGACATCACCAAACCGAAAGCACCGATTCAAAAGGTTCGCCAGAAAGTTGCCATGGTCTTTCAAAATTTTAACTTATATGCTCACAAAACGATTATTGATAATTTAACGTTAGCACCGATTAAAGTGATGGGCGTTTCCAAAGACGAAGCGGTTCGTACTGGCATGGAGTATTTAGAACGAGTCGGTTTGGCTGATAAAGCTTCTGCTTATCCTTCGCAGCTTTCTGGCGGGCAGCAACAACGGGTCGCTATTGCTCGTGCCTTAAATATGCATCCTGAGATTATCCTTTTTGATGAACCGACTTCGGCACTTGATCCAGAAATGATTCAAGAAGTTTTAGATGTAATGGTCGATCTTTCCAAACAAAATATTACCATGGTTTGTGTCACACATGAGATGGGCTTTGCTCGTCAAGTGGCTGACCGTGTAATCTTCATGGACCAAGGACAGATTATTGAACAAGGAACGCCTGAACATTTCTTTACAAGCACTGAAAACCCTCGTGCAAAAGAATTTCTAAGTAAAATTATTCATAACGGGTAATGAATAAAAAACAAAAAATTGGAGGAATGAAGGAATGAAAAAACAAAATAAATGGCTGGCTGGACTCTCCTTACTTGTATTAGCAGGCATCATTGTGGGCTGTGGTAGCGGCAACAATGACTCAACTTCAAAAAGTGCTTCATCAAACAAAACGGTCACAGTAGAACAATTAAAAAAAGCAGGGAAAATTAAAGTAGGTGTCAAAGAAGACATTCCTAATTTTGGCTATATGAATCCTGATACAAACAAAAATGAAGGAATGGAACCAGATATTGCACGCTTGATTGCGAAAGAAATTACCGGCAGCGAAGAGAATGTGGAATTTGTGGGCGTGACAGCGAAAACGCGCGGTCCCCTTTTAGACAATGGTGAACTAGATATGGTAATTGCTACATTTACAATTACTGATGAACGTAAAAAGACTTATAATTTTACAACTCCTTATTATACAGATGAGATTGGTTTCCTTGTGCGCAAAGAGGATAACTTCTCCAGCATGAAAGATTTAGACGGAAAAACAATCGGCGTTGCACAATCTGCTACGACAAAAGAAAACTTAGAGAAAAAAGCGCAAGAGGAAGGAATCAAATTTACTTATCAAGAATTAGGTTCCTATCCAGAATTAAAAACAGCGTTAACTTCTAAACGAATTGATGCATTTTCAGTGGATAAATCAATCCTATCTGGCTATGTGGATGGCAAGACAGAAATTTTAAAAGATGGTTTTTCGCCACAAGAATATGGAATTACTACAAAGAAAGCAAATACTGAATTAAATGATTATCTAAATGGTTTAATTGAAAAATGGGAGAAAGACGGCACACTAGAAAAAATTTATCAAGACTGGGGCTTAAAAAATTAATCATTCCTAAGACTTGAAGAATCAAAAATTTTAGGAGGGATTTTTATGTTTTTGTTAGCCAATATTTCCTGGCTTGAAGAAGGGCCATTTGCCTTATATCGTTGGGAAGCTTTATTTCAAGATTGGCGAATTTTTGGTCAGGCATTTCTCTATACTATTCTGCTTTCTTTAGGAGCGATCTTAGTTGCCTTTGCTTTAGGCATTTTCTTTGGCAGTTTATCAGCGACCAAAAGTAAACTTTTACACGCAATTAGTCGTGTCTATGTAGAATTTTTTCAAAACACACCTTTGTTGATTCAATTTATCGTAGTCTATTATGGCTTTCCTCTGCTAAGCCCGCTGCTTTCATTTTCTATTACTACGATTGCCATTCTGTGTGTAGGCTTCTATCACGGCGCCTACATTTCTGAAGTGGTTCGCTCAGGAATCGGAGCTGTCCCAAGAGGGCAATTTGAAGCGGCTTACTCCCAAGGATTAACGTATGGTCAAACGATGCGGTATGTGATTTTACCACAAGCATGGCGGATTATGTTACCGCCTTTAACTAATCAAGTCGTGAATCTAATTAAAAATACGTCAACAGTTGCCATTATTTCTGGCGCTGACGTAATGTTTGCTGCCAATAGTTGGTCGTCTGTCAACTTGAACTACATTCCCGCCTTTGCGCTCGCTGGCTTCTTATATTTCATTCTTTGCTTCCCATTAGCGAATTTGGCTAGAAAAATGGAAGAAAAAAATAAGAAAGCATATAGTAGATAGGAGGAAAACAGATGCCTTTTTCAGAAGAAATGCGTCAATTACTGACAGCAAATAATTTTCAATTTCTATTTAACGGCTTAAAATTGACGCTCTATATTTCCTTCGTCTCAATTATTTTGAGTACGATTTTTGGCACCATTCTAGCCGTTTTGCGAAATCAAACCAATGGACCACTGAAGTTACTTGCCAGTATTTATGTAGAAGTAGTGCGTAATATTCCAAACTTATTGTGGATTTATGTTATTTTTTTGATTTTCAAAATCAAATCCACACCTGCTGGAATTGTGAGTTTTACTGTGTTTACTACCGCTGCTTTAGCGGAAATTATTCGTGGTGGTTTAAATGGGGTCGATAAAGGCCAAATTGAAGCGGCGCGTTCTCAAGGTTTTTCAAATTGGCAAATTCTTTATCATATTGTTTTGCCTCAAGCCATTCGCAATGTTTTACCAGCGATCGTTTCTCAGTTTGTTACTGTCATCAAGGATACAAGTTTCTTGTATTCCGTGATTGCTTTGCAAGAACTCTTTGGCAAATCTTATATCTTAATGGGGCGCTACGCACAAACAGGACAAGTATTCACTATTTACGGAATCGTCGCCCTAATTTATTTCATTATTAACTTTAGTATCTCACAATTTTCACGTTGGCTTTCACGAAATTGGGCGAAAAGTTATTAATGTAGTTAAAAATAGGAGGCTGAGACAAAAGTGTTTAGCTCCAAGAAATAAGAAGGAATTTCCGAAAATTGTTCTTTAATTTTTGGAGAATTTCGGCTTATTTCTTGGAGCTGCTTTTGTTCAGCTGATTATCTTAAGATTTAGAAAGTGGGGCATAAGTCATTTCGACTTATGCCCCACTTTCCTGTTTTTATTTTATCTTACTTCTACTTGATGTTTTTCAATTAGCGCTTTTTCAACTTTTTCCATTGAACGGTTAATTTCTTCATCCACTAATGTCGCTTCTGCATTAACGAAAGTTAAACTATACGCCATTGATTTTTTGCCAGCGCCTAGTTTTTCACCTTGATATACATCAAATAAATGAATCTCTTTCAAATATTTACCTGCGTTATCTGAAATAGTTTTAACTAGTTCTTGATTGGTAACTGTTTCATCGACTAATAAAGCAATGTCTCGAGAAACTGCTGGGAATTTAGAAACTGCTTCATAATTAACCCCGCCTGCTTCTATGGCTACTAATTGTTGCAAGTTTAATTCAGCAACATATGTTTCTGGAATATCGTACGCTTTCGCTGTCGTTGGGTGAACTTGTCCGACAAAACCAACCACTTCACCTTCTAAATAAATCCATGCTGTCCGGCCTGGATGCATTTCTGGAATCGCCGTTGTCGCTTGATAACTGATTTTTTCTGTTAATCCTAAAACAGCTACAATACTTTCCACTAAGCCTTTTACTGTATAAAAATCAACGGCTGTTGCTTTTGTTTGCCAATCTTTAACCATTGTATTACCAGTTAAAGCAAGTGCTAAGTGATTTTCTTCTGTAGGTAAATTTTTTGTTGGATCTTCTGTTTGGTAGAAAACGCGTCCTACTTCGTAGAAGGCGATATTATTATTTTTACGTGCCACATTGTATGCGACATCATCTAATAAACCAGAAATTAAGTTCATACGTAACACAGAACGCTCTTCACTCATTGGCCATTGCAAACGTGTTGTTTGACTTTCTTTCATCATAAATTGACGGGATTTTTCTTCTGTTGTCAATGCATAGCTGATGGCTTCACTCGTACCATGACCTTCCAGTAAGCTCTTTAATTGGCGCGTAACACGTTGTGCTTTGGTTAGACTTCCAGCAACTGTTTCTCCACTTGGCAATGTTGAAGGTAAATGATCATATCCATAAATGCGCGCCACTTCTTCAATAATATCTGCTTCAATCGCAATATCCCAACGTCTTGGTGGAATCGTAATTTCATATGCGCCTTGATTTACTTCATAAGCAAAACCGAGTGCTTCAAAAATTTCATTCACCGTTGCTTCATCTAATGAAGTACCTAAATATTGGTTGATTCGTTCTAAAGTCACAGCTACCTGCGCTTCTTTAACGTCCACTTCAGAACCAATTGCAGTGCCTGAGACCACTGTTCCGTTGGCTAACTCTGCAATCATCGCGGCTGCCACATCACAAGCTAGCCCAACTGTCGCTTGGTTGATGCCTTTTTCAAATCTACTTGAAGATTCACTCCGTAAATTGAATTGTTTAGACGTTTTGCGAATAGACAATGGATTGAACAATGCCGCTTCTAAAGCCACAGTTGTTGTTTCTTGACTGATTTCAGAATTAGCCCCACCCATTACACCGGCTAAGCCGACAGGCGTTTTTCCATTCGTAATGACGATATTTTCTTCTGTTAATTGACGTGTTTCACCATCTAATGTAATTAGTTCTTCTGCTGCTGTTGCTCGACGAACCAAGATTTCTTTGCTATCTAATTTTTGGTAGTCAAATGCATGCAATGGTTGACCAAATAATAATAAAATATAATTTGTCACGTCCACCACATTGTTAATCGGACGGATTCCTTCATTCATCAATCGATTTTGCAACCACTGAGGACTTTCTGCAATCGTCACATCTTTAATGACACGAATTTGATACGCTGGCGCATCTTGTGAATCTTCAACAGTCACTGTTACGTAATTTTCCACGTTATCTGAAGCATCTTCTTTGAGTTCGGGATCATTAAACTGAGGTGTTTGACGATAAATTGCGCCAACTTCATAGGCTACCCCTCTCATACTTAGTGCATCTGCACGGTTTGGTGTAATTGATAATTCAATAATCGCATCATCCATGTCTAAATAAGGGAAAACAGGTGTCCCATTCACTGCTTCTTGAGGTAAATAATAAATCCCTTCAGCGTAGGCTTTTGGTACGACATTATCTGAATACCCTAGCTCTTCTAACGAACAAATCATTCCGTTAGAGACTTCGCCACGCATTTTACCTTTTTTAATTTTTTGATTTCCTGCAATTCTTGAACCAGGTAATGCTACGATGACTTTAATTCCGGCTTTTACATTTGGTGCTCCACAAACAATTTGTGACAATTCTTCTTCACCGATGTCTACTTGGCAAATTGATAAGTGGTCAGAGTTTGGATGAGGAACACATTCTTTTACTTCACCGACAACAATTTTCTTTAATCCTTCTTCAGGTACAGCAACGCCCTCAACTTCGATACCTGTCACAGACATTTTGTCCGCTAATTCTTGCGGAGTAACGTTTGAAAGATTAACATATTCATTTAACCATTTATAAGAAACTAACATTTTTCAACTACTCCTTTACCTTGAATTGATTTAAGAAACGTAAATCATTTTGATAAAAATTACGGATATCATTTACACCGTAACGTAACATAGCAACGCGATCTGGTCCTAAGCCAAAGGCAAAGCCTGAGTACTCTGTTGGATCAATCCCTGACATTTGTAACACATCTGGATGAACCATCCCCGCACCTAAAATTTCAATCCAACCTGTATGTTTGCAGACGTTACAACCTGCGCCGCCACATTTAAAACAGCTAACATCTACTTCGACTGAAGGTTCTGTAAAAGGGAAATAGCTAGGACGTAAACGAATTTTACGATCTTCACCAAACATTTTTTTCATCATGACTTCTAACGTCCCTTTTAAATCACCCATTGTGACATTTTTATCGACAACAAGGCCTTCAATCTGATGGAATTGGTGACTATGTGTCGCATCATCTGTATCACGACGGAATACTTTCCCAGGAGAAATCATTCGTAATGCACCTTTTGAAAAATCGTGTTTTTCCATTGTTCGAGCTTGAACTGGTGAAGTATGCGTACGAATTAACATCTCATCTGAAATATAAAACGTATCTTGCATGTCGCGTGCCGGATGATCTTTTGGTAGATTCATGCGTTCGAAATTATAATGATCGGATTCTACTTCGTATCCTTCCACTACTTGATAACCCATGCCTAAGAAAATATCTTCAATCTCTTCCATAACTTGTGTCAAAATATGACGTGTGCCTTGAGGCATTTGTTTTCCAGGTAAAGTTACATCTAAACTTTCTTCTTTTAGTGCCGCATTTAACGCTTCGTTTTCTAAAACAACTTTGCGCGCTTCAATTGCTTCTGTTAATAAATCACGAATTTCATTTGCAAAGCCCCCCACCACTGGTCGTTCTTCTGGTGAAAGGTTTTTCATGTCTCTTAATACTTCGGTGATTGGTCCTTTTTTTCCTAATGTTTCTACGCGAATTTGGTTTAATTCTTTTAAAGTAGCAACTTGTGCGATTTCTTTGAGCGTATTGTCTCTAAGAGCTTCTAATTGCGCTTGTAATGTCATTATGCGTTCCCCTCTATCTTTTATTTAAACTAAAAAAAACGATAACCCATTCCTTTCAAAGGAACGAGCTATCGTGTTACCATCCTAATTCATAACAAATTGTTGTCATGCACTCATTTCATTTAACGGCAATTACCGGTTTGCTTTCTTCTTGAAAACAAACAAACTCAGGAAGTGAATTTCGCTTGGTGACTGTGTAAATCAGCTTCCAGTCTCTGGCTGACTCTCCCTAAAACACGTCAATTCAAACTACTTGTTTCCATCACTGTTTTTTTAGTTATTTAATTACGTTTAGTTTACAAGAAGTTTTGCTTGCGGTCAACTGCATTCTTCGTCTTTTACCCATTTTTCTGCCCAATGTTGAATTTGTTCCATTGCTAATTGCAAGTCTTCGCCTTTTTCGGTTAGGAAATATTCTAAGCGATTTCCTTCACCGCAACGAACAGCTTTGGTGATAATTCCTTCAGCTTCTAGTTCCTTCAATCGCTCTACTAAGACACGATCACTTAACATTGGAATTTTTTCTTTTAATTCGCCAAAACGTTGAGGACCTCGTTCTAATAAAACATCAATAATTAAACCATTCCATTTTTTACCAAGTATTGAAAATGATTTTTCAAATTTGGGACAAAGTACAAACGATTCTGTTTTTACTTTTTCCATCTTCCTCACCTCTTCAATGAGTATAGCACATTCCTTACAAAATGTAAGTGTTTCTGCTTCTAATTTTTTCTACTTTATAAAATCTACAACATTTCCTGTCTGCATGTCAATAATTACTCCTCCATTTAATAAAATTAAATAGACGTGCGACACCTCTTTATGCGTTGCCTCTTGTAGTGCTCTACGATAAAGATTCATCTGTCCGCGATACCGTTCGACAATTTCAGAAATCGCTTGGGGAGAGGTGCTTTTTACATGATCGGTTTTATAGTCATACAAAATGCATTGATTGTCTAATTCGATATAGCCATCAATAATCCCATGAATTAATAAATCATCTTGTGACGTTTCTGGATAATTTTGAATGAGCTCTTCTGCTTCAATCAGCATAGAAAAAGGTTGTTCCCTTCTAACGGTTTGATGGTGTTGAATCAATTGTTTTCCTAGGGCGGTGTCAAAGAAGGCCACGATTTGTTCCAGATTCATTTTTTCAGCAATTGCTGGTAAAATCAATTTATTTTCCACTAAGCGTTCTTGAACAGCTCGCACTTCCTCGTAAGAAGGTTGCTTACTTAAATCAATTAGTTGTAATAAATAATGGGTTGCTGTCCCAATTTCAGCTGCTGAGGGCGCTTGAACCGTATCTAAAAATTTAGGCTTACTTAAATCTCCTTCAATCATTCGATTGACAATCAACGGTTGCGCTTGAATAGTATTGTCTTCCCGAACCTCAATTTTACCAATTTCTTTGTTATCGGGGTCATCAAATACTCGCTTGATTTCAGAAACAGACTGATAACTGGTAGTCCGAGTAGCCACTTCAAACGGATAATTGAAACTTAACCGTGCAAGACCACGATTGATTTTGTCAGCAGATAATTGCGCTTTTTCGGCTAAATCCTCTGCTTGTCTTTCTGGCAATTGTAATTGCTGAATGGCTGCTCGTAGTTGTTCTTCGTTGAACCACTGAATATGAAAGTTAGCTGGGTGCTTTTTGACTTGCGGAACGTTACTTACTACTACTTCTTGCTGATATTCATCGGCTTTTTGATGGCGTACCAATGTCATCCCAACCCAATTCATTAAACTACTTTTACTTTGCAAGCGATTTTCAGCTGGTAGCACCAGTGTTTCTACATCGCCAACTTTCAGCCACTCTTTCCACATCGCCGCTTGGTCTTTATAGGAGCCCACCAGAAAAAGTTTCTGTTCTGCACGTGTCAACGCCACATATAACTTCCGCATTTCTTCAGATAGTAATTTTCTCAATCGTACTTGTTTAATCGCCAAAAATGGTAAAGTATCGTACATAACTCGTTCTTCAGGTTGTAAATAACGAATGCCTACCCCTAAATTTTCTTCAAAGATATAGCGTTCATTCAAATCACTGACATTAAATTCTTTGGTCATATCTAAAACGAATACCACCGGAAATTCTAACCCTTTACTAGCGTGAATCGTCATGACGCGTACGGCATTCTCTTCACTTAAAACGACTGGTTCCGCTAAATCTTTGTCTTTTTCTTGCATTTTTTCGATGAAGCGAACAAATTGAAATAATCCGCGGAAGGTTGTTTTTTCATACGCCGCGGCCCGATCGACCAACGCATATAAATTGGCTTGACGTTGTTTGCCAACAGGCAACCCGCCAACATAATCAAGATAGGCCGTTTCACGATAAATCGTCCACAGCAAGTTGCTAATCTGGTTGCGTCGAGCCTGTTCCCGCCATTTTTCTAATGATTCAGCAAAACGTATAGTTTTTTCCTGAACAACTGCTTCCTCCATGGTTGGTTCCATCTTTTGATTAAACGTTAAAAATGCTTCGTAGTAACTGGTTTCCTTATTAGCCAAACGAATAAGCACTAATTCGTTTTCTTTTAATCCAACAATTGGTGAACGTAACACAGCTGCCAAAGGAATGTCTTGATAGGGATTATCAATCAATTGAAGCAAGGCAATCATTGTACGAATTTCCGTTGCTTGGAAATAATTTTGAGCATCATTGACTTGAACTGGAATTTCTAATGATTTAAAAACATCTAAAATAGTTAAATTATTTTTCTTCGTAGGCGTTAATAAGACAATATCTTGATAAGTAATCGGTCGATCCGTTTTCAGCTTTTTATCATAAATTAAGAAATTTTGGTCAATTAATTCACGAATTTTCAAAGCAGTAACGTAAAGTTCCCCTTCTGTCTTATCTTCAATCAACAACTCAGGGGATTGTAATTCTGGAAATTCAACTGATTCTGTTGCTTTTTTTTCATAAATTAGCAATTCAGTTGAATAATCAGCCGCCTCCGAAAATTGATCAAAACCATGAACCAAAGCAGCTGACTCATCGTAAGCAATTTGGCCCACTCGCTCATCCATTAATTGACTAAATACTAAATTCGTAAAGTCTAAAACGTCTTTGCGAGAACGAAAATTTTCAGCTAGAATGATTCGTTTACCCTCTTTGCCTTGCCCATACTGATTGTATTTTTCAATAAACAATGTAGGATCTGCCAAGCGGAAAGAATAAATAGACTGTTTCACATCTCCTACCATAAAAAGGTTTCCTTCTGCGCTAAGCGGGCGGCGCAACCAATACAAAATAGATTCTTGTAATTGATTGATATCTTGGTATTCATCGACTAACACTTCATCAAATTTTTCGCGATAGTAAACCGAGGCTTCTGATGCATGCCAGCCATCTGCCTGATTTTTCGCTAAAATAGCTAACGTATAATGTTCTAAATCGTTAAAATCCACTAAATTTTTAAGCCGTTTTTCTGCGCCATAGGCCTCCATAAATTGTTTCCCCACGTGAGCCATTTCTTGAACAATGGGCGTGGCCTCTTTCAAGACTTGTTTCATGGCATCTGGAGAAAGTGTAAACAGTTGCTTTTTCAAATCATTTAACGCTTTTTTATTTTGTTCTCGTAACTGTTTGGCTTGTTCCGCGGTTGGTTTCAACTCTTCGGCACGAACCGTTGGGTAGCGGTCAAAGCTCAACAATTCAGTCAAATTATAGGCGCTCTCTAAATCATTTCTCTCTAAAAATTGTAAAAATTGTTTTGTTTGTTCCTTTTCATTTTGAGCTAAATACCAAATCTTTTGAAGTTTCTCTTCGCCCTCTGTTAAGGTCACCATTTCTTCGTAACGCTGAAGAGTTCGTTGTAACGTCTCAACGGCTAGCGGTTTTAAATACGTCTGAAATAACTTTGATTCGCCTAGCTGATCCCCTACTTCGTAGGCTTGTGTTAAGCCATTAATCCACGCCTCTGGATCAGGATTGGCTTTGGCAAATTCATAAAAAGAAAAAATTAAGTTAGTGAGTCCGTCATCACTACGGTCATTGGAAAAATTCGCTGTTAATTGGTAAAACGCTTCTTGATTTTCCGCATAAAATTGTTCACGTAATGCATCCCAAACATCTTCTTTTAATAACAATGTTTCTGTTTCATCTGTTAACATCCGAAAAACTGGATCTATGTCAATTAAATAATAAAAACGACGAATAACAGTTAAACAAAAGGCATGTAACGTGCTGATATTGGCTGTTGGCAAAAGAGCAATTTGACGAGAAAAATGCCGTCTTCTTTCTGGATCTTGTTCTTCATTCATTGCCTTTTGTAAAGCCACTTGGATACGTTCTTTCATCTCACGGGCGGCGGCTTCAGTGTACGTCACAATCAAGAGACGATCGATATCGACGCCGCTTTTGACTTTTTCAATGACACGGCGGACTAAAACGGTGGTTTTTCCTGAGCCAGCCGAAGCAGAAACTAAGATATTTTCATCGCCATCAAACACCGCTTGCCATTGACTGTCGGTGAATTGCTCATTGGCTGGACGTAGTGGAATTGTTTTACTCATCTTCGGTTGCTCCTTCCTCATCTTTGTTTAACAAGCGCGCCATAATTTCCTCTTTGGATAAATTCTCAATACGATGATAATTATTTTCTTTTAGCATCACATCAAAATCACAGACACTTCGAAACGGACAATAGCGACAAGCAATCCGTTCCTTGCCTTGATAAGCGGGATTAAGTTGAACTTCGCCGCCAATAATTTGATTCCCCGCTTCAATAAATTTATTTCGGTTATGGGAAAGCAACGCGCCTAGTTCTGGTTCTGTCACAAATTTATCTTCTTGGCGACGACCAGGTTTAATTTGTTCTTTGGCGGATTCTTCAATCGGAAACAGCAACGAACTTTGTTTAGCTTGCAGACTCGTATCTAAATGATCCAATAAATCTGGGTCTTTCATCAAAAGACCATCAAACTGATATTTTTTAAGCATTTGTTGTTCAATGTCGTCTTTGCCTTCATAAGATAACGTAGGATTGTGTACATGCAGATAAAGTGAGCCAGCAGGTTTAGCTTCTTGACCAACTAATTGCACAGCATCCATTAAAGCCACATCCAAGTACGTCAGCATTTGCATGGCTAAGCCGTAATACGCTTCTGTCATATTAAATTTACGGTGACTCGATTTATAATCAATCACACCTAAATAGGTTGATTCGGGGGTAACCAATTGATCAATCCGGTCGATTTTTCCCCGAACATGAATTTTCCCTTGATTTTTTAATGGTAATTCCAAACCAGAAATTCCTTTTTTAGCGGCAATTTGGCCAAATAACACTTCTGTTTGAACAGTCGTCATGCCACTTCGTTGGCTTTGACGTTTCAGCGCCCAACTGACTTTTTTAATTGTTTGACTCAATTGATAGCGAATATAGTTCATGCGACTAGAGGTCGTTAATACAGAAAAACGTGCATCCCCTAAAATACTATTTAGTACTTCCTCCGCCAATAAATTGACTTCCTGATCGGTTAATTCAGATAAGTTCCGTTGATTCATAATCAATAATTTAAAGAACTGATCCAATGCTTCATGGAAAAATTCCCCTGTAGCTGCTGGCGAAAGCCCAAAGACATCTCTTTCTTTCAAACGTAAGCCATAGCGAGAAAAGTATTGATATTGACAGCGATAAAAACTCTCCATCCGAGAAACGGACGTATAAATATCTTTACCATATAAAGGTTCTGCTAAGACCTCATCAATCTTTTCAGGAATATTTTGATGCGTTAAACTTTCGAAAACTTGCTTGGCTAGCGGCGCAATTGATTGGTTCATTAGCGCTTTTTCCATATTTAACCAGAAAGGCAACAATGCTTCTTGTGTTTCTTTCCGTTGTCTTTTCAAACGCGTTAATTCACCGATTAACGTCCGATACGTACTAATATGGGCTAAACTGGTCGTTTCATCATCGAAAATGGTTGTTTCATTTTTTTCAAAAACGGGCAAATTTAAATCTTTTTGGATATTTTTAAAATAAGGAGACGGTTTGACTTCTTGAGCGGTGTCTTTAACACTTGGATAGGTTAAATATAACCGTTCTCGCGCTGAAGAAAAGACGAGATACGCAACAAACGGTTCTTGCGCAATTTTGCGCCCAGTTGTCCCACGTAAATATTGGTTTTCCGTTAAAGTATCATTGATTGTCTGACGTTCTTCATCAGACAATAGTGTTTTATTTTCAATCTTTTGTGGAAAAATTTCTTCCGTCATCCCAATAGCAAAAGTAACCTTGGCAGCGCCAGGTCGAGTTAAATCCATTGCGCGAACTTGTACTTGGTCAATCGCTGTCGGCACTTTACTATAGTGCAAACCTTCCAAGCCACTAACAAATATTTCTTGAAACGTTGTAAAATCAAACGAACTTTCTCCGTAAACAGTGACGTATTCATCTAGTAACGACATCAATGCATCCCAAGTCTGTTCATGGTTACGAGCTGTTTCTAGTTGACCGGCTTCGATAGCTTGTAAGCGCCACATTTTTAATTGTGTTGCCACACCACTTTGCAGTAAAAAGTGATAGAAGACGGTCGCTGCTTCCAAACCAGTTTTGGCACTTATCATTGCTTGAAAGTAACTAGGTAACAGCCGTTGAAGCGATTGACGAATCGCATTTGACTCTTCTTCCATCGTAGCGACATCTTCTTGCTCTTCCGCTTCAAAATCATACCGAATAAATTCCCAATCTTTTTCTTGTGACCAATAATAACCTTCATAGCCGTATGCCAGGACTACATTTTCGGTAATATCAACTTTTCTGCGCCAAGCGTTCCGTTGGTTTAACCAATCAGTCAAGCTTTCTTCAGAAGTAGCGAGTTGATTCATTGGCATAAATAATTCCGTTCTCAAAAAACGGAGCACATCGCGATAACGATAATTGTACGAATGAATAGCAAATAAAGATTCAATCCATTCGACTAAAGGATGACGATCCATAGCCATATCTCGGTCGACATAAACAGGAATCTCGTGTTCCGCAAAAATCGGTTCTAATAAATTTTCATAACAATCTAAATCACGAGTCAACACCTGAATTTCTTTGTACCGATACCCTTCTTCCACTACTAAACGGCGAATTTCGGTTGCAACATGTGTTAATTCTTCTTTAACGTTTTCAGCACGCCACAGAAATAAGCCATCGCCCCTCCAGTCAGTTGTGCTTAATGGAGGCAGGTGTTCTTGCGATTGAATCCAATAATCGTTTAATCCTTGCAAGTCTGGATTTGTAATTAATACCTCTTTCTTTTCCACATAATCTGAAAGAATCGGGATTTGCTTCTGTCTTGCTAGTTGATAAAGCTGATGATAGGTTTGTCCCGCTTCATAAAATAACGACCGCGGATCAGGTAAGTCATGCGGATATTGTTTGTCCAATACGAGGGCTACTTTCACAGAACCTGCTTGCGCCATTAGCACTTCAATCAACTTTAATTCTCTGGCAGTAAACTGCTGATAGCCTGAAATAACGAATTGAACATTCGACAAATCAACCGTTTGTAAATACTCGCTTAAATGTTGAATAATCTCCGCTGATTCATAGCCATACTGACTCATTTGTAATTGGAATCGCGTAAAAATTAACGTTAAATCTTGAAACTTAAGTTGTAAATCTTGTCCTTTAGGGTTCTCCGTTTGTTTTTCTAAAAATGGATAAAGCTCCGCAATCTCAATATTGCCTTCGCGCATTTCTTGATAAAGCTGAAATAGTTGCTGAATAAAGCCGGGCTTGTTAATTTCACCTCTAAAAATTTGTAACTCTTCTTCTGCTTCTACTAAAATTTTGCGGAAAATCATCGCAGCGCCTGCATCAGATAAAACATCTGCCGAGTAAAAAGGTGTATGTTGTAAATAGTACCAAGCCAAACGATAAAAACTAAAAACCTGCAGACGGGTACTGGTTATTGAATCAGACGTAGTTGTCTGTAATTGACGTAACTTTTGCAAGACTTGAATTTCTTGCTCAAACTTAATATGGTTCGGGACTAAATAGAATACTTCATGCTGTGCGTCTTCCTCTAGCCATTGTTTTGTCGCCTGTATAAGTGGCGCTTCTAAGTCTGCCACGGCGGTTCCTCTAATAAACTGCACACTCATGGTTTCACATCCTTTTCCTTTGCACTGCCTTTATTTTACCACAAAAGAAGGACGGAAACATGTGTTTGTTTTTACACATTTCCGTCCTTCTCTTTTACTCATTGTCTCTTTTATTGTTTTGACACTTCTGGTATTGGACCAAACCGTGAGAATGGCCACATCACAAATTTCACTTCACCCAAAATATCTTTTTTATGAATAAAACCAATGACACGACCGTCTTTTGAATTCCGTCGATTATCACCTAAAACAAAGTAGCTATCTGCTGGTACTTTTTCTTTTAATGAAAAATCGCCTGTCAAAGGTTGACCATCTGTTAAGGCTTTTTTAAATTCATCTAAATAGGGTTCGTCAACTTCTTTTCCATTGATGTACAACGTATCATCCTTGTACGCAATTGTATCTCCAGGTAAACCAATCACACGTTTAATATAATTTTTATCTGGTTCATCTGGCGCTGGGAAAGTAATAATATCGAAACGATTAATTTCTGTGTTTTTTAACGTAATTACCCGTTCACCATCTGCTAACGTTGGATCCATTGAATGACCTCTCACTACGACAGGCGTAAATACAAATTGTCTCAGTAAAAACAGACCCAAAGCTAAACAGGCAAAAAAGACGACTGTTTTAATTAATTCTTTTGATTTCAAACTCATTCCTCCAAAAACCTTATTATCTTATGTCTCATATTCTACCACAAAGTAAATCAATCCTATAGTGCTTAACACCCAATTAATTTTTATGTACGCTTTTTTTACAAAATGGTCAGAAAAAAAACGTATTTCTTTCAAATTTGATTCTTACTTTTTTGATCCTGCTCATAAAAAAAGCATAATCAATTCTAAAAAGGGCTGAATTGATTATGCTTCTAGCGTTTTAGCGATCCATCACAACCACGTAACAAACTTCTAAAGGACCATGCAACCCGACAACCAGTTGCATTTCAATATCTCCTGAATTAGAAGGCCCTGAAATAAAGTGAATCGCTGAGCCGATTTTTTCACCTTTTTCTATTTTTTCTGTATAAAAAGCTGCTGGCTGAGTCGAACGTGGAACGAGTTTGCTAAACGGTATAATTGAAATGTAATGCTTCGGTAAAAAGTGTAAAGCTCTGCCTTGCCCCGCATTGGACTCCACCACAATCGTTCCTGATTCAGCTAGTAAAAACTCAGCAAAGGCAATCGCGATATTTGCCTGAGCAGCTGTTTGAATATTCGCTTCTCGTTGCTCACTTCCAGGTTGCCATTGCTTAACAGAAACAGCCTCTAATGACTTAGCTAAATCAGCTAATCCATAGGCTTCAAAACGTGCATCTGTTGGCAATAAAAGATTGCCCCCACCAAACTCAGCAACAATTTGCTGAATCGTCGTCAGTAAATTTTCTTGTGTGGTTTCCACTAAGTTCGTGTGAATCGTTTC
This sequence comes from Enterococcus sp. AZ197, assembly GCF_050556405.1. NCBI lineage: Bacteria > Bacillati > Bacillota > Bacilli > Lactobacillales > Enterococcaceae > Enterococcus > Enterococcus sp. AZ197. The sequence goes on along the minus strand of NZ_CP187873.1, from coordinate 944,629 downwards.
CACACGTTCTTTCACAATCGTTAATAGCTCTGCTGGTGTTTTATCTGCCAACTGTTCTTCTGGTAAATGATTAACTGGCTCAAATGGATGGGCCGAAACAGGCTGTTTTTCTACGCCTAATTTTTCTCGTAGATTTTGTAAAAAAGGTTCTCGATTTTGAATCGCTTCATTAGTCATTTTTTTCACCTTCTTGATGTTTTTTGAACCAACTTCTGAAGTTTTCTGAAGATTTTGGTGGTCTTGGCAAATCACGAACATCGGTCCAACCTTTTACTAACCCTGGTCCTTTATCAAGGTAGCCCCCATTATTGTACATGTTTTCAACAGTAATGTCTTTTTGTTTACTTAAAATGCCCGCTGCAGCATGATCGACTTTCATGGCTGCTTTAAACATTGCTGGTGAACCAGTGGCTTTACCTACCATACGCATTTGGAAATCTTCAAATCCATGTTTCATTTTCAGATCATCGGTCATCACTTTACGATGTTCAATTAATAATTCGTGCAATGGAATTTTCACAGGACACGTTTCCGTACATGCCCCACAAAGACTAGACGCATAAGGCAATTCCCCAAACTGTTTATATCCACCTAAAATTGGAGAAAGCACAGCACCAATTGGTCCTGGATAAATAGAGCCATAACCGTGCCCTCCAATATGGCGATAGACCGGACAAACATTCAGACAAGACCCACAACGAATACACTGTAAGACTGGCTGAAAGGCTGTTCCTAACGCTTTTGAACGTCCGTTATCCAAAATGACCACGTGAAATTCTTCTGGACCATCGGATTCATCCGCATTTTTTTGCCCGGCAAACGTCACATACGTTGTTAAATTTTGACCAACAGCACTTCTGGCTAAAAGGTTATCTAAAACCTCTGCTTCACGCATTGTTGGTACGATTCTTTCCATCCCCATTAACACGATTTGTGTCTTAGGAATACTGATGGTCAAATCAGCATTTCCTTCATTTGTATTTAAGTTAATTAAGCCGCTATCCGCAATAGCGAAATTACAACCTGTAATGCCAATCTCCGCTTCCAAAAAGAATTTGCGCATCACTTCTCGTGCACAGCGTGCCAAATTTACCGGGTCATTATCCCCTTGATACCCTAATTTTTTCGCAAAAACCTGACGAATCTGTTCGCGATTTTTATGAATACTTGGGAAAACAATATGTGACGGCTCATCCCAGTCATCCATTTGTAAAATGAATTCCGCCAAGTCTGTTTCCATTACACTGACATCGTCTAATCCCAATAACATTGGATCAATATCGACTTCGGTCGTCACCATTGATTTAGATTTCACAATTTTTTTCGCCTTTTTTTCTAGAACCACTTGTTTCACATATTCATTGGCCTCTTCGGCGGTTTGAGCAAAAAAGACTTTGCCACCTCGTTTGGCGACGTTATCACTGAACTCTTCTAAATAGTCAGGCAGATATTGAATTGTATGTTGGCGAATTTGTTCTCCCAGTTCACGCCATTGTGGCCAATTGCCTAAAGCTTCCCGCGCACCTTCTCGTTTCTCCCATTGGGCATCTTGTGCTTTGGCGACAGCCTTTTGCATAAACACATCTTTTTTACTTTCTTCAATTCGTTCACTTAACGGCTTATTGCTCGTTGATAATCCCACAGTTCTTCCCCCTTACCCTACCGATATGATTTGCGGTTGATCCATGCGTGCTTCATCCACTTCGTGATTAAGGACTTCTGCAATATGCATAATCTTAATCTTTTTCCCATCACGATTGAATTTACCCCCGATATTCATCAGGCAACCCATATCCGCACTAATTAAAATTTCTGCGCCTGTATCAATCACATCGTTCATTTTTTCCGTCACCATTTGTTCAGAAATAGCTGGCATTTTCACTGAAAACGTTCCGCCAAATCCGCAACAATTTTCAAGATGTCCTAAAGGAATCATTTCTAATCCTTTCACATGATCCAACAAAACAAAGGGCGATTCTCGTTCATTTAAAATTCTCGTCATATGACAAGAACGATGATAAGTGGCTTTCCCATATAGCGTTGCGCCAACATCTTTGACCCCTAAGACACGATAAAGAAACTGACTAAACTCATAAGTTCGCTCAGCTAAACGTTGTGCTTTTGGTCCATAAATAGGATCATCTGCTAAAAATTTGTGGTATTCTTTCATCATGCCGACACAAGACCCCGCAGGTCCCACCACATAATCGGCACCGTCAAAACTATCAATTTGATTCTTAAGCGTTGTCGTGCTCTCTGTCACATAGCCACTATTGTACGTTGGCTGACCACAACACGTTTGGCTTGTTGGTAAAACCGTTTCACAGCCATAACGTTCCAAAACCTCTACCATTGCTTGCCCTACATTTGGAAAAAGTAGATCCACCACGCATGTCGAAAATATACTCACTTTCACGCAAAATAACCTCCTCGTTTTCTACGAAAAGGCTCCATGAAATTAATTGGGCGGCTGTCATTAAAAGTCACTTGGCTGTCGTCTCTAACTACTTCACAGTGCCTTTTCAACAAATACGTTATTTGTAACAAAAATCGTTTTTTAAAATGATTCTTATACAATAATTATTTTACCAGTATCTGGTTTTAACAGCAAACGATTCCAGAAATTTTGTGCATTTTCACACAAAAAAGGAGGCTTTTTTATAAAAGTTTCTTTTAACCCCTTTGAAATTCGTTTTTTCTGAAGAAAAGAGTGACGAAATTTTGAAATTTTGGTAAACTAAGAAAAAACGAGAAACGAGGTCCATGCATGTTCATTTCATTTAACATGTTTATTCTATTAATTGTTGCAACGATCCTAATGATTTTTCTGATTATCTATTTGACAGTCACTGGAAATGATAAAAATAATAAAAAGAAACAAAAGAAAGAAACAAAAAGAACTACGCCAACTTTAAACAAAAAAACAACTGTCCCCCCTTCTCAGAAGCCAAATGTTGTGACTGATGTTGCCAAAAAGAGCGAGCCGGAAAAGCAAGCCGTACAACGAACACAACAACCAACCACTAGAGAGGACGAGACTTCTCAATTTACACGAAGCCAACGTCATAAATGAAAATGGGCGTGGGATAAAAATCACTTTGGATTTTTACTTCACGCTCAAAAACTGATAAACGGCGGGAACAGAAGCAACACTACGCGTTGCTTCGTTCTCAACAACTTCTAAGAGCTAAACCTCTAAGAGTTGAAGGTCCTTCGGAAATAAGCCGAAATTGTTGAAAATCACGAAGAACGTAGTGATTCGATGATGAACAATACCTACTTGGTCTCCAAAAATTATAGAACAATTTTCAGAAATCCCTTCTTATTGCTGAGAAACACTATTTGCAAAGCAAATAGATGTTAAACAGTACCTACTTGGTTCTAGGAGTTAAACACTTCTGTCCCGACCTCATTTTCTAATTCTTAAGATAATCAGCTGAACAAAAAATCCGCTAGTTGTTTCACTTTTTCTTTTAATTAATGATAGTTTATTCTTCTTTTCAGGTGTATACTAAATGATTGAAAAGAGACTTTAACTAATTAGGAAGAGGTGATTTTTTGTCTGCAAAGCGGTTTATTCAATTATTCATTTGTTATGCTATTTCAATGATTGTCGCAATACTTTTAACGGACTTATTTAATTTCTCGAGTCCTATAGCTTATTTAGTAGTGGCTAGTATCATCGGCTATGTAGTCATTACTGTTCCATTAACAATTATGACTCTATTAAAAAATAAAAATTAATAAAAAAATTGAGCGATTTTAATCACTTAAATTGCTCGATTTTTTTATTTTCATAATATTTTTCACTTATTTTTTCATTTTCATTGACAGAATAGTTGTAATTGTCAGAAAATTGTATATAATAAAGAAAGTTATTTTCATATTATTTTTTTTCAATTAAAGGAGAATCCTATGAGTGAAACACAACAAACAACCTTAAAAAAACAATTAAGCTCGCGCCACATTACGATGTTAGCCTTAGGGGGAGCGATTGGCGCAGGTCTTTTTAAAGGAAGTGGCGAAGCAATTGGTATTGCTGGTCCTTCTGTTTTAATCGCCTTTCTAATTGGCGGTGCTGTTCTCTTCATCGTCATGAGTGGTTTAGGAAAACTTGTTTTAGATGGCGGAGACACACATCATGGTTTGTCTGGCTTGGTTCGACCATTTTTAGGTGCACATTCTGCTGATTTTATTGATTGGGTTTATTATTCCATGTGGACAATTAATATTATCGCAGAAGCGGTTGCCGCAGCTTCCTTTTTACAACTTTGGTTTCCTAATATTCCTGCTTGGTTTTTTGTTTTTATTTTAGCTATTTTAACGACGCTCATTAATCTTTACTCGGTTCGTTTATTTGCAGAAACAGAATATTGGTTGGCGTTTGCTAAAATTAGTGTCATCATTTTGTTAATTATTTTTGGTGTTTATCTGGTGGGACAACAAATGCTAGGCAGTGGTGTCTTCCCTACTTTACAAAGTATCACCGATCATGGTGGCTTCGCCCCACATGGCATGAAAGGTATAGTTAATTCTTTATTAGTAGTTATTTATTCTTATGGCGGTTCAGAATTAATCGCGATTACTGTCAGTGAAGCAGATGATCCTAAAAAAGCCATTCCTAAAGCGATTCGTGGTGTGATGGGACGGATTATTTCCTTCTATATCATTCCATTATTCTTACTTTTGATTATTTTCCCTTGGAATACATTAGCAGGCACAACGGTGAGTCCATTTGTTATGGTTTTTGAAAAAATGAATATTCCTTTTGCTGCTGACATCGTAAATTTTGTGATTATTTTAGCCTTGTTTTCTTCTATTAATTCTGGGGTATACGCCTCTTCTCGCCTTTTATATTTTCGCTTAAAAGATAAAAAAGGACCCATGAGTAAACTAGCGGTTTTAAACAAGCACCAAGTACCTCAACGTTCAGTTTTCTTCTGCGCCAGTGTTTTATATCTGGGCGTTATTCTTTCTTATTTTGTTGGCGATGAATTATTTGGTTACTTAGCCGGTTCTCTCTCTTACACTGTCTTGCTAATTTGGATTTTAATTAGCGCTGCGGCGTTTGTTCTGTCTTTAAAACGAGGGTCTCTCTTTGAAAAAAGTATTAATCTCCTTGCTTTAATCATTTTAGGTCTCATCTTTATTGGCATCTTATTTACAAATTCGTTAGGCGTCACTCTTTTAACAGGCCTATTGTACTTTGTTATTTTCTTTAGTTATCGTAAGAAAAATGATTCCTTTCTACTCTCTGATGAAAGCTAAATAGACCAAAAAAACGAACAGTTTTGTAAGATAACTGTTCGTTTTTTCGATGTTCCATCTCCTTCTTCTTTTGCTATGCTATTTTTGTAAATTGTTAGGAGGAGAAAAAATGAAAAAAATCGGCGCTATTTTATTTATTGGCTTATTTATTGTTGGTGGTTATACAGGCTATCGTTATTATGCAGATACATATAAGGGTGAAAAAGCCTATGCACAAGTTCCTCTAGAAATTCCTGAACGAAAACAAACAGTAGATGACAATCAAAAAAGCATAGATGGCCAATATTCTTTACACTATCGACTAACTTTTGTTAAAAGTAATGGAAAAACACAAGTCATGGATTACGAACGGACAGACAAAAATCCTCAACCTTTGGAACCAAATGCTTACATAGAAGCAACCATTAGTAAAAAAAGAATCATCCAATCTCCTGTCAAAATTGATAAAAAAGAGATTCCAGAAAAAGCTTTCGCACAATTAAATAACCGAAAAACAACCAGCGATAATTAGTCATCGCTGGTTGTTTTTTTACATGGAATCGTAATTAATTCATAAATAATGGTACGCTGATTTTGCTTAATTTCATGAGAACCAAAAATTTCTTGTATGCGTTGTTCTAAAATTGGAACTGACCATTGTTCTTCAAAATAGTTGCGGAAAAAGTCTTTTGAAATAGCTTCTGATGCTTCAAAGAAAAATTTTTTTGTGAAAAAAGGTCGCTGTTCTTTTTTTAGAAATGCTTTGTATTTTGCCATCCATTTTAACTGCGGGTTGCTCTCTTGCTCAAAAGGAGAAAACAACGAATCTTGCTCTTCCACTAGCCGAAATATAAGACACCATTCTTCACTTAATTGGCACAATGCATTAACTTTTTCCGGCGTATCCAAAGCAGGGTTCATCGCTGAAAAAACGACTTGAAATTTTTTCCCAGTCTCAATCAGTCTTTCTTGGCTTTGGTGAAGAAAAACAACGTTGCTTTGTGCTTTTGCTTCCGCAATCTCCAACATTCTCTGAGAAATATCGGCTAGCGTATACTCCGTGACTTGCTCTTGAAAAAAAGGTAAATATCGTCCCGTCCCACCTGCGATATCCAGAAATGTCTGACACGGAAAAAGATCTTCTTGGACCAAGAAATCACGTAATTCTCGGGCAATTGGAAATGGCGATTCTTGTTGAATTTCTTCATATTCTTCTGCAAATTCATCCCAAAATTCCGCTAATTCTTGCTCATTATTATTCATCAACAGTTGCCCCTTTCTCTCAATTCTTATAAAAAGTGTAGCAAAAGAAGCGCCAAAGAGCTAACAAGTTCACTCATTTAAATCAATAATTTCATCTACAAATCGCAGAGTTTTAGGTCGATGAGTAACCAAAATAGTCAACTTATTGTGGGTAAATTTTTGTACTTCTTGTAACACTTTTTCTTCGGTCTTTTCGTCCAATGCAGAAGTCGCCTCATCTAAAATAAGGATCTCTGCTTGTGTAAATGCTAAGCGTGTGAAAGCAATCCGTTGTTTCTCGCCACCAGAAAAATTCATTCCTTTTTCACTCACAATAGTGTTTAAACCTTCCGGTAACCGTTCATAAAGTTCCCCCAACTGAAAACGATACATAGCTTCAATTACTTGTTCATCAGAAATTTCTTGATTCAATACAATATTTTCTTTCAACGTTCCTTGAAATATTGGCACATCTTGAGATAAATAAAAAACTTTTTCATAATAATCTTCCAAATTGAATTGTGTTAGAGGAAATTGATTCACATAAACTGTCCCCTCTGTCGGCTTCAATAATCCTAAAATCAATTTAATCAGGGTAGATTTACCTGTCCCACTTTTTCCAATCAAGCCATAGGTTTTATTCATTGAAAATTGTCGATTTTGTTGGGACATAATCGTTTGACTATCTACGCTAAAACACACATCTTTTAATGAAATTGTTTGAATTTCAGGTAACGCTTTGCCAGAAACCGCTAAGTCAGGATCATCTTCTTTTTTATAAAAATCTTCCAAGCGCTGATAGGCTACTTTATCCAAATTATATTGAACAAATAAAACATTAAATATGGCTATCGGCGTATAAATTCGATCGATATACATCACTATCGCTACAAGTCCACCTAAACTTAGCGTCACGACGTTAGTAAAACTAAGTACGACAATACTTACTTTGATTAGTGCTACTAACAAGGCAAAAAAGCCAAAGAAAAATTCATGGATCATAGTCATTTTTGTTATATTTTGACTATTTTCCTCTGCCATTAACGCGTAATTTTCAATCTCTTTTTTATATTTTCGATTAATTCTAAAAGTTACTAGTTCTGTCATCCCTCGTATCAAAGTAGCATTCATTGCTTCTTCAGAAATAAGTGTTTTTTCTTTCATTTTTTGTAGCGTTTTCAAAAGCATTTTGGTTAAAATAAATACAATCACATAACCAATTAGAATTGCTGGCAGTAATTTTTTATCAATCAATGCTATGAAAAACAAATTAAATAACGTCTCTGGAATTAGCTCTCGAAATAAGCGTCCATAAAAATTCAAGTGGATATTTCTCCCAGCTGCTGCACCAACTTCTACTTTTTGTAGTAAAGCTCCCGCTCCCAGTTTTAGATATTCTTCATAGGAAATCTTGCTCATTTTTATTAAACTTAATTTCTTCAAATAGAAATAGATGCCATTAGTTAAGTAAGCTTTCGGTTTCTGTTCACAGTAAGACAATAGCGGAATTAAAATAATTGTCGTTCCATACGCTACTAACAACCCTAGTTGGAAACTTTTTTGATAATGATCTAACAACTGTTGAAAAAAATAAATTGCTAAAGCACTACATAATGAAACAATCACACCAATCAAAATGTACCAAGTGAAGCTTTTCTGAAAGTGCGACCATATTTTTTTAGTCATTTACTCCCTCCTTTTCGAGCAGTACATACCTTACTGTAGCATAGTTTTTGATTGGCGCCTATCAGCAATTTATCTCCAGATAATAGAAAAGCCCCCCAGCGAAAGCTGGATGGCTTTTCTATTGTTAATTCTTTCTGATTTGTAGATAACTTACACCTAAAACGGCAAATGTACTTGCCAGTATTCCTGCTATTAACATAAACGGTGTTTTTGTTGTGCCTGTTTTGGGAAGTTCTCGTTGCCCGTTTGCTTCATTTAATTTTTGAATTGGTTCACTAAGCAGTTGGGGAGCCAACTGTGGGCTTCCTTCATTTTTCAATGTATTTAATGGAGCGTTTAGTATTTGTGGTTGATTTTTTGATGTAATAGTTTTATTTGTCTCCACAGTTGTTTCTGTGGATGGCTGTTTTTTCTCAGTTGTAGTAATTTCTTTTGTTGGTGAGACATGAACTTCTGGTTGGCTGCTTTCTGCCGTTTCTGTTGCGCCATTCTCTTCAGTTGTCACACTTGGTTTTTCAGGTATGATTGGCTCAATCGTGCCTAGTGTTTCACTTTCATCTAGATTTTCTTCTTCTGTTGGAGAGACATGAACTTCTGGTTGGCTGCTTTCTGCCGTTTCTGTTACGCCATTCTCTTCAGTTGTCACACTTGGTTTTTCAGGTATGATTGGTGAAATGGTACCTAACGTTTCACTTTCATCTGGATTTTCTTCTTCCGTTGGCGACACATGGACTTCTGGTTGGCTGCTTTCTGCCGTTTCCGTTGTGCCATTCTCTTCAGTTGTCACACTTGGTTTTTCAGGTAGGATTGGTTCAATTGTACCTAACGTTTCACTTTCATCTGGATTCTCTTCTTCTGTTGGAGAGACATGAACTTCTGGTTGGCTGCTTTCTGCAGTTTCCGTTGTGCCATTCTCTTCAGTTGTCACACTTGGTTTTTCAGGTATGATTGGCTCAATCGTGCCTAGTGTTTCACCTTCATCTGGATTTTCTTCTTCTGTTGGTGAAACATGAACTTCTGGTTGGCTGCTTTCTGCGGTTTCTGTTGTGTCTGTCTTTTCACTTGTTTCTGTTGCCTGTTCCGAAGTAGGTGTCTTTGGTTCCCATTCTTCTATTGTCTCTAAAGGAATGTCTAGACTTTCTTCTGTTGGCATTTCCACATTTTGATTGCCGCTTGCTTCGCCTTCTACAAAAACATTTTTAACCTGTGATGTATTTTTTTCATTCGTTGCGTCTTGATTGTTTAGTTGATAATTGATGTCATAACTATTTTCAAATGTTGCTTGATGTTGGCCTGCTTCTGTGATTGTCGAAGTGTAACGGACGATAAAGGAAGTAAAGCGTGCTTTATCCTGATAAAAACGTAAATTAAAGTCGTTATCTGTCACAAAGTCAATTTTGCCATAACCTTGTTGCTCAAACTCGGCAAGTGAAATATATTTAGTTTCTTTGTCATTCACAATATCAAATGTAAAACTCTCTTTATTTAATTGTTGACCACTTCCTTGTCGATCCGCAATTGAAATATCTTCTGTGACATCGGATTTATTGAGGTTCACATTTAAAAACCAACGTACTTGATTTGACTCTCCAGCCAAATCGCCTACTTTATAAAAAAACGGATAGTCTCGCTCAATTTGGCCAGTCTCTGTGTTAGTCACTCCTTCAATCGTCAAACGTTGAGTCGCCGTTGCTGTTCCGAAATCCGTTTCTATCACATTCGGTTGCGAACTATTGGTGATAAGCGTTTTAATCCCGAAAGAAAAATGCCCGTTCACATTATGTAAAGATTCAACTTTTTCGTTAAATGTTGCTACAACATGATCTTTATAGATAAAAACTTCCCCTAAACCATTTAAATTGATTTTTCGTGGTGAACCATCGTTCTCGGTCATTCCAACTAGTGCGTCTGGTAAAGTTAAAGTAATAGTATCGCCAGGTTTTATTTTCTGATTTTCTTTGTCACTAAAAGATACTTTAATTGAGGTCATCTCTCCTTGATATAAAGTAGTGTGATCTAATTCTACTTTGTCAACGATTGAACTTTTGCTCAATTCGGCGCCAAACGAAATTGGACCAATCAATAACGCCCCCGCAATTGGTAGAATCATTACCAACAGTAACACTAAAAATTTTACACTTTTTGTCATAAAAAATTATTCACCCTTCTTTTCTCTTATTTTTTCCACTTAGTGGTCTTTTTCAGAAGTTGACAATAGCAAAAAGATATGTCTCGCACAATATTAATGCTCATTTAAGTAGCCTTTTTTTAAATTTCTAATTCACTTCCTAAGGAAAACGTTTTATTATGGTAGTTACATTAGATAACATTTGTTACAAAATATCTAATGCTGCCAAGTTTGAGTTGCATAAATAACATATTTCACATCAATAATGAATAAAAATACTTATTTCATCCTCATTTTGTTTCCCAGGCCATTTATTCTTGTTATAATAAAGTTTATGAGATAAGGAGGAAAAGAATGAAAAATTCATATTTTGACGGTGGTTTAGCAACGTATATCGGGACTTCAATTTTAGCAACCTTGATTACTGTCTTTACATTAGGCATTTGCGCACCTTGGGGAATTTGTATGATGTACAACTGGAAAATCAAGCATACCGTTATTGATGGTAAACGCCTTTATTTTGACGGTACAGCTATGCAATTATTCGGTCATTGGATTAAATGGCTTTTATTAACTATAATTACTTTAGGAATTTATGGTTTTTGGTTGAATATCCGTTTGCAACAATGGATTACAAAACATACCCACACACTTTCATAAAAAGAGGAAGGATGAACTGAGTTACGGTCCCTCCTTCCTCTTTTTATGAATATCTAACAGAGTGTTATCCTACTCTTTGAAAAAACAAGGAATTTATGCTATACTTTGATAAGTATCAAGGGATACTTATGTTATTTCGGGGGCGTTACGGATTCGACAGGCATAGTTGAGCTTGAATTGCGTTTCGTAGGTTACGGCTACGTTAAAACGTTACAGTTAAATATAACTGCTAAAAACGAAAACAATTCTTTCGCTTTAGCTGCCTAAAAACCAGCTAGCGAAGATCCTCCCGGCATCGCCCATGTGCTCGGGTCAGGGTCCTAATCGAAGTGGGATACGCTAAATTTTTCCGTCTGTAAAATTTAGAAGAGCTTACCAGACTAGCAATACAGAATGCCTGTCACTCGGCACGCTGTAAAGCGAACCTTTAAATGAGTGTCTATGAACGTAGAGATTTAAGTGGCAATATGTTTGGACGCGGGTTCGACTCCCGCCGTCTCCATTTTTAGAAAAGTAGAGAAAAACAAAAAAGAGCTAAAACCTTTATTTTATAAGGTTTTAGCTCTTTTTTTCTATAAGCAAGAGAAGGCTCGTTACCTCCCCTTACACTTCCTATCACATTATCTTTCTAAAACCACTTCATTTTCTTTTTCTATTGGTGATTTTGGGTATTGCATAGAACATGGCTAAAAATATTATTGTTATCAAAAGAGTTTTTAAGATTTCAATTTCTCCTGAATCTATCCAAGTATACACAAAAGCGATGATAAAAGTAATTACTATTTCCGTAACATGATCTTTTAAATTCATTAGCTTAGCCCACATTGAACTGCCCATAAAGCTAGTTGTCCAGCTACAATAATAGCATTCGTCTTTAACCCATTGGCTTTAGCGAAGCGTAATACAGTCACTGCTAATTCTTTCCAGGCTTTCTTTTGTGCAGCTTTTACAATTGCGCTGATACTAATCATTGCAAAAAACTCATCTTTGATTTTGTTAGCAACGCAACTTCCTAATGCATTCCAATTAAAACGTGCTTGAACTACTGTTGAAGCATCAGAAATATTTACATTTAACTCTTCCTCAACTGAAGAAATCTCTTGCTGAGCAAAATTATTTTTGACATAGTTTTTAAAGTTATCTTCCGTCACTCCATTCGCATACATTTCTTCCAGTCCTTTTGCTACAGCCTCAACTTCTGAATCCTCTAGCTGGTCAGATGCATAAACACTTGTTCCAGCGCTGATAAAAATACCTAATGTCATTAGTAATGCCATCGCCAAACAAAAAAATTTAGCCTTTTTTGTCACCTGTAATTCCATAAATAAATCCCTACTTTCTTTTCCTTGTTATGATCATAACAAGGAAAAAGATAATTTATCATCAAAATCCCTATTTGATGCTTATATTTTCCTATATATCCTAGAGCTGATTTTTCTCACTAGTGATCACATCAATTTGAACTAATGATTCAAAAAAAGACACAGGTTATTTGAGGTACGTTCGAGGTAATGCTAGGTTCTATTTTGAAAACAACGCAGCTCTCTTGAAATATTTTTTGAGCTTGTCTAAACCTTCTGAAACGAATATAGAAAATAAAAAAAGAGTCCCCTTTCTCAAGGAAACTCTCAATTGCTAAGTCAAAATAACTTCACGTTATCTAAATCTTTTAAATCAATCCTATGGTTCGCGGAACAAAGGAGCTAAAAACTTAATAGAATAAATCGCACAAATTCCGACAATAATATAGATAATTTTTGCTAATGGTGTGGTTGCACCGCCACTAATTGTTGCAACTAAATCAAAATTAAATGCACCAACTAATAACCAGTTTAAACCTCCGACAATCAATAAAATTAAAGCAATAATATCCAGATATTTCATTTTTAACACTCCTTCCAAATTTGATAAGCCAAGAGTAACACGTTTATTCTTTATTTACGAAAATAATGATTCAGGAAAAAAACTTTTTTTCAATTATTTTCTCGAATCATTTTTTCATTATTAAGAATTTTATGATATAACTAAAGAGTAGACAAAAACAGATTCATTATCTCTGATAAGAAATGGTGGTTTATTATGCGTGCTAAGTTATTTTTAATTTTGCGGAATCGAGTGTTATCCCGTGTTGTCTTTGTCATTCTATTTTTACATGTGCTTTTTACCACAAATGATTTCACGGTGTTGCTACTCCTCTTACTATTGAATTATTTACTCACGCTTGAGGATAGCGCGAAAAAAAACAGAAAAATCCAAACTTGGCAGGAATTTAAACAGTCGATTGATTGGCCCTTTGTCGCTTTTTATTCAGGGCTTGCTCTTTTAGTTATTTCGTTAATACTTCTGTTTCTCTGGTTCAATTATGCACGATAAGGAGGATTAAAAATTGAAAAGCTATTTTTTTACTCTTTTTTTTAGTATGTTTAGCCTTTTCGTCATACTACTTTGGTTTTCTGGTCGTCTTTTTCCGCCGCTTGTACCAGATAATGAAGCCGCTAATAATTAACGCACAGGCAATTAAAAGTAATGTCCATAATAGTAAATTTTGTTGTTGTACCACTTTTTTCATCCCCGCTGCTGCTTTTTCTGGTTGATATGGGATACGATGTCCTCGAACTAATAACCGATGACTGTTTATCATATACGGTGTGCAAGTTAATAAAGTGACGAGATCTTGGCCAGACTCAATGTGTAAATCTTTTGTATCAGTTGGTTCAACGGTTTTTATTTGATCCACTTGATAAGCGAGCGTCTTCCCATTGACTTCGATATAAAATTCATCGCCTTTTTTTAATTCTGGCAAATCTGTAAATAATTTGGCTTGAGGGAGACCACGATGTCCTGAAATGACCGCATGTGTATTCGCACCACCTGTAGGATAGGAGGTTCCTTCTAACAAGGAGCTTCCTTTTTCCAATAGTAATGCATTCGTTTTATCAAAAATTGGTAAACGGACATTTATTTTTGGAATGGTTAAAACACCAATCGTATGACTTTCAAAATAGGATTTGTCTGGTTTTTTCGTTGTTTTTTGCGTTTCAGAAAAAGGATCTAATCCAGGATTGCTGCCTTTTTTCGCTAATTCTTGGTTTTTCTTTTCCATTTTTTCTTGAAGTTCAGCCATTTCTTTGGTGTTTTCTTGGCTTGCTTTTGCTTGATAATGAGCGATAATTTGTTGATCCAGATAGTTATTTAATGCATCGCTAACAAAAGGATACGCAAATGCACCTATTCCAATAATCAGTAAAAGAATCATAAAACCATCAATGATACGACGTTTCTTTTTTGACTTCATTGCTTCCTCCTTAAAAATAAAGCATGAGAGCCTGGGACAGTGATTGGCCCAGGCTCTTTGTTTTTCTAAAAATTTCTTCGGTGATGCTAGAAATTAAGCATTTTCTTTTCTACGTCTAGCAAAGTAGACTCCTGCAATAAGTAGCAAGACTGCGCCACTTCCTAAGTAAACGTAGATTCCTTTGCCACCTGTTGAAGGTAAGGTACCTTTGTGTTTGTTTGGTACTTTTTCTGGTGAAACTAGGTTTTCTGTTGTGCCATATGATTGTTCATTGACCACAAATTCAATCCGATTTGTTAACAAGACATAATCATCAGGAGCTACAGTTTCTTCTAAATAATAGGTACCGTATTTAAGCCCTGTGATATCAACTAATCCATCAGCCGTTGTTGTAAAAGTAGTTGCTTCAGCTTTTGTTTTCACCCAAGTTGCTGCTTTCGTTGTTTCATCGATTTTCAAATAATTTGCTGTGTCGCTGTTTTGATCACGGACGACAAAGGAAGCTCCCGCCAAGGCTTGTGTCGCTGTCACATCGCCATCGACTTTAATGAAACGTTTCCCACCTGTCACAACTTCAACAGTTGGTGGTGTTTGGTCGTCGGTATGGCCGTTATCAACATTCGCCTCATTTTTAAAGCCTTTCGTAGGATCTGCTTTTTCATTTAAATGCATAAAGTAAACGAATTTTAGTGTGCCGCCTGGTGTTAGCGTAGGAATATACGCTGGATTAACGGCGACAGTGAAGCCATTTGCTTGTTCAGTCACTTGATAATTTTCAGGAGCGATCATTGTATCCCCATCATATAACGCATAGGCATACTCTCCAGAAGTCACGTTATCAAAAGTTAAGGCTGCATCATGTTTATCAACTAAATTGAATTTGACGTATTTATTAGCGTCGCCTTCTTTGTCTGCAATCCCCAATGGAATATTTACAGAAATTTGATATTTAATTTTTTCGCCAATTGCCACATCTTTACCATCTAAGTTTGGTGTTGTTTTATCAACTTTAGAGGTATCATTTTTGACTGTTTTTTCAACAGGTGTTTGATTGTTTGCTTCAATTGTAAATGGTGTTTTTGTTTGATTTTCAATTAATTCTGCATTATTTGGAGCTTTTACTTCTTCTAAAATATACGAACCAACCTCAAGATTTTTAACTGTTAATTCTCCCGTTCCATTCTCTGCTTCTGTAAAATCATTTTCGCCAATTTCATAACTTTTCCCAGTAATAAAGCGTTTTGCTTGTTCTTTATCCGTTGTCCATGTATATAATCCATCTTTGACTCCTTGGATATATTTTACTGTGCCTGGTGAGCCTTCGCTTTTGGAAATAACAAATTCTGCACCATTTAATCCTTCATTTTCAGCAGTTCCTACTTTTTTCACATGTAAACTACCATCATTGGCTACCACATTTTTAGGATAAATATGAACAATCGCTAATTCTTCTGTTCCATATTTATAGGAACCATCTGCTTGCTTGATCATTTCGTAAACTGGGAACGCCACCACCATATTCGTAGCAGCAACTACACCCTCTTTTGGTTCTTCTTTAATGGTATACACTGCATCTTTACCATTTTGTTTTTTAGGTAACTGAACAGTGACATTCCCATTTGCATCGGTGGTTCCTTGAGCAACAGGTTTCCCAGGAGTTAAACTTTGGACAGCTTGTTTAGCTGCATCAACGCTTGCGCCTGCCGCTCGTTGCTCGTAAAATTCGTTCGTCACGTTATAAATACTAAACGTCACATCTGCCAGTCCTTGATATTTATCAAACTCGCTCATTTCTTTCCCGCTATTTTGAATAAGCGGATCTGGTAAATCCGTCATTTTCTTTTTGTGAATCACGAGCTGTGCGCTCTCCCCATTTTCTTCTGCAAATGCAGTTGTTGTCCCTAATACACTCGTGAAAAGTGGCAAAATTAGTAACAAGGTACTAACGGTGTACCAAACTTTTTTTAATTGCTTCATTTTCTCTCTCCTCTTTTTTGTTTTTGATAAAATAGCCAAATGACTACCATACCAATGATTAGCAGGCCTGCAATCGTCAACCAAATAGAACGTTCTTCATTTGTTTTTGGTAAGAAGCCTGACTCTTTTACTTTTTTATTGATTACATGTAACGGTGCTGTTCGTTGTCCGTTCGTTGCGTAAGAATTTTTTTCCACCGTAAAAGGAATTTCTGTTTGATTCAGAAGATAACCTTTTGGTGCAGAGATTTCTTCTAAGAAGTACTGGCCATCTTTTAAGCCTTTAACTGAAAATTCGCCGGCTTGATTAGATGTGATCTTTTTAGCTAATGCTTTTTCTTTTTGCCAACGATACCCGTTTGCTGTTTCATTGAGGTATTCCCCCGCTTGATTTTTGACGATAAAAACAGCCTCTGGCAAGGTGATTTTCGCATTTTCACTATCAACTTTGACAAAAGACTTGCCACCTGTACGAACTGTGGCTCTTTTAGTCAAGGTATGTTTGTCCGTGACTAATTGTCCTTCGTTGTTAATCGCAGTGTCAGGTTCAGCGGTCTTTTCTAAACGCATTTGATACGACACAGTCATTGTTTGATTTGCAAAGTTTTGCAAGTCTTTAATTGAAAAATCAAGCGTAAATCCATGCTTTTGCGTCGTCAGTGTGTAACCTGTAGTAACTGTTTTTCCAGCCACTTTTACCACAATTGATTCTGGTAAAAGTGTCAACGTTGTATCCGCCTTATCTGACAAACGGAATTCCTGATATCCTAAAATATTCGCTGGAATCTGAGTCGTTAACTGATAGTTAATGTGCTCTCCTTGATTAAAGCCTTGTTGCTTATCGAGTACCGTTTTTTCAAGTGGTGGTAAGTCATAGGCATTTTCTTCATTTTTTGGATATAAATGAATATGCGTTAACGATTGCCATTGTGGATCTTGAACAGGCAAAATCACTACTAGGTTGCTAGCTTTTTCCTTTACCACTTCCGGTGCTTCCGCTTCAACAAATAAATAGGCTTTATCTCGTTGCTGCGAATCTTTGCTAGCTAATGAAAAAGAAACCACTCCATCTTCTCCATTTATTGTCTGTGTTTTATCTTCTGCGATCGGTTTTCTATTCATTGCACCGGTTTCTGCTAATTGACGCTGTGCCTCTTGGACCGTTTTTCCTTCAGAACGAAGCTGATAAAACGGATCCGTCACATCATAGACTTGATAAATGACGTCATTTAAGCCCCGATAATTTTGAAGCAGCGTTCCCTCTTCCCCTGTGTTTTGCTGCTGTTCTGGTAATTGACCATCAGGGAACAATAATTTGTGCAACGTAACTTGAACGCTTGCTTGCGATGCCTCTGCTAATGCTTGCTGTGAAAACCCGAAAAGAGCGAGTAGCATGACGCAAATACTTAACCAACGTGCGTTTTTCATTGATTACACACTCCCTTCTGGTTGTCTAATAAAGAGATAAACACCCGCTATCACGAATGTACTAATCGCTATCAAGTAAAACCAAAAGCGTCCTATGCCACCAGTTTCAGGTAAAGGAACCTTTGCTTGGTTAGTAACATCTAAAGTAATTTGATTATTCTTCTCTCCAGAAATTAAAACATCTGCTACTTTTTCCCCATCTATCGTGACTGAACCATCTTCGCGAATTATTAATTCGATTGGTTCTTTTAACCCCTGATATCCTTCTGGCGTAAAGGTTTCTGTTAGGACATATTTCCCTGGTTTTAAGTTTTCAAAAACAAAAGTATCCGTTTCTTTGCCATCTTTTGGTAATTCAATATCCGTATCTGGTCCTGTTAAACGGAATTTCGCTCCTTTAAGTGGCGTCTGATTATCGGCTTTTTTATGAACCGTTAAGTCAAAAGGTTTCAAATGATTTTGATGTGTCAGTGTCCATTCTGGCGCATTTTCTTCAATATTTTTGCCTGCATAGTGAATTTCCCCATATTTATCAACAGTAAATTCATAATTTCCAGCAAGAGTGTCGTATCCTAATGGTCCTGATTGTTCCACCATTCGATACTCACCAGGTTCACTAATTTTAAAATAGCTCAATCCTGCAGTATCTGTTTTTTGAGTTGCCACAGTTTGGTAACTTCCTTGAGCATTTTTTCTTTGCAACGCAAAAGTCGCCTCTGCTAAGTTCACTTGTTTGCCGTTTTGCATGGTGTATTTTCTAATTCTGATTGGCAAAGAAGAAAATTTATTTTCAATTTCCAATGGAATAACTTGATTTGTGGTGGTCACTTCTTGTCCATCGATGCTTACTTTGCCTTGCTCACTCACCTCAATTTGCCAAGTCGTTTTCTTACCTAACTCATGTCCTGCAGGTGCTTTTACTTCAGTTAATGTATAGCGTTCCCCTTTTTGTAGGCGCACATCTTTTGGCAAGGAGTAGCTCCCATCTTTATTGTCCACTAATGTTGTCTGAACATTTTTACCACTCAATTCAAAGACGGCTCCCGCTAAGTTTTTCTCACCTGAGGAAGAATTTTTGATTACTTTTAAATCTAATGGCTTGAACTGCTTCGTGTTTTTCCAAGTAGTATCGTCGATTTTTTCTTGACTGTAACCAGGAACTGCTAATTCACGGGTTGTTTGGTAATTGAAAGCTTGTCCTTGATTATTGTATTGGGGAAGTCCAAGAACTTCTTGATAGCTTTCATCCGCGGTTTTGGAAAGTTGGGTTACATTTTTGCGCTCCCAACTATTGCTGGTATCATTTTCTGGTTTTGATAATTTAATATACCCAGTTTGCCAGTTGGCTGTGTCAGTTACTTGCTTTCTACTAATTTCATAAATCACATTATCTGGCCGACTTGTTGGGTCTTGATCATACTCTTCCCAGATTTTTTTCACGTTTAACTTCACGCCAGGTGCTTTTCCCGAAGGAACCCCAAAATCAACTTTTTCAGGGGCCGTGGCTAATGGCTGAAACGTTGTCTGACCATTCATTTGATACCAAAAATCAGGTTTGAAGTTTTCTGACTCTGTTTGAATACGTACTTGATAATGAATTTGAATTTCTTGCCCTTTACCCAAATAAATCTCATTACTATTAATTGTAGCGCCTGTTAGCGACACTTCTGGTAATGTTTGAACCTGAACAGGACCCACACTTTTCATTGATAATGTATTTGGCTCGTATTTAAAAGGTTCAGCAATTGGATCAACTACTTTTCCGTTTACAACCGTTCCTGAAATCTGAACGGCTTTTTTCGCTAAATAATCAGAAATGTCTGGTGCATAATCCGCGGATTCATAATAAAGGTCTCCATTTTCATCGGCTGACACCATCTCACGCATTTTATCTTCAACTTGTTGTTTAGATAAATTAGCTCGTGGATCGCTTTGCAATTGAATGCCCAATCCATGTATTTCAATCCCACGTTGTTTTAAGGCCATTGCCTCACCTATCGTGGCGATAAACGTACTGTTAATTCGTTTATTGATATTGTTTTGATCTGGCGCATTATAGCTACCAGAGATATAAGAAGTGCTACCTGGTTGATCTTGTCGATTCGTAAATTGTGTCCCGTAAAAGCGACCATCCGCCTCTGTTTGAACTCGACTCACTTTATAAGAGAAGGTTGGGACGCCATCCGTTAAAAGTACAATGACTTTCTTATGTCCATCTGGCGTTGCTAACATATCACCAGCATCTCTTAATGCTTTTTGAGTGAAAGTTCCTCCTCTAGTGCTACTTGGCGTAATATTTTTAATTGGATTTTTGACTGTATCAAACGGCCCCATTTGAATGGCGTTGTTATTATAACCGTCACTTGAGTAGCCAACATAGCCCATGTTGATGTTATTGGTAATACCGCTATCTGCCAATGTATCAACAAAACGGTTCACTCCTTTTTGAACTTCACCAATCCGATTGTTTTCATTCATACTTCCGGACCAGTCAACGACTAAGACCAAATCCAATGGCGTGATTTCTTTTTGAACATTTCCACGCACATTAAGATATACATCAAAAAGCCCTGGTGTTGTTGTTTCTCTAGCATATTTTCGGATGGCATAATCGGCTTGGTCTCCTGTACCGCCATACTCAATATAAGAATTTGTGCGATTAGTAGGGTCCCCATTCCAACTCGTTTGGCCATCCCATTGGGCACCACCATCTTTATTCCCTTGATGGTTTAACACATTTTGATTGCCTGTGGGCTGCCAATTAGCTGTCGGATAAGTCCCAGAATTATCCGTCGTGTATTGTGGTGCAATTAAAGGCAGTGCCAGATTCGCTCTCAAAGTAGCTGGCGCCATTCTTGCTTCTGCAAATGGATTGGTTACCTCTTCTGTTGCGGTCGGCTGTTCTGTTTTTTCTGGAGCCGAATCATTTTTGTTAGTTTCTTTCGTATTTTCTGGTACAGTTATTTTTTCTGGTTCAGTTGATTCTTTAGCAGAATCCTCTACTGTTATTTTTTCAGAAGTAACTGAAACATCATATTCGTTGTTTTCATACAATAACTTAGGTGGCTGAGCTGTTTGAAGCGAACTTTGCTCAACAGCTAACGAAAGCTGTACCGGCTTTTTTACTTGTGCGTCCAAAGTCAGATAAAGCGTACCATTAGTCACTTGGTAAGAATATCCGTCTTTTTCAATTACAGCAGTATCCATGAACTGTGCATTTTTCAATTGAATTTCTCGTTGTAATGGCTGCTCTGTTTGGTTGAGAAGATTTAACTCGATATTAATATTCGTTTTATCATTCTCATCTGTTATCATTTGAGCGGATGTAATTTCAACTTCTTTGGCTGTTTCTGCATAGCCAATGAGCGGTATGAAATAGGATGAGACAAGTAAAAAGACTACGCCGAAAACCCCAAATTTCTTTAGTAATTTAATGTCTGTTCTCTCCTTTCTTTTATGAATTAACAGTTAAATTAGAATTGCCTAGCACGTAAAATTTCATTATTCTAATCTGATAATTATTATACAGAGAAGGAGCTCATTAAATCACACCAGCTTTCATACCAAGCGGTTTCATTTCTGAAATTGCGTTATTGTTTCGATGATTGTTTCATTAAAGTAAAGGACTTGGGAGGAAACAATATGATTAGGTTTTTAGAAAAAAATTATCGGAAAATGGAAGAAATCATTCGTGTCTTATCCATTTCTGATAAATGGATGACTAAAAAAGAACTTGCAAAATATATTGGTAGTTCTGAGTCTACTTTTATTCGTTATATTGAGGAGATTAAACAGCGTTGGGGCGAAAGTTTAACCATTAAAACATCGCATAAATTAGGCTATCGTTTAGAAAACTTTAATGTGTCCTTATATTTAAACGTGCTGACGGATATGGCAAAAACGTCAACGACCACCCAATTGCTCCATGAGTTTATCCAAAATCCTGGCAAAACCATCGAATATTATTGCGATACCATCAATATTAGTCGCTCTTCTTTTGCTCGAAAATTGAAGCAGTGTAATCAGGTCTTGGAAACTTACTCTCTTCGCGTTATCGTTGATCAAGGCTATCAATTAACTAGCCAAACAGAAGAATTGCCTTTACGTATTTTTACAACCTTTTTCTTTTTAATGTATTATGGTCATTATGAATTGCCTTATCAATTAGATAAGCAGGAAATCAAACAATTAATGCGTCGTAATCAATGCCAATTAAATATTATTAGTATGGATAACAGTTATGAACACGATTTCTTTATTATGTATTTTATTGTTGATTTATTAAGAGAGCATCAAGGATTTCAACAACGTTTCCAGAAAAAAACAGATAAAAAGAGTCCGATTAAAATGGAAGATTATCTTTTACTCAGTCGTCATTTTACTGGGCTCAGCCGTGAAACCTATCGGGAAGTTCTCCGATATTTTCAAAGAGGCGCTTTTCAGCAATACTACTCCGAAGACCAAGAAGTCATCAGTCAAAGAATACGTGAAAATTTAAAATTTAATGCTTTTTCACAGATTGAACAATTAACAGAAGAAGTCGTCGACTTCGCTGTTCACTTGTTAACCTGTCTTTATTTGTTTTCTCAATTAGTGCCTTTTGACACCTCCGAATTGACACAAAGGGCCACCTTTTTCACTCGACAAATTCATTTTACTCAGCTTCACTTATATGCACGATTAAAAGCAGAATTGCATTTCTTTTCCGCTCTTTTAGAAACAAATCTATTAAACTATTCATCTTCTTATATTTTTTTGTTGCTTAATACTTTTCCAGAAATTAACCAGAGTTTCGACTCAAAAAAGATTTTGATTATTAGCGACATGGGCCTGAATCATAGTCAATATATTGGAAACTATGTCCACGATATTTTAGCTTTGCATCGGATTCGTTCAAATACGTTAGCAATTACGGAAGAACAATTAGGTGACCATCGACTCGAAGAATTTGACTTGATTATTACCAATCAACCAATTATTGAAACCAGTGTTCCAAGTATTTTAATTAATGATGCTATCTTATTTTCTAACAAAAGAGAATTGCTCGATTTATTAAACTTTTAACGTCTTAATGGTTTTCCCTATCTACCAAAAAGATAGCCCTTTTAGCAAGAACCGCGTAATGTGAGGTGCCATCATACAGAAGATATTTTTATTTTTCTGAAATAAAAAAGAAAATAGGACATAAGTCGAAATGACTTATGTCCTATTTTCACTCTTAAGATAATCAGCTAAACGAAACCAGCAAATTAAATTTCTGATTGATTCACTGGCCATCTTGTGTGACTTTTACTTGGCAAAATTAATGTAATGAAGATCACTAAAGTACCGATAAAAGGAAGTAAATAGAATAAAATCCACCAGTTACTGTGGTCGCGATCATGCAATCTTCTTGCTCGAACAGTAAAGTTTGCCAACCAAATTAAAGCAGTCAGCAAGAAAAAGATAATGGTCACAGTATTCCATTCTTTAATAATTGTTCCATCATTGGGTGTTACTTCAATATATCTGTAAACGCCCGTAATTGCTGAATAAATCCCTAACACCAAATAATTAATTAATTGTGGCCACCAATATTGTGCTCGTGTTGCTGACGCATTCATTGTTGTAATATTATTCCAGTATTCTCTATACGCGTTAAACATATTATCACCCCCGCATTAACTATTACAGAAGTCTTTCGTTTTGTCAAAGAATAACGTTATTTTAAGCTGTTTAATGACACGTCCATGTGCCTTCCTTAAACTCACACGAAGCGGACTCTTCAGAAGAAGGAGTTAATGAAACTAACAGTTGCTGTTGTTTTTCTTCTGCGAGAATTTTTTGAATAGTTTGGCTGATTTGCTGTTTCGGTACTGCACCATTAATTAAATATTTTTGATTAATGATTAGTGCGGGAACTCCTTGTAGACCATAAGCAGAAGCTAGCGCGAAATCTTCTTGAACCGCCGTCCAAACAGCCTCGGAAGCAACAGCTTCTTTCCATAAAGCAAAATCAATCGTTGTCTCTTTTACTAGCTCCTCAATTACTTCTGGCTCTTCAATATTTAAACTTCTCATAAATAAACCTTCTTGTAACTTATCAAACAGTAACCAATAGGTGTCTTGGTTGCCAATGTATCCAGCTGCTTTTGCTGCTAATAATGCATTCTTTGATGTTGGAAAATCAAATCGTTGCTTCCTCATCCCTTCAATATTAAAACGATGCTTTGAATCGTTTTGATTGGCATGCACCCAATGCGTCAAAACTTCTTCTTTTACTGCTGCTCGTGAGCCAAACATTGTTTCAAAATCGTTTGCTGACCATCCCAACGCAAACGACCGATGAATCAATTCAATTTCAGGAAATTCTTGTTGAATCTCATGCATGCGGTCAGACATTGGAAAACAAAAACTACAAATAACATCATGGAAAAATTCTATTTTCATCCTTACCCTCCAGTAACTCTTTTTTCAAAACAGATTGAACTAAATTTACCATTTTACTTACTAAAAGTAAACAAATGGAGCCAATTAAAAGAAAAAGGTGAAACAAAATGCGCTATGGCTTTTGTTTCACCTGTTCTATCTACTTATTCTGATGTGTCCATTCCATTACCCGCTCACCATTCGTATCTAATTCACCATTAAATACAAAACCAAGTTGTTGATACAACCGAATTGCTGAGCTGTTCGTATCATAAACACTCAAGTATAGCTTGTTTGTTTGGTATTTTTCTATTAGCATTAACATTAAAAGTCGACAGGCTGCTTTCCCATAACCTTGTCCTTGGAACCGTTGATCAATTAAAAAGCGGTCTAGCCAAACGCGCCCATCTTGCCAACGTCCATACATGGCATAGCCGATTAATTGATTGCCGTCATAAATACCTGCCGATTCCCATTCTGGAAATTGGTCCGATTCTTTTAGATTTTCTGCCATTGATTCAATGAAGGTTTGTTGTTCAGCGAAAACTTGTAGGTTTTCCACTGCTTTACGATTATCGCTTGTTACTTTTTCAAAATGTATTTCCATTGTTTTCACCTAATTAGTTGTTATTTTCAGCATACTTGTATTCTTTCTTGCTTCTTATTTTAACATACTTATTTCCCTTTGCTTTCTCTAACTCTCTGTGATTATACGTTTCTCTTTTTTATGGGAAATCTTCCCTATAAATGGAGACTCTTTTCAAGAGATTTCTTTTTACACTACCCGTTTCAAATGATATAAATGATATATAGAGTGTTTTAACTATGTGCAACATGATTAAAAGTTAACTGTTGGGGAGCAGTTAACTTTTTCTTTTTAACCACAAAAGAGAGGATCCGCTGTGAGAAATAACTGCAGTGGATGCTCCCTTTTGTATATTATTTATTTACTAGCCGATAGTTGAAAGCTTTCCCGTTACTCAGTAGTATCGATTTTGTCTTCTTGACTATCTAAAGAACGGTCAACTTTTTCGTCGTAACTTTCCATGGAATTTTCATTTTTATGTTTCTGCTTATCGACCGTTTTATCGACTTTTTCTTTCTGTCGATCAATTGTTTTTTCCATCTCTTTGCCAGCCGAGGTACAACCACTCAGTAAAAGGAAACTTGTGAATAAAAATGCTGACAAGATAACTGTTTTTCCGATTTTTGTTTTCATAAACTCACCTCTCGTTTAATTTAAAAAAACGTCCCGATAAAACATTGTTCCCTTGATTATTTACTCACAATTAGCGAACGACTAAGACATTGCACAAAGCATGGTTAACCACATAATCTGTAGTAGAACCAATCAAGGTTCGTTGAATAGCACCTCTTCCCGTGGCACCTAGCACAATTAAATCTATGGCATAATTTTCAGAAATCGTGTTGGCAAGATAACGTTTTGGGCTCCCAAGTTCAACAATTTTTTTGACTGTTTTTACACCAATTTCACTCGCTTGTTTTGCCTTTCCAGTGAGCATCTCTTCTGACTTGTGTTTTTCTAAATCATACAATTCTTCAAAAGAAAATGGACTCGTCGTAAATTCAGCATCATTAATAATTGTAGCTAAATAAAGAGTGGCTTGTTCCTCTTTGGCAATCCTGACAGCTTCATGAAAAGCTTTTTCAGATTGATCTGAGCCATCAAGAGCAACCAAAATATGTTGATATACTGACATTTTATCCGCCTCCTTAACCAAATTAAGAATCAAAACTAACACAACAGCTGTGTTACATTTTAGTGGCTATCTGTTGTAATTTTTCCACGGTTAATGCTTGATAATTTGTTTCTTCAAGTAGTCCCGTTTGAATTTCAACAGAAACATCTTCCGTACATGTTTCTAAAAACATTGTGGCATAATCAAACTGTTGCTCTAAGAATGTTTCATACTCCAGTCGACAACGTAAAAATTCTTTCGCGGTATCTGAAACATGTAAACACATGCGGCGCTTATTCGCTTTCTTGGTTATCACAAAATAGGTTCCTTCTAAAATCGTGGTAATCTCTTCAATAATATACGCTGCATCTTTTACCATTCCGTCAATCCAGTCCTTTATTTGTTTTCAGTGTCGTTGCCTTTTTCTTTGTCGTCACTTAACAGCTCTTTAATTTTTTCACGATTATCGTATAACTTTTTTCCTACGCCCACTAAGGCGCCGCCTGCCAATAACTTTGTTAAAAAACCGCCATTTGCGTTTGTTTTTTTGCCATGGTGTCCTTTTAAATGATGTCCCATCCTAGCCACCTCCATAATTTTTATTTCTATTACCTATGAACATTATCTCATATGTTTTCACAAAACGCACGTATAACAATAGTTTTTTAATCAAGGCTCGACCACTTTGTAAACTCATGACTTTTAATATGCCGAATCTCTTCAAATAAAATATGTGTATGTCCAACTTTTGCATACTCCATTGAACTCATCCCTTCAAAAACACCAACAATTGGCGGTTGAACACGGCCATAATCATCCAATGTATTCAATTGGATTTCTAAAACCTGGTTATTTTTTAAAGACTGCTCTAAGTATTCTTCAATTTCTTCTGTTGTCTGTTGCGGTAAGCGTTCAAACGCTCTCTTAGAATATTCGTCAGAAGCTTCGATTCCTTCTTGTAACTCCCCCAATGCAAAAGCGGTCGCCCATTTCAGTTCAAAGGGCCGATCATGGTACTCATTATAAGGTGTAAATTCTTTTTTTGTTCGTTTCATGATGTTATCCTCCTAAACCGACATTTCCTCCAGCATGTCCACCGACTAATCCTGAACGATGAATTGCCGTCGCGCCTTCCAACAAAGAAGAGGCGTGGATTAAAGCTTGAAAGCCAAATTTTTGTCGGATTTTATCAATCAGATAGTTTAACTCCATTTCACTAATTTGCTCTTCTGGTTCCGAAAATAAATCTAATTGTAAAGATTCATTCCAAACTAATTTCCCATAAGAAAGCCCTAATTGCCGGACATCGGTTCCCGCTAGATAATGTTCTCTAAAAAGGGCTAATACATAGGTAATCAAAACTTTTGTATTGTTTGTTGCAGGAATCGTTTGTTGTTTTCGCCAACCAGTTCGTCCTTCACGGTCAATTTGGCCTTTGGAATAACCAACGTAGACTGTGATACATTCCGTTTGACAATGCGCTTTTCTTAAACGAGCAGCCACTTGTTCTGTCAGTTCCTTTAAGACTAGTTCAATCTGATCTCTTCGCGCATAATCTCTCGGTAAAATCTGACTATTTCCAAATGATTTTTCAGCTTTATGTTGCGCTTTTTTCCCTAAAAAGGTACGATCAATCCCCCATGAATGAGCATACAATTGAAGCCCCATCACGCCAAATGTTTCTTGTAAAAGATGCGGATTCGCTTGCGCTAACTCATATACAGAATCAATTCCTAAACGATTCAGTCGTTTAGCCATTCTGCGACCAATCCCACAAAAATCTGTCAAAGAAGGCAACTGCCAGACAGTATCTGGTACACGATCATACCGCCATTCTGCAATAAAATCTGGCGAATGTTTGGCGCCATTGTCCAACGCCAATTTAGCCAGTAACGGATTGTCCCCTATCCCAACGGTCACATAAATACCCACATGATTATAAACGACTCTTTGGATAATCCGAGCCATTTTATAGGCAGTTTCACAATGAAAATAACTTAAAGAAGCCGTTACATCAAGAAATGATTCATCTACACTAAACACAGAGTGATCTTCATCTGCGACAAACTTTTTATATAAATTATTAATTTCTTGATTTTTTTTCATGTACAAATTCATTCGTGGCGGAACCACATATAAATCAGGATGAGCGGGCACTTGATTTTTACGCGTAACATTTGAAACACCTAAAACTTTTTTTGCCATTGGCGATGCTGATAAAACTAATCCCCCCGCATTTTCGGCATTACTCATCACTACTAACATCGTTTTCAACGGATCTAACCCACGTTCTGCGCATTCTACACTAGCGTAAAAACTTTTGCAATCAATACAAAGAATATCGCGACTAGGTTCTTTTTCATAATCAAATTTCACAAACATCACCTCACTTGCAAAACCATTATACGAACAAACGTTCGATTAATCAAGCGAACACTGTTTATTTTTTTGTTTTTTTCAAGAACGGTCGGTGATCAAAAAAAATAAGTATTCGGAATTTTTATATTCCAAATACTTATTTTTTCTTTTACATCTTATTTCGATTTAAAAATAACGATAAAAAGCCCGTTCCTAACAGAATTGCTGCTGAAACATAATAAGGGAAAAAGTGATTGATATCAAATAAAGCTCCTGCTGCCATTGGTCCTAAAATATTACCAAAACTTGTAAATGTCGAATTTAATCCGTTGATGGTTCCTTGTTGATCTCCAGCATGTTTGGATAAATAAGTAGTTACTGCTGGTCTAAACAAGTCAAACGCTAAAAAGACAATAAACGTTGAAAATACAACAACTAAATTATTTTTTGTAAAGGCAATCACGGCAATAAAAATGGCACTTGCAAAAAAGGTTAATTGGATTAAACCCATTTCACCTATTTTTTGGACGATTGCATCAAAGAAAAACAACTGACAAATCAACGCTAAAATACCACTAACCGTAATCACGATTGCTATTTCACTTGTGGTAAAGCCAAAATTAATAGTCGCCATAATACTATAAATAGATTCGAACGCTTGCAGGCCAAAAGAGGAAATTAAGATAATCACAAATAATGAGGTAAACATTGGATTTCTTAAAATATCCATAAATGAACCTTTTTTCGCTTCAACAGCGGCTAAAATTCGTTTCTCTGGCTCCTTCAAAACAGTTAATGTCAAAATAAAACCAATAAACGCTAAAAATGCGGCCGCAAAAAATGGAGCGCGAATACCTAAATAAGCAATAAAACCACCAACTCCTGGTCCGATAATAAAACCACCACTAATTGCAGCTGACACAAGCCCCATCGCTTTCGGACGTTCAGAAATCGTGGTCATATCTGCCACAAAGGCTGTCACTGACGGCATTAATAACGCGGCGGCAATCCCACCTAAACCACGAGAAATATAAAAACCGCTTTTCGCTTGGGCTAAACCAAATAATAACTCAGAAATTGAAAAAACCAACATGCCCGTCGCAATCATTTTTTTCCGACCAATTTTATCCGAAAGGACACCTGCGATTGGCGATGTGATTAATTGGGCAATCGCAAAAATAGAAATCATCATTCCCATTGTGGTACCAGAAAAATGCATTTCTTCTTTTAATTGGGGAATTACGGGAATGACTAGGCCTACGCCTAGAAAAACAAGAAATAAGTTAGAAATTGCTAAGTACATCATACTATTTTTTTTCGTCATAATTTGCCTCCTCCATAAAAAAACAGCCATCAAAAATGGCTATTTCTGTTTCTTTGTATGTACTTTCTTTGACAGTGTTTCGGCTGAAACACTCGTTGAGTCATTGAGATACATTTTACACTAATTCGCTGAAAATTTCACTAGTTTTTACTTATTTTTTTAAAGGAAATTGTTATTTTTTAAAGACATAACTTAAGTATCCAAGTATTTAATGAATCGCTTTTGTTTTTTATCAGAAACATAGCCAATGTGTTCATAAAATTGATGTGCTGCTGTACGCTGTTCCCCTGAATTTAAGCGAATCGCAGACAAGTTATACTTTTTAGCTTCCGTTTCTAGTTTCGTCATTAATTGTTTGCCAATTCCACGGCCTTCTGCTTCTTTTGCCACTGCTAACCCCAGAACGTTCAATAACGTTTGGGAATAAATTGTTTCATACAGTTGCGCATGCACATAGCCTAAAATCTTGCCTGTCTTCGTTTCTTCATAAACATATAAAAACTCTCTGTCACTGGCTAGTAGTAATTTCTCAATCTGTTTACAGGTCACGTCAACGGGAACTTCATAGCCCAATTGTTCTTTATTAATGATAGTTAACGCCGCTGCATCTGTTGGCTTCATTTTTCTAATCAAGGGTAACACCCTCCTTTACATTCTTACTTAAATAATAACGAAAGCGTAATATCCGCAAAATCATTTAATTCTGAATCATTGTATTGCTCTAACAAAACTGTTTCGCCTCGATACTCTTTTAAAGCTAGTTGTATCAGCGAATGATAATTAGTAGGAAAATGTACTAGGCCCCATTCCCCGCCAGCCCTTTTTGATAAAATTTTATTCTCTTGCTTAAACGCCATTACTCTACACAGATTTAAAATAACGTACATAGGTTGTTGAACAATTTCTTTTTTTGCCTCTTTCACATCAGCTACAATGCTTTCAAAATATTTCTTTTGATCTATCCAGCCAAAAACGGAATCAATCGGTTTTCCTACGAGTACTTTTCCATATAATTTTGTAATCATAAGATGTGCCACTAGATCCTCATCGTATCCCATCATATCTTCAATATATTTATTTTTATTAGTCAGATATCTGGAACGATGTATCGGAGAAAAATGTAAATCGAAGGGAATCGGATAACTCAAATTTATTGTATCTTTTAATTGTAGCACATGGAATTCTATCCCTTTTTTTGGTGCCCACTTATCTAAAATATTAATTGTATAATCTAATAATTGTTTCTTCTCATCAATAGTAAGCTTTTCATAAACCACAATCAGTACATCCAAATCACTTACTGAATGACAATAGGTTCCAAAAGCATAAGAACCATGAAGATATATTCCAACTAAATTTTCTTTTATTATTTTCATATATCCATTTTCCATTTGAGCTAATAATTGATGAACCACGATTATTCCTCCATTATTGATTGACAATTGCTATAGTTTTTTCGATAAATAAAGAACTAACGCATCATCATTAACACACCGATCGTTTGGTTTCAGCTGCTTATTTTGAAACCAAACTCCTGAACCATCTGGCACATATCCTTGTTTGATATATAATCTTTGCGCTGCACCATAACCAGGATGCAGGCCTACTCCCAAGGAAACAGTATCTGCATAACTTTTGGCAACATTTTCTGCACGATTTAATAATAACCGCCCCACTCCTTGTTTTTGAAATGGCAAGAATACATTGAAATCAGCTATTTCAGGATATAAATTTTTAAAAGGTCCTTCCTTAGCTAATGGCAGTAACGTCACATAACCTAACAGCGTTGCCTTTTTCTCCGCTACAAAAACCGTTCGTTGCTTGACTAATTGTTCTTCTAAATAGTTCATTAAAATCTCTTGGCGACTTGGCCAACCTTGTTGGACAAATTGAGTATCCAGCGCTAAGATATCTTTCTCTTGCATTTCTCTAATAACCACTAGCTCAGACATCAGCATTTCCTCCCGAAAAGCGTTTTCATTTTATACAACGAAGCGAATAATTCTTCGCTCCCTTATTCATTTTCAAAAACCATCGAGTTGATGATATTTGGGCAAAACAGCAACACATGTTTCTTCTGAATTAACAGCAATAACGAACCCTTGCCATAAGGACCACGTCACCGCTTCACCTAATTTCTCTTTCACTCGTTGAATCATTTCAGCTTGCGTTAAGTCTCGTGCAGGAAAATGTTGAACTTTATCGTTACTGATTAAAAAAATAAATGATTCTGAAAAAGCTGTCATGACTTCAGGTGGTAAATTTTTTAATCGTTCTTGGTAATCCATTGAAATCACTCCTTCTTTTTTATCATACCACAACATCCATTTCTCTAAAAAGCGCAGCACTTACTACTGAATATCTGCTAAAATTTGCCTGATAATCTGCTTTTCAGACAGTTGTTCAGATAACCGCTGTTCTCCCGGAAACCCTAAATAATCTTCTGGTAGCCACCAACGTTTCATTTCCACGACACCAAATTCTTGATTCTTGTTTCTCTGGCTATGTCTTTTCAGCGTTTCTTCAAAAGAAATATCAAAATAATAAACCTGAACGTTTCCTTCAAAGAGATGATTCATTTCCTGAAAAAAGGAATGATAAATGGCTTTTTGAAAAATCCCTTCAACAATCACATACTGGCATTCTTGATACCCAAAAGCTACCAACTGTTTTAACAAAGCAATACTTAGATTACCTGTTTCATCTTTAACACGAAGCATTTCTCTGCGCACCACATCTTGAGAAATCAATAACGATTGTTCTTTAAGACACTGATGAAGCGCTTTAGCTATCGTTGTTTTACCACTACCAGAATTACCACGTAAAATAATTAATTTCGGTTGCATCTGTTTCCCTCCATTTTCTTGATTGTTGAAAACCAGCAGAAAAGAGCAAAAAACTTGGAAAAAACTCTCCAAGTTTTGCTGTTATTTTGATGAATGTTTCGTTGAATCTCGCTGAATGAATTCCGTTCCGACAATAATTTTTCTAGGAACTGGTGGGGTATTCAAGCATAACTCTTTCATTGTCTCAACGGCTAGCTCACCCATCCATTCAGTATGAACTTTGACTGTTGTTAATGTGGGTGAAACATATTTTGCGACACTAATATCATTAAAACCAATGATAGAAATATCTTCTGGCACACGAATTGCTGCTTCTTGTAACGCCCGCATCGCACCAATTGCCAACGTATCACTTGCAGCGAAAAAAGCGGTTGGACGAGTGTCCGCTTTTTCAATAAAGTCTTTCATCGCTTGATAGCCTTCTTCAACAGAAAAAGCTGCTTCGACAACCCATTCTTGATGATAAAGGTCCAGATCTTTTAAGGTTTCTTTAAAAGCGACAAAACGTGGATCAACCAATGCCACGTGGGACTCTTTCGTATATTCTTGCCCAGAAAGCATACCAATTTTCTGATGCCCTTGCGCCAAAAATTCTTGCACAATTGTTTTAACACTTCCAGTAAAATCAACAACAATGGAGTTTTGGCCAAAAGCCATTGCATCAAAGTCTACAAATAGAAGAGGTGCGCCTAAGGCGGCTAAGGCCGCCACTTGCTTTTCATCAAATTTTCCTAGGGCAATTGTCCCATCAAATCTTTTTTGAGACAGGTTTGTCAGAGATTCTTTGACTAAAAGAAAACCCAATTCCTCTGCCCGCTTTTCAACACCTAAACGAATCGATAAATAGTAAATATCATCCAGTTCTTCTGGATCGCTGAACCATTGGACAAACCGAATTTTCTTTTTGCCTGCTTGTTTTTTTCTGGCTCGCTTTTTATAATTTAACGTTTCTGCTGTTTCAAATATTTTCTTCTTCGTTTCATCACTAACTGATAATGTTTCATCATAGTTCAAAACTCTCGAAACTGTCGCTGAAGAAACACCGACTTGCTCTGCTATATCTTTAATGGTTACGATGTTCCTCACCTCAAATTAATCATTTTCAATACATTGAATAAATCGTTCAAAAGCACGACGGCCTTCTTCATCACGTTTAAAGACGCCGGCATCTGTTAAAATTTGAACAAAAATTGTCCCAATTCCTTGTTGGATCACTTCTTTGACATTGGCTTCAGTGATGGTTTGCTGACTGAGTTCATCCGCCCAAGCTCGATGACTTTCAGCAATTTGATTGGGTTGCTTTAATAAATACTTTTCGACTTCTCTTAATTCTTGTGCCAGCCTTGGTGGCAAAATAGCTAGTCCCATTACTTCAATTAAGCCAATATTTTCTTGCTTAATATGTTGTACTTCTGGATGTGGATGAAAAATGCCATCTGGAAATTCCTCCGAAACATTATTATCTCGTAAAACTAAATCCAATTCAAATAATGACCCTTTGCGTCGGGCAATTGGCGTAATCGTATGATGCGGTGTGCCATCTTCTGAATAGGCCCGAACTGAGACACGTTCATCAGAATAATTGCGCCATTTGGTCAAAATTAATTCGGCCGCCTCAACTAGTTCCTCTTGACGATCACTTTGAAGACGAATCACAGACATCGGCCATTTTAAAATACCAGCAGTTATCTCAGGATATTTTTTCAAAGAAAATCTTTTTTCCATTGGTGCTAAATCCATTGGAAATGTATGACGTCCTGCTTGGTAATGATCATGAGATAAAATAGAACCACCAACAATTGGCAAATCTGCATTAGAGCCCACAAAATATTCAGGGAATAACTCCGTAATTTTAAGGAGCCGCTGGAACGTTTTTTTCTCGATTTTCATTTCTCGATGTTGTTGGTCCAAGAAAATCGCATGCTCATTATAGTAAGCATATGGCGAATATTGAAAGCCCCAAGCTTCGTCCTCTAAATTTAGTCGGATAATCCGATGGTTTGTACGTGCTGGATAATTTACACGGCCATAATAGCCTTCATTCTCCATACATAACATACACGCTGGATATTTTTTTTGACTCATTTTCTTTTCAGCCAAAATTTTTCGAGCATCCTTTTCTGGCTTCGATAAGTTAATGGTAATTTCTAGTTTACCATAGGGTGAGTCCATTGGGAAAATAATGTTTTTGGCGATTGCTTTCGTTTTAATGTAGTTATTCGTTTTACATAACTGATAAAAATAATCCGTTGCTTTTCGTGGAGACTCTTGATAATAATCCATAAACTTCTGATTAATGATGGTTGGGGTCGGCGTAATAAAATCCATTAACTCCGCTTCTAGTTGTTCTGCTTCCGTAATTGAGTCATCGATTTGGTGATTGGCTTGTGCAATGTTTAAAAGATGTTCCACCACACGCAACGGTTCTTGCTCACAAGCAACCGCTTCTGGTTGTTCAAAAAAATCACAGCCAACTAGTTTGGCAATCCGATTCGTCAAATAATAACGGTCTGTTTCCGTCCAATCGCCATTTTCTATGATTATCTCTACAAATGCAGCAATCCATTTACTACTTTCTTTCATCATCTGATGTTCTCCTATTCATTATAGCCTTGAGGATGTTTCACATGCCATTGCCAAGCGGTGGCGATAATATCCTTGACCTCAGTTACTTCTGGTTGCCAGCCTAAAACTCGTTTGGCTTTTTCACTAGAAGCAATTAACGTACTAGGATCCCCTGCTCGGCGTGGCGCGATTGTCGCAGGAATTTCTTGACCTGTCACTTCGCGAGCAGCATCTAACATTTCTTTAACAGAATAGCCGTTGTTGCTACCCAGGTTAAAGACGTCACTTTCGCCGCCATTTTTCAAGTATTCTAAAGCCAAAATATGTGCTGCAATCAAGTCTTCAATGTAAACATAATCTCGAATGCACGTGCCATCTGGTGTATCATAATCATCCCCAAAAATGCTTAGCTCTGCTCGTTGGCCCAATGCCACTTGTAAAATAATTGGCACAATATGCGTTTCTGGCGTGTGATCCTCACCAATTGAGGCATCTTTTTTTGCTCCTGCAACATTAAAATAACGCAAAGCAACATATTTCATTCCATAAGCGTTGTCGCACCATTTCATGATTTTTTCCATCATTAATTTACTTTCCCCATACGGATTTTTAGGATTCGTTGGGGTTTCTTCTGTAATAGGCATTGCTTTTGGTTCGCCATAAGTGGCCGCTGTGGAAGAAAAAACAATATGTTTCACTCCGAATTCTTGCATGACTTCCAAGGCAATTTGAGTGCCGTGAACATTGTTATTGAAATACATTAACGGTTTCTCCACGGATTCTCCTACTAAAGAATTGGCCGCAAAGTGCAACACACCTTCAATTGATTCTTTTTCAAAGACGCTACGTAAAAAAGCTTTATCACGAATATCGCCTTCATAGAAAGTCGCTTGTTCATGAACTGCTGAAGGATGCCCCGTTAATAAATTATCAACAACAACAACGGCATAGCCTTTTGAAATTAATTGATCGACGGCATGTGAGCCGATGTAGCCTGCGCCACCTAATACTAAAATAGACATTTAAAGCCTTCCTTTCTAAAATAACTTTCTGGCACCATCATCAATTGATGCAGGATAAAAATCAGCAGCATAGCCAATTTTATCTTGATAACTCTGGCCAACAGCTTCAATAAATGCATCTATATTTTGCTTTGGTACCAAAGCAATACTACAACCGCCAAACCCTGCACCAGTCATCCGTGCGCCCAAAACGCCTGGTTGTTCTTGCGCACAAGCCACTAAGGTATCCAACTCAATGCCAGTTACTTCGTAATCTTCTTTTAGCGAACGATGTGAGGCATTTAATAATAAGCCAAATTCTTCCAAATCCCCTTCAGTTAGCGCTTGTTTTGCCAATAAAGTTCGTTCATTTTCTGTGACGGCATGACGCGCTCGTTTAATCAACGTTGGATCTCCAATCAATGCTTGATATTGTTCAAATGTCTCGCTGTCTAATTCACCTAAAAATTCAATAGATAACTCTTTTTGAAGCAAACGAACGGCTTCTTCGCATTCTGCACGGCGTTCATTATATTTTGAATCTGCTAATTCACGGCGTTTGTTAGTATTCATAATGACAATCGTATACTCACCTAATTTGGCGGGAACCATTTCATAGTGCATATTATTGGTATCTAGTAGAATAGCTTGATCTTTTTCTCCCATCCCTACGGCAAATTGGTCCATAATTCCTGAATTAACGCCAATAAATTCATTCTCCACTTTTTTACCGATTTGCACCAATTCAAGCATTGGACAGTGTAAAGCATATAAATCATTACAGATCGTTCCCATTAAAAGTTCAATAGAAGCAGAAGAAGACAAGCCAGCACCATTAGGAATCGTACCGTAGAAGAGTACATCTAAGCCAGAATCAATATTGTGTCCGCTTTCAATCAAGTAATTTAAAACGCCTTTCGGATAATTTGCCCAATCATCCGAATCTGAATAGGTTAAATCTTCTAATGAAAATTCGATGAGACCAACCTCTTTAAAATTATCAGAAAACATCCGAATTTTTTGGTCGTCTCTTTTTCTTGCCACACCAAATGTCCCTAACGTAATAGCCGCTGGGAAAACATGACCGCCATTGTAATCTGTATGTTCACCAATCAAATTAATTCTTCCAGGGGCAAAATAACAGGCTGTCCCTTTCTCACCAAATATTTCTACAAATCGATTCATTAACAGTTCTTCCATCACTAATCGCTCCTTTCACTAGTAAACAAATTGTATAATATTTACTAAACTTTTGCAAATATTTACTTAACATTTCCTTAATTGTCATTTCGGTTGAAAACGTGTACAATACAATTAAATAAAGATTTATTTTCTTAGTGTTTCTTTTCGACTATTTAAATAATCTAAAAAACAAAATTAAATTTACTAAATATTTACTTAAAGGAAGGATTGATTATTTTGACTATTTCAACTGAATCATTTGGACAAGGAATGCTTCTTTACACACTGACGAATAAAAATGGTGTGACTTTAAAAGCAACAGATTTTGGTGCGCGAATTGTTGCGCTCGACGTTCCTCTTACAAAAAATGAATCCCGATCACTCGTGCTAGGCTTTCCCTCAGCAGATGAATATTTGTCTAAAGACTTATATTTTGGTGCAACAATTGGTCGAACAGCTGGCCGAATTGCCGATGGCTCCTTTGAACTAGCGGGTAAAAAGTATCAAACGATGATTAATACTCCTACTCAAACAACACTTCACGGTGGCACACCTGGGTTTGAAAGTAAAAAATGGCACAGCGAAATCCAAGAGGCACAAGCGAATCCTTCTGTGAAATTTTGGCTAGAGAGTCCTGCTGGTGAAAATGGTTTTCCTGGAAATCTCACTGTTTCAGTCACGTATACATTGACTGAAGAAAATGAATGGCAAATTGAGTATCAGGCAACTACAGATGAACAAACACTTTTTAATCCAACCAATCATGTCTACTTTAATTTAACTGGAAATCCTGCAATCCCCATTGATGCGCATGAGTTACAAATAAATGCCCAAAAGTTTGTCCCGCTTGATGAAAGAGTTTTACCGCTTGGAGAATTAGCTTCCGTCGACCAGACAGCTTTTGATTTACAAAAACCTAAAAAATTAGCTGAGGTTTTTTCAAGTACCGATGAACAAATTCAAAAGATGAACGGCTTCGATCACCCTTTCATCTTAACCAATCATGATTTAATTAACCCAGATGTTATCTTAAAAAGTCCTACTAAAGATATCACCTTAGAGATGTTCACTGATCAACCTTCAGTTGTTATTTTTTCAGCAAATTTTGCTGATAACGGTCCCGATATTCAAGGGCAAAAATTAGTCAATCACGGAGCGCTCACATTTGAAACCCAAGTCTGTCCTGGTGCTGAAAGATTTCCGTTGTTCGGTTCTATCACCCTCTCACCTGAACAGGAATTTCACTCAACGACCCGTTTCAAACTAATTTATTAAGTGAAATGGTGCTCTTAACCAAGCTTATCTTCGAACTAAAAAAGATAAGAATGGTTAAGAGCACTTCTATTATTTGACATTTTTAATCGCTCCATTTACACTATTTTCAATTAGAAAGGCGGTGATGTCTATGTATGCAATCAAATTTTTTCATGGCTATTTAACTGCAGATGGTAAACGTACGCGAGATAAATCAGGTTGTTTAGTTTACCACTCTGAAAAAGAAGCACAAAAATTAGCAGATAAAATTGGCGGGAGAGTTAAAAAAATTGGATAACCTTAGGTAAAGGATAGATAAGCAAGGCTATTTTGCTATCTATCCTTTTTTATTTTACATATTCCTCGACTTATTGTATTGATTTGATACAATAGAGAAAAAGCCTAAAGGAGCGCTTACATGAAACAAAATGACTTTGATTATATGCAAATGTTAAAAGGTGAATTATATTACGCCCCTACCATTTTACCCGAAAACAAATCAACAAAAGGCAAGGTGTTAGCTCAAAAAATCAATCAACTTCCTATCGATAATGTGAAAGAAATTGTGGCCCTAGAAAAAGAATTATTAGGAAAAACTGGCAATGAGTTATATATCACCCCACCCCTCCATGTAGATTACGGTCGCCATATTGAGGTAGGAGAAAATTTTTATGCAAATATGGATTGCATTTTTTTAGATGTAAACAAAATCATCTTCGGTGATAATGTCATGGTTGGCCCTCGTGCTAGTTTTTATACTGCCGGCCATCCAATTGATCCAACGATTCGAACTGCAGAATTAGAATTCGGGACGCCAATTATTGTTGAAGATAACGTGTGGATTGGCGGAAGTGCCACCATTTTACCTGGCGTTACAATTGGAAAAAATGCTATTGTCGCTGCTGGTGCTGTGGTTACAAAAGACGTTCCTGCCAACACGATTGTTGGAGGTAATCCAGCAAAAGTCATTCGCAAAATTGATGAAAACGATCAGCAATTTTGGACAGAAAAGCAACGGCAGTATCAAATCGCTAAGAAGCAATTCTTTCATGAATAAAAAATCCCCAATCCAATGAAAATAACGGATTGGGGATTTTTTATTTTAATTTTCTTCATAATAATTAAACATCCAATGGATGCCAAACTGATCTTTTAGGGAACCATACTTTTTGGACCAAAAAGTTTCAGATAATGGCATTGTAACAGTGCCACCTTCAGATAATCGTTTAAATAAGCGATCAATTTTTTCATCATCATCTGTGCTAACCACGAGCGAAAGGTTATTTCCTTCCGTAACTTCAAAACCAAACATATCAGGAACATCTGAAATCATTACATAGGTTCCTTCAATAATGATACTTGCGTTCATCACTAAATCCTTTATCTCGTCGTTTATAGGATGCTCAGGATCCTCAGGTGCTTCGCCAAAAGTCATTAAATTTTGACATTTTGTATCAAAAACATCTTCATAGAACGCAATTGCTTCTTTTGCTTCACCTTTAAAATTTATATACAGCTCTAACAAATGACTCACCTTCTTTCATGATCAAATTTTATACTTTATTTTCTCATGATTTGTCAGAAAGCAAAAATAGTCTGCTTAAAAATCTGATTTTTCTAGTAACAAGGTAACAAATTTTTCCAAATACAGTTGGTCAACCGCATCATAGCTATTTGTTACACCACTATCAATATCTAAAACACCGACCAATTGATGATTTTTTACCATCGGTACAACGATTTCAGACATCGCAGCTGAGTCACAAGAAATATAATTGGCGTGTGTCTTCACGTTATCAACAAT
The DNA here is from genome assembly GCF_050556405.1 of Enterococcus sp. AZ197. Lineage (NCBI taxonomy): Bacteria > Bacillati > Bacillota > Bacilli > Lactobacillales > Enterococcaceae > Enterococcus > Enterococcus sp. AZ197. Next base: position 904,525 of record NZ_CP187873.1, on the reverse strand, counting down.
CAATGTAGCTTGTTTTTCCGCGGACTCACCACAAACACCTTTGCCCATTTTAATTCTGGTACAAGAGACTTTCCCTTGAAAAGGACCCAAAACTAATTCTTCATTTTTATATAAATAATACCCAGCAAAAACAGTGTCTGGTAACGTTTGCGCAAGTAACGCAGACGAGTTTGCTAAATTTGCAATAGCATCCGTTTCTATTTCTAACAAACCGCTCAATTGTTGTAAGCACAATTCGTAGGCTGCTTTTTTGTTTTCTCTCGTTTGTTCAGTCATGCTTGGTTCATCTCCTTCATTTTGTCTTATTATAAAGGAAGACACGCAAAAGTGCTATGTTAAAGTGAGACAAACAAACTTGAAACGCTGATCCACGTTGTGAGCAGAAGCACTTTATAAGGATTAAACTGTGACGAGTAACCGCAGGACTGACACTATGCGTTGCTCAGAGCTGAACCCTGTTTCCTCTGTTTGGCTTTTTAGCATTCTATTTCTACCTAATTTTAAAGCAAGTTAAACCCATTGTCCTTTCAACATAATCTTGCGTTTCTGCGGTTTTCTAGCAATCACTTCTGCTGTAGAAGCTGCTTCTGTAAAGATAAAGTTTGCTTCGTCGCCTTCTGTAAACCAAAGACGTTCTTCTTCAAATGAAAAAGGTGCTTCTTTGCCGCAGCCATGGACGTAAGCTTGAGTAAGTTGCTCTTCTGTAATCTTTCCTGTCATTTCACAAAAATTACGTAATTTTTCAAATAAATCACCTGAAACATTAGAACTCCAAGAGTCAAAAAAGCCATCACTACCTAAATGAACCGATACACCAGTTTGGCGTAACACATCAATTGGTGGCAATAAATAACGAGGATCATAGGGAATTGTAGACATAATCGCCGTTTGATGCGTTGCCAAGCGTTGGTATAGTTTTTCTTTTTCTGCTGGTCGTACATCTAGCAGCGCAAAGGCGTGACTGATAGCGGTTCGCTGAGTAAATTTTCGTTCTTCCAAAATGTCTAAAAATCTATCAATTGTATAAACACCCACTTCCCCCGTATCATGCAAGTGAATATCGATTCCTACTTGAAATTCTTCTGCCAGATCGAAAATGGTTTCTAAAGATTCTTCAATTGCATAATCAATGCCTGCAGGATCTAAACCGCCAACCATTGTTCCACCATTTTTTAGGGCTTCTCTCATGAGTAAAACCGTTTGGGGATTTTTTAATAATCCATGCTGTGGAAAGACAACAATATCATAATCAATCACATGCGCATATTTTTCTAAGGCTCTTTTGACGCCCCAGAAGTTTTCTAGTTCTACATAAGGATCAATGTTGACATGTGTCCGAATATAAGAGGCTCCATAACCAATCAATTTTTCAATCATGGCCGTCGCTCGTTGTTCTGTTGACGGAGCTAACAATTTAAGTTCACTGGCTTCGTCTGCTAAACGCTCTTTTAAATTTTTAACAGGTTGGCTAGCACGCCAGCCTAATGAAAGGTAGGTTTTATCTAAGTGATTATGGCTCTCTTGAAAAGCGGGAATAGCCAGTTGTCCGTTTAAATCAGTGCCTTGTTGCTTTTCAGTGACTTGATTTTGCGGAATAATCGCTTGGATTTTGCCTTCTTGAATCGCTAAAGTATAGCGTGCGGTTTTAGTATACGTTAATTCGTGGTGGTCTTTAGCAAAACCAGTTTCTAAACGAACATTATTCAAATAAACAATGGATGCTGTCATTCTTTTTCCCCCTTTTGAACGGCTTCAACCAGTTGTCCTTTTAGTATCAGTTGTTGGATTGGCTGTTGGCGTGCAATCACGTGAGCAGTGCTCTCAGCATTAAATAGTAGGAAATCTGCAGAATCGCCGACGTTAGGCCAAACTTGCTGCCCGTTAGGATCAAGAGGCGTTACAAAATTACTCGCTAAGCCCCATAAACGATTCAAGCGATACTCATCGCTAATTTTAAATCTTTGAGCGGCTGTATTTAATTTTTCTATTGTATTGCCACTGCCAAAAGGCGACCAATGATCCGTCAAACTGTCATGAGCCACGGAGATCTTAACACCTTGTTCAACCAAGGTTGGAATCGGCATGGTGGGCATTCCAATCGGTACAGTCGAAGTCAAATCAATACCTGTTTCGATGAATTTTTGCGCAACATCTCTAATTGCTGCTTCTTCTAAGCTCCCCAAAGCTAAAGCATGACTTAAAGTGACTTTGCCAAACATCTTTGCTTGTTCTGTATAATCAACAAATTTATTAAATTCATAAAGTCCCAAAGTATCACGGGCGTGTAAATGAACATCAATTTTTTTATTAAATGTGGTAGCTAATTCAAATATTTTTGCGATTGAATGATCCACATGACGATCCACAAGGGCTGGATCAACGCCGCCGACATGAGTTGCCCCCATGCGTAAGGCTTCGCGCATCAAAGGTTCGACTTGTGAGCGGAGTAATCCGTGTTGAGGAAAAGCCACAATTTCATGAGTAATGTATTGTTCATATCGACTAAATGCTTCTTTAGTGATTTCAATATGTTTCGTTCCAATAGATGGATCTACATTACAATGACTGCGAATATGATAATGGCCTTGTTGAATATACTGCTCAATAACTTGGCAAGCACGTTCTAAACTAGTTGGTAATTGTTCAGGTAACAGCCAAGTTTCTTCTTCAATACGTGTTAAAATTCCTTTCGTTAGTGGACGACAGGCCTTCCAAAGTCCCCCAAAATACGTTTTATCAATATGAATATGCATTTCTCTTAGAGCAGGTAAAACGAGTTGCTGATTCACATCGATAACTGTTTCGTTCTCTAAAGGCCTTAACTGCGGTGCGACCGCGGTACAGACCTCGTTTTCAATTCGAATATCATAGCTAGCTGTTTCTGTCGCAACAATTCGCTGATTCACAGTAGAAAATCCTGTTTCTAATTTACAGTTTTTTAAAAGCATGACAAACCCCTTCCTACCTTCATTCAATTAGTTAACATAAGCCCATTTTAAACTGTACGTAGGTCCAAATGAATGCCAATACAGATCCTTGATTTTTTGATTAGCTAATACAGAAATGCTTCGATTGTAGATTGGTGCTAAAACCGTTTCCTGATTCACCAAAATATCTTGTGCTTGAGCAAAGTCATTTAAACGAGCCTCTTGATCAGCCGCATGTGTTGTTCTAGTTTCTTGAATTAATTGATCATACGTATCACTCTTGAACGTTACGCCGCCCAAGGTACTATCCGAAGTAAAGATGCGCATAACTGTTAATGGATCACGATAATCGGTTCCCCAACCAGATAATTCTAAATCATAGTCTCTCGTTTGATCACGATCAACACGAATAGTAAAAGGAACTTGAGTAACATTCACTTCTAATCCATCTAGATTTTCTTCCAATTGAAATTGGAAAAACTCAGCAGCTTTTTTGGCGCTGTCTGTATCATCTGTTAAAAATTCTAATTTGATTTTATCCAGCCCAATTTCTTTTTTCCCTTTTTCCCAGAATTCTTTTGCTTTCGCTGTATCGTAGGTTAAGTAGTTATTTTTCTTAGCAGCTAGTTTTGTGAAATCTGTTCCATCTGGCGCAATCGTTTGTCCCGGAGGAATTACTTGATCTGTAGCCGTTGATTGATCTTGCAAGACTTCTTTTACAAAACTTTCTTTATCAAAAGCTTGTGCCAACGCTTTACGAATATTGTTGTTCGCTAAAGCCGGATTTTCTTTTCCATCACGAACGCTGTTCATTTTTAAAAAGTATGTGACGAATTGAGGAATTGAAAGAAAGTCTGGATTATCAACATAACCAGGAATAAATTCACCACTTAGCTTATTCACTACATCCAATTCATTCGAGTCAAACAAATTCACCGCTGTCGTTGGGCTCTTAATTACTGAAACTTTCGCTTCTGTTAATTTAACTTTTTCAGCATCCCAATACGTATCATTTTTTTCGTAGGTCCAGTCATCGGAAGAGGCATTATCCCATTCTTTCAATTTAAAAGGACCATTATAAATCAAATGTTCTGCATCAGTGGCATATTTATCCCCTTGTTCTTTGATATATTTTTCATTTTGCGGAAACAAAACAGGAAACGAAAGCAAAGATTTCAAATAAGGGGTGGGCCGTTCTAAAGTTATTTCTAACGTTTTATCATCTAGCGCCTTAACCCCAAGAGTATTCACATCTGCGCCTTCTAAAGCAATTTCCTTAGCATTTTTAATGACATCAAAAAATAAAGCTTGATGAATCGATCCTGATTTAGGGGAAGCAACTTGTTGCCATGCATAAACAAAGTCGTTTGCTGTTACTGGATCATCATTCGACCATTTGGCATCTTCTCTAATCTTAAATGTATAAACGGTTTCATCTTCAGAAATCGCTGGTTCTTCGGCAGCGACCCCCAACTCTAATTCATCTTCTTTACCTAAAACATAGAGTCCTTCATAAACTTGATTCATGACTAAAGTCGAGGTCGTATCCCCCGCTGTGTGTGGTTCCATTGTCGAAATAGCCGCTTCAGAACTAATTGCAATTTTTTGTTCCGCTGCTTTGTTACTATCAGCCGAGTTTCCCGTTCCCGCCTGACAAGCCGTTAAAGCTAAAAGCAAACCGACGCATCCTAACATTTTTAATTTTTTCATACCGATCCCTCCATTTTACAAACTATAACCTTCAAAGTTACCAGAATTTTCTGATAAAATATAGAAAAAGAAGCATATCTGATAAGAGTCTCAAAAAACTTACAGATTATAGAAATACTTGAGAAATTTAAAGTAGCTGAAACAATAGTAAAAGCATTAAAAATTAAGTATACTATTGCTATATCTTTAAACGATGCGTTTCTATAGGTTGTAAGCGCTGATTGTTCTTATTTGGTCACTTGTGACTACCAATCACGTGATGACTTGGAACTTTTTTCTATTAGTATAAGGATACCTTATTTTCCCTAAAATAGTTTTGTAACATCTTACAATAAATACACTTAATTTTTAGATAATTCATACAAAAGGAGGCCTTGCTAATGATGACGGTCAATGATCTACTCCATGCAGAAGAACTACCTGGTTTAACCTTATTGACGCACGAGACCAATTTAGATGCGCCAATTCTACAAGCTAATATTTTAGAAAATCCTGATGCTTTTGACTGGTTAACGCCAGGAGAAATTTTATTAACTACCGGCTATATTTTCAAAGATCAGCCTTGCTTGCAAAAACGTCTTATTCAAGAACTAGCAAATATGAACTGCGCTGCTCTAGGTTTTAAAGTCCAACGTTATTTCAATGAAGTTCCACAAGAGATGATCCAATTAGCGAATGACGTCGGATTACCAATTCTCTCAATCCCTTATAATTACAACTTTTCTCAAATTATTTCATTGGTCAATCGCCGAGTCAATCAACCTGACGAAACGATTAGCCAACATTCTGTTCATATGCATAATAAATTTTATACAATTATCAAAGCTGGCGGAAAAAGTACCCAATTACTGGAAGTATTAAGTGCCGCGATTCAAGCGCCTGTAATGCTTTTAGACGAGCGTTTTCAGATTATGAATCATTTTGATTTACCTGATGCGCCAACAAGAATCACCAGTATTTTAAATAACGCGACTCTCAAAAAACAGTTTGAGACAGCTTTAAAAGCCCAGAACAATGAGCTCCTATTATTTTATAAAGAACCATTGACTGTTGAATTTTCCTTAGCGAACCATCAGTTATCTTTGCGAATTTTACCCATCAAAAAGAAAAATCTCAGCTTATCTTACTTAGTGATTTGGCAAACTACCAAAAAATTACAGACGATTGATTTATTATCTGTGGAGGTCTGTGCTCACTACCTTTTACCACAACTTCAATTAGAATCTTCGGAAAATTTAACAACGAGGCAAAAGATCGGGGCGCTGTTTCAAGACCTTATCCAAGAGAAAAATACCAATCCTCAAGCTTGGCAAGAATTTAGTAATTATCTGCAATTAAATGAAAAAGATACATTTAGTCTCTTGCTTGTAGCCATTGAACAATTGGAACAACTGTTTAATCCGACTATTCAAATGAATAGCATTGGCCATCAATTGAATCATATTTTAGAAGGATATCGACAAAAAATTACTGCCTTTCCTACACAAACTGGCTTTATTTTATTACTAGAAAATCCAGCGCAAGAGGAAGCCACCTACCTTGCACAAACCACTCATCTTGCCAAGAATTTACTAGAGCAACTAATGAAACTGAATCCAAAATTATCATTTAAATTAGCGATTGGGCCAACTGTCAAAAAAATCACCAATCTGTGTGATTCTTATAAATTAGCACAAGAAACATTCCACTTAGCACAAGCAAGTCAAGAATTACAACAACGAACTATTTTGAATTATGACGACCTCTTTTTTTATCGTTTAATGATCGAAACCCTGACCAAACAAGCCAAACAAAAAATATATCAACGATTGATTGAACCATTAGAAAAAGAAGATCAAAAACATGAAAGTTCCCTACTAGAAACCATCAATACCTACTTTCAGTCGAATAAAAATATTTCGTTGACTGCCACAAATATGTATGTACATCGTAATACAATTATTTACCGCTTAAAAAAAATAGAAGAGATTCTTCACTTAACTTTAGAATTTCCTGATAGTTCGCTACAACTAAGTTTGGCTGTTTATTTATATAAACAAAAATTACTATAAAAAGGCCACCACGAATAGTAAATCGTGGCGGCTTTTTTAACTGTTTCAATTTTGTTAGCGAATAATCATTACAGAAATTGGGGCATATCGAGCCATATAAGCTGCTTGGCTACCAAAAAAGCTTTTTAATTTGCTAGTTGACTTGGAGCCAATAATTAACAAATCTGGTTTATTCAAAGGAATAAGCTTATTAATAATTAATTCCCCTGGATTTCCTTCATTGACAATTACACTTACTTTATCGATGCCATTCGCTAACGCTTCTTGTTGATATTTTTCCGTTTGTTTCTCTAATTTCGCCAACTGTTCTTGCCAATAATTTTTATCTAACGATTGGTAAACATTAATCTCTTTCTCTTCTAAAATCGAAACAATAACCAATTCAGCTTGTTCTTCTTTTGCTTTTTGGATAGCATAATGAAATGCTTTTAACGCATCTGGCGACTCTTCAACACCAACCATAATTTTTGAAAATTTCATTATTTAACCTCCTCTACTTGTTGCTCCATAGCTGCAAGCTGCTGTGCGTATCGTTTATCGCCTTTATATAATTCCACAACCGTCCAAACTAACAAGAGGATGACGAGTGCTATGATGACATAGGCAATATTATCGGCTAACGTAATTTGACTCGCTGTCGAATTATCACCGAAAAATCCTTCAATTTGATCAGGTAAGCCTTTCATATTGAGGTAAATTAAGCCAATGACAGAAACCCAGCCTAACAATTTAATTAACCACGAGTTTTTAAAATGTTCACCCATTTCAACACGGCTATCTGTAAACATCAGTAAAGGCAACATCGAAAATGGCAAAGCAAATGCTAGAAAAACTTGTGAATTGTTCATTAAATTATTAATCGCAATATGCTCCTCCACTGTACTTTTTCCGCTGGTCATTAAAACACAAATTAAGACAGGAATAACAGATAACAAACGTGTGACCATCCGACGTAACCAAATTGGTACGCGCATATGAATAAACCCTTCCATAATGATTTGACCAGTTAACGTTCCTGTAATTGTTGAATTTTGTCCTGATGCCAATAAGGCTACCGCAAATAAAATTGATAAAATTCCAGAACCTGCAATATGCGCTAAAATAGAATTACTCATAACCGCTGGATTTGATAAAGCATCAAACAAACCAAAGAATGAAGGATCTTTGACACTGCCGGATTTAAAAACGGCCACACCCATAATCAATAATAAAGAGTTAACAAAAAATGCCATCGTTAATTGAATATTAGAATCCCAAGTTGAAAAGCGTAAAGCGCGTTGAATATCGGTTTTATCTTTACGATCAATTTTACGACTTTGCACAACAGAAGAATGTAAATACAAATTATGAGGCATCACTGTTGCACCAATAATCCCCAATGCACCTGTCAGTGGCGTTTGCCCATTCACCGCATGTGATGTAGAAAAAGCTTCTGCGCTAGGAACCAGCCCTTTAATTACATCTCCCCATACTGGATTTGACAATGCCACTTGATAAGCAAAAATCACAAAAATAACAACAATTAAAGCAACAACAATAGCTTCAATTTTTCTAAAACCAATTTTTGTCAATAACAACAAAAGTAAAACATCAAATACCGTAATGAAGACAGCCAGACCTAAAGGAATATGAAATAATAAATATAAGGCAATTGCGCCCCCGATAACTTCAGCGATATCTGTAGCCATAATTGCTAACTCTGTTAAAATCCATAATACAATACCTAACGTCTTACTAGTTCTAGCACGAATCGCTTGTGCTAAATCCATCTGTGAAACAATGCCTAATTTAGCAGCCATATATTGGAGCAACATTGCAATCAAACTGGAAATTAAAATAATCGACATCAATAAATATTGAAAATTTTGTCCCCCAGTAATTGAAGTAGACCAGTTTCCTGGATCCATATACCCCACTGCTACCAATGCCCCTGGACCTGAGTAAGCAAATAACGTTTTCCAAAAACTCATATTTTTAGGCACGTCGATGGTGCCATTAATTTCTTCAAGCGAAGGACCATTTGCATATTCAATCAAATGATGTCTTTGCTTTGGTTCATGTTCTTCTGAATTTTTCAATTCAATTCCTTCTTTCGTTTTGCAATAATTTTAAAAGGCCCTTCCCGTTAGAAGGTTAACCTCTAATATATTTTAGGTACACCTAAAATATACTGCTAAAAATAACAAAATGCAAGACTTGAAAGAAAATTTTGACAGTGTAAAAATAGATTGTCGTAAATGTGCGATCTTAAAGTTTGAAGAAATCAGGGTAGCTGGTAGTTGATTATCTTAAGAAGTAGAAAATAAAGGACCTAAGTCATTTCGGCTTAGGTCCCTTATTTTATTTTTATTCGGTTATTCTATTAAGAATGGATGCTACAATTTCTGTCGTGTCAGCTGAATGATTTCTAAAAATCTCGGTAAACTGAATCTGACGAAAACCTTCAAGTACTTCGGGCAACTTATTTTTTCCCCATTCAAAAGTTCCATCATTTCTTTTCAATAATCTCTGTAAAATTTCTTCTTTCTCGACCGCTAACAAAAAATGATAAACGTCAATGCCTGCTCGTCTCAGATATCCAATCAGCTCTTCTTCATATTCATTTTTATAAAGGGTCATTGGAACAATAATCGGCCGTCCAGACTCTTTGGACATTCGTTTTAATAAATGAGCATTCCAGCAACGCCATTCCTGATACTCTTGAAAATCATTTTCTTTCATTTCTTCGGGAACTAACTCCATCAATGCACTACCAATAATTTCTGGATCATAAATGATTGCATTGGGAAGTTTTTGTTGTAACTCATGTGCAATGGTCGTTTTTCCGGCTCCAAACGCACTGTTTAACCAAATAATCATCATAATTTCCTTTCTTCTGAACAAATTTCTTTGTTGTTTAATTTAGGTGCTAGATTACTTTTAATTTTTTTAGCCATTCACTTATAGTTACTACTTACATCTTTAACAGTAAACGAGACAAACTAAAAATACAACATCCTACGCTATTAACCTCGGGTTATATAACATACTCATCTGATAATTTCTCCCTAAAAAAACAGAATGTGGGCAATCTTTTTAAGAATCATTGAATAGAATAACAACAAACAGTAATTCAGGTATAACCAGCTAGAAATTGTTTTATTTTTAGTCACGAGTATGATAAGCATGTAAATCAAATAGAATCATATTAGGTGAGGTTACTCTGAAGAACACAGGTTATCGCTCGGAAATGTCGAGAGACAGTAACGAGTAAAGCAGGGATTGTCGAATTAAGGCTTTCCTAAGATAACTAGAATTTTTTTCTTACGTCTCAGAAAGCCAAAGCTCAATTATTGTGATTACCCTATAATCTTCTTTTATTCGGCGACCTCTTTAATATGATTAATTGGAGGTTTTTAAATTGAAAGCTGTCACTGCATCATCTAAGAAAAATACCCTACTTGCTAAAAGTATCGGGAATCTTACCTTGCTCATCATTTTAGGCATTTTCATTTTTATCATCGTCTTCTCTTGGCTAAAAATGAATCGCCCTCTCCACACCCTTCCCTCAGAAGAATTCCTCGCAACACCAAGTAAAACAGATGATTTCTTATCTCCATCAAATCTTTTTTACTTTTCAATTCGAACCATGTTTCGAATGATTGTGGGGATGGCTTGGTCCTTCCTGTTTTCCTTTGTTTTTGGTATTTTAGCCGTAAAATATAAAACGGCACGAAGAGTCATTTTACCATTAGTTAATTTCCTTGAATCTGTTCCATTGCTAGGTTTTTTGACCTTTACAACTGCTTGGTTACTTGGTTTATTTCCAGGAAATGTGATGGGCGCAGAAGCGGTTGCTATTTTTGCCATCTTCACAGGTCAAGCTTGGAACATCATGTTGACTCTTTATCAAATAATGGAAGTTATTCCTTCAGATCTAGTCAATGTGACCGATCAGTTCAAGTACAATGCTTGGGAAAAATTTTGGCGGCTTGAATTTGTTTACTCAATTCCTGGCTTACTTTGGAACGTTATTATTTCTCAAACTGCGGCTTGGTTTGCCTTGGTGGCCAGCGAGCAAGCTTCTGTTGCCTTTCCTAAAGAAACCAACCTTTATTTACCAGGAATTGGTTCTTATATCCAAGTAGCATTAAATCGAGCCGACTTTAAATCCTGTTTATGGGCTGTTTTTGCCTTATTAATCAATGTGGTGATTTTAAACTTTTTAGTTTTTCAACCTTTAGTTCGAGCCACTTATTATTTTAAATATGAAACAGATGTCGAAAGTACGACGCCACCTAAATCCATCATTTATCATTTATTAAAAAAAGCAACTTTAACGAAATACTTTTCAAAAGCTTTTGTGAAATTCAGTCATTTTTGGATTTACGATTTACCAAAAGTTTGGTACTTTTTCAAGCTAGACTATCTCTATCGATTACTAGCAAAATTACGCCATTTCTTCAAAACATTATGGTATGTCAGCTTAACCATTATTGGGGTTTATTGTTCTATTAAGCTCTATCATTTCTTGCCCCATCAAGATTTCAGCATGATTCCTAGATTAACCCTTTATACTACGCTACGGGTTACCTTGGCTATGGTCGTTGCTGGCATTATCTTTACTCCCTTAGCAATCTGGGTTGCGAATGATAATCGGCGCTTAAGTATCGTTCAACCGATTGGACAAATTTTAGGCTCCATTCCGTCAAATGTTTATACTCCATTCATTGTGTTGATTATTAGTATGGGCTTCAACAAATTAGAATGGTGGATTTTACCACTCATCATGGTTGGTTGCCAATGGTATTTTTTCTTTAATGTAATTGCTGGCTACTTAGCCATCCCTGATGATATTCGTGACGTAACCAAACTTTTTAAATTATCTAAATGGCAATGGTGGACAAAATTTTTGATCCCTTCTATTTTACCTTACCTCATTACAGCAATTATTAACGCTGCTGGTGCTGCTTGGAACGCTGATATCGCAGCAGAAAGCATTCAATGGGGCAAAAAATCAATAGATGTTACTGGCCTAGGACAATATATTGCGGCAAACGATGGCGTAAAAGATAAATCTGCCTTAGGAACCTTAGCGATGTGTTTCGTTGTTGGTTTATGTATTGCCTTTGTTTGGCAACCTTTATATCGAGCAGCAAAACAAAAATTTCACTATTAATAGCTGGACGACTCAACTCGACTAAATTTTTAAGATAAACTAGAGAGGAGAACGATAGGTGATTTCCCTTTACCTATCTAATAAGACGATGGAAAATAAAGAATTATTAAGCATAAAATCAGTATATAAAGAATTTGAAATTGAAGGACATTCAGAACATTTAAAAGTCCTTGAAAATA